>NZ_MSDF01000059.1:0-100601 GCF_002022275.1 Pseudomonas fluorescens
CAAGCCCCCTCCCACATTTTTTACCGAGTTAACCGCTACGCCGCTGGATGGGCCATATTCAGCGCCTTGTCGACTAACAACTGCACACCTTCCAGCATCCGGCAGATGCCCAGCGCGACATTGCGATGAGCACCTTCGACTTCAAAGGCCAGATGGTTGGCAATGTCGCTGATGGACGCCAGATCCTGAGAGGCATTGACCAGCAACGTTTCCGTGCCCAGCTCTTCGCGCACGGTAAAGAGCCCATCGGTGGGTTCGGAGATGGGTTTTCCGGGGTTGAGGTAGTGGTTGATTGCTCGGTAGGCCACTTCGTGCAGGGTGCTGGTATCGAAGTCCTGCGGGCCTGGGGGGTTTGGGCTGTCTTTGATCATGGTGAATCTCCGTCGACAAGTGAAGCCGCCAACGCTCGCGGTCAAGCGAGGTAAGGTGGCAGCTGTACGCGGGTTGACCGACCGGTTGTCAACGAACCCGGCATACCCGAAGGTATCCCGCGCACAACTACCGCGACACAATACCTCAGGCATAAAAAAAGCGCCTGAGATTGGTGCAGGGGCGTAGCGATTCATTAACAAAGTCGGACGGTCAAATCCGATCGCTGAATTGGCAGCGACGGCGGTGAGGTTAGTCAGCCGCCTTCCGAGCCACAACCTGAAACCTGTGTGGGAAACGTCCGATCAAGAGCCGCTGCTGAAGCCCTCTGGAGATCAAAAACTGTGGGAGCTGGCTTGCCTGCGATGGCGGTCTGTCAGCCAAAAAGTCGTTGACTGACCCACCGCCATCGCAGGCAAGCCAGCTCCCACATATTTCTCACCGCGTTTAAGGCAGGAAGATGATTTTGTCTGCACTGCCGCTGTTCACTTCCCCGTAACACTGCACCCCATCAGCCAATGCCACTTCGCGCAGCCCCGTCGGCAGCGGCAACAACCCTTCATCAAAGAACCGCCCAAACTGCTCCAGCATCACCGCGCACTGTTCGCAGTTGTAGAGCAACGAATTGATCCCCACCACCGAACCGCCCTTGCGGTACAGGGCCAATGCCGGCAGTTGCACATGCCCATCAACCGGGGCGGCGATGATTGCGATGCGCCCGAACGGGGCCAAACCCGCCACAGCCGCGGGCAACCAGAAACCGGTGGTGTCGAAGATCACATCCGCCCCGCCCTTGAACACGGCATTGACCTGCACGCCGAGTTCTTCCGGTTTGCCCAAGGCAATGGCGTCGAAACCCTGCGCCCGCAGCACGTCGACCTGATCCGCCTTGCGCACCGCGCCCAGCACCTCGGCGCCGCGAATTTTCGCCAGTGCCAGCGCCGCACTGCCCACCGCGCCGTTAGCGCCAATCACCAACAAACGCGTGCATTTACCGACACCGCTGCGCTCCAGCGCATCCCAAGCAGTGGTGTACGGCACGCCAAGGCTGGCGGCCTGCGCAAAGCTCAGGTGAGTGGGTTTGTGCGCCACGCCCTTGGCCGACACGGTCAGAAACTCTGCATGGGAACCGTCGGCGAAAAAGCCGAGGTCGCGCCCCGTGCCCCAGACTTCCTGGCCGACCAGCGCTTGCGGGCCGTCCACCACCACCCCGGCAAAATCACGCCCGGGAATGCGTGGCAGCGTGGTGTAGGGAAAACGGCCCAGCACATTTTTCACGTCGCTGGGATTCAGGCCCGCCGCCTTGACCTGCACCAGCACTTCACCGGCAGCAGGGACGGGAGTGGCAACCTCTACGAAGTTCAGGGAAGCGAGGTCGCCAGTGGCGGAAAATTGCAGTGCTTTCATGGCAGATATCCATCGAAGGGAAAAGTGATCAGGACAACCAACCGCTGACCAACTGCCGGCCCATGGGCCACAGCTGTTCGCCCAGCAACATGCCCATCAGGCCGACCAGGGCGATGGCGGGTGGCGCGGGCGAGCGGAAGTCCAAGGCACCGTAGATCACGCCGACAAACAGGCCGATGGCGAGGGATATGAGGTAGTTCATTGGTGGCGCCTTGTAGGTTGATGGGCTCAGTGTAGAGCGCCCATTCCTGAAGCATCGGCCAAAGGCTTCAGGATTTCGGCCAACCCGTCAGCCGATGTACTGCGAGGGAGCCACGCCCAGTTCCCGGCGGAACATGTCGCTGAAACTGCTCGGCGAATAGCCCAGGGACCGCGCGATGCCGCTCACCGACTGGCCCTGAATCAATTCTGCCACTGCCGTGGCCAGTTGTACCTGGCGGCGCCATTCGGCAAAGCCCATGCCGAGGTTGTTCTGAAACAACCGCGCGAGGGTGCGCACGCTGGCTCCGGCGGCTTCGGCGTGGTGCTCAAACGGGATTTCCAGGGATGGCGCTGCGATCACCGCGTGACACGCATTGATCAGGCGGCGGTCAGCCTCCACCGGCATGGCGATGCGAATCTGTGAGCGGCGCGCGCGTTGCAGCTCCAGCAAGGCCAGCCCCACCACGGCGTCGTAATAGGCTGGGTCGCCCTTGTCACCCTGATCGACCAAGGTAACGATCAATTCACGCAACAGCCCACCCACCTCGATCACTTGCACCTGACTGTCCAGCGTCGCCGCCAGCGCCGGGCGCAAGTAGATGTTGCGCATCTGCAAATCCGACACCACGCGAATCCCGTGCTCCACACCCGGTGGCAGCCAGACGGCGCGTTGCGGTGGTACCACGAGGGCTTCGCGGGGCGTCTCGACCCACATCACGCCGCTCATGGCGTAAAGCAACTGGCCCCAGTCATGGCTGTGGGGTTCGATGTACAGCCCGCGCGGGTACGTGCGCGCCAGGGGTTGCACGGGAACGGCGTGATCACTGAGGTCGGGGGGCGCGGCCAGGGCCATGAAGAGCACATCAATAAGGGTGAGCGGCCATGGTAATGACCGCCACCCGACAAACCGAGGGATTTTTTGCGTTTTTAGCCGTGGGCAGACTTGGTGCACTCGCAGCCCGTCGCCGACGCGCAAGGTTCACCGTGCGCATGGTGTTCGGCGCAGCCGTTGCAGCAATAGCCTTTACCGTCTTTCATCACCGCATCAACGCCCAGCACGCATTTGCAGTGGGGGCACGCACAGGTTTTATCAGCCATGTTCAGACTCCTTTTTCATGGTCGTCCCGGTGCAGCGAGCGCCGCACCTTAAGAGATGACTATAGGAGAGCAATCAGGGTTCAGCGCCGTTAATCGGCCAGACGGCTATTGCTGCGGTACATGAACACCAGCGCCAGCGCCAACAGCAACATCGCCACGATCCGGCTGCCCGACAGCTCGATGGCCGGGTTGCCCAGCCAGCCGAAGTTGTCGATCAGCATGCCCATGCCCAACTGCCCGACAATGACCGCCACCGTCGCCACGGCCGTGCCGACCACAGGCACCGCGCCGACCATCACCATCATGTACACCACGCCAAACAGCGCGCCGGTCAGTTGCCATTTCGGCACGTCCAGCAGGCTGATCGCCTGGGCGGGCTCGAAGAAGAAAATCAGCAAGGCAGTGGTGATGGCACCGACTGCAAACGTCAGCAAGCTGCTGCGCAACACCCCGACCGACTGGCCCAAGCGACCGTTAATCGCGGCTTGCACACTCAACACCGCACCGGCGGCAATCACCAGTACCAATAACAGAATCAGATTCATCGCCTTAGCCTCTCGCAATCAGAACAAGTGCCGCCACAATCAACGCCAGGGCTATCCAGCGCTCGCCATTGACGCGTTTACGCGCGGTACCGAACCAGCCGAAATGGTCAATCAGCACGCTCTTGCCGACCTGGCCCGACAAAATCGCGATCATGGTCATGGCAATCCCGATATGCGGCGTGGCCAGGGTCAGCACCACCACGTACATCGGCCCCAGAAAGCCGCCGATCAGTTGCCAGCGTGGCAAGTCGGTCAGCGCCGGGCCCTTCTGCGGGCCGCTGAACAGCAACATCAAAAACAGAATGGCCGTACCCACACCGAAGATGCTCAAGGTTGCCCACAAGTGGCCCACCTGAACCCCCAACGG
The DNA here is from genome assembly GCF_002022275.1 of Pseudomonas fluorescens. Taxonomy (GTDB): domain Bacteria; phylum Pseudomonadota; class Gammaproteobacteria; order Pseudomonadales; family Pseudomonadaceae; genus Aquipseudomonas; species Aquipseudomonas fluorescens_AJ. Next base: position 3,988 of record NZ_MSDF01000059.1, read on the forward strand.
CCCGAGCAAACCCGCCTCCACCGACAGGCCCATGCCCGCCAGGATCACCAGTGGCAGCAACAGCAGCCGCAGAAAGCTTTTTTTCGGCGTGGCCTGCGCCACTCCCTCGGTAGAACTTGCTTGCATACATCACCCGCACTTCAAGAAAGGAAACATGGCGCGCATTATCCGGTGGCCGTCCTGTGCGATAAATGGGAGCATGCGGATAACACCTTTGCGCATTACGCACAGCATGGAGCCACGATGCAGGGTTTGAATGAATTGAGTTTCAAGGCGCTGCGCCTGTTCGTCGCCGTGCTCGACCATGGCAGTTTTTCTGAAGTGGCGCGCCGTGAGGGCTTGGCGCCCTCCTCTATGGTCCAGTTAATGGAGCAGGCGCTGGGCCAACAGCTGCTCTACCGCCATACCCGCGCGGTCAGCCCGACCGAAGCCGGGCGACTGCTTGGCCATCACGCACGCCTGATGCTGCAACAACTGGAAACCGCGGGTCAGGCCTTGCAGGAACAGGAAGCCGAACCGAGCGGCCTGGTGCGCATCAATGCGCCGATGGTATTCGGCCAGCGCCACCTGTCACCGTGGCTCGGCGAATTGTGCCGGCGCTACCCGAAATTGCAGCTGGATATCCAGCAAACCGACACCTACGTCGACCCCCTGCAAGATGGCACCGACCTGCTGTTTCGCATCGGTGTGCTCAACGACTCCGGCATGCAGGCGCGCATCTTCGCGCCCCAGCGCTTTCGCCTAGCCGCCAGCCCCGCCTACCTCGCGCAGCACGGAGCGCCCAGCCACCCCGACGAGCTGGTCAACCACCAATGCCTGGCCTACAAAGGCATCACCGGCCAGCAACGCTGGTTCTTCCGCCGTGACGGCAGCGAATGGACGCCATACAGCGTCAAGGGTCCCATCACCGGCAACCACGCCGACACCCTCACCCACGCCGCCGAACAAGGCCTGGGGCTGGTGGTGTTTCCATCCTGGCTGATCGGCGAAGGCTTGCGCGCGGGGACGTTAAAGGCGGTGCTGACGGAGTATGAGGTGGCAACCACACTGGAGCCGCAACAGATAGCCGCGCTGTGGCCGGGAAGCCGGCGGTTGTCGCTGAAGGTGCGTACGGTGATTGATTATTTTGTGGAGTGTTTTGGGGGGGTGCCGTATTGGGATCGGTGAGGGGGTTGGGTCACGGCAGACGGTGCTGTTGAGGAAATTTCCCAAGTAAAAAAGTAGTCCCGTTCTGATTTTTCGGGCCACTATTTCATGACTACCTACGCTGCGGCAGACTTTTGCGACTTACCTCCAAGAGAGATGCCATGAACGCGAATGCCACGATGAACACCGTTTCACTGGGACAGCGAATCGGCGCAATGAAGGGAAAACTCATCATTCCTGATGACTTCGACGCTCCACTATCCGACGACGTACTGGCTACCTTTGAGCGCAAGAGGCACATGGCGGCCGGGTCTGGATCTCCGGTCAAAACAACCACTGCCAAATCAACCAGGCATTCGCCCCACTGATCACTGCAAACAAAAACCACGCCAGCAAGCGCGTAGGCAAACGGTTCACAAACGGCCCCATCAACTGCTTGTCGTCGGTCATGCGGATCAGCGGGTACAGCGCGAACGGCAACTGCAGACTGAGGATTACCTGGCTGAGAATCAGCAGCTTGCCAATGGCATCGTCGCCCATCAGCCATACGCCCAAAAACGCAGGGATCAGCGCGAGGCCACGGGTGATCAGGCGGCGTTGCCAGCAAGGAATGCGCAGGTTGAGGTAGCCCTCCATGATCACTTGCCCGGCGATTGTGCCGGTGAAGGTCGAACTCTGCCCGGAGGCCAGCAAGGCCACGCCGAACAGGATGCTGGCGAAAGCACCGCCTACCAGCGGGTCGAGCAGGTGATAGGCGTCCTGGATCTCGACCACATCGGTGTGGCCGGTTTTGTAGAACGCCGCTGCGGCCAGCACCAGGATCGCCGCATTGACGAGCAGCGCCAGGGCCAGGGAGCCGATGGTGTCGATACGCGCCAGCTTGACCGCGTCCTGTTTGCTGGCGAGGTCCTTGCCGATCAGGCGGGTCTGCACAATCGAGGTGTGCAGGTAGAGGTTATGCGGCATCACCGTGGCGCCGAGGATGCCGATGGCCAGATACAAAGGCGCTGCGTCGCTGATGGCTGACAGGGATGGCGTAAAACCACTGAACACGTCAGGCCAATAGGGTTTGATCAGCACCAGTTCGATAAAGAAGCACACGCCGATGGTTGCTACCAGCGCCAGCATGATCGCTTCCAGGCGGCGGAAACCGCGGTTTTGCAGGGCGAGAATCAACAGGGTGTCGAAGGCGGTAATGACAATGCCGGTAGTCAGCGATACGCCGAGCAACAGGTGAAATGCGAGGGCACAGCCGAGCACTTCGGCGAGGTCGGTGGCAATGATGGAGATTTCCGCCAGCACCCATTGCGTACGTGCGGAACGCTTGCTGTAGCGCTCGCGGCACAATTGCGCCAAGTCCTTGCCGGTGGCGATGCCCAACCGCGAACACAGGCACTGCACCGCCATGCCCGCCAGGCTCGCCAGCAATACGACAAACAACAGGCTGTAGCCGTAGCGCGACCCGGCTTCGATGGCCGTGGCCCAGTTGCCCGGGTCCATGTAGCCGATGGAAATCAGCAGGCCGGGCCCGGCGAACATCAGCGCGCGCTTGAAGAACGAGGCCTTGGGGTCAACGATCACGGAGCCGGCCACTTCCGGCGGGCAGAACGGGGCGGTGGCGATTTTCGGCAGGCTGAATTTCACGCGGTATCCCAGGCAAACACACAAGAAAGACCGCAGCTTATCAGTCGGATGCGACCGTGCGCATCACCGTCTCCCGAGGCAGGTCAAAGGTTTCCACCACTTGCACCACCAGGTCCATCTCCTGATTCAGCGCCTCACGCTCCATGCGCTGGCGAATCAGGCCGACCACCAGCACCGCCAAGGTGGTGATTGAATAGGCCGGGCCGGAGAACGCACGTACCCCAGTGACCAGCAGCATCGCCGCCGCCAGCGCCTGGCCCACCACCGGGATGGCCGTGGCAGCACCCCGGCGCAGGATAAACCCGGTGAGCCCCGCCAGCGCCGTGCCGCTGAGCGCGGTGGTTGCCGAGCGGCCGACGTCGATGCGGTTGAACAAGCCCTGTTCCTTTTGTGCAGCGGCCTTGAGCTCAGCGTCGAAGGCCCGGCGGTCGGCGTTGCTGAGTTTGTCCTTGTACTGCTCGATGAGTTTTTCCGCGACCTGCGCCTCAATGTCTGCCAGTGCGACGCTGGCAACCGGCTCATCGAACTTGATCCCAAGACGCTGGGCTACATCTTCAGCGATCTGGCGATAACTCACGCCATGCCCACGGGCCAGGTTCATAAAACTGTCGCCACCCATGCGCTGCAACTCGATGGCCAGTTTCAAGGGTTCACGCACACCCGCGTCAATCGACGCGCTGCGTTTTTGCGCCATCAATTCGGCAAGGAACTTAAGCTCGTCGGGCCGCGCCTGCACCAGGGCCGGGAACAACTCCACGTCTTCCTCGGCAAAACGCACTTCGGTGCTGCGCTGATCGGCGCGAATCATGCCGCGCCGCTCGTGCAACAGGTCGGTGTACTGCACCACCGTCTTCAGTTGCGGCCAGTACGCGGCGTGATCGAAGGTGGTCAGGTGCACATTGGTGACTTTTCCCTTGAGCGCGGGCGTGAGCGCAATCGCATAACGTCCAATGCAGCGCTCGGCATCCGGCTTCATCGCCAGCGCCCAGTCCTTGCTGGAATGGCAGTTGATCACCCTCCCCTTCAGCGGCGCCGACACTTCATCCCAAGGGCTGGACGTGCAGATCGCTCCGCCCATCAGTAACAAATTGTTCAACGGTAATTCGCGCGCGACCTCGGGGCTGGCCAACACACTCTTGACCAGAATGCGCGCGCCGAGGGAATGGCCGATCAGGTTGATACGCCGCACCGGCAGCGCCTCGGCGTGCAGGTAGTCCGCCAACTCAGGCAACAAGGTCCGGGCCACTTCATCCACCCGTGCCTCGACACTTTTGTAATGGTCGAGGAAATAGGCAATCGCCTTGCCCACGCCTACGGTCGCCGCGCCCAGCCCCCCACCGCCGAGCATGGAGGTGATCACGTCCTTGAACGGTGCAAACAGGTTTTCCAGAAAATGCCCCGCCGGCCAGAACAACATCAGGTTGGTCGAGCCTTCGATGCTCGCCAGTTGTTCCTTGAAGTTGCCCAGTTGCTGGCGGTTGAAGAACGCGGAGTAACCGTGAACATAGAGATTGAGCACATCGCCCTGGGGCTCGCCGCACAGTACGAATGTGGGCTTGCGGGTGCGGTGCATTTCCTCCCACTGGTGCTGCATGGGCCGGTGACTCCTGGTGACGATGGACGGCGATAGTAACAAAGCATGGCGACAAGAACGGTGAATCCTGACCGGCGTGGTTCAGAACAGGGAGCCGGCTTTGGATTTGGCCAAATAGCGCGTCGGTGAATCCCCAAGGTTGCGGCGGAACACCGCTGTGAAGGCGCTGGAACTGCTGAATCCCAAATCGAGCGCCACTTCAGTAATCGACACTCCGTGGCTGAGCCGCGCCGTCGCTTCCAACAGGCACACCTGCTGGCGCCAGGCCACGAACGTCATGCCAGTACTTTCATGAAAATGCCGGGTGAAGGTGCGTCGACTCATGTTCGACCATTGAGCCATTTCGTCGAGGGAGATGGTTTGCGTGGGCGCGTCCAGAAAGCGCTGGCATGCCCCCGCCAGGCGTGGCTCGGCGGGCAACGGTGCGTTGAGCGGCAACTCGTGCATGGCACCGATTTCGTCGATCAACAGCGTCAACACACAGCGCCGTCGAACGTCGGAGGTTGCCGTCAGCGCCGCTTCCAGCAGATGCCTGAGCAGCGGCGACACTTCAAATACCTGGCAATGAGCCTGCAAACCAGCGCGTTCGACTGCTTCGCCGTCAAGGTAGGTGTTGAGCATGACCACATCGCCACGCATGTGCATTTCGTGGGGCACGCCCGCGGGCACCCAGATCGCCCGTTGGGGCGGCACCACCCAGTTGCCGAGGTCGGTGAACATTTTCAGGGCGCCCGTTGAGGCGTAGGCGAACTGACCACGTGGGTGGGTATGCCGAGCGAATACGGTGCCGGACGGATATTCCCGCAAGGTCACCACCGCTAAAGGGTCGTTCGAATCAAAGGTAACAATCATGGCCCGATAGTGTCAAATCATGGCCTGACATGGCAAGCGGGCCATTCACTGGCGCCCTAGCATGCACACCTGCAAACCCGCTCAGGAACCACCATGCTGAAGAAACACATCGCCCTTGCCCTGCTGGTCACGCTGGTTTGGGGCCTGAACTTTCCCGTCACGAAACTTGGGTTACGCGGGATCGACCCGTTTGTGCTGACCGGTATCCGCTTCTCCCTCGCCGCCCTGCCCTGGGTGTTTTTTATCAGGCGTCCTGCCGTCAGGTTCCAGTATGTCGCCGCCTACGGCGTGATCTTCGGATTGGGCATGTGGGGCGTGATCAACTATGGCATCCAGTTGGGCGTCAGCCCCGGCATCGCCTCGTTGATCATTCAGCTCAGCGTGTTTTTCACCCTGGGTTGGGGCTGCGTGCTGTTCAAGGAGAAAATCCGCCGCGCCCAATGGGTCGGCGCAGGTTTGGCGCTGAGCGGTTTGGCGGCGATCATCGCTACCCAGCAGGGCAACGCGGCAGTGCTGGGCGTACTGATGATCGTACTGAGCGCCCTGGCCTGGAGCGTCGGCAACGTCATCATCAAAGCGTCGGGGGTCAAGGAAATCCTCTCGTTTATGGTGTGGGCCAGCCTGTTCCCGCCGATTCCACTGTTCCTCATGGCTTGGTGGCTGCACGGCGCGGCAGCATTCGAAGGGTTGCCAGCGGGCCTCGACCTTACAGCGGTTTTGTCGATCCTGTTCCAGGTCTACCTGGCCACGCACTTTGCCTACTGGGGCTGGAATTCGCTGCTCAAAACCTACCCCGTATCCACCGTGGCGCCGCTGTCGTTGTTGATTCCAGTGTTCGGCATTGGCAGTTCGATGTTGATACTCGGCGAGCGCATTTCCACGCCGACGCTGACGTTCATCGCAGTCATCATCCTTGGCTTGGCGGTTGGGCTGTGTCGCCCGCAAATTGTGCACACCCATAGATAGTCATGGCATAAATCCGGGATTTTGTTCGACGATTCAGTCCATTAGCCTTTGCCGGGTCTACTACTGAACCGAGGAAACACCATGAGCAAGCCCGAATTTTTTGTCACCCCAGGCTATGGCGAACAGATGCGCGAACGCCTGCACTATTCCCAAGCGGTAAAAGTCGGAAATCGCGTGGAAACCTCAGGCCAGGGCGGCTGGGACAACGACTTTCAGATTCCCACGGACATCGCGGAAGAAATCGCTCAGGCGTTCGATAACCTCGATCGCACCCTGGCGACCGCCGGTGCGCGCTGGGAGCACGTGATTCACGTCAACTCCTACCACGTCGGCGGTTTCCCACCGGAGGTCAATGAGGCAATGGTCAAGCAATACCGGCGCTACATGCCAGACCATGCGCCGATCTGGACGGAAGTCGGCGTCGAGTCACTCGGTTTGCCGACCATGCGCGTCGAAATCCGTGTGACAGCGATTATTCCCTGACACCGAACGTGCGGATGACCCAATCGGTAAACACCTTGAGTCGCGCACTCTGATGGCGATTGGGTGGGTAAAGGATATGCAGTGGTGAGGCCGGCCGTGACCAGTCCGGCAGCACGCTGACCAACTGGCCGCGGTCGATGTAGTACTGCACGATCGACGTCAGGTGCTGCCCCACGCCAAGGCCGGCGAGCAGCATTTCCTTGAGGCCATTGCCTTCGTTGGTGGAGAAGGCACAGTCGCCCACCTCAATGCGCTGGCCACCCTTCTCGAACACCAACGGCTCCGGCTTGCCCGACCAGGCGAAGAAATAACCGGCTTTCAGGTGGTTATTCTGCAAATCCTCGGGCGAGCCCGGCACGCCCCAACGCTCCAGGTAACTGGGTGCTGCGCACGTCAGGTACTCAAGGTCAGCCACCTTGCGCCCGATCATCGCCATGTCATCGAGCTTGCCCACGCGAATCACACAATCCACACCCTCCCCAACGATGTTCACCGCACGGTCGCTGATGCCCAGGGCGACCGTGATATCGGGGAACTCGCGATGGAAATCCACCAGCGCCGGGATCAACAAGCAATTGGCAAACGACGCCGGTGCATCCACCCGCAGATGCCCGCCGGGCTTGAGGGTTTGCCCGCGTAAGGCGCTGTCCACTTCATCAAGCTCAGCCACCAGGCGCCGGGCATGACTGTAATAATCCAGCCCTTCGGATGTGGGCGCCAACGCTCGCGTGGTGCGGTGCATCAGCTTGATGCCCAAGTGTTTTTCCAGGTCGGTGATCAGCTTGCTGACCGTCGAACGCGGCAGCGCCAACTGGTCGGATGCGCGGCTGAAGGAGCCAGTGTCGACGACGCGCACAAAGGCGCGCATGGCGAGAAGTTGGTTCATAAGGTGTTCCAATACGCCATCAGGAGGCGAAGTTGTCGACTCATATTTATACTGCTGAACCGCCCATTGTGGCGAGCGGGCTTGCCCGCGTTGGGCGCGAAGCGGCCCTGAGAGGATACGCTGCGGTGCATCAGGAGTATGGCGGCGCTCTTATTGGGGCTGCTTCGCAGCCCAACGCGGGCAAGCCCGCTCGCCACAACAAACCCACTTGCCACAACAAGCCCGCTAGCCACAAAGCCTGCTCTCCTCAGAAAGCCTATCCAGATTAACAGTCTGAAAAAAAACCGCCCTTTCGGGCGGTTCAAAGGTGCTCGGCTTTGATCAGAAACCGAGGGAGAAACTGATGGTCATCGCGTGGTCCTTATCGTTGCGCGAGAGTTGGCCCGAGTAGCCCAGGCCCAGCTTGCCGTTCTGGCTGATCTGGTAGTCCACGCCGGCTTCCACCACCGCGCTGTCTTTGGCGATCGGTACGCCTTGGGTGCTGAACGAAGCGCCGCCGTTGATGAAGCTCAAGTCGGCGTCAGGCTTGGTGTCACCGAACGCATGACGCCAGCCGATGCTGCCGCGTGGGGTGATTTTCGAGCCGTTACCCAGGGTGATGGTCTGGCCGATGCGCACGCCCAGGGTAGAGAAGGTCACGTCTTGATGGGCATCGCCGCGCAGGGCGGCGGACCCGCCTTTCTCCTTGAGCGTGTCGCTGTCGTAGTTGACATACGCCAGGCCGGCGAACGGTTCCAGGGCCACACCGCCGGTCTCGAGGGTGTAACCGACTTCACCGAACACTTGTGCGCTGCGCGCCTTGTAGTCGGCTTTGAGGCGTTGGCCTACGCCACCGACGGCCACGTCACGTTTGCTTTCAATGTCATGCCAGCTGTACGCCACGCCCATGCGAGCGGCGAAGGCTTCTTGCTGGTACGCGGTGTAGGCCATCAAGTGGTAGCTGTCGACGTCGGCGCTTGAGTTGCGGCGCTTGGCGTCTAAGTCGCTGCGGGTGTAGCCGGCGGCTACGCCGACGCGCCAGGCGTCATCCACTTGTTTGTCGGTGCCGAGCAGGAAGCCGCCGAGGTTGCGATCCAGTTTGGCGGTGTTGCTGTCGCCGCCCATGTGGCCCCAGGTACCCAGTACGCGCATCCAGCCGACCATTTCACCATGGCAACCGGCGCTGCTCAGGCGGTTTTCGCTGGGTGCAAGGCTGTTGCGCGGGTCATCTTCACGGTAGCAGCCGGGTTGGCGCAGACGCTCGTTGACCGCGTCACGGATGTAACGCGAATCTTCAAGCATCGCGCTGGCGGTGCTGGCGTGGATTTCACCGGACAAGCTGTCAAAGGCTGCACGTGCCCCGGCTGCGTCAGAATTGAGCAGCGCATTCTGCACCGCTGCACCGCCCACTGCCGCACCGCTGCCCAACGCTGTCGCAACACCGCGCTGGTTACGGGTGGCTGCCACGCTGGCGAAGCTGACGTTGTTACGGCTCACCGCCAACGCCACTTGAGTCGGGCTGTAGTTGAGCGAGGTATTGAGGAACGCCAGGTTCTCCAGGTTGGTGGTGCTGAACGTGCCGTTGACCGCGCCGGCCGTCAGCAACGTGTAGGTGGTCGGGCCGGCATAGGGTGCCAGGTTGACCACATTCAAGGTGCCAGCCAGGTTCGCCGTACCGCCGACAGCCAGTGAACTGGCCACCGATGGCGTGATCACCAGATTAAGCGCGCCATCGCTGGCGTTGGTGAAGTTACCCGCCACCGTCAGCTTGCCGTTGTCGGGCGTGACCGCACCATGGTTGACGACAGAGCCGACGCTGCCATTGCCGGTCAGGCCGGCGCCGTTGGCGACAGTGACCTGCCCGCCCAGCACGGCGCCCGGGTTGGCCGCGTTACCCACCTGCAACACGCCTTGATCCACTGCAACGGTACCGCTGAAGGACTGGTTGCCGGTCAGCAACAGCGCGCCAGCACCTTGTTTGACGATGGCACCGGTGCCGGTCAGGTTGCCGTTGAACTGGCCATTGTTGGCCTGCACGAACAGCAAGCGCGCGTTGTTAAAGATCGAGCCGCGCAGGCTGGTGGTGTTACCCGCCAGCGTACCGCCACTGACGGTGGTGCCGCCGGTGTAGGTGTTGGCGCCGGTCAGCAATAAGGTGCCCGCATCGAGTTTGTTGATTGCGCCTGTGCCCACGATCGGCGCCGACACTTCGGTGGTGACCCCCGAATTGACGCGCACCGCCGCCGTGCCGGTGGGCGACAGCGTACCGCCGGCACCTGCGGTCAGGGTGTAGCCGGCGTCGAGGAATTGCAGGCCGGTAAAGCCTTGATTGCCAACCACCGTCACGGAGCCGCCCTGCCCGCCAAATACGGCGAACTGGTTGTTCGTCGCCTGGCCTTGAGTACCGGTCGGGTCGGTCCAGTTGGTACCCGGGCCCCACGTGCCGCTGCCGCCGGTAATGGTGCCGTCCGGGTTGGTGGTGCCGCCGTTCCAGAACTGAATTTGCCCAGGGGTGGTTTGCACCAGCAAGTTGAGTTGATTGGCCAGCGAGGTTTGCAGTGCCAGGCTGCCAAAGCCCGCAGGCAATGAACCCAGCGCGAGACCGTTATCAGTCAAGGTGCCGCCGTAGCGGAACAGTTGATACACGCCGATCCCGAAGCCGCCGGTATCGGTGACATTGAGCGTGCCATCCAGCGTGAGATTGCCCGCCACGTTCACTGCCGTGGTGGACGCACCCGGTGCCCCGAGCGCGAAGTCCAGGGCGGTGCCCGACGACAACGCCAGCGAGCCTACCGACAGGGGCGTCGCCGCTCCCGCCTTGAGGGTCGAACCATCAGCCATGCTCACCGCACCGCCCAGGGTGCCGCTGCCGCCGAGGGTCGCACCGTTGGCAACCTGCACCGCGCCACTGTTCAAGGTGCCGTTGACCAACAGGCTGCCGGCATTCACGTTGGTGTTGCCGGTGAAGGTGTTGTTGCCGCTCAACAGCAAGGCACCGGTGCCGGTTTTGTTCAGCACCCCGGCCCCGGTGAGGTTGCCGGTGTAAGTGCCATCAGCCGCCTGTTCGAAGGTCAGGGTCGCGTTGTTGGCGATTGCTCCTTGCAGGCTGGTAGTGGTGCCGGTGGTGGTGCCGCCATTAAGAGTGGTGCCGCCGGTGTAGGTGTTGGCGCCGGTCAACAACAGCGCGCCGTTGCCATTTTTGACCAGGCTGCCATTGCCGCTGACGACGCCGTTGAGGGCCAGGTCATGGCTGCCGGCCAGGGTCAGCGGGCCGCTCAGGTTGATGGCATTGGCCAGTTGCAGGTCGGTGCCGCCGTCCAGTTGCGCGGCGCCACCCACGCTGAGTGCGCCGGTGCCCAGTGCGGAATTGTTGCCGAGGATCAGTTGCCCGGCGTTCAAGCCGGTGCTGCCGCTGTAGGTATTGGCGCCGTTGAGGGTCAGTGTCGCCGCGCCGTTTTTCAGCAGGCTGCCGGCGCCGCTGATGTCGCCGTTGAGGGTCAGCGCCTGGCTGCCGCCAATCGCCAGGGCGCCATTGAGTAGCGCTGCGTTGCCCAGGGTAACGGCCGCATTGCTGTCCAGCGTGGTGCCGTTGGCGGCGGTCAGTGTGCCAGTGCCCAGCGCGCTGTTGTTGCCGACGACCAACGTGCCGCCGTTGAGCGCAGTGCCACCGGTGTAGGTGTTGGCGCCGTTAAGCACCAGGGTGCCGGTGTCGAGCTTGGCGAGGGTGCCGGCGCCCGCCAGGGTCACGCCAAGGGTGGCGGTGGCATTCGGGTCGACGCGAATCGCCGTATTGCCGGTGCTGCCATTCACCAGATTCAGCACGCCCGCAGTGCCCGACGCGAGGTTGTAGCCGTCAGTGACGAACTGTAGGCCGGTGAGGCTGTGTGTGCCATCCACCGTTACATTGCCCGCCGCGCCCTGGAACACAGCGAAGCTGTTACCCCAGGCCTGATTAAGGGAGCCGTCGACGTTGGTCCAATTGGTGGTGCCAGTGCCCCAGGTGCCGGTGCCGCCATCGATCGCGCCGTTGCCAATCAGGTTGGCGCCATCCCAGAACTGCACAGTGGTGTTGGGCGCTGTCACCAACAGGTTGACCTTGTTGGTGACAGCCGTCTGCACCTGCAGATCGCCCGGTACCACACTGCCCGGCAACGTGCCGAGCGTCAGGCCGTTATCGGTCAGCGCCCCGGTGTAGTTGATGAGGTTGTAGACGCCGCTGCCGAAGCCGCCGATATCGGTGACATTCAGGTTGCCGTCCAGGGTCAGGTTGCCGCCCACATTCAGCAGCGCATTACCACCGCCCACCACCGGCACGCCAAGGCCTACGTCCAGGTTGGCATTGCCGCCCAGCACCAGCGAGCCTACCGACAGCGTGCTGCCGGTGTTCAAGCCGATATGGCCACCGTCGGCCACGGTCACGGCGCCTGCCAGCGAACCGGTGCCGGTCAGTGTCGCGCCGCTATTGACGGCCACTGTAGCGCTGGCCAGCGAGCCACTGACATTCAAGGTGCCGCCGTTGACGTTGGCAGCGCCGGTGATGCCATTGGTTCCAGTCAGGTTGAGCGCGCCCGTGCCGTTTTTGTCGAGGTTGCCGGCGCCGTTCAGCGCACCGGCGAAGGTGTTGTCCAGGTTACTGCCACCCACCGCCAGCGTGCTGCCGCCTGCGACGTGAACCACACCGCTGCCGGCCAGTGTATTGAGGCTGGCATTGCCCCCCAGGTTGAGGCTGGCACCCGCGCCAACGGTGACACCGAACGTATTGCCCAGCGCGCCATTTCCGGCGGTGGTCAGACTACCGCCGGCCACATTCAATGGGCCGGTGAAAGTGTTGTTGCCGCTGAGCAGCAGGTCCGCCGCGCCGTTTTTGATCAGTGCCGCGTTGCCCGCCAGCACACCGGCGAGAGTCAGGTTGTTGTTGCCGGCCACCGTCAGGTCGGCGTTGAGGTTAACGGCATTGGCCAGCACCAGCGGTGCGCTGTTGTCCAGCGTGGCTGCGCCACCCACGGTCAAGGCGCTTGCACCCAATGCCGTGGCATCGCCAACCGTCAGCGTACCGGCGTTGAGAGTTGTACCGCCGCTGTAGGTGTTGGCCCCATTCAGGGTCAGGTTGGCGCCACCGTTTTTGGTCAGGGACCCCGTGCCACTCAACACGCCACCCAGCATCAAGTCGTTGTTGCCGGCAACCGCCAGGCTGGCGTTCAGCACCGCGTTGTTCGCCACACTCAGTGCCGCGTTGTTGTCCAGGGTCGACGCGCCGCCAACGGTCAGGCTACCCAGGCCCAGCGCGCCGCCATTGCCCAGGGTCAGGGTGCCCGCATTCAACGCCACCCCGCCGAGAAAGGCGTTGGCACTGTTGAGGATCAGGTTGGCTGCGCCATTTTTGGTCAGGCTGCCGGCGCCATTCACCGCGCCACCCAGGGTCAGGTCGGCGCTGCCGCCAATGCCCAGGTTGCCCGCAAGGTTGACCGCATTGGTCACACTGATCGCGGTACTGGCGTCCAGCGTAGTGCCGTTTGCCGCGTTCAAGGCAGCGCTGCCCAGCGCCGAGTTGCTGGCCAGAATCAGCCCGCCTGCGTTCAGCGCGACCGGGCCCAGGAAGGTGTTGTTACCGCCAAGCGTGAGGTTGGCTGCGCCACTTTTGATCAGCCCGCCTGGGCCATCGATCACACCATTGAGGGCCAGCGCATTGCTGCCTGCGACGGTCAGGTTGCCATTCAAGGTGACGTTATTGCCCAGCGCGACCGCCGCGTTGCTGTCCAGCGTAGTGCCGGCCGCAGCTGTCAGCTGGCCCGTGCCCAGGGCGGTGTTGCTGCCCACGACCAGGGTCCCGCCGTTGAGCAGCGTGCCGCCGGTGAAGGTATTCGTGCCACCCAGCACCAGGGTCCCGGTGTCCAGCTTGGCCAGGGTGCCCGCACCGTCGATGTTCACGCCAATGGTTGCCGTGGCGCCCGGATCAACCCGCAGCGCCACGTTGCCGCCGGTACCATTGACCGCGTTCAATTGCCCGGCCGCGCCGTTGACCAGGTTGTAGCCATCGGTGACGAATTGCATGCCGGTAAAGCTCTGTGGCCCGTCCACCGTGACGGTACCCGCCGTGCCCTGGAATACTGCGAAATCACTGGCCCAGGTCTGGTTGAGCGTGCCGTTGGCATTCGTCCAGTTGGTACCGACGCTGGTCCAGGTGCCGCTGCCGCCGTCGACGCTGCCGTTGGGGATAGTCTGGCTGCCGTCCCAGTAACGGATAACCGTGTTGGGTGCCGACACTTCGACGTTGATCTGATTGGCCACGCCGGTCTGCACGATCAGATCGCCCAAGCCATAGCCCACCGGCACACCGGTCACGCTCAGGCCCAAATCTGTCAGTGCGCCGGTGTAGTTGATGAGGCGATACACGCCGACCCCGAACCCGCCGGCGTCGGTCACATTCAGGTTGCCGTCCAGGGTTACGTTGCCACCGACATTGAGCAAGGACGTCGTAGACGGCGCGCCCAGCGCCACATCCAGATTGGCCCCCGAGCCGAGCGTCAGGGAACCGGCCGACAAGGTGCTGCCGCTGCTCAGCGCCAGGTGCCCGCCATTGTTGACATTCAGATTACCCAGCAGCGAACCACTGCCGGTCAGGGTGCCGCCGGTGTTGACGTTGACCACAGCGCTGCCCAGGGAACCACTCAGGTTCAGAGTGCCTGCGTTGATCGCCGTATTGCCGATGAGGCTATTGATACCGGTGAGGTTGAGGGTGCCGGTGCCGATTTTGATCAAACCGCCGCCACCACTCAGGTCGCCGTCAAAGGTACTGGTGGTGTTGACCCCGCCGACCGTGAGGTTGGTACCGCCGGCCAGTTGCACGCCACCGGCCCCGCTCAGGCCGGCCAGGCTGGCGTCGACACCCAGGTTCAGGGAAGCACCGGCACTGACGTTCGCACCCGAGCTGTTGCCGAGTGCATTGGCATTCAACAACGAGACGCTGCCGGAAAGGATATCCAGCGCACCGGTGAAGGTGTTGTTGCCACTCAAGGCCAGGTCAGCCAGGCCGTTTTTGATCAGCCCGCCCGTGCCGCTGACCACGCCGCCCAGGTTCAGGTCGTTGTTGCCGGCAAGGGACAGGTTGGCATTCAGCGCAATGTCATTGCCCAGGGTAAAGGCCGCGCTGTTATCCAGGGTGGCCGCGCCGCCGACCGTCAATGCACCGCTGCCCAGCGCGCCTGCCGTACCCAGGGTCAAGCCGCCGGCATTGAGCGTGGTGCCCGCGCTGAAGGTGTTGACGCCATTGAGGGTGAGGTTGCCCAGGCCGTTTTTGATCAACGGGCCGGTACCGCTGACCACGCCGCTGAGGGTCAAACCGTTGGTGCCGCCAAGGGTCAGGCCGGCGTTGAGGTTGATGTTATTGCCCAGCGTGACAGGCGCATTGCTGTCCAGCGTGGCAGCGCCGCCGACGGTCAGGTTGCCCAGGCCCAAGGCCGAGTTGCTGCCGGCAGTCAGAGTGCCCGCGTTGAGTGTGATGCCGCCCAGAAAGTTATTGCCGCCATTGAGGGTCAGGTTTGCCGCGCCGTTTTTGGTCAGGCTGCCAGCGCCATTCACCGCGCCGCCCAGGGTCAGGTCGGCCGTGCCGCCAATACCCAGGTTGCCGGCCAGGTTGACCGCGTTGGTTAACGTGGCCGCCGTGCTGGCATCCAGGGTGGTGCCACCCGCCGCGTTCAACGAGCCGAGACCGAGCGCGCCCGTGGCACCGATCACCAGCTTGCCGGCGTTCAGTGTGGTGGCGCCCAGGTAGGTGTTCGCGTTGTTGAGGATCAGGTCGGCCGCGCCGCTCTTGATCAATCCGCCAGCGCCGGCAATGGCCCCGTCCAGGGTCAGCGCATTGCTGCCGCCGAGGGTCAGGTTGCCAGCCAGGTTGATAGTGTTGCCCAGGCTGACCGCTGCACTCGCGTCCAGCGTGGTACCGGCCGATGCGTTCAGCGCGCCGGTGCCCAGCGCCGTATTGGAGCCGACGATCAACGTACCGGCATTCAGCGCGGTGGCGCCGGTGTAAAGGTTGGCGCCGCTCAGGTTGAGGGTCGATGCGCCGTTTTTGATCAGGCCGCTGGCGCCACTGATCACGCCGCCGAGTGTCAGGGGGCTGGCGCCGCCTGCCGTCAGGTTGGCATTGAGCGTGATCGCGTTGTTGACCGTTAATGCCGTGTTGGTGTTCAGGCTACCCGCGCCCGCCACGGTCAGGGTTCCGGTGCCCAGCGCTGCCGCATTGCCGAGGGTGAGCGTACCGGCATTCAACGTAGTGCCGCCCTGGAAGGTATTGGCACCGTTGAGGGTCACGGCCGCAACACCGTTTTTGATCAGTGCCGATGCACCGTCGATCACACCGCCGAGGGTCAGCGGGTTGGTGCCGATCAGGGTCAGGTCGGCGCCCAGGTTAATGGCATTGGCCAGGTTGATAGCCGCGCTGTTGTCCAGCGCTGCTGCGCCGGTCACGCTCAGCGCACCGGTGCCCAAGGCCAGGTTATTGCCGACACTCAAGGTGCCGCCGTTGAGCGTCGTACCCGCGAGGAAGCTGTTGGCGCCGCTGAGCACCAGCGCGGATGCGCCGTTCTTGGTCAGCCCGCCACTGCCCGTGATGACCCCGGTCAGGCCAAGGTTGTGGGCGCCGCCGATGTTGAGGGTGCCGGCCAGGTTCAGCCCGTTGTTGACGATCAGTGCTGCGCTGGTGTCCAGGGTGGTACCGGCCGCGGCGTTCAAGCTGCCGGTGCCCAGGGCGGTGTTATTGCCGAGGATCAGAGAGCCCGCGTTCAGGTCCGTATTGCCGGCGAAGGTGTTGGCGCCACCCAGCGTCAAGGCGGCGACGCCGTTTTTGATCAGCCCGCCCGCCCCGGAAATGACGCCGCCCAAGCCGAGCGCCTGGGAGCCGCCGAGGGTCAAGTTGCCGGTCAGGTTGACCGCGTTGCCGAGGGTGATAGCGGTGCTGGCATCCAGCGAGGTGCCCGCCGCCGTATTCAGTGCGCCCGTGCCCAGCGCGGTGCCGGAACCGAGCAACAGGCCGCCGGTGTTGAGCGTGGTCTGGCCCGTGCGGGCAGCATTGTTGCCGGTCAGCGTCAACACGCCCGCGCCGCTCTTGATCAGGCTGTTGGCGCCAGACATCACGCCGCTCAGGGTCAGCGGGTTAGTGCCGGTCAACGTGAGGTCGCCCCCCAGGATTACGTTATTGCTCAGGGCCGACGCGCCGCTGGCGTCCAGACTGGCTGCCCCTGTCACAGTCAAGCCGCCGGTGCCCAGGGCGTTGTTATTGCCCAGCAGTAACGTCCCGGCGACCAGGCTGGTCGGGCCGGTATAGCCAGTGTTAATGCCACTGAGCGCCAGGCTGCCGGTTCCGGTTTTGCTGATGCCCGAGGCGCCGGTAATCAGGCCCGACAGGGTCAGGGCCCCCGTGCCGGAGGCCGTCAGGCCACCGTTGAGCGTGATCGCGTTGCCCAGGTTGATGGTACCGGGCGCCGAGAGTGACGTCGCGCCCGTGAAGGTGACCGTGCTTGTACCGAAGGCCGAGTTGTTGCCCAACTGCACCGCGCCGCCGTTGAGGCTGGTATTACCGGCGTAGGTGTTGGCCGCACCGAGAGACAATTGGCCAACGCCAATCTTGGTCAGGCCACCGCCGCCGGAAATGACCCCGGACAAGGTCGTGGCGTTCGAGCCCTGGACAGTGAGACCGCCAGCGCCCAGCGTGACCAGGTTGGCAACGTTCAAACCCGCGTTGCTGGCCTGCAAAATCCCGCCGTTGGAGGTCAGTACCCCGCTGCCGAACGCCTGATTGTTATTGAACAACGCCACACCGCCATTGATCGTGGTGCTGCCACTGACCAGCGGCCCTTGCAGGGTCCACGTACCGCTGTTGATCGCCAGATTGTTGAAGTTGACGTAGTTGGCACTCGATGCCGTGCCGACGCCCGTGGTGCCTCCGCCAAGACCGATCGGGTTTTGCAGGATCAACGTATTGGCACCGCCTGCCCCACCATCGACCGTGCCTGTCGGCCCGAACGTCAGGTTGATGCCGATCAACCCGCCAAGGCCGACGGACACCTGGATACCATCACCGACACTGACGGTCGACCCGGTAATCGCGGTAAAGGTGTTGGTGCTGCCAGCCCCCATCGAAACGCCGCCGGTGATGGCACCTGCGTTGGTAAACGTGTTGCCCGCTGCAGAGGTTTCGAACGCCACGCGCCCGTTAATGACACCGGTGCTGCTGTTCGTCATGTTCACCTGCGAACCGCCATACACGCCCACCACCGGCGTGTCAGCCAGGGTAATCCCCCCGATGGACAGGCCGGTTGAGGTGATGGTGCCGTTGTTGGTGATGCTGGTGGTGCCGGAGGTAGAGTTGTTTACCGCGATGCCCAGGCCGTCGACGCTGGTCAGGTTAAGCCCGAGCAACATCCCGGTGCCCCGAATGATCCCGCTGGCGTTGTTGAGCACGCTGACGGTGCTGGTCGCGCCGGTGCCGATAAACATACCGCCGCTCAACACTGAAACCAGGCCCAGCAGTGCCGGGTCCAGCGTTCCGGAGTTGTTCACCGAAATGTTGGCCCCGGTGAGATCCATCACGTGGCCCCCCAGCGTCGCATTCATCTGCGTACCGCTGTTCACGTTGACGGTGAGGCCGCTGGTAGCACTGGAGAAGTTATTGAGAAACAGCGGCAGGCTCGGCACACCGGTACAGGTCACGGTGGAACCTGCCGTTGAACAGGTGGCCATGGCCTGCGGACTCGCCAGGCCGACCATCAACCCCACAATGCCCAGGCGAATGGCCGTATTCAGAGGGGAAATACGAGAAATTTCGGCAGTAGCAAGTCTTCTTTCCACGTTCAACTCCTTCGTGGTTCAAGCCTTTCATCCATGAATGCGCGAAAGCTCTGCTTATT
The DNA here is from genome assembly GCF_002022275.1 of Pseudomonas fluorescens. Classification (GTDB taxonomy): domain Bacteria; phylum Pseudomonadota; class Gammaproteobacteria; order Pseudomonadales; family Pseudomonadaceae; genus Aquipseudomonas; species Aquipseudomonas fluorescens_AJ. Next base: position 22,442 of record NZ_MSDF01000059.1, read on the forward strand.
GTTCTACACGCATCGAATTCGAAATACCTGACCGTGGTGACAACTGATCCAGTTTGTCGAAACGGTAGTAGACCCACGAAAAAGTCATTGAATTAAATGGTATTAATACTTTCGTAAACACCCTGTAAGAATGGGATTACAGCCAACATCCATTGACTGTCGCGGCAAAAATACAAGTTTCCAAATGTTAAAAAGCGCTCTAATGGCGCCCTGTTGATTCGCTTTGAAGATTCTGGAGTTCGCAATGCCCCATGAAGGCAACCTGTTACAAGCAGCCGTGGTTTTCCTGCTCGCGGCGGTACTGACTGTGCCCTTGGCCAAGCGCCTGCAACTGGGCGCCGTGCTGGGCTACCTGTTCGCCGGCGTGATCATCGGCCCGTCGGTGTTGGGCCTGGTGGGTAACCCGCAAAGCGTCGCGCAGTTCTCTGAACTCGGTGTGGTGTTGCTGCTGTTCATCATCGGCCTGGAGCTGTCGCCCAAACGTTTATGGGTGATGCGCAAGGCGGTGTTTGGCGTCGGCCTGGCGCAAGTGCTGCTGACTGGTTCAGTGATGGGCGTGGTTGCGTTATGGCTGTTTGGCCAGTCCTGGAACAGCGCAATTGTGCTCGGCCTGGGCCTGGCGCTCTCCTCCACCGCGTTCGGCTTGCAGAGCCTGGCCGAACGTAAGGAACTCAACCAGCCCCATGGGCGTCTGGCCTTTGCGATTTTGCTGTTTCAGGATATCGCCGCCATCCCGCTGATCGCCATGGTGCCGTTGCTCGCCGGCAGTGATCACCCGGCCAACGAAGCGCAGGGCCTGCAGCACGTGTTGCAAATCCTCGGCAGCATTGCCGTGGTGATCATCGGCGGGCGCTACCTGTTGCGACCGGTGTTTCGCATCGTTGCCAAGACCGGCCTGCGCGAAGTGTCGACCGCCACCGCCTTGCTGGTGGTGATCGGTACGGCGTGGTTGATGGAGCTGGTGGGCGTGTCCATGGCCCTCGGCGCGTTTCTCGCCGGGTTGCTGCTGGCCGACTCGGAATACCGCCACGAGCTGGAGTCCCAGATCGAGCCGTTTAAAGGTTTGCTGCTCGGGCTGTTTTTTATCAGCGTAGGCATGGGCGCCAACCTCAGCCTGTTGCTCAGCTCACCCTTGGTGGTGATCGGGCTGACCCTGCTGTTGATCGGCTTGAAACTGCCCATTCTGTATGCTGTGGGCCGATGGGTGGGCGACCTCAATCGCGAAAGCGCCCTGCGCCTGGGCGTGGTGCTGGCGGCAGGCGGCGAGTTCGCCTTTGTGGTGTTTAAAATCGGCCGCGACCAGGGCCTGTTCGAACCCCACCTCTACGACGTCCTGGTGCTGACCATCACCCTGTCCATGGCCGTGACCCCGCTGCTGCTGTTGGTGTGCCCGAAGCTGTTCAAGCCCAAGGTCAAACCCGTGGAAGTGCCCGAGGAATACCGCACCATCGAAAGCGACGCACCGCGCGTGGTGATTGCGGGCATGGGCCGTATGGGCCAGATCGTCGCGCGAATATTGCGCGCGCAGAACATCTCGTTTATCGCCCTCGACACCTCGGTGGAAACCATCGAACTCACCCGCAGTTTCGGTGGCATGCCGGTGTTCTACGGCGACCCCCAACGCCCGGAGATCCTCCACGCGGCCAAGGTTGATCAGGCGGAGTTTTTTGTGATCGCCATGGACGACCCGGAGATCAACATCAAGACCGCCGAGCTGGTACGCAACCTTTACCCGCACATGAAAATCATCGCGCGCGCGCGTAACCGTCAGCACGTTCATCGCCTGGTAGACGTGGACGCCTCGCCCGTGCGCGAGACCTTCTACTCGAGCCTGGAAATGAGCCGTCGCACCCTCGTCGGCCTTGGCCTGACCCAGGCTCAGGCTGACGCACGCATCACCCGTTTCAAGAACCACGACCTGCAAGTACTCGCGGCCCAGCATGCGGTGTACGACGACGCGGCCAAGGTGATGCAAACCGCCCAGGAAGCACGGACGGAACTGTCGCGGCTGTTTGAGATGGACCGGCTCGAGGAAGAGTCCGACAAGGTGTAAGGCTGCGGATGAACGAGATTGCGAATTTTCTGACAGAATACGCCGCAATCTCGTTCATCACTGGAGCGCTCCATGGCTACTTTCACCAAGACCGCCGTCCTGCTGGCCTTCGCGCTCACCGCCGGCAGCGTGTTTGCAGCGAGCAAACCCGCGACCACCCAGACCATCTCCACCCTGGACGGCAAGTTCACCTTCAGCCTGCCCAAGGCGTACACCGCCGACACCCTGCCCACCGGCAAGACGGAGGATGGCACCGCCAACACCCAAGGCACCCTGTACGCCAACTCAACCACGAAGAGTGTGGTGATCGTCGCCGAAACCGAGCGCAACGACGGGGCCACCATCAAAGACAACGACCCGCAATTTCTGGATGGCGCCGTGGCGGATTTCGTCAAGGACCAGAGCGCTGCGCTGCCGGACTTCAAGAAACAGGGCGAGAAAAAACTGACCTTCAAGGGGCTGGGTTTGCGCCAGGTCGACAGCACCGCGACACAGGGCGGCGGCAAGACCTTGAACTCCACCTTTTTGGGCGGCTCGGGCAATCACTTGCTGGTGATCCAGGCAATTTCCCGGGCGGATGATGTGAAGGGGCATGCGGAGCTGGTGAAGTTGATCACTGGCGGCAAGTAACCCGACCTCTCAATTTCAACTGCCTGGAACACGGATTACCACTGTGTTGATCGTTCCCACGCTCCGCGTGGGAATGCCGCCTTGGACGCTCCGCGTCCCGAACTCGGCGGGTAGTTAAGGTCTTGCGCCAGGTGACGCAGAGCGTCACAGCATGCATTCCCACGCAGAGCGTGGGAACGATCGGCAACGGTGGCGTTAGTGGCATTTCGTCATGGTTTTTAAAGGGCCAGCAAGCCGTGTCCCTTTAAATTGCAGGACGTTTCCGAGACAATCCCTGCCGCCTTGTGCCCGCTGGAATCGATGGCTAGTCTGCGGCCCGTCACTACTCATCAGTGATCGGGATTAGTCGCCCGACCTTCCAGCGCGTGCATGGTCCTCCGTGAGATTTCATGGTGGCTGTGCGCAGGGCACCTTCGGGTGCGCCGGATTTTGCGTGTTGGGCCGGTCGACTAACCTGCGTACAGCCGCCACCCTCGTTTAGTCGCGATGGGTGTCGACCCTAATCCAACGCGAAGGTACACCATGAATAAAATCGTCCCCGACCCACCTCTCAACTCCCTCAAAGACCGCGCCGCCTTCAACCGCGCCATCGACCATTACCTGCCCACCCAAGGTGTTCAAACCGAAGACCTGAGCTTCGAAGACGCCCTTCTCTACACCGCCAGCTTGCTCGACAGTGCTTCGGCCACTGCATTGGATTGCGGCGAGTTACTGCCGCCGCCTGAGCGGGCCAAGGTGCTGGCAGTGTGGCACTTGCTGGTGATGGCGAAGAGCACGGTGGATCGCTCGATAGAATGCCTCAAACCAGAAGCACGGTAAAAAATGTGGGAGCTGGCTTGCCTGCGATAGCGGTGTATCAGTACCAGAAAGGTGACTGATACACCCTCATCGCAGCATAAGTATCTACATAACTTGAGCTAGACGCTTAAACCCCAGTAGACAAGGCTTTCGTGGCGAGCGGGCTTGCCCCGCGTTGGGCTGCGAAGCAGCCCCAGTAAAGAAGAATACGGTGTATCAGACACTTCGTAGTGGCTGGTTCTGGGGCTGCTACGCAGCCCAACGCGGGGCAAGCCCGCTCGCCACAGAGAGATTCGCCAGCCTCTAAAAGTTGTGTAGATACCTATGCTTATCGCAGGCAAGCCATCCCCCATGAGATTGCCTGCTGCCTTGAGTTATTTGGACACTGGCATCGCAAACTCGGCGCCCTGCTCGATGCTCTCCGACCAGCGCTGCATGATCGACTTCTGCTTGGTGTAGAAGCGCACACCCTCCGTGCCATAGGCATGCATGTCGCCAAACAGGCTCTTCTTCCAGCCGCCAAAACCGTGCCAGGCCATTGGCACCGGGATCGGTACGTTGATGCCGACCATGCCCACTTCGATACGCCGCGCGAATTCGCGGGCGATGTTGCCGTCGCGGGTAAAGCAGCTGACGCCGTTGCCAAACTCGTGGTCGTTGACCAGTTTGATCGCCTCGCCGAAGTCATTCACACGCACGCAGGCCAGTACCGGGCCGAAGATCTCTTCGCGGTAGATGCTCATGTCCCGGGTCACGTGGTCGAACAGCGTCGCGCCGAGCCAGAACCCGTTCTCCAGGCCTGCTTCGGTCGGCACGTAATCACGCCCGTCGAGCAGCAATTGCGCGCCGGCTTGCACGCCTTGTTCGATGTAGCCGCTGATGCGTTCAAGCGCAGCACGCGACACAATCGGGCCCATCTCGGCCTTCAAATCGCGGCCATCGGTGATGCGCAGCAGCTTGGCGCGCTCGGTCAGGGCGGCGATGACTTTATCGCCGACATCGCCCACCAATACGGCCACCGAGATCGCCATGCAACGCTCGCCGGCACTGCCGTAAGCAGCACCCATCAGCGCATCCACGGTTTTTTCGATGTCGGCGTCAGGCATCACCACCATGTGGTTTTTCGCGCCGCCCAGGCCTTGCACGCGTTTGCCATTGCGCGCGCCGGTTTCGTAGATGTATTGCGCGATCGGCGTCGAACCGACAAAGCTCAGCGCCTTGACGTCCGGGTGTTCGATCAGCGCGTCCACCGATTCCTTGTCGCCTTGCACCACGTTGAACACGCCTTTGGGCAAACCGGCTTCACGCAGCAACTCGGCCATGAACAGGGACGCGCTTGGGTCAGTCGGGCTTGGCTTGAGGATGAAGGTGTTGCCCGCCGCGATGGCGATCGGGTACATCCACATCGGCACCATCACCGGGAAGTTGAACGGCGTGACACCGGCCACGACGCCCAGCGGCTGACGCATCGTCCAGTTGTCCATGCCTCGGGACACCTGGTCGGAATGTTCGCCCTTGAGCAGGTTGGGAATGCCGCAGGCGAATTCGAGAATGTCGATGCCGCGGTCCACTTCGCCCTGGGCGTCGGTGAAGACCTTGCCGTGTTCAGCGACGATGATGCGCGCCAGGTCGTCTTTGCGTTCACGCAGCAGGTGCAGGTATTCGAACAGCACACGGGCGCGGCGGATCGGCGGCGTGTCGGCCCAGCTGGCGAAGGCAGCCTGGGCAGCGGCCACGGCTTCGGCCACGGTCTGGCGGCTGGCCAGCGCGACGCGCCCGGTGACTTCACCGGTGGCCGGGTTGTAGACGTCCTGATAGCGGTCGTCGCGGCTCACGCGCTGGTCGTTGATGTAATGCTCGATGGTTGTGGTCATGGCAGATGATCCCGGGTCGGTAGCGGTGGAACACACGATAGGCTTTCGGTTTGTTCCAAACCAGAGCAGAATCCAGAACTGATTGTCCTCACAGGCGAACAATAGAACCATGGAAAAGGCAGAAATCGAGGGGCTCTGGACCCACATTCACTGGCTGTCGGTGCTGGAAGAACACGGCACCTACACCGCCGCTGCGGCGCGCCTGGGCGTGAGCAAATCCGCCGTGAGCCAGCGCATCTCGGACCTCGAAAAAGCCACCGGCACGCGGCTGGTCACGCGCACGACGCGCAGCGTGCGGCTGACCGACGCGGGGCAATCCCTGACCCGTGAAGTGCGCAGTGCCTACGCGCATATCGCGCGCAGTTTCTCGTCGGTGCGCGACTCGGCCGGAGAGATTCGCGGCCTGGTGCGCTTGACCGCGCCGGTGGCGTTTGCCAGGCAACAGCTGGTGCCCCATCTGTCGGCGTTTTTGCAGCAATACCCGCAGGTGCGTATTCAGCTGGATGTGTCGGATGCCTTGAGTTCGCTGGCGGCCGAAGGCTACGACCTGGCGGTGCGCCATGGTTTCCAGGTACCGGAAACCCACGTGGCCTGGAAGCTGTGCGACACCGCCTCGGTGCTGGTGGCCACCCGCGAATACCTGCAACGCCACGGTGAACCGCGCAAGCCCGACGACCTCAGCGCCCACAATTGCCTGTTCTACCCGCGCGGCGCCGACCAGCCTGCCTGGACCTTCGAACGCGGCAGCAAAAAAATCGAACGCCTCACCGTGCCCATCGCCGGCAGCTTCGCCACCAACAACAGCGAGGCCCTGCGCGACTCGGCGCTCAACCACCTGGGCATCGCCCTGCTCCCGGACTTCAGCGCCCATGCCGCGCTGGCCAGCGGCACGCTGGTGCAGGTGCTGGAAGACTGGACGCTCAAAGGCGTGTTTGCCGATGAGATTTACTTGATTCGGCCCTATTCGCCCCATGTGCCGAAGTCGGTGAGTGCACTGGTGGGGTTTCTGAAGGAGAAACTGTCGCAAGGGTTTCGCTACACCGCCGGTTGAACCCGCCTCATGCCTGGTGCCCCAACAAACCCAGGCGCACCAGGCTTTCGGCGGTGGCGACAATGGCGTCCTCCTGCGAACGCGGCGCCCAGCCGAGCAAATGTATGGCCTTGTCGCTGCTGGCGTTGAGCTTCACGCCCAGCAACGGCACCATATTGGCGAGGTTCGGGTTACCCCGGGCGAGCAGGCGTATCAACCAGTTGGGCAACACCCGCGTCGACACCTTGTCGGCGGCATGCGTCAGGCGACGCTTGAGCACGCTGGCCACGTCCTTCATCCATAAGCTTTCACCCGCCGAGGCCAGAAATCGTTCGCCCCTTGCCGCCGGATGGGTCATGGCGCGCACGTGCAGGTCGGCGACATCGCGCACATCGACAAAGCAGGAGTTGATCTTCGGGCAACCGCGCTGGCCGTCCATGAGCCGCTGGATAATGCGGATGGAGTGCGAGTAATCCGCGCCCAGCGCCGGACCCAACACTGCCACCGGGTTGATCGCCGACAGCTCAAGCCCACGCCCTTCCCTGGCGATGAAATCCCAGGCCGCGCGCTCCGACAGGGTTTTCGACTTTTGATAGGGCGCCAGGCCTGCCGCCAGGTTGCTCCAGTCTGTCTCGTTGAAGGGTCGGTGCATGGGTGGGTGGCCGACGCCGATGGCACCGAAAGCCGACGTCAATACCACGCGTTTGACCCCCGCCTGCCGCGCGGCGCGCAGTACCCGCAAGTTGCCTTCCACTGCGGGTTTTATCCATTGCTCTTCGCTGGCCTGATCGCCCGACGGCGTGGGCGAGGCGCCGTGCAACACAAACGTGCAGCCTGCAACAGCCTCGTCCCAGCCGCGGTCTTCAGTCAAATCGGCGCGTACTGCAACCAGTCGATCCCCCGCCTCCACGCCGCCGGTTCTGAGATGAGCGCGCACTTCGGCCTCACGCGCTAGCGAGCGCAGCGTGGTGCGCACGCAATAGCCCTGATTCAACAGCGCAATGATGCAGTGTTGCGCAATAAAACCGGTGCCGCCGGTGACAAGCACCCACGTGGGTTTGTCGTGCATGGTGACCTCCTGGGTCGAGTTTCAGCGAATCGGGAAGTGCCCATGATAGAGTCGCGATGCCGGACGTTGAATGCGCCAGCGTGCAGATAACCATCGCGAGAGTACGAACGTGAGCAGTGATCCTTTTTCCGACATCCTGAGGTTGACCCACGCCGAATCGCTGATGACCGGCGGCTTCTGCGCCGGTGGCCCTTGGGCGATCCGCTTTCCACCGCCCACCTCCATCAAGTTCTTTGCGGTGATCAAAGGGCATTGCTTTGTCAGCATTGACGGCGAACCCAAACCGGTGCGGTTTGACACCGGGGACGTCGGCCTGCTGACGGCGGCGCGCGGCTTTGTGCTCTCCAGCGAGCCGACGGTGGAACCCGTGGACGCCATGCAGCTTTTCTCCGGCTCCGGCAAGAACTCCGCGCAACTGGGTGACGGTGAGGATTTCACCTATATCGGCGGCCATGTGCTGCTTGACCCTGTCAGCGGGCGCCTGTTGGCGCAGGTCCTGCCGCCGTGGATTCAAGTGTCGGCAGCGTCGCCCCAGGCCACGGCGTTTCGTTGGTTGCTGGATCAATTGGTGGCGGAACAACAGGCTGGGCTACCCGGCGTGCAACTCGCGTCCGCGCAGTTGTCGCAGCTGTTGTTCATTCAGATCATGCGGGCGCATTTGAGTACGTCCAGCACGTTGCCCGCCGGCTGGCTGCGCACGTTGAGCGATCCGCGTCTGGCCCCGGCCCTGCGCCTGATGCACGAGCAACCCGCGCGCGCCTGGCCGCTTGAAGAATTGGCCGGCGCCTGTGCCATGTCGCGCACCACGTTCGCGTTTCATTTCAAGGCCGTCGCTGGCGTGGCACCGCTGACCTATCTGACTGAATGGCGCATGCACCTGGCCGAGCGGGCTTTGCGTGAAGAAAACACGCCCATCACCGTACTGGCCCACTCCTTGGGCTATGGCTCGGACAGCGCGTTCAGCAACGCTTTCAAACGCGTCACCGGTCGGTCGCCCACCGCGTACCGCAACAGCATGCGCCGCTAGCGCCTCCATCGACTCTCCACACAGCCTCACGGGAACCTCCACCGAGGGCGGGTAACCTGATCAGCCTCCCGTTTAAAGGCGATCGACATGTTGGGCCTCACACCGCGCGTGCTGTTTATGCTTCTGTTGTTGCCCATAGCGCTCTGGACGCAGGACTGCGCCGCCGCACGCGTGAAGAACGACATCCCGCCACGCCTGCAATGGACGGCGAACCACGGTTACTGCGGTGAAGTAGCCTTCATCAGCGCCGGGCTCTATTACGGCCAGTACGTGTCCCAATATGACGCCCGCGCCCTGGCGAGCCCGGGTGTCGACCAATCCAGCGCCAACAGCCAGTTGCTGCCCGGGGTGAACGATGCGGCCGCCGCTGCCCGCATGCACTTGCAGGCGCAGCCATGGAACAGCACCAGCACGCCAAACGCCAACGCCTTCCTGACGTGGGTAAAAGGTAATGTGCTGGCCGGTTACCCGGTGATCATCGGCGTGTATGAAAACATGCACGCCTTCGAAGGCACGGATGACGCCGAGGCTGGCGACCCGCAGTACGACCATATCGTGCCGGTAATCGGCGTCTCGTCGAAATACCCGCTCACATCGCCGCCGCATTATTACGCCGACGACGTGCTGACGCTGAGTGACAACGGCCTCTGGTCCCCCGACGGCGCGCCCGTTTACCGCTACAACTTTCCTTTTGGCGAATTCCAGGCCGACCGCCGGGAAGCGAATGCGCCGGCACGGTCGGTGTATTCCCTGCCGCGCGGCAAGCAGTTCGGCGTGGCCATCACCGGCATTATCGATCACGACGGTGAAACACTGCCGGTGCGGCTCTGGACCGATATAAACGCCGAGGAACCGGCAATGGCGCAACACGCCAATAAACGCCCAACGGCTGCCCCGTTGAAACTGACCGTAACGCTCTCCGGCTTGAAGCCGAACATTGCCTACACCCTGTACCGCTACGACAACTTCACAGCGGTGCCGGACGCCGCCTTCAACGCCAATGCTTCCCGTGCGACGCGGCAATGGAAGATAACGATCAAAACCGGTTCGACCTACACGTTGAAAGAAACCATTCGCTCGGACGAGGTTGCGGTTTATCGCGCCGTTCCAGACTCGGCGCCTTAAACACTCAACGGCTTAAGCGGAATCATTCTCGACAACTAAGCAGTGTTTAAATCGCATATAGCCAGTGGCAATAATCCACGCCAGTGATGCTCGCACTTTGACATTAATTGGTAACTTGCAAAGTCGCTCTTTAACGGGTTATTGACGCGCCCAAATAGTCCATACAACTTGTTGTAAAAGCTCGACAAACATTGATGTTTAAAACCCGCCAAATAGCCTATTTAAAACTCCTTTCCCCGCCGAACTTGCAAAAAAACCACAACCGTCTACGTTCATGAATACCTTCACCGCCGTAGTCAATCGCCCGTTCTACCAGCCCTCCAGGCAGGGTGCTCTGTTGCTCTGAAATAGCGTCGACGACTGAAACGGAACTTGGTCTTTACACTTGAAAAGGGATGCTTTGATGAAGCGCAGCCAGTGGCGTCGTGCGTTTTCGAAAAAGGGGCCGGTCGATCATTTCTGGCTGTCATTGGTTATTTTTTCTGCACTGGTCATCGCCAGCTTTGTGTTATTCGAACAACAGATTCAGCACTTTCTGATCCAACTCAATCAGTTCCAACCCACGTCCTTCAACGGAGCAATGGCGCTCGCACTCTTGCTGATCGCCCTGCTCTCGCTCGACGTAGTGTTGCCGGTGCCATCCAGCATGGTCGCGTTGCTGGCGGTGGCCATTCTCGGCAGCCTCGGCGGCTATCTGGCGATCTTTGTCGGCCTGTGCCTGGGCGCCGGGTTGGGTTATGCGCTGGGGGCCGGTTATTTTCGGCTGCTGTCAGGGCGCCTGGGCCTGCATCAACGCCAACCGGGGCAGTTGGCGTACCGACTCAACACGCTGTCGTTGATCTGCCTGCGCGGGGTGCCGGTGCTGGCGGAAACCTCGGTGGTGGCCGCTGGCATGCAACGCTACCCGCTGCGCGCGTTTTTACTCATCACCACCCTGGCCAACGCGGGCCTGGCACTGGCCTACACCGCCATCGGCACCTTGCTGATCGAGCAGAACGCGCTGCTGGTGGCGGTCCTGGCGAGCATGGTCTTGCCGCTGCTGTTCATGGCCGGGTACAGCCTGTTCAAGACCTTGCGCAAACCGGATGCCGAGAGGCCGTTGCACGGCCGTTTCGAGGTCAGTTACGACTACCCGGTGGTGTTCACCGATCACCTGTTCGACCCGCTTAACCCCTGTCTGCATCAGCAATTCTTGGCCCGGCACAACAGCCCGGTCACGGTGATGGTGTTTGCCGATGAACAACTGCTGGTCAGCGCCCCTCAGTTGCTCGAGCAGATCGACGCCTACTTTAGCCACCACGCCACGGACCTGCATTTGCTCACCGCCCCCATCGCAGTGCCCGCCGGTGAACTGAGCAAAAACGCGCAAGTGCTGGAACAGCTTTACACCGACATGCTGCAGCACGGCCTCGACCGGCATTGCTACGTGCTGGCCCTGGGCGGCGGCGCGGTGCTGGATTCGGTGGGCTACGCCTGTGCAACCTTCCACCGGGGCATCCGGTTGATCCGCATCCCCAGCACCGTGCTGGCGCAGAACGACGCCGGTATCGGCGTGAAAAACGGCATCAATGCCTTCGGCCAGAAAAACCTGCTCGGCGCCTTCTACCCCGCCACGGCGGTGATCAACGATTTCCAATTACTCACCAGCCTCACCCATCGCGACCAGATCGCCGGCCTGGCCGAAGCGGTCAAGGTGGCGTTGATCAAGGACCAGGCGTTTTTCGAGTGGATGGAACACCACGCCGACGCCCTCGCCCGCTTCGATCACCCGGCCAGCCGCTACGCGATTCGCCGCTGCGCCGAGCTGCACCTGGGGCACATCACCGGTGCCGGCGACCCGTTTGAACGCGGCAATGGCCGCCCCCTGGATTACGGGCACTGGGCCGCGCACAAGCTGGAAAACCTCAGCCACCACCGGTTGCGCCACGGCGAGGCAGTGGCGGTGGGCATGGCGCTGGACGGGCTGTACGCGAATGCCTTGGGCTTGCTGAGCGATGCCGACACGCAACGGGTGATGAACCTGTTGCAAACGTTGGGCTTCAATTTGTGCCCGCCGGAATTGAGTTTGAAAGATGCACAGGGGCGCTCGCGGGTATTGCTCGGTCTGGAAGAGTTTCGTCAGCATTTGGGCGGGCAGCTGTCGATCCCGATGCTCAACCGGATCGGCCAGTCGGTAGACCTGCATGAAATCGATGACGCGCAGATGGAGTGGGCGCTGCACCAACTGGCGACCCGCAGCGACATGGCCCTGCGCCTGGGCTACGCACAATGAGCCAGACAGACGTAAAGACCTGGCTGACCCTGGGCCGCGTGTCCAACCTGCCCACGGTGTGGACCAACACCCTGGCTGCCGCCCTGCTCGCCAGCAGCGCCGGCGCGCTGGCGCCACCGTCGTCGCTGGTGTGGGGGCTGCTGCTGATCACGCTGTCGCTGCTGTACCTGGCGGGCATGCTGTTGAACGATTGGCTCGATGCCGACTGGGACCTTCAACACCACAACCCGCGCCCGATCACCCTGGGCCTTGCAAGCCGTCAACAGGTCGGCCTTGCCACGGCACTGTTGCTGATCCTCGCCGCCGCCACCGTGCTGGGCCTGAGCCGCCTGATCGACCAGCCCCACTGGCTGCTCGGCGGCGTGGTGCTGCTGGTGGGCTGCATCTTCGGCTACAACCTGCTGCACAAGAAATACGCCCACAGCGTGTGGCTGATGGGCGCCTGCCGCTCGGCGCTGTACCTCACCGCGGCCGCCAGCCTCGCGGTGCCGCCGGAGCCGATCTGGCTCTGCGCGATTCTGCTCGGCGTGTACATCAGCGGCCTGACTTACCTCGCGCGCCAGGAACATCGCAACCAGTTGATCAGCCGCCTGCCGTTGGTGCTCATGCTCAGCCCGCTGGCCTTGGCGATCTACTCCAACAACCTGTGGTTCTGGCCGGTGCTGGTGCTGTGGCTCGGCTGGCTGGGCCGGCATTACTGGAAACACCTCGCCAACCCGCAACAACGCAACGTGCGCGCGTTTATCGGTGCGGGTCTGGCGGCGCTGCCGCTGTTCGATGCGTTGGTGCTGGCGGTGGCTGACCAACCCTTGGGCAGCTTGCTCTGCGTGCTGGTGTTCTTTGTGCTCCCCCACTTTCAGCGCTGGATCAAACCTACATGAACATGCGCCAGGAATGCCTCGCCGACTATCGCCAAGCCCTCGCCCAACAGCTGGACGCTACGGAACTGCAGTGGTGGCAACAGGCGCAGGCGCAACTCACTCAACAACCGGGCGCCACCACCACGGCGCTGTTGAGCGGCCAATTCAAGCGTCATCTCAGGCGGCCAGTGGCTGAGCTGGCGCGCGCCTTGTTGCTGGCCCAAACGTTGGAACACACCCCGGACGCCGAGCACGTCTCGACCGTGCGCCAGTTGTTCCTGTGGGGCGACGACCACGAGAAAACCGCCCTCCTCAAGGCCCTCGACTGGCTCGACAGCGACGGCCTGTGCCTTGAGCTGGCCTTGCAGGCCGGGCGCACCAGCAACCCGCAAGTGTTCGCCGCCCTCGCCCTCGACAGCGCCTACCCGTCGCGTCATTACCCGGAGCGCGCCTTTCACCAGTTAGTGCTCAAAGCGCTGGGCATGGGCCTGGATATCGGCCGTGTCGTCGGCCTGCCGCAACGCCACGGCGTCACGCTCAATCAGCTGGCCCTGGACTTGCTGGACGAACAACTCGCTGCCAAACGCCCCGTGTCCCCCGGCCTGCCAGACGCTATCGCGTTCTCCCTGCTCAGCCCCGCGCAACGCCAGCGCCTCGGCGGCCTGCGCCTGCCGCCGGAATGGCACGCACACCTGAACTGAACCGCTCACCGCCTGCGCCCTTTCCTTGACGAGGATTCACCATGCTCAAGTACTTCGATCCGCATATTCACATGGTCAGCCGCACCACCGACGACTACCAGAACATGGCCGCCGCCGGCATCACCGGGGTGATCGAACCGGCGTTCTGGCAAGGTCAGGCGCGCACCAGCGTCGGCAGTTTCGTGGACTACTTCGACACCCTGCTGGGCTGGGAGCGCTTTCGCGCCAGCATGTTCGGCATCCACCATTACTGCACCATCGGCCTGAACCCCAAGGAAGCCAATGACCTGTCGATCGCCAACGAAGTGCTGGAGATTCTGCCGCGCTATCTGGTGAAAGACGGCGTGGTGGCCGTGGGCGAAATCGGTTACGACGACATCACCCCCGAAGAAGACCGCTTTCTTGCCGCGCAGCTGGAGCTAGCCAAACAATTCAACCTGCCGGTGCTGGTGCACACGCCGCACCGCGACAAGATCGGTGGCACCAAACGCACCCTCGCCGTGATTCGTGAAGTGGGGATTGCCGAGCACCTGGTGATCATCGACCACCTCAACGAACTGACCCTGCCGCTGGTGCTCGACAGCGACTGCTGGCGCGGCCATTCGATCTACCCCAACACCAAAATGTCCGAGCAGCGCATGGTCGCGTTGCTGCAGGAATACGGCACCGAAAAAATGGTGGTTAACAGCGCCGCCGACTGGGGCATCAGCGACCCGCTCAAGGTGCCGAAGACCGGCCAGGCGATGTTGGCGGCAGGCTTCAGCGAAGCTCAGGTCGAGCAGGTGCTGTTCCACAACCCGGTGGACTTCTTCGCCCAAAGCGGCCAACTCGACAAAGCCCTGGTCAGTACCCCGCTGCCCATCGACCAGCGCAAGCAATGGCAGGAAAACTCGGCCCTGCGCGGCCAGGACCCGGTGGTCAAATGAGTGCCGTCAGCGGCTGGGCCGCCTCCCAGGTCGGCTATTGCAGCAACGTGCACCCCACCCGCGACCTGGCCGGGTTGCGCGCCTCCATCGAGCAGCATTTTCAAGGTGTGCGCTGCCTGCGCGGGCTGGACGAACAGGACAGTGGCCTATGGATCTGTGCCCGCGCAGCCGCCGAATTGCAGCATGAATCGGCGCGCGCGCACTTTCTGAAACTGCTGCACACCAGCGGGCTGCGCCTGACTTCGCTGAATGGCTTTCCGTACGGCGAGTTCCATGAGGGCGCGGTGAAAGCCGAGGTCTACCTGCCCGACTGGGCCGACCCGCAACGGCTGGCCTACAGCCTCGATCTGGCGCGCATCCTCGCCCACGCCTTGCCCGCCGACTGTCGTCAGGGGGTGATTTCCACGGTGCCGCTGGGCTACGCCGCGACCTGGACACCTGCCTTGCAGGCACGCGCCGACGAGCAGCTCAGCCAGCTCACGGCAGCCTTGGCCAGCCTGCACCGGGAAACCGGCAACAAAATCGTGTTTTGCCTGGAGATGGAACCCGACTGCGTGCTGGAAAACACCGAGCAGACCATCGCCTTCTTTCAGCGTCGGCAAGCCATCGACCCCAACCACGGATACCTGGCGCTGTGTTTTGACGTGTGCCATCAGGCCGTGATGTTTGAAGACTGCTACCAATCCCTCGACCGGCTGCGCCACGCACGGGTGCCAGTGGGCAAGATCCAGCTGTCCAACGCGATGATTTGTCGCTTGCCGGCCGACGATGAGCGCCGCCGCGAACAGGTGTTGAAGACGTTGGCCACCTTCGCCGAAGCCACCTACCTGCACCAGGTCAAAGCCCTCGACTTCCATGGCCGTCGCGTGGCGTGGCCCGACCTGCCTGCCGCCCTGGAAAACTGCGCAGGTTTCACCGAGCTGCGCATTCATTTCCACGTTCCGCTGTTCAGCGAACACCTGCTGTTACCCGAACTGAGCGGCAGCCATGTCGCCCTGGCGCAGACCTTCGACTATCTGGCGGCCCATGGCGATTTCCGCCCGGTACTGGAAGTGGAGACTTACAGCTGGGGCGTGCTGCCCGCGCAACTGCGCCCCTCCAGCGAGCTTGCACAACTGGAAGGCATCGCTGCCGAATTGCGTTGGGTCGAAGACCAACTGCGCCGGCGCAACCTGCTGCAAACGCTGGTACGCGAGGCCTACGCCGATGCCCTCTGAGCAACCGCTACTGTTGATCAATGTGGTGGGGCTCACCCCGTCGCTGTTGGGTGAAGCCACGCCGCATATCAACGCGCTGCTGAAGACCGCGAAAATGGCCACGCTGCAACCGGTGTTCCCGGCGGTGACCTCGACGGTGCAAGCATCGATTCTCACCGGCGCGCCACCGTCGCAACACGGCATCGTCGGTAACGGCTGGTACTTTCGCGAGCAGGCCGAGGTGCGTTTCTGGCTGCAACCCAATGCGTTGATCGAGGGTGAAAAGGTCTGGCACACGCTCAAGCGCGAGATGCCGGGCTTTCGCTGCAGCCAGTTGTTCTGGTGGTACAACATGTACGCCGACGTCGACGCCTCCATCACCCCGCGCCCGCATTACCCGGCGGATGGGCGCAAGCAGTTTGGCTTGTACTCGTCGCCACCCGGGTTGCATGAACAGATTGAACAGCAGATTGGCGCGTTTCCGTTCCCGGGTTTCTGGGGGCCGGCGGCGGGCATTGCCTCGAGCCGCTGGATCGTTGATTGCGCCATGGCCGAGTTCAAGATCAGCCGGCCGCATTTGCAACTGATCTACCTGCCCCACCTCGACTACAGCCTGCAACGCGTGGGGCCGGACCACCCTTCGATACCTGATGAAGTGCGCGCAATCGACAGTGAAGTCGGGCGCCTGCTGGCCTTTGCCGAGGCGCAAGGCGCGGCAGTGATGCTGCTCTCCGAATACGGCATCGAAGCCGTCGAGCAATCGGTGTCGATCAACCGCGTATTGCGTGCCGAAGGCCTGTTGCAGGTGCGCGAATCCCTGAGCTGGGAATTGCTCGACCCCGGCGCCAGCGCAGCGTTTGCGGTGGCCGACCATCAAATCGCACATGTCTACGTGAAACGCGCCGAGGACATCCCGCGCGTCAAAGCCTTGTTGCAATTCCAGCCGGGCATCGAGCAGGTGCTGGACAAGGCCGAGCAACGCGCCTGGCAGCTCGACCATCCGCGCAGCGGCGAGCTGGTGGCCGTGGCCGCCAAGGGGTTCTGGTTCGATTACTACTACTGGCTGGATGATCGCAAGGCGCCGGATTTTGCGCGCACCGTGGACATCCACCGCAAGCCCGGCTACGACCCGGTGGAGCTGTTTATCGACCCGGCGATCCGTTTCCCCCTGCTGAAAGTCGCGCGGCGCCTGCTGCAAAAGAAACTCGGCTTTCGCTACTACATGGACCTGATCCCGCTGGACACCGCGCTGGTCCGTGGCAGCCATGGCCGCCTGCCGGCCAGCACACAGACCGGCCCGCTGCTAATCACCAATTGTGATCTGCCGTTACCGCACCACCTTGCGGCCACGGCAGTGAAACAACTGCTCCTGGAACACTTCCTGGGGCGCCCTGACACCGAACTGGCCACAGCCAAGGAGCTTCCATGCGGCGAGCCTTATCTATAACGGTACTGAGTGCACTGGCCGGATTGGCCCAGGCCCAGACCACCAGCCCCTTCGATTGCAGCAATTTCATGCGGTTTGGAGGCGACATCGACAAAACGCGAACCACCTTCACCCAGAGCCCCGAGACCCTGGCCTGGAACTGGTTCGCCTGCCTGAACCAACCCGCGGCGGCGCAGAGCCCGGACCTGGTCTGGGAAACCCTGAAGCCGTCCGACCAGGTCTACCTGGCCAAAGGCGCCGCACCCCTGCCCTACGCCCAGCGCACGCCGGTGCCTGCCGCGGTGCTGAGCCAGGCCCAGGCGATGGGCATGAACACCAGCCGTATGTTCCACAACCTCAACGCCACGCAACAGGTGGACGGGCTGATCCTGGAAATGGGCGGCCAGGTGCCGCAGGCCGAGCAAGGTCAGGCGGTGCGCTTCCAGCTGCTGATGGGCGAAGACACCTTCAACTACATCGTGCAGCAGAAGGTCTACAACGTGAACGGCCAGGCCGCCTTGACAGGCGACCTCAACTTCCCCTTCACCGCCTGGGAACTCAAGGCCGCGTGGCTGTGGATCGGCAACAACCCGACCTATCAGCAGCAACTGGCCAAAGACGGCTACTACATCGCCCAGACCTACTACCAGCAAGGCACGCAATACGTGGTGGGCTATGCCGCGCTGAGCGGCCTGCATGTGATCAACAAACTCAACCCGGATTGGGTGTGGACCACCTTCGAGAATCGCAACAACGGCAAATACACCGTGACCAATGCGATCCCGCCCACGCCGATGACCAACAGCACCGGGCCGACGGCAGCGGCGCAACCGGTTAACACGGCGTTTCAAGCGCAGTTTCCGGCGCTGGCCCAGTACGAGCTGATCGGCGTGCAGTCCAACACCAACCCGACGCTGTTGGCCAACTCCCAGCTGGAGTCGGCGTTCCAGAGCCAGTCCTCATGCTTCGCCTGCCACGGCACGGCCGCGTACTCGGCGAAGAAGGGCTACTTCAATTTCGCCCTCAATAAAGGCGGCGGTATTGAATACCCCACCGCAGCGCTGCCGGCCTCCGACTTTGTCGGCTATCACAAACTGGACTTTGTCTGGTCGCTCAAACGCGCCCAGTGGCAACGCTAAGGAGCCTGACATGAGCGTATTGAATTTTCCGCGTATCTACGTCGGTGGCCATATGTTCTGGAACCCGCCGACCGGTAACAACAACGATATGTACCCGCTGTACGACGCGGTGAAGATGGAGATGAACTGGCGGTTTCTCAAGTACTACAACATCACGCCCGAGAATGCCGCCAGCAACCTTCTACCCTGGGCGATCACACCGCGGGTGTTGCACGAAGCCCCCGATTACGTCACGCAGGTGCCGGGCAACGTTGTGCAGAACCCGCCGATAATGATTCCCGGAGAATGGAACCTGTTTGGCGACAATGCTTGCGGCAACGTCAGCTATAACCAGACCCAATCCGTGATCACCGGCGGCGAACTCCCGGCTGGTGGCTACGTGGGTCAAGACGCCCTGATCAACCAGAGCTACAACCTGCTCGGCAACCCGTTCGGCGGCCCGGGCCCGACCCCGGCGCGCTTTGTCGACGTTAGCCCGTGGCAGAACACCTTCACGGCGTTGTACTTCGACAAACTGGTACTGGGCAGCGATCAATGCGGCCTGACACTCAAGCGCCAACACCGGATGCTGGACCGTTTTCTGAACTTCAACTGGGCCAATCTGGGTGGCCTGATTTATGTGACCACGACCTGGCAAACCTGCTTTCCGAAAGAACACCTGACGTGGGCGACCGGCAATTCAGCCTTGCTGAAAAACCTTCAGGAACAGATGGACCAACAAAACGCCCAAGGCTTGATGTTCCGGTTCTCCACCTACCTGACCTGCTACGACAAGAACGGCATTTTCAACGACTACCCGCCCATCAACACACGCTCCACGGCCCCGCTGGACATGGCCAAAGTGCAGGATATGTATCAGAAGGGCCTGACCAATGTCGGCAGTATCTTCTTTAACCCGGCCTACAGCCGTACCGTCGGTACGTTGGGCCTGTGGCTCAAGGACGAATTTCCCACTGCCCCGGCGGGACGGCGTCTGGTACCCGTCAACAACGTATCGCTTGTAAAACCGGGCGCCGCCCCCACCGACATGACGCTGGGTGTCGTCTCGGCCCAAGCCCATGGCGATACCTTGTCGCTGGATTTGGGCAACACCTTTCCGTGCTACCCGATCGACAAGACCGCGGCTATCCCGGTGGCGGAAAAATTTGATGCCGGCAACTACGAGTTGGGTGTACGCCAGGACGGGCAATTCACACCGTTGGCCAGTTTCGGCTTCGCGGACTACCAGCAGGCGGCGTTCGACAAACGCTCCGGCATCCTTGACCTGCCCCTCAGTGCCGAGGCAAAAAAACAGCTCCAAAGCGGCGCACTGGAACTGCAATGCGTGGGCACGCCCGCGGTGCAGGCCGCAACCCAGCAAATGTGGACCGCTGAAGTGGTTGAGAGCGCCAGTTTCATCGACGTGGGCGACAGCAAGACGCTGCAGATCATGGTGCAGTACGACGGCCTGCGCGCCCCGGCGGGCACGACGCTGTGGGTGGCGGAATATGGCAACGCCTACATGATGTGCACCACCGATTACTACCTGGCGTTCAGCAACCCAGCCGACTTTACGCTGTTCTTCGACGACCCCGACAACCGTGCGAATAACCATTCCAACCTGCTGCAATTCATCAATACCCCGGCATTGGCCCGCGAGGTGACCGAGGGAACTGGCCGTCGGCTGACGGCAACCCGTGCGGCCGCCCCATCCGACTCGTCGGTGCCTGTGAGCTATCTTCAGTACCTGCCCACACCGGGCTCGGTGGCCCTGAGCCCTTGCCTGACGTTCGAGAATGCCGAGCAGAGGGAAGGCACCCTGCAAGACCCGCAGAACAGCACCGTGCACTACAGCGTGGCGCAGATCCGGACCGACGCCAACGGCATCGCGTTACTCAACGTCAGGGCCACCGCGCCAGGTTTCCCGACCTTGCGTTTCTTCGTACAGCCAGGCGAACAGGCCCCCGCCATCCCCTTCAGCTTCAAGCTCGCGGAGGCTTACAACGACTTCCTCGCCCCCCTGCGCGTCCTGCCACAGGAACCACAAATGCAGCAGGATTTCGTCAATGCCTGGAACCTGATCTACCAGCGCGATGACGCGGGGCAAGTAATCTGGGAGACCTTCATCTACCCCTTCATCCTCCAGCCGTTCTATTACCTGTACCCGATCATGAGCAAGTACATGCCGCTCAATAACCTCACGCGCATCGAAGGTGCCGTCGACCAGTTGATCGTGCTGATCAGCAAGGCGTACCAGGAAGAAAGCACCCTCGCGATGCCCATCACCCGCGACATGCCGCAAAGCCGTCGCGCCGTGCTGGAGCTGTGGGCGCAGGCGCTGGTCAAGCGCAATTACCCACCCGTCCTGCTCAGCATGAGTGACTACACCTAACGCCACACACAGGACCACCGGGTGACGCCTGTCACCCGGCTTTCAAAGGAGTGTCTTATGAACGCCAGCCTCTTGAGTCGACTGCTGTTGCTGATGCTGCTTCTTAGCCCCGCCGCATTTGCTGCGGATGACAGCGGCGCCGTGTACTTCACCAACGGGGTGCACAACACCGAAGGGTGCAACGCGCAAAACGGCAATTGCATCGCCACGCGCCTGCCCGGCGAACCGTCCGATCCGTTCTTCCCCGCGCAGTGGATCAGCAACTGGACCATGTACCGGGTGATGACGAACTACGAGAAAAACCCGCCGCCTTACAGCAGCCCGCCGTCCACTTTGAAGCCGTCTGACTACACGGTGTCCAGGGGCACCAGTTACTACGACAGCACCTACATCCCGGCGGATGGCGACGGCTTCGGCGCGATGCTGGAGCACTACGAGAAATACTGCCTGCCGATCTTCCCGATCAAGAACAACAACTACAGTTGCTCGTTTGTGTCCCTGGGCAACAAGGCCTACTTCCTGACCTACCCCGAGGACCGCCCGAAAGACATGCCGGCGTGCTGCATGTTCTCGCCGATGAACCACCCGCCGCGCCAGGATTTCGTTCAGCACCTGCCTTATAGCGTTGAGCGCAGCAAAAACCTCGGTGGCAGCGTGCAGGCCTATGCGCTGGACCTGCAATCACCGTCCGGGCCGATTCTGTTCGGCTACGCGTTCAACAAACAACAGACGGGCAAACCGCCCTACCGGCTGCCGCAGTCGTTCTTCTTTTCCGGTGACACCAGCGTGGCCAACGCGCCGATTGTCAGCCAGAACTACACGAACTTTCGCATCGCCAAACCCGACCCCGCCCAGACCTGGGCGCAAGTGGCCGCCATGTGCCCGACGAACCCGCCGCAATGCCAGTTGTTTGAGCCGCCAGCGTCCCAGAGCAATGGACGCAAGGCCCAGTGGAACCAGCTCATGCCGCGCAAACCCTGACGGGTGAGGAAGGATCGCGATGAAAAATCTACTCAGTTTTTGCCTGATGGCCCTCGGGCTGATCGGCCTGTCGGTGCAAGCGCGCGAAGAGCCGCAACCGGCCACTCTGGCCACCCAATTGAACTGCCAACCGCCCAGCAGCGCACCCGCCGCCAACGCCAGCCAGGACCAGTTCGATCAATACAGCTGGCAAATGTTTATTGCCATGAACTGGCCCGCGCAGGACGGCCAGCGCGGCGCGCCCAATTGCAGCAAACAGCCGGGCGACTCCGGCTACACCGTGTGGCAAACCTACAAGACCGTCAGCGAAATCTTCCTGCCGGGGGCTGCCAACCCGGGGCCGTGGAACAGCCCGCTGAGGGCCAAAAGCCTGGGCATCATTAACATTGCCGCGCTGAAGAACAGCACGCTGGTCAACTCCATCGACCAGGCGGTCGGCGGCTGGCTGATCGACCAGGCGGGCAACCCGACCTACTACGATATTTCAGCTAACCAGGCGTCCTACAACTACATCGTCGGCAACACGTTCTACAACGCGAATGTGGTGTCCAAAGCCAACAACATCAACTTCCCCAACGGCGTGATCGAAATCAAATCCAGCTGGCGCATCCTGACGCCGCGTGACAACGCCAGCCATTACCTGACCCAGTTTGCGCGCGTGGCGCGGTTCAACAGCCAGGGCCAGAAAATTGGTGTCAGCGAGGCCTATTTAGGCCTGGTGGGGCTGCATATCATCACCAAGGTCAACGGCTACCCGCAGTGGATCTGGTCGACCTTCGAGCAAATCGAAAACGTGCCGCCCAAGGCCAAGGTCAACGGCCAGTGGGTCGACCAACCGGTGCCGGGTACGGCGTATTCCTACTTCAACGCTGCGGCCCCCGCCGCCGCGCTGAACCAGTCGCCGTGCAACTGGCGAACCCAGGGCACACAACTGGTCTGCGTACCCAAACCTGGCACTACGTTCCAGACGCCAAACCCGTTGAACCGCGTAACGCCGATTGCTGACGTCACCAACTGGGTCAACAACAACTACCGCGCCAACCCCGGCCTGCAGCGCAGCGTGATGAAGTACTACCAGCTCGTCACCACCCAACGCCCGCTGATGCCGAACAACCCGAGCAACCCGCTGGGCCAGCCGACGCCCGCCCTGTCGGCCAACGTGACGATGGAAAGCTACATCCAGCCCAACAGCAGTTGCATGAACTGCCACTCCATGGCGACGCCGGTGAAGAGCCCGTTCAAGTCGGACTTCTCCTACCTGTTCAAATTCGCCAACCCGCCTCTCGCCCCTCACGCCACGGACAAGGAATAGACCATGAGCATCCTCAATGGACCACGACTGAATTTCTGGGGCGGCATTCGCACGGACGTGAGCTTGCCGAACAACTCGCCGACCATTCCTTTCAACGGCCAGAAGAATTGGCCGCTGTTTGACCTGACCACCTCGACTCTGGCGCCGGGCGCGCAGTCCTATACCGACGACCAACTCAACAACATGATCAACGCGCCCGCCGGCAACTACTATACCGCCGGCGGCTGGAACCACTACGGGCAGCATGTGGTGGACATGCAGAACGCCTTGATCAGCTCGCAAGGCACCCCCGGCAACATCGGCACCACCGGTGACCTGATCGGCCAGCCGGTGTACCTGCTCGGCTCGGTCGACCCGGTGACCGGCCAGGGCCCGGTGTCCGGGCCGATGATGGTCGACCTCGACCCGACCTCCTCGGTGACCACGCAGATCTTTGTCGGCGGCCTGCAAATTGGCGACAACAACAATGTTCAGTTGCTGATTCGCAGCAATGCGGTGTGCAGCAGCTTTGACGTGACTGGCCGCGTACTTGACCCGCCGAAGATGGACGCACCGGGTTCGTTCCATGCCAGCGGCACGTTCCAGCTCACCTTCCCGTTGAGCAGCATCGTCAGCTGGAACAAGAACAGTGCTGGCTTGGCGTCGATCATCAACGCACCTGGCGCCACGGGGATTGTGTTGCGCTTTGTGATGTTCGAGATGTGCCCGCAGATGACCACACCGCAGTTGGATGCCGATTATGCGGCGGGAAAATACACACCCAACCCGAGCATCGGCCGGGTGATCGGCACGCTGGCCCCGGCCTTTGCCGGCGAGCCACTGAGCTGCCAGCCGGGCCGACAAATCGTCAACCTGACCACGGGCAACGCCGCCTATGCAGCGCTGGGTAACAACGGTTTGCTGAGCCTGGACATGGTGAACGTCATTCCCAAACAGACCTTCCGCACCGTGCGAGACGACATCACCAGCCCCATCGGGCCGAATGCCAATTACGGCCCGGTAACGATCGCGGCCGGCAGCACCGTGCTGACCACCCTGAACCCGACGGCCAGCCCTTTGGTCAATTACTACGTGTACGGCGGCATCGTCGATGTGCCTTTAAGCACCAGCCAACAGCAAGTCGTGCGGACCACCGCACTGGCCATCACGGGCCCAACGCCGGTGGGCGGCAAGACGCTTAACGCCATCGAATCGACCTATCGGGTGTATGCCGATCAACGCAACGTGTACCTGGAGGATTACCCCAACGGCCTGACGATCAATGTGCAGGTCCGCTACTTGGGTGGCCCGGTTCCCAATGCCACGAAAATCAGCGTGGCGGCCAGCGCACCGGGGACTTACGAGGGCAAGCCATACACTGACTTTCTCAACTTTCCGACGTCAATGACGCTGAACGCGGGCCAACAGACGCTGAGCTTTCCCGTCACGCTGAAAGCCGGCAGCGCCGCTCAGGCGGGCTTTGTCTCGCTGACCTGCACGGCCAACGGCGTGGACAACGGCGCGTTTTTCACCAACTTCCGCAAATATGCACAGACCGACTTCGGCATCGCCAAGGGCAGCATCATCACTTGGCAACAGGTGTACCCCAACGTCCTGCGTTTTCACTACCTGGCCTTCCCGGCCATGTCGCGCTACGTGCCGCTGAACCAGCCCGATGCAATCATGGCCGCGAAAAACGCCATCCTCGCGCGCACCGCAGACGCCTACAAAGGCACCACGCTGTTCATGCCGGTGGTGCGCTCGATGTCACCTGCGCAGCGTGCATTGCTGCGGGCCTACCTCACCGGCAGCCCATGGCAGCCGCCGCAATAGGAGCCAAACCCCATGACCTTGCATATTCCTGCGCAGCCCATTGAAAACCTGCGCCCGAGTACCTTGATTGCCGAAGGCCTGCTCAACCCGCGCGGCCTGTGCCTGCAAGACGATGGCAGCCTGTTGCTGGCGGAGGCCGGCTCGGGGTTGCCGGACCAGCCGTTCAGTGGCCGCATCAGCCGATTGATTTCCGACCCGGAGCGGCCCGGCGCTTACCTGCCCAGCGAAACCGTTGCCAGAGGTTTTCGCGCAATGAACATGCAGGCGCGCATGTTGCGCGATGAAATCATGGGGGTGTCGGACATTGCCTGCGGTGACGGGGTTTGCCTCGTCAGCCAGACCGATTATGTCGGTGGCTCCAAATTGCTCAATCTGCAATACAGCCCGCCGGAGCCGGTTTTTCACAGTCGCGGCAACCTGAACGCACTCTGCTTCCACCCGACGCGGCACAGTTGGCTGGCGGTCAAACCCGACACCAACCAGTTGGTGGAATTTCGCGGCGGTGAAGAGGAATGCGTGCTCGCGCAGCTCCCCGAACTGGACCAGGATCAAGAAGCCGTGCCTGTCACCCTGGTGTACGAACCCGAGACCGACGCGGTGCTGATCAGCCTGTTTTCCGGGGAGCTGCACGCTGACCCGGCGCGCAAGGGCATCGACTTTGCCGACTTTGCCGGTCAGGTGATCCGCGTTCACCCGGCCACTGCGCAGATCGAGGTGGTTATCCGCGGCCTGCAATTGCCCACCGGACTGGCGCTGTGCCCCGACGGCAACCTGCTGGTGCTGGAGCTGTGCAGCCACCTGCAGCAACCCCTGGCAGCGGACTGGAATGGCGAGCCGCTGCATGGCGGCTTCACCCGGTTCAGCGGGCGCCTGTTGCGTTGCAACCTGCACAGTGGACGGGTCGAAATACTCGCGCGCGGGCTGGATACGCCGTCCAACCTGTGCCTGGTGCCGGGGGCCGTAGTGGTGAGTGAGGGCATGGGGTTGACGGGGCGGCAGGTGCCCGCGCCCGACAACAAAGTGGTGCCGTTGAGTGGCAGATTGCGGCGGGTGGAACTGTAAAGTCGGCTGGATTCAGGCCGACAACACCGCAGCGTCCAGCAGCAAAACGCTCGCCGGCCCGGTGCGGAAAGACGGGTTGTGCCTGGCCGCTTCCACCATATGCGCCGCCACGTGATGGGCATCCAGGGCCGCTTTGGATGCCCACTTTTCGATCAGTACAAAGCTGTCCGGGTTGCCAACCACCGGATGCAAATCGTATTGCAGGCAGCCGTCTTCGGCTCGAACCTGAGGCGCCAGCCTCCCAAACGCCGCCAGCTGTTGCGGCCCTTTGCCGGGCTGGGTAGTGATAATGACGACAAGCCGAACTTCATCTGACATGAAAACCCCGTTGCACAGAATGGATGAGAGGAAAGCACACTACGTCAGCGCCTGGCCCCGATGCAAAAAACATTGTGGGCACATTAATTTCACGTGGTTTTCACAGTTGGGCGCCTAGTCTGAACTCAGCTCCTAAGTGAACACCTTTTAAGCCCGCGCCCCCATCGTGGGCTTTTCTTTGTCTGTGGTTTGGCTGTCCACTCTGTGCTCCCCCCAAGCGCTTTTGCGCAAGAGATCTTTTGGAAAGGTTTCAGGGGGGGTAACCAATCAAACGTTCAAAACGCGGGAACGAGAGTGAACGTTGAGTGCCAGACAGGCCACGCGCAGGAAGGTAAATCGAGCCCATGAAAAACCCGACGCGGCGGCCGGGTCAGTTGAGAGGCAATCCATCAGTTATCGGGATGCTCGCTGGCCACCGAATCGGCAGCGTCCACGTCCGACATATCTTCTTCAAGAGGCGCCTCGTCGTCCGGCGGCAAAGGGGCGGCGTCCTCGTCACGCTTCGGATCGTGCCCTGTCTCGTTGTCTGTGCCGCGGGTTACGGCCTGCTGTGAAATATTGCCTGGGGCATTTTCATTGATTTCCATGCTGGCACTCCGTTCTTTCGCTCGGGTTATCCGCGCTTAAACATGTGAGGCAGCGGATGGCAGCGAGTGCCAGACAGTGGACGAACGGTGAGCACAAACAAGCCCGGCACACTGCCAGGCTTGTTTGGCGCTTTGCGACCTCACTGTGAAGCCGCCTGCGCTTTCTCGATTCTGCCTTATGGCGAAGCGAGCCTTTCACCAAAGATGGAAGTCCTGTTTAAAGCTTCCCTGACTGGCAAAAGACGCAGCCTGACGTGGAATCATTATTTGGCTTGGCGAAGCACCAGCTCCGACAGACGGGTCTTAACCCGGAAGCAGAACTCACGAATTTGAAATTGATAAGCGGGCATGACCATGTAGTTTAAATCAGGACCCAATGAGTCTTTGATTTCCATGTATTTAGCAGTCTTGGCAGCAATGCCCTGGTATTCCGCCTCATATTTGTTGTAAGACACTTTGTTGTAAACCTTTAAAACATCCAGCTCTTTACGGCACTGCTCAGCGCGATTCTGATTCAAGTTTGTTTCTGATTCTGACTGAGCGGCATCTGACGAGGCAGGGTTCGAGGCATCAGCATGGGCGTTCGCAGGTGCAGCCTCATAACGCACAGTCCAGTTTTCGGGTGTCGGATGAGCGGCTTCAGGGGGGGCTTCCTGGACGACGGCAGGAGGTGGAGCCACGTTAGGTTTTTCTGGAGTTTTCGTAGCGCATCCCGAAAGGGCCAGTCCTACCACTACAACGATGCCACACATTTTATCCATCGGTTCCACCAAGAGGTCGTTACGGTTGGCTGAGTCGTTAGGTTCTGGGTAAAAAGCAATAACTCACTCAATGTTCGAGTGTAAATTTTCTACCAGCCTCAAGGTGCTCAGTCGCTCTTCCTTGAGTACGCAGATGGGCAATAGTAGTAAAAAAACAAAAAGATGACGAGGAAAAGCTCGTCAGAAAAGACACAAATTTAATTGGATAATGATTGCGGGACCACGCTGCGCATGCACCCTGATGGTCTCGCGTGCGAATCGCACAGCATTACCGGATGCCAGAAATACGAAAGCCCCGCTTTCGCGAGGTGATATAGCTCGGCCTTCTGTCGTGATAGCAGGGTGGCCACCTTGTCCCGAGCCTGAGCGGATTTTGTCGCGAGTAGACGGGCAACACTCGGGGGGATTCGAGCTATATCCGGTGTGGATTCAGCGGGTTTAAGACAGCGAGATTACTTTCGCAGATAAGCAAACATGTGCTGTACATAATCGGCTTTCCCGAGAGGTACACCGTTATTGCGCAAGATGTTGTAAGCCGTAACCAGGTGGAAGTAAAACTGTGGAGTAGCCCAGTTCACGGCGTATTCGCTGCCGGTCATATCGAACGCCATGCCATTTGGTAATTCGATAGCGATTTCGCGCTCCGCCCCTTCCTCTATCTGAGCGCGGTCCGCTGATTCAAGAACTACCAAAGTGCGTTCGATTAGCTCCTTCGCTGCCGCCATATTTTCCGGAGGGGCGAGCGAACTAACCGGCCGTAGTGTAAGTCGCTGCACCGCCTCCTGAGCTTGAGTGCAGGCGTACTGAATTTGTCGGGCCAGATCGTGCATATCAGGTGCTAGTCGAGCGCCAAGCAGAATTTGCGGGTCATAACCGCGTTCCAGAGCTGCGGTCTCACCCTTAGACAAAAGAGCCGATAACGATCGCAGCATTTGCGCGAAACACGGGATGGTAACTGAGTAAACCGACATATCTTTTCCCTAAGTAGTCATTCATAGCGGGCAGAAAGGATCAGCCTTTCTCCCGAATACCGCCTTGAATCCTAGCAGACTGTTGACCTTCCTCTGCGAACATTCCCGCAACCCCTTCCCCGTCTTTATTACGTCAGCACTCCTCCCCCGCGCCCATCGGCAACCAGCGGGAGGAATGAGTGTTTACGAATACAGGTGAACCAAATCCACGGAGCAAATTATGAGTAAAGAAATCACGTTCAACGCTGAGGGCTTCCATTGCGGCCCTGCTGGCCGAAATGCAGTAGAGATCACGGCTTATGTCGAGCCTGCTTCGGTCATCGCCTGCTTCGATATTGAAGAAATCACCGAAGACAAAACGGCTGACTCGCTTCTCATGCATATCGGTATTGAGCAAGTGCGCAAATGGCTTGAAGCTAACGAGTATTTGACCGGCCAGCGTCCAGCGGGCGTGATCATTATGCGCAGCGATGATACAGAGGGAGATTACTTCCTGGTCACGCAGGGCAAGACCGGTCTAAAGCTGCGGATCTTTATGCGCACAGAGGCGGTGGAAAACAGTCTTGGGCGGTTAATTGGGGAAATTACAGAGAGGAATGCGCACCACTCTTCGAAATACCTGCTGATCAACAAGCACGGCAAGTGGATGACGAAGGGGATGTTGCGCTTGCGCTGGGATAAAGCGCGGGAGAAGGCGCAGCAGAAAGCAATTGACCAGGGCGACCCTTTGCTCGCGGCGAAGATAGGCGGGTTTCAGTTTCGTGACATCCGGCCTAAAGCGGCCTCGGAAATCCTCGACATCGGTGATGCAAGCCTCCTGCTCGGGCACAGCAAACAGGAGATCACGAAGAGGGTCTACAGGAGGATCGGCGCGACCGCCAAGCCATCCAAATAGGAAAAATTTCGGAACCCCTGCCAGAAAGTTTCGGAACGCCTGCCGTTCGGGCCACTCTCAAGACGAAGCCTCAGAAACACAAAAGCCCCGCTTTCGCGAGGCTTTCGTTTGAATCTTGGCGGGAAACCAGGGATTCGAACCCTGGAGACGCTATTAACGTCCGCCGGTTTTCAAGACCGGTGCATTCAACCACTCTGCCAATTTCCCTTGTGCATCACAGGATTATAGTAGCCCATCCTGTCTCAGCGGGCGCCATAATACCCGAATGAAACACACTGTCAAACTCTCGCCATGGCTTGTTACAGAGCGTCTGTTATGATCTTTGCGACTGAACGTTTCAAAACTGAAGGAGTGTCGCCATGCGCGAACAGAATTACGCAGTGAATGGTAACGCGCAGGCTGAGCAGCTTGAAGTCAGCCGCGTGTTGCGCAATACCTATGGCTTGCTCGCCCTGACCCTCGCATTCAGCGGCGTGATGGCGTTCATGGCTCAGCAGATGCACGTGCGCTACCCGAATATCTTTGTGGTGCTGATCGGCTTCTACGGTCTGTTCTTCCTGACCAACAAGCTGCGTGACTCGGCGTGGGGCCTGGTGTCGGCGTTCGCCTTGACCGGTTTCATGGGCTTTATCCTCGGCCCTATCCTCAACCGTTACCTCGGCATGGCCGGTGGCGCGGAAGTGGTCAGCTCGGCATTCGCCATGACGGCGTTGGTGTTTGGTGGTCTGTCGGCCTACGTGCTGATTACCCGCAAGGACATGAGCTTCCTGGGCGGCTTCATCACCGCAGGTTTCTTCGTGTTGCTGGGCGCTGTGGTTGCCAGCATGTTCTTCCAGATCAGCGGCCTGCAGTTGGCGATCAGCGCCGGTTTCGTGCTGTTTTCCTCCGTGTGCATCCTGTTCCAGACCAGCGCCATCATCCACGGCGGTGAGCGTAACTACATCATGGCGACCATCAGCCTGTATGTATCGATCTACAACCTGTTCATCAGTCTGTTGCAGATCTTCGGCATCATGAGCCGTGATGACTGATCTCTAGCGGCATAAAAAATGCCCCGTATCGAAAGATGCGGGGCATTTTTATTGGCTGACGTTTAGTACTTAGTACTTGTTGGGTTCCATTTCCAGATCAACCTTAAAGCGCCTGGCGATATCCTGCTGGATACGCAACGCGAGGTTCGCAATGTCGTGCCCGGTGGCAGCGCCATAGTTGACCAGCACCAGCGCCTGCAGCTTATGCACGCCTGCGTCACCGTCACGAAAGCCCTTCCAGCCCGCCTTATCGATCAGCCAGCCGGCCGCGAGCTTCATCTGCCCGTCGGGCTGCGGGTAGGCCACCAGGTCCGGATACAGCGCTTGCAGCTCGGCCGCCAGCGCCTGGGAGACCAATGGGTTCTTGAAGAAGCTTCCGGCGTTCCCCAGCTCGGCAGGGTCCGGCAGTTTTTCGCGACGAATGCTGCAAATCGCTCGGCTGACGTCACTCGGCGTCGCCTCGGTGATCCCCTGTGCAGCCAGCCGCTGTTGGACGGGGCCATAGTCGAGCTTCAGGTGGTTGGCACGGCTCAAGGCAAAACGCACGCGCAGAATCAACCAGCGCCCGGTTTCGTGTTTGAACAGGCTGTCACGGTAGGCGAAGTTACATTCTTCCAGGCTGAAGTTCCGCAGCTCGCCGGTTTGACGATCCAGGGCCGTGAGGCCAGAAAACACATCCTTGATCTCGACACCATACGCACCGATGTTCTGCATTGGCGCCGCACCGACGGTGCCGGGTATGAGGCTGAGGTTTTCCAGGCCGCAGAAGCCGTGTTCCAGGGTCCATAGCACAAACGGGTGCCAGGCCTCGCCCGCTTCAGCCTCGACCACGACGTGCACGCCATCATCGTGCAGCACCCGTATGCCTTGGGTTGCCATGCGCAGTACCAGCGCAGGAATGTCCTGTGTCAGCAGCAGGTTGCTGCCACCGCCGATAACAAGCAGCGGCAGCGCCTGTGCTTCTGCATACACCAGCGCTTCACGCACATCGGCGTCGCTGTGAGCCTCGGCGAACAGGCGGGCGCGTACGTCGATGCCAAAGCTATTGAATGGCTTGAGCGATACCTGCGAGAGCACTTGCAAGGTCATAACCGGCCCTTCAATTCGATCACCAATAAATCACAGGCGCTTTCGATCAGGTCCAGGACCCGCTCAAAGCCTTGTTCACCTTCATAGTAAGGATCCGGCACCTCGTCCACTTCAGCGTCGTAGCGACGCAGGAACAAATCCAGCTGCGCCTTGCCCTGCCCCGGCTGCATGGCCTTGAGGTTGCGAAGGTTGCTGTGGTCCATGGCCAGGATCAGGTCATAACGCGAGAAATCTGCGCGGGAAACCTGCTGGGCACGCTGGGCCGACAAATCATAACCGCGCGCCAGCGCTGCCTGCTGGCTGCGCCGGTCAGGCGGGTTACCGATATGCCATTCGCCGGTCCCGGCAGAAGCTACTTCGATCTGGCCAGCCAGGCCCGCCTCGCGCAACTTATGGCGCAAAACACCTTCAGCGGTGGGCGAGCGGCAGATATTGCCCAGGCAGACAAACAGAACCTCCATCAAGCCCCCAGCAGGCGACGGACGCGCTCAAGGTCTTCCGGGGTGTCGACGCCCGCCGGCGGTGCTTCCAGAGCGTCGCCTACATGAATGCGCACGCCGTGCCACAGGGCACGCAGTTGCTCCAGGGACTCCGTGTTTTCCAGCCAGCATGGGCCCCAGCTGACGAAGTCGTGCAGGAAACCGGCGCGATAGGCGTAGATACCGATGTGGCGGCGATACGGCACGCCTTCCGGCAACACATCGCGGCTTTTGGCAAAAGCATCACGCGCCCAAGGCAAGGTGGAGCGACTGAAGGTCAGCGCCAGGCCGTTGATGTCGGTGACCACTTTCACCACGTTCGGGTTGAACAGGGTGTCGATGTCTTCGATGGGTTCGGCCAGGGTCGCCATGCGCGCTTCGCCGTGGGCGGCCAGGTTGGCGGCGACCTGGTCAATCACGCTAGGCGGGATCAGCGGCTCATCACCCTGCACGTTGACCACGATGGCATCAGGCGCCAGGCCCAGGTGCGTGGCGACTTCGGCGAGTCGGTCGGTACCGGAGTTGTGGTCTTCGCGGGTCAACACCGCTTCAGCGCCAAAGCCTTTGCAGGCCTCGATGATGCGCGGGTCATCGGTAGCGACCACTACTCGTTCGGCGCTGCTTTTGCAGGCCTGCTCCCACACCAGCTGGATCATCGGCTTGTTGCCGATCATTTGCAGCGGTTTGCCCGGCAGGCGGGTCGATGCGAAGCGCGAGGGAATGACAACGGTAAAGGCGGTGGTCATTTATCCAGACGCTCATCGGTGGTCAGGGTACGGGCTTCGCTTTCCAGCATCACCGGAATGCCATCACGGATCGGGTAAGCCAGGCCAGCACCTTTACTGATCAGCTCGGTTTTGTCGGCGCTGAGCTTGAGCGGGCCTTTGCAGATCGGGCAAGCAAGGATGTCGAGCAGTTTGGTGTCCATGAGTATTTCCTGGAAAAAAGCGGTTTAAGGCAAAAGACGGGCGGGCAACAGGCGCATCAGCTGTGTGTCGAACCAGGCGACAAACGCTGGCGACGGCACCGCATCCACTGCAAGGTACCACCAGTCGGGCCGGGCAAAAGCGCGGCACTTCACCGCATCTTTTTCGGTCATGACCAGTGGCAATGACGGCGTGAAGCTCAAGACCTCAGCACTGTAAGGCGCGTGGTCGGCAAAAGCATGGGGTATTGGCTGCCAGTGTAGCGTTTCAAGGGTATTGAAGAAACGTTGCGGGTTACCAATGCCGGCGACCGCGTGCACCTGCTGGCCGGCCGGGAAATAATCGATCGGCTGGCGTTCAGCGGTTTTCAGATTAACCAATGCGCCAGGCACCAGGCGAAAGGCGAAGCCATCCTCACGATCAGCCACCGCGCCGTTGTAGAGCAGCGCATCGACATTCTGCAAGCGCTCAACCGGCTCCCGCAGCGGCCCCGCAGGCAGGCAACGGCGGTTGCCGAGGCCGCGCGCAGCGTCGATCAGCACCAGTTCAAGGTCGCGGGCCAGGCGATAATGCTGCAACCCGTCATCGGAGAGGATCAGATCTAGCGGCTCACTGGCCAGCAGCGCTTTGACCGCGCGACTGCGATCGGGATCAATCATCAGTGGTACGCCGCAACGTTGCACGATCAGCAATGGCTCATCACCGGCCACTTGCGCGCTGTGATCGGCCTCGACCCGCCACGGCAGTTGCGGCGGCTTGGCACCGTAGCCACGACTGACCACCCCGACACGCAAGCCACTGCGGCGACAGTGCTCGATCAGCCACAGAATCAACGGCGTCTTGCCGGTACCGCCCACCGTAATGTTGCCTACCACCACTACCGGCACCGGCGATTGATAGATATCGCCCTCGCCCGCCAGGAAACGCGCGCGCTTGCGCTGCACTACGCGGCGATACAAGGACTCCAACGGCCGCAGGAGCGTGAGGGCTGGATGGCCTTCGTACCAGGCCTTGAGCAATTGATCGGACATGGCCATCAGGGTGGGCTCGCCGCCTCGACGGTGGTCATGCGCAGATGGCTGAAACCGAGCTTGCCGGCAGCGTCCATTGCGGTGATCACAGCTTGATGCTGGGTTTTTCCATCAGCACTGATAGACAGTGGCAGGTTGGTATCGCCGCCGGACTCTTTCTGCAGGGCTTCCATCAGGCTGGCGAGGTCGTTTTTCTCCAGCAACTGGTTATTCACCGAAAACACCCCGTCGGCGCTGATGGCGATATCCAGTTGTTTGGTTTCCTGATCCTCGGCCGGCGAGCCGCTTACCGCTTCCGGCAAGTCGACACGCAGCTGGGTTTGCCGGGTAAACGTGGTGGTGACGACAAAAAACAGCAGCAGGATAAACACCACGTCGATCAGCGACGCGAGGTTGATATCAACGTTTTCCCGTCTCTTGCGGCGAAACTTCACACTCGGCCCTCGACGAAATCCACATCACGGTCGCCCTGCACCACTTCCACCAGTTTGATGGCTTCCTGCTCCATGCCAACCACCAGTTCATCGATGCGTCGTTGCAGGAAACGGTGGAAGAACACTGAAGGAATACCGACCATCAGGCCCGCCGCCGTAGTGATCAACGCCTTGGAGATACCCCCCGCCAGCACGGCGGCGTTGGTGGTCATGCCCGAGCCCATGAACGAGCTGAAAATGTCGATCATCCCCAACACCGTGCCCAGCAAACCCAGCAGCGGCGCCATGGCCGCGATGGTGCCGAGCGCATTGATGTAGCGCTCCATCTCATGGATGACCCGGGCGGCGGCCTCTTCAATGCACTCTTTCATGATCTCGCGGCCATGCTTGGAGTTCGCCAGGCCCGCAGCGAGGATTTCACCCAGGGGTGAATTGGCGCGCAGCTCCTTGAGCTTTTCCTTGTCCAGCTGCTTGTTCTTGATCCAGCCCCAGACTTGCCCCAATAGATGGTCAGGCGTGATACGGCTGGCGCGCAGGGTCCACAGGCGTTCGGCAACGATGCCGAGTGCGGCGATGGAGCTCAAGATGATCGGCAGCATCATCCAGCCGCCGGATTTGACCAATTCCCACACAGTGAATGTCCCCTCGAAAAAGTGCGCCACTTTACCATATAGGTTCAGTCACGGGGCTCGTCCGCCATCGACCCGCCCGTCACAGGCTCGGGTCTTTGGTAACGCTGGATTACGGTAACGCTTCGCGCCAGAAACGGCGTTGACTGCGCGCAACAACGGGGGGGTTGAAAGGCACCCAATTGCACGCGTACGGCCCCCTGCTCGGCACTGTCATACACTCGGCTGCCCAATGCCTGATAACGCGCCATCACTTGCGGATGAGGATGGCCGAATGCATTGCCCCGGCCACGGGAAACCAGCACCGAACCCGGCGCCAGACGCTGCACAAAAGCCGCAGAGGAAGAACTGCGGCTGCCGTGGTGGGGCGCTTGCAGCCAGTCAGTTCGGACAGCCAGGGGGGACGCCAGGAAAGCCTGTTCAGCAGCGCGATCAATGTCTCCAGTCAACAGCAGGCGTTCACCGTTGGCTTGAACCCGCAACACGCAGGATTTGGGATTGCTACTAGTGGCGCCAGGCCACTGCCACAATTCGAAGGACACACCGTCCCACGTCCATCGCTCATTACTGACACACGCTTGAATGTCGAGAGACGCCGGCAAGCCTTCGGTTTCTCCGCCGACTACCCGCATAACCCGCACCCCGCGAGCAACGGCCGCCGCACCGCCTGCATGGTCCGCGTGGCCATGGCTGAGCACCATTATGTCCAACGCCGATACGCCCAGTTTCTGCAACGATGGCAGCACCACACGTGCACCCAGGTCAATCGCACCCGAGCGCGGCCCAGCGTCGTAGAGCAACGTGTGATGGCGGGTGCGCAAGATCACTGCCTGGCCCTGCCCGACATCGAGTTGCACCACCTCCACCTGCCCATGGGGCACCTGCTCCTTGGGAGGAAAGATCGCCAACAACAGCATCGGCCAGCCCAGCAACCGAAACGGTACACCGTTGGGCAACAGCAATAACGTCGCGCCCGCCAGGCTAATAAGCCAATACCCCAAGGGCACCTCGGCGGGTATCCAGGCCGGTCGTTGCCCGGCTAAAAGTTTCAACCCGCCGAACAACCCCTCCAGCGCCCCGCCGGCCAACCAAAGCAGGCCCTCGCCTACCAGAGGCACCGCCAACAGCGCAGTCCCCAGCAGTGCCAAAGGCAACGCCACCAGGCTAATCCACGGCACGGCAAACAGATTGGCCAGGGGCGCGCTCAGACTGATCGGCAGCCCCAGCACCAGCAATACCGGGAACATCCCGAGGGCAATCAACCACTGTGCACGGGTCCAGATCTGCCAGAAACGCCAAGGCCCCAGGCGCCCGCCAAAGGCCAGAACCAGTATTGCCACCGCCTCGAACGATAGCCAGAACCCCGGCTGCAAACTCGCCAATGGCTCCAGCACCAACACACCATTGAATGCCAGCAACAGCGGCAGCCAGGCGCCCAAGTGCCGAAAACGCAAACGCCAGAGCAACACCAGCCCGACCATCACGCACGCCCGCTGCACCGGAACACCTGCCCCCGCCAGCAAGCCGTAACCCAACGCCGCCGCAAATGCGAGGCCGCAGGCCCACGGTAGCCAGGGCAAGGTGCGAGGCCAGCAACCATAACGTGCCAGCCCCGCGACCAAACCGTAGATCAGCCCGGCCAGTAAACCGATGTGCTGGCCGGATATAACCAGCAAATGCACAGTGCCGGTGTCTTGCAGGACCTGCCAGTCTTCAGTGCTCAGCCCGGAACCGTCCCCGAGTACCAGCGCCGCGACCGCCGCTTCGCGGCCTTGGGCATCGGTTGCCATCACCCTCTGTCGAACCGGGTCGCGCCAGGCATTGCGAGCCGGCGCCAGACGCTCACCATCCTTCACCGACGCAGTGGCACCAACGCGCTGGGCCAGCAACCACGCTTGATAGTCAAAGCCATGAAAGTTGAGCAGCCCGGACGGCCGCTTGAGCGTCAGCGCCAGACGCCAGCGCTCGCCGCTGTTCACCGGCGGCCCGCCATGCCAGGACACGCGAATCTGTTTGGGCAACCGAGCATGACGCGACCGGTTGTCGGCCAGTACGAAGCGCACGCCGGTTTCCGTCTGCTGCGGCAACCCGATGACACGCCCCTCCACCCAGCGTGTCTGCCCGTCCAGCGCCGGGTTGAGACGATCATCCAGCGCCGACTGCGCACTCAGGCACGCCCAGCTCAAACCCAGCAGGAAAAACGCCAACGGGTACGTGCGAAACGGCAGCAGCATCAATGCGACCACCGGCATGGCCAGCAACCCACCGGTCGGCGGCAAAGAGGGTAAAAATCGCAGTGACAGCAAGCCAAGTCCGAGCGCGAACATTGCTGTTCTCATGAATCATCCTTTTCAAGTGATCCACTCAGTCTTAGACGGGCACGGCGCACGGCCTATGATGTTTTGTCACAAAGTCTGAATTTTCTGTTTATAGAATGCGGGCATACTTGGCCCTCGAACTGACCTGGACCCCTTATGCCCCGGCGCTTATTCAAACGGTACATGCCCGACCCCAGCAGTATCCGGGAACACAAGTCATTACAGTTTCTCGGCACACTGCTGCACGACCCCAACCTCTGGCACCTGAACCGGCACTCTGTCGCGCGCGCCATGGCAGTGGGTTTGTTCGCGGCATTTATTCCGATTCCGCTGCAGATGCTGTTGGCGGCCATCCTCGCGATCATCGTGCGCGGCAATATGCCAATTGCCGTCAGCCTGGTGTGGCTGACCAACCCGATCACCATGCCGGTGGTGTTTATTTGCACTTACATGACCGGGGCGTGGCTGATGAATGTGCCGCCACGCAGTTTGCCCGACAACCTGACCTGGGAGTGGATCAGCGGCCAGTTGAGCACTCTGTGGCAGCCGTTCCTGTTGGGTTCTGTGGTGTTGGGGCTGGTGCTGGGTGCGCTGGCCTACCTCCTGACCATGGGCTATTGGCGCTGGTGGGTGGCGCACCAATGGAAAAAGCGCAAAAAGCGCCGTGCCGGAAGCTAACGGGCCAGCAGCTGCAGATGCACCCGCAGGCCCAGCTCGGTATTTTCCGCCCACACGCGGCCACCCTGACGCTTCACGGCGTTGCGGGCAATGCTCAAGCCAAGGCCGAAACCGCCATCCCCGGGGCGTGATCCTTCCAGGCGGGTAAACGGCGCGAAGATCCGCTCCAAATCCTGCTCATCAATACCCCCGCCCTGATCTTCCAGCCAGAGATGCCAATAATCACCGTCGCGGCAGCCGTCCAGCTTGACCAGCCCGTGAGCGGGAGAGTGCCGTATGGCATTGCGCAGGATATTTTCCAGCGCCTGAGCCAGCGCGTTCAGGTTACCGCGCACCCAGCAGTCGGACGGCAACAGGCAAGGCAAACGCGACGCTGGCCAGCCACTTTCAAAGCAGGCGTTTTCTCGCAGCATGTCCCACAGCGCCTGTAGCTGAATGTCTTCATCTGGCAGCGGCGCGCGCTCGCTGTCGAGCCAGGCCAGTTGCAAACTGTCTTCTACCAAACGCTGCATGGCGTCGATTTCACGCCCCAACCGCTCACGCAATTGCCAGAGGTCATTCTCACTGTCGCAGGCCACCCGCAAACGGCTCAGCGGCGTGCGCAGCTCATGGGACATGTCACGCAGCAATTGTTGCTGCAGCACCACGGTGCCTTGTAAGCGCTCGGACATGTGGTCAAACGCCCGGCTCAGCTCGCCCAACTCGTCCTTGCGACTGGTGGCTTCGCGGGACATGCGCGTATGCAACTGGTCGGCACGCCAGGCATTGGCCTGCTCGCGCAGTTGGTTGAGAGGCATGATGAGCAGCCGATAAAGACCGATGCATAAAAACAAGGTGAACACGCCGGGAATCACCCCATTGGTCACCATTCGCCAGAACAGCTGATAACGCCCCGGCATAAAGCGCTTCGGCAGTTCGATTACCAGGGAACCCGCGTCAGGGTCCACCGGAAACGGGATTTTCAACCACGGCAGGCCTTTGACATGCCGGCTGACCGGCCACTCCAACCCCCGCAAAAAAGTCAGACGCTGGCTTTCCTTATCACTCAACGGCGCACTGCTGAGCGATTGCAGATCATTGCCGATCACGCCGATCCAGGTCTTTTCGCGCGTGGCCATCACCTGCAGCCAGGCGTCCACCCCGGCGCTGCCCTGGGTCGTCCACGCCAGCTCGGCACCCGCGGCATAGCCGCGCAGAATCTCGCGAGACTCTTCGGCCACGTAGGCATTCTGCTCTTCCATGTACCGGCCCCAGGACCAACTGAGCCAGATCATCAACAAACAGAAGGCAATCAGCAGGCAGGCCAGCTTCCAGAATAACGAGTGCTTGCCGGGCAGCCGTTTAAAGCCCTTCATCTTGGCCGCTCAGTACGTACCCTTTGCCCCACACCGTGCGCACCTCGCGCTCGTTGTAGCCGATGGCTTTGAGCTTGCGGCGAATCTGGCTGATATGCATGTCGAGGCTGCGGTCATGGGGGGCATAACCGCGCTGCAACACATGCTGATAAAGAAAGGCTTTGCTGAGGACTTCCTCCGTCTGGCGGTGCAAGGTCTCCAGCAGGCGGTATTCGCTGCGGGTCAGCCCGGCCCAGTGGTCCTGGTGGAATACATCGCACTGCTCATCATCAAAACGCAGCGCGCGAGCATCATCGCGCGCGGGTAAACGGGCAGGCAGTGGGCGCCGGTCCAGGGCCACTCGGCGCAGGATGGCCTCGATGCGGACTCGCAGCTCGATCATGCTGAAGGGCTTGGGCAAGTAGTCGTCGGCGCCAAGGCGAAAACCACTGACACGGTCCGCTTCGGCGCCCAGGGCCGACATCAGGATCACCGGGATCGAATGGCTCTGACGCAAATGGGTCAGGATCGACAGCCCGTCCAGCCCCGGCAGCAGAATGTCCATCAACACTACATCGAAGGCCTGGTCACGCGCCATTTGCAAACCCTGCTGGCCATTCTGGCACCAGGTGACCTGAAAACCACAGCGCCCCAAGTGCTCATGGACATAGGCGCCCAGCACGGGGTCATCTTCGATGGTCAGGATGCTGGGTAGGCCAATTGCTGCGGGATTCATTAGCGTCTGCAAGTCATTCTCAATGGCTGATTATTCAAGATTAAACGGCCGCAGGCAATCGCCAGCCGGCGGCCAATGGCCGGAAGATTGCGGCACGTCATCAATTTGCAAGATTCTGAAGCCAGCAAATGGCTACACTGCGCAGGTGGCGCGGGCCGGATGCCCGTGCGGATAATTGATAACAGTGTGGTAGCAGGAGAGTGGCGTGCTTAGAAGAATGGGGATAAAAGGCCGCGTACTGTTGCTGACCTTATTACCGACCAGCCTGATGGCCTTGTTGTTGGGGGGCTATTTCACCTGGATGCAGCTGTCGGAGTTGCAGACCCAGTTGCTGCAACGCGGCGAAATGATTGCCGAGCAATTGGCGCCGCTGGTAGCGCCTGCCCTGAGCGTCAAAAATACCGACTTGCTTGAGCGTATCGCCACCCAGTCCCTGGAGCAGCCGGACGTGCGCGCCGTGTCGTTCCTCGCGCCGGACCGCTCGCCCCTGGCCCACGCCGGCCCGACCATGCTCAACCAGGCGCCCGTGGGCAACAGCTCGCACCTGCTGCAGCGCACTGGCAATGACGCCACGCGCTACCTGCTGCCGGTATTCGGACGCCATCGCAACCTCGCCGGTGAACTGATTCCCGACGAAGCCGACCGCCTGCTGGGCTGGGTCGAGGTGGAACTGTCCCACAACGGCATGCTGCTGCGCGGCTACCGCAGCCTGTTCGCCAGTCTGCTGTTGATCGCCATCGGCCTGATCTGCACCGCCGCGCTGGCGCTGCGCATCAGCCGCACGATCAATTCGCCGATCGGCCAGATCAAGCAAGCCGTCGCCCAGCTCAAGGACGGCAACCTCGAAACCCGCCTGCCGCCCTTGGGTAGCCAGGAGCTGGACCAGTTGGCCTCGGGCATCAACCGCATGGCCGAAACCCTGCAAAATGCCCAGGAAGAATTGCAGCACAGCATCGACCAGGCCACCGAAGACGTGCGCCAGAACCTGGAAACCATCGAAATCCAGAACATCGAGCTGGACCTGGCGCGCAAGGAAGCCCTGGAGGCCAGCCGCATCAAGTCCGAGTTCCTGGCCAACATGAGCCATGAAATCCGCACCCCGCTCAACGGCATCCTCGGTTTCACCCACCTGCTGCAAAAAAGCGAGCTGTCGCCGCGTCAGCTGGATTACCTGGGCACCATCGAAAAGTCCGCCGACAACTTGCTGGGCATCATCAACGAGATCCTCGACTTCTCGAAAATCGAGGCCGGCAAGCTGGTGCTCGATAGCGTGCCGTTCAACCTGCGCGATTTGCTGCAAGACACCCTGACCATCCTCGCCCCCGCCGCCCATGCCAAGCAGCTCGAACTGGTCAGCCTGGTGTACCGCGACACCCCGCTGGCGCTGGTGGGCGACCCGCTGCGCCTCAAACAGATCCTGACCAACCTGATCAGCAACGCGATCAAGTTCACCCGCGAAGGCACTATCGTCGCCCGGGCGATGGTTGAGGACGAGGAGGAAGACAGCGTTCAACTGCGCATCAGCGTGCAAGACACCGGCATCGGCTTGTCCAACCAGGACGTGCGCGCACTGTTCCAAGCGTTCAGCCAGGCAGACAATTCGCTGTCGCGCCAACCCGGCGGCACCGGGTTGGGGCTGGTCATATCCAAACGCTTGATCGAGCAGATGGGCGGCGAGATCGGCGTGGACAGCACGCCGGGCGAAGGCTCGGAATTCTGGATCAGCCTGAGCCTGCCCAAAACCCGCGACGACGTTGACGACCTGCCCTCCGCGCCGCTGCTCGGCCGTCGCGTGGCAGTACTGGAAAACCACGAACTGGCGCGCCAGGCCCTGCAACATCAGTTGGAAGACTGCGGCCTGGAAGTCACCCCGTTCAATACCCTCGAAAGCCTGACCAATGGCATCACCAGCGCCCATCAGACCGAACAGGCGATTGACCTGGCGGTACTCGGCGTCACCGCCAATGACATACCGCCCGAACGCCTCAACCAACACCTGTGGGACCTCGAACACCTGGGCTGCAAGGTGCTGGTGCTGTGCCCGACCACCGAGCAGATGCTGTTCAACCAATCGGTGCCCAACCCTAACAGCCAGTTGCAGGCCAAACCTGCGTGTACACGCAAGTTGCGCCGCGCCCTCGCCGACCTGATCAGCCCGCGCCCGCTGCGCAACGAGCCTGGCGAGCCCCTGTCCAGCCGGGCACCGCGCGTGTTGTGCGTGGACGATAACCCGGCCAACCTGCTGCTGGTGCAAACCCTGCTTGAAGACATGGGCGCCAAGGTGCATGCCGTGGAAAGTGGCTATGCCGCCATTGATGCGGTCAAGCAGGAAACCTTCGACCTGGTGCTGATGGACGTGCAGATGCCCGGCATGGACGGTCGCCAAAGCACCGAAGCGATCCGCCAATGGGAAAGCGAGCGCCACGGCACACCGCTACCGGTGGTGGCCCTCACCGCCCACGCCATGGCGAACGAGAAACGCGCATTGCTGCAAAGCGGCATGGACGATTACCTGACCAAACCGATCAGCGAGCGGCAATTGGCTCAGGTGGTACTGAAATGGACCGGCCTGGCCCTGCGCAATCAAGGCCCGGAGCGCAACACCGATAATCTGGGGCCTGGCGTGAAACTGTTGGTGCTGGACCACGAAGAAGGTCTGCGCCTGGCTGCCAACAAGTCCGACCTGGCCGCCGATATGCTCGCCATGTTGCTGGCCTCGCTGGAAGCTGACCGTCAGGCCATCACCATCGCCCGCGAAGCCAAGGACAACAACGCGCTGATCGAACGCGTACACCGCCTGCACGGCGCCACCCGCTACTGTGGCGTGCCGCAATTGCGCGCCGCCTGCCAACGCGCCGAGACGCTGCTCAAGCAGGACGACGCCAAGGCCATGGCGGCGCTGGATGAACTGGACATGGCGATAGCCCGGCTGGCCAGTGAGGCACGGGTCAACGCGTAGACTTTCTGTAGGGAATGGTTTTCTGTAGGGAATGGGCTTTTTCTGTGGGAGCTGGCTTGCCTGCGATGCAGACGACTCGGTATGCCTGTCAAACCGAGGCGAGGCTATCGCAGGCAAGCCAGCTCCCACAGGGTGAT
This sequence comes from Pseudomonas fluorescens, assembly GCF_002022275.1. GTDB lineage: Bacteria > Pseudomonadota > Gammaproteobacteria > Pseudomonadales > Pseudomonadaceae > Aquipseudomonas > Aquipseudomonas fluorescens_AJ. Next base: position 65,419 of record NZ_MSDF01000059.1, read on the forward strand.
GGGTTTATTTCAGTGAGTGCAGGGAGCTTTTTGATGCGCGTCATTCTTTTCAGCAGTCAGACCTACGACCGCGACAGCTTTCTCGGCGAGCCGCTACCGGCGGGTGTGGAGCTGCACTTCCAGCCCGCCCGCCTCAACCTCGACACCGCGGCCCTGGCCGAACACCACGAGGTGGTCTGCGCGTTTATCAACGACGACCTCAGCGCCCCGGTGCTGGAACAGCTGGCGAAAGGCGGTACCCGCCTGATTGCCTTGCGCTCGGCCGGTTACAACCATGTCGACCTGGCCGCCGCCAAACGTCTGGGCCTGAGTATCGTGCGTGTTCCGGCTTACTCGCCCCACGCCGTCGCCGAACATGCCGTCGCACTGATCCTCGCCCTCAACCGCCGCCTGCACCGCGCCTACAACCGCACCCGTGACGGCGATTTCAGCCTGCATGGCCTCACCGGCTTCGACCTGGTGGGCAAGACCGTCGGCGTAGTCGGCACCGGGCAGATCGGCGCGACGTTCGCCAACATCATGGCCGGTTTCGGCTGCCGGTTGCTCGCACATGACCCCTTTCCCAACCCGCAGGTCGAGGCGCTTGGCGGCCGCTACGTGGGCCTGCCCGAGCTGCTGGCCCAGGCGCAGATCATCAGCCTGCACTGCCCGCTGACTGACGACAGCAAACACCTGATCAACGCCGAGTCTCTGGCCCATATGCAGCCCGGCGCGATGTTGATCAATACCGGGCGCGGCGGGTTGGTCGACACGCCCGCGCTGATCGAAGCCCTCAAGAACGGCCAGCTCGGCTATCTGGGGCTGGATGTGTATGAGGAAGAAGCGCAGCTGTTTTTCGAGGACCGTTCCGACCTGCCCCTGCAGGATGACGTGCTCGCGCGCCTGCTGACCTTCCCCAACGTGATCATCACCGCGCACCAGGCCTTCCTCACCCGCGAGGCCCTGGCAGCGATTGCCGGCACCACCCTGGCGAACATTGCCGCGTGGGCAGAGGGCCAGCCGCACAACCTCGTCGAAGGATGATCAGCGGTCACATACAGCGCTCATGATGAGCCGGCACCCGTGATAGGATGCCGCGCCTATTTGGAGGATCCATGGCCGAACACGATTTCCGCTTCAGCTTGCTGAGCCCGCAACACACCCTCATCGAATGCCGCGCCCTGGTGCCGGGCCGTTACCAGATCACCGGCAATGGGGGTTCGATCAAGCATGGCGACGTACTGATCGTCACTCTGCGCGGCAGTAAAACCCTGTCGATGCGCCTGACCGTCGAAGGTGATGCGCGCTACTCCATCCGCCCGGCGGGCCAGTGGGTCGCCATGGCCCAGGGGCCGAAGTTCGGCGAGTTGGAGATTCACACCTGGAAAGTTAACTGCGACAGCTGCGACACCGTGCTCGACTTTGAATTTGCGGTGGAAACCAAGCTGAGCAAAGAGCCGCTGCAACCGGCCGCCAATGCGCGCATCAAGGAATTGGGCTGGGCCACCGCAGGCGACAAGCACCGCTGCCCGAAATGCCAGCAGGCCGGGCAATGAAAGGCCTGCTCGTGCTGGCCACCGTCGGGGTTGGCCTGACTGGTTGTGCGGGCGATGCGGTGAAGCTGGAGCAGGATCACAGCTACGTGGTGGAATGGATTGGCGAGCGACCGCTGATGGATTACGCGCACCTGACCGTCACCCTCGGCGCTGACGGCCGTGCCTACGGCAATGGCGGTTGCAACCACTGGTTTGCGCCCTACACCGTCGAGGGCGACAAGCTCAGCTTCGGCAAGGTCGGCAGCACCCGCAAACTCTGCGCCGAGGCCCTGATGGAGCAGGAACAGCGCTTCTTCCAGGCCCTGCAAGGTGTCGAGCGTTGGGACATTTCGCCGATTGAGCAGGCGCGCTTCTGGCCGGCCGAAGGCAAGCCGATTCGCCTGTGGCTTGAAGAAGGCTGACAGTACCAACTTCAGGATTGAGCGAGGTCAAAATGTGGGAGCGGGCTTGCTCGCGAATGCGGTGGATCAGTCATAGATGTGTTGTCTGATCCGGCGCTTTCGCGAGCAAGTCGAATCGTCGCACCGCCGCTCCCACATTGGTTTTGTGTTGTTGCTTTAACCGCGCAAGGCCTTGAGCTTGGCCAGCACGCCTTCCGCCGTCTGCTCACCCATCAACTGCTCACGCACCTTGCCCTTGTCATCAATGATGTAGGTCACCGGCAGCGCCTCACTGCGCGGAATATCGAAAATCTCTTCCGGGTTCTGCGCCAGCACAGTGAACTTGATCCCCAGTTTCTCACTGGCGGCCTTGAGTTCTTCACCCTGCACATTATCGAAGTTGACCCCGAACACGCCCACATTCTGCCCTTTCAGCTGTTCGGCCAGCGCATTCAGCTCGGGAATCTCCGTGCGGCACGGGCCACACCATTCGGCCCAGTAATTGACCACCACCCACTGTTTGTCCAAGCGCTCGGCCTCTACTTTCTTGCCATTTTGGTCAACGCCGTAATCGTTACCGCAGCCGCTGAGCAGCAGGGTTGTGATGATCGCCAATGCACCGATCAGTCGACTTGTCATGGGGTAATCCTTCGTAAAAATGAACGTTGGCTGCGACCTGTCGCCTCTTACGGTTTAAGGACGGGGCGCAGCCCGGGTAGAATACCCGCCACCTTACGCAAGATGCGACCCGCACATGACCGATCTGACGCTTTATCACAACCCGCGCTGCTCGAAATCCCGCGGTGCGCTCGAACTGCTCGAAGCCCGCGGCCTCACGCCAACCGTGGTGCGCTACCTGGAAACCCCGCTGACCGCCGCGCAGTTAAAGGCCCTGCTCGGCAAACTCGGCATCAGCGCGCGCCAACTGTTGCGCACCGGTGAAGACGAATACAAAGCCCTCAACCTGGCGGACGCCAGCCTCAGCGAAGCGCAACTCATCGCTGCCATTGCTGAACATCCCAAGCTGATGGAGCGCCCGATCCTGGAAACTGCCAGCAAAGCCATCATCGGCCGCCCGCCGGAAAACGTGCTGGAGATTCTGCCGTGAGTACGCCCTATGTGCTGGTGTTGTATTACAGCCGCAACGGCTCGGTGAGCGAAATGGCGCGTCAGATTGCGCGCGGCATCGAGCAGGCCGGACTGGAAGCGCGCCTGCGCACGGTGCCGGCGATTTCCACCGAGTGCGAGGCCGTGGCGCCGAGCATCCCGGACGAAGGGGCGCTGTACGCCAGCCTCGACGACCTGAAAAACTGCTCGGCCCTGGCGCTCGGCAGCCCGACGCGCTTCGGCAACATGGCCGCGCCGCTCAAGTACTTTATCGACGGCACCAGCAACCTGTGGCTCACGGGCGCCCTCGTTGGCAAGCCGGCCGGGGTGTTCACCTCGACTGCCAGCCTGCACGGCGGCCAGGAAACCACGCTGATGTCGATGCTGCTGCCACTGCTGCACCACGGCATGCTGATCACCGGCCTGCCTTACAGCGAACAGGCCTTGCTCGACACCCAAGGCGGCGGCACGCCGTATGGCGCCAGCCACCACGCGGGGCCGGATGGCAAGCGCATGCTGGATCAACATGAAATCGCCCTGTGCCGGGCCCTGGGCCTGCGCCTGGCGAAAACCGCGATCCTGCTGGAGAACGGCCGTGGCCAGGAAGCCTAAGGTCCTGCCCTCCCAGGCGTGGCTGGCGCCACGGGTGAAGGTCGCGCGAGTGCTGAGCCTGCTGGCGTTTTTGAGCCTGGTGGGGTTGTTGTGCGGGTACTACCTGTTTGTCGCCGACCTGCACGGTGCGCGCCCGTGGGTGATCCTGCTGATCGAGCTGGTGCCGCTGCTGGTGTTGGCGCCAGGGATGTTGCTCGGCAGCGCACGCGGGCATTCGTGGATGTGTTTTGTGGTGAATTTGTATTTCATCAAAGGCGCGCTGGCGGCGTATGACCCGAACCGGCAGTGGTTTGGCGTGTTGGAAATGCTGGCGAGTCTGGCGGTGTTTTGTACGGCGCTGTTGTATGTGCGCTGGCGGCATCAGTTGAATCGGCGCTTGGCTGAACCTGTGGTGGCCTGAAAATCGCTATCGCAGGCAAGCCAGCTCCCACATTGGAATGCATTCCCCTGTGGGAGCTGGCTTGCCTGCGATAGGTCCACCTCGGTCTCAATGATTCACTGTATAGGCCAGCATCATCGACAACTGACACATCGGCCGCCCACTCTCGGCATGCCATTGATTGAAAGCTGCCTGCACCGTCGCCAAATCCCGCAGGCTGGTCGGCGCCTTGTCGACGATCTTCTGCGCATTCAACGCCGCCACCACGTCATCACTTGGCACAAACGTATCCTTGCCCACCATCCGCAGGAAACGCGGGGCTGACAGACCGCCCAGCTGGTGGCCGTGTTTGCTCAGGTATTTCCATAACCCGACGATATCGGTGACCGGCCAATCAGCGATAAACGCGCCGAAACTGCCTTTTTCCTGCTCGATATCCAGAATCATCTGCGCATTGCGCGGCACACTCTTGAGTTTGCCCAGGTGACGGATGATGCGCGTGTCCTGCATCAGGCGTTCGAGGTGCTCGGCGCCCATCAACACCACTTTTTCAGGGTCGAAACCGAAGAATACCTGCTCAAACGCCGGCCACTTGGCATCCACCACGCTGTGTTTCAAACCGGCGCGAAATACCCGCAGCGCCAGGGTCGACAGGTAACGGTCATCGCTGATCTTGCGCAACTGCGCCGGGGTCTTGGGCACAGCGAGGTGGGCGTCCAGCTTGGCGGCTGAGCCGAAGCGGTTCAGACAATATTCGTGCAGCCACTTGTAATCGCGCATGCCCTCTCCCGGGAATTGAATTGAAAACGGCGCCCGCAAGCGCCGTGTGTCAGAGCATTGAAATGGCTTAGAGGTTCACTACATTGACGAAGCGCGAGGCGGCGCTCTCGTCGATCTTGAGGCCTGTGAAGTCGAACAGGTTGCGGTCAGCCAGTTGCGACGGCTGCACGTTCTGCAGGCTGCGGAAGATGCTTTCGGTACGGCCCGGGGTCTTGCGCTCCCAGTCCAGCAGCATGTCCTTGACCACCTGGCGCTGCAGGTTTTCCTGAGAGCCGCACAGGTTGCACGGGATGATCGGAAACTGCTTGAGGTCGGAGTAGGCCTGGATGTCCTTCTCGTTGCAATACGCCAGCGGGCGGATCACCACGTTGCGCCCGTCGTCTGCGCGCAGCTTGGGCGGCATGGCCTTGAGGGAGCCGTTGAAGAACATGTTGAGGAAGAAGGTTTCAACGATGTCGTCGCGGTGATGACCGAGGGCCATCTTGGTTGCGCCAATCTCATCGGCGAAGGTGTAGAGCGTGCCGCGACGCAGGCGCGAGCACAGCGAACAGGTGGTCTTGCCTTCCGGGATCAGTTCCTTGACCACCGAATAGGTGTCTTTTTCAACGATGTGGTAGTCCACGCCCAGTTCTTTGAGGTAGGCCGGCAGCACCTGTTCGGGAAAGCCCGGTTGTTTCTGGTCCATGTTGACGGCAACGATCTCGAATTTGATCGGCGCGACCTTTTGCAGGTGCAGCAGCACATCGAGCATCGTGTAGCTGTCTTTGCCGCCGGAGAGGCACACCATGACCTTGTCGCCGTCTTCGATCATGTTGAAATCGGCGACCGCTTCACCGGCCAGGCGACGCAGGCGTTTTTGCAGTTTGTTCTGGTTGACCGTAAGAGTGCCCATGGCGCTTGGATCCGCTAAAGGTGTGTGACGAAAAGCCGGGCATTTTAGCGTTATGAGCGACCGAGTTCCAATCTGGGAGCTGGCAAGCCAGCTCCCACCCCAATCGAGGTGACCTCTGACAGACCCCACCGCGATTAAGCCCAGTGTTTACAGCGCGATTTGCTCTAAAGGCCCTACAGTTTTTCCGGGCATCACTTCCTATACTGCGACTTGAGGTCGCACATATATCCAGACCTTTCAGGCCATCTGGCCGGTGGGCGCTCCGATGGGGGGCGATGGTAATAACGACAGGAGTGACTGGCATGATCCATCACGTCGTGGGGCTGTTTACCCATCCCGACAGGGAATGGCGGGAAATTCGTGGCGATAAGGAAGAAAGCATCAGCCACATGTACCTCACCCATACGCTGATTCTTGCGGCGATCCCCGCCGTATCCGCCTTTATCGGTACCACCCAGGTGGGCTGGGTCATCGGCAGCCGTGCCCCGGTGATGCTGACCGTGGAAAGTGCGTTGTGGATGACCCTTATGTCGTATGTCGCCATGCTCGGCGGCGTGGCGGTGATGGGCGCGTTTATTCACTGGATGGCCCGCACCTACGATGCCAACCCCAGCATGGCGCGTTGCGTGGCGTTTGCCACCTACACGGCTACTCCCTTGTTTATCGGCGGACTGTCAGCGCTCTACCCGCATATGTGGCTGGGAATGGTCGTGGGCACGGCCGCCATCTGTTACACGGTGTACCTGCTGTATGTGGGGCTGCCGACCTTCATGAACATCGACCCGGACGAGGGTTTCCTGTTTTCCAGCTCGGTGCTGGCGGTGGGGCTTGTGGTTCTGGTGGCGATCATGGCGTTTACCGTGATCGTCTGGGGCCTGGGCGTAGGCCCGATCTACACCAACTGAGTCATTAAAAACCGCAGCCAAAGCCACCGAAAGGTGGCTTTGTGCATTCGACATGACCATTCGGCGCCTGACAGATTCGGAAACACTCAGCTTTGCGGCATACTCGGGGTCTCTGGAGATATGGTCAGCATGCCCGAGCAACTCAATACCCGCGTCGAAGATTGTTTCCTGCAAGCCGAATCCTTTTTTAAACGAAGCTTCAAACGCCCCCAGGTCAGCCTCAAGCTGCGGGGCCAGAAGGCCGGTGTCGCGCATTTGCACGAGAACCTGCTGCGTTTCAACCCCCAGTTGTACCGTGAAAACAGCCAACACTTCCTGAAACAGACCGTGGCTCACGAAGTGGCGCACCTGATCGCCCACCAGTTATTTGGCGAGCGTATCCAGCCCCATGGCGAGGAATGGCAATTGATCATGCGCGGAGTCTACGAACTGCCGCCGGATCGCTGCCATACCTATGAGATCAAGCGACGGCAGGTGACCCGGTACATCTACCGATGCCCGTGTGCGGACAGTGATTTTCCGTTTTCGTCGCAGCGCCATGCGCTGGTGAGTCAGGGCAGGCGGTATTTGTGCCGGCGGTGTCGGCATACCTTGGTGTTTACCGGGGAAACCCGGGTGGAGTGAGGGCCTCATCGCAGGCAAGCCAGCTCCCACAGTTGACCGGTGATCGGCCGGACAACACAGTCCAATGTGGGAGCGGGCTTGCCTGCGATGGCGCCCGCTCAGTCACCCCACCACTCTGGCCTGCCGCAACTCGGCTATCCGCTGAGCACTCATCCCCAACTCCGCCAACACCTCATCACTGTGCGCCCCCACCGCAGCCCCAATATGCCGAGGCGCCGGCAAACCCTTTGAAAACTTCAGCGGGCAGGCAATCTGCGCCTGCGTCGAGCCATCCCCCCTGGGCACCTGGCTAACCAGTTCCCGCGCTTTCAACTGCGGATGCTCCACCGCTTCACTCAGGCTCAGAACCGGCTCAACACACGCATCCACCCCGGCAAACAGCGCACGCAGTTCCGCAAAGCTGCGCTTTTCAAACTCCACCTGCAGCGCCAGTTTGAGGGCCTTCTGATGCTCGGGCTTGAGGCTTTGCGCGGCCAACTCAGGCCTTCCCAGCGCTTCACACAATGGCTGCATAAACGCGGGTTCCAGGCTGCCGACCGACATCCAGCGTCCATCGCGGGAACGGTAATAATCGTAAAAACTGCCACCATTAAGCACATGGGTTTCCCGATCCGGTTCCACGCCACAGGCCAGATAACCCGCGCCGGCCATGGCGTTCAGGCTGAACGAGCAATCGGTCATGCTCACATCCAGGGATTGCCCGACCCCGCTGTGCTGGCGCGCGATCACTGCCGCAAGTAATCCCACCACCGCATGCAGCGAACCGCCAGCAACGTCAGCCAACTGCACGCCCAGCGGCAGAGGCCCGCTGTCCCGGCGCCCGGTATGACTGGCCACGCCCGCCAGCGCCAGGTAATTGATATCGTGCCCGGCGCGGTCCTTGTAGGGCCCGGTCTGGCCGTAACCGGTGATCGACACATAAATCAGCCGGGGATTGATCGCCTTCAGCGCCTCATAACCCAGGCCCAGGCGCTCCATCACGCCGGGGCGAAACTGCTCGAGGACAATGTCATAGTCCTTCACCAACTCGCGCACGATCTCCAGCGCCTCGTTCTTTTTGAGATCCAGCGCCAGGCTGCGTTTATTGCGATTGAGATAGGCGTGGCTCGCCGAGGTCCCCTGATCATGGGGCGGCAACACCCGCAGCAGGTCCATGCGCGTGGGTGACTCGATGCGCAGCACCTCGGCGCCCATGTCCGCGAGCATCAGGGACGCAAACGGGCCGGGCAGCAAGGTGGAAAAATCCAGCACTTTGAGGGACGCCAAGGGACCTGACATGGGGGCTCCGTTTCCGTTTTGAATGCCCACAGACTAGGCACGCTTTGACCTGCGGGCAATCGTCAGAACGATCAACCACAGTGACCGTTTTGATCACGGCGGGCTTTTTCGCGGCGGCGGCTTTATCATTGGCCCACGTTTGCGCTCAGAGTGTTCCATGAAGTTTGCGATTGCCGTGTTTTCCGCCGCCCATGCGCCCTCCTCGCGCCGCGCCCTGCTGTTCGCCCAGGCAGCGTTGGCCGGCGGGCATGAGATTGTGCGGCTGTTTTTTTATCAGGACGGCGTGTACAGCGCCGCCAATAACCTCGTTACGCCGCAGGATGAGCAGGACATTGCCCGCCAGTGGCGCGAGTTTGTCAGCGCGCACCAGCTAGACGGCGTGGTGTGCATCGCCGCCGCCTTGCGCCGTGGCGTGCTTAACGGCGAAGAAGCCACGCGCTATCAGCGCACTGCGGTCAACCTTGACGCGCCGTGGGCGCTGTCGGGTCTGGGTCAATTGCACGACGCCGTGCAGACCGCCGACCGCCTGATCTGTTTTGGAGGGCCGTGACATGTCCAAATCCTTGTTAGTCATCAGCCGCCAAGCCCCGTGGTCCGGGCCGGGCGCGCGGGAAGCGCTGGATATCGTGCTGGCCGGTGGCGCGTTCGACCTGCCGATTGGCCTGCTGTTTATGGACGACGGCGTGTTCCAGCTGGCACCCCATCAGGACGCCAAAGCCCTGCAGCAAAAAGACCTCAGCGCCAACTTGCAGGCGCTGGGCCTGTTCGGCGTCGATGACGTGTTCGCCTGCAGCCATAGCCTGGCCGAGCGCGGTCTCGCCTCGCCCGCCAGCGCTCAACCCCTGAACAGCGCAGAAATCTCCACGCTGATTGACCGTTACGACCAGGTGATGACCCTCTGATGTCGACTTTACATGTGGTGTCCCACTCCCCGTTTACCGACAGCCGTCTGGCCAGTTGCCTGCGTGTTTGCGCCAGTCAAGACGCAATACTGCTGTGCGGCGACGGCGCCTACGGCCTGCACAACCCGGCCCTGCAAACCAGAGGCGTGAAGGTCTTTGTGCTGGCCGAGGACATGCAGGCGCGCGACCTGCCCCTGCCGGACTGGGCCGACAGCGTGGACTATCCAGGTTTTGTGCAACTGTCGATCGACTACGACAAGGTCAATACCTGGCTATGAACACCCTGACCGTAGGCGAACACACCCTTGAGCTGGACAAGGACGGCTACCTCGTCGACCTGAACCAATGGTCCACCGACGTAGCCAATGCCCTGGCCGCCGCCGAACCCTTGGAGTTGACCCCGGCCCATTGGGAAATCCTTGAGCTGCTGCGCCAGTTCTACACCGAATTCCAGCTGTCCCCCGCCACGCGCCCGCTGATCAAGTACACCGCCTTGAAGCTGGGCGCGGAAAAGGGCAACAGCCTGCACCTCAATAAACTGTTCAACGGCACTCCCGCCAAACTCGCCGCCAAGCTGGCGGGCCTGCCCAGGCCGACGAATTGCTTATGACCGACTTTGCCCCGCTGACCCTTGAAACCCCTGCCGAGCACCCGTTTGCGCAGTTCGTGCGCATCCTGGGCAAAGGCAAACGCGGCGCGCGTAACCTCACTCGCGAGGAAGCCCGCGAAGCCATGGGCATGTTGCTCGACGAAAAAGTCGAAGACACCCAGCTCGGCGCCTTCCTGATGTTGCTGCGCCACAAAGAAGAAAGCCCGGAAGAGCTGGCCGGTTTCACCGAAGCCGTGCGCGAACGCCTGCACGCCCCGGCGCTGAACGTGGACATCGACTGGCCGACCTACGCCGGCAAAAAACGCCACCTGCCGTGGTACCTGCTGGCCGCCAAGTGCCTGGCGCAAAACGGCGTGCGCATCCTCATGCACGGCGGCGGCGCGCACACGGCCGGGCGGTTGTACACAGAGCAACTGCTGGAAGGTTTGCAGATCCCGCTGTGCCGCAACTGGCAGCAGGTCGAAGCGGCCTATGAACACGCTAACCTGGCCTTTATCCCGCTGGGCGACTGGGCGCCGCAACTGCAACGCATGATCGACTTGCGCAATACTCTGGGCCTGCGCTCGCCGATTCACTCGCTCGCGCGCCTGCTTAACCCGCTCAACGCACGACTTGGCCTGCAAAGCATTTTCCATCCGGGCTACCAGGGCGTGCACCGCGATGCCAGCGGCCTGCTCGGCGACAATGTGATTGTGGTGAAGGGCGATGGCGGCGAGATCGAGATCAACCCCGATTCCGTGAGCCACCTGTACGGCACCACCGGCGGCGAAAGCTGGGACGAAGAGTGGCCCGCCCTCTCCGCCCAGCGCCACGTCAAACCGGCCAGCCTGGAGCCCGAACACTTGAAGGCCCTGTGGCGCGGTGATGTGCAAGACAGCTACCCGCAACTGGCGCTGATCGCCACCATGGCGTTGGCCTTGCGCGGCCTCGGCCACGCGCGGGAGCAGGCATTTGAATTGGCCAAGCAGTATTGGGACGCGCGGGATAAATCGATTTAATCGATGATTGAGCCCCGCTCTTTGCGCTTTTAGTTCGAACTCATCCCTTTAGACTGGGCTCCAACGCTTATTAGCCGAGGAGCCAGTCATGGGTTTGCTGATCGAAGGACACTGGAAAGACCAGTGGTACGAAAGTAGCGCAGATGGCGCATTCCAGCGCGAACAGGCCCAGCGCCGCCATTGGGTGACTGCCGATGGCGCGCCCGGGCCGAGCGGCGAAGGCGGCTTCAAGGCCGAGGCCGGGCGCTATCACCTCTATGTGTCCCTCGCCTGCCCGTGGGCCCATCGCACCTTGATTATGCGCAAACTCAAAGGGCTGGAAGGCCTGATCGACGTGTCCGTGGTCAGCTGGCTGATGCTGGAAAACGGCTGGACCTTCGACAAGGCCCACGGCTCAACCGGCGACAAGCTGGATCATTTCGACTTCATGCACCAGCGCTACACCGCCGACACTGCCGACTACACCGGCCGCGTAACCGTGCCGGTGCTGTGGGATAAAAAGCTGAAGCGCATTGTGAGTAATGAGTCAGCGGAGATTATCCGCATGTTCAACAGCGCGTTTAACGCGTTGACCGGCAATACACTGGATTTCTACCCCGAGGCGCTGCGTCCGGCTATCGACGCCTTGAACGATCGCATCTATCCCGCCGTGAACAATGGGGTTTATCGCGCAGGCTTCGCCACTTCGCAGCAGGCGTATGAAAGTGCGTTTGATGATGTGTTTGCTGAGCTGGATCACCTGGAACAGCATTTGGCTGACCATCGTTACCTGGCCGGCGAGTACCTGACCGAAGCCGATGTGCGCCTGTTTACCACGCTGATTCGCTTTGATGCGGTGTATTACAGTCACTTCAAGTGCAACTTACGCAGGATTGCCGATTATCCGAACTTGTCGAACTGGCTAAGGGAGTTGTATCAGTGGCCGAGGGTAGCCGAGACGGTGGATTTTGCGCATATCAAGGGGCATTACTATGCGAGTCACCGCACGATCAACCCGACGGGGATTGTGCCCAAAGGCCCGATGCAAGCGTTTGATGCCGAACATGATCGGGAGCGATTGAGCGGTAAAGGCGTCTGGAACTGATACCACCCTATCCCTGTGGCGAGCGGGCTTTCTGTGGCGAGCGGGCTTGCCCCGCGTTGGGCTGCGTAGCAGCCCCAATAAAAACACCGCGTTCTGTCTGGCAGAACGCGGTGTCTGGTTTTAGGGCTGCTACGCAGCCCAACGCGGGGCAAGCCCGCTCGCCACAGGAAGCCCGATCGCCACAACAGGCGCTCTCGTCATACCAGCAGTGTTAAACCTCAGACTGAGCGCCTTCAAACCACTTCAGCTTCTCACGCAACACCACCACTTCACCCACGATCACCAGTGTCGGCGCATGCACTTCATGCTCCGCCACCATGCGCGGCAAGTCCGCCAGGGTGCCGGTGAACACGCGTTGGTTTGACGTGGTGCCCTGCTGGATCAACGCCGCCGGGGTATCTGCGGCACGTCCATGCTTGATCAGCTGTTCGCAGATGATCGGCAAACCGATCAAACCCATGTAGAACACCAGGGTCTGCGAAGGCCCAACCAGGTCATTCCAAGGCAGGTCCGAGGTCCCGTCCTTCAAGTGCCCGGTGATAAACCGCACGGATTGCGCATAGTCACGGTGGGTCAGCGGTATCCCGGCATACGCCGCGCAACCACTGGCCGCCGTAATGCCCGGCACCACCTGGAATGGAATACCGTGGGCTGCCAATTCCTCAATTTCTTCACCACCGCGCCCGAAGATAAACGGGTCACCGCCCTTGAGGCGCAGCACGCGCTTGCCTTGTTTGGCCAGGTCCACCAATTGCTGATTGATCTGGTCTTGCGGCACCGCATGATCGGCGCGGCGCTTGCCGACATACACACGCTCGGCGTCGCGACGGCATAGCTCAAGAATCGCAGGCGCCACCAAGCGGTCATACAGCACCACGTCGGCTTGCTGCATCAAGCGCAGGGCACGAAAGGTCAGCAGGTCCGGATCACCCGGGCCTGCGCCCACCAGGTAAACTTCACCTGGCGCATGCGGCGGCTTGCCGTTGACCTTTTCGATCAACAGACGCTCGGCTTCATGACCCTGCCCGGCCAACTGGCGGTCAGCAATCGGGCCTTGAAACACCTCTTCCCAGAACGCGCGGCGTTGCTGCACATCCGGGTACAACCCTTTGACCTGGGCACGAAAACGCGCCGCCAACCCGGCCAATTGGCCGTAGGTGGACGGAATCCAGGTTTCCAGCTTGGCCCGAATCAAGCGTGCCAGCACCGGCGCATCGCCGCCGCTGGACACAGCAATCACCAAGGGTGAACGGTCGACAATTGCCGGGAAGATCACGCTGCACAAGGCGGGCGCGTCCACCACATTGACCGGCACGCAACGGCGCTTGGCATCACCAGAGACTTGCGCGTTCAGTGGCTCGTCGTCGGTGGCCGCGATGATCAGGGTGCAACCGTCGAGGTCGGCCTCCTGATAACCGCGCATCATCAATTCCCCGCCACTGCCCAGCACCAGTTCACGCAACTGGTCTTCAATCTGGGGAGCAACCACCCGCAGCAACGCACCGGCGTCGGCCAGCAGCCGGGATTTGCGCAAGGCAATCTCCCCGCCACCGACGACCAACACACGACTGCCGCGCAGGTTATGAAACAGCGGCAGAAATTCCATTTAGCCGATGACCTCAACGCCCGCCATGTAAGGCTTGAGCACCTCAGGTACGCGGATCGAACCGTCAGCCTGCTGGTAGTTTTCCAGCACGGCCACCAGGGTACGGCCTACGGCCAAACCGGAACCGTTAAGGGTGTGCACCAGCTCCGGCTTGCCGGTTTCCGGATTACGGAAACGCGCCTGCATGCGACGCGCCTGGAAATCACCACAGTTGGAGCACGACGAAATTTCGCGGTACTTGTCTTGGCTCGGCACCCACACTTCGAGGTCGTAGGTCTTCACAGCGCTGAAACCCATGTCGCCGGTGCACAGCGCCAATACGCGGTACGGCAGCTCCAGCAGTTGCAGGACGCGTTCGGCGTTGGCGGTCAGGCCTTCCAGGGCTTCCATCGAGGTCGACGGCTCAACCACTTGCACCATCTCGACCTTGTCGAACTGGTGCTGGCGGATCATGCCACGGGTGTCGCGACCCGACGCGCCAGCTTCACTACGGAAGCACGGGCTATGGGCCACAAATTTGATCGGCAGTTGCTTGGCGTCGAGGATCTCGCCGGCCACGATATTGGTCAGCGAGACTTCGGCCGTCGGGATCAGGTACAGGTCAGCTTCACCGTCGCGGCTGATCTTGAACAGGTCTTCTTCGAATTTCGGCAACTGGCTGGTGCCCATCAGTGCCGGGGCCTGCACCAGGTACGGCGTGTAGGCTTCTTCGTAGCCATGTTCGGCGGTGTGCAGGTTGATCATGAACTGCGCCAGGGCACGGTGCATGCGCGCGATCGGGCCTCGTAGCAAGGCAAAGCGTGCGCCGGACATTTTTGCCGCGGTTTCGAAATCCAGGCCACCGGTCAATTCGCCCAGGGCGACGTGGTCCTTGATCTCGAAATCAAAGGCTTTCGGCGTGCCCCAGCGGCGCACTTCGACGTTGCCGTCTTCGTCTGCACCAACCGGCACGGAGTCGTGCGGGATGTTAGGGATGCCCAGCAAGATCGAGTCCAGCTCGGTCTGGATCTTGTCCAGCTCGACCTTACCCTCGGACAGCTCGGTGCCCATGCGCTCGACGTCAGCCATCAGCGGCGCGATGTCTTCGCCGCGCTGCTTGGCCTGACCGATGGATTTGGAACGTGCATTGCGCTCAGCCTGCAGTGCTTCGGTGCGGGTCTGGACGGTCTTGCGCTGTTCTTCCAGCGCTTCGATGCGCGCGACATCCAGGGCAAAGCCACGGGAAGCCAGGCGGTCCGCTACGTCCTGAAGGTTGCTACGTAACAGTTTGGAATCGAGCATGTCGGTCTCTCGTTTATCAAAGTTTGGTCAAGGACAGGCCAGCCCAGGTGGCGAGCAGCCCGCCGAACACGCTGATGCCCAGGTAACCGAAAGCTACCAGGGCTTGCCCGCTTTCGAGCAGGCGCAGCGTGTCCAGTGAAAAGGATGAAAAGGTCGTCAGACCGCCTACAAAGCCGACAATCAAGCCGGCGCGAATTTCAATCGGCACTTCCGGGCGCAACAGGAACCAGCCGTACAGCAAGCCGATGATCAAACAGCCCACCAGGTTGACCGCCAGGGTCGCCGCATAAAAATGCTTCGGCCAATTGGCGCTGACCCACGTACCGGTGGCGAAACGCAATAATGTACCAGCGATGCCGGCTACGGACACGGCAAGAATCGTCTTGAGCACTACTTTCTCCGCTGTTTGGGACTGAGTCGATCGAGTTGCGCGAGATGGTTGAGCTTTTCACCGATCTTCAGCTCCAGGCCACGGGGCACTGGCTGGTAGAACGGCTGCGGCTCAAGGTCATCGGGGAAGTAGTCTTCACCGGCGGCATAGGCGTCCGGTTCATCGTGGGCATAACGGTATTCGTCGCCGTAGCCCAACTGTTTCATCAGCTTGGTCGGCGCGTTGCGCAGGTGCAGCGGCACTTCCAGCGAACCGTGTTCGGCCGCCGCGCGCAGTGCGGATTTGAAGCCCATGTACACCGCGTTGCTTTTCGGCGCGCAGGCCAGATACGTAATGGCCTGGGCCACCGCCAGCTCGCCTTCCGGGCTGCCGAGGCGCTCCTGCACTTCCCAGGCGGCCAGGCACAAACTCAGGGCGCGCGGGTCGGCGTTGCCGATGTCTTCGCTGGCCATACGTACTACGCGGCGCGCGAGGTACAGCGGGTCGCAGCCGCCGTCGATCATGCGTGCAAACCAGTACAGCGCGCCGTCGGGGTTGGAACCGCGCACGGATTTGTGCAGTGCAGAAATCTGGTCGTAAAAGGCTTCGCCGCCCTTGTCGAAGCGCCGGCGCGTGTCGCCGAGCAAGCTTTGCAGGAGGTCGACGCCAATCTCGCTGTTGTCTTCGGCCAGGTCGGAGGCGTTCTCCAGCAGATTCAGAAAGCGGCGCCCATCGCCATCGGCGGCGCTCATCAGAATCTTGAAGCCTTCGTCGCTCAGGCTCAGTTGGCGCTTGCCCAAGCCCTTGTCTTCGCTCAACGCGCGCTGCAACAGCTTGCGCATCGCCGCTTCGTCCAGGCTCTTGAGCACATAGACCCGCGCCCGCGACAGCAAGGCGTTATTGAGTTCAAACGAAGGGTTTTCAGTGGTGGCGCCGATAAAAATCAGCGTGCCGTCTTCCACATAAGGCAAAAACGCATCCTGCTGCGACTTGTTGAAGCGGTGCACTTCGTCGACGAACAGGATGGTGCGCTTGCCGTATTGCCCGGCCTGCTGCTTGGCCACCTCAACGGCTTGGCGAATCTCTTTGACACCGGCGAGTACGGCCGAGACGGTTTCGAAGTGCGCATCCGAGACTTTCGCCAGCAGCCGCGCCAGGGTGGTCTTGCCCACGCCCGGCGGCCCCCAGAAAATCATCGAGTGCAGCGCACCCTGCTCCAGGGCTTCGCGCAGAGGTTTGCCGCGAGCGAGCAGGTGTTCTTGCCCGACGTACTCGTCCAGGTTGGTCGAGCGCAAGCGCGCGGCCAAAGGTTGAGAGATCGGGTCAGTTCGAAACAGGTCCATGGGCAGCGTTTGAAACCTCTGAGCGGGTTATTCCTGGATCACGTCGGCACCCTTGGGGATGACGAACTTGAACTTGGAGGCATCGACAACACCATTGGCCTTGACCCCGGAGAACAGGATATCGGTGCGCTGGCCGACGCTGTCGATCAGGCGCATGTTGTTGATCACACCGTTGCTGAATGACAGGTTCAGGCTGTCAAACAGCGTGTCCTTGGATTTGGGCTTGAGGGTGAACTCAATCACGTTGCTGGTTTGCTTGGCGGTGATGTCAAAGCTGTCGCTGATCTTCGACACATCGCCCGACAGCAGCAGCGCCGGGGTCTGGTTCAGGCGCGGGTCAAGCTTCTTGATGGTTGCCTGCTCCAGGTCCGGGTCCCACAGAGTGACTTTCTGGCCGTCGGAGACGATGGTCTGCTCGTTTGGCGCGTCGGTTTTCCAGTAGAACAAACCCGGGCGCTGTACGGCCATTTCACCGGCCGTTTGCTGCAACTGAGTGCCGCCGCCGTCCAGGGTGAGCTGGGAGAAGCGCGCCGTCAGGGTCTTGGATTTGTCCAGCAGGTTGGTCAGGCTGGCGACGGAGGCCGGGTCGGCGTGCGCCGAAACAGCGGTCAGGGCCAGTGCCGGCAACAACAGCATGCGGATAAGACGCATGGGAGTCCTCATTGAGTGGTCAAGGCACGCCGCGTGCTGCCACGCGGCGCGGGATCAGTCGCGCATCTGCCCGGGGGCGATGACTTCACGCGAGCCGTTGGTGTTCATGGCGGTTACGACGCCCGCGTTTTCCATCGATTCAATCATGCGGGCGGCGCGGTTGTAGCCGATCTTCAGCTTGCGTTGCACCGCAGAAATGGACGCACGACGACTTTCGAGCACGAAGGCCACGGCCTCGTCGTACAGCGCGTCGGTTTCAGCATCGTCGTCACCACCACTGCCGCCGTCGAAGCCGCTGCCGGCCTCTTCAACACCGGCGAGGATGTCGTCGTTGTATTCAGGCGCGCCGCGCAGTTTCCAGGCTTCCACCACACGGTGAACTTCGTCATCGGACACGAAAGCGCCGTGTACACGGATCGGAAGGCTGGTGCCGGGTGGCATGTAGAGCATGTCACCGTGGCCCAGCAATTGCTCGGCGCCGCCCTGGTCGATGATGGTCCGCGAGTCGATCTTGCTCGACACCTGGAACGCCATACGCGTCGGAATGTTGGCCTTGATCAGACCGGTGATGACATCTACCGACGGACGCTGGGTCGCGAGAATCAAGTGAATACCGGCGGCACGCGCCTTTTGCGCGATACGGGCGATCAGCTCTTCAACCTTCTTGCCGACGATCATCATCATGTCTGCAAATTCGTCGACCACCACCACGATGGTCGGCAGCTTGGTCAGCAGCGGCGCTTCGTCGTGAATGCTTTCGCGCTTGTACAACGGGTCGCTCAGCGGCGTGCCAGCGTCCTGGGCTTCCTTGACCTTGGCGTTGAAGCCGGACAGGTTTCGTACGCCCATCTTCGCCATCAATTTGTAGCGCCGCTCCATCTCGGCCACGCTCCAGCGCAGGGCGTTGGCGGCGTCTTTCATGTCTGTCACAACCGGGCACAACAGGTGCGGAATGCCTTCGTAGATCGACAATTCAAGCATCTTCGGGTCGATCATGATCAGCTTGGCGTCATCCGGGCCGGATTTGAACAGGATCGACAGGATCATCGCGTTCACACCCACCGACTTACCGGAACCGGTGGTACCGGCGACCAGCAAGTGCGGCATTTTCGCCAGGTCGGTGATCACCGGCTTGCCGCCGATGTCGTGACCCAGGGCCAGGGTGACCGGCGATTTGAAGTTGTCGTATTCCGGGGTCGACAGCACTTCGGAAAAGCGCACGATCTGGCGGTCTTCGTTGGGAATCTCGATACCCACGGTGGTCTTGCCAGGAATGACTTCCACCACACGCACGCTGGTCACGGCCAGGGAACGCGCCAGGTCTTTTGCCAGGTTGGAAATGCGGCTGACCTTGACGCCGGCGGCTGGCTGGATTTCGTAACGGGTGATCACCGGGCCGGGGTGGATCGAATCCACCGTGACTTCAACACCAAACTCCTTGAGTTTGATTTCCAGCAGGTGGCCTACGGCCGCCAGGGATTCCGGGGAATAGTTGAGCTGTTTCTTTTCGGCCGGGTCGAGGATCGAGATTGGCGGCAAGGTGCCTTCGACGGCGCTGTCGACAAACAGCGGCGCCTGTTTCTCTTTCTGCACGCGGGCACTCGGCTCGGGGGCCTTGGTTGGTGCCGGGGCGATGACTGGCGGCACCTGCTTCTCGCGGTCCGACATGTGCTTGCTCAGGGCCTGCTCGCGCTCGATCAAGCGTTCCTTGACCTTGGCCTGCTCGCGCCGGTCCGGCGTACTCGGGGCCACCACTTCGTTGACGCGGGTATCGACCTCGCGCAATTGCGCAACCATACGCTTACGGTCGACCCGGGCCGACCACCAGCGGTTGGCTGCGCCCTGAAACAATTCCAGCAGGTCGAGGGTGATCTTGCCGGTCACGTCCATCACCTTGAACCACGACAGGTCGGTGAACACCGTGAGGCCGAACAGGAACAGCGCAATAAACATCAGCGTGCTGCCCTGGATATTCAGGGTTCTGCGCGCCAGGTCGCCGAGGCTTTCGCCCAGGGCGCCACCCGCGCCGGCAGGCAGGCCGGTGGGTGCGTGGAAATGGATATGTGCCAGGGCCGCGCCGGACAACACCAGGAACACCAGGCCGATCAGGCGCCAGGAGAACAGCCAGCCGCTCCACTGCCACGGCTCGTGACGCTGGCGGAAGATCTGCCAGGTCTTGATCGCCAGCAACAGCGGGAAGATGTAAGCGAAGTAACCCAGCACCATAAACAGGATGTCGGCGCTGTAGGAGCCGGCAGGCCCGCCGAAGTTCTGCACGTCTTCGATCTTGCTGTTGTGGCTCCAGCCCGGATCGTCCTTGCCATAGGTGAGCAAGGCCATCATCAGGAACAGGCACAGGGCGCCGATGGCGATCAGCGCGCCTTCCTTGAGTCGGTAATGCAGGTGCTGGCGCCAGGCCGGCACAACTGCTGCTTTAGGTGTTGCGGCGGATTTCTTCAAAACGGGTCTATTCCTGCGCCTTTAGCGCGTCCATCTGTTGAATGACTGCAAATACTGCCCACTCCGGGCAGGTGAAAAATGAACGAGCGTCGTTGAAACTACTTTTAACACCGGGTGATGAATCGGTGAAATGGCGATAACGCCACAATGGCCGCATTGTACGGGTTTGCGTCGGCGATGCCACGTACTTGCCCCTCACCCGGCAGCATAGACAATCAAGCTGTCACAGCCTGTTCAATTTGAGCATGCATTGTCTTTGCTGACAAAGGCTTATGAGCTGTTTTTAGCAATCAAGGCCAGCTTGGCAAATAGCCTGCACCCCGCGGACCCGATTACGACCACGCCTCAGGCACAGAGTTGCAGAAACACCCGTTCACGCTAATCCTCGCCGATACCCGATTCGGGCTGGCCCCAGAGCGCTGCGTCGACAATAATCCCCCCCACGGCGGCAGGTGAGAGTGCTGCCACTCCCCTCCCCTACCGTAAGCCTGGATGCCATGCTGACCTGGTTGCAACGCGACTCCCTGACATTTCCGCCGCTGGCCAAGGCCATGCGCGAACCCAATGGCCTGCTGGCCGCCGGCGGCGACCTGTCGGCCGAGCGGCTGATCCAGGCCTACCGCCATGGCTGCTTTCCGTGGTTTTCGGAGGGCCAGCCGATTCTGTGGTGGTCGCCCGACCCACGCACAGTGATATTCCCCGACGAACTGCATGTGTCGCGCAGCCTTGGCAAATTATTGCGCCAGCAGCGTTACACCGTGACGTTCGACCAGGACTTCGCAGCCGTCATCCAGGCCTGCGCGGCGCCGCGCGCGTATGCCGATGGCACCTGGATCACCGAAAGCATCCAGAACGCCTACCTGGAGCTGCACCGGCGCGGCTATGCGCACTCGGTTGAGGTGTGGGACAACGACGAACTGGTGGGCGGCCTCTACGGCCTGGCAATGGGCCAATTGTTCTTTGGCGAATCCATGTTCAGCCGCGCCGACAACGCCTCCAAATTCGGCTTCGCTACCCTCACCCGGCAATTGCAGGCGTGGGGCTTTGTGCTGATTGACTGCCAGATGCCCAATGATCACTTGCATAGCCTCGGTGCCCGCGCCATACCACGGGATGACTTCGTGGGCTTTTTACACGACCATCTGGATCAACCCAGCTCTGGACCGTGGGTTTCCTAGGCGACTTCCCCGCACCTGGCTTACACTTATTTCAAAGCTTATCCCGAGGGTTGATCATGACCGAGCTGGCGCGCTTGAAGTTCTATGCCACTCAAGCCCACTCTTGCAGCTATCTGCCCGACGAGCAGGCCACCACGTTGTTCCTGGACCCCAGCCAGCCCATGGACGTGCACGTGTACGCCGACCTTTCGGAAATGGGTTTTCGGCGCAGCGGTGATCACCTGTACCGCCCACACTGCCAAAACTGCAATGCCTGCGTTCCTGCGCGCATCCCTGTCGCGCAGTTTTTGCCGGACCGGAATCAGAAGCGCATTCTCAAGCGCAATGCCGACCTGACGGTGACTGCGACCAAACCGCACTTCAGCGAAGAATATTTCGACCTTTACCAACGCTACATCGAACAGCGCCACGCCGACGGCGATATGTTCCCGCCCAGCCGCGACCAGTTTTCGACATTCCTGGTGCGTGACCTGCCGTTTTCACGCTTCTATGAATTTCGCCTCGACGGCCGCTTGGTCGCTGTCGCTGTGACCGATTTGCTGCCCAACGGCCTCTCGGCGGTCTACACCTTCTACGAGCCTGCCGAAGAACGCCGCAGCCTGGGGCGCTTTGCCATCCTGTGGCAAATTGGCGAAGCACTGCGTCTGGAACTGGAGGCGGTGTACCTCGGTTACTGGATCAAAAACTGCAAAAAGATGAACTACAAGACCCAATATCGCCCCATAGAACTGCTGATTAATCAAAGATGGGTCACGCTTAACTAGAACCCCTTGGCTTGAACACCCTTTTTCGGGCACAATGCACGCCGCTTTTGCCTGGCGCAGTTGCACCGGGCCATTCACTGGATACCGAGGGCTTTACTGCATGTCGAAAGAAGACAGCTTCGAAATGGAAGGCACTGTCGTCGACACCCTGCCCAACACCATGTTTCGTGTGGAGTTGGAAAATGGGCACGTCGTAACCGCGCATATCTCCGGCAAGATGCGCAAGAACTACATTCGTATTCTTACCGGTGACAAAGTGCGCGTCGAGCTGACGCCCTATGACTTGAGCAAAGGGCGCATCACTTACCGCGCTCGCTAAGCAAGTCAATACAAAACGCCCGGTTATGCCGGGCGTTTTTGTGTGCGTGGGATTTATCAGACACCAAATGACCCATGTGGGAGCTGGCTTGCCTGCGATAGCGGTGTGTCAGCCAAATAGTTCTTCTCTGACCGACCGCCATCGCAGGCAAGCCAGCTCCCACATTTAGTCTCTATTGTCTTGAGGGCCACACTCCAAAATATAGAGGCAGCAAAAAGGCGCCTTTCGGCGCCTTTGCTTTTTCAGCTATCGATCAGGCCATCTCAGCCGTGGTTTCGAATTCGAAGGTCAGCTCGCCGTCCTTCAAGTCGATATGCACCACGCCACCATGGTCCGAAAGCTCGCCAAACAGGATCTCTTCGGCCAATGGCCGTTTGATCTTGTCCTGGATCAGACGTGCCATTGGGCGTGCGCCCATTGCCGCGTCGTAGCCACCTTCGGCGATCCAGCTGCGCGCCGCTTCCGTCACATCCAGCTGCACGCGCTTGTCTTCCAGCTGCGCTTGAAGCTCGGTGAGGAACTTGTCCACCACGCTTTTGATGACCTCATGGCTGAGGCGACCAAACTGGATAATGGTGTCCAGACGGTTGCGGAATTCCGGCGTAAAGCTCTTCTTGATCACTTCCATGGCATCGGAAGAGTGATCTTGATGAGTAAAGCCGATGGAAGCCCGCGCGGCCGTTTCGGCACCGGCGTTGGTGGTCATGATCACGATCACGTTGCGGAAGTCCGCTTTGCGCCCGTTGTTGTCGGTCAGCGTGCCGTGGTCCATCACCTGCAGCAGCAGGTTGAAGACTTCCGGGTGCGCCTTCTCGATTTCATCGAGGAGCAATACGCAATGCGGCTGCTTGGTGATCGCCTCGGTCAACAAACCGCCCTGATCAAACCCGACATAGCCCGGAGGTGCACCGATCAGGCGCGACACGGTATGGCGCTCCATGTACTCGGACATGTCGAAACGCACCAATTCAATGCCCATGGCCTTGGCCAACTGACGCGCCGCTTCGGTCTTGCCGACGCCGGTCGGGCCTGCGAACAGGAACGAACCCACGGGTTTGTCTGGCGACTTGAGGCCCGCACGCGACAGCTTGATCGCGGTGGACAACGCGTCGATGGCCGCATCCTGACCAAACACGGTCAGCTTGAGGTCACGTTCCAGGTTACGCAGCAGTTCTTTATCGGAACTGTTGACGTGTTTAGGCGGAATACGCGCGATCTTCGCCACGATGTCCTCGACCTGAGGCACGTCGATGCGTTTCACACGTTTCTCGACCGGCTGCAGACGCTGGTAAGCACCCGCCTCGTCGATCACGTCGATGGCTTTGTCGGGCATATGGCGATCGTTGATGTAGCGCGACGCCAGCTCAGCCGCTGCACGCAGCGCTTCATCGGTGTATTCGATGCCATGGTGCGCTTCGAAACGCCCCTTGAGCCCACGCAGGATACTGATGGTGTCTTCAACCGAAGGCTCGGACACGTCGACTTTCTGGAAGCGACGCGCCAGGGCACGGTCTTTCTCGAAGATGCCGCGGAATTCCTGGAACGTGGTCGAACCGATGCAGCGGATATCACCCGACGACAGCAGCGGTTTGAGCAGGTTGGAGGCATCCATCACGCCACCGGACGCCGCACCGGCGCCAATAATGGTGTGAATCTCGTCGATAAACAGGATCGCCTGCGGGCGTTTTTTCAGTTCGCCGAGCAGCGCCTTGAAGCGCTTCTCGAAATCGCCACGGTACTTGGTCCCGGCGAGCAAGGCGCCCAGGTCCAGGGAGTAGACGACACTGTTGGCCAACAGGTCAGGCACCTGGTTGTCGACAATGCGCTTGGCCAGGCCTTCGGCAATCGCGGTTTTACCCACGCCCGCCTCACCCACCAGCAACGGATTGTTCTTGCGACGACGCGCGAGGATCTGCGCTACGCGCTCAACCTCAAGCTCACGCCCCACCAGCGGATCAATCCGCCCCTGGCGCGCCAGCTCATTGAGGTTGCTGGCATAGGCATCCAGCGGGTTGCTTGAAGAAGAAGACTCACCGCCCTCGTCGTCCTGCATATCCTGCTCACCCTCGGAGTGATCGCCGTGCCCAGGCACTTTGGAGATACCGTGGGCGATGTAGTTGACGACATCGATCCGGGCAACGCTCTGCTGTTTAAGCAGGAACACTGCCTGGCTTTCCTGTTCGCTGAAAATCGCCACAAGCACGTTGGCGCCTGTGACTTCTCGCTTACCGGAGCTCTGCACATGGAACACGGCACGCTGAAGCACGCGCTGGAAGCCCAGGGTTGGCTGGGTTTCACGGTCTTCATCGTGGACGGGAATAAGTGGCGTAGTGGAGTCGATAAACTCCTGCAGGTCATGCTTGAGTTTGTCGAGGTTGGCGCCGCACGCACGCAAAACGGTGGCGGCAGCTTCATTATCCAAAAGTGCCAGCAGCAGGTGCTCGACGGTCATGAATTCATGACGCTTCGAACGGGCCTCCTTGAAGGCAAGATTGAGGGTGACTTCGAGCTCGCGGTTTAACATAGCTTCACCTCATACCCAAGTGGTCGGCGTTAACCGTCCTTCTCGATTTCACAGAGTAGCGGATGCTGGCTTTCCCTGGCGTACTGGTTGACCTGCATGGCCTTTGTCTCGGCGATGTCGCGGGTAAACACTCCACATACTGCCCGTCCTTCTGTGTGAACGGCCAGCATTACCTTGGTCGCCAACTCGCGGTTCAGGTTAAAAAACACCTCGAGCACTTCGACGACGAAATCCATCGGTGTGTAGTCATCGTTGAACAAAACCACCTTGTACATAGGCGGCGCCTGTAAAGCAGGTTTGGCCTCCTGAACAGCAATGCCTGCAGAACCGTCGTCATCGTGTTCCTGATCCGGGCGATCCTGATTGAATGTTAGTCGAATCTGGCTGTTTGCATGCATGGAAAGAATGGTTCGTCAGTGGTTCAAATACGGTGATGGGGGCGACCTGTCAGAATTTCAACTCTGACCGTCTGGTCGCCTTGACTATCGGTGAAACGGTGTTACAACCAATAGAACCCACAGTGGGTAAAAAAGGTCCGCGCAGTCAACCTTAATTTATTCGGGTTAGGACGGATAAACTGGATGATACTCCAGTGATGGAGTCTGGTGCAGAGGGATATGGCTATGGCTAGCGGTAAGGTCAAGTGGTTCAACAACGCCAAGGGTTACGGCTTCATCAACGAAGACGGCAAAGAAAGCGAAGACTTGTTTGCGCATTACTCGGCGATCAAATTGGAAGGATATAAAACGCTAAAAGCCGGCCAAGCGGTTTCATTTGAGATTACTCAAGGGCCGAAGGGCTTGCACGCTGTGAATATCCAGGCGCTCATCTCCACCGGCGCCTCCCTGGAAGGCCACGCTCAAAAATCAGAAAAGCAACTGGCTTGATCAGCCACTGAGCGAGCACCCATTAAAAAGCCAGCCACTCCATTTCACAGGGGTGGCTGGCTTTTTATGCTCTTACATTACATATGCGAAATCAGCGCATCCCCGAAGCCCGACGACGACACCAACTTGGCGCCGTCCATCAGACGCTCGAAGTCATAGGTCACCGTCTTGGCCGAAATCGCGCCATTGGTGCCCTTGATAATCAAATCAGCCGCTTCGGTCCAGCCCATGTGCCGCAGCATCATTTCTGCCGACAAAATCAGCGAACCCGGATTTACTTGGTCCTTGCCCGCGTATTTCGGCGCAGTGCCGTGGGTAGCTTCGAACATCGCCACGGTATCGGACAAGTTAGCGCCCGGCGCAATACCGATACCACCCACTTCTGCCGCCAGCGCATCGGACAGGTAGTCGCCATTGAGGTTAAGGGTCGCAATCACGTCATATTCGGCCGGGCGCAGCAGGATCTGCTGGAGCATCGCATCGGCAATGGCGTCCTTGACCACCACATTCTTGCCGGTTTTCGGGTTCTTGAACTGCATCCACGGGCCGCCATCGAGCAGGGTCGCGCCGAATTCCTTCTCGGCAATACCGTAGGCCCATTCTTTAAAGGCACCCTCGGTAAACTTCATGATGTTGCCTTTGTGCACGATGGTCAGCGAATCGCGGTCGTTATCCACTACATATTGAAGGGCTTTACGCGCCAGGCGCTCGGTACCCTCTTTGGAAACCGGCTTCACGCCAATCCCGCAGTCCTGATCGAAGCGGATCTTGGTCACGCCCATCTCTTCTTTCAGGAACTTGATGACCTTGATCGCTTCCGGTGAACCGGCTTTCCACTCGATCCCCGCGTAAATGTCTTCGGAGTTTTCACGGAAGATGGTCATGTCCACATCGCCCGGCTTCTTGACCGGGCTGGGCACACCTTCAAACCAGCGCACCGGGCGCAGGCACACATACAGGTCGAGCTGCTGACGCAGAGCCACGTTCAGCGAACGGATACCGCCCCCGACCGGCGTGGTTAGCGGGCCCTTGATGGACACCACGTAATCCTTGACCGCATCCAGGGTTTCCTGGGGCAGCCACGTATCCTGGTCGTAAACTTGCGTAGCCTTTTCGCCCGCGTAAACCTCCATCCAGGAGATTTTGCGCTTGCCGCCGTAAGCCTTTTCAACGGCTGCGTCGACCACCTTGATCATCACCGGACTGATGTCGACGCCAATACCGTCGCCCTCTATATAAGGGATGATCGGCGTGTCAGGAACATTGAGAGAATGGTCTGCATTGACGGTGATCTTCTCGCCGACTGCCGGAACCTGAATCTTCTTGTATCCCATGTTGGACTCCATCTATGGATTGAACATCTGGCTGCGTTCGAGCCTACTCCAGATAAATGGCGACTGAAACCTCACGCCAGGCTCATTTGCATCGAAAACAGCACGTTTAGTCGCCTACAAGCCTGAGTCAGAGGGCAAAATCGCCAATCTTGAGCACATCGTGCTCTCGCGAGCACCAGCACCTGCCTGCGACCTTTAGACCAATGGACGACACACCTTTTGTATGAAGGCTCGGCGTAAGCATAGTGACCTATGTATAATGCCGCCGCTGACCCAAGAGTCACGACGGCGGACCGCTCTAAATCGAAGCCTTCCGCCAGAAAGCAGGACTATTACAATAGTCCACCCGCTTGACGCTCGACTGATGCAACCCAACATCACCGCGAAGAAACCTCGACATTTCGCTCATGGATGACTTTGAACGAACGCGCTCCACCCGGCGCATCTCGAGTTTCTGCGCACGCTTTCAGCAAAGAAGAGAGTTAATCCGAATATGCCCACCCGCTCGAAGATCATCTACACCTTCACTGACGAAGCCCCAGCCCTCGCCACCTATTCACTGCTGCCTATCGTAGAGGCCTTCACCGCTTCAGCTGATATTGCTGTGGAAACCCGCGACATCTCCCTTGCCGGGCGCATCCTCTCAAGCTTCCCCGAGCAACTGGGTGCCAAAGCCGTACCGGACCACCTCGCCGAACTGGGCGACCTGGCCGTGACGCCTGAAGCCAACATCATCAAGCTGCCTAACATCAGTGCCTCGACCCCTCAGCTGCAAGCTGCGATCAAGGAACTGCAGGCCCTGGGCTACGCCCTGCCGGACTACCCGGAAACCGTAACCACCGACGCGGAAAAAGAAACCCGCGCACGTTACGACAAGGTCAAGGGCAGCGCCGTGAACCCGGTACTGCGCGAAGGCAACTCCGACCGCCGCGCACCGCTGTCGGTCAAAAACTACGCACGCAAGCACCCGCACAAAATGGGCGCCTGGGCTGCAGACTCCAAGTCGCACATCGCGCACATGAGCAACGGCGACTTCTACGGCAGCGAAAAAGCCGTGCAGATCGACGCCGCTGATGCTGTCAAAATCGAGCTGATCGCTCAGGACGGCACCGCGACCGTTCTGAAAGAAAAGACCTCGGTACAAGCCGGCGAGATCATCGACACCGCCGTATTGAGCAAGAAAGCCCTGCGCGCATTCATCGCCGCTGAAATCGACGACGCCAAGAAACAAGGCGTACTGCTGTCGGTTCACCTGAAAGCCACCATGATGAAGGTCTCCGACCCAATCATGTTCGGCCAGATCGTTGCCGAGTTCTATAAAGACGCCCTGGCCAAGCACGCTGACGTGCTGGCCCAGATCGGCTTTAACCTGAACAACGGCATCGGCGACCTGTACGCTCGCATTAAAGCCTTGCCGGCCGAGCAACAAGCGCAGATCGAAGCTGACATTCAGGCGGTCTACGCCGCTCGCCCATCGCTGGCGATGGTCAACTCCGACAAAGGCATCACCAACCTGCACGTGCCGAGCGACGTGATCGTTGACGCCTCGATGCCGGCCATGATCCGTGACTCCGGCAAAATGTGGGGCACCGACGGCCAGCTGCACGACACCAAGGCCGTGATCCCGGATCGCTGCTACGCCACCATTTACCAAGCGGTCATCGAAGACTGCAAGGCTAATGGCGCTTTCGACCCGACCACAATGGGCAGCGTGCCAAACGTTGGCCTGATGGCGAAGAAAGCCGAAGAGTACGGCTCGCACGACAAGACCTTCCAGATCAAGGCTGACGGCGTAGTCCGCGTCACCGACAGCAAGGGCACCGTGCTGATGGAACAGGCTGTTGAAGCCGGCGACATCTTCCGCATGTGCCAGACCAAAGACGCGCCGATCCAGGATTGGGTCAAACTGGCCGTCAACCGTGCCCGCGCCAGCAACACCCCGGCCATTTTCTGGCTGGACCCACAGCGCGCACACGATGGCGTCGTGGTCGAAAAAGTTCAGGCTTACCTGAAAGACCACAACACCGAAGGCCTGGACATCCGCATCATGTCGCCGGTCGACGCGATGAAGTTCACCCTGGAACGCACCCGCAAGGGCCTGGACACCATCTCGGTGACCGGTAACGTGCTGCGTGACTACCTGACCGACCTGTTCCCGATCATGGAACTGGGCACCAGCGCCAAGATGCTGTCGATCGTGCCGCTGATGAATGGCGGTGGCCTGTTCGAAACCGGCGCCGGTGGTTCGGCGCCGAAACACGTGCAGCAGCTGGTGGAAGAGAACTTCCTGCGCTGGGATTCCCTGGGCGAGTTCCTGGCCCTGGCCGCCTCCCTTGAGCATTTGGGCGTGACGTACAACAACCCGAAAGCCCTGGTACTGTCCAAGACCCTGGACCAGGCCACCGGCCAGTTCCTCGACAACAACAAGTCGCCATCGCGTAAAGTCGGCAACATCGACAACCGCGGCAGCCACTTCTACCTGGCGCTGTACTGGGCTCAAGCCCTGGCTGCCCAGACCGAAGACACTGCACTGCAAGCGCAGTTTGCCGAGCTGGCCGAAACCTTGACCGCGAACGAAGCAACCATCGTTGCCGAGCTCAACGCGGTACAGGGCAAGCCAGTGGACATCGGCGGTTACTACTCGCCGAACCCTGAGCTGACAAGCAAAGCCATGCGCCCAAGCAACACCCTCAACGCGGCCATTGCCAAGTTGAAGTAAGGTTGTAAGGATGCAAAGAAGCCCCGGCCCCGTGCCGGGGTTTCTGTTTCCGGACACTGCAGTCTCACTGAATAAACCGGTTCAAAATGTGGGAGCGGGCTTGCTCGCGAATGCGGTGGATCAGTCAACATTTGCAGTGACTGACACTCCGCCTTCGCGAGCAAGCCCGCTCCCACACTGACTGCAATCCAACCCAAAGACTGCATCACATCTTGAACCGAGGTTTTAAATGATCTGGCAACCCCACATCACCGTCGCCACCATCGTCGAAGACAACGGCCGCTTCCTCATGGTCGAAGAACTCAAGGGCGGCCGCGCCGTACTCAACCAGCCCGCCGGCCACCTCGACCCGAACGAAACCCTGACCGACGCCGCCGTACGCGAAACCCTCGAAGAAACCGGCTGGGACGTCGAAGCCACCGGCATCGTCGGCATCTACCTGTATACCGCCCCCAGCAACGGCGTGACCTACCAGCGCGTGTGCTTCATCGCCAAAGCCCTGAAACACCACCCGGATTATCAACTCGACGAAGGCATCCTGCGCGCCCGCTGGCTGACCCGCGACGAGCTCATGGCCTTGCGCAGCGACTGGCGCAGTGAACTGATCATCCGCTGCATCGATGATTATTTGGCTGGCCAGCGCCACAGCCTCGAATTGATCCGCCCTTCTCTTTAGCCTTGAAGGCCTGAGCCTGATAGAATCGCGTCCTTTTTCAAGACACCCGTTGAAACCCTATGCGTGATCCAGCCCCTTCTGACATACAAAAGAAGCGCGTCATCGTCGGCATGTCCGGCGGCGTGGATTCTTCCGTTTCCGCCGTTCTGCTCATGGAGCAGGGTTATGAGGTGGAAGGCCTGTTCATGAAGAACTGGGAAGAAGACGATGGAACGGAATATTGCACCGCCATGGACGACCTGGCAGACGCCCAGGCCGTGTGCGACAAGATCGGCATCAAGCTGCACACCGCCAACTTCGCCGCTGAATACTGGGACAACGTGTTCGAGCACTTCCTGGCCGAATACAAGGCTGGCCGTACGCCGAACCCGGACATCCTGTGTAACCGCGAAATCAAGTTCAAGGCGTTCCTCGACTACGCCATGATCCTTGGCGCCGACCTGATTGCCACTGGCCACTACGTGCGCCGCCGCGACATCGATGGCCGCACCGAGCTGCTCAAAGGCCTGGACCCGAACAAGGATCAGAGCTACTTCCTGCACGCCGTCGGTGGCGAACAGATCGCCAAGACGCTGTTCCCGGTCGGCGAGCTGGAAAAGCCCGAAGTGCGCAAGATCGCCGAACAACACGGCCTGGCCACTGCCAAGAAAAAGGATTCCACCGGGATCTGCTTTATCGGCGAGCGCCGTTTCAGCGATTTCCTCAAGCAATACCTGCCGGCGCAACCGGGCGAAATCAAAACCACCGAGGGCGACGTTATCGGCCGCCACCATGGCCTGATGTACCAC
Organism: Pseudomonas fluorescens; assembly: GCF_002022275.1. Classification (GTDB taxonomy): domain Bacteria; phylum Pseudomonadota; class Gammaproteobacteria; order Pseudomonadales; family Pseudomonadaceae; genus Aquipseudomonas; species Aquipseudomonas fluorescens_AJ. The sequence continues at coordinate 96,405 of NZ_MSDF01000059.1, forward strand.
ACCATCGGCCAGCGCCAGGGCCTGGGCATCGGCGGCTTGAAAGACGCCGGTGAAGAGCCGTGGTACGTGCTGGTCAAGGACCTGGAACACAACGAGCTGATCGTTGGCCAGGGCAACGAGCACCCGCTGTTGTTCTCCGGCGCCCTGCTCGCTTCGGACATCTACTGGGTCAACCCGATCGACCTGAGCACGCCGCGTCGCCTGACGGCCAAAGTGCGCTATCGCCAGAGCGACCAGCCGTGCACCCTGGAAAAAACCGCCAGCGGCTACCGCGCCACGTTCGATGACCCGCAACGCGCGGTCACCCCTGGCCAGTCCGTGGTGTTCTACGACGGCGAAATCTGCCTGGGCGGCGGCGTGATTGAAATCGCTGAAGCCTGGAGCAACCCGGCATGAGCCCGACCCAGGAGCAGTTGACGGCACTCGGCGGGGTTTTCCTCGCCGCCGTGCTGGTGGACAAGATCGCCAAGACCGGCCAGGTTACGGAAGCTGGCCTGACGTGCATGCTCGGCAGCCTGCTGATCCGCGACCCCAAGGACACCCTGGAAGTCTACGGCGGTGATGACCTGGCGCTGCGCGAAGGTTACCGCGCGCTGGTCGGCGCCCTGGAGCGCGACCCCAGCACCCTGCAGCGCGAACCATTGCGCTACGCCCTGTCGATGCTGGGCCTTGAGCGCCAGCTGGCAAAACGTGATGACCTGCTCGAAACCATCGGCAAGCGCCTGCCGCAGATCCAGTCACAGGTGGAACACTTCGGCCCGGCCCACGAAAACGTGGTCGCAGCCTGCGGTGCGCTGTACCAGGACACCTTGAGCACCCTGCGCCAGCGCATTCAGGTGCATGGCGACATGCGCAACCTGCAGCAACCGAACAACGCCTCGAAAATCCGCGCCCTGCTCCTGGCCGGTATTCGTTCGGCACGGTTGTGGCGCCAGTTGGGCGGTCATCGCTGGCAGCTGGTGATCAGCCGACGCAAATTGCTTAAAGAGCTTTACCCGTTGATGCGCAACGAATAAGTCGCACCGACAGAACATTTCAAGCCGTTACGCGTAATACGCCGGTCAGTTGGCAACGGACCGGCGGATTTTTTCATGTATGATACGCGCCCCATTTCGTTGCCCGACTGTCCGAGAACACCCCATGCAGCTCTCTTCGCTCACTGCGGTTTCCCCTGTTGACGGCCGCTACGCCGGCAAAACCCAGGCCCTGCGCCCTATTTTCAGCGAATACGGCTTGATCCGTGCTCGTGTTCTGGTTGAAGTGCGCTGGCTCCAGCGCCTGGCCGCTCACCCTGCCATCAGTGAAGTGCCGGCGTTTTCCGCCGAAGCCAACGCTGTATTGAACACCCTGGCAGAAAACTTCTCCCTGGAGCACGCCGAGCGTGTGAAAGAGATCGAGCGCACCACCAACCACGACGTAAAAGCCATTGAGTACCTGCTCAAAGAACAAGCGGCCAAACTGCCGGAACTGGCCCAGGTCAGCGAGTTCATCCACTTTGCCTGCACCAGCGAGGACATCAACAACCTGTCCCACGCCTTGATGCTGCGCGAAGGCCGTGATGACGTGATGCTGCCGCTGATGCGCCAGACCGCCAATGCCATCCGCGAACTGGCTATCCGCTTTGCCGACGTGCCAATGCTGTCGCGCACCCACGGCCAACCGGCTTCGCCGACCACCCTGGGCAAAGAGCTGGCCAACGTGGTGTACCGCCTGGAGCGTCAGATCGCTCAAGTCGCCGCCGTGCCACTGCTGGGCAAGATCAATGGCGCCGTGGGCAACTACAACGCCCACCTGTCGGCCTACCCGGAGATCAACTGGGAAGAAAACGCCCGCGCCTTCATCGAAGACGAGCTGGGCCTTGGTTTCAACCCTTACACCACGCAGATCGAGCCGCACGACTACATCGCCGAGCTGTTCGACGCGATTGCGCGCTTCAACACCATCCTGATCGACTTCGATCGCGATATCTGGGGTTACATCTCCCTGGGCTACTTCAAGCAGCGCACCATTGCCGGTGAAATCGGTTCGTCGACCATGCCGCACAAGGTCAACCCGATCGACTTCGAAAACTCCGAAGGCAACCTCGGCATCGCCAATGCCCTGTTCCAGCACCTGGCCAGCAAGTTGCCGATCTCCCGCTGGCAGCGCGACCTGACCGACTCCACCGTCCTGCGCAACCTCGGTGTGGGCTTCGCTCACAGCGTGATCGCGTACGAAGCCAGCCTCAAAGGCATCAGCAAGCTGGAGCTCAACGCACAGAAAATCGCCGCTGACCTGGACGCGTGCTGGGAAGTCTTGGCCGAGCCGATCCAGACCGTGATGCGCCGCTACAACATCGAAAACCCGTACGAAAAGCTGAAAGAATTGACGCGCGGCAAGGGCATTACCTCTGAAGCGCTGCAAACTTTCATCGATGGCCTGGACATGCCAGCCGCGGCCAAGGCCGAGTTGAAACTGCTCACCCCGGCCAACTACATCGGCAACGCTGTAGAGCAAGCCAAGCGCATCTGATCATCGCAAGACCCTTTGAGACGCCCGGCCGCGCCGGGCGTTTTTATTCCAGTCTGAAAAGTGCTCTCTTTCAATAGGTTACACATGAATCCTGATATCCCTCTTCAACTTCTGGGCGGCATCACGGCGCGGGAATTCCTGCGCGACTACTGGCAGAAAAAACCGCTGCTGATCCGCCAGGCCATCCCGGATTTCGAAAGCCCGATCGACGCCGACGAACTGGCAGGTTTAGCCCTGGAAGAAGAAGTCGAATCGCGCATGGTGATCGAGCACGGCGAGCGTCCTTGGGAGCTGCGCCGTGGCCCGTTTGCTGAAGACGCATTCAGCACCCTGCCCGAGCGCGAGTGGACCCTGCTGGTGCAGGCCGTCGACCAGTTCGTACCGGAAGTGGCCGAACTGCTGGAGCAGTTCCGCTTCCTGCCAAGCTGGCGCATTGACGATGTAATGATCAGCTTCGCCGCACCCGGCGGCAGCGTGGGCCCGCACTTCGACAACTACGACGTGTTCCTGCTGCAAGCCCAGGGCAAGCGCAACTGGAAGATTGGCCAGATGTGCAGCTCCGAAAGCCCGCTGCTGCAGCATGCCGACCTGCGCATCCTCGCCGACTTCGAAGAAAGCGCCGAATGGGTGCTGGAACCGGGCGACATGCTCTACCTGCCGCCGCGCCTGGCGCACTTCGGGATTGCCGAAGACGACTGCATGACCTACTCGGTGGGCTTTCGCGCACCGAGCGCCGCTGAAGTACTGACCCACTTCACCGACTTCCTCAGCCAGTACCTGACGGACGAAGAGCGCTACACTGATGCTGACGCACAGCCTGTCAGCGACCCGCACCAGATTCAGAGCGATGCCCTGGACCGCCTCAAAGGCCTGCTGGCCGAGCACATGAGCGACGAGCGCATGTTGCTGACCTGGTTCGGCCAGTTCATGACCGAGCCGCGCTACCCGGAAATGGTGGCAGGCGAGGAACTGGGCGAAGACGAGTTCATCAGCGCCCTGCAAGACGGCGCCATCCTGGTGCGCAACCCAAGTGCACGCATGGCCTGGTCGGAAGTCGACGATGACGTGCTGCTGTTCGCCAGCGGCCAGAGCCGTTACCTGCCAGGCAAGTTGCGCGAACTGCTGAAAATGATTTGCGCCGCCGACGCCCTGCATGCCGAAAACCTCGGCCCGTGGCTCGCGGATGAAGATGGCCGTGATTTGCTGTGCGAACTGGTCAAGCAAGGAAGCCTGGGTTTTGCCGATGAATAGACTTCACGTAAGTGTCGCGGACTGGCGAAAGGATATCGACGAGATTCGGCGCATTCGTGAGGCGGTGTTTATCGCCGAACAATCGGTTCCACCGGAGCTGGAATGGGACGCCGAAGACGCGGGTGCGGTGCACTTCCTCGCGTTTGAAGGCGACTTTCCGATAGGCACGGCGCGCTTGCTGCCCACCGGCGAAATTGGCCGCGTGTCGGTCCTCAAGGATTGGCGCGGGCTGAATGTCGGCGACAAGCTGATGGACGCGGTGATCGGCGTGGCCGAGAAACGCGGGCAAACCACGCAGTTCCTCAGTGCGCAGGTGTATGCGGCGCCGTTCTATGAGCGGCTGGGTTTCAAGATTGTCAGTGATGAGTTTCTTGAAGTCGGCATTCCGCATGTGGATATGGTGCGCGAGGGCTGACCTGACTCCCTGTGGCGAGC
>NZ_MSDF01000059.1:100626-119340 GCF_002022275.1 Pseudomonas fluorescens
AGCCCCCCCACTCTGCTGGCTTGATCCTTACTAAACTTGCGACCCGCCAGGCCGACAAACTGGCACTATCACGCTAAATGACTCGCAGAGATAACGGACATGTCCCTACGCACCCTGCTCACCGCCCTCCTCCTGACCGCCAGCGCCTCGGCGATCGCCGACACCGAAGTCGTCAACCTGAGCAACCGCACCAGCGCCGATTTGCTGCCTGTCGCCCAGAATTTTATCGGCAAGGACGGCACCGTCAGCGCCTACGGCAACCAGCTCATTGTCAACGCCGACCCCGGCAAGATCCAGGACCTGCGCGCCCTGCTGTCTCAACTGGACACGCCCGCCAAGCGCCTGCTGATCACCGTAGACACCAATGAAAACAACCAGCAAAACACCGGCGACAGCCAAACGCGCATCATCAGCTACGGCACAACCAGCCGTGACGGCGGCGTTCAGCAGATCCAGGCCAGCGAAGGCGTGCCGGCACTGATCCAGGTCGGCCAGAGCGTGCCGCTGACCACCACGCAGCAAGACAGTTATGGGCGCCTGCAAAACCAGACCCAGTATCGCAACGTCACCCAGGGCTTTTACGTCACCGCCAGCGTCACCGGCGAGACCGTGCACCTGGCGATCAGTACCAACCGTGACCGCATGAGCCAGGAACGTCCCGATGTAGTGAACGTTCAGAGTACCGACACAACCGTCAGCGGACGCCTGGGCGAATGGATTCCTCTAGCCGGCATCAATCGCGAGACCCAAGCCGACAAATCCTCTACAACCCGCAGCTACTCTACTCAGGGCCGTGATGACCTGACTTTACGGGTCAAGGTCGACACTCTGAACTGAAGCACCAAAAACTGACTGGCGAGTCGTATTAGACTAAAGATGTAGTGCTTTGAAAAAAGCACTACAAAACGTTTGACGATCGAAAAAACCATGGGCATGATGGCCTCGCTCCCGCTAATCAGGGGCCCTGGCAAGGGCCTTCGGATCGCCGCTCTAAGCTACCCACCTGAGCCGATTCGTGTCTGTACCGCCCACAAGGTGTGTTTGACGAGGTTGCGACTGGAACGAAGTTGTCCCGAGGGACGGAAGCTAACCAGGTAACCCGGCTACACGCTGCTGAACACCCAAGGGCCCACGACGCCTGAAGACTGTTCTTGGTCTGCCTTTTACCTGCTCCCCTCTCGCGCCAATCGTTCATCCCGTCGCATTCCCCGCCAAACCCGACATGACCGCCTAAGCTTCTGGTCAGCGAGCAGCCCTGCCCACGCATTGAATGCACGGCTGGAAAACGGATCTTCTAAACGCGACGAGGTTTATCTCCATGGCACTGACACGCGAACAGCAAATTGCAGCCCTTGAAAAAGACTGGGCTGAAAACCCACGCTGGAAAGGCGTGACCCGCGCTTATTCCGCTGCTGACGTCGTCCGCCTGCGTGGCTCGGTTCAACCTGAGCACACCTTTGCAAAACTCGGCGCCGAGAAGCTGTGGAACCTGGTCACTCAAGGTGCCAAGCCTTCCTTCCGTCCCGACAAAGATTTCGTCAACTGCATGGGCGCCCTTACTGGCGGCCAGGCAGTGCAACAGGTAAAAGCCGGTATCCAGGCGATTTACCTGTCCGGCTGGCAAGTGGCAGCGGACAACAACTCCGCTGAATCCATGTACCCCGACCAATCGCTGTACCCGGTGGACTCGGTTCCGACCGTGGTCAAGCGCATCAACAACTCGTTCCGCCGTGCCGACCAGATCCAGTGGAAAGCCGGTAAAGGTCCGGGCGATGAAGGCTATATCGACTACTTCGCGCCAATCGTGGCTGACGCTGAAGCCGGTTTCGGCGGCGTACTGAACGCCTACGAGCTGATGAAGAGCATGATCGAGGCAGGCGCTGCCGGCGTGCACTTCGAAGACCAACTGGCGTCGGTGAAGAAATGCGGCCACATGGGCGGCAAGGTGCTGGTGCCAACCCAGGAAGCCGTACAAAAGCTGACCGCTGCCCGCCTGGCCGCTGACGTTGCCGGCACGCCGACCATCATCCTGGCGCGTACCGATGCCAACGCAGCTGACTTGCTGACCTCGGATTGCGACCCATACGACCAGCCGTTCGTGACTGGCGAACGTACTCAGGAAGGCTTCTACAAGGTACGTGCGGGCCTGGATCAAGCCATCGCCCGTGGCCTGGCCTACGCGCCGTACGCCGACCTGATCTGGTGCGAAACCGCCAAGCCGGACCTGGACGAAGCGCGTCGCTTTGCTGAAGCGATCAAGAAGGAATACCCGGACCAACTGCTGTCCTACAACTGCTCGCCTTCCTTCAACTGGAAGAAGAACCTGGACGACGCGACCATCGCCAAGTTCCAGCGTGAATTGTCTGCCATGGGTTACAAGCACCAGTTCATCACCCTGGCCGGCATTCACAACATGTGGCACAGCATGTTCAACCTGGCGCACGACTACGCCCGCAACGACATGACCGCTTACGTGAAGCTGCAGGAGCAGGAGTTTGCTGATGCTTCCAAGGGTTACACCTTCGTGGCGCACCAGCAGGAAGTGGGCACTGGCTACTTTGACGACATGACTACCGTGATTCAGGGCGGGTCTTCGTCGGTGACTGCACTGAAAGGCTCGACTGAAGAAGAGCAGTTTCACTAAGTAGCAACGAGTACACGGCCACTGCGGCCCCACGGAAGACCTAACTGCAGTGCCGCACAAAGATCACGCCCCGACTTGTTCGGGGCGTTTTTTTTGCGCCAAGGAAAGACCGCCCTGACACAATGAAGATCAAAATGTGGGAGCGGGCTTGCTCGCGAAAGCGGTGGTTCAGTCACTGATGCGCTAACTGACCCACCGCCTTCGCGAGCAAGCCCGCTCCCACAAGGGGAATGCATGCAATCGGAAGATTTTGTGCAAAACATTGATCCAGAGCGGTATCTGGCCGGATCAAATCGGTTAAAAGATCCGCTCCAGCAACTAAGCCGCAATCAAGCAAGTAACAACAACTTTCCCCGCCACACGAGAAACATTCGCTTAAACCCCGCGCAAACAATATTCATTATCATTTAGCGCATGAAAACTTCTTTACCGCTCAAACAAAACAGAATTGATCAAATGCCCGCTAATCCCCGCCCCGCAAGGCCTACAGCCCCAAGAAGGTGCACTATGTGCTTATTCCATCGAATAATTTCGCTATAGGAATTTTACTTGCCCGGTGTTTAGCCATAAAATCACCGCGATTGATTGCAGTGCGACATATCGTCACTGCATCGTTACTTTTTCGAGCTCAGAGACCTTTGCTCTCTGTTAAGGATTTCCAGCATGACCGAAGCGACAGGACTCATGGCCCACAACTGGGGCTTTGCCATTTTCCTCCTCGGTGTTGTCGGCCTCTGCGCCTTCATGCTCGGTGTCTCCAGCCTCCTCGGGTCAAAAGCCTGGGGCCGCAGCAAAAATGAACCGTTCGAGTCCGGCATGCTGCCTACAGGTGGCGCCCGATTGCGGCTCTCAGCCAAATTCTATCTGGTCGCGATGCTCTTCGTGATCTTCGATATCGAAGCCCTTTTTCTCTTTGCCTGGTCTGTGTCCGTCCGCGAAAGCGGCTGGACCGGATTCGTCGAAGCTCTCGTTTTCATAGCAATTCTGTTGGCAGGCCTTGTCTACCTATTCCGAGTGGGCGCCCTTGACTGGGCTCCGGAAGCTCGTCGTAAGCGGCAAGCGAAGCTGAAACAATGAGGCTTTGGCGATGCAATACAATCTCACCAGGATCGACCCGGATGCTCCTAACGATCAGTACCCTATCGGCGAACGCGAAACCGTTTCCGATCCGTTAGAAGATCAAGTCCACAAAAACATCTACATGGGCAAGCTCGAAGACGTGCTGAGTGGCGCGGTCAACTGGGGGCGTAAAAACTCCCTGTGGCCGTACAACTTCGGTCTTTCGTGCTGCTACGTGGAAATGACCACCGCCTTCACGGCGCCCCACGACATCGCGCGCTTTGGCGCCGAAGTTATCCGGGCATCACCGCGTCAGGCGGATTTCATGGTTATCGCCGGAACCTGCTTCATCAAGATGGCGCCGATCATTCAGCGTCTCTACGAGCAAATGCTCGAACCGAAGTGGGTTATTTCCATGGGTTCGTGCGCCAACTCCGGTGGCATGTACGACATCTACTCCGTCGTTCAAGGGGTGGACAAGTTCCTGCCCGTGGACGTCTACGTGCCTGGCTGCCCGCCTCGCCCTGAAGCATTTCTGCAAGGCTTGATGCTGTTGCAGGAATCGATCGGCAAGGAGCGTCGTCCGCTTTCCTGGGTCGTCGGCGATCAAGGCGTATACCGCGCCGAGATGCCTTCGCAAAAGGAAGAGCGCCGCGAACAGCGAATCGCAGTCACCAACCTGCGCAGCCCCGACGAAGTCTGATCCAGCCCCGCTTCTTTTATAGAACGAAAACCTGGCTTCATTCTTTACGTTGACCGAAAGCGATAAAAAACCATGACTACAGGCAGTGCTCTGTACATCCCGCCTTATAAGGCAGACGACCAGGATGTGGTTGTCGAACTCAATAACCGTTTTGGCCCTGACGCCTTCACCGCCCAGGCCACACGTACCGGTATGCCGGTGCTGTGGGTGGCGCGTGCCCGGCTCGTCGAAGTCCTGAGCTTCCTGCGCAACCTGCCCAAGCCGTACGTCATGCTCTATGACCTGCATGGCGTGGATGAGCGTCTGCGCACCAAGCGTCAAGGCCTGCCGAGCGGCGCCGACTTCACCGTGTTCTACCACCTGATGTCGCTGGAACGTAACAGCGACGTGATGATCAAGGTCGCCCTCTCCGAGAGCGACCTGAGCGTGCCGACCGTGACCGGTATCTGGCCGAACGCCAGCTGGTACGAGCGTGAAGTCTGGGACATGTTCGGGATCGATTTCCCGGGCCACCCGCACCTGACGCGCATCATGATGCCGCCGACCTGGGAAGGTCACCCGCTGCGCAAGGACTTCCCTGCGCGCGCCACCGAATTCGATCCGTTCAGCCTCAACCTCGCCAAGCAACAGCTTGAAGAGGAAGCTGCACGCTTCCGTCCGGAAGACTGGGGCATGAAACGCTCCGGCACCAACGAGGACTACATGTTCCTCAACCTGGGCCCGAACCACCCTTCGGCTCACGGTGCCTTCCGTATCATCCTGCAACTGGACGGTGAAGAAATCGTCGACTGCGTGCCGGACATCGGTTACCACCACCGTGGTGCCGAGAAGATGGCCGAGCGTCAGTCGTGGCACAGCTTCATTCCGTACACCGACCGTATCGACTACCTCGGCGGCGTGATGAACAACCTGCCGTACGTGCTCTCAGTCGAGAAGCTGGCCGGCATCAAGGTGCCGGACCGCGTCGACACCATCCGCATCATGATGGCCGAGTTCTTCCGCATCACCAGCCACCTGCTGTTCCTGGGTACTTACATCCAGGACGTCGGCGCAATGACCCCGGTGTTCTTCACCTTCACCGACCGTCAGCGCGCCTACAAGGTGATCGAAGCCATCACCGGTTTCCGCCTGCACCCGGCCTGGTACCGCATTGGCGGCGTAGCGCACGACCTGCCGAATGGCTGGGAGCGTCTGGTCAAGGAATTCATCGACTGGATGCCCAAGCGTCTGGACGAGTACCAAAAGGCTGCGCTGGATAACAGCATCCTCAAAGGCCGTACCATCGGCGTCGCTGCCTACAACACCAAAGAGGCCCTGGAATGGGGCGTCACCGGTGCAGGCCTGCGTTCGACTGGCTGCGATTTCGACCTGCGTAAAGCGCGCCCGTACTCCGGCTACGAGAACTTCGAATTCGAAGTGCCGCTGGCCGCGAATGGCGATGCTTACGACCGTTGCATCGTGCGCGTCGAAGAAATGCGCCAGAGCCTGAAGATCATTGAGCAGTGCATGCGCAACATGCCGGCTGGCCCGTACAAGGCGGATCACCCGCTGACCACGCCGCCGCCGAAAGAGCGCACGCTGCAGCACATCGAAACCCTGATCACGCACTTCCTGCAAGTTTCGTGGGGCCCGGTGATGCCGGCCAACGAATCCTTCCAGATGATTGAAGCGACCAAGGGTATCAACAGTTATTACCTGACGAGCGATGGCGGCACCATGAGCTACCGCACCCGGATTCGTACTCCAAGCTTCCCGCACTTGCAGCAGATCCCTTCGGTGATCAAAGGCGAGATGGTCGCGGACTTGATTGCGTACCTGGGTAGTATCGATTTCGTTATGGCCGACGTGGACCGCTAAGCATGAATAGCACGCTTATCCAGACAGACCGTTTCACCTTGAGTGAAACCGAGCGCTCGGCCATCGAGCACGAGCTGCATCACTACGAAGACCCGCGCGCGGCGTCGATCGAAGCCTTGAAGATCGTCCAGAAGGAACGTGGCTGGGTGCCGGACGGCGCCCTCTACGCCATCGGCGAACTGCTCGGCATTCCGGCGAGCGACGTTGAAGGGGTGGCCACGTTCTACAGCCAGATCTTCCGTCAGCCGGTCGGCCGCCACATCATTCGCGTGTGCGACAGCATGGTCTGCTACATCGGTGGCCACGAATCCGTGGTCAGCGAGATCCAGAGCAAGCTGGGCATTGGCCTGGGCCAAACCACCCCGGACGGCCGCTTCACGCTGCTGCCGGTGTGCTGCCTGGGCAACTGCGACAAGGCGCCGGCGTTGATGATCGACGACGACACATTCGGTGACGTGCAGCCTGCTGGCGTCACCCAATTGCTTGAGGGCTACCCATGACCCTTACATCTTTCGGCCCGGCCAACCTGATCAAGCGTTCGGCCGAGACTCATCCGCTGACCTGGCGTCTGCGTGACGACGGCGAGGCCGTATGGCTCGACGAGTACCAGGCCAAGAACGGTTACGCCGCTGCGCGCAAAGCCTTCGCCGACATGGCTCAGGACGACATCGTCCAGACCGTAAAAGACGCAGGCTTGAAAGGTCGCGGCGGTGCAGGCTTCCCCACGGGCGTGAAGTGGGGCCTGATGCCCAAAGACGAATCCATCAACATCCGTTACCTGCTGTGCAACGCGGATGAGATGGAGCCGAACACATGGAAAGACCGCATGCTGATGGAGCAACTGCCCCATCTGCTGATCGAAGGCATGCTGATCAGCGCCCGCGCGCTGAAAACCTACCGTGGCTACATCTTCCTGCGTGGCGAGTACACCACCGCCGCCAAGCACCTCAACCGTGCCGTCGAAGAAGCCAAGGCGGCGGGCCTGCTGGGCAAGAACATCCTCGGTTCGGGCTTTGACTTCGAACTGTTCGTGCACACCGGCGCCGGGCGTTACATCTGCGGTGAAGAAACCGCACTGATCAACTCCCTCGAAGGCCGCCGCGCCAACCCGCGTTCCAAGCCGCCCTTCCCTGCCGCCGTGGGCGTGTGGGGCAAGCCGACGTGCGTGAACAACGTTGAAACCCTGTGCAACGTGCCGGCGATCATCGCCGACGGCGTGGACTGGTACAAATCGTTGGCCCGCGAAGGCAGCGAAGACATGGGCACCAAGCTCATGGGCTTCTCCGGCAAGGTCAAGAACCCGGGCCTGTGGGAACTGCCATTCGGCGTGACCGCACGTGAGTTGTTCGAGGACTACGCCGGCGGCATGCGCGACGGCTACACCTTGAAAGCCTGGCAGCCAGGCGGCGCCGGTACCGGTTTCCTGTTGCCCGAGCACCTCGACGCACAAATGTATGCCGGCGGCATCGGCAAGGTCGGCACGCGTATGGGTACGGGTCTTGCGATGGCGGTGGACAACACCGTGAACATGGTCTCGTTGCTGCGCAACATGGAACAGTTCTTCTCCCGTGAATCCTGCGGCTTCTGCACCCCATGCCGTGACGGTTTGCCATGGAGCGTGAAGCTCTTGATGGCGATCGAGAAAGGTGAAGGCCAGCCAGGTGACATCGAGACCCTGTTGGGTCTCGTCGGTTTCCTCGGCCCGGGCAAGACCTTCTGTGCTCACGCACCGGGCGCCGTGGAGCCATTGGGCAGCGCCATCAAATACTTCCGCTCGGAGTTCGAAGCCGGCATCGCGCCTAAAAGCGCCGCCGTCCCGCCTCTGGCAAGGCCGATCGTAGTCGGCGCGTAACGCTTTAACAGGTGAAGGGTCCGTGCCCTTCGCCTTGTCATGGGTTGACGCCGTAAAGGCTGTGTTGACGCCCATGAATAACAAGATTCCATTAGCCACGCCCGCTGACAACGGGCCAACGAAGAACTTTGAACCATGGCCACTATCCACGTAGACGGCAAAGCGCTCGAAGTCGATGGGGCAGACAACCTGTTACAGGCATGTCTCTCACTAGGCCTCGACATCCCGTATTTCTGCTGGCACCCCGCGCTTGGTAGCGTCGGTGCCTGTCGCCAGTGTGCGGTCAAGCAATACACCGACGAGAACGACACCCGTGGTCGTATCGTCATGTCGTGCATGACCCCAGCCACCGACAACACCTGGATCTCCATCGAAGATGAAGAATCCAAGGCGTTCCGCGCCAGTGTCGTTGAATGGCTGATGACCAACCACCCCCACGACTGCCCGGTCTGTGAGGAAGGCGGTCACTGCCACCTGCAAGACATGACGGTGATGACCGGCCACAACGAGCGCCGTTATCGCTTCACCAAGCGTACCCACCAGAACCAGCAACTGGGCCCGTTCATTTCCCACGAAATGAACCGCTGCATCGCCTGCTATCGCTGCGTGCGCTTCTATAAAGACTACGCCGGCGGCACCGACCTGGGCGTCTTCGGCGCCCACGACAACGTGTACTTCGGTCGCGTTGAAGACGGCGTGCTCGAAAGCGAATTCTCCGGCAACCTCACCGAGGTCTGCCCGACCGGTGTGTTCACCGACAAGACGCACTCCGAGCGCTACAACCGTAAGTGGGACATGCAGTTCTCGCCGAGCATCTGCCATGGCTGCTCCAGCGGTTGCAACATCTCGCCGGGCGAGCGTTACGGCGAGCTGCGTCGCATCGAAAACCGCTTCAACGGTTCGGTCAACCAGTACTTCCTGTGCGACCGTGGCCGTTTCGGCTATGGCTACGTCAACGGCGAAGACCGCCCGCGCCAGCCATTGCTGGCCGGTGGCGCTAAGCTGAGCCTGGACGACGCACTGGATAAAGCCGCCGACCTGCTGCGCGGCCGCAACATTGTCGGTATCGGTTCGCCACGCGCCAGCCTCGAAAGCAACTACGCGTTGCGCGAGCTGGTTGGCGCCGAGCACTTCTACTCCGGTATCGAAGCCGCTGAGCTGGAGCGCATCCGTCTGGTCCTGCAAGTGCTGAACGACAGCCCGCTGCCGGTGCCGAACATGCGCGACATCGAAGACCACGATGCCATCTTCGTGCTCGGTGAAGACCTGACCCAGACCGCCGCGCGTATCGCGCTGTCGCTGCGTCAATCGGTCAAAGGCAAGGCTGAAGACATGGCCGACGCCATGCGCGTCCAGCCCTGGCTCGACGCCGCGGTGAAAAACATCGGCCAGCACGCGCTGAACCCACTGTTTATCGCCAGCCTGGCTGAAACCAAGCTCGACGACATCGCCGAAGAATGCGTCCACGCAGCACCGGACGACCTGGCCCGCATCGGTTTCGCCGTGGCTCACGCCCTCGACGCCAGCGCCCCTGCCGTCGAAGGCCTGGACACTGAAGCCGTTGAATTGGCCCAACGTATCGCCGACGCCCTGCTGGCCGCCAAGCGCCCATTGATCATCGCCGGTACCTCACTGGGTTCCAAAGCGCTGATCGAAGCCGCTGCCAACATCGCCAAAGCCTTGAAGCTGCGTGACAAGAACGGTTCCATCAGCCTGGTCGTGCCGGAAGCCAACAGCCTCGGCCTGGCCATGCTCGGTGGCGAGTCCCTGGACGCTGCCCTGCAAGCCGTGATCGACGGCAACGCCGACGCGATCGTGGTACTGGAAAACGACCTTTACACCCGCACCGATGCCGCCAAGGTTGACGCGGCACTGGACGCTGCCAAGGTCCTGATCGTTGCCGACCACCAGAAAACTGCCACCAGCGAGCGTGCCCACCTGGTGCTGCCGGCCGCCACCTTCGCCGAAGGCGACGGTACCCTGGTCAGCCAGGAAGGCCGCGCCCAGCGCTTCTTCCAGGTGTTCGATCCGAAGTACATGGACGCCAGCATCCTGGTTCACGAAGGCTGGCGCTGGCTGCATGCCCTGCGCGCGACCCTGCTGAACCAGCCGATCGACTGGACCCAGCTCGACCACGTGACCGCAGCCGCCGCTGCCAGCGCGCCGCAGCTGGCACGCATCGTCGACGCCGCACCGTCCGCCTCGTTCCGCATCAAGGGCATGAAACTCGCCCGTGAGCCGCTGCGTTACTCCGGTCGTACCGCCATGCGCGCCGATATCAGCGTGCACGAACCGCGTACGCCGCAAGACCCTGACACCGCGTTCGCCTTCTCCATGGAAGGTTACTCGGGTTCGGTCGAGCCACGTCAACAGGTGCCGTTTGCCTGGTCGCCGGGCTGGAACTCGCCGCAAGCCTGGAACAAGTTCCAGGACGAAGTCGGTGGTCATATCCGCGCTGGCGACCCGGGCACCCGCCTGATCGAAAGCACTGGTGATTCGCTGAACTGGTTCGCCGCCGTACCGCGTCCGTTCAACCCGGCTCAGGGTACCTGGCAGGTTGTGCCGTTCTTCCACCTGTTCGGCAGCGAAGAGACTTCTTCCAAAGCCGCGCCGGTGCAAGAACGCATCCCGGCCGCCTACGTGTCTGTGGCCAAGTCCGAAGCTGATCGCCTGGGCGTCAACGACGGTGCCCTGCTCAGCCTGACCGTGGCCGGCCAGACCCTGCGCCTGCCGCTGCGCATCAACGATGAATTGGGTGCAGGCCTGGTCGCACTGCCTAAAGGCATCGCCGGTATTCCAGCGGCCATCTTTGGCAAAACCGTTGACGGTCTGCAGGAGGCAGCGCAATGACCTGGTTCACCCCTGAAGTGATCGACGTGATCATCTCGGTCGTCAAGGCCATCGTGATCCTGTTGGCCGTGGTCGTTGCGGGCGCCCTGCTCAGCTTCGTCGAACGTCGCCTGCTGGGCTGGTGGCAGGACCGTTACGGTCCGAACCGCGTTGGCCCGTTCGGCATGTTCCAGATCGCTGCCGACATGCTGAAAATGTTCTTCAAGGAAGACTGGACCCCGCCGTTTGCCGACAAGGTGATCTTCACCCTGGCACCGGTCGTGGCCATGAGCGCCTTGCTGATCGCCTTTGCGGTCATCCCGATCACCCCGACCTGGGGCGTGGCGGACCTGAACATCGGCTTGCTGTTCTTCTTCGCCATGGCCGGTTTGTCGGTCTACGCGGTGCTGTTCGCCGGTTGGTCGAGCAACAACAAGTTCGCCCTCTTGGGCAGCTTGCGGGCTTCGGCCCAGACCGTGTCCTATGAAGTGTTCATGGGCCTCGCGCTGATGGGCATCGTGGTGCAGGTCGGCTCGTTCAACATGCGCGACATCGTCGAGTACCAGGCGCAGAACCTGTGGTTCATCATTCCGCAGTTCTTCGGCTTCTGTACCTTCTTCATCGCTGGCGTCGCCGTGACTCACCGTCACCCGTTCGACCAACCGGAAGCGGAACAGGAACTGGCTGACGGTTACCACATTGAATACGCCGGCATGAAATGGGGCATGTTCTTCGTTGGCGAATACATCGGCATCATCTTGATCTCGGCTCTGCTGGTCACGCTGTTCTTCGGCGGCTGGCACGGCCCGTTCAACATCCTGCCGCAACTGGCGTTCTTCTGGTTCTTCTTGAAGACGGCGTTCTTCATCATGCTGTTCATCCTGCTGCGCGCCTCTATTCCGCGCCCGCGCTATGACCAGGTGATGGATTTCAGCTGGAGATTCTGCCTGCCGCTGACCCTGATCAATTTGCTGGTGACTGCTGCCGTTGTGTTGTTGAACACGCCAGCGGCCGCGGTTCAGTGAGGATTTGACCCATGTTCAAATATATTGGCGACATCGTTAAGGGTACCGGTACCCAGTTGCGAAGCCTGGTGATGGTGTTCGGTCACGGCTTTCGCAAACGCGACACCCTGCAATACCCGGAAGAAGCGGTGTACCTGCCGCCGCGCTATCGCGGCCGCATCGTATTGACCCGCGACCCCGATGGCGAAGAGCGTTGCGTAGCCTGCAACCTGTGCGCCGTGGCGTGCCCGGTGGGTTGCATCTCCCTGCAGAAAGCTGAAACCGAAGACGGTCGCTGGTACCCGGACTTCTTCCGCATCAACTTCTCGCGCTGCATTTTCTGCGGCCTCTGCGAGGAAGCTTGCCCGACCACCGCAATCCAGCTGACACCGGATTTCGAGATGGCCGAGTTCAAACGTCAGGACCTGGTGTACGAGAAAGAAGATCTGCTGATCTCTGGTCCCGGTAAAAACCCTGATTACAACTTCTATCGTGTTGCAGGTATGGCCGTTGCCGGTAAGCCGAAAGGCGCCGCACAAAACGAAGCCGAGCCGATCAACGTGAAGAGCTTGCTGCCTTAAGGAAGAAAGATGGAATTCGCTTTCTATTTCGCGTCCGGTATTGCAGTGGTGTCCACGCTTCGCGTGATCACCAACACCAATCCTGTGCACGCCCTGCTCTACCTGATCATTTCGTTGATCGCCGTGGCCATGACCTTTTTCGCACTCGGCGCTCCATTCGCCGGTGTGCTGGAAGTGATCGCCTACGCCGGCGCCATCATGGTGCTGTTCGTGTTTGTGGTGATGATGCTCAACCTCGGGCCGGCTTCGGTCGCCCAGGAACGCGTCTGGCTCAAGCCCGGCATCTGGCTCGGCCCGGTGATCCTGGCAGCCCTGCTGCTGGGTGAACTGCTGTATGTGCTGTTCGCTCACCAGAGCGGCCAGGCCATCGGCCACACCACCGTAGACGCGAAGGCCGTAGGCATCAGCCTGTTCGGCCCGTACCTGCTGGTGGTCGAACTGGCTTCGATGCTGCTGCTCGCTGCAGCCATCACCGCCTTCCACTTGGGCCGCAACGAAGCCAAGGAGCAATGACGATGCCTGCTATCCCTTTGGAGCATGGTCTGGCGGTCGCCGGCATCCTGTTCTGCCTTGGCCTGGTCGGCCTGATGGTTCGCCGTAACATTCTGTTCGTGTTGATGAGCCTGGAAATCATGATGAACGCCGCCGCACTGGCGTTTATCGTTGCGGGTGCACGTTGGGGCCAGCCGGATGGACAAGTCATGTTCATCCTGGTGATCAGCCTGGCAGCCGCCGAGGCCAGTATTGGCCTGGCGATCCTGCTGCAACTGTATCGTCGCTTCCACACGCTTGATATCGACGCTGCCAGTGAGATGCGCGGATGAACATGATCTTTCTGACGTTTGTATTCCCCCTGATCGGTTTCCTGCTGCTGTCGTTCTCCCGTGGACGCTGGTCTGAAAACCTCTCCGCCCTGGTGGGCGTGGGTTCCATTGGCCTGTCGGCCATCGTGGCCGCCTACGTCATCTGGCAATTCAACGTGGCACCGCCGGAAGGCGGCCACTACACCCTGGTGCTGTGGCAGTGGATGTCGGTGGAGGGCTTCAAGCCCAACTTCGCCCTCTACGTCGACGGCCTGTCGATCACCATGCTCGGCGTGGTGGTGGGTGTGGGCTTCCTGATCCACCTGTTCGCGTCCTGGTACATGCGCGGTGAGGCCGGTTACTCGCGCTTCTTCGCCTACACCAACCTGTTTATCGCCAGCATGCTGTTCCTGGTACTCGGCGATAA
This sequence comes from Pseudomonas fluorescens, assembly GCF_002022275.1. Lineage (GTDB taxonomy): Bacteria > Pseudomonadota > Gammaproteobacteria > Pseudomonadales > Pseudomonadaceae > Aquipseudomonas > Aquipseudomonas fluorescens_AJ. Next base: position 114,386 of record NZ_MSDF01000059.1, read on the forward strand.
CCTGTTGTTCCTGTACTTCGGCTGGGAAGGCGTGGGCCTGTGCTCGTACCTGTTGATCGGTTTCTACTACAGCAACCGCAACAACGGTAACGCAGCCCTTAAAGCCTTCATCGTGACCCGCATCGGCGACGTGTTCATGGCCATCGGCCTGTTCATCCTGTTCCAACAGGTGGGCACGCTGAATATCCAGGAACTGCTGGTGCTGGCGCCGCAGAAATTCCAGGTCGGCGACTTCTGGATCACCCTGGCGACCCTGATGCTGCTGGGTGGCGCTGTCGGTAAATCCGCGCAACTGCCACTGCAAACCTGGCTGGCAGATGCGATGGCCGGTCCTACCCCGGTTTCCGCACTGATCCACGCCGCAACCATGGTTACTGCCGGTGTCTACCTGATCGCGCGTACCCACGGCCTGTTCACCCTGGCGCCGGAAATCCTGCATCTTGTAGGACTGGTCGGTGGCGTGACACTCGTACTGGCCGGCTTCGCCGCGCTGGTGCAGACCGACATCAAGCGTATCCTCGCCTACTCGACCATGAGCCAGATCGGCTACATGTTCCTGGCCCTCGGCGTTGGTGCCTGGGACGCGGCGATCTTCCACCTGATGACCCACGCCTTCTTCAAGGCCCTGCTGTTCCTCGCTTCCGGTGCGGTGATCGTTGCCTGCCACCACGAGCAGAACATCTTCAAGATGGGCGGCCTGTGGAAGAAATTGCCGTTGGCCTACGCCAGCTTCATCGTCGGTGGTGCCGCGCTGGCTGCCCTGCCGCTGGTGACCGCAGGTTTCTATTCGAAAGACGAAATCCTCTGGGAAGCTTTCGCCAGCGGTAACCAGAACCTGCTGTACGCAGGCCTGGTCGGTGCGTTCATGACCTCGCTGTACACCTTCCGCCTGATCTTCATCACGTTCCACGGTGAAGCCAAGACCGAAGCACACGCAGGCCACGGCATTTCCCACTGGTTGCCGCTGTCGGTACTGATCGTGCTGTCGACCTTCATCGGCGCGCTGATCACGCCACCACTGGCCGGTGTACTGCCGGAAAGCGCCGGCCATGCCGGTGGCGCCGCCAAGCACAGCCTGGAAATCGCCTCGGGCGCCATCGCCATCGCCGGTATCCTGCTGGCCGCGTTGCTGTTCCTCGGCAAGCGTCGCTTCGTGACGACCGTTGCCAACAGTGGCATCGGCCGCTTCCTGTCGGCCTGGTGGTTCGCTGCCTGGGGCTTCGACTGGATCTACGACAAACTGTTCGTCAAGCCTTACCTGGCCATCAGCCACGTACTGCGCAAAGACCCGCTCGACCAGACCATCGGTTTGATCCCGCGCGCCGCCAAGGCCGGTCACACCGCCCTGAGCCGCAGCGAAACCGGTCAATTGCGTTGGTATGCAGCCTCCATGGCCATCGGTGCCGTGCTGGTGATCGGCGCCATCGTTTTGGTAGCGGTCTGACTATGAACCTTTTGAACTTTGCGAACCTGCGAAAGGAAACGAGCCTGTCATGATTCTGCCCTGGCTAATCCTGATCCCCTTTATCGGCGGCCTGCTCTGCTGGATGGGTGAACGCTTCGGCGCCACCCTCCCCCGCTGGATTGCGTTGCTGACCATGTCCCTGGAACTCGCGCTCGGCCTCTGGCTGTGGGCCCATGGCGACTATTCATTCGCTCCGGCACCGGGTGCCGATCCCACCTTCGCGCTTGAGTTCAAGCACGTGTGGATCCAGCGCTTCGGCATCAACGTGCACCTGGCCCTCGACGGCCTGTCGCTGTTGATGATCCTGCTGACCGGCCTGCTGGGTATCCTCTCGGTACTCTGCTCCTGGAAAGAAATTCAGCGTCACGTGGGCTTCTTCCACCTGAACCTGATGTGGATCCTGGGCGGTGTTGTCGGCGTGTTCCTTGCGCTGGACCTGTTCATGTTCTTCTTCTTCTGGGAAATGATGCTGGTGCCGATGTACTTCCTCATCGCGCTCTGGGGTCACAGTTCTTCGGACGGCAAGAAAACCCGGATTTACGCGGCGACCAAGTTCTTCATCTTCACCCAGGCTTCCGGCCTGATCATGTTGGTGGCGATCGTCGGTCTGGTGCTGGTCAACTTCAACAACACCGGCGTGATTACCTTCAACTACGCCGACCTGTTGAAAACCAAGATGTCACTCACCACCGAGTACATCCTGATGCTCGGCTTCTTCATCGCCTTCGCGGTGAAGCTGCCGGTCGTACCGTTCCACTCCTGGCTGCCGGATGCTCACGCCCAGGCGCCAACGGCAGGCTCGGTCGACTTGGCCGGTATCCTGTTGAAGACCGCCGCTTACGGCCTGCTGCGTTTCGCCCTGCCGCTGTTCCCGAATGCCTCGGCCGAGTTCGCGCCGATCGCCATGACCCTCGGTCTGATCGGGATCTTCTACGGTGCTTTCCTGGCCTTCGCACAAACCGACATCAAGCGTCTGATTGCCTTCTCGTCCGTTTCCCACATGGGCTTCGTACTGATCGGCATCTACTCCGGCAGCCAGCTGGCGCTGCAAGGCGCAGTGATCCAGATGTTGGCCCACGGTGTTTCGGCCGCCGCGCTGTTTATCCTCAGTGGTCAGCTGTACGAGCGCCTGCACACCCGTGACATGCGTGAAATGGGTGGCGTGTGGTCGCGCATCGCGTACCTGCCCGCCATCAGCCTGTTCTTCGCTGCCGCGTCGCTGGGCTTGCCGGGCACCGGTAACTTCATCGGCGAGTTCCTGATCCTGATGGGCGCGTTTGTGCAGACGCCGTGGATCAGTGCCATTGCTACCTCGGGCCTGGTGTTTGGTTCGGTTTACTCGCTGATCATGATCCACCGCGCCTACTTCGGCCCGGCCAAGTCCGACACCGTCCTGCAAGGGATGGATGCTCGCGAACTGATCATGGTGCTCGGCCTTGCGGTACTGCTGATCTACATCGGCGTGTACCCGCAACCGTTCCTGGACACTTCTGCCGCGACGATGCATGGCGTGCAGCAGTGGTTCGGCACCGCCTTCTCTCAACTCGCTTCGGCCCGGTAAGAGCGCTATGGAATTCACGATCCAACACTTTATCGCGCTTGCGCCGCTGCTGATTACCAGCCTCACCGTTGTGGCGGTGATGCTGGCAATCGCCTGGCGCCGCAATCACTCGCAAACGTTCCTGCTGTCCTGTGCCGGTTTGAACCTGGCCCTGCTGTCGATCATTCCGGCCCTCAAGGTCGCGCCACTGGCGGTGACGCCTTTGATGATGATCGATGACTTCGCGCTGCTGTACATCGCGTTGATCCTTGTGGCGACACTGGCCTGCGTCACCCTCGCCCACGCTTACCTCGGCGAAGGCGGCACCGGCTACCCGGGCAACAAGGAAGAGTTGTACCTGCTGATCCTGCTGGCTGCGGCCGGTGGCATCGTGCTGGTCAGCGCACAGCACCTGGCCGGTTTGTTCATCGGCCTGGAACTGCTGTCGATCCCGACCTACGGCCTGGTGGCTTACGCGTTCTTCAACAAGCGCTCGCTGGAAGCCGGCATCAAATATATGGTGCTGTCGGCCGCCGGTTCCGCGTTCCTGTTGTTTGGTATGGCCCTGCTCTACGCAGAAGCCGGCAGCCTGAGCTTCACCGGTATCGGTCACGCTCTGGCCACCACCCACATGCCTGCGCCGATTGCCCAACTCGGCCTGGCGATGATGCTGATCGGCCTGGCATTCAAGCTCTCCCTGGTGCCGTTCCACTTGTGGACCCCGGACGTATACGAAGGCGCCCCGGCGCCGGTGGCTGCGTTCCTGGCGACCGCGTCCAAGGTTGCAGTGTTTGCGGTGATGGTGCGTCTGTTCCAGATCTCCCCTGCTGCCAACACCGGCGTGCTGAGCACCGTGCTGACCGTGATCGCCATTGCGTCGATCCTGTTCGGTAACCTGCTGGCGCTGACCCAGAACAACCTTAAGCGTCTGCTCGGTTACTCCTCCATCGCTCACTTCGGCTACCTGCTGATCGCCCTGGTGGCGAGCAAAGGCCTGGCCGTGGAGGCCATGGGCGTGTACCTGGTCACCTACGTGATCACCAGCCTGGGTGCATTCGGCGTGATTACGCTGATGTCTTCGCCGTTCAAAGGCCGTGACGCCGACGCCCTGTACGAGTATCGCGGCCTGTTCTGGCGCCGTCCGTACCTGACTGCCGTACTGACCGTGATGATGCTGTCGCTGGCGGGTATTCCGCTGACTGCGGGCTTTATCGGCAAGTTCTACATCGTCGCTACCGGTGTTGAAGCCCATGAATGGTGGTTGGTCGCCTCCCTGGTGCTGGGTAGTGCCATTGGCGTGTTCTACTACCTGCGTGTGATGGTGACCCTGTACCTGATCGAGCCAAACCTGCGCCGTGTGGATGCCGAGCTGCATTGGGAACAGAAGGCAGGCGGCGTGATGCTGCTGGCCATCGCTCTGCTTGCGTTCTTCCTGGGTGTTTACCCGCAGCCGTTGCTCACTCTGGTGCAGCACGCGGTGTTGGGCGTTTGATCGCTTAAGCTGATGCAGTAGACAGAACGGCGCCTTTGGGCGCCGTTTTTGCGTTCTTGGGAGATGGTCTGGTGAGTACATATCCGTTGTTTGGGTGATGGCTTATATCGGTTCCGCCCTTACGGCGGGTCACTTTGGAAAAGAGCCCCAAAGTAACCAAAGGGCTCTTGCCCCAACACTCGGCACCTCGCCTAGGCTCGGTGTGCCCTCACTCCGGCTTGAATCCGTGGGCCGCCGCGATGGGCCATCCTTGGCCCAGCGCGGCTAACCCGGCGTCCTGCCGGGTTACCCACGGATTCAAGCCTGCGTTCGGCCAGCGTGGTTAACGGGGCGCCTCAGATCAAGATCAAAATCTAAAGCACGGCGGCCTGAGAGCCGACCTGAGTGGTTGGATCAAAGCGCTGTTTTTGCTAGAGCAGACCGCGTTCCCCCAGACAAAATGGAGATCCAAATGTGGG
>NZ_MSDF01000061.1 GCF_002022275.1 Pseudomonas fluorescens
AAAGTGACCCGCCGTAAGGGCCATGCCTTTCAAGGTCAGTGTTTAAAAGCCGTTTAAAGTCATGTTTCAGCCTGTTTATTTGACTTGGCAGCTTTGAGCACCCGAGCGGTTGAGACGTGAACCCGCGCGGCCTTTCCTTCCAGCCATTCCTTGGGTTTTGCGACTTTAGGGCCTCGTGGGCTTTTTGCGACGGCCTTAGGTTTGATTAACCTCGCTAGAGCCAGCAATCGCTCTGCCAGCCCTTGCGAGGTCTTTTCGAGGGGGAAGTTCTCTGCTGGCAAAGCGATCTGCATTCCCTCATAACCGCTGCGCACGTGCACCGCCAAATGGAAGATTGAGGCCTCCCAGCCTTCTGGCTGCGTTTCGCGGTGTGCCTGGTCAACGCTGCGCTTTAGAACCGACAAAACGTTGTAAGCCAGAACGGCCGAGGCAAACCCCAGCAGCGCGGCTTTAGGGCTTCCAAGGCTTTTAATTTCACTGTCCAGTACCGCTTCAAGCCGTTGGAACATTCCTTCAATGCTCCAGCGGCGACGATACAAATCAGCTATTTGGCAGGCGCTGACGGTGTCAGGCAAATTGCTCCAGAACCACATCACCAAATCACCAGAGTCATTTGCTGTTTGCAGGCTCAACTCAACGCGCAGCCAGCGACGACCACCTTTGACCTCGATGATCTGTTCGCGAACTGTTCCGCTCTCTACGCGACCTGACTCTTGCCAGTCGCTTTCTTGCATCAGGCGCGGATGTTTGCTGTGCTGGCGCACGATGAATGAAGCCCCGGTGTCCTCGCAGGCTTGCAGCACCGGCAACGTGCAATAAAGCCTATCTGCCATCCACAACTGGCCCGCGCTTGCGCGGGCCAGCAGCGGTAAAACACTGACTCGCTCGCTGGCGTGGGCGTCTTCGCAGGGCTGAATATCAACGACTAAATCCAGGTCGGGGTCGTAGGCCACTACGGAAAATCCTGGGCGAGCCGCACCTCGTTCAGTACGCAAAGGGCCTAGACGCTTTTGTGTGGAAGGCAAGTGATTACCGTCGATAACACGCAACTTCCAGCCGGGCAGAATCGATGAATGACCGAGCGTTTTAATGGTCGGTTCCAAGCGCTCGGCACTACCCGAAATCAGCGCCCGAAGCAGCTCGGGCTCAGTTCTATTGACCTTGTCATAGAGCGCCGCAAGGCTCACCGAAAGCCCCTCCGCTTTACGCGCGGCTGCATGTAGTGAGGGGCGCAGGCCTAATGAAACAAGGGACATTAGCTCAACAACGTTTGAAAACAGAAGCTCTCGGGAGTACTGACGTTGACGGTGATCGTCAAAGACCTTGTCCACCCACTCGGCAGGTACTGCCTGCTCCAATACCAGCTTGGTCATGACACTGGCTGGTGCGTGTTTTTCAAACCGCTCTAGGACCTTTTCCCACATCGTTTAGTCATCCTGACCGTAATAGTTGGGGGGATTTTAAACCAAGACCTTGAAAGGCATGGCCGTAAGGGCGGAACCCTAATCAGCCATCACACAAATAACGGATATACACCCAATCCCCCCTCATTTCACAGCTGTGAAAGCTTGTGCGATCTCACCCCCCATCCCATTTTCACACCCCTTCAGCGCCTAATATCGAGTCCTCGTGCGCCCCCACTCACATGGACTGAACAATGATCAACCGACCCGAAAAAGCCGCCTCACCGCGCGCAGCTGAAACCAAAGCCCCCGAACGCATCTTCGACGCGCTGCTGAACAAAGCCAAAACCTTGGCGGCCGCCGGGTCAGGCGATAAAACCTTTAAGCCCAAAGTACTCGCCACACACGCCGGCGAAGGCTTGAAAAAGCCCAGCGAAATCAAACCCGATGACTACAAGGAAGTCACCGCCCTCCCCGCCAAGCTCGACATCGACACACTCAAGGTCGTGTCCGAAGACAAAGACACCGGCGTCATCTACTTCGAACAAGACGGCGCCAAATTCAAGATCACCCGCGAGGGCGCCGAAAACGTCCAGGAAGGCTTCGACACCCTGAAAGGCCTGCACTTCGGCCACGCGGTAGCACCCGTCAACCAGGGCGGCCCAGACGAAGGCACGCCACTCTACGACCTGCTGCACACCCTGGCAGAAACCCAAGGCACCCCTGCCGGCAAAGAAATCCGCGAAGCCCTGGGCAACCCCGACCAGCAATTGCTGCGCGAAGACGACCCCACCGTACGCCTGGCCAATATCAAGTCAGTCGGTGAAGCCAAAGACGGCGTGGTCAAAGTCGAAATGGCCAGCGGCCAGACCCTGGTGATTTCCGAAGAACTCACGCCTCAAGCCTTCGCCAGCTTCAACAGCGCCGGCGTGACCAAAGAAGCCCTCGCCGACGGCAAAGCCAAGGGTTATGAAGAAGTCACCAGCCTGCCCGGCGACCTGGATTTCAGCCAGCTCAAGGTCACCTCCGAAGACCAGAAATCCGGGGTAATCCTGTTCGAGCACCAGGGCAAGAAATACATGATCAGCCAATCCGAGGCCGCCCTGCCGCAGCCCGGCGCCGACCTCAGCAACCCCAACCCCAATGCCGGCAGCAGCCTCTACAACTTCCTGCACGCCGTGCACGCAAGCGAAGGCACTCAAGCATTCGACTACATCAAAAACGCCCAGTCCCTGCCCGGCCAGGAACTGCTGCGCAAAGACGAAGCCAGCCTCAAGCTGGGCGACATCAGCAAGGTTGACGCGCCCATCGATGGCATCCTCGTCGTCAATGGGGCCGACGGCAAACTGCTGGTGGTCTCCAAAGACATCACCCCCGAGGCCTTCGCCGCCTACACCACCAAGGGCCAGACCCTGGCCGGCATCGAGAAAGCCAAGGGCGACGGCTACAGCCTGGCCGGACCGGATGCGTATCTATCGTCCACTGAAGACATCATGAGCGTCGGCGGCGTCGGCGATTACGGCCCTGGCCTGATCGCTTTCACCCAACACAAACCGGGTGGCAGCGAAGAAAAAATCGTCGTCAGCGAAGACAGCAATCCGCAGATGTTCGAGCAAATCTCGGGCTACCGCACCGATATTGCGCAGCAAACCACCGACGTCGACAAACTGCGCGCCGACAACGGCCTGCCGCCCCTCAAGGACGTCTCGGTCGACAGCCTCGCCACCACGGAAAAAGACGAAAGCGGCAACCCGTTGAGCGTGCAAGACCTGTCGATGAAAACCCTGGTAGACAGCTACCGCGCCGGGGTCAAGGACGGCAGCATCGGCAAGGACGACCCGCGCGCCAAGTTCCTGCGCGCGGTGGAAGCCAAGAGCATGGCCGACAACGGCATGTCGATCATTCCCGAGCACGGTTTCACCAACCAGGGCACTGCCACCCCGCCGATCGACGTCAACTCGCGGGACGTGCGCGACAACATCTTCGACACCAAGTCCATCGACAAGACCATCGGCGAGCTGCTCGGCGACTCGACCATCCAGGCGGACATCAAGTCCAACCACGATGCGGCGCTGGGCAAGGTCGATGGCGGCCAGGCCAAGGTCGACGAAGTGCATCAGAAGCTGATCGACAGCACCTCCTCGGAGAGTTTCACCAAATACATCAAGTCCCTGCAGGACAGCGGCAAGACCGAACTGGCCACCCAGGAAATCCAGACCGCCTACACCGCCCTCGCCGATATCGACCCGGCCAAGGCCGATAGCTTCATGCAAAACCTGCAAATCGACGGCTATACCGACTCCGTTGAAAAACTGATGGACGACCCGAGCAAGATCAGCGACGACAACACCGCACTCGCCACCACCGACAACACCATGGCAATCCTGTCGATGCTCAAGGGCGGCGCCGACGGCCTGCCGCGCCAGGCGCTGGGGGTGTACTCCAAGTTTGTCGACCAGTTGCTCAAGGACAAGGGCGCGGCGGCCGATTTCGGCAAAGCAATGATTTCCCTGGGCGACACCTGGCAGAAAAACGGCGTGATCAGCTTCAGCGATATCGAGCACGCGGTGAGCAAAGAAATCATGCCGAGCCTGAGCGAAGAGAACCGCAGTTCGTTCGTGAAGAACCTGACCTTCCTCAAAGACAACGGCGTGCTCGGCTCGGTCGGCGGCGCCATCGGCATGGGCCGTATCGTCTACCAATTGGCGGGCCAAGGCGGCAAGCTGGCGAACACGCCGATGAAACGCCTGGGCATCGCCAACGACTTCCTGGGTTTCCTCGGCACCGGCTCGCACTTCGCCACGCTGGGCCTGAAGGTCTACGACAAACTGCGCGGCACCAACGCCTACAAACTGATGGGTTTCGACCGTTCCCTGCCCGACCTGTGGGCCAAGCCTGGCGAGGGTTACCACGCCCTGCCCAAGGACGCCGAAGCCATCCAGAAGAAGTACTTCGACATCGTCGACCAGGCCATGGACGATGGCAAAGACGTGGGCAAGGTGCTCAACAGCGGCGGCTGGAGCGATGAAGGCGCGAAGAAGGTTCAGGAAGGCATCGAAAAAGGCATCGCCAGCCGTGGCGGCGTGGCCGGCGCAGGCTTTGGCGCCAAGTTCGCGAGCAGCGCGATCAAGGTCATCGGCATGGCCACTGACGTGGCGGGCGGCGTGATCAGCGTGGTCCAGGCCGCCTTCACCCTGCGTGACGGCGTGCGCGAAAAGGACCCGATCAAAATCGCCTCCGGTTCGCTGTCCATGGCCGGCGGCGTCAGCAGCCTGGTGGCGGCTGGCGGCGGTGTGCTCACCACCCTGGGCATCACCGGTCGGGTCATTCCGTTCCTGGGTCCGGTGGGCTTCCTCATCTCCGGCGCGCTGTCGTTTGTCGGCGCAATCCTCAGCACCGTGCAATCGCACAAACTGCACAAGATCTCGATGCAGAACTGGGACCAGATCCAGGACTTCAAACAGGACGGCTTGCTCAAACCCAATGGCGATGAAGCCTACGTGTGGCTGCAAACCTACCTGTCGGACTGGGGCCAGCGCGATGCACCGCAGGACCAGAGCATTTTTGATTTCCGCAAAAGCGAGTGGGATGCCCGTGCAACCATTGGCAGCGGTGACCACCAACGAGATCACGCGGACTATATCGGCGACGGGAATAACCGCAGGTCGGAGGACTTCAAGTACTCGCTCAAACCGTCGGAGTGGACCGATGACAACCACAACATCACCTGGCGGGTGGGTGATGGCTATGGCGGCCCTTATCACGATGTAGATAACGGCTGAGCTTGAGGGCACATCAGGGAGCCCCGACTACGGGGTTCCCCTGAACAGCATCACCAGGCCTCGGATTCAGACGGTCATTTGCTGTCCGGGTATTAACGCTAAACTCCAATCAACTACGGTTTAATACTAAAACTAAATTTAGCCGTTGAACCATTTCATTTGTAGTAGTCCAACCGTGTCAGTATCATAAACACTACACGGTAAAGTACGCATGATTGGATCCAGTTCTATTAGTCGCAGGATTATTGGATCCCCTTATTAGTGCTTTTACTCTTCACCGTCCAAAGCGATGTATAGCTATATGCTTATTACTCTTTTGACTGTGTAAATAACCCATTTGGAAATAGATGCTCACCCGTATCCCTTGGGAGAGTTATCTGTGAATGTGTGATGGATCACAGGTCTCAACTGGCTGAAACCTTCTTGGTTTGTTCCCTGAATCTTTATGAGAGAGTGATATGCGAAGCTTGAAAAAAATAATGTTTGCATCCCTGTTGAGCCTGGTCGCCGCCGCGGCGTCTGCGAACGACCTGCTGAAAGGGAAAACCCTTGAGGTCGCGGTTTCCCCTAACTCGCCACCGATGCTGTTCAAGGACCAGAGCGGCAAGCTGCAAGGCGTGGACCTGGAAATCTTCAACGGTTACTGCAAGTCACGCGGTTGCACGATCAAGACCACCGAGTACGACTGGGACGGTATGCTGGGCGCAGTGGCCAGTAAACAAGCGGACCTGGCCTTCTCGGGTATCTCAATTACCGACAAGCGCAAGAAAGTAATGGACTTCTCGATCCCATATTATGAGAACTCTTTTAACTTGGTGAGCCTGGAATCCAAAAAACTCACCTTGACTGACTTGTCGCAGCTGAAGAAGTACAGCATCGGCTACCCGCGCGGCATGGCTTACGCCGACTTGATCAAAAACGACCTGGAACCCAAAGGCATTTACAAAGTTGCCGATGCCAAGTTGTACCCTTCGTACAATGAAGTGATAACTGATCTACAAAACGGCAACCTCGATCTGGCCTTTATCGAAGAGCCCGTGTACGACAACTATAAGTATCACCAGAAACTGCCGATCACCGTCAGCTACTCTTTCAAGGGCGTTGACCACCTCGGTTTTGCCTTCCAGCAAGGCTCGCCGATCCGTGCGGACTTTGATGCCTACCTGAAAGAATTGGGCCCGCAGAAGCTGGCCGCCATCATGGACAAGTGGTTGAAGTCGTAACTGATGTTTGATCGTCAGTTCTTCGATGTCATAGGGCTGTTGTTGCACGGTGTCGTGGCGACTTTCTATATCACGCTGTCGTGCTTCATCACCGCCTTCGCATTGGGGTTGGGGGTCGCCGTGTTACGGCGGCTTTCCGGCCATCGTACCGGCGCCGTGCTGAGCGCCGTGGTGTTCGTCGTTCGCTCGATTCCGGTGCTGGTACTGCTGTTTCTCGTGTATTTCGGCTTGCCGAGCCTGGGTATTCGCCCCTCGCCGATGATCGCGATGAACCTCAGCCTGGGGGTGATTGGCGGGGCTTACCTCTCCGAAGTCTTCAGGGGTGCACTGGGTTCGGTCGAGCTCAATGAACGGGTGGCGGCCCAAGCGATGGGCTTCAGTGACCGGCAAGTGGTCTTTTACATTGAGCTGCCGCAAATGTTGCGCTTCTCTCTGCCCGGCGTGATGAATGAGCTGACCGCCATTCTGAAAAACACGCCGTTCGCCTACACCGTCGGTTTCACCGAGATTCTCGGGCAAGCCAAAGCGCTCACGGCCTCCACTTCGCTGGGCGTGAACATCTACCTTGTCGCGGGCCTCATGTACTTTTGCATCTATAAAATTTTCGCCCTGGCGATGCGGACTATTCGGCGCCGCTTTGATGATCAGTGATACCCGGAAGAAAGACATGTCGATCCTGCAAATAAGCAACCTGGTAAAAACATTTGGCGATCATGCGGTGCTCAATGGCATCGACCTGACTGTGCATGCCGGGGACACGCTGGTGATCATGGGACCTTCGGGCTGCGGCAAGACCACCTTGATTCGCTGCATGAATCTTCTGGAGCGGCCTGATCAGGGGTCGATTCTGTTTCATGGCGAAGACCTGCTCCGCCCGCAACTGGATATCCGCAAGCTGCGCAAGAACATCGGGTTTGTCTTTCAGAACTTCGCCCTCTACCGGCACCTGAGCGTGCTGGATAACATCACCCTCGGTTTGCGCAAGCTTCAAGGAAAAAGCCGCGAAGAAGCGCGGGCCCTGGCGCTGGAAGAGCTGGCCTACTTTGATATGGCCGCCCACGAAAAGAAGTTCCCGGCACAACTGTCCGGTGGCCAGAAGCAGCGTGTTGCACTGGCCCGAGCCTTGGTGATGAAGCCTGAAATCGTGATTCTGGACGAGCCCACCTCGGCGCTGGACCCCTTGATGAGTCAGGAAGTGGCATTGCTGATCAAGAAGCTCGAAGCCCGGAAGATCACCACGGTGTGCGTGACGCACGACATCGCCTTCGCCGATCAGATCAGCCAGAACGTGGTGTTCATGTACGCGGGGAAAATCGTCGCCCAAGGCTCGGTTGCACAACTGGCCTTGCACGCGCAGATTCCCGAAGTCGCGTGGTTTTTCGGGAAAAAACGCCATGATTGACAGCTGGTTCAGCTATTACCAGGACTTCCTCGAGCAGTGGCCGTTGATCGCGTCGGGCATCCTGGCGACCATCAAGTTGACGCTGACCGTTTCGGTGACGGGCTTCGCGCTGGGCGTGCTGGTGTTCTTCTTGAGCTTGAGCCGGCGTGCCTGGGTGGCCAGGAGTGTCGAGGCGTACAAGTCGTTTTTCATCGGTACGCCGCTGATCTGCATTATTTATATTCTTTACTACGGCCTGCCGGGACTGGGGCTGCGGCTCAGCCCGTTTGAAGTGATGGTGATCGGGTTTACCGCCAACGTGGGTGCCTACAATGCGGCTTATTTACTGACGGCCTATAACGGCCTGGACAAAAGCCAACTGGAAGCCGCCACCGCGCAAGGCTTCACGGACGCCCAGATCTACACGAGCATCATCCTTCCCCAAGTGTTGCGCACCTCGATTCCCGCGCTGACCAACCAGATCATCTACAACCTCAAAGACAGTTCCATCGCGTTTCTGGTGCAGTACCCGGAGTTTTTTGCGCGCATGCAGGAACTGGCCGGCGGCAACTTCGAGTTCTTCAAGACCTACACGCTGACGGCGGTGTTTTACGTGCTGCTGGCTTCGGCGGTGTTTTTCGCCGCCAGGGCCCTGGAACGGCGCAATGCACGGCTATCCTGGGAATAAGTCTGTGGTGGGTGATTCGTTGTGGCGAGCGGGCTTGCCCCGCGTTGGGCTGCGAAGCAGCCCCATCAGGGCCACTGCGGTCTTTCAGTTAAACCGAGGTGGCCGGTTTTAGGGCTGCTTCGCAGCCCAACGCGGGGCAAGCCCGCTCGCCACAAGAAACCCGCTCGCCACAGTAAGCCTGCTTGCCACAAGAAGCCCGCTCGCCACTATGACGGGAATAAAAACCGCCTTCATTTGTTTTAGTCAGGACGGGACACGTTTTCCCATGAACCTATCGCCCCCAGCGTTGAGGGCACCTACCAGGTGATCGTCAACGGGGCTGAACAAACGGTAGGGGCCGGGACGACACTCAGCCTGGAATACGACACGCACTTTCCACAGGTATGAGCCCTCAGATCAGGCGTGCGGCTACCAGCCAGTCCGCGACGGCCTGGAACGATGCATCCGGCACCGGATCGCCCGGCACGGTCCGGCGGGCGATCTCCGCTGCCAGGCCTTTGTCCGGTGCATGGGGAATGCCCAGGTCATACGCCTCCTGCAACATCAGCAATGCCTCTTCGGGTGGCGCTCTGCAGACGATGACCGGCACCGGCGTCTCGCCGCGCACGTAGCGCACACCGATCACCCAGCCATCGGTGGTACCAATCATCATCGAGGCGCGGCCCAAGCCGAGTTTAGTCGCCAGTGCCTGCATTTCATTGCGCTGGCGCCGCCGTTCGCTTTTGATCAGCGGGTCGCCGTCGATGTCCTTGCGCTCGCGCTTGGTTTCGCTGCGGGTCATTTTCATGTCGCGGCCGAACAGCCAGCGCTGCATGATCACGTCCACCGCGCCGACCAGGATGAACGCGCACAACACCGTGAACACCAACGGTTTGAGCACCAGAAAAAACGTCGACTCCATACACTCGGCGCCACACCGCGACGACTCCATCAGCGCCTGCAACGCATGCTTGCCCACCACGTAAAACGCGATCGCCAGCACATGCACCTTGATCAAGCCTTTGATGAACTCCACCAGGTTGCGCAAGGCAAAGATCTTCTTCATACCCTCGGCCGGGTTGATGCGTTTGAACTCGGGTTTGATCGGGTCCACCGAGAACACAAAGCCGCGCATGGTGATGATGTTGGTCAGGATCACCACGCCGGTGGTCACCGCCATGACCGGCAAGGTGATGCCTATCACCAGTTGCTCGGCATGGTCGAGCACCCGGGGCCACACAGTGGCGAACGGCTCGACGTAGATTTGCGCGGTGAGGTCGATCAAGGCGGTGACCTGGGCTTTGGCCCGCGGCGCGAGGATCGAAATGCACAAGGTGCAAAACAGGATGACCATGCCCGACACCAGGTCCTGGCTCTTGGCAACCTGGCCTTTCTCGCGCGCGTCCCTGAGCTTTTTGTCCGTGGCCGGCTGGGATTTCTCTTCGCTGGTATCAGCCATGGCTACTCCATGCCTGCCAGGGTTTTGAGCAGTTCGACAGTGCCGCGAAACTCCGCCAATTGGTCAAGCATCAACGGAATCAGAAAACCGATGTAGATCACCATCAGGATCGAGAAAAACAGGTTCTTCACCGGCAACGACAGGTCAAAGATATGCAGGTTCGGCGCCATGCGCGACAGGTAAGCGAGCATCAGGTCAGTCACTAGCAGCGCGATCAACAACGGCGACACCATCAGCACGCCCACGCGCATGATCTGGTCGAGAATCGACAACACCGCCAGCAACGCGGAGCTGGCGAATACCGGGGTGAACGAGGTCACGGGCCACAGCTGGTAGCTGTGGTAATAACCGTCGACCATCAGAATAAAACCGCCGGACATGAAGAACAGCGTGATCAGCATCACCGTGAGCAACGTCGCCATCACACTGGACTCCCCGGATGATAACGGGTCCACCAGCTGCGCCATGGTCGAGCCGCGTTGCAGGTCGATCAACTCCCCCGCCACCTCGGCGGCCCAGAACGGAATGCCGAACAGCAGGCCAATCAGAATGCCGATCAAAAACTCCTTGATCAGTAACCCGGCGATAAACACGCTGCCGTGTTCGGGCATCGACGTCAGCGCTTCAAACACCGGAAAAAACATCGGAATCGAAATGGCCACGGCCACACAGCCGCGAATCATCCCGGTGAGGCCCAAACGGTTGAACGCCGGGGTGATCACCACCACGCCCATGGCCCGGCAGGCGGCGAGCGAGGCGGAGCTGATCACCGGGTAGGCGACCTCCAGAAACTGCGCGGTAAGGCTGGCATCCATGGGCGGTCAGCGCGTCCACATCGGGAAATTGTCCAGCACCTGGCTGCCCAGTTCCGCCACTTGCCCGGCGAGTACCGGGCCCAGAAATACGATGGTCAGCAGCACCGCCACCAGCTTCACCACCTGGGGCAGGGTCTGGTCCTGGATCTGCGTCAACGCCTGGAACAGCCCCACGCTCAAGCCCACGATAATCGCCACGCCCAGCGCCGGGGCGGAGAGCATCAGCACCGTCATCAGCGCCTGTTTCATCAACGATAAAAATACATCCTGGCCCATCACTCACCCCTTCAATGCACACTTACCCTGCAGGGTTCAGCCGCCGTAACTCAGAATCAGACCGTGCATCAGGCGCGACCAGCCGCTTAACGACACGAATAAAAAGATCTTCAGCGGGATGGAAATCAGGTTAGGCGAGACCATCGACATGCCCATCGCCATCAGCACGTTGGACACCAGCAAATCCACCACCAGAAACGGGATGTAGAGCAGAAAGCCGATCTCGAAGGCACGGGTCAGTTCCGAGCTGACAAACGCCGGAATCAGCACCACCAGGTCGTCGTCACGCAAGTCGGCGCGGGCTTCCGGCGACCAGATGGTCTCGGTGGCCTGCACAAAAAAGCCGCGCTCGGACTCATTGGCGAACCGCTTCAAGTGCGCCTGCAACGGCGGGCGCAGGGCATCCCCCAAATCCTTGAGCTGCTCCACATGCTCGATGTTGAGGTCGCGGCCCTCCACCTGCCGGTACATGTCGCCAATCAGCGGCGTGGTCACGTACACCGACAGAATCAGCGCGATGCCATACAGCACCAGGTTCGGCGGGGTCTGTTGTACCCCGAGGGCGTTGCGGATCAGGAACAGCACCACCGAAATCTTCATGAAACCGGTGAGCGTCACCACTGCCAACGGAATCAACCCGATCGTCGCGACGACCAGGATGATCTCGATCAGGTTTGGCTGATAACCGGTCATGGGGTGGCAAAACTCAGCAGGCGCACACCCAGGCCATCACCGATCTTTACCAGTTGGCCCTGGCCGACGCGGCGGCCGTTGACCATCAGGTCGACGTTATCGACGCCAGGCGTGTTGAGCTGCAACAGGCTGCCGGCGCCCAGCTCGCGCAATTGCGCCAGGGTCAGTTCCAGGCTGCCGACCTGGCACACCAGTTTCAGCGGCAAGTCATCCAGGGCCGCAGCCGCATCAACGTCAGTCATCGTGTTCTCCATGTCCAAAAGGGGCGCTTTCAATTCTTCCTGCACACGCAGCGAGTCACCCTGGTGTTGGCAGCGGGCCTGCAAGCGGCCGTCCAGGTCGAGCAGCAAACCCGAGCCCTGTTCCAGCATCAGCACATCACCGGGGCGCAGGCTGCGCAGTTCGCCGAGGGTGAGCCACTGCCGCCCCGCCACCACGGCCAGGGTCTGGCGCAGCGCAGGCAACGGGTCGGGCTCGACTTCGCCGTATTGCGCGAGCAACTGCGCCATCAGCACGGCGGCGCCTTCGCTCAGGTCCAGTTGCGCATTCATGGCGGGCTGATTGCCAAAGCTCAGTTGCAAGGCCAGGTGCACGGCAAATGGCCGTTGTTCCAGACCTTCGGTGGCTTCAAGTAGTTGCACGGGATGGCCGAGCAGCGGTTCCAGGGTCTCGATCAGGTCGAGCACCGCCAGTTCCAGCAGCAGCGAACGCGGCAATGACGGCAACTGTTGTGCGTCGAACTGCAGCGCCAGCGGCACCATCACCTGTTCCAGGGCGGCCGCCGGTAAACGCAGGCGCACCGGGGCGCGGCCCAGCAACAGCAGCACATCGCGCGGGGCGCTGAGGGTGTGCGGCTCGGCGGCCCAGCTCACGCGCAAGTCCTGACCGGCGCAGCGGCCCTGCCACGGGCGACGGCGACGGTGCAGTTGGTTATGCAGCGCCAGCAGCGCCGGGTCGTAATGGGTCAGCCACGGCGACAGTGGGTCGGCAAGGGCTGCGATCATGTGCCGACGCCTTCGTCGCGCAGTTCGCCCATGCGCCGCTCATCGCTTTCGCGCCCTTCCAGCAGGCTTTGCCAGGCGTCGGATTGGCGCTGACGGCTCAAGCGTTCCTGGCGAAACAGGTCACGCTCACGCTCCTGGCTTTGCAGGGTAGTGGACACGTGGGTGACGTCGTTTTCCAGCAACTGCTGGTCATCCGACAGCCCGCGCAGGCGGTCCTGCGCGGCCTGCCAGCTGGCGACCGACAAACCTTCGGTGAGCGAGGCATACACCTGCCGCGCTTCCTCGGCGATTGCTTCGCGGTGCAGGCGCAGTTGCTCCTTGGCGTCGGTCAGCTCGCCGTGGGTTTGCTCGCAGCGTTGCTGCTGGGCAGCCAGTTGGCTGGCGGCGCGCTGTTCGCGCAACACCCGCAGGGTTTGCAGGGTGCGCAATTCATTGGTTTTCATGAGGCGTTTTCCTTTCTGATGCCAGCACGACAATCTGTAATTCGATGGAGATCAACTGTGGGAGCTGGCTTGCCTGCGATAGCAGTGGGTCAGCCAACGCTTGTGTGGCTGGTGTACCGCAATCGCAGGCAAGCCAGCTCCCACAGGGGTTTTGCGTACGTCCCTGGAGTCTCATGCCAACACCTGGCGCATGCGGATCAGGGTCTGTTCCAGGTTGCTCGGCTCGCCGGCGTTCTGGCGCAGGAACGCTTCGATAGCGGCGTGGCGGGTGATAGCTTCGTCGGCCAGCGGGTCGCTGCCGGCGGAGTATTCGCCCACGCGGATGAGCATTTCGATCTCGCCATATCGCGCCATCAATTCACGGATGCGCATGGCCAAGCGTTTGTGTTCCTCACCCGCGACCTGTTCCATCAAGCGGCTGCGGCTGCGCAGCACGTCGACCGCCGGGAAGTAGTTGCGCTGGGCCAATTCGGCGCTGAGGACGATATGCCCGTCGAGGATCGAACGCGCCTCTTCGGCCACCGGATCACTGGCGGCATCGCCTTCAGTCAGCACGGTGTACAGCGCGGTAATGCTGCCGGTAGGACCGGGGCCCGCGCGCTCCAGCAGGCGCGGCAAAGCGGAAAAGAATGAGGGCGGGTAACCGCGCCGCGTCGGCGGTTCGCCCACCGCCAGGCCGATTTCACGCTGGGCGCGGGCGAAGCGGGTCAGGCTGTCCATCAGCAGCAGTACATTGCGGCCCTGATCGCGGTGGTACTCGGCGAGGGTGGTGGCGACAAACGCCGCCCGCACGCGCTCGGCCGCCGGGCGATCCGAAGTCGCGACCACCGCCACAGTGCGCGCGCGGGCCTGGGCGTCAAGTTGCACGTCGAGCAGTTCACGCACTTCCCTGCCCCGCTCGCCGATCAGGCCGATCACGATCACGTCGGCTTCGCTGTTGCGGATAATGCTGGCAAGCAATGAAGATTTACCCACGCCGGGTTCACCAAAGATGCCCATGCGTTGGCCCTGGGCCAGGGTCAGCAAGCCGTCGATGGAACGAATACCCAGCGCCATCGAACGCACAATCAACTGCCGTGAAAACGGCGCTGGCGGTTCGGCGTGCAAGGGGTAGCGCTGCAAGGCCACGGTCGGCGGGACGCCATCGCCATCGAGAAAGTCGCCCATGGGGCTGATCACCCGCCCAAGCTGCGCATCGCCGACGGCCACGCCGAGGGTTTCGCCGGTGGCGGTGATTTGTGTGCGAGTTGACAGGCCTTCCATGGAACCGATGGGCGACAGGATCGCCTCGTCGCCATCAAACCCGATCACCTCGGCACTCAGGCTGCGACCGCTGCCCGGGTCGCGCAATTGGCACAGTTCGCCAATGCTCGCCCCGGCCACGCTGGCGCGCAGCAACACACCGCGAATGCTCAGCACGGTGCCGTGCATCGGCCGCAGTCGCGCCTGAGCCAGGCGCTCATTCAGGCGCGGCAGCAACTGCTCCAGGTTCATGCCACGCCCTCTTCGGCGAAGGGCAACAGGCTGCGGCGCAGGGTTTGCAGCTGCGTTTCCAGCCCAAGTTCGACGGAACCGGCCGCGCTGTTCAACCGCGCTTGACCCGCGCTCAACTGCTCATCGCCATCCACGGCAATCGCCAGCCCTTCGAGTTTGAGGCGTTGGCGTAAGGCATCCACTTCGGCAGGCGCAACCCACAGCGTCAGTGCCTGATCCTGGCGAAACGCACTCAAGGCTTGGCGCGTGCAGCGCACCACGCGGTCGGCGTTATCCAGTTCACCCAGCACCTCACGCACAATGCCGAGGGCCAAATCCGCCAATGCGGTTTCCAGGCCGCTCAAGTAATGCTGCACCTGGGACTGGGTTTGCACCAGCAACTGCGCGACCTGCTCGGCGCCTTCCTGCCGTGCGCTTTCAAAGCCTTCGGCACGGGCTGCCTCCAGCCACTGATCGCTGTCGACCTTGACCTGCTCGGCGCTGTCTTTGGCGGCTTGCAAAAAGGCAAAACCGTCAGTCCACAGTGCGGCTTCTTCGGCACGCAGGATGCGCGCAGTCGGACGGCTCGGTAATTCACTCATGGGGTGGTGTCCTCGGCGGCAAGGCACGCGGCGGCGGCTTGAACAATCTCCAGGTCGCGCGGCAACCGGGCGCTGTGGCCCTGGGGGAACGTGAAACGCAAGCGCAACCAGCCTTGAAAATCGGCGTGCTGGGCGTGCAGCCAGGCGGCGACACAGCCCTGGCCGTCGCGGTCAATCGCTTCGATCAGCTCGGCGGGGTCGCGCAGCAAATCCGCTGCGCCGCCCAACTGCCGCAGGGCCAATGCCTGGCTGAACACCTCGGCACCGAGGCCGGCACGCAGCTCGTTGACCACGTCGCGACGGATCTCGCGGCTCAAGGTCGAGGCATGCCAGATGGCGCCACACAACCTCGGCAGACGCGCGAATTGTGCGTCCGACAGCAGCAGCACGGGCAAGTCAGCGGCCAACGGTGAAACCAGCTGCTCCAGCGGCGCCAGTTGGTAATGGCTGACCAGCAACTGTTCCAGGCGCTGGCGAAAGCGCGGTTGGGCCTGCAGGGCGTGCAGCACCTCATCGGGCAAGTCATCGGCAAAACAGGCGCCCAGGCTCGGCCCCCGTACAAACTGCAACGGCTCGGCGATCAGCCCTTGCCAGCGCTCAAACAAACTCATTCACCCTCCTTGAGCACATACAGTGCCTGGGACTGGCGTCGCGCCCAATGCTGGCGGGCCAGTACGCCAAGCGCGCCAAGGGCAATCAACAGCAAACTGCCGAACATGAAACGCGCCTGAGGCAGGTTGTCTTCAAGCATCCACAGGCCCATGAAGCGGGCCAGGCGTGGTTGCGCGGGGTTCTGGCTGATCGCGACGGCGGCCTTGATCGCTGTGACGGAGACGCCGTCGTAGCTCAGCCCGGAAATGCCGTTGGCCACCAGGGTCTTGATCTGCGGGATCAGCGTGTTGATGTCGGTGCCCGGGTCGTAGCGCACCAGCACCGAGGCCGACGACGGCGAAATCACCCGTTTGAGCAGGTCATTGTCCGGCAGCACAACGTGCACGCGGGCGGCGACGATGCCGTCGATCTGCGACACCGAGTGCGACAGCTCTTCGCTCAACGCGTAGATCATCTGCGCGCGCTCTTGCACCGGCGACGACACCAGGCCATTACCTTTAAACACTTCGCCCATATTGGAGAAGCTCTGTTGCGGCAGGCCGGCGTTGTCGAGCAGGGTCATGGCTTCGGCGAAGCGTTCTTCGTCAACTACCACCTTGAGCTGACCGTTGTCCTGGGTCTTGCGCTCCGCCGGAATGCCACCGCGCAGCAACACCGCGACCATGGCGTTGGCATCGCGCTCGCTGAGGTTGGTATAGAGGTCGGTGTTGCACGCCTGCAACAGGCTGGCGAGCAGGCCGATCAGCAACAGGCGCAGGGCGCGGTTTGGGCTTGGCATGGCGTTATTGACCCTTGAGCAGCGTGTTGGCGGAACCGGAAATCTGCGTCGCTCCGCGCACCACCATCTGGGTTTCGATGGAGTAGTCGAACATCTTGCCCAGGGAGTGGACTATCTGGTCGACCTGCTGCTCGCCGACCTTTTTCCCCGGCTCGCCCTGGGGCGAAGCACTGGCGGTGCGAATTTCCGCAGACGCCGGTGGCGGCGCCGACGGGTTGTTGGTGAGCACATCGGCACGTTCGGAAAACGCCCGTGTGCGGTCGATGAAACTGTTCATGCGCTCCATCAGACCCGAGCCGATCTGGTGCGGGCTCGCGCCTTCGGGCATGCCCTTGGCGGTGTTGGCCATGTGCTCGAACAGATTCTGCGAGGCCCCGGCGGGCCCCGCGCCAGCGGACGGCGGCAAGGCCGAGGCGCCAGCGGCGAGACTGATAGTCATGGGCGTTCCCTACTCTTCGTCGTCATCGGACATGGCGTCGTTCAGCAGTTCCTGCATCTTCGGCATGATGATGAACTGGCCGCCGATGGTGACGGCCTGGGTGATCAACGCATCGTTGAATTCCGCGTCAGTGGTTTCGGTCGGTTTGTCGGCGGCCTTGGCGTTATCCACCGCCGCGTTGAACTTGGCTTCAGGGCTGGCGCCACCAGGGGCGAGGTTGCTGTCTACGGCCGTTACGGACATGGTGCTGCTCCTTTACTGGTTGGGGGTTTCAGTACTGACTTGCGCGCCGCGGAACACCCGCACACCCTGCCCGCGCGCCACCGGGGCGGCGACATGAGTGGGTTGCAAGTGATCGACGTGCTGTTGCACCAACGCCAGGTAGGGCGGTGGTCCGGACACGAATACTTCATCGCCCTCGGGGCCATTGCGCATGGACAACTGCTGGCCGAACACATCGAGGTTATTCAGGTAGGCCTGCAACTGGTCCAGGTTCAAGGCGCTGGCCTTGAACAGCTTGGTGCTGATCTCATCGCTGGTGTTGAGGTACAACAGGTTGCCGTCGAAGTACCAGGTCAGGCCGTTGGTGCTGCACAGGGTTTGCAGAAACTCACCGGCGGTGGTCGCACGAATGGTGCTGCGCGCCTTGCCGCGGACCCTCTCGGAGAGCACCAGCGGCACCTCGAGGTTCTGGCCGAACTCTTCCAGAGCGCTGCGGACATCCTGGTCCACCAGCACGTAGGCGTAGGGTTTTGAGAACCACGCGGGCTCTTCGGCCGCGCTGGCGAAACTGGCGCTGAAGAGGCATAGGAGCGCCATCAAAAATATGCTTACATGGCCTCCGCCTTCGCCAGACGAGTTGTGACGATGTCCAAGAATTTTCTGCTTGCCAGTACCCTGCTTCTCGCCGCCTGCTCCAGCAAACCTGCGACTGATTCCGACAAGTCCCTGCAACTGGCGGGCGACCTGAGCAAACGCGGCGACTACGCCAGCGCAGCCGCGCTGTACGAGCGCGCTACCCAGCAACCGGGTGCCAACCTCGACCTGTGGCTCAAGCTCGGCCAGGCCAAGCTCGACGCCAAAGACGCGCTGGGCGCCGAACGCGCCTTCCAGCAAGCCCTGGGCTTCGACGCCCATAACGCCGACGCCCTGCTCGGCCTCGGCACGGCCCAACTGCAACTGGGCAAGACCCAACGCGCCGTGACGGCGCTGAGCCAGGCGGCCGAGCTCAACCCCTTGCCGATCTCCTACACCCGGCTGGGCGTCGCGCAAATCCTCAACGGCCAAGCCGGTGCCGCGCAAACCGCCTTCGCCAAAAGCCTGAGCCTCAAACCCGACGACCTCGACAACCGCTGCAACCTGGCCCTGGCCTACGCCCTGGGCGGGCAATCGCAACAAGCCCTGGACACCATCGCCCCCGTCACCCAATCCCCGCGTGCGCTGCCAAGGCACCAGCGCAACGAGTTGTTGGTGATGGTATTGGCCGGTTACGAACAACGCGTCGCCAGCTTGCCGCTGGACGATATCCCCGCCGCCGAACGCGAACGGTTGGTGACGGAAGCCAAGCGCATCAAGGCCATCAGCGATCCGGTGGCGCAAGCCAAGGAACTGGGGTTGGTTGACCCGCGCTGATACAACACAGAACTGCGTTTGATCTGGCTTTTGATCTGCTTTTGATGTTGATCTCAGTCGCCCCGTAAAACCACGCTGGCCGAACGCAGGCTTGAATCCGTGGGTAACCCGGCAGGACGCCGGGTTAGCCGCGCTGGGCCAAGGATGGCCCATCGCGGCGGCCCACGGATTCACACC
>NZ_MSDF01000003.1 GCF_002022275.1 Pseudomonas fluorescens
TGTAAGAGCGGAACCATAAGCGGCCGTTACCGCGGCAACGGATATACACCCAAACCAAACCGCCTAACCAACCCCCTCATTAGACCAAAAAACAATACAGCAAAACTGTACAGTTTTCCTTGACTCATGCTACCGTCCCCCCATGAAAAACTCACCCTCACCCATCGAATCCCAAGCCACCCTGGCCGCCGAACTGCGCATCTCCCTGGGCAAACTCATCCGCCGCCTGCGCGAACAAACCCACCCAAACGACTTCACCTCGTCTCAAAAGTCCGTCCTCCTGCGCCTCGACCGCGACGGCCCGACCACCGTGTCGGCTCTGGCCCGCGCAGAAAGCGTACGCCCGCAATCAATGCGCATCACCGTCGCCAGGCTCGAAGTGATGCAGGCCGTCAGCGGCCAACCCGACCCCACTGACGGCCGCCAAACACTGATCCAGCTCACCCCCACCTTCCGTAAATACCTGACCGAAAGCCGCGCCGCCAAAGACGACTGGCTGCTGCACGCCCTGCAAGAACAACTGTCACCCCAGGAACAACTCGAACTCGCCGCAGCCGTAAAACTGCTGGAGCGCCTCGCCGATTTTTGAACGCACTGATTGAGGAAATAGCATGGCTGTCACCTCGCTGGACGCAACTACCGCCCTGATCATCGTGGACCTGCAACACGGCATCATCGATTACCCCTTCATTCACCCCGTCAAAGAAGTCATCGAACGCTCCCGGGTGTTGCTCGACGCCTTCCGCAAACGCGGTTTGCCGGTGGTGCTGGTCAATGTCACCGGCATTGCCCCTGGCCGCACTGAGCGACCGCGCCGCAGCAACGTATTTCCACCGGGCTGGGCCGACCTGATTCCTGAACTCAATCAGCAGCCCGGCGATCTCCTGGTGACCAAAAGATCCTGGGGCGCGTTTGCCAATACCGATCTTGAGTCGCAGTTGAAGGCGCTGAACGTCACCCAGGTGGTGATCACCGGCGTGGCCACCGGCACCGGCGTCGAATCCACGGCGCGGCAAGCCTACGAGGCGGGTTTCAACGTCACCCTAGCCATCGACGCCATGACCGACGCCAGCCCTGAAGCCCACGCCTACAGCCTGCACAACGTGTTCCCCAAACTCGGCGAATCGGGCACGGCGCAGGCCATCATCGAGTTGCTCGACGACCGGGGGGCATGAAACCGCTATGAGTTTCCTCGGCACCTTCCGTTCGCTGCGCAGCCGCAATTACCGTATCTGGGCCGCCGGTGCGCTGGTCTCCAACGTCGGCACCTGGATGCAGCGCACCGCCCAGGACTGGCTGGTACTCACCCAGCTCACGCCGCACAACGCGGCGGCCGTCGGTATCGTCATGGCGTTGCAGTTCGGGCCGCAACTGCTGTTGCTGCCCTGGACCGGCTTCGCCGCCGACCACTACGACCAGCGCAAATTGCTGATCACCACACAGGCGGTCATGGGCCTGCTGGCACTGACGCTGGGGGTGTTCACCATCACCGGTTTTGTCGAGCTGTGGCACGTGTATGTGTTCGCGTTTTTGTCCGGCTGCGCCTCGGCTTTCGATGCTCCGGTGCGGCAGATTTTTGTGGCGGAACTGGTGGGCGAGAAGGATTTGTCCAACGCCATCGCGCTCAACTCCACCTCGTTCAACATGGCGCGCATGATCGGCCCGGCGGTGGCTGGCGTGACCATCGCCTCGGTCGGCACCGGCTGGGCGTTTCTGCTTAATGGCTCAAGCTTTTTTGCGGTGCTGGCGTCGCTGTTTTTCCTGCGAGTCTCGAGCCCACACCTCAAGGTGCGCGCGTTGCGCACCAAGGGCAGCCTCACCGAAGGCATCCGCTATGTGTGGGCGCGGCCGGATTTGAAGGCGATTTTGCTGATGCTGTTTTTGATCGGCACCTTCGGCATGAACTTCCCGATCTTCATCTCGACCATGGCCGTCAGCGTGTTCCATGCCGATGCACGTGGTTATGGCCTGCTGACGTCGACCCTGGCTATCGGCACCATCGCCGGAGCGCTGATCGCGGCGGGCAGCGAGCGGCCACAGTTCAAGTCGCTGCTGACCGGCGCCGCCGTGTTTGGGCTGGGTTGCACGCTGGCGGCCCTGGCGCCGAACTACTGGACGTTCGGGATTGCGCTGGTGATTATCGGCGTGGGTGCGATGACCTTCAGCAACACCACCAACAGCCTGATGCAACTGACCACAGAACCCGCCATGCGCGGCCGGGTGATCGCCTTGCGCGTCGCCGTAGCCCTGGGTGGCACGCCCATTGGCGCGCCCATCGTTGGCTGGGTGGCCGACCACCTCGGGCCGCGTTGGGCACTGGTAGTCGGCGCGGTGTCGGGCATCCTCGCCGTGGGCGTGGCGCTCTGGACGATCAAGCGTCAGCTGGATAAACCGCTGGTGATCAAGACCGACCCACCGACCCTGTAACCGGAAGATTACCGAGCAACTTGAGCCCGGTGGTCTTCACGAACGTCTCGTAGTCCATCGGCCGTTCGATACGGGTTTCGGCATTCGGCAGCACGTAGGCCCAGGCGCGTTTGGATGAGGCGTCGTACACCAGTTTGAACAGGCGCGTCGGCACCCAGACCTTGTTGTTGCCAATGGTGCCGTAGCCCGCATCGAACAACGGCCCGGTGAACACGAACACGTCGCCGTCGGCACGCACGGCAAACTTGCGCACATCCGCCTCGACCTTGCTCCAGATCTTGCGGTTGTTGGTGGGGTCTTGCGGCACCATGTTCGACAACGCGAACGACTGGGCCATGGCGTTCGCGTTTGGCGCGTCGGCAGCCGGCGATTGGTGGCCACGGTCCATGGCCGGGTGCTGGGCGTGGTAGTCGCTCAACTCGGCGCGGGCGCCTTTGGGAATGCGCGGGTCGGCGTAGAACTGGTTTGTGCGCTCTTCGCCTTTGGCGTCTTTCAGTTGCGCGGCATTGAGGCGCTCAACCACCACCAGCGGGGTCTTGCTGGTTTGTGAATAGAGCACCGCAAAATTGTCCGAGCACAGCGCCATGGGTTTCATGGACGCGGGAATGGTGGCGGTGTTGATAGGGTTCGAGGCCGGAAACAGGTCGGCGCAGGCGTCGAATGAAAGCCGCTTTTCCTGTGTGGAGTAGAGGTCCGGGAGATTGCGCGCGGCGGCGCCGGTGGAGAGCAAAACAAGGGCCGACAGCCCGAGTGCGATTTTGCGTAAGTGCATGCATGACTTCTTTGGCGGGGAGTGAGGCGACAGGCTCCGGCAGGCGGAGCCAAGTGAATGATATTGCGAGGGTTATTGACCGGGGTAAGTCACATTAGTGCCCGGCAACGGCGGGTTTTCCTGCACCGCGTGCACCCGGTTTGAAGCCATGGGCATGCGCGCCCCAGGCGAGCACAAACGACACGGCGATCAACAGCAGCATGGCCCACGGAAACGACGCTGCCCCCCAGGTATCCAGCAGCACCCCGCCGACCACGCCACTGGCGGCAATCGCGCTGTTCCACGCCACCACATTCAACGACAGCGCCACATCTGCGCCCTCTCCTGCCGCGTCGGCCAGCGCGGTTTGCAGCAAGGTCGCCGCGCCGCCGAAGCTCAAGCCCCACACCGCCACGCCGAGGTAAATCACCTGCGGCATCTTCCCCAGCAAACCGAATACCACGCTCACCAACGCAAACGTCGCCAGGCTCACCAGCACCGTTTTGCGTAACAAGGGTTCAACCAGTTTGGCGGTGATCCAAATACCCGCCAACGCGGCAACCCCGAACACCAGCAGCACGCTATCCACCCGCTCGGTCAACCCGGCTTGCGCCACAAACGGCGCGATGTAGGTGTACAAAATGTTGTGCGCCAGCATCCAGCTGATCACCACCGCCAGCACCGGCCGCACCCCGGGCGTGGTCAGTACTTTGCCGAGGGACAAACGCTGATGCGCAGCCTGTGGCGGGTAGTCCGGGACTTTCACCAGCACCCACACAATCAAAACCAAGGTCAGGGCCGACATCAGCCCGAACGTGGTGCGCCAGCCCACCAGCCCGCCCAGCCACGTGCCCAGCGGCACGCCAAGGGACAGCGCAATCGGCGTACCGACCATCGCCAACGCCAGTGCCTTACCCTGTTGATGCGGCGCGACCATGCGCCGCGCGTAACCGGCGAGCAGACTCCAGGCCAACCCCGCCGCCACCCCGGCAAAAAAGCGCGCCACCAGCGTCACGCCGTAGTGAGACGACAACGCCGTGATCGAATTGAACAGCAAAAAGCCGACGATGGTCAGCAACAGCACATTGCGCCGACGCCAGCCACGGGTGGCGATGGTCATCGGGATCACCGCCAGCACCGAACCCAGCGCGTAGGCCGTGACCATCTGTCCGGCCATCGACGGTGAAATCGCCAGGCCCTCGCTGATCAACGGCAACAGCCCGGCGGGCAGGGTCTCGGTGACGATACAGATAAAACCGGTCATCGCCAGGGCAAGCAAAGCACCGATGGGCAAGCGATCTGACGATGCAGACAAACTGAGTGAAGGGGTCACGGGAAGCTCCTTGAGCGGACTTAAATACTGATCGATACAAATGTTGCAGGCACACGCAGTGCGTTGTCAACGACTTATGTATCGACTAGTATTTATCTCGTTTTCCACTGGAGTCACGCACATGGCACAAATGGGCCGCCCCCGTAACTTCGACCGCGACCAGGCCGTCGAGCAGGCCATGCACCTGTTCTGGCAACACGGTTATGACGCCACCTCGCTCGCCCAGCTCAAGGCCGGCCTGGGCGGCGGCATCTCCGCGCCGAGTTTTTATGCGGCCTTCGGCTCCAAGGAAGCCTTGTTCGATGAGTGTGTGCAGCGTTACCTGAATACCTACGCCCAAGTCACCGAGTGCCTGTGGGATGAGAGCCTGCCGCCACGCCAAGCCATCGAAACCGCGCTGCGCCAGTCGGCACGCATGCAGTGTGACAATGCCCACCCCAAGGGCTGCATGGTCACGCTGGGCGTGATGAGCGCGCCGAGCCCCGAAAACGCACGGGTGGCGGACGCGTTGACGCAGTCGCGGTTGCGTACACGTGCGGGGATCGTGGCGTGTGTGGAGCGCGCGATGGCTGCCGGTGAATGGGCGGGCACGCCGGATCCGCAGGTGATGGCAACCGTGTTTGACAGCTTTCTACAGGGCATTTCGATACTGGCGCGGGACAACACGCCCCACGAAACCCTTGATGCAGCGATCAGCCAGCTTTTGCTGACGTGGGCAGTTGCGCCCACTGCTCCCGACACCCCAGCAAAAAATCCACAAACGCCCTGACCCGATGCGGCACGTACCGCCCGTGGGGGTACAGCAACGTATACGGGCGTGAGCGGCCGCCAAAGGGTTTCAACACTTCCACCAGGCTGCCGTTCGCCAACTCCTGCTCGACGATAAATCGGTAGGTCTGAAACAGCCCCGCCCCATGCCTGGCCAGGGTCACGCCGCCCAGTACATCGTCGGAACAGCTGTACCCCGCCTCCCCTGCAAACTCTTGCGCCTTGCCATACACGTTAAACAACCAGGGGATGCGTCGGCCATTGCTCGGCAGTTCGTACTGGATGCACTCGTGGGCAGGCAAATCCTCCAGGGTCTGCGGGATACCGGCGCGCTGCAGGTAGGACGGCGCGGCGATCACCACCAGCTCAGCGTCCTCCAGCAGACGGGCGATCAGCGACGAGTCCGGCTGGGCACGGACGCGCACGGCCAAGTCATAACCTTCGGCGACGAAATCGATATTGCGGTTGCTGATATGGATGTCCACGGTGACCTGCGGGTACAACGCGCGGAATTTGGGGAGTAGCGGCAGCAGGCGGTGGTGCGCGTAAGTGGTCGGGATACTGATACGCAGCAGGCCGGACGGTACGGTTTGAGCGCCCATCACTTCCTGCTGCGCCTCGACCAGTTGCGTCAACGCCTGGCGGCATTGCTCGAAAAACGTGCGGCCACTGTCGGTCAGGCGAATGCTGCGCGTGGTGCGCACAAACAGGCGTGAACCCAGACGCTCTTCCAGCCGCGAAATACTGCGGCTGACGGCGGCCGGCGTGACTCCGGCGACCTGCGCGGCGGCGGTGAAGCTGCTGGCTTCGGCGGCGAGGCAGAACAGCTCGATGCTGCCCAGCTGCAAATCTTCGAAATGGCGTTTCATGAGCGATGACACCGGGTAACGATGAGAGAGGAATAGCTCCTGTTTATCAGTACCCGGCGTACAAATCCAACCGACTTAGCGGGCGGCTTTCAGGCGCGCAGCAATCGTCGCCACGCGTTGGCCATACAACAGCGCCGTCTGGATATCACCTTCGGGGATCGCCGAAGCATCCGCATCCGAAGGCGCCTGAACGATCAACCCCACCGAACCGCCCAGGTTGTTGATGTCATTGCGCGTCGCGGCCAGGGTATTGGCCGGCAGCAGGCCCAGGCTGACCCAGATCCCGCCGTGTTGCGAGGCCAGGGTTTGCAGGCCGATCAGGGTGACTTGTTTGTCGCCGCTGAAGCTGGCGCTGACGGTGAAGCCGCCAAAAACCTTGTCTTGCCAGCCGCGCGTGAACCAGTACTTGGCGGTCGCGTCGGAGAACTTTTTGAACTGCCAGGCGCTGGAACCCATGTAGGTCGGCGTGCCAAAGATGATGCCGTCGGCGGCGTTGAGCAACGCCCAGCCTTCTTCGGACACGTCGCCGTTTTCACTCACCTCCACCAACTGCGCCTGCGCGCCCTCTGCCACGGTGTGCGCCACGCGGCGGGTGTGGCCGTAACCAGAGAAATACACCACTACTGTGTCTGTCATGGGTTGATGCTCGTCAGGTCTGAATGAGTTTATATACTGACCAGTCGGTTTGACTCTCGTCAAGCACCCGCCCTAGACTTATTTCAACTTATTGCATAACCGGAGGCACGACATGGGGCGCCCATCACGCAAGGATGAGCTGCTGGCAGCGGGCATCGAGGTGTTGCATCGCCAGGGCTACGCCGGTTCGTCGGTGGACGCCATCGTCGAACACGCGGGCATGCAAAAGGGTTCGTTCTTTGGGCATTTCGGCTCCAAGGAAGCCTTTGCCAGCGAAGCGCTCAACGGCTATTTCAAGGATTGGACCGAGCACGCACAGACGATCATGGCCAATCAAGCGCTGACCTCGGTGCAGAAGCTCGACGGGTTGATCGGCATTTCCACCCCGGCACGCGCCGACGCGTTTCGCTATGGCTGCCTGATCGGCAACCTCGCCGCCGAAATGGCCACGCGGCATGACGAGGTGCGCGAGACCATCGCACGTCTGTTACTGGAATGGGCCGTGCCCTTTGCGCAACTGGTGCGTGAGGGGGTGGCATCCGGTGAATTCCGAAAGGGGCTGGACCCGGAGCCGACCGCGCGCTTCCTGATCAATGCGCTGCAAGGCACAGTGCTGCGCGGCAAGATCGAGCGTTCACTGGAGCCTTATGACGACTTTGTTGCGTTGGTTTCAGCGTTGCTTTTGCACAATGAGTGACACGCAAATGTTTTGTGGCGAGCGGGCTTGCCACAATAAAACTGCGATCTAGAGTAATGCCAGCAACGCCTCGCTCAACGCATGCGGTTCGCCGCTGAACAGCACGTCCAGAGGGTTACTGGATTCCAGGTGCCGATACAACGCCGAGCGTTCGGCATAATCCCCCGCCATCCGCACCGCCGCTTCCACGTACTCCTCATGGGTTCGCGCGATGCTCCATTGCGGCAATCCCACTCGCCGAAACAACCCCTCATCAATATGTTCAAACACCTGCGGCCCGGTCTTGCACACGCCCGGCAAGCCCACGGTCAGCGCGTCGATAATGCCGTTGGTGTTGCCAAACGGAAACGGGCTGAGGAACAGATCGCAGCCATTTAGCGTGGCCATATAGTCCGCATAAGCCTGGTGCGGGTACACCGTGGCATCGCCCACGTAACGCTCGATCAAGCGCACCAGTTGCGGGAACAACAACCCCTGCGCCTGCCCCACCAGAAAGTGAAACCGCACACGCTTGCCTGACGCCTGCAACGTGCGCACGGCAATCGCCTGACAGGCGCGCAGGAAGGTGGGGTTGAGTTTCATGGTGGTGGCGGCAACGGCGATATTCACCCAGTCAGTGTCTTGCCGCGCCCTTCGCGGCAGCTCAACCGGGATCGCCGAGGGCCGATACGGCTGACCATTGGCCGGCAGTTGCAGCAGGCGCTCGCTAAAGCAGCCCGGGTCGCCGACAAAATCCGCTTCCACGCTGATGCAGTCGATATGCCGCGACGCTGTGGTCGCCGGGTGCCCCAGTGCGGCCACCTGCAACGGCGCAAAGCGCAGGTTGCTGGCGAACAGCGTGATCTGGAACATGCCGACACTGGGCATGTAGAACACGTCGGGACGCTGCTCGCTGGCCAATGCGCTGATCTGCCTCAGGCACGCAAACAGGTCGTCGGGCTCGCGCAGTTCAATAAACTCATCGAACACTTCACGCCCCAAGGCATCCACATTCGCCGCATACCCCATCGCCACCACGTGGAAGTCCCGTCGCGCCGCCTGCAACGTCAGCGAATGCGTGCGATAGATCGAATGCCCGCCGGAAAACCATTCCAGCAGCACCAGCATCAGCGGCTTTTCCCGCAGCGGCGGCGGCGCCTCAGGCACGCCGTGAATGCCCACGCTGTCGAGCTTGCGTTCGATCAGCGTGTTGATCGACGCCTTGATGCGATGGCGCTGCGGCAAGTCGGCATAGCTGCAATGCATGTACACGTCATGCAGTACATTCAGCGGCAGCGTATCCAGGCTCTCAAGCGTCTCCAAACGCCCCGGCAACCAAGCCAGCAATGCCTCGCGCTTGGAGTGCGCCGCCGGGGTGCCAAGAAAGCGTGGCGACATCAAGGCCATAAACAGCGCTGCCGCCAGGGTCGGGTTCTGCGCCCAGAGCAGCTCCACATCCAGCGGCAATTGGGATTCCGGCGAATAGAGCAGGCAGAACTTCACCAGGTCCTGTTCGGCAATGCGGTAGTCATCGCCGTTCGCCCCCAGCAAATTCAGCGAGCGCAGGATGTGGTCGCAGTTGATAAACGCACTGGCGGCAAACAGCGACGACAGCCAGCGTTGCAGGTTGATCAGCTGGCCAAACCCACCTGGGCTGATCGTAAAGTCCGGATCGGAAAACAGCGCCGTGATCGCGCTGGTCAGGCGTGTCAGCACGTGGCTTTCCAGCTCGCCCGGCGTCACCGCCGGGGACACGCTGAGGGAGAACTGCTCGGACAACTTGCCGTAGTTGCGGTCGATCAATTGCAACAGGCGCACCAGCTCGCGGGCGCCGCCCTCGTGGTCGCGGGTGTAGCACAGGTATTCGAAGGCTTCGAGGGAGAACACCGGTTCGGTCATTGCGACGCTCCCTGGGCGACTTCGATACTCACGTCGTCCGCCACGCTGCCCAGGGGCGTGAGGTGGTAGTCGCCGGTCAGCGGCTTGCGCCAGGTGTCGCCGACCATCTGGCTCTGATGGAATTGGCGCGTCGGCTCGGAGGTGACCGGCAGCAAGCCGTTGTGAATGATGCCGCCACGGTCGATCAGCACGGCGCCGTTGCCGGTGGCGCTGAGGGTGGTGCTGTCGGCGTTTTGGCTGAGGTAGTTGCCCGAAGGCGTGTCCAGGTCCAGGCGCAGGATGCCATCGGCGACCTGCAAGGTGTTGGTGCCGCTGTCGAAGCTCAAGGCCGCGCCGCTGGTGCTGCGCCCGATCACGTTCAAGTTGCCGCCACTGGCCAGCGTGTTGAAACCCCGGGTGCTGGTTGCGCCGATCGCCACCCCGGCGCCGCTGCCCAGGGCCGTGCCCTTCACGCTGATATCGCCGCTGCCGGAGAGGATTTTCACCCCGTTGCCCGCCCCGGACGCGCCACTGCGAATGCTGATACCCGGCGCGTTCGACGCCGGGCCTGCCGTGCCGATCAGCGACAGGTCACCGCTCACGGTAAAGATCGTCACTGCACTGCTGCTGCCCGACGGGAAAATATTAATCCCCGACCCTGTGTCAGACGTTCCGTTGAGCGTTACAGAACCGCTGCCCGTGGCGCCAATCGAGTTCTGCCCGGTCAGCAAGCCGATACCGTCCCCCGCGCCGCTGCTGCCATTGAGGGTCAGCGCGCCATTTTCCACACTCAGTTGCGCTTTGCCGTTGCCATACACCTCAATGCCACTGCCCAGGTCGCGGGCGTTGCCGGTCAGGGTCACGTTGCCATTGCCGGTAGTCTGGATGATGTTATTGACGCTGAGGATTGCGATGCCGTGGTCCAGCTCGCCGGCGTTGGGCGAGTGGAAATTGCCGTTGAGGCTGATGTCGCCGCCCTTCGAGGTAATGCGGTTGCTCGAGGTGCCGTTGCCGGTGCTGCCGCCGAGTGCGATGGCGTCGGAGGTGCCCACCGAATCGCCGCGCAGCGTGATATCGCCCGTGTCGGTGCTGACACTCACGCCTTGCGAATTGCCGGTGGAGTTGAAGAATATCCCGTAGCCACCAAACGAGGTGGTGCTGTTGCCGTTGATGGCGATATCGCCGCTGCGGGTCGCCAGGTTGATTGCCGAACCTGCGCCCGACGGCGCAATGTCCACGCCGCGCCCGGAGGTGCTGGTGCCGTCCAGGGTCAGGTTGCCGTTTTGAGTCAACAGGTTGATGGCTGAAAACGCCCCGCCGGCGTCCAGCGAGATCGCCTTGAACGAGCCGGAGGCGGTGCTCACCGCGGTGTGGTTGGCGTTCAACCGGACATTGCCACGGGTGCTGGTCAGGTTGATCTGTGCACCGGGCGCGGCGGCCGTGCCATTGCCTGAGGCGATCAGCGCCAGGGCAGGCGTGGTGCCGCCCGAGGTGACGCCGGAAACGGTGATAGTGCCGTCGGTGGTGAGGTTGATCGCCGAGGTTGCCCCGGTGGAATTGAGGATCGTGCCGTAGCTGCTGGTGCTGCTGCCGTCGACCACAATGTCGCCGCCCTGGGCGGCATTCAGATTTACCGCACCATTGCCCGACGCCGCAAGGAACACGCCGCGCCCACCGCCACCGCCCTGCACGGTGAGCTTGCCGCTACCCACGCTGAGCGTTTGCGTCGAACCTGCTGCCGTAGAACAGACCAACACCGCCGCGCCCGACGCCGCATTGCCGCGCACGGTTACGTTGCCGCTGCCCGTGGCCGCAATAGTGTTGCTGGTGCTGAAAATGCGCGTGCCGTTGCCGCTGCCCAGGTTGCTGCTGTCCACCGTGATCGAGCCCACGCCCGAGGTCAGCAAACTGCTGCCGCCGGTCAACACGAAGGCATCGCCGGTGCCGCTGCTGCTGGCCTGCAAGGCATTGATGCTGATGTTGCCGCCTCCGGCGTTGAGCGTGCTGCCGCTGATGTTGATCGCAGTCGCGGTGGAGCCCGCCGCCAACGTCGACGAGGTGGCGCCGCGCAGGGTGATGTTGCCACCGCTGGTGGTCAGGCGCGTGCCATTGCTCAACGAAATGCCGGTGCCGTTGCTGACATTGGTACTCGCCCAGGCGGTCGCCGGGTTCACTGCGCCGCTGATGGTCAGGTTGCCGCCGTTGGTGCTGATGCTCGCGTTGCTCAAGGCCACCGAGCCGTTACCGCTGTTGTTGAAGTTTGACACCAGCGACACGTTCAACGTCTTGCCGGTGCCATTGCTGATGCTGGTGTTGGTCATCACGATATTGCGGTGCGCCTGCAAGGTCAGGGTCGCATTGCCCACGCCCTTGACGTTGGACAGCACGTTGATATCCCCCGACGTACCCGCCCCCGAAGAGGTGGTCACGAGGATATTCGCACCCTCCGACAGCGACGCATTCAGCGTGGCCGAACTCAGGTTGGAGCTGCCACCGGCATTCGGCGTGAACGGCGAGCTGCTCGACGTGCCGCTGCTGGCGCCGCTGGTGATGTTGATATTGAACGGGTCGATCAACCAACTGCCGCCCTGCCCCGACACGGCGCTGAGGTCGACGATACCGGCCACGTCCAGCGCATGCCCGGAGGTTTCCACCAGCCCGCCGCGCCCCTGTTGCCCGGCGCCGCGCACGCTGATGCCGCCGTAGAACTGAGTGCTGTCTTTGGACCAGAGGACGACCTTGCCGCCGTCACCACTGCTCAAGGCGTTGGCGCTGATGCGTGCATCGCTGCCCATGAACGTGCTGTCGGCCTGATGCAGGCTGCCACTGCCTTGATAATCGCCGCCCATCAATACGGTGCCGCCGCCGACATCGCCATCGGCATCAATGCGGCCGCTGTCGAACAGGCCGACGTATTGCCCGGTCAGGGTCACGTTGCCGCCGTGTTCACCGGCGTTTTTGCCCGATACATCGAGCACGCCGCTGTTGACCACCACGCCACTGTCGCCGCCATCGAGAATAATCCGGCCATTGCGTTGTTGCAGGCTGCGCGCCTCGATCACGCCCTCGTTGTTCACCACATTGCTGAGCATGGCCTGGGAGTCGCGAGCGGTCATGGCAACGGCGCCGCCATTGGCGCTGAGCAAGCCACGGTTGATCACGCTGGCGCCGATGGCCGGGTCGTTGACCTCGACATTGATCAGGCCGTCGCCGTTGAAATCCAGGGTGATTTTCTCACCACCGCCCAACACTACCGAACCGAGACGCGCGACCACCGTGCCTTCATTGCGCACCTGGGCGCCAAGCAGCGCCACGCTGCCGCCGTCCCGCGCGCTGATCGTGCCTCTGTTCACCACCGCGCCGCGGCTGGGCCCGGCGAAGACGTTTTTGCCGGCCATGAATTCGCTGTTGGAAATATTCAGCGAACTGGCGACCAGCCCGCCCACATCGACCATGGAGCCGGCGCCAAACAGCACGCCTTGGGGGTTGACCAGAAACACCTGGCCGTTGGCATTCAAGTGCCCGAGGATCTGCGAGCCGTCACTGCCGGTGACGCGGTTGAGCGCCACCGAGGAGGCACCGGGTTGCAGGAAATTCACCTGGGCGTTGCTGCCGATATTGAAGGTGTCCCAGGTGGTGATCAGGCGGTCACTGCCCTGGTGCACGGTCAACACATTGCCGTTGCTGCTGAGGCTGCCGCTGCCGGCGACCACTTGGCCGTTGGTGGGCAGCGCGTTGCTGTCCAGGGCCAGGGCGGGCATCGGGGTCAAACTGTACAGCGCGCAGAGCACGGCAAAACTCAAGGGTTTGAGAACAGGCAGCGTGGTCTGGATTTGGGGTTTGCTCACAGCCTTCTCCTCAGAACGAATAGTTGATGCCAGTGCCGATGGCGCTGATGCTGGTGCCCACGCCAGGCGAGTAGCCGCTGGCCGCCGTGACGCCGGTCAGGGCGAAGTTGTAGTTGGCCAGGGAGTTGTTTTTCAGCAGTACGTACTGGCCGAACAGGTCGATGCGTTTGGTCAGTTTGTAGTTGGCGCCGACGGCGTATTGGGTGGCGCCCATGCCATGGGTGTCGCAGTCGGGCGCGGCGGCGCCGATCATTTCGCATTTGCCCGGCAGCGCCTTGCCGTAGCTGGCCTTCAAGGTCCAGGCGCCCAGCTTGTGGGACGCGCCCAGCAGGTAGGCGCGGCGGCGGTAGCGCGACAAGTCGCTGGAGGTGGTGCTGGTGTTGACCACACCGTCTTCGGAGTACGACAAGTCATCGGCGATCACCGACAGCTTGGTGTCGCCAAAGTCGTAGGCCAGGCCATAACGGAAGCTGAAATCATCCGAAGAAGTGCCGTCAGTCACGTGAGTGCTGCTGCCCAATCCACGGGCATTACGGCCCAGGTCGGCAATACCGAAATAGTTGATGTGCCGCTCGGCCGCGAACACCGCCGTGAAGCCGCCGTTGTTGTAGCTCAGGCTCGTGCCGTAGATGTAGCCCTTGTCCACATCATTGGCGACGCTCATGCCGTTGTTCGAATACCCCAGTTTGAGCTGAAAGCCGTTCCACACCGGCGTCCAGTACTCCACCACGCCGGACTGGCGCCGGTTGAAGGCGGCATCGCCGTTCACTGCCGTGTCGTCAAAGCTTTGCGGGCCATTGACGTTGGTCGACAGCCCGGCGCTGAAGCCCGGCGAGCCGATGATGTTGAAGTAGGCAGCGCTGGTCTTGCCGTTGAACGGGTCGAGGCTGGTGGTCGCCTCTTTCATCGGCATGTCCCACACGCCGTACAGCAGCGTGCCGTAATCGGTGTTGTTGAACGCCGCGCCGGTGTTGCGCAATTTGGTACTCGGCGATGCCGATGGGTTCACCGATTTGTCGTCGCTGGCGGTGTAGTTCATCGAGATGCCGTATTCCAGCTGCCAGAGCAGCTTCCAGTCATCGCTCAGGCCATAGCCGCCGTGCACGCCGATGGCCGAAACGTTATCGCGGGCGCGCCAGAAGCTCGCCATGTTGCGCCCGTTGGGGGTGGCCAGGCGGTTCTGGTTGGCAGGCGCGGCCGGTGTGGAGCCGTGACGGTCAACGTATTCGGGGACGATGCCGAAGTCGCCGTAGATCACCGTGTCGGTCTCGGCCACTTCGAAGTCTTCGCCTTTGGATCCGAGGTCGCTGGCCAACCCGGCGAACGCCTGGGGCGAACCGGAAATCGAGAACCACAGGCGCTTGGCCGCACGGTCGTCACTGGAGGGGTCGGCACCCGGCGAAAAGGCCAGGCTGGTGTTCATCACCAGGTCACGGTGATAGAGGTTCAGGCCCACACCGTAGCCGTAGCGCGTGAGGGTATTCTCACTGTTGTCCCACGGGTTCTTGTTGACCTTGACCTTGCCCGCATCGGCAAACAGCGTGCCTTCGGCAATCGCACCCTGGAAGCGGCCGAGGTATTTGCGCAGTTCCAGGCGGCCGAGCAGGCCCTCGTCGCCAGCCACTTCGCCGACCGGGTAGGCGCGCACGCCGTTGGGGCCGCCGAGGCTGAGTTTTTCCGAAGAGTCGAGGTTTTTGTCGGCCCATTGCCCGGTCAACGAGCCGAACAGCGAGTAACCACCGCCAAGGTTTTGCAGGCGACTGAAACTGGCGTTGGCTTTCTTGTAGCGCCCGGCGGCGTTGGCGGTCAGCGCATCCAGCGTGGCGTCGGCGGCAGTGTTTTTGTCCAGGTCGCCAATGCCATAAGACAGGCTCCAGGCGTTGCTGCCTTGCCAGTCATCGCGCCAATTGCCGTACAGCGTGGCACTGCGAAACACGGCGGATTTGTTCACGGTAAAACCACCGGCCGAGTCTTCGAAACGCCGGTGATCTTCGGCCAGGTTGAGGCTGATATTGCTGTCGCGCGAGCGCAGCAGCGAGCTGTTGATAAACACCGAGGACACTTGCGCAGTGCCGTCGGCGTCCAGCCCCTTGAGGTTCTTGCCGATGTTGTATTCAAGCTCGGCGTAGTTGGCGCCCACCGAAATACCCGTCGCGCCCAGCGGCTGCTGGTAGCCGACGCCCTTGATGTCGAGGCCTTCGAAGGAGTTCTGCGAGGTGGCGGTAAAGCTGTCGCCAATGCCCAGCGCATCATTGAGGCTGACGCTGGACGTGAGGCGGTTGGCGCCGGTGTAGTAGTTGCCGTAATTGTCGATAGTTGCGCGAGCCGTAATCGCAGTCATCTCGCTGAGCTTGAGCACAATGTCGGCGGCGCCGGGCTGCTGCGACGGGCGCAGGATGGCGTGCACCGCCACGCCGGTGATGTCCGACAGGCGCAGCAGCACGCGCTCCAGGTCCTGCTCGCGAATAATCGTGCCCGCGGGCAGCGCGTTGACGAACTGCTGCTGCACGCCGGGACGCAGGCGCACGTTGGCGTCCGGTAAGGCGCTGACCTGGCCGATCACGCCTTCGGAAATACCGACAATGACCTGGCCGTTTTGAATGTCCTGCGCCGGCAAGTAGGCGCGCGCCACCAGGTAGCCCCGCGCACGGTACAACGCGGTGACCTGCGCGGCCGCCTCGCGCAAACCGTCCAGGCCGAGGGTCTTGCCGACGTAGGGCTGCAGCGCGGCCTGCACCTGCGCGTCACTGAGTTCGCGATTGCCCTTCACCACAAAACGCTGCACCTGCAGCTGCAAGGTCGAGGGGCTGGCGGCGGGCGCGGGTTCATCGTTCTGGCTTTCGATGCGCACACTGCCAGGCGGTGCCGGCTGCGCATTATCCGTGGGGCGCAGCACCGAGCGGCTGTTGTCGAACAAGGTGCCGGACGAGGGCAGCGTGTCAGCCTGGGCGTGGGCGGTGATCAGGGCAACGGCCAGCAGCGACAATGCGCCAGGCCCCCAGGCGCGGTGCGCCCGGGTAACGGGGAGAGTTGGGCTCATACAGTTCTCTTATTGTTTTTATCGAGACGCAGCGTTGGGCGAAAGCGTGAGGCTTAGGGGAAGAGCATCCGTGCGACGGCTTTATCACCGAGCAACCGCGCCGCGTTATGGCCGATGCCTGGAATGGTGTGCTGCGGGTGGCGCAGCGGGATCTGCCACTGGGTCGACAGGAACTGCTCGTAACTGACGAAGTTCAGCTGTCGATCCAGCCGCGTGTCGCCCTGGTAGTTCGCCCCGCAGGAGGTGTCCAGCACGCGGCTGGTGGGGTTGTTGTCCTGGCCGCCGACTAGGTAGGTGATGTCGCGGGCGGCATAGCGGGCAAACACCTGGCGGCTCGACAGGTGCTGGTTCAGCAGGTACGCAGGCGCGCCTTCGATGCCGTAGCGATAGCGGCTGTAGCTGGGGCACAGAATGCTCACCACCGGTTTGAACGCGCCGCCCTGCAGGCGGTTGTCGTCGAAGTAGACGTAGCTCGACGGGCTGGCGACCACGTAGCGAATCGTCAGGCCATGGGCCTTGAGGCCGGGGTCGAGGTCATTCATCACCGCGTAACGCTGCATCAATTGCGCACCGGCCGAGTGGCTGACCATCACGATTTCCTTGAGCGCCGGGTAGCGCTGGCGGTCGGACAAATAACCGACCACGTCGTCGAGCACCTGGAACGCCGGAATGCCCTTGCGACCAAACTGCGATTCGCTGCCATGCATCCACCGGTCACGCGGCCACAGGGGCATGTCATCGCTGACACCGGAATCGGTGGGCGTGAGGAAGTTCGGCGCGATCAACAGCGTGCTCGCGCTTGGCAGATGGGCATTGCCCAGCAGCTTGCGGCCAGTGTTGAAGTACTGGCCACCGTCGCGCTGTACGCCATGCAGAATGATCACGGCACGTTCGATGGTCTGTGGCGGGTTGTAGAGGTCGGCGTTGGCGTAAACCAGAAACGGATAGGCGCTGCCGTCG
Organism: Pseudomonas fluorescens; assembly: GCF_002022275.1. GTDB lineage: Bacteria > Pseudomonadota > Gammaproteobacteria > Pseudomonadales > Pseudomonadaceae > Aquipseudomonas > Aquipseudomonas fluorescens_AJ. The sequence continues at coordinate 17,187 of NZ_MSDF01000003.1, forward strand.
TGGCCCAGGCGCAGGACCTGGCGGGCATCGGCTTCGGGTTTGTCGGCGTTTTCGCTGTGCACATCGACCTTGGCGCAACTGGTCAGTGTGCTCATCAAGGCAAGCGTCGCCACAACGAGGGTGAAGGGTTTCATGGAGGTGGACAGGCGTATGAACATGACCGGGCACTTCTCTTGTTTTTTTAAGAGCCTACCAGCGCCGTCCACCTATGAAAAATATCTAAATAACGTGGTTTGAATACTTTAAAAATATGATACTTAACGTGCGCGTATACGCTCGCTGACGGCCTCCCACGCCTCGGGGTTCAGCAGGTGGGGCGGCTTCTCGCCGCGCAGGATCGCCGCAATCTGCGCCGCCGACGAGCGTGCCACATTGCGCCGGCCACCGTGGGTGACGCCTGCCGTGTGGAAGGTCGCGACCACATTGGGCAGGCTCATCAAGGGCGCGTTTTGTGGCGGCGGCTCGCAGGCCCACACGTCCAGCCCGGCGCCGCTGAGGTGGCCTTTTTTCAGGGCCTCAAACAACGCGGCTTCATCATGAATGCCGCCTCGGGCGGTGGACAAAAATACAGCGCCCGGCTTCATCGCCGCGAACTGTTCGGCGCCCATCAGGTGGCGGGTGCTGGCGTCCAAGGGGCAATGCAGCGAGACAAAATCACTGCGCTGCAGCAGCTCTGCCAGGGTCACCGGTGTGGCGCCGTGGGCCTGAATTTTTTCGCGACTCAGATGCGGGTCGTAAGCCAACACGTCCAGGCCAAAACCGTGGGCAATTCGCGCCACGCGCCCGCCGATCTCTCCCAGCCCGATCAGGCCGAGGGTGCCCCCGTGAATCTCTTCGCCCATCAGGTCTTCACGGCTGAAACCGCTGGCATGGCGCAGCTTTTGATCGGACTCGACGATGCGTTTGACCACCGCCAGCAGCAGGCCAAAGGTGTGCTCGGCCACCGAGTGCGCGTTGGCCCCCGCCTGGTTGACCACGGCAATACCGGCGCGGCTACACGCCGCCACATCCACCGTGTCGAAACCTGCGCCACCGGAGGACACACAGAGCAAATCCGGGCATTGCTCGATCAGCGCTTGATTGGCGAACCACTGCGCGGGCAACTCGTCCTTGGCGGCCGACACGTGGTAGGCGTGAGCCTTGCGCAGTGCGGCCAAGGTGCGTGCGTCATCACCCTGGCGCGGCACGACCTGCAAGGCGAGTTGCGGGTTGCTGTGGATCATCTCGTCGAACACGGGGCTGATCCAGAAATCGAGACGACAAACCTGCATGACACTGTTCATACGCGCTCCTGGGCGTTAACGGGTGTGGAAGGACGTGGCTCGATCATGGTCAGCACGATGGCGAAGGTAATCAGCGAGCTCACGCCGAGAAAACCGAACACGTAATCCCAATTGAAATGGTCCAGCAGCAGCCCGACCACGAACGGCGTGAACGCGCCGCCCAGCGAACCGCCGGTGTTGACGATGGAAGCGGCGAACGGCACGCGCGCCTTGGTCGCCAGGCCCATGGGGTAGACCAGAAATGTGGAGTAACCGATGTTCAACAGGATGCCGGCCAGCAGGAACACCGCCGACAACAACAGCGGATCGCTGGGGGCGTTGAGCAGCACAAACATCATGATCACAGTGGCGAGGGAGCTGATCAGCATCGCCGGTTTGCGTCGGCGGTCGAACACCCGGTCCGACAGCCAGCCACCCAGCAGGTTGCCGATGATCGCGCCAACCCAGGGCGCCGAAGCGACCATGCCCATTTTCAACACGGAATACTGTTTGACGGTGATCAGGTAGGTGGGCACCCACGTCATGATCGAATAGGTAATGCCGACCATCAGGAAGTAGCCCATGGCGCAGGCCCATACGTTCCAAGAGGCCAGGATGCTTTTGTTGTCGCTGAGCAACGGCATTGCACGGGTGCGCATCAGCCGGTCGAACAGCGCGGGAATGCGCACCATGGGCTTGGTCGAGGCTTGGCTCTGAGTGTCGCCGCCCTGGATGTAGTGCAACTCGGTAGCCGAACAATGGCGGCTGTCGGCCGGGTCATCCTTCACCAGCCACCACCACAGCACCCCGACGAAGAACCCGGGAATGGCGAAGATAAAGAACACTTCGCGCCAGCCATACAAGTGCACGATCCAGGCACACAGCGGCGGCACAATGGCCGGTGCGACCTTGGCTGCCGACATGAATATGCCGGTGGCAAAGCCCTTCTCGCGCGCCGGGAACCAGCGGTTGATGATCGAAATGATGCCGATATTGATCGGCCCTTCCGCCGCCCCGAGCAGCGCGCGCGCCAGCTTGAGTTGCAGCACGCTGCTGGTGAAGCCGATCAACAGGGTGGCCAGGGAGGTCAGCACCAGCGAGCCGGTGAGCAGTTTGCGAATGCCGTAGCGGCCGAACAGGTAGCCGGCGGGAATCTGCACGACGGCGTAGGTCAGGTAGAACAGGCTGGCCAGAGCGCCGATGTCGGTGTTGCTCAGGTGGTATTCCTGTTTGATGAATGGCACCACCACGCCGATGTTGGCGCGGTCGGCGCCGGCTACCATGTACGCGAGGAAAAACAGCGCCGCCACGACCCAGCGAAAGCGGCTGGCAGGTTTGGAATCAGCATTCATTTCTTCACCGGTTTTTCTTGGAGTTATGGTCGGTACGTCGTGAAGAAACCCTCACGCCAGTAGGCCGTGAGCGAGATAGTGCCGAGGAAATTTAAGTAGACATAGAGATATTCCATGAACTAAAAATATTCCAAATAGTGATGAGAATAACCCTGTGCCCACCTTCAAACAGCTCGAAGCGTTGATCGCCGTGGTCGACCACGGCACCTTCGACGGCGCCGCCAATCGCCTGGGTCAGGTGCAGTCGGCCATCTCGCGGCAGATCCAGGAACTAGAACACTGGCTCGGTTTTGCGCTGTTTGACCGCAGCGGCCGCGCGGCTAAACCTACGGTATTGGCGGCGCAGGTGGTGGCCCAGGCGCGGGACGTGCTATTGCAACGCGAGATCGTCAACAGCTGCCTGCTCAGCCCCGAGGTGCTCAGCCGCAAACTGCGTATCGGTATCACCGAGCTTAGCGCGCTGACCTGGCTGCCGCGCCTGATCAAGGCGATTGCCGGCGAGTACCCCAAAGTTCGCATCGAACCGGAGGTGGATCTGAGCGTGCGCCTGCATGGCTTGCTGATGGCCGGCCAGGTTGACGTCATCGTGGTGCCGGATGCGTTCAGCAGCAATGGGCTGATCAAAGTGCAGTTGGATGAAGTGCGCAACAACTGGTTCTGTGCCCCCGGTTTGCTGGACCCGCAGCAACCGCTGACGCTGGAGGATTTGACCCGGTTCACCCTGCTGGCCCAAGGCAAATCGTCGGGCTCGGGCTTGTTGATGGACAGCTGGCTCGCCGCCCATCAGGCCAGCCCCAGCGCGCATATTCCGTGCAGCAGCCTAGCGGCGCTGATCGGTTTGACCGTGTCCGGTTTGGGCGTGACCTACCTGCCCGACGCCACCGCCGCGCCTTACCTGCTCACGGGGCAACTGGTGAAACTCGACGTCGAACCGCCTCTGCCGACCACGCCGTATGTGGCCTTGGCACGCGCCGACAGCTACAGCCCGTTCCATCGGCATGTGGTGGAATTGATGGGCATGCATTGCGACTTGCAAGAGCCTTTCGGGCGGTCGGCATGATCAATATCAAACAGATCGAAACCTTCTACTGGACCCTGAAACTGGGCACCTTGCAACGCGCCGCCACGCGGTTGTTCATCACCCAATCAGCCGCGACCAAACGCCTGCAAGAGCTGGAAAAACAAGCCTGCCTGCCGCTGTTCGAAGCCGGCAGCCACAAGGCGCAACTGAGTGCCAAGGGCGCTGAGCTGCTGGAGGCCAGCGAAGGCCTGATCCGCAGCCTGGCAGCGCTGGAAACCATGCGCGACGCCAGCCGCCAGGCCCTGCGCACGGTGCGCATGGGCGTGACCGAACTGGTGACCATCACTTGGTTTACCGACTTTGTCGCGCGCAGCAAAACCGCATTGCCGGACATCGAATTGCACCCAGATGTAGACCTCTCTGCGCGCCTGCAACGCAAACTGCTGGATGGTGACCTAGACCTGATTGTGATCCCGCAGGACTACGTCACCGCGGCCATGGCGTCGATCCCCCTGCAGTCCGTGGCGTTCACCTGGCTGGCGCCACCCGGGCTGTTTCCTTTGGGGACCACGCTGTCCCTCAAGCAACTGGCGCTGTGGCCGATCATCGTGCAAGGCCCGGACTCGGGCATCACCCAACGCTGCGAGCAGCTGTTTGCCGAGCAGGGCATTGAGTTCAACCACGTGTATGGCAGTAATAGCCTGTTTGCGTTGTTGGCGCTGATTCGTGCGGGAGTGGGCATCAGTTGCCTGCCCAGAGGGTTGTTTGTGGGGGAGATTGAGCGCGGTGAGTTTCAGGAGGTGACGCTTGAGGTGCCGCCGGCGCCGGTGAATTACCAATTGGCGTTTCTCAAACATGGGCGTACGGAGTTGATTGAAACGCTGGCGGGGTTGGCCAGGTTATCGGCGATGAACGGTTAGATTTGTGGCGAGTGGGCTTGTTGTGCCAATGCAGACTTCTTGTGGCGGGCGGGCTTTTTGTGGCGAGCGGGCTTGCCCGCGTTGGGCTGCGAAGCGGCCCCTATAACGGACACCGCAAACTCTCAGAAAGAATGCGGTGCATTCGCTGGGGCCGCTTCGCGCCCCAACGCGGGCAAGCCCGCTCGCCACAAAAAGCCCGCTTGCCACAATGAGCAGACATCAAAGCAACAACTTCGAATAATCACAGCATTCCTGCGCCAACTGCGCCACATCCTGGTTCAACCCGAACTGCCGGTCCACCCGGTGCAGCGCCACGTACTGGATGCTCGGCAGTTCCGGCTGGGTCACCAGCGCGCGCAGGGTGCCCTGCTCGATCAAATGCGACAGGCACGCCTTGGGCAGGTAACTCACACCAATCCCCGACAACGCCAACCCCACCTGCACCAAAAGGTTATGGCTGGTCAGCGTGCGCGGCATCTGCACATTGTGCGCGGCCAGCCAGCGCTCGTAGATCAGCCCGGTGCCCGACTGCGCGCCCTGGGTGAGCACGGTATAACTGGCCAGGGTTTCCAGGCTGATCGGGTCAGCGTCCGGGATCAGGCCGGGGGAGCACATCCAGGCGTTTTCCACGCACTGCAGCGGCGTGCTGTGAAAGCGCGGGTCGCTGTAGACGTCGGGCACGATCACCAGGTCGAGCTGGTCGCTTTCCAGCTTGCGGAACAGCTCGCTGCTGAGCTCCACCGACGGTTCGATCTGCACTTTGGGGTACGCCTGGCGCAGCGCTTCCACCAGCGCTGGCAGCCAGGTCAGCGCAGTGAGTTCGGTGACGCCCAGGCGAAACCTGCGCACCAGCACTTCCCGCGCGCTCACCCGTTCGAGCAACTGATCACGACTCTTGAGCAAGTCCTTGGCGTAATCGAGCAGCTCGCCGCCCTTTTCGGTCAGCCGCGCATTGCGTTTGCTGCGGTCGAAAATCTCGACGTCGAAGGTCTCTTCCAGCTCCTGGATACGCTTGGAGATGGCCGACTGAGACATGTGCAGCTTGTTTGCCGCCGCCTCAAAACTGCCGAGTTCAGCGATCCAGTACAACGCGTCGATTTGCTTGAACGTAATCATGGCAGCCAAATCATGAGAAAAAGCGATGCTATCACATCATAAAATATCGCTAAAACTGTCCGTTCATCACTCCTAAGATCCGGCCATAGCCCATCGCTATCCAACGATTCTGGAGATTTGCCATGTCCTTGCCCGGTTCACGCATCCTTCCCAACGCGCCCATGGCCCCGGCCGAGCTGGTCGAGGCGTTTGCCCATGTGGTCACGCCGCACATCAGCGACAACCTCGGCCGCCACATCGGCGCCCGTGGTCTGACGCGTTACAACCGCAGCGGCAAATTGGTGGGCACGGCGATTACGGTCAAGACCCGTCCCGGCGACAACCTGCTGATCTACAAAGCCATGAGCATGATGCAACCCGGCCACGTGCTGGTGGTGGACGGCCAGGGCGACACCAACAACGCGGTGATCGGCGAGTTGGTCAAGCTGTACGCCCAGCAACGCGGTTGCGTGGGGTTTGTGATTGATGGCGCGATTCGTGATGTCGCCAGCTTCGACGACACGCCGTGCTACGCCCGCGCCGTGGTGCACACCGGCCCCTACAAAACCGGTCCCGGCGAAGTCAACGTGCCGGTGTCCATCGGCGGCATGCTGATCAACCCGGGTGATCTGCTGGTAGGCGATGAAGACGGCCTGGTCGCCTTTTCCCAGGCCGACGCCGCCGAAGTCCTGCGCCGCGCCGGGTTACATGCCGAGCACGAAGAAGCGGTGAAAGCCGAAATCGCCACCGGCAACCTGCGCCAGAGCTGGATCGACAAAGTGCTGCAAAACGCCGGCCTGGCGGACTGAAGGGAATCACCATGAGCACTGCATTTTTATCCGACCGGGTGCTGGGCATTGCGCCCTCTCCCAGCGTCGCCGCCAACGCCTTGGTGACAGCATTGCGCGCCGAGGGCCGCGACATCGTCAACTTCACCGTGGGCGAGCCGGACTTCGACACACCGGCGCATATCGTCCAGGCGGCCACACTTGCGCTGCACAGCGGCGACACCCATTACACGGCCACCACCGGCACCCTCGCGTTGCGCCAGGCGATCTGCCTCAAGCTGCAACGCGACAATGGCCTGGCGTATGGCCTGGACGAAGTGATCGCCGGCTGCGGCGGCAAACACATCATCTATCACGCGCTGGCGGCCACGCTCAATCGCGGCGATGAAGTCATCGTGCACACGCCGTATTGGGTGTCTTACCCGGACATTGCGCGGCTCAATGACGCCACGCCGGTGATCATTCCGGGCGACGAAAGCCTGGGCTTCAAGCTGACCGCGCAAGCGCTGGAACAGGCGATCAGCCCACGCACCAAGTGGGTGATCCTCAACAGCCCGAACAACCCCAGCGGCGCGGTGTACAACGACTCCGAGCTGTTGGCGCTGGCCGAGGTGTTGCGCCGCCATCCCCAGGTGCTGGTGATGGCCGACGAAATCTACGAGCACTTCGTGTATGGCGATGCCCGGCATCTACCGCTGACGCGTTTGGCGCCCGACCTTAAACAACGCACGCTGATCGTCAACGGCGCGTCGAAAGGCTACGCGATGACTGGCTGGCGCCTGGGTTTTGGTGCCGGGCCCGCATGGCTGATCAGCGCCATCGCGAAGCTGCTGTCGCAAACCACCACCTGCCCCAGCTCCCTGAGCCAGGCGGCCGCCGTGGCCGCGTTTGCCGGCGACCAGACGCCCATCGCCGACATGCGCGAGGAATACCGCCAGCGCCGCGCGCTGATGTTGACGTTGCTGGCGGGCATTCCCGACGTGCGCGTGACCCCGCCGGATGGCGCGTTTTATGTGTTCGCCAATGTCAGTCGGCTGATGGGCAAACTCACTCCTCAAGGTGATCGCCTGGAGACTGACACCCAACTGGTCGACTACCTGCTGCGCGACTACGGCCTGGCCACGGTCAGCGGCGCGGCGTACGGCATGTCGCCGTATGTGCGTTTGTCCTTCGCAAGTTCCCGGGCCGTGATCGAAGAAGGCTGCCGTCGCCTCAAAGACGCCTGTCACGACCTGCGCTGAACACCCCAGCTGTACCCGGCGGCCAACGGACGGCCGCCTTTTGACTGCCTAGAACAACAACTTAAAAATCATTGATCTCAAATGAGGCATTCCCATGCACACGCCCCGTATTCCGCTGGTCTGGCAAATCATGATCGGCTTGCTCGCCGGCATCGCCATCGGCGCCCTGCTGCATCGCTTTCCCGAGTCCCGGCCGTGGCTGGTGGAGAACCTGCTGCAACCGGCGGGGGATATTTTTATCAAGCTGATGAAGATGATCGTGGTGCCCATCGTGTTTGCGTGCATGGTGGTGAGCGTTTCCGGGCACGGCGACGGCAAGACGCTGGGGCGTATCGGAGTGAAATCCCTGAGCTATTTTTTCTGCATCACCACCCTGGCAATCATCGTCGGGTTGGTCATGGGCAACCTGCTCAAGCCCGGCGCCGGCACCCAGCTGTCCAGCCTGCAGGCGACGAACATCACCCTGCCGACCAGCAGCGGCGGCGGCCATAGCCTGGGGCAGGTTATCGTCGGCATCATCCCCGACAACGTGGTCAGCGCCATGGCCCAGGGCAGCCTGTTGTCGGTGCTGTTTTTTGCGGTGATGTTCGGCCTGGGTGTGTCGCGCCTGGCGCCTGAGCGCAAAGACCCGGTGATCGCGCTGATGCGCGGCGTGTCGGATGCGATGTTCAAAGTCACCTCGATGATCATGGCCTACTCGCCCATCGGCGTGTTCGGCATGATCGCCGTGACCGTGGCCAACTTCGGCTTCGGCTCGCTGCTGCCGCTGGCCAAGCTGATCATGGTCAGCTACCTGTCCATCGCGTTTTTTGTGCTGGTGGTGCTCAACCTCGTCGCGCGCTTGTGCGGGATCAACCTGTTTGCGCTGATGCGGCATATCAAGGATGAGCTGGTGTTGGCCTTCTCTACCGCCAGCTCGGCGGCGGTGATGCCGCAATTGATGAAAAAGCTCGAAACCTACGGTGTGCCGCCTTCGCTGGTGAGCTTTGTGGTGCCGGTGGGCTACTCGTTCAACCTTGACGGCGCGTCGCTGTTCCTCGGTATCGGCACGCTGTTCGTCGCGCAACTGTACGGCATCGACCTGAGCCTGGCCGACCAGGCGTTGCTGGTGGTGACCATGGTACTGACCTCCAAAGGCGCGGCCGGAGTGCCGGGGTTTATGTTCGTGATTCTCTCGGCGACGTTGGGCAGTGCCGGGCTGCCGCTGGAGGGTATTGCGTTTATTGCCGGCGTTTATCGGTTGATGGAAATGCCGACCACCGCGCTGAACGTGTTGGGCAATGCGCTGGCGCCGCTGGTGATTGCGAAGTGGGAGGCGCGCAACCGTGAATCTGCTTCAGAGGCTGATGCCCACAACCTTCCCGAACGGCTCTAGACGCTGCGATTGCGCTGACGGTGCGTCAAAGCCCGTCAGCGCGGTTTAAGGCCCAGCATGATATTGCCGACGATCATCTCGGCAACCTCTTCAATCGGCACACCGCCCAGTTTTCCATCTACCGACAGGGAAATCAGCCCTTCTACGGCCGCAAACACCGTCAGCGCCAACTGAACGGGATCGCCCTCAACCACCGCGCCGATGCGTTGACCGTAGGCAATCGTCTGTGGGCCCGCGAGCAGCGATTTATAGCTCGACTCCAGCATTTGCGCAGACGCGCCTTCTCGTTGTTTCGAGGCAAACATCAACCGGAACAGCGCCCGGTGTTGCGTGACAAAGCGAATATTGGCGTTAACCACCGCGATCAACCGTGGAAAAAATTCCGCCTCATCGCTGGAGGCCGCGCGGTCAAGTACAACGCCCAGCCGCTCGAACCCTTGCAACGCCAATGCATCCAGCAGCGATTGTTTGCTGGGAAAATGCCGACGCGGCGCGTTGTTGCTGACGCCAATCTCCCGCGTCAACTCACGCAGGGACAAGCCCTCCACACCGACACGCTCCAACATGGCCTCGGCGGCCGTCAGCAGGGCCGAACGCAGGTCTCCGTGGTGATAGGGCTGAGGTTTTTCCAGGTCTTCCACGGTTATGTCCTTCTGTAAGAAAGTCGGAATGATACCATATGTTGCCATTGACAACATATGTTGACAGTGACTACATTGCTGCGTGACAGGGTGTCGGCCCTGTCCACTCCCCCTCCGCCGACGACGACCAGCCTTTTGGACAATTCTCATGAAACTCATCGGCAAGACGATACTGATCACTGGCGGCACGCGCGGCATCGGCTTGGAACTTGCCACGCAACTGCTGGCGGCCGGCAATACCGTACTGGTCACCGCACGTGATGCGGCCGGCCTCGACAGCGTTCGCAAGGCGCTGCCGGGTGTTCACGCCTTTCAAAGTGACGCGAGCGACCCGCTGCAAATCGCCGCACTGTACGAGGAAGTCCGCCTGCGATTCCCGACCCTGAATGTGCTGATCAACAATGCCGGCATCATGCGCAACCTTGACCTGAACCACGTTGCAGAGCCCGCCCGCATTGCGGATGAAATCGCGGTAGGCCTGAGTGGTCCTATCCTGCTGACTCAATATTTTTTGCCGCTTTTGCGCCAGCAGCCTGCGGCACTGATCGTCAACGTGTCCTCGGGACTGGCCTTGATACCCTTCGTCATCGCCCCCGTGTACAGCGCCGCCAAGGCGGGCATGCACGCGTATACAAGATGCTTGCGGGCACAGGTCAAAAATACCTCGGTGCGCGTGGTGGAGCTGCTTCCACCGGGCACCGAAACGGCGTTGTTTCGTGGCGAGTTCGAAAAGGAAATGAAAGGGCAAAAAGGCATGCCTGTCGTTGAGCTGGTCGAGCAGGCGATCAAGGGCATTGAGGCGGGGAGAGATGAAATCCGTCCCGGCCTGGCCAAAGTGCTCGGCTTCATGAGCAGAATTGCGCCGGATTTCATGATGGCGCAAATGGCCAGGATGTCTGCGCCCAAGGCATGAACGCCGGCTGCCTGGCCAAATCCAGGGCAAAAAAAAGCCTGCATCTCTGCAGGCTTTTCTCTATCTGGCTCCACGACCTGGACTCGAACCAGGGACCCAATGATTAACAGTCATTTGCTCTACCAACTGAGCTATCGCGGAATGCGCCGTATGTTACTGATTAAAAAGAAGAAGTCAAGCACCTGTGGCTATTCCGCCGGATGACCGGTGCCTTGACTAGGCCGGCCCGGCCATTTCCTTGGCCAAATCCAGCCAGGCGCGCGCTGCGGGCGGCAGATGGGCACTGCCGCGCCAGGCCAGTGCGATGTGCCAATCCGTGTGGGGTTCATCCAATGGAATCAGGGCAATGCCTGCGTGTTGATGCATGTGCGCAAGCATGCGCGGCAGAAACGCTACGCCCAGCCCGGCCGACACCAGGTCGACGATGAAGTCGATTTGCCCACTGCGAGCGGTCACCCTTGGCGTGACGCCCTTACGCTCGCACGCGGCGAGAATCTTGGCGTTCAGCGCAAAGCCGGCTTCGAACAAAATGAACGGCGAGTCGGCAAGGTCTTTGAAGTCGATGCGTTCGCGGCCCGCCAGGGGGTGACTGACGGGCAGTACGGCCATCAGCGGTTCATTACGCACCGGTTGATAGTCAAAACTTTCGTCCACGGGTAGCAGGAGCGCAGCCAGATCCACCTCCCCCGCGTCCAGGCATTCGCGCAGTTTTTTACTGCCGTATTCGGTGAGTTCGATCTCGATATCGGGGTATCGACTACGATAAGCCGCGAACATCGCAGCAAACAGCACGCCGCAGCCCACCGGGGGCAGGCCGATGCGCAGTACGCCACGCTTGAGGCCGCGTAAATCATTGATCTCGGCCACCAGATCGTTGCTTTCGCCAAGCAACACCAAGGCGCGGCGGTAGGCAATTTCGCCAGCTGCAGTCAGCTCGTTCTTGTGACCCAGGCGATTAAGCAGCGGCATGCCCAGTTCATCCTCCAGGGTTTTAACCGCCTTGCTCACTGAGGACTGGGTCAGGGACACTGCTTCAGCCGCTTGGGAAAAGCCCCCTTGGCGCACCACTTCGACAAACGCCAGCAATGTTCTCAGGTTCATCTGTATTCCCTTGGCGACTGGGTACCAGTGATAAAAGTTGTTTTTATCATGACAGATGTTTGCTTATGGTGAACCCTACCCTGCCCTGTGGAGACACCTTTGATGATCATCTCGTCAGCGTCCGACTACCGCGAAGCCGCCAAGCGCAAGCTGCCGCGCTTTCTGTTCGACTACATTGACGGCGGCGCCTACGCCGAACACACGATGCGCGCGAACAGTTCGGACCTCACCGAGATCAGCCTGCGACAGCGCGTCCTGCGCAATGTCGACAACTTGAGCCTGAAGACCACCGTGTTTGGCCAGGACCTGGCCATGCCGGTGATCCTGAGTCCGGTAGGCCTGACCGGCATGTTCGCGCGACGCGGTGAAGTGCAGGCGGCCAAGGCGGCGGCCAACAAGGGCATTCCTTTTTGCTTGTCGACGGTATCGGTGTGCCCGATTGAAGAAGTGGCGTCACAAAGCCCGCAGGCGATCTGGTTCCAGTTGTACGTGCTCAAGGACCGCGGCTTTATGCGCAATGCCCTTGAGCGCGCGCAGGCCGCCGGGGTGACGACGCTGGTATTCACGGTCGATATGCCGACGCCAGGCGCGCGCTATCGCGATGCGCACTCGGGCATGTCCGGACCGTTCGCGGCGTCGCGGCGCATGTTGCAGGCGGTCACCAAGCCGCAGTGGGCCTTTGATGTGGGGTTGATGGGCCGCCCACATGATCTGGGCAACATCTCCAAATACCTAGGGAAACCGACCCACCTGGAAGACTACATCGGCTGGCTGGCCAACAACTTCGACGCGTCCATCAGCTGGAAAGACCTGGAGTGGATCCGTGAGTTCTGGAAGGGCCCGATGATCATCAAAGGCATCCTCGACCCACAAGACGCCAAGGACGCAGTGAGTTTCGGCGCCGACGGCATCGTGGTCTCCAACCACGGTGGTCGGCAACTGGATGGCGTGCTGTCCACCGCCAAAGCATTGCCGTCGATTGCCGAGGCCGTGGGCGATGACCTGACGGTGCTGGTGGACTCGGGCATTCGCTCGGGGCTTGATGTGGTGCGCATGCTCGCCCTGGGTGCCAAGGCTTGCCTACTGGGCCGTGCGACTGCCTATGCACTCGCTGCGGATGGCCAGCACGGGGTGGAGAACCTGCTGGATATTTTCGCCAAGGAGATGCGCGTCGCCATGACATTGACGGGCGTTACCTCGATTGACCAGATTGACGGCAGCACGCTGGTGCAGCGCTGACAGCCAACTAGCCAATTAACTGACGTGACTAACAACCGGTTGAGGTTTACATTCCAATCAGCCGGTTGATTTAAAAGGAGTTTTATTAAGTTAAACGAAATGGCATGAATCTCGCTCTAATCCTCTTCAAGCAGGTTAAGCGATGACAAGACGTGTGGCAGCGCCCAGGGGTTATAAACCCACTGCAAAGCGGTTTAGACTGTATCCAATGTTTTACGGAACTGAAGGAACAGTAAGACGCTTGGTACTCGCCACTCTCATCGAGCCTGTAAGACTGTTAAGTGCTTAGAGGCCGTTCGCTTATGAAAACACCGACCCAGACCAACGCAATTGACTTCGACAGTGCCAAATTGCAACGCCTGGGGTTTGGTCAACCTGCCCTCCGCCCTCGCCGCCCCGTCACCTTTGCCCAACTTCGCCAGCAACTGAGTCAGCAATTGCAGACCAGCCTGGAACCGGAGCGCATCCTCGGCCTGTTCTTTCGCGAGATCCAACGACTGGTGCCCCTGGATGCGCTGCAATACCGCCACGAAGCCAGTGACCTGCGCCTGGAGTTTGGCCATCGCGGCCACCACTCGGTGAGCTACACCTTGAGCCATGAAGGTGAGCACTTGGGCGAGCTGATATTCCGTCGCAACCAGCGTTTGACCGAAGAGGAACTGAACCAGCTTGAGGCGCTGTTGGCGACATTGCTGTACCCGATGCGCAACGCCCTGCTCTACCGCGCCGCCACCCGCAGTGCTTTGCGCGACCCGCTGACCGAGACCGGCAACCGGATTGCCATGGACCAGACCCTGCAACGGGAAATCGACATGGCGCGGCGGCATCTGCACCCGCTGTCGTTGCTGATGCTGGACATCGATCACTTCAAGAAAATCAACGACACCCATGGCCATGCCGCGGGCGACAACGTACTGCGCGCCGTGGCCGGGGCAATCAAAAGCCAGTTGCGCAATGTGGACATGGTGTTTCGGTTTGGCGGGGAAGAGTTTCTGATCCTGCTCTCCAACACTGGCCGGGATGCGGCGGGGATGGTGGGCGAACGTCTGCGCAAAGCGGCACAAAGCCAGGATTACTGGGCGGACGGTACACGGATCGAATTGACGGTGAGCCTGGGTTGCTCGACCTTGCTGGCGGCCGAATCTGCCGAAAGCCTGCTGCGCCGCGCCGACAACGCGTTGTACGTGGCCAAGCGCGAAGGCCGCAACCGTTTGGCAATGGCGGGGTAAGCCCCCGCCATCACGCTTACATCACGCTTCGCTGGCAACGCGAGCCTGGCGCTCGCGAAGGGCTACGGGCGCTTTTTCCTTCTCTTTCTCCAACCGCATGCAGCTTTCCAGAAACAGGAACATGTAGTCGTAGCTTTTGCACACGGCCTGGCGCAGCTCCGCCTGCAGGGCCTTGGTCGGGTTCATGCCGGCCAGGGTGCAGATGATTTCCAGGGCTTCCCACGGGTGGGCATCGTCGTACTGAGCGTGCATTTTCAACCACTTCATCGCACGTTTGCGGTCTTCTTCAGGGAAGGCGGCCGCATACACGCCGGTGGAACAGACCACGGCGGACCACTCCCCAGTCGCCCCCTCGATCGCATAGTTGGTGGCGGCAATCGCGACGATCAACGAATCCGCCGAACTGGTGTGCCAGCACCAATGGCTCAGTGCGTGCAACTCCGGCGGTACGTTCTGCGCTTGCAGCTCTTCGAGGCTCACGCCATGGGCGCGGGACCAGTGCACCCAATAGTCGGCGTGGTTCAGTTCCACGCGAATGTTGCGCATCAGCCAACGCCGCGCCATATCCTCCCCAGGATGGCGGGCAAACTTGGTTTTGGTGAGGTTTTGTGCCATGTACAAGGCAAACTGTTCAACCACTGGCCAGCCACCGATCAGGTAGTAGCGCATGGTCTTGGCGCTGAGCGTGTTGTCACGCATGCGCTCATACAGTTCGTGCTCGACAACTCGGCGCTTGCTCTCGCTACAGTCCTGGATCAGCTTTTGCGCCCAGGCGGGATAACTAGAGGCTTCCATAAGCGGGCCGGTTCTGTTGAATGTGTCGATCACTGTAGGGCTCCTTTTTAAGTGTGATTGTACAGACCAGCAAATGTTTCAGCGGAATGTGCCGGGCGCCTTGAATAACAGAGGCTGCGGCCGCACAGGTCGACACTGCAAGCTATCAAAGGTAAACAATTGCGGGCGTTCAATCAGATAACCCTGAGCGTAATCCACACCTATCTCAAGTAAAGCCTGTTCGATGTGCGGTGTTTCAACAAACTCGGCAATTGTGCGCTTACCCATGACATGGCCGATGTGATTGATCACTTCGACCATGGCGCGGTTAATCGGGTCGTCCAGCATATCCTTTACGAAACTTCCATCGATCTTCAGGAAGTCTACAGGTAAATGTTTGAGATAGGCGAATGAGGACATTCCGGCACAAAAGTCATCGAGTGAAAAATGACAACCTAAGGCTTTGAGTTCATTAATAAAACGAATCGCACTGCCTAAATTTGCGATAGCACTTGTTTCTGTTATTTCAAAACAGATCATTGTGGGTGGAATGTTATAAGCGTCGAATTTCTCACGTAGAAAACCGAGAAAGTCTTCATCGCCAATCGTAATACCTGACAGATTAATCGCACACATGGCCATAGGTCGGCCCGGACGTTCACGCAGGCACTCGGCAATAATTTTAAATACATTTTCAACTACCCAACGGTCCAGCGACGTCATCAAACCATAACGTTCGGCGGCCGGGATAAAGCTGTCCGGAAGAATGATCCGGCCCGCCTCATCATGAAGGCGCAGCAGGATTTCAATATGGCCATTACCGCCATCAGTCTGGCCCAGGGGAGCAATTTCCTGCGCGTACAAACAAAACCGGTTTTCTTCCAGAGCCATGTGCAGGCGCTGCACCCACGCCATTTCGCCAAACCGCAAGGACAGCTCCGAATCATCGGCGTGGTAGACCTGCACGCGGTTGCGGCCTTTCTCTTTGGCCATGTAGCACGCCATGTCAGCGGCGCGCAGCGAAGTTTCCAGAGTGGTCGGCGTTTGCGAAATGTGTACCAGGCCGATACTCACGGTGGTCATGAATGGCCGGCCCTTCCACACAAAATGCAGGCTTTGCACGGTATGGCGCAGGCTCTCGGCGATTTTCTCCGCCACCGGTGCCGGGCAGTTCTCCAGCAGGATGCCGAACTCATCGCCCCCCAGGCGTGCCAACGTGTCGCCCTCGCGCAGGTCCGACTGCAGCAGCGCACAAATATGTCGCAACAGTTCGTCGCCCGCCGCATGGCCACAGGTATCGTTGACCAGCTTGAACTGGTCCAGGTCGAGAAACATCAGCGCATGCCGCCCGTTCTGCTGGCGGCCGACCTGCTGCAACACCTGCTCCAAACGGAACTCGAATTCGCGTCGATTGGCCAGCCCCGTCAGGGCATCGTGAGTGGCTTGCCACGACAGGTTAGCGATGTACTGTCGCTCCTGCGTCATGTCGTGCAACACCAGTACCGCACCGCTGACCTTGCCGGCGCTGCGGATCGGTGCGCCCACCAGGGTGACCGACACGGTGCTGCCGTCCAGGCGCTGGATCAGTTTGGAATGCTCGCTGCCACCACTGAGCTGCCCTTTGACGATATGTTCGATCAAGGTGAAACCATCAGGCTCGGCGTTTTCATCCAGCAGGTTGAACAACGCCGCCAGCGGCAAACCTTGAGCCTGGGCCGATTTCCAGTGGGTCAGCGCCTCGGCTGCCGGGTTCATATAGGCAATCGCGCCGTCGACATCGGTGGTAATGACCCCGTCGCCGATCGATTCGAGGGTGATCTGCGCGCGCTCCTTCTCCGCCTGCAGGGCGTTGGCGAATGCGTGGCGCTGGGCCAACAGCTTGTGGGTACGCAACAATGCCAGAACGATAAGGCCCAGGGCCGTGGCCAGGTTGGTGATCAACAACAGCCGCAGAATGACCCGCGAGCCCTCGCCCAAGGCATCGCTGAACGCCTTGGCGGCCGGCGTCACGCCTTCGTTGATCGCAATGATATTGGCCTTCCACTGGCGCACATCATTGCTGCTCACATGATCGGTACTGACCGCCCGGTGCATCTCCTGGGCGAGGTTATCCAGCTGAACGAGGTAACCATCACCGACCGTCCACAGTTCGATGGCTTTTTCCAGGTAGCTGAAATGGCGAAAATTGAGGTACAGCCAGATCAGGCTGGACACGTCATCCGGGTGGTTGCCGCCCTTGAGAATACCGTGGCGGGCGGCCGCCAGGTCCGGGGTGGGCTGGTCCAGCGCGATGCGCAACTCATGCCCGCCCTGAGGCACGGCAATGGCCTGCTGGTATTTGAGGAAGGTGGTTTCGTCGCGGTTATCCGCGTAAAGCGTCAGGTAGTAGATCGCGTCCTTCTGGCCCTTGGACCACAAGCTTTCGCCAGCCACATAGCCTCGCACGGCTGAAAGCACATAAAGGCTGACGCAGCCCAGCAATGCCTGGAACAACACGACGGCGATAAAGGGCCAGACGATGCCCAATAGCCGTGGCGTTCCGAGAGTCCGCTTTTGCTTCATGAAGTCCCTTGCACATGCACCGCTGAATACGCACGCGAAAATCCGCTTCCGATAGCACAGCCTAGGCTAAATCAACGTACTTGTTGCAAGTGCCCGTATAACTTGGCGTACAAGCCGCCGTCGGCAATCAGCTGCTGATGATCACCGTCTTCAGCGATATGACCGCCGTCAAACACTAATACTCGATCAGCCTGCTTCACCGCCGACAGGCGGTGAGCGATGATCAGTGTAGTACGACCGCTGAGAAACCGCGCCAGCGCCTGGTGCAGGTTGTACTCGGTGGCGGCGTCGAGGGCTGAGGTGGCCTCATCCAGAATCACCACCTTGGGCTCGGCCAACACCATCCGCGCGATCGCCAGGCGTTGCCGCTGCCCGCCGGAAAAGCGTACGCCGGAACGCCCCACCACACTGTCCAAACCCAAGGGTAAAGACTTGACGGTCGCGTCCAGCTGGGCGATTTCCAGCGCCTGCCAACAGGCCTGGTCTGTGCGTTCACGGCCCATGGTCAAATTGGCGCGCACCGTGTCGTTGAACAGCGCCGGGTGTTGCAGTACCACCGCGACGTTCTCGCGGATGGTCTCCAGGCCGATTTCCTGCTGGGTCGCGCCACCGAAACGAATACTGCCCGCCTGCGGCGTATAAAGCCCCAACAACAGTTGCACCAGAGTGCTCTTTCCGCCACCGCTGGCACCGACAATGGCGACTTTTTCACCGGGTGCGATGGTCAGGTTCAACTGGTCGAGCACCCGATCTTCGCCATAACCGAAGTTAAGACCACGCACCTCGATACCCACGGTTTCACGCCCGGTGAAAGGGTCTTCGCCCCCGGCGTATTGCGGCTCGTCAGCGCGCGCCAGCAGTTCATTGATGCGCGTCAGCGCCCCACCCGCGGCGTAGTAGGCGTATTGCAGGTTCAGCAGTTGCTCCACCGGGCCGATCATGAACCACAGGTAGCTGAACACTGCGAGCATCTGGCCGATGGACAGGTCGGAAAACAGCACAGTGAGCATCGCCGCCGCACGGAATATGTCGATACCGAACTGGAACAACAACCCACTGGCGCGGCTGGAGGCGTCGGTTTTCCATTGCGAGTGAATGGCGTAATCACGTACTTCCTGAGCGCGCTGGCCCAGGCGCCCGAGGAAAAAGCCCTGGCGGTTGCCGGCGCGCACTTCCTGGATGGCATCGAGGGTTTCGGTCAGCGCCTGGGTGAAGCGCGAAGTGCTGTCGTTCTCAAGCTTTTTAAGATGCTTGACGCGCTTGCCCAATTGCACCGTGGCGTAGATCACCAGCGGGTTGAACAGCAGAATCAGCAAGGCCAGCTGCCAATGCATCCACACCAGAATCGCCGAGGTGCCCACCAGCGTCAGCATCGCCACCAGGAAACGGCTGAGGGTTTCACCGACGAATTTATCCAGCGTATCCAGGTCGGTGACCAGGTGCGTGGTGACCGTGCCGCTGCCCAGGCTTTCGTATTCCCCCAGGGAAATGCGCTTGAGCCGCTCGATCAGGCGCACGCGGATGCGGTATACGATGTCCTTGGCCAACCGCGCAAACAGCCGCGCCTGCACGACGTTGAACACCAGTGCGCCGCAGCGTAGCGTCAGGGTCACTAACAGCATCAAACCGATATAACCCACGGCCTTCTGCCAACCCAGCGGCAGCGCGTGGTTCATCACTTTAAGTGCAGCATCGCCGTGGCCCAGCAGCACTTCGTCCACCAGCAGCGGCAGCAGCAAGGGGATGGGCACGCTGCACAGGGTCGCCAGCACGGCGACACCATTGGCGATCCACAGGGATTTTTTGTGACGCAGGGCCAGGCGGCGAATTTCCGCCCAGGTCAGACGATCAGTACGTTGGGGCGGCTCATGCACAGGCAGCTCGCTCCAACCATCGGGCGAGTAAAGGCGAAAGTTCGGACAACGGCTGGTAGCCGTTGGTCAGCAACGCCAGCTGACCATTGCGCTCGGCGAGCAATGTCGGGAAACCGGCGATGCCCAAATCCTGCACCCACGTAAAATCGGCCGCCGTGGCCGCATGCTGCTCGGCCTTGTCGAACGCTTCGGCAAAAACGATACGCGGAATTCCGGCCTGCTCGGCCAACTCCACCAGCACGCTGGCAAGGGTCACATCGCGGCCCTCGACGTAAAACGCCCGCTGAATCAGCCCCAACAGCTTCCACGCGCAATCCGGCGCCAGGCTGCGCGCGGTGACGATGGCGCGGCACGCGGGCTCCGTGTCGTAGACGAAACCGTCGGGCAACGCGCCCTCGCGCTTGAACGGCTGGCCGGTGGCCTCGGTGACCGCCTGCCAGTGCTCAAGAATGTAGCGCCGCGTGGTCGGCTCCAGCGCCGCGCCACTGCCGGTGCGCAAGCCGCCCACCACCAGGTGCAGCTCCACACCAGCTGCCTGGGCCTGCTCCACCAACGCCTCGGCCACCGGGGCAAAGCCCCAGCACCAGGAACACATCGGGTCCATCACATAGAGCAGGCGCGCGGGCATGGGTCAGGCCTCGGAAGGGGTTTGCTTATAGTTGAAGCCAATCGGGTGCGGCATATTGCGGGCCTTGGCCAGTTCAATCTGCTTTTGCCGGTCGATCGCGCTGCGACGGGTCTTCTCCGGCAGCTTATCCCAGCAATGCGGGCAACTGATGCCAGCCACGTAGTGCTCGGACGCGCGGTCTTCCACGCTCACCGGTGTACGGCAGGCATGACATTGATCGTAGTCGCCTTCGCTCAAGTCGTGGCGCACGGTCACACGGTTATCGAACACAAAGCAGTCGCCCTGCCATTTAGTCTCTTCCTGCGGCACCTCTTCGAGGTACTTCAGAATGCCGCCCTTGAGGTGGTAAACCTCATCGTAACCTTGGCTGAGCATGTAGCTCGAGGCTTTCTCGCAACGAATGCCACCGGTGCAGAACATGGCGACTTTCTTGTGCCTGGCCGGGTCGAAGTTGGCTTTGATGTAGTCAGGAAATTCGCGAAAACTCGTGGTTTTCGGGTCGATCGCGCCTTCAAAGGTGCCGATCGACACTTCATAGTCGTTGCGGGTGTCGATCAGCAGCACTTCCGGGTCGCTGATCAGCGCGTTCCAGTCTTGCGGGTTCACGTAGGTGCCGACTTTTTTGTTCGGGTCGACGCCTTCGACGCCCAGGGTCACGATCTCTTTCTTGAGCTTGACCTTGGTGCGGTAGAACGGCTGGTCGTCGCAATACGACTCTTTGTGATCGATGTCGACCATGCGCGGGTCGTTTTTCAGCCAGGCCATCAGGCCATCAATGCCTTCGCGGCTGCCGGAAACGGTGCCGTTGATGCCTTCTTCGGCGATCAGCAAGGTGCCTTTGATGCCGTTGTCGACCATCGCCTGCAGCAAGGGCTCGCGCAGGGCGACGTAATCTTCGAGGGTGACGAACTTATACAGTGCCGCCACGACAATCGGTTGAGTCATGGGTGTTACCTCCAGGTGGCTACCCTCGTAAAGGGTGAACCGGATGCAAAAAAAACGCGCCGGCTAAGCGGCGCGTTGCGGATTCTAACAAATGCCGGGTGTCAGAGACACCTCATCATCAGTCATGCCCGCCGGCGCAGGTCGGCGAGGCCGGGGCTGCGTCGATTTTCGCCCATTCGTCAGGCGTGTAGGTATGCAGCGCCAACGCATGAAACTCGCTCATCAGGTCACCCAAAGTGGCGTAGACCGTCTGGTGGCGCTTGACGCGGTTAAGCCCCTCGAATTGCTGGCTGACCAGCACGGCCTTGAAGTGGGTCTGCAACCCACGGCTGTGCATATGGCTTTCATCCAGCACGCTCAAGTGTTGCGGGCTCAGGGCGGCGAGCGCCGTTTCGATACGCTGTTGCATGGTCATTCCTGCTTACTTCTTCTTCGCCGGAGCAGCGGCTTTTGCCGGAGCCAGCTCATTGGTCATGTCTTCCAGCAGCTTGTTCACCACCGGTACAGCGCTTTCCAGCTTGGCCTGGGTCATCTGGGCCGATTGCTGGGTCAGTTGCGGCATCTTTTCCAGGACTTTCTTGCCCAATGGCGACTGGTAGAACGCGACCAGGTCCTTGAGCTCGGATTCGCTGAAGTTGGTGGTGTAGAGCTTGACCATGTCCGGCTTCAGCTTCGGCCAGCCGATGGCTTGGTCCAGCGCGGCGTTGGCCTTCGCCTGGTAGCTGTCCAGTACGGACTGCTTGGCGGCAGGCGCGTTGGTCTGCTGGAAACGTTGGGCGAACATTTGCTGCACTTGCATGTACACCGGGGTACCCAGCTTGTCAGCGTGGGCCAGGGTAAGGAAGGCTTCGGCACTGGCGTTATGGCTGGCGGTATCGGCAAAAACCTGGCCGCTGGCGCAAACCAGAGCAACCGCGGTACAGATGGCACGAAGACGAGTCATCGAGTTTCCTTTTCTAGCAGGCGAGGTAAGACCCCAAGGGCGACCATTCTGCGCCTAAAAAACCTCGCGGCTCAACCCCAGGCCTTGTCGGGCCTGGTTTTGCGGGGCCTGCAGCCGATGAAACGTGTTTTATGGAACCCCACCGGGCCATCACAGCCTAAACTGCGCAAACGAACCTGAAGGAGTGTGCCCGATGAGCCGTATCGAAACCGACAGCCTGGGAGAAGTCCACGTCCCGGATGACGCTTACTGGGGCGCTCAGACCCAACGTTCGCTGGTGAATTTCGCCATCGGCGAGCAGCGTATGCCCCTGGCGGTGCTGCACGCCCTGGCCCTGATCAAGAAGGCCGCTGCACGGGTCAACGACCGCAATGGCGACCTCCCCGCCGACATCGCCCGTCTCATCGAACAAGCCGCCGATGAAGTGCTCGCAGGCCAACATGATGACCAATTCCCGCTGGTGGTCTGGCAGACCGGCAGTGGCACCCAGAGCAACATGAACGCCAACGAAGTGATCGCCGGTCGCGCCAACGAGCTGTCGGGCAAGGCCCGTGGCGGCAAGAGCCCGGTGCACCCCAATGATCACGTGAACCGCTCCCAAAGCTCCAATGACTGCTTTCCTACGGCCATGAGCATCGCGGCGGTGCAAGCCATCCACAAGCAGCTGTTGCCGGCGATCGGCAATCTTTCCGGCGGCCTGGCGGAACTGTCGGCGCGCCATGTGAAGCTGGTGAAGACCGGCCGCACCCACATGATGGACGCCACGCCGATCACCTTCGGCCAGGAACTCTCGGCGTTTATCGCCCAGCTGGACTACGCCGAGCGCGCCCTGCGCAGCGCGCTGCCGGCGGTATGTGAGCTGGCCCAGGGCGGCACTGCCGTCGGCACCGGGCTGAACTCCCCGCACGGTTTTGGCGAGGCGATTGCCTCCGAACTGGCCGCGTTGTCGGGCTTGCCGTTCGTGACGGCGCCGAACAAATTTGCCGCACTCTCCGGCCACGAACCGCTGGTGACCCTGCACGGCGCGCTGAAAACCCTCGCCGTGGCCCTGATGAAACTCGCCAACGACCTGCGCCTGCTCGGCTCCGGCCCGCGTGCAGGGCTGGCCGAGGTCAAGCTGCCGGCGAACGAGCCGGGCAGTTCGATCATGCCGGGCAAGGTCAACCCGACCCAATGTGAAGCCCTGTCGATGCTGGCCTGCCAGGTGCTGGGCAATGACGTGACCATCGGCATTGCCGCCAGCCAAGGGCATTTGCAGTTGAACGTGTACAAGCCGGTGATCATCCACAACCTGCTGGAGTCCATCCGTCTGCTGGCGGATGGCTGCAACAACTTCCAGGAGCATTGCATCGCGGGGCTTGAACCGGATGCCGAGAAAATGGCCGAGCACCTTGAGCGCGGGCTCATGCTCGTGACGGCGCTCAACCCGCATATCGGCTATGACAAGTCGGCGCAGATCGCCAAGAAGGCTTACGCCGAAGGCCTTACGCTACGTCAGGCCGCGCTGGACCTGGGCTTCCTCACCGACGCCGAGTTCGACCAGTGGGTACGCCCGGAAAACATGCTCGAAGCCGGGCACTAAGACGCCAGCCGCAACCGCCGGGCCTTGAGCCCGGCGATCAGCGACGGCGCCAGCGCCACGGTGGCCGAGCCCATCATCACCACCAACGCCCCGGCATAACCCAGGGCGTTGATCTCTTCGGCCTGCACGTAATCGGGCCACAACCACGCCGCCAAGGCCACTGCCATGAAGGTCACCAGGGGCGTCAGCGCCAGTGTCGCGCTGACCCGCGAGGCCTCCCAATGCGCCAGGGCTTCGGCAAACGCGCCGTAGGCCACCAGCGTGTTCATGCAGCACGCCAGCAACAACCAGCCTTGCAACGGGCTCAGGTCCAGCGCCTCCAGCGGATGCGCCCACGGCGTGAGCAACACGGCGCACGACAGGTAGATCACCATCATCACCTGTAGCGAATTCCACACCGTCAGCAATTGCTTCTGGCCCAGGGCGTAGAACACCCAAATGGTGGTGGCGAGCAGGATCGTCAGCACCCCCGCGGTGTAGGTGCCGAGGGACGTCAGCAGCTCCACCAGACGTTGGTTGAAGAACAACCCGAAGCCAATGATCAACACCACCAGCCCCACCGCCTGCCCCAGACTGAAGCGCTCCTTGAATACAAACACGCTGGCGACCATCAGAAAGATCGGCCCCATCTGCACCACCAACTGCGCCGTGCCGGGGCTGAGCATTTTCAGGCCGACCAGATACAACACATAGTTACCCACCAACCCGCAGACGGCCATCCCCACCAGCCAGCCGCCTCTGGGGCCCAAGACCTTGCGGCTGGGCAAACGCCGGGTCAGCGCCAGGTAGATAAACAAGCAACTGCCGGCCACGACCAGGCGAAACCAGGTGACAGTCACCGGGTCCATCACCTGCAGCACTTGCTTGAGTTTGATCGGCAGAATGCCCCACAGAAACGCGGTCAGCAGGGTCAAGCAAAAGCCATAGACCCAGCGACCGGAAGAGATATGCATGAATGCCCCGAATGCCTGAGGAAGTGGAGCGGGCATTCTAGGGGCAAGCGAAAGGATTGGGCTACGGCGCAATTCAAATGTGGCAACGGGCTTGTGTGGGAGCCGGGCTTGCCCGCGATGGCGGTGTGTTATTCACCACTGCCATCGCAGGCAAGCCAGCTCCCACATTAAACGGGTTTAGTCAGGGGGGATTAGCGTACGGCTTCGAACAGACCAGTAGCACCCATCCCGCCGCCCACGCACATGGTCACGATGCCATAGCGCAGATTGCGCCGTTGCAGCTCACGCACCAAGTGCCCCACCTGCCGCGAACCGGTCATGCCAAACGGGTGCCCGATGGAAATCGAGCCGCCATTGACGTTGTATTTCGCGTTATCAATTTCCAGACGATTGCGCGCATACAGGCACTGGGACGCAAACGCTTCGTTGAGTTCCCACAAATCGATGTCCGCAATCTGCAAGCCCTTGGCCTTGAGCAACTTGGGCACCGAAAACACCGGGCCAATCCCCATTTCGTCCGGCTCGCAACCGGCCACGGTGAAGCCGCGGAAAAACGCCTTGGGCTTGAGATCCAGTTCCAAGGCTTTTTCCAGGCTCATCACCAGGGTCATCGAAGCGCCATCGGACAATTGCGACGAGTTACCCGCCGTCACCGAACCGTCTTCGGCAAATACCGGCTTCAAGCCTTGCAGGCTCGCCAGCGTGGTGTCCGGGCGGTTGCAATCGTCGCGATCGACCACGCCATCGAGCACCTGCACGGCGCCGGTGTTCTTGTCTTCGAACTTGTACTTGACTGCCATCGGCACGATTTCATCGTCGAACAAGCCGTCGGCCTGGGCCTGGGCGGTGCGTTGCTGGCTTTGCAGGGCGTACAGGTCTTGCTCTTCTCGGCTGACGTTGTAGCGGCGCGCGACGATCTCGGCAGTCTGGCCCATGGGAAAGTAGATGCCCGGCACCTGCTCCTTGAGCAGCGGGTTGATCAGGTTATCGGTGTTGACGCTTTTCATGGTCAGGCTGATGGACTCCACACCGCCGGCCACAATGATGTCGCTGCAACCCGAGGCAATCTGGTTGGCCGCAATCGCTATCGCCTGCAGGCCCGAGGAGCAAAAGCGGTTCAGGGTCATGCCCGCCACGCCAGTGCCCAGTTGCGAGAGCACCGCCACGTTACGGCCGATGTTGTAACCCTGGGCGCCTTCGTTGGAGCCGGCGCCAACGATGCAGTCCTCAACCGTGGCCGGGTCGATACCATTGCGGGCCAGCAATGCGTTGACGCAATGGGCTGCCATGTCATCCGGACGGGTCTGGTTGAACTTGCCACGAAAGGACTTGGCCAGGCCGGTTCGCACGCTGTCGACAATCACTACTTCACGCATGGACTACCTCGATCTTGTGGTTGTTGGGAGATGGATCGAGCATAGATCCAGGCATTCCCGACCGCGACGATCATTCACCCGACATATACAAAAGCATGCCTGCTGATCCTGTGGCTGGCGAGCTTTCTGTGGCGAGCGGGCTTGCCCGCGTTGGGGCGCGAAGCGGCCCTGATTCAGGCGCCGTGTTCTTTCAGGCAAAACTCATTGGCAGGGTTTGGGGCTGCTTCGCAACCCAACGCGGGCAAGCCCGCTCGCCACAGAAGCCCACTTGCCACAGGAAGCCCGCTCGCCACAAGTGAGCTATTTCTTTTTCTTCTTGTCGTGCTTGTCGGTCTTGTCGAACGCCTCTTCCAGCGCCCGATTGATCGTGCGCAGCACCTTGACCCGCGCCCAGCGCTTGTCATTGGCTTCCACCAGGGTCCAGGGCGCGATTTCGGTGCTGGTGCGGTCGACCATATCGCCCACGGCGGCGCGGTAGTCGTCCCACTTGTCGCGGTTACGCCAGTCATCCTCGGTAATCTTGAAACGCTTGAACGGGATGTTTTCGCGGGCCTGGAAGCGCTCCAACTGGGTTTGCTTGTCGATGGCCAACCAGAACTTGACCACGATCACACCGGCGTCGCGCAACTGCTCTTCAAAATCGTTGATCTCGCCGTAGGCACGCATCCAGTCCGCCGGGGTGCAAAAGCCTTCCACGCGCTCCACCAGCACGCGGCCGTACCAAGAGCGGTCGAACACGGTGAACATGCCGCGCGCGGGGATTTTCTGCCAGAACCGCCACAGATACGGCTGGGCACGCTCGTCTTCACTCGGCGCGGCAATCGGCACGATGTGGTATTGACGCGGGTCCAGTGCGGCGGCCACACGGCGGATCGCGCCGCCCTTGCCCGCCGCGTCATTGCCTTCAAACACGGTGATCAACGCGTGTTTGCGCATGCGCTTGTCGCGCATCAAACCGGAGAAACGCGCCTGTTCGGTAATCAGTTGTTCTTCGTAATCGTCCTTGTCCAGGCGCTGGGTCAGGTCGAGGCTGTCGAGCAGGCTTTTCTTGTCCACCGACGCAATCAACGGCGCCGGGTTCATGCCGCTGGCCTTGCCCTTGGGCACTTTCAAGGCATTTTGCAGGCTTTCGAGGAGGATTTTGCCCACGGTCAGGCTGCGGTAGTGCGCATCGACGCCTTCGATCACATGCCACGGCGCGTAGTCGCGGCTGGTGCGACGCAGGATGCGCTCACCGAAGTGCACGAACTTGTCGTAGGTCTCGGACTGCTGCCAGTCCAGCGGGCTGATGCGCCAGCTGTGCAGCGGGTCATCGGCCAGGGCCTTGAGCCGCGCTTTCATCTGTTTCTTGGACAGGTGGAACCAGAACTTGAAGATCAATGCGCCTTCATCGCAGAGCATCTTTTCCAGGCGCTCGGCGCCGGCGATGGCCTGGTCCAGGCGTGCGTCCTTGATCTGCCCGTGCACCCGGCTTTGCAGCATCTGGCTGTACCAGTTGCCGAAAAAGATACCCATGCGGCCCTTGGCGGGCAATTGGCGCCAGTAGCGCCACGCCGGTGGGCGCGCCAGTTCTTCGTCGCTCTGCTGGTCGAACGTGCGCACTTCGATCAGGCGCGGGTCCATCCATTCATTGAGCAGCTTGACGGTCTCGCCCTTGCCCGCGCCTTCGATGCCGTTAATCAGGATGATCACCGGGAAGCGCTTCTGCTGTTGCAGCTCGTACTGCACTTCCAGCAGGGCCTCACGCAGGGCTGGCACTTCGGCTTCGTACGTGTCTTTGTCGATGGCGTGACCGATTTCGGCGGATTCGAACATGGGCAGCTCCGTTTCAAGATGGATCAAGACTAGCGGATTGGGCAACAACACGCGGGAGGAAATTCCACTCGCGCTTGCCATGGGTCAATTCATTGCCCATTGATCGGCTAGAATGGCCGCCTTGTGTTTACCGAGCCGCCCATGAACCCCATCACCCACGCCCAGCTCGACTGGGACGAACAAGGCCGCCCGCACTCGCGGGTGTTCGACGACGTGTACTTTTCCGACCAGTCGGGCCTTGAAGAAACCCGCTATGTGTTCCTCGAACAGAACCGTTTGCAGGCGCGTTTTGCGGCCTTGCCGGCGGGCGGGCAGCTGGTGATTGGCGAGACCGGGTTCGGCACGGGCCTGAACTTTTTGTGTGCCTGGCAACTGTTTGAGCAACATGCCGTGGCCGGTGCGCGCCTGCATTTTGTCAGCGTGGAAAAATACCCGCTGAGCCACGCCGACCTGCAACGCGCCCTCGCCCTCTGGCCTGAGCTTGCGCCCTTCGCCGAGCAGTTGCTGGCGCAGTACCTCGCTATTCACCAGGGTTTTCAGCGCCTGGTGCTGGATAACGGCCGCGTGACCCTGACTCTGTTGATCGGCGATGCTCTGGAGCAATTGCCGCAACTGGATGCACAGATTGACGCGTGGTTTCTCGACGGTTTCGCCCCGGCGAAAAACCCCGACATGTGGACCGCCGAGCTGTTTGCCGAACTGGCTCGCCTGGCGGCTCCCGGCTCGACCATCAGCACCTTCACCAGCACCGGCTGGGTGCGCCGGTTGATCAACGCAGCGGGCTTCAAGATGAAGCGCACGCCGGGTATCGGCCACAAGTGGGAGATCCTTCGCGGTGAGTTCCTCGGCTGGCCCGAGGAAACTCCCGCGCCACCGGCTGCAAAGCCATGGTTCGCACGGCCGCCCGCAATGACCGGCGAGCGCCACGCCATGGTCATCGGCGGCGGCCTGGCTGGCTGCGCCACTGCCGCTAGCTTGGCTGCCCGTGGCTGGCGCGTCAGCCTGCTGGAGCGCCACGCCGCGCTGGCTCAAGAGGCTTCAGGCAACCCACAGGGCGTGCTGTATCTCAAACTCTCGGCCCATGGCACGGCATTGTCGCAGCTGATTCTCAGCGGCTTTGGCCACACCCGTCGCCTGCTTGAGCATTTGCACCGCGGCGTCGATTGGGACGGCTGCGGTGTGCTGCAACTGGCGTTCGATGCCAAGGAAGCGCAGCGTCAGGCCCAGCTCGCCGAGGCCTTTGCGCCAGATCTGTTGCACCTGCTGGACCGCGATCAGG
Organism: Pseudomonas fluorescens; assembly: GCF_002022275.1. GTDB lineage: Bacteria > Pseudomonadota > Gammaproteobacteria > Pseudomonadales > Pseudomonadaceae > Aquipseudomonas > Aquipseudomonas fluorescens_AJ. The sequence continues at coordinate 46,095 of NZ_MSDF01000003.1, forward strand.
CCCAGCACCGCGCAGGCGTGAACCTGGAACAGGGCGGCCTGTTTTTCCCCGACGGCGGTTGGGTGCATCCGCCTGCGCTGTGCCAATGGCAAGCGGCGCATCCGTTGATTGAAGTCTTGACCCATCATGAAGCGCTGGAACTGCACCGGGTCGATGAGCAGTGGCAGGCGCGCGATGGCAACCGCGTATTGGCAAGCGCCAGCGTGGTGGTGCTTGCCGGTGCCGCCGAGATCAAGCGGTTCCCGTTCAGCGCCGACTTGCCGCTCAAGCGCATTCGCGGGCAAATCACCTGCCTGGAACAGACAAACGCGAGTGAGGCCCTGGCCACCGTGGTCTGTGCCGAAGGCTATGTGGCGCCAGCTCGTCTGGGCGAACACACCTTGGGCGCGAGTTTTGATTTCACCAACGAAGACCTCACGCCCACGCTCGCCGAACATGCCGGTAATCTGGAGATGCTGCGCGAAATCTCCGAAGACTTGCTGCAGCGACTCGGTGCTGCCTTACTTGCGCCCGAAATGCTGGAGGGCCGCGCGGCGTTTCGTTGCACCAGCCCGGATTACCTGCCGATCGTCGGGCCGCTGGCCGAGCACGAGGCGTTCCAGGACGCCTACGCCGTGCTGTCCAAAGATGCCCGTCAAGTACCGGACACGCCCTGCCCGTGGCTGCCGGGCGTGTACATCAACAGCGGCCACGGCTCACGCGGGCTGATCACCGCGCCACTGTGCGGCGAATTGCTTGCGGCCTGGCTGAGTGATGAACCGTTGCCGGTACCGCTCAGTGTGGCGCACGCCTGCCACCCGAACCGGTTTGCCCTGCGTGCGCTGATCCGTACCAAGGCGCTGGCGCGCTGATCGTGCCCGTGGAACTCAACACATCGGCAGTTCGTCCAGGCGTATCTGCGCCTCGGTCAGCCGATCAATTTCAGGGGTTTGGGCCAACGCCTGCTCGTCCCTGATGGCATTGCTCTGCTTGATAAAATCGCCTTCAAGGAGCGGTGGGTCCAGCTCGCAAAGCGCCTCCAAACGACGATAAAACGGCGCATTGAGTGCCTCAAACTCACTGGCGTGGTTGCGTTTCAAATACTCAATCCAGAAACGCAGCTTGCCGATGTACTTCAACAACTCGGGCGAGAGCTCGGCGGTCTTTACTGCTTTTTCGGCGCGGGTCAGATCCCCCGTCGTCACTTCGGCTAACGCTTCCAGCTTCAAGTGTTTGGGTTGTCCGGGCAGATCCAGGCTTTGCGCCAGGCGTGTGCGAAAAGCCAGACTCACTTGCAAAGGGTCCGCCTCTGGATGCTCCGCGCTGTGACGCCGGGCAAACGCCTCGACCTGATCAAGGCGAAACAGGCGCTTGGCGAGTCTGAGCAACGGTTTGGCGGTCAGGCGGCGCTCTTTGACACCGCGCGTGGCCTCGTTGATTTCGACCAGTACTTCAAGGTTGCTGAAGTTGACCGCAGCCGCATCGTCGCAATTGATCGGTGTGGCCGACCACTGAAAAACCCGCTCACGCAGCTTGGCATCGGACGCCGCGGCATTCAGCACGCGCCAGACGCGCCGGTGCAGGTCCTCGCGAACAATCGAGGCATCGGAAGTACTCTCAAGTTCGGCCAAGAGATTGAACAACCCATCACTGCCAGGCTCGTTTTTCAGCCCCCGCCAAGCCAAGTCTTTTTCGGCGTACCCCGCTACGCCCTCATCGGTCAGCCAGATTTCACGCGCTTTTTGCTCCGACAGTCGGGAGACGTCGTTTTCCAGAAACCCCATCCCCACACCTGAACGCCGCCGATACACCCGCAAATCTATCTGGCTGGACGCCGATAAAGGGTTGTTGCGCAGGTTAAGCGCCTGCGCAGCGCGTCGAGGCAGCATCAGCACCCAGTCGGGTAATTCCCTGATTTCGTTGCTCCGCAAATCAAGGTATTCCAGATGCGGCAGGCGTTGCACGCCGTCGGGGAAATCGCTCAAGCGACAATCGCGCAGGATCAACTCACGCAGCGCCAGCTGCTGAGTGACATCAGGTGGGTCGAGTAGTGGATTGCCCGCCAAGTTAAGGCTTTTCAAAGTGCGCAACCCCGCGAGTTGCTTGCGCGCAACCTCGGTCAGTTGCAAGCGATTCCTGGCCAGGTTCAGTTGCTCCAGCGCTGGCATCTGGGACAGCGCTTCGGGCAGGCTCGACAGGTGGTTATCGGCAAGCTCAATGCAGCGCACGCCTTTGAAGTGCTCAAGGAAAGTGCTCACGTCTTCGCTCAGTTGCATGTTGCGCAATGACAGCTGTTGCACGTGATCAAACCTCACCTGCTGGGGCAATACCGGCAGGCCACCCAAAACCATGCCATCGAGCTGCAGGCCGGGCACCTCCACATGCTCATCATTGTGCAAAGTGAACAGCCCACGCCAGCAACGCTCAATGGCCTGCCTGGCCTGGGTGCGGCTCAAGCGCCAATCCCACAGTGGGGACGCACCGGCCGGGTGTGCCTTGCGATCGCTGCTCCAGCGCTTCAGGGCCTGTTGCAGCGACTTGAACTGCTGCTTCAAGGCCTCGACCGCCTTGGCCCGGCTCAGGTGATCCACACCGGCATCCTGCAACAGGCTCGACACTTGAGTTTTGGTCAACGAGGGATAGAGTTTTTCGACTTTTCGTACGAGAGCCGGAGGGAATTCAGTGGGCTTCGCCAGGGCGACCACCTGCGCTCGCAGGCAGCTTGAAGGCTCGTCCAGTGCAACCTTGCGCTCCGGCCACAGGTAACGCGCAACGCGGTCACGCTCATCCTGAGATTTGAAGCGCAACTGGCTGCGCAAACGGTCCACCGGTTTTTCACCCGTCAGGTTCATCGCGCGTTGCTGCGCCGGCGACAGGCAATCCACCACCGATTGCAGCAACGCGTCCGGCCCGCTGACCCGAGTGTTCAGGTCGGCGCCCTGCGCATTGAATGCCTGGAAACCCTGAGCGCTACGCACGATCGTACGGCGCGTGGACGCGGTGGGTGGGCCGACTTGCTCCAGCAGCGTGCCGGTTACACTGTTCTCGCGTACTTGCAGCAAAAAATCCTGCGGCCAATTGGACAAGTGGCCGAGCAGGCCGACGGTGACTCGACGCGTCGCGGCTCCGGCCAGCGGGGGCCAGTACAGCCCCATCAGCGCCTGATCTTCTGCCATGGCGTCGAGCATCTCGCGGCTACGCTGTGCCAGGGCCAGCGGCACGCGGCCGGTCCTGCGCAGATAGCGGCGGTCCAGGCTACTGGCGCTGGAGAGCAGCTCCCAGGCAACCCGGCGGGGCAACGTTGGAAAGCGCGTGCACAATAGCACCAACTCGCCACGAGCGGCACCGTTGTAGTCCTCGTATAACCTGCGATAAAGCGCACGGTGCTGATCGTTGACCGTCGCCAGCAGCCGACGTTTGAGCACCGCCTGGGCATTGTCGGGCGCGGCGATTTCACCGAGCAGGGGGCCGCGTTCTTCGTCCGTTAACGCCGCCAGCAACGTCTCCATCACCTCACCGTCCCGAAGCTGCTGCTCAGTGATATGAATGCTCTGGTCTTCATAGTCAAAAGGGGTCAGGTCCGGATGGCTTTCCAGCAGGTTGCCCTCCCTGTCGAGCACCTCGAAGAACCGGCCCTCGGGCCAACCGGGCATCAACGGCAATGCGAGCATCTGGGTGCGCGCAGTCTGCGGTTGCAGCGCCGCGCCCTGCCCCAGCCCATCAGCCAGATCGAGTATTTTCCGGTGTTGCCTGAATCGCGCCAGCGCATCCTGGAAGCGCTCCGACAACGGTTCACTCTCCGATGCCATACGTTGCAGCTCAGCCAGGTCGGTGTGGTTGAGCGCCGCCAGACTCTGCAAGGCGTCAGAGGGCACGTCGGCCAAGGCCGGATCAACCCGGCGCAGGTTATAGAGCGGATCGTTCCACTCCTGCGGACGTTCGAAAATATGCTGCCACCCGCCTTGAAAGTTATGCTGCAGTGGCGGGCGATACGCCTCGTGGCGTTCGGGGTGGTTGAGGCGCCATTGGCCGATTCCCGGGTCATAGCCTATCGAATAGAGATTACGGTCGATCTGGATATGCGACATCCCGTTCGATTGATGTATTCCACGGGCGTTGTAAACCCAGGGTTCGTCCAGCTCAGCCGCCTGCCGATAAGACCCCAGGCGCGGTCGCCATAATCTGGGTCGATGGTCTCGCAGGCTGACCGCTTCGACCTTGTCAAAAAATGCAGCGGGCGAAGTAAGGCTGCGCTTGAGTGAGCCGACCACGCGCCCTCCGGCTGCAAACAGCACCATCCCGGCCACGTTTTCCGCTACCGCGACCAAATGCTTGAGCGCTTCAGCGTTGTCGCCATGGCTCCAGTCTTCCACGCCGTCAAACACCTCCCCAAGCAGTTGGCCGATGGCAACGCCCATCATCAACTGGCCCAGCCCCGGCACGATAAACCCCGCAACATTCAAGATATCCAGGCCGTCATTGAGGTAATCCAGCCAGCGCTGTTGGCGCGCGTCTTCATCCATCTGAGCCTTCGGCACCGCCAGGACTTGTGCATCAAGCTGGACTTTGCCGACGCAGGCACGGAAGAAAAAATCACTGAAATTGCTGGGTACCGGCACCGCCACCAACGGCCCGAGCGCGTGATGCTCATCAAAGTGTTTGAAAAAATCGAGACGCTCGGATTCGTCCAGATAGCCCTTGAAAAACTCGCGATAGGTCGCGACTTGCAACTTCAACGTGAGGTACTGCTTGAACCCTTCCAGATTCGGGTATTCGAACCAGGGCCGCTTGGGCTCATTGGGCATGTAGACCACAAGGTTCTCGGCCTCCAGCTCGCCCGGCGTGTCCCGCGAAAACACCAATACGCTCCACAGGCATGCTTCATCAATATTCAAACCCTGCCAGATCAGCGATTTCTCCTGCGGCGCCGATTCGACAATACGGTTCGCCGGCAGGTTGGCATGGATCAATTTGAGCAGCCGGGCATGCGTCGCCTGGCTGATATGTTTTTTGGCCAGGGCGATGTGCAGGTCAATCAGCATGTCAGCCTTTTTGCCAAGACCAATGTCGAGCGCCGCCTGGTTATAACTCAGGCCCATCGGGGTCTCACCCGGCGCCGGCAAACTGAACACGTCCCGCACATGGGCCTGGTAAGCGCTGCCCAAATCCAATTCACGGCAGTAGCCGACAAATTGTTGTGCCGTGATATCAGGCGCGACCCGCTCATGCTCCCCATGACGAATGACGCTCTTTTCCGGTAGACCACCCGGTTGCGCCTCGGCCGCAGAAAAGCCCTGCATGGCGGCGTGCACCAGGCTGTGCTTTTCCAGGGCAGCCGTCTCGATCAGAATATCCGTGACGTAGGGTGCAACACTGACGGGGTCACGCCGCGGCCGCTCCAGAAAGTCACGGCGTACATCCAGCTCGGGATGCCCTTTACGCGCAAGGTATTCGCGCAATTTACCGGTGCAAAACCGGTCCAGGGGTTGCAATTGTCTCAAGCGTTGCTTGAGTCTGTGGCGCGGGTTTTCACTGTCGCCATGGGCCTGTTCCAGCGCCGCAAGGCAATGCGCGGGCGCGTTTACCATCCAGTGCGGCAGCGTCTGGTGCAACACCCGCGCTTTGTCCAGATCGCCAGTCATGTCCAGCAAAGCGCCGTCCAGTTCATCGTCCGTTACCGGCGCGGTGAGTTGATACAAGTTTGATGTTTCGGTCATCGCAGCCATCCCTAATGCATTCAATGATGACCCGATACCCTAAGCCTGCCCGGCGTAAAATCAGATTCAAAATGCAGGGTGATCAACGCCTCATAGCGTGCGAATTTTGCATTGATTCAAGGCAGAAATACCGCCACGTGCATGCAGCCTGCACCGCGTCGATGGCGGCGCGGATGGGTTTGCGGCAATGTGCCTTATAACTTATCGGTCTAAAACTCCACGCATAGCACTGGGTCAGTTTCTGGGTACGCGCCCTCAGGGCGTATTGAGTATTGACCCCTCCCCAACGGAAAAACCGGTAAGGAATTTATGTGCGGATTAGCTGGCGAGTTACGTTTCGATGCCCAACCTGCCGACCTGGCAGCCATTGAGCGCATCACCCATCACCTGGCCCCTCGTGGCCCCGACGCCTGGGGTTTCCATGCCCAAGGGCCGATTGCCCTGGGCCATCGGCGCCTGAAAATCATGGACCTGTCGGACGGCTCAGCCCAACCGATGGTCGATTCGCAGCTGGGCCTGAGCCTGGCGTTCAACGGTGCGATCTATAACTTCCCGGAACTGCGAGTAGAACTGGAAGCCTTGGGCTACGCCTTCTATTCCGGCGGCGACACCGAGGTGTTGCTCAAGGGCTATCACGCCTGGGGCGAAGCCTTGCTGCCCAAGCTCAACGGCATGTTCGCGTTTGCGATTTGGGAACGCGACGCCCAGCGCCTGTTTATCGCCCGCGACCGCCTCGGTGTGAAGCCGCTGTACCTGTCGCGCACCGGCCAGCGTTTGCGCTTTGCCTCAGCGTTGCCGGCGCTGCTCAAGGGCGGCGATATCAACCCGATCCTCGACCCGGTCGCGCTTAACCATTACCTGAACTTTCATGCCGTGGTGCCTGCACCGCGCACCTTGCTGGCGGGCATCGAAAAACTGCCACCGGCGAGCTGGATGCGCATCGATGCCAGCGGCAAGACCGAACAGAAAGTCTGGTGGACCCTGCCCTACGGCCCACGGGACGATGAGAAAAACCTGAGCCTGGAAGACTGGACCGACCGCGTGCTCGACAGTACCCGCGAAGCCGTGGCCATCCGCCAACGCGCCGCCGTGGATGTGGGCGTGTTGCTCTCCGGCGGCGTCGATTCGAGCATGCTCGTCGGCTTGCTGCGCGAAGTCGGCGTACAGGACTTGTCGACTTTCTCCATCGGCTTTGAAGATGCGGGTGGCGAGGCCGGCAACGAGTTCCAGTACTCGGACCTGATCGCCAAGCACTACGGCACGCGTCACCACCAGTTGCGCATCGCCGAAAGCGAGATCATCGAACAACTGCCCGCAGCGTTCCGCGCCATGAGCGAGCCGATGGTCAGCCATGACTGCATCGCCTTCTACCTGCTGTCGCGGGAAGTGGCCAAGCATTGCAAAGTGGTGCAGAGCGGCCAGGGCGCGGATGAACTGTTCGCCGGTTACCACTGGTACCCGCAGGTGGACGGCGCGAGCGACCCTTACGCAGCGTACCGCGATGCGTTTTTCGACCGCAGCTACGACGATTACGCCGCCACCGTCGCGCCGAAATGGCTGACGGCCAATGACGCCGCCGGTGACTTTGTGCGTGAGCACTTTGCGATGCCGGGCGCTGACGCCGCCGTTGACAAGGCCCTGCGCCTGGACAGCACGGTGATGCTGGTGGACGACCCGGTCAAGCGCGTCGATAACATGACCATGGCCTGGGGCCTGGAAGCACGTACGCCATTTCTCGACTATCGCCTGGTGGAACTCTCGGCCCGTGTGCCGGGCAAGTTCAAGCTCCCCGATGGCGGCAAACAAGTCTTGAAAGAAGCCGCGCGCCGGGTGATTCCAAGCGAAGTCATCGACCGCAAAAAAGGCTACTTCCCGGTGCCGGGCCTTAAGCACTTGCAGGGCGACACGCTGAACTGGGTGCGCGAACTGCTGCTTGATCCAAGCCAGGATCGCGGCCTGTTCAACCCCGCCATGCTCGACCGCCTGCTCACCGACCCGCAAGGCCAACTGACGCCACTGCGCGGCTCCAAGCTGTGGCAACTGGCTGCGCTGAACCTGTGGCTCAGCGAACAAGGAATCTGATCCATGAAACCTCTTGCTGCGGCTTACAGCCAACGCCTGTTGAAGGGCCAGGCGCCGACCTACGAGCGCCTGCAAGCCCGCCTGGCTGAAGACGGCAGCCCGCTGGCTGCCGAGCCGATTGCCGTGCATTGCGGTTGGGGCCGGTTGCTGATCGGCCACACGTTTCCGGACCCGGCGAGCCTGGCCCAGGAACTGCTCAACGAAAAGGCTGGCGAGCGTGACATCGCGCTGTATGTGGCCGCGCCCCAGCAGATTTTGGGGATCGACCCGCAACAGTTATTCCTTGACCCGTCCGACACCTTGCGCCTGTGGTTCAGCGACTATCGCCCAGCCACCCGAGTGTTTCGTGGCTTTCGTATCCGCCGCGTGCAGACCGAGGCCGATTGGCAGGCAGTCAACCATCTGTATCAGGGCCGCGGCATGTTGCCGGTCGACGCCGAACGCCTGACTCCGCGCCATCAAGGTGGCCCGGTGTATTGGCTGGCGGAAGACGAAGACAGCGGCGCAGTGATCGGCAGCGTGATGGGCCTCAATCACCAGAAAGCCTTTCACGACCCGGAAAACGGTTGCAGCCTGTGGTGCCTGGCGGTCGACCCGCAATGCACCCGCCCAGGCGTCGGCGAAGTGCTGGTGCGCCACTTGGTGGAGCACTTCATGAGCCGGGGTTTGAGCTACCTGGACCTGTCGGTGCTGCACGATAACCGTCAGGCCAAGAATCTTTACGCCAAGCTCGGTTTTCGTGCGCTGACCACTTTTGCGATCAAACGCAAAAACGGCATCAACCAACCGCTGTTTCTCGGCCCGGGTCCGCAGGCGGGGTTTAACCCCTATGCGCGCATCATTGTCGAAGAGGCGCATCGACGCGGCATTGATGTGCAGGTCGACGACGCTGACGCAGGCCTGTTCACCCTCAGCCACGGGGGGCGCCGCGTGCGCTGCCGTGAATCCCTGAGCGACCTGACCAGCGCCATCAGCATGACCCTGTGCCAGGATAAAAGCCTGACCCACAAAGTGCTCAAAGCCGCTGGTTTGCAGCTACCGCAGCAACAACTGGCGGGCAGCGCTGATGACAACCTGGAGTTTCTCGACGCGCACCAACGCATCGTGGTCAAGCCGCTGGACGGCGAGCAAGGCCAGGGCGTGGCGGTGGATTTACAGACCATTGAGGAGGTGCAACACGCCATTGAAGCAGCGCGCCAATTCGACAGTCGCGTGCTGCTGGAAAGCTTCCACGAAGGCCTGGACCTGCGCATTCTGGTGATCGGTTTTGAAGTGGTCGCCGCTGCAATTCGTCGCCCTGCCGAAGTGACCGGCGACGGTCAGCACTCCATCGGCGCGTTGATCGAAGCCCAAAGCCGTCGCCGTCAGGCCGCGACCGATGGCGAAAGCAAAATCCCGCTGGACGCCGAAACCCAACGCACGCTGCACGCCGCCGGTCTTGACTACAGCAGCATCCTGCCGCGCGGCCAAACCCTGGCCGTGCGCCGTACCGCCAACCTGCACACGGGGGGTTGCCTGGAGGACGTCACCGCGATCCTGCACCCCACGCTGGTGGACGCCGCCGTACGCGCCGCGCGAGCACTGGACATTCCCATGGTCGGCCTGGACCTGATGGTGCCCGCCGCTGACCAGCCCGAATACGTGTTTATTGAAGCCAATGAGCGGGCGGGCCTGGCCAATCATGAACCGCAGCCCACTGCGGAGAAATTTGTGGATTTGTTGTTTCCCCACAGTCAGCCAAACACCTGACACCACGATCGTTCCCACGCTCTGCGTGGGAATGCCTCACTGGACGCTCCGCGTCTGCCTTTGATCCGACCTCCAGGAGTCTTTATGAGCCGAACCATCCCCGAACCGGATCTGAACTACCTGCAAAAAGTCCTGCTGGAAATGCTCGCCATTCCCAGCCCCACCGGGTTCACCGACACCATCGTGCGTTACGTCGCCGAGCGCCTCGAAGAACTCGGTATCCCCTTCGAAATGACGCGGCGCGGGACCATTCGCGCCACCCTCAAGGGCCAGAAAAACAGCCCCGACCGCGCGGTGTCTGCGCACCTGGACACCATCGGCGCCGCCGTGCGCGCTATCAAGGACAACGGCCGCCTGAGCCTGGCACCGGTGGGCTGCTGGTCCAGCCGATTTGCCGAAGGCAGTCGCGTCAGCCTGTTTACTGACAATGGCGTGATCCGCGGCAGCGTTTTGCCATTGATGGCCTCCGGGCACGCGTTCAACACCGCTGTGGATGAAATGCCGGTGAGCTGGGACCACGTGGAACTGCGCCTCGACGCCTACTGCGCCACTCGCTCCGATTGTGATTCGCTGGGCATCAGCATCGGTGACTACGTGGCCTTCGACCCCCTGCCCGAATTCACCGAAAGCGGGCACATCAGCGCCCGTCACCTGGACGACAAAGCCGGCGTTGCCGCCCTGCTCGCCGCACTCAAGGCCATCATCGACAGCGGCGAGCCGTTGCTGATCGACTGCCACCCGCTGTTTACCATCACCGAAGAGACCGGCAGTGGCGCGGCAGCCGCCTTGCCTTGGGACGTCAGCGAATTCGTGGGTATCGACATCGCCCCGGTCGCCCCCGGCCAGCACTCCAGCGAGCACGCAGTGAGCGTGGCGATGCAGGATTCCGGCGGGCCGTATGATTATCATCTGTCCCGCCACCTGCTGCGCCTGGCCTCTGAAAACGAGCTGCCGGTGCGTCGTGACCTGTTCCGTTATTACTTCAGCGATGCCCATTCTGCGGTGACCGCCGGCCACGATATCCGCACCGCCTTGCTGGCGTTCGGCTGCGATGCGACCCACGGCTACGAACGTACCCACATCGACAGCCTCGCGGCGCTGAGCCGCCTGCTCGGCGCGTACATCCTCAGCCCGCCGGTGTTCGCCAGCGATGCGCAACCGGCCCAGGGTTCACTGGACCGGTTCAGCCATCAGATCGAGCACGAAACGCAGATGGAGAGCGACACCCGCGTGCCGTCGGTGGACAGCCTGGTCGGTCAGAAGTCCTGATATTGGCAACTGCTGGTAACAAGGGGCCCGGCGCAGTAGCATCGCCGGGACCCAACCCTTGAGGCTTGTATGCTGATTCCTTACGACGCACTTGAAGTCGACACCCTGACCCGGCTTATCGAAGACTTCGTCACCCGTGACGGCACCGACAATGGCGATGAAACGCCGCTGGAGACCCGCGTATTGCGCGTGCGCCAGGCTTTGACCAAAGGCCAGGCGCTGATCGTGTTCGACCCTGAAAGCGAGCAATGTCAGTTGATGCTCAAGCATGACGTGCCCAAGCATCTGTTTGACTGAGGCGATTTACGGATTGGTTTGCGGTTCTGTCGCCTGACGTTCACGGATCTTCTGATACACCTCGGCGCGGTGGACGTTGATGCCTAACGGGGCCTGGATGCCGAATTTCACTTGAGTACCGTTCAGTTCGAGGATGTGCAAGGCGATGTCATCGCCGATGGAGATGATTTCGCCTACGGCGCGGCTTAAGACCAGCATGGCGGTTGTCCTTTGGGAGTGGCAGGACCTTGAACATGCTCGCTTGGGTGGGACTGGGCAATGGCTTGCGGTTAAAACAGGCGGGGCCTACGGGGGCTGGTAATTTTGCTGACAGACTTGTGGTGGTTTGTGGGGGTGGGGGGGTGTATATCCATTATTTGGGTGATGGCTGAGATTGGTTCCGCCCTTACGGCGGGTCACTTTTGAAAAGAGCCCAAAAGTAACCAAAAGGCTCTTGCCCCAACACTCGGCACCTCGCTCACGCTCGGTGTGCCCGTAATCCGACATTGATTTGGGGGGCCGCCGCCACGCGCCATCCATGGCGCGGGGCGGCTAAACCGGCATCCCTGCCGGTTTACCCCCCAAATCAATGTCGAATTCCGGCCAGCGTGTTTAACGGGGCGCCTAAGATCAAGATCAAGATCAAAAGCAAGAGCACGGCGGCCTGACAGCCGACCTGAGTGGAAGCGCTCAAAACCTACGCCCTGATCGCCACAGGCGCATTTGGCTGCTTAGCACTCATGTAAGTGGCATCCCTCTGAGTACTCCGCATCGTCCATCCCGCCGCCCCAGCGGAGGACAAACATGGAAAACGCCTTCAATAAAACCAAACGAGAACGGATCAATTAATTCGCATTATATAAAATGGAGTACGGGCCATCGATTGTGGCTAAAAAACAGAACAGTTTGAGCTGAGGGAGCGCCAAGCAATTATTTGCTTGGCGCTTTTCTAAAAGTTAACCGCATCCCAGACTCATCCTGCCCCGATGCAAACCGCTCAGAGCCATTTTCTCTCAAGGTCAGACCAAGCTCGCCGAAAAGGAGATGTATGAATAGATCCAGTCCATTGGCTATCGATCTGACCAATATGGATCCACGACAACCCCACTTTGCCGGCCAACAAGGAGCGTTACCCTGTGCTAGACCTCATCTACATCATCGAAGAACAAGCAGCAGCCAAGCTCGCACTCCCAGGTGATCCTGAATACTCGCCAAACTTCACAATTCCTGGGCGCGAAAGCGCGCTGACACCTTCGATCAGCGCTATGGCGAATTTTGGTGCCATGTCTTTACTGCTGCCTAATCCGTTGATTATGTCCGCAGCGCTGCGCATTCCCAGCTTGTTTTCTTCACTAATGGGGGATTCAAAAAATGAGCACTCTGAAACACCGCAAACAGACCTCGCTGAAGCACAAATGCTGGCTGCCTACGTAAACGAGCACTCAATGTCCAGTAGCGAAGCAAAAAAACAAGGCTACCGTTTCCAGCCAGGTCACCCAGTCGTCGGCAAGGCATACCGAAAGCACCCCCTGAACGACTATCACAACGATGACAACGGTCAGCTCTACATTCCGAGCGACAGCTACGACGCAATCCTCCTGGAGGAACGTGAGTCAGAGCTGATCAAACTATTGGTTCATCTCGGTGCAACCAAAATCAGCATCACCAAAAAGGCGACAGACAAAACCCGTAGCACCCTTAACGCTGGGGCATCTGTTCAAGCCGGCCCTATCGGTGGTGGCGAGCTCAACTATAAAAGCGACACCCAACGCGACAACGACCAGCTCAATACACGTGAGTTTTCGTTGAGCGGGCGTCCTTGGCAAACAAACAGCAAAATCGACGCCAGACAATTCTTCTGGCTTTCTTACGAGCCTTCCTGGAAAGCCGTCGTATTCGCTCGCGAAGAAGGCGGTTGCCTCACCGCATCCTTGGAAATCAAAGAAAGCACGTCATTTTCCACAGACAAAGATCTCGAACTGTCCGTCAAGGTCAAATTGGCGGAGGGCGGCGCTCACCTCGGCATGTCAGAAGCCACCAATGAAGAAAAAACCTATTTCGTCAGGGCAGAATTTGCGCCAGTACAACAAAACGTTTGATCGGCGCACATCAATTTAGCGGGCGAACCCGCAGGTACCTTAATCAGACCTGCTGGTCGTTCTAAAAAATCAACCGAAACACAGCAACCTCAAAAACCAACCCTAATACGCATTAAAAGCCCCAACCACCAATCCCTCCAAAACTGCGCCCAACATCCCAACCCAAAGCGCAGCCCCGCCATGAAACCCCTCCACATCTTCAAACCCGGCACCCACACCGCATCCTGCGGCACCACCCTAAACTTCACCGACGCCGATGCAGGGCTCACGGTGCTTCCGGATAGCTTAGCGAATGGCGGCTGCTGGCATTGAGCCTCCAACCATATGCTGCATGTTCGCAATGGGGCATGCAGCATCGCGATGTAGTGGATATGGCCTTTTCCATGGTGGCCTTACCCCTCGACGATGCCCTGTTGTGTAAATGCCCAGATTGATCATAGATGCGCACACTCCAGTTCCGCGTCCCGGTGTGGATCAAAAGCGGTCTGGTGTGCCTGATGTACTGAGGTGTCTGCATCGCAGTTTAAGCCAGCTCCCACAGAGAAGCAGAGCTGCACTCGATCAAAATAATGAGATGGCTTGCTCGCGAATGCGGTGGGTCAGTTGATAGATTAATTGACTGATCCACCGCATTCGCGAGCAAGCCCGCTCCCACAGTTTGGATCTCCATTTGTCTGGGGGACCGCGGTCTGCTCTAGCAAAAACAGCGCTTTTGATTCAACCACTCAGGTCGGCTACTAGGCCGCCGTGCTCTTGCTTTTGATCTTGATTTTGATCTGAGGCGCCCCGTAAACCACGCTG
>NZ_MSDF01000017.1 GCF_002022275.1 Pseudomonas fluorescens
TTGAGTTCCCTGAAGGGCCGTCGAAGACTACGACGTTGATAGGTTGGGTGTGTAAGCGCTGTGAGGCGTTGAGCTAACCAATACTAATTGCCCGTGAGGCTTGACCATATAACACCCAAGCAATTTGACTACTCTAACGAGCATCAGATTGCGGTGTGTGAAGACGAGATGAACCGAAAGTTCGACGCTCACAAAACACCGAAAGCTATCACATACCCAATTTGCTGAAGCGAGACCAACTGGTCACGACTCAGTACCCGAATTTCTTGACGACCATAGAGCATTGGAACCACCTGATCCCATCCCGAACTCAGTAGTGAAACGATGCATCGCCGATGGTAGTGTGGGGTTTCCCCATGTGAGAGTAGGTCATCGTCAAGATTAAATTCCGAAACCCCTGTTTGCTAACGCAAACAGGGGTTTTGTTTTGGGCGATGGAAAAGTATCGCCAGCGCTTGCCGACAAATTTGCACAGTTATTTATGAACCAGACCACTAGAATAGGCGCCTAACCTTTTTTAGAGTCAGAGCCCTATCTATGCCCGATCCGGTTGATACCCTCGAGGTGTCGAATTTACCCCTGGATGACCTGGTGGCATGCCATGAGTGCGATTTGCTGATGCGCAAGCCCGCGCTTGCTCGAGGTGAAAAAGCTCAATGCCCACGCTGCGGTTATGAGCTCTATGCTCACCGCCACAATGTCGTGGAGCGCAGTCTTGCTTTGGTGATCGCCGCGCTGTTGCTGTACGTCCCAGCGAACTTTTTACCCATCATGCAGCTCAATCTACTCGGGCAGTCCTCGGAGGACACCGTATGGAGTGGCGTGGTGGGTCTGTTCGACACAGGCATGCAAGGCGTCGCGGCCGTTGTATTCCTGTGCAGCATGGGTATTCCCCTGCTCAAGTTGCTCTGCCAATTGGCGGTGTTGCTCAGTATTCGCTGGAAGGTTGGCCGCAGCTTCGGACTGTTGTTCTACCGCATTTACCATCACCTGAAGGACTGGGGGATGTTGGAGGTCTACCTGATGGGCGTGCTTGTCGCGATCGTCAAACTCGCGGACATGGCGTCCATCACAATTGGCCTGGGCCTGGTCTGCTTCATCAGTTTATTAATGGTTCAGGTACTGCTGGAGGTGGTGATGTCGCCCCACCAGATCTGGCAGGCGCTGTCTGGGGAGGATGACCATGCGGGCGATTGATGCGGGCATTCTGGTTTGTACCGAATGCCATGAGCTCAACAAGCAGGAACCGGATACCGACGAACAACTCTGCACCCGTTGCGGTGCACTGATTCATGCCCGTCGCCCCAACAGTCTCGCGCGCACTTGGGCTTTGCTGATCACAGCCGCAATTCTGTATATCCCTGCCAATTTGTTGCCAATCATGACCATCAATTCCCTGGGCCAGGGCGATCCCAGTACCATCATGGCCGGCGTGATCCAGCTCGCGCAGCACGGCATGTACCCCATCGCAGCCGTGGTGTTTATCGCCAGTATCCTGGTGCCGACTTTCAAGCTGGTCGGCATCGGCCTGCTGCTGTTCTCGGTGCAGCGTCACCAACCGCTGTCCGCGCAACAACGGATTGTGATGTACCGCTTTATCGAATTCATTGGGCGCTGGTCCATGCTGGATATCTTCGTGATCGCCATCCTGGTGGCGGTCGTAAACTTTGGGCGACTTGCCAGCGTCGAGGCCAATCTCGGCGCGGCAGCGTTCGCCAGTGTGGTGATCTTGACGATGCTTGCCGCAGTAACTTTTGATCCCCGACTGATTTGGGATAACACGGAGTCGGACGACGACCATGAGTGATTTGCCTAAAGCTAAAACCCGCCCTGCCTCCAACTGGTCCGCCATTTGGGTGCTGCCCCTGATCGCCCTGATCATTGGCGGCTGGCTGGGATGGCGTGCCTACTCCCAACAAGGCATCGAGATTCAGGTGCGCTTTGAAAGCGGCGAAGGCATCCAGGTCAACAAGACCGAAGTGGTCTACAAAGGCATGCCCGTGGGTAAGGTCAAAGCCTTGGCCCTGGACGATGAGGGCAACAATCGCGGGGTGATTGCCACCATCGAGATGAACAAGGACGTGGAGCAATACCTCAAGACCAACACGCGGTTCTGGCTGGTCAAGCCCAGCGTCAGCCTCGCCGGCATCACCGGCCTGGAAACCCTCGTCTCCGGCAACTACATCGCGGCCAGCCCCGGCGACGGCGAGCCCTCGCGCAAATTCAAGGCGCTCTCCGAAGAGCCACCGTTATCCGACGCCAAACCTGGCCTGCATCTGACCCTCAAAGCCGACCGCCTCGGCTCGCTGAACCGTGGCAGCCCGGTGTTCTACAAGCAGATTCAAGTCGGCCAAGTCAAAAGCTACCTGCTGTCTGAAGACCAGAGCACGGTCGAGATCAAAGTCTACATTGAGCCGACCTACGCCAACCTGGTGCGCAAACACACACGCTTCTGGAACGCCAGCGGCATCAGCATCGACGCCAACCTTTCCGGCGTGAAAGTGCGCAGCGAGTCCCTCTCCAGCATTGTCGCCGGCGGTATCGCCTTCGCTACGCCGGAGAATCGCAAAGACAGCCCACCGACCGACCCGAGCCTGCCCTTTCGCTTGTACGAAGATTTCGACGCCGCCGCAGCGGGCATCAAGGTCAAGGTCAAACTCACCGACTTCGAAGGCTTGCAGGCTGGACGTACACCGGTGATGTACAAAGGCATCCAGGTCGGTAGCCTGAAGACGCTGAAGATCAACCCGGACTTGTCGAGCGCAAACGCTGAACTGACGCTCGACCCGTTGGCCGAAGATTACCTGGTGCAAGACACGCAGTTCTGGGTGGTCAAACCCTCAATTTCCCTGGCAGGTATCACCGGGCTTGAGGCGCTGGTCAAAGGCAACTACATCGCCATTCGTCCTGGTGACAAAGGCACCCCGCCACAGCGCGAATACGTGGCGCGTGCCAAAGCGCCGCCTTTGGACCTGCGCTCCCCGGGCCTGCACATGGTGTTGCTCACCGACACCCTGGGCTCCCTGGATGTCGGCAGCCCGATCCTCTACAAGCAGGTCAAAGTCGGTTCGGTACAGAGCTACCAGTTTTCGCGCAAGAACAAGCAACTGGTGATCGGCGTTCACATCGAGAAGGAATACGAAAACCTGGTCAACGGTTCGACGCGCTTCTGGAATGCCAGCGGCGTCACCCTGACCGGCGGCCTCACCGGCGGCATCCAGGTGAAGAGTGAATCCCTGGCCAGTCTGATGGCCGGCGGCATCGCCTTCGAAACCCCGGAACCGAATGTGCCGTTGAAGAAGCGCATCCCGCGTTTCCGTCTTTTCGCCGACCGTGAAGCCGCCAACCAACATGGCACCCTCGTGACCATCAAGGTTGATCGCGCCGATGGCCTGAGTGTCGGCACGCCCGTGCGCTTCAAAGGCCTGGACGTGGGCAAGATCGAGCACGTCGACCTCAGCGCCGATATGCAGTCAGTGCTGCTCAGCGCGCGTATCACTCAAGTGGCCGACCGCATCGCTCGCACCGGCAGCCAGTTCTGGGTGGTCAAGCCTGAGTTGGGCTTGATGAAAACCGCCAATCTGGAAACCCTGGTAACCGGCCAATACATTGAAGTGCAGCCGGCTGCGAAAAGCGCCGGTCCGCAAAAAAGTTTTGTTGCCCTGGATCAGCCCCCGGAGGCCGTTCATAAAGAAGAAGGCCTCAGCCTGGTACTCAGCGCCGCACGTCGTGGTTCGCTGAAAGAAGGCGTACCGGTGACCTACCGCGAAGTTACCGTCGGCAAAGTCACCGGTTACGAGCTGGGCCAGACCGCCGACCGCGTGCTGATCCACATCCTGATTGAACCCAAGTACGCAACGTTGGTGCGCAGTGGCAGTCGCTTCTGGAATACCAGCGGGTTTGGTCTCGACTTCGGCTTGTTCAAAGGCGCGACGGTGCGCACTGAATCGCTGGAGACATTGGTGGCCGGTGGTATTGCGTTCGCTACGCCGGATGGTGATCGCATGGGCAATGCGGCGCGGCCGCAGCAGACCTTTCCACTGTTCGACAAGTTTGAGGATGAGTGGCTGACTTGGGCGCCTAAAATCCCACTCGGCAAATAGACCGAGGCGAGGCCATCGCGGGCAAGCCCGGCTCCCACAGTTGATCGCCGCGGTCACCTGTGGGAGCGGGCTTGCCCGCGAAGAGGCCCGCACAGGCAACACAAAAAAGGCCCCTGGACTCTCATCCAGGGGCCTTTTTACATTTCAATACAGCCGATCAAACCTCATCCAGCTCTGGCTCATCCGCCTGCACATTCACCGTCGCCTTCACCACATCATGACGGCGGATGTACTTCCAATCCGCCTCATCAATGTAGATACCGTTCGGCCCACTGCCACCTTCCAGGTCAATCGCCACCTGCGCCGACACCTGCGGCTTCACACTCGCCAGAATCGGCACAAAGCCCAATTGCAAACTGGTTTCCAGCAGCGCCGCCTGGTTCTTCTCATCAATGTCCGCCGCCTCGTCGAGGTAATACGGCAGACGCACACGCCCGGCCTGGTCGCGGTCCATCAAGTGCAGCAACAAATACATGTTGGTCAGCGCCTTGATGGTCATGGTAGTGCCGTTGGACGCGGCGCCATCAATGTCGGTGTGAATGATCGGCTGGCCGTTGACCTTGGTGATCTCGAACGCCAGTTCGAACAAATCCTTGAGGCCCAACTGGTTATGGTTGGCCGCAACAAGACGGGCCAGGTATTCCTTGGCCTCTTCGTTCTTGTTGTCCTGCTCGGCGCTCTGGCTGAGGTCGAACACAGACAGGGTTTCGCCTTCTTCATACTGACCGGCGCTGTGGATGATCTGGTCGATATGCTTGAGCGCTTCCTTGTTCGGCGCCAGCACAATGCGGAAGCTTTGCAGGTTGGACACCTGACGCTTGTTGATCTCGCGGTTGAACAGCGCCAATTGATGCTCAAGGCTGTCGTAGTCGCTGCGGATATTGCGCAACGTCCGCGCGATATCGGTGACCGCCGCACGGCGTGCCTTGCCGAGGGTCAGCGCCTCATCGGTACGGTGCGCATAGGCGTTGATCAGCAGTTGCAGGCGACGCTCCACGTCATCCTCGCTGTCGAACTTGGCCACGCCCTTGAGGCGTACCTGAGCGTACAGCGCTTCGATCTGGCCATCGGCACGCAGCAGACCCTGCCAGCTGTCCTGATAGTCATTGAGCAGCGGCAGCAGGTTGTCCATGGAGTCGTCGACCGGGTCCATGAACGGCGTGCCGAACGGCAAGTCCGCCGGCAGCAACTGGCGACGGCGCAACGCGTCATCCAGCGTGCGCTGCTTGGCTTCCATATCACCGATCTGGCGGCCGACCAGTTGCAGCTTGGCCGACAGTTGTTGCACGCGTTCGGTAAACGCATCGCTGGAGCGTTTCAATTCGTCCTGCGCGGCTTCCATCTGCGCCAGGTTTTCCAGCTTTTCGCCTTCCTCGGCGCTCAGGGTTTGCGCGCGGCGGAAATCTTCCAGGGCCTTCTGCGCATCCAGCACCTGCTGGTACAGCGCCTCGGTCTGGGTCTTGCTCGCTGCACGGTCAGAGGCCACGGCCTGCTGGGTTTTCAGCTGCTTGAGTTCTTTTTCCAGACGCTCTTTCTGGTCGCGCAACGCTGCGCGATCCGCCAGGGCTTGCAGCGCCGGCGGCTCGATGTGCGAGATGTCGATAGACAGCCCCGGCACTTCAAAGCGCTCGCCCTTGAAACTATCAAGGATTTGCTCCAGGGATTTAACCCACAGGCCTTCCTCGTCCAGCGTGATGCCATGCGCGCCCAACGGCAGGCTGAACAGCGAACTGTTGAACAGGCGCATCAGACGCTCGACATCCGGCTGTGAGAATTCTTCGCGCAGCTTGGCGTAGCTGTTGTTGTCCGCGTGGTCGAGTTGCTGCTTGACCGACTTCAGGCGTTTTTCCAGGTCGCGCAAACGCTCGTCCAAGTCCTCGGCGCTGAACTGCCGTGACTGCGCCAATGCGCCGGCCAACTCATCGTGAGCGTCCTTGGCCGCCAGTAGTTGCTGCTCCAGCACTTTGACGTCATCCACCAGCGCAAAGCGATGCTTGAGCACAGACAGCTCGCCCAACCAACGCTGAATGCCGCTGATTTCCCGCTCCAGGCGCATCAGCTCCTGGGTGCCACCGCGCTGGTCGTTTTGCAGCGCGTCTTGTTCATTACGGTAGTGCTCGGCCTGAATGGTCAGCTCTTCCTTACGCGCACCGGCGTAGTCCGACCAGGTGCCCAGCAACGAATCCAGCAGTGGCGACAGACGATGCAGCTTGCCGCGCAAGCTGTCGCGCTGACGAACACCGTTGGCCAAGGCTTCAACCAACGGCCCGGCGGCGACCAGCGAGTTGTAGTCCTGCTCCATGCGTCGTACATCGCGGAAGGCTTCTTCGCACGCAGCGATGTAATCCACGCTGCCGGAACGCAGGCTGTGTTCGAAGGCATCGAGGAACAGTTGCTTGAGCTTGGCTGCGGTGATTTCGCGCATGTGCAGCAGGTTGATAAACAGCGCGCGGAACGTCTTCAGGCTCTGCTCGCTGGTGGAACGCAGCGGAATCAGCGTCAGGTCCAGCGGGATCGAGGTGTGACCGCCCACCAGCAAACGACGCAGTTCATCCGGCTTGAGTTCGTAAGCTTTCAGGCCTTCGCGTTCAAGGTTGGTGAACAGCTCTTTCTGGCGCAGGCAGGTGTCGTTCTTCTGGTAGTGCGCCAGGTCCAGCTTGCCTGCATAGGCAAAGAACTGGTGACCAAAACCGCCGCCCGGGCCGCGTCCGACCACACCAATCACGTGCGGGCCGTGAGGCAGCGAGACTTCCACGAGGATGTAGCTGGTGTCGGTGGCAAAGTAGAAGCGCCGCGACTGCTCCAGCGTGTACTTGCCGAAACTCATGTCCGACATGCGCGCCAGAATCGGGAATTGCAGGGCGTTGATCGACGCGGATTTACCCAGGTTGTTCGCGCCATACACCGACAGCGGCTCTTCCAGCGGGAACAAACCCAGGCTGTAACCGGCGGTGTTCAATAGGGCGAAGCGGCGGATGCCGTAGCGTTCCTTGCTCATGCATCAGTCTCCTGTTCTTCGGCAATGGCGCGGGCCATGGCGTCTTCTTCGCTTTCTTCTTCGAAGTCACTCAGGTCCAGCGGGTCATCGGTTTTCAGCAGTTTTTCATCGCTGTCTTCGTCGATGATCACCGGCGCCGGCAGTGGCAACACGCTGTGCACGCTGGCCGCGAGATCGCGGTCTTGTTGCACCGACAGGCACACGTCGAGGAAGCGGTGCATCGGCGGCAGAAAGCGATAAATGCCGTTGTCTTCGCTGGCAAAACCCAACTGAGTCATGCGGCGCATGATTTTTTCTTCGAGTTCTTCCTGGGTCTGCACTTCGGCCTGGATAAACAGGTCGCGGTATTTTTCCAGCAACGAAGGCAACTCATCGCGGCCCAGGCTGCCGCCATCGAGTACGGCGATCGGGTCGCGGCCCTGATCGGCCAAATGCTCAACGATGATGAAGGTGAACAACGCCAGGCGTTGCGCGGTCTTGTTCACCTGCGCGCTGGCAATCGCGGAATCCGGCACGAAGTAATAGAAGCCACGGGTATCGCACACCAACTCAAAGCCCAGGGCCTTGAACAGCGTGCGGTACTGGTCCTGGAAGTTCGACAGTTGCGCGTACAGCTCCGGGTCGCGGCGGCTGACGTGGTAACCCTTGAACAGCTCGCGAAAGATCGGCGCCAGCTGGGACAGTTCGGATAGATCAAGATGCATGAGGAATACTCGCGGAATTCTCGGCGGCGTCGCTGCTGGCCGGGAGCAGGGCGAATGAGCGCAGGCTGACCTGGTGCTCGTGTGTGTGGTAGTCGCGGCGTTCCAGGCGTTCACGCTTGAAGCGTTTTTCACGCGAGAGTCGCGAGAACCAGTACAGCAATTCGTCGGTGGCGCCGTCCGGTTCCTGCTCCAGCAGCCAGGTCATCAGGTCCGGCATCGGCAGTGCGTCTTCGCAGCGCTCGAGCATTTCCTTGACCGTGCGCGGTGCACGCTGGGCTTCGCCCTTGTGGGACTTGTGCGCCTTGGGGAAACGCGCCGGTTTCGGCTCGAAATTCGCCAGGGCGTACACATAGGCTTCCACCTGGCTCGCGCTGCCGAGGAAGGTGCTTTGCGGCCGGGTGAACATCGGCATCGCAGCCTGCGGCACCGCGTCCAGCCCCTTACGACGAATAGCCGACAGCGCCAGCGCCGCGCCACGGGTTACGGCGTTGTGCCGGCGCGCTTCTTCACGCAGCGGCAGCAGCAGTTCGCGCGCATGGCGCAAGGTCAGTTGGGCACTGGTCTGCATTTCAAGGATGCGCGCGTGGGTGCGCAGCAGCATGTCGTCGTCGACCAAATGGCCGAGACGCTGTTGCTCGGTGAGCATGCGCAACAGCACGTTCTCGACCTTGCGCACGCCTTGTTCGAAGGCGCCGTCGGCGTTCACCAGCTGGATCATCGGTTCGACGTATTCGTCCCAGGTCGCCAATACCTCGGCATAACGCTGGCGCAACGGGATCTGCCGATCGCTGGTCTTGGCGCGATCGGCCACGGCCGCGAGGGCCTGTTCGTCGTTGGCGAGTTTTTTCAGCACGTCCCGCACGCGCATATCCAGCAAGCGCAGTTGACGGGCGAGGTCGTGGCCATCACGGATGTCAAAAGCGTCCTGGATATAACCGGCCAGGCGCTCGAGGTGGCGCAGGTAGGCTTCGATTTCCAGGCACAGGCCAAGCCGGTGCTCCTTGCGAAGATAGGCGAGGAAGTCGTGGATCTGCGCGTTGAGCTCGAAACGGTTCGGGCTCTTGGCGACAGGCACCAGGATATCCAGGCGAATCCACACGTCCAGCAGGCTGGTGATGTCCTGTGGCGTGCTGTCCAGTTGTTGGGCCGCCAGTTGTGCGCGCAATTCGCTCAGGCTCAAGGTGCC
This sequence comes from Pseudomonas fluorescens, assembly GCF_002022275.1. Classification (GTDB taxonomy): domain Bacteria; phylum Pseudomonadota; class Gammaproteobacteria; order Pseudomonadales; family Pseudomonadaceae; genus Aquipseudomonas; species Aquipseudomonas fluorescens_AJ. The sequence goes on from NZ_MSDF01000017.1 coordinate 8,992, forward strand.
TTGGTCGAAGTGTTCGCACAGTGGCTCAAGCAGGGCCCAGTGTTCGGCGAGGGCGCGCAAGACGCGCTTGGGTTCGATCATCGGAATGGCCAGCTGGTTGGCGATTAAAAGTCGCGATTGTACTGCATCGGGAGTGGGATTTATCCACAGCCGGTCAGTGCGCAGTGGGCGATTGTTGCCGAACAGCGGTAGAATCCCCGCTCTTAACTTATCCACAAGTGGCCGAGCTGTGCTTATCGAGTCCCGACGTCGCGCTTACTTGACCGCCATGCAGGTGGTCAACTGGCTGCCCCGCACCGAACTGCCGTTTGCCGCGCCGTCGCGGCCTGAGCTGCTCGAAGCGCTTGAGCCCTATGAGGCCATCGTGGTGTCGGGGGAGGAGGCGGCTGCGCCGGTGGCGGTGGTCAAGCCCGCGCCCGAAGTACGCCCTGTTGTAGAACGGGCGAAAATCGAAGTACCACGCCCGTCGCCCATCGCCAAAGCCCCTGTGGCTGAAAAGGCTGCCCCGGTCGCCAAGGCCGTCGTGACCCCGCCGCCGCGTTTTGCCCTGCAATTGCTCCGCGCCGGGCGCTGCCTGCTGCTGGTCGAGTTGCCCACTGGCGAGCGCTTCCAGACCCGCGACCCGGCCTACATGCTGCTCAAAGACATGCTGCGCGCCGCCGGCCTGCCCGACAGCCCGCAAATCATCGGTGACCCTGTTCGTTGGCCGTTGCTCGCGCGCGGCACCATGGACCAGGGCCCGGAAGCCGCGCGGGATTTTGTGCAAGGTTTTGTGTCGGCGCGCCTGGAAGACGAACCCTGCGTGTGCCTGTGGCTGGTCGGCCTGCCCGCCGTGCGTTTTGCCGGTGAAGCCAACGCCGAAGCCTGGTACCGCGAACTGCAGGTCGAAGGCCTGGGTTCGGTATGGGCCCTGCCGGGCCTGGAATTATTAATGGAAGAGCCACAGCGTAAGGCTGATGTCTGGCAAGCCATGCGCCGGCTGATGGCGCGCTGGAAAACAACCGATGAGTGAGGCTTTAACCTTCCGCCCGATGACCGAGGCTGACCTCGACGCCGTGCTGAAAATCGAATACGCGGCGTTCAGCCACCCCTGGACGCGCGGGATTTTTCTCGACGGGCTGGGCAAGTACCAGATCTGGCTGATGTTTGAAGGTGAGCAGCAGGTGGGGCACGGCGTGGTGCAAATCATCCTCGATGAAGCGCATTTGCTGAACATCACCGTCAAGCCGGAAAATCAGGGGCGTGGCCTGGGCCTGGCGTTGCTGGAGCAGCTGATGTCGCGCGCGTATGCCGCCAACGCGCGGGAGTGCTTTTTGGAAGTCCGCGACAGCAATACCGGGGCATTCCGCTTGTACGAGCGCTATGGTTTCAACGAAATTGGCCGTCGTCGGGATTACTACCCCGCCGTGGGTGGGCGTGAAGACGCGGTCGTGATGGCCTGCACGCTCGTCGACTGACCTCAATCCTTCTGTAATAGCTGATCCCTGTGGGAGCCGGGCTTGCCCGCGATGGCGGTGTGTCATTCACCACCGCTATCGCAGGCAAGCCAGCTCCCACAGGTTCCCGGTTTTACAATGAATCTCAGCGATTACCGTCCACCGGATCAATATCCGCCAGTTCGGCCTCATCCAGCCCATTCCCGCCGCCAATCTCGTCTTCATCGACGATGCTCAGATCATAATCCGCCGGATTATCTTCACCTTCCTCCCGCGCATCCCGCGCGCCATCCTCATGGATCAGCGTCTCCGGGCTCATATCGTCATCGGTCGGTTCATGGTCAGCGGTGGAAGCCCCGGTCAGCCCGGCCTCGCGCACCCGCTCGTCGGGCAACAAGTGCTCGCGCTCACGTGCAGGGATCTCATCGCCGATTTCCGCCGTCGGTTCTTCCTCGTCAAAATCCAGCTCACGCATGGAGCCCATGCGGTCTTCGTTGTCATCAATCGGTTCGGGCTGCGTAGCGCCGAAGGGGCGTCGTGATTCAGTCATGGCCAATCCTCATACTGTGGGGCTTATAGTGTGTGGACAGGCTCGGCGCCCTAAAGATTCAAGCTAATTCGCGCCCGGCGTGACCCGGACGAGCGGTCGTCTGTCACACAGCTGCGCATCATTCCTGAGGCTTACCCTGATGAACGAACTACAAGACCTGCTTGATAACAACGAACGCTGGGCGGACGCGATCAAACAGGAAGATCCCGAATTCTTCGCCAAGCTGGCCCGCCAGCAAACCCCGGAATACCTGTGGATCGGCTGTTCAGACGCCCGCGTACCGGCCAACGAAATCGTCGGCATGCTGCCGGGTGACCTGTTTGTGCACCGCAATGTGGCCAACGTGGTGCTGCACACCGACCTCAATTGCCTGTCGGTGATCCAGTACGCGGTGGACGTGCTCAAGGTCAAACACATCCTGGTTACCGGCCACTATGGCTGCGGCGGCGTGCGCGCCTCGATGCAGGACCGCCAGTTCGGCCTGATCGACGGCTGGCTGCGCACCATCCGTGACCTCTACTACGAAAACCGCGACGTGCTGGCCCAGCTGCCGACCGAAGAAGAGCGTGTGGACCGCATGTGTGAGCTGAATGTGATTCAGCAAGTGGCCAACGTCGGCCACACCAGCATTGTGCAAAACGCCTGGCACCGCGGGCAGAACCTGTCGATCCATGGCTGCATCTATGGCATCAAGGATGGCCGCTGGAAGAGCTTGAACACCACCATCAGTGGCTTTGAGCAACTGCCGCCGCAGTATCGCTTGCGCCCGCTGGGTGAAGTTTAAGGGCGGCTGAGGCAGTCCAGCTGATTGAAGAACAAATAGCCATCCGGGCTCAGTTGTTCCTCTGGACCTTTGATCCAGCCCCGACAGATCGAACAGCCGCACTGGCAGGCGAACTGTTGGGGCAGTACGTCGCCCGTCTTGGCGAAATCGATGGTCAACCATGTGTTGGCGGCGATCGATTTGATTGTCCACAGCTGCAGATAAGCTGTGTCGAAATACAGGTTCGGCTCACAGGAATGGTGCAGTTGGCCGCAGAACCAAGGGTCATACAGCCGAATTCGTGCGGAAATCTGGAAGGTATGAGGGCGACAGTCGTTCAAGGCATACCCGAATACTCTGGCTACGAGGGTGCGGTTGTCGAAATCGACGCGGGATTTGATACCGACGGTTTCACCGTTTTTATCGCGCACGACCTCAAACTGGCGCGTCGAGGGGTAGCCTGACTCGACCAGCGTGGTTGCGAAGGGGTACAGACTGTCGTTTTCACTGTCAGCGCCGGTAGCCTTATCCATGGCTCGAGTTTTCATCACTCTCCTTGGGGTGGGCTGCATCGACCTGCGAATAATGTCTGACTACCAGTCTTGCAGCGGATGGGCCCGCCTCAAGACTCGCTGAAGAAACCGCCGATATCTACTGTCAATGTTGACAGTCGATATCGGCGGTTTTTTTTGCGACTTATAGCGCCGGCGCCGCGATGACGGGCGCCGGGGCGGTGTCCCTCAGTTGTTTCAGCTGAGTTTTTATCACCGGTGTGGCGCATTTGGCGTTGGCCTGCACCGAGGTCTGGTTGCGCACTGAGGTATAGAACAGTTCACAGGTCTGTTCCTTGCGCGTGACTTGCCAGGTGTTCATGCACGCCTTGAGCAATACGTTCGGGTCGCTGGCCGGTTTCTGTCCCATTCCGGCTTGCCAGCAAGCCGCGCTCAAATCCTGGCCCATGACTTTCAAACCGGCCTCGTCGGCCTTCTGCTCGTTACCGTCATAGGTGGCCGGGTCTGCCGCATACCAGATGTAACTCGGGTGGTTGGCGCCCAAAACCGACACGGTTTTGCCCGCCACCGGGCTGATTTGCGCCAGGCTCAATACGTTCACTGTCTGGCCATACTGTTGCTTGATCCAGTTACGCACCGGCGCGCCGAACGCCACCATCGGCAATGAGCCGCCGGCGTGCAGGCTCAGCTCCTTGACCATGCGCGTCTGGTAGTCGGTGAAGTAGCCGTAGACGGCTTCCAGATCCTTGCCCGCATTGGACGGCGCGGCAATCGGCGCGATATCGATGATGGTCTGGTAGGCCGGCGTTTCGGTGGCCGGGATGCCATTGTCGGTGAGCAAAGTCGCCCAGCGGTCGGTGGTAGCCGATTCCAGGTAATCCTGGGCCTGGGTCAGAGAGTAATCCGGCGGAAAGTGCAGCAGTTCAATGCTTTTGCGGTTTTCCAGGGCCATGCCCAGCGGCAGGAACAGGTACCAGTTATAGGCCCATTTGCCGTCACTGTTGAGTTTGCTGGCGCCCTGGTAGGCCAGGTCGGCGGTATTGAGCAACGCGGTCAGGGGCTGACCATAGCCGTCGGGCACGCCGGTGAAGGTCGCCGACACCTGGCCGTCGTGGGTTTTCACGCTGACTTTGGCGCGGCTGTAGCCGTCGCGCTGCAGGCTTTGGGTCAAATAATGCTCGGCGGTCTGCTCCAGCGTCCAGGGCCGGAAGCAGATCACGTTGCAGTTATTGGGGAACGCGAACACTTGGGTGACACGTTGTGTGCTGCCCAGTGGCACTTCGATGTCGGCCTGTACGACCGCACTGGCCAGCAGTGCGGCCAGGGTGAAAGACAACCTGGTCGGTTTGAACATGCTTGATTCCTTGTCAGCGAAAGCCCGTCTGCGCGGGGTGAAGGCCCACGTGCACACAGTAGCGGTTGACCAGGAAAACCGCGTGCTAAATCGCCGTCGATGTCGCTATTGGATAAGAAAACCTACCGGTTGAACTGCAACGCGTTGCTCAAATCCCCCATGGGCTTCTGGCCGCGTGCGCTCATCGCGTCATCGCGCAGCTTGAGGCCGTCCAGTTTCTCCAACTGGAACACCCGGGTGATCAGCCGCAGGATCGACGCCGTGTCGTAAACCGTATGGTCCACCGTGCCCTTGCGCGCAAAGGGTGAGACCACGATTGCCGGAATCCGCGTACCCGGGCCCCAACGGTCGCCCTTGGGCGGTGCGACGTGGTCCCACCAGCCGCCGTTTTCGTCGACCGTGATGATCACCACCATGTTTTTCCATTGCGGGCTTTCCTGCAGCATCTTCAAGACACGGGTGATATGGCGATCGCCCGAGGCCACGTCGGCGTAACCGGCGTGCATGTTGAGGTTGCCTTGGGGCTTGTAGAAGGTCACCGCCGGCAGCGTTCCGGCTTGTGCATCGGCCATGAAACGGTTGGTGCTCGGCTCATCGCCAAGGCCACCATCGCGCAGGCGCTTCTTGCGCTCCACCGGGTTTTCCGGGCCTTGTTGCGTGAAATAGTTGAACGGCTGGTGGTGATACTGAAAGCTTGGAATTTTCGGAATCGCCAGCGAATCCTTGTGCTCGTCGATCGTTGCCTGCCAGGCACCGCCGTACCAGGCCCAGTCGACGTTTTTCTTCGACAGCTTGTCGCCAATATGTTCGTGGGACTGCGGCACCAGCACGCTGGGCAAGTCAGGTTTGGCGTAATCCGGGCGTTCCGGGTCGCGGATCCAGGTCGGCCAATACGGTGGCGCCATGGTGTTCACCGCATAGCCGTCCGGCGTCAGTGCGCTGGGGCCGAATTGTGGCGGGCCGTCCATGGCACTCGCCGGTGACTTGTCCAAAGGTTTTAGACGCGTGTCGGTCGGGTCGTCGCTTTGCAGCGTGGCGATCTGCGATTTGGCCACCGAGTTGGCGGCGTCCGGGTAAAACGGCACTTGCGCGCTGATCAAGTACTGGTGGTTGAGGTACGAGCCGCCAAAGGCGCCCTGGAAGAAGTTGTCGCAGAGCACGAACTCCTTGGCGACGTCCCACAGGCGCAATGAGTAGCGGGTTTGCGGGTAGTGACCGAACGTCAGTGCGCCCGAGTCGGCCCAGGCAACAAAGTAATCGTTTTTGCCGCCATTGATCTGCATTTGATTCTGATAAAACACGTGCCACAGGTCGCGGGTCACCAGGCTCAATGGCAGGTCTTCGCCGCTCGGGCCTTTGAGTGCATAAGGCGCGTTCGGCAAGTGTTCCTGGTATTGAGTGGCGCTGGGGTAAACCACCCCGTCAATCGTCTGCGGCCCAAGCTGAGTCACGCCACCCCACACTTGCGGCAGTGTATCCAGCAGGCTGGCGTCGCGGTCGCGTTGCTGGTAGTCAGCGGGCTTGAGTGCGGACAATGGGCTTTCTACACCCGGGAAGTCGGCAAACAGGTTGTTGAAGCTGCGGTTCTCACCGTAGATCACCACCACGGTTTTCACCTGGTCATGCAGGGCCTTGTCGAGTTCCTCAGGCGTGAGTGGCCGCGTCACCGGTTTGCCCGGCGCTTCACTGGTATTGCCGCAAGCACTCAGCGTCGCGCCGACCCCCAGCACCGCCGCGCCCCCCAGAAAACGTCGGCGGCTGGTATCTACCGGCGCCTTGGTAGCGGAATCGGTGGAAGGGCGGTCTTCGTGCTCATCACTCATGCTGTGAGTTCCTGCGGGGTGGTTGTTTCAAAATATTTCTCGGGACGGTAGCAATGGAATGTGACGAAAACAAGACAGTAGCGTGATCGTCGGGGACGTGTCGAGCCGCCCCCTGCACTGCTAGACTCACCCAATATTGGATGTCACCGAGGTGAACCGTGAAGCCTTCAACCGCCCTTGATCTGCAAAGAGCTGCTGTCAGAGAAGTCGTGTGCCGTTTTCGTATTTCAAATCCAAGAGTGTTTGGGTCTGTTCTGACGGGCACAGATCAGGAAGGCAGTGATCTGGATCTTTTGGTCGATGCTCCGCCGGGAACCACGCTGTTTGATCTGGGTGGCCTTCAGGTCGAGCTTGAGGATTTGCTCGGAGTCAGTGTGGACTTACTGACACCGGCTGAGTTGCCTGTAAAGTTTCGTGCGGCAGTGTTGGCAGAGGCGCGGCCAGTATGACAATCAGCCGCATTATCTGGAGCACATCAGGCAAGCCACTACTGACGCGATCTGCTTTGTTGAGGGTTTGAGCAAAGAAGCGTTTCTGGAAGACAGGCGCACCCAGCAAGCGGTGGTGATGAGCTTGATCATCATTGGCGAGGCATCCACCAAGATCATGGATCAGTTCCGGATTTCGCTGCCAGTCATGCGCAAATCCCTTGGCGCAGCATGCGTGGTATGCGCAACCGGATCGCCCATGGTTACTTTGATATCAACCTCGACGTAGTCTGGGAAACCATCCAAAGCGCATTGCCTGATTTGCTGGAGCGCCTTCCTGGCTCTCCAGCCTGAAAGCATCTGCTTTCAGCGGTTGATTACGGCATCACCGGCGGCAAATACTTCAACGTCGTCCCCAACGCCCACAGCAAGAACAGCACCAACGGCGTGTGCACCAGCAACTGCACAAACGAAAACCCGATCAAATCCCGCGCCTTCAACCCCAATACGCCCAGCAACGGCAGCATATAGAACGGGTTGATCAAATTCGGCAGCGCCTCGGCGGCGTTGTAGATCTGCACCGCCCAGCCCAGGTGGTATTGCAGGTCATTGGCCACCTGCATCACGTAGGGCGCCTCAATGATCCACTTGCCGCCGCCCGACGGAATAAAGAAGCCGAGCACCGCCGAGTACACGCCCATTAACAGCGCGTAAGTGTCGTGGGAGGCGATGGAGGTGAAGAACAGCGAGATATGGTGCGCCAGGGTCTGGCCGTCGCCGCCCTTGACCACCGTCATCAATGCGGCGATCGAGCCGTACAGCGGGAACTGGATCAGCACGCCGGTGGTGGTCGGCACCGCGCGGGCGACGGCATCAAGGAAGCTGCGCGGGCGCCAGTGCAGCAGGGCGCCTACCATGATGAACAGGAAATTATAGGTGTTGAGCCCCGAGATGGCGCTGATCGCCGGCTTGGTCGAGAACTCATGGAACAGCCAGCCGGCGGCCAGCAGCGCCAGCAAAATGGTCAACAACGGGCTGTGTTCCAGCCATTCGCCCGGGCGGGTCGGCGCTTGTATCTTGGGCAGATTGAACGCCGGGTCGACGCCGCAGGCCTTGGCATCACGCGCGCTGTTCGGGCCCGGCGCGGTGGCGTAGGCGATGATCAGCGACACCACGATCAGCGCCAGCAACAGCACGCCGGATTGCCACAGGAAGATGGTCTCGGTGAAGGGGATCATCCCGGTGATCGACAGAATCGACGGCGGCAAACTCGCCGGGTTGGCCTGCAATTGCGCAGCCGACGACGACAGCCCCAGCGCCCACACCGCGCCAAGCCCCAGGTATGCCGCGGCACCGGCCGCGCGGTAATCCATGCGCAAATCCGTACGGCGGGCCAGTGCGCGCACCAGCAAACCGCCGAACACCAGGGACAAGCCCCAGTTGAGCAAGGACGCGACCATGGAAATCAACGCGACCCAAGCCACGGCCGAGCGGCCGTTTTTCGGGATGCGTGCCAAACGGTCGATCAGTTTCACCGCAGGCGGCGAGCTGGCCACCACATAACCACCGATCACCACAAAGGCCATCTGCATGGTGAACGGGATCAGGCTCCAGAACCCGTCACCAAAGGCTTTGGCGGCTTCAGTCGGCGCGGCGCCCATGCCCAGGGTCGCCACGGCGACGATGATCACGGCGAGGGCGGCAAACACCCAGGAGTCGGGAAACCAGCGCTCGGCAAAGTTGGAACAGCGCAGGGCAAATCGGGCATAGCGGCTTTCTTCGATAGCATCGGCCACAGGTTCTACCTCTTGTATTTATTAGGGTGTTGGCAGTTTTCCGGCATGTTCCGCTACGGCCATTGATATGGGAATGCAGTTATCTTCATCGATCCATGAGGAAAACAAATATATCTGCCGCGATTGCCATCATCTGGCTCAACTCATAACCTGCACGCCATTTTGTTTGTCTGCCGAGCCTTCACATGACTGCCACCTTTTCCCCACAGGCGCAGCGTTTTTCCCGCTCCGACTACAAAACCCTGGGCCTGGCCGCCCTCGGCGGTGCGTTGGAAATCTACGACTTCATCATCTTCGTCTTCTTCGCGCTGACCCTCAGCCAACTGTTCTTTCCGCCGGAAATGCCCGAATGGCTGCGCCTGCTGCAAAGCTTCGGCATCTTCGTCACCGGCTACCTGGCGCGCCCACTGGGCGGCATCCTGATGGCACATTTCGCCGATCACCTGGGGCGCAAACGGGTGTTCAGCCTGAGCATCCTGATGATGGCCTTGCCTTGCCTGCTGATCGGGATCATGCCGACCTACGCGCACATCGGTTATTTTGCCCCGCTGATCCTGCTGGCGCTGCGCGTGCTGCAGGGCGCGGCGGTCGGCGGTGAAGTGCCGAGCGCCTGGACCTTTGTCGCCGAACACGCACCGCGCAACCATCGCGGCTACGCCCTGGGCTTTCTGCAAGCCGGCCTGACCTTTGGCTACCTGCTCGGTGCACTCACCGCGACCTTGCTGGCGCAAGTCTTCACCCCGGCCGAAATCCTCGACTATGCCTGGCGTTTTCCCTTCCTTCTCGGTGGCGTATTTGGCGTGATCGGCGTGTGGCTGCGCCGCTGGCTCAGCGAAACCCCGGTGTTCCTGGAAATGCAGGCCCGCCGCCAGGCCGCCGCCGAAATGCCACTGCGCACGGTATTGCGCGACCACCGCGCCGTGCTGCTGCCAGCGATGATCCTGACCTGTGTGCTGACTTCCGCCGTGGTGGTGCTTGTGGTCATCACGCCGACCATGATGCAAAAGACCTTCGGCATGACCCCCAGCCACACCTTCGCCTTGAGCGCGCTGGGCATCGTCTTTCTAAACATTGGTTGCGTACTGGCCGGCCTGCTGGTGGACCGGATCGGCGCCTGGCGCGCGGTGCTGGTCTACAGCCTGTTGCTGCCGGTGGGCATTGCGGTTCTGTACGCAAGCCTGATCAGCGGTGGCGTGTGGCTGGGCGCGGCGTATGCCGTGGCGGGTTTGAGTTGCGGGGTCGTCGGCGCGGTGCCGTCGGTGATGGTCGGGCTGTTCCCGGCACAGGTGCGGGTGTCAGGGATTTCCTTCACCTACAACATTGCCTACGCGCTGTGGGCGAGTACCACGCCGTTGCTCTTGATTGCGTTGATGCCGACCAGTCCGTGGATTTGCGTGGGCTATTGCGTGGTGATGGGGGCGGTGGGGGTGGCGAGTGTGGCGCTGTTTGGCAAGCGCCACACCTTGGCCGCCTGAGGGTTACGTCAAAAAGTGCCAGAGCAGCAGCGTGCCGATCAGGCCGACCACGGACACAATCGTCTGCAACACCGACCACACCCAGATCGTCTGTTTCAGCTGCAAACCAAAGTACTCACGCACCATCCAGAAGCCGGCGTCGTTGACGTGGCAGAAGAACACCGAGCCTGCACCGATCGCCAGCGCTACCAATGAACTTTGCGTCGCCGCCAGCCCGGCCATCATCGGCGCGAGAATCCCCGCCGTGGTGGTCGTGGCGACAGTGGCCGAACCCGTGGCCTGGCGCAACGCCACGGCGATCAACCAGGCCAGCAGCAGGTACGGCATGTGCGCGCCTTCAGCGACCTTGCTGATGGTTTGGCTCACGCCGGCGTCCAGCAGGGTTTGCTTGAGGCCGCCACCGGCACCGATGGTCAGCAACAATACGGCGATCGGCGCGAGGGCCTTGCGCAGGGTGTTGCCGACCTCTGCGCGCGGCATGCCGGCTGCCCAGCCCAGGCAGATCACGGCGGCAATCACCGCCAGGCCGAGGGCGATCAAGGGTTCACCGAGGAATTTCAAGGTCAGTGCCAGCGGGTTTTCCGGCGACATAGCGACCTTGGCCAAGGTGCTGCCGAGCATCAGAATCACCGGCAACAAAATAATCAGCAAGGAAACGCCGAAGCTCGGCTGGCGCGGTGCCTTGGGCGGCGCGCTGAACAGCGCGCCGATGTCGGCGGGTTCATCCACATGCAAGCGCTTGGACAGCCAATTGCCGTAGATCGGGCCCGCGAGAATCACCGCAGGCACCGCCAGGCAGAAGCCCAGCAACATGGTCAGGCCCAAGTCGGCGTGCAACGCGCTCACCGCAATCAGCGGCCCCGGGTGCGGCGGCATCAACGCGTGCAGGGTGGTCATGCCCGCCAGCGCCGGAATGGCAATTTTCAGCAGCGGCTGGTTCGAACGTTTGGCCATGACGAAGATGATCGGCACCATCATCACCAGGCCCACTTCGAAGAACAGCGGCAAACCGATCACCATCGCCACCAGCGCCATCACCCACGGCAATGACTTGCCCTTGCCCAACCCCAGCAGGGTGGTGGCAATGCGGTCAGCCGCGCCGGATTCGGCCATCAGCGCGCCGAGCATCGAGCCCAGGGCAATGATGATCCCGGCTTCACCGAGGATTGCCCCGGCGCCCTTGCTGAAAGCCTTGGCAACCTCTTCCGGTGGCAGGCCAGCGCCCACACCGGCGATAAACGTACCGATCAGAATCGACAGAAACGGCGGCAGCTTGGTCGCGCTGATCAGCACGATGATGCTGACGATGGCCAGTAATACACAAAACATGAGGCGGGTGTCGTGAACCATCCACGCGGCAGTCGATAACTCCAAAACGGGACTCCTTATCGAACAGGTTGGCTAAATTGTTTCTTTTTGTTTCCTGCCTGAAAAGCATACCTGATAGAACCGTCTCAGCGCGCTCTTGTGCGATTTTGGTGCGATCAATTTAACGGCGCGCTGGCGGGCGGATGACAAGTTTGCAACCTGTGCCCAGGTATTTGGCCTATAGCTCTATGATCAACGGACTACTTAACACGAGGACTTTTCATGAGCGCAGGACACAGCCACGCCCAAGTACGCGCTGGCCACGAACGCAAGTTATGGATGGCCCTGGGGCTGACCGGCAGTTTCATGATTGCCGAGGTCATCGGCGCCTTCGTCACCGGCAGCCTGGCGCTGCTGTCCGACGCTGCGCACATGATGACCGACGCCCTGGCCCTGGCGATTTCCCTCGTCGCCATCCAGGTTGCCAAGCGCCCGGCCGACCGCAAACGCACGTTTGGTTATGCACGATTCGAGATTCTGGCGGCGGCCTTCAATGCGCTGCTGCTGTTCGCCGTGGCGTTCTACATCCTCTACGAGGCCTGGCAACGGCTACAGGCGCCGGCTGAAATCCAGTCCACCGGCATGCTGGTGATTGCCGTGCTGGGGCTGATCGTCAACCTGATCTCCATGCGTATGCTCAGTGCCGCCAGTGGCGAGAGCCTGAACGTGAAGGGCGCCTATCTGGAGGTTTGGAGCGACATGCTTGGCTCCATTGGCGTGATCATCGCAGCGGTCGTGATCATGCTCACCGGCTGGGGTTGGGTCGACTCCGTGGTGGCGGCGGCCATCGGTTTCTGGGTGCTGCCGCGTACCTGGACGCTGCTCAAGGAGAGCATGAACGTGTTGCTGCAAGGCGTGCCGGACGGGATTGATATCGATCAGGTCGAGCAGGCGATTCGCGGTGTGCCTGGTGTCAAAGACGTGCACGATTTGCACATCTGGGCCCTGACCAGCGGTAAGAACGTACTGAGTGCGCACCTGGTCGCGGATTCGTCCCAAGGCACCGAGCCACAAATCCTCACGCTGGTGACGGAATTGCTGCACGAACAATTCGATATTTCCCACGCAACGCTTCAGGTCGAAGGCGAAGGTTTTCAGCATGACGACCATGACGAGGTGCATGCCTGACGGATTTGTAATCTTCCCTCCACCGCCCCGATAAGTACCGAAAGCTACATTGCCCCCGCTGGGAAACCTCAGCGACTTCATGGGCGTGGAATTTTCGTTATGGCACTTTCCGTTAGAACACTGTTGGGGGCGATGGCATTGTGGTGCGTCGCAAGCGCCGCCCAGGCACAAACCCTCACCCTCGATTCGGCCCTGCAAACCGCTTTCGCCAACAACCCGGACCTGGCGGCCGCGCAGTGGGAAATTGATATCGCGCAGGGCGGACGCCAGCAGGCCGGGTTGATCCCCAACCCGGTCGCCTCCTGGGACGCTGAAGACACCCGCCGCAATTCGCGCACCACCTCCATCAAGCTCAGCCAGACCCTGGAACTGGGCGGCAAGCGCGGTGCACGGATTGAGGTGGCCGAGCGCGGCCAGGACGCGGCGGCATTGACCTTGGAGCAGCGCCGAAACGGCCTGCGTGCTGATGTGATCGACGGCTATTACGGTGCCCTTCGTGCCCAGGAACGACTGGAGCTGGCGCAGCGCTCCCTGGCATTGGCTGAGCGTGGGTTGGTGGTCGCCAAGGGGCGTGTTACCGCTGGCAAGGCTTCGCCTGTGGAAGCCACCCGCGCGCAAGTGCAGGTGTCGGAAATCCGCCTGGAATTCAACCGGGCGCAGATCGGCCTCACCGATGCGTATCGCCGCCTCGCCGCGAGCACCGGCAGCGCGGCTCCCGACTTTCAATCCGTCGCCACACCGAGCCAATCGGCGCCACCGTTGCCGCCCACGGCGCAGTTGCTGGCGCGCCTTGAGCAAACCACCGAGCTGCGTCTGGCCGAACTGCAGATCCTGCAAAGTGAAGCCAGCGTCGGCCTGGAAAAAGCCCAGCGCATTCCTGATCTTGATGTCTCCATCGGCAGCCAGTACGACGCCAGCGTGCGCGAGCGGGTGAATCTGGTGGGCGTGTCGATGCCGATCCCGCTGTTCAACCGCAACCAGGGCAACGTGCTCGCCGCCAGCCGTCGCGCCGACCAGTCCCGCGACCTGCGCAACGCCGCTGAATTGCGCCTGCGCACTGAAACCCGCCAGGCCCTCGACCTGTGGCAAACCGCGAACACCGAGGTGCAGGCCTTCAACGGGCAGATCCTGCCTGCCGCCCAAAGCGCGGTAGACAGCGCCACCCGTGGCTTCGAGATGGGCAAGTTCAACTTCATCGATGTACTCGACGCCCAGCGCACCTTGATCGCGGCGCGCACCCAATACCTCGCAGCGACCGCCCAGGCCACTGACGCCTGGGTGCGCATCGAACGGATTTACGGCGACCTCGCCCGCTTTTGAATTTTCCAGGAGTCTTCTATGAACAACACACACGGCGTGGCGCTTGCCATCGCCCTGGGCCTGATGCTGTCCGGCTTTGTAAGGGCTGACGAGGAAGAGGGTGCACTCGAACTCACCGAGCAGCAGATCCAGGCTGCCGGTATTGAACTCGCCCAGGCTCAACCCCGGTCGATCAGTACGATGCTGACGCTGCCCGGTGAAGTGCGCTTTGACGAAGACCGCACCTCGCACATCGTCCCGCGTGCGGCGGGCGTGGTGGAATCGGTAAAGGTCAATCTCGGGCAATCGGTGAAAAAGGGCGACGTGCTGGCGGTGATTTCCAGCCAACAGATTTCCGATCAGCGCAGCGAGCTGGCCGCCAGTGCGCGGCGGGTCGAGCTGGCGCGTACCACCTTCCAGCGCGAGCGCCAATTGTGGGAAGCCGAAATATCCGCCGAGCAGGATTACCTGCTGGCGCGCCAGACCTTGCAAGAGGCTGAAATCGCCCTGAATAACGCTCGCCAAAAAATGACCGCGCTCAGTGGCAGCGCGGTAGCGGCCGGCGGCAATCGCTATGAATTGCGCGCGCCGTTCCCCGGCATCGTGGTGGAAAAGCATCTCGGCGTCGGTGAGGTGGTTAGCGAAACCAGCAACGCCTTTACGCTCTCGGACCTGTCCCAGGTGTGGGTCACGTTCGGCGTGTTTCCCAAGGACTTGAACAAGGTTCGCGTGGGCAAACCGGTGAAGGTCAGTTCCACGGAAATGGGCACGGAAGTGCTTGGCACAGTGGCCTACGTCGGCAATTTGCTCGGCGAACAAACGCGTACCGCGAGCGTGCGCGTGACCGTGCCCAACCCCGATGACGCCTGGCGCCCGGGCCTGTTTGTGACAGTGCAGGTGGCCACCGACACCTATCAGGCCAAGGTCACTGTCCCGCAAACCGCGATCCAGACCGTCGAGGACAAGCCCTCGGTATTTGTGCGCACCCCCGAAGGTTTCATCACGCGCCACCTTGAACTGGGCGTGAGTGAAAACGGCTACGTCGAAGTGCGCAAGGGGCTCGACGCCGGGGCGCAGGTGGCCACCGTCGGCAGCTTCATCCTCAAGTCCGAACTGGGCAAAGGCTCGGCCGAACACGCCCATTGATCCTGCGAGTGATTCCCCATGTTTGAGCGCCTTATCCAATTTGCCATCGAGCAGCGCATCATCGTGCTGCTGGCGGTGCTGTTGATGGCCGGTGTCGGCATCGCCAGTTACCAGAAGCTGCCCATCGACGCGGTGCCCGACATTACCAATGTGCAGGTGCAGATCAACTCGGCGGCGGCCGGGTTTTCGCCGCTGGAGACCGAGCAACGCATTACCTTTCCCATCGAAACCGCCATGGCCGGGTTGCCGGGTTTGCAGCAGACACGTTCGTTGTCGCGCTCCGGATTGTCCCAGGTCACGGTGATTTTCAAGGACGGTACCGACCTGTTCTTCGCCCGCCAATTGGTTAACGAGCGCCTGCAAAATGCGCGCGAGCAATTGCCCATCGGCATCGAGACCGCGATGGGGCCGATCTCCACCGGGCTTGGGGAAATTTTCCTGTGGACCGTGGAAGCCGAAGACGGCGCGCTGAAGGATGACGGCACGGCCTACACGCCGACCGATTTGCGCGTAATCCAGGACTGGATCATCAAGCCGCAACTGCGCAACGTGCCGGGTGTGGCCGAGATCAACACTATTGGTGGCTTCGCCAAGGAATACCAGATCGCGCCGGACCCCAAGCGCCTCGCGGCCTACAACTTGACCCTGGGTGATTTGGTCACGGCGCTGGAGCGCAACAACGCCAACGTCGGCGCCGGGTACATCGAGCGCAGCGGCGAGCAACTGTTGATCCGCGCGCCGGGGCAAGTGGCGTCCATCGATGACATTGCGAACATTGTCATCACCACCTCGGACGGCACGCCGATTAGGGTGCGCAATGTGGCGCAGGTCGAAATCGGCCGTGAGTTGCGCACCGGCGCCGCCACTGAAAATGGCCGTGAAGTGGTGCTTGGCACGGTGTTCATGTTGATCGGCGAAAACAGCCGCACCGTGTCCCTGGCGGTGGCCAAAAAGCTTGAGGAAATTAACCGTTCGCTGCCCGAAGGCGTGGTGGCTGTCACGGTGTACGACCGCACCAACCTCGTCGAAAAAGCCATTGCCACCGTCAAGAAAAACCTCTTCGAAGGCGCGCTGCTGGTGGTCGCCGTGCTGTTCCTGTTCCTCGGTAACATCCGCGCGGCGCTGATCACCGCGATGGTGATTCCGTTGGCGATGCTGTTCACCTTTACCGGCATGTTCACCAACAAGGTCAGCGCCAACCTGATGAGCCTTGGCGCGCTGGACTTCGGCATCATCGTCGACGGTGCGGTGGTAATCGTCGAGAACGCCATTCGCCGCCTGGCCCATGCGCAGCAACGTCACGGGCGGTTGTTGACCCGCAGCGAGCGCCTGCACGAAGTGTTCGCGGCGGCCAAGGAAGCCCGGCGCGCGCTGATCTTCGGGCAGTTGATCATCATGGTCGTGTACCTGCCGATTTTTGCCCTCACCGGCGTGGCAGGGAAAATGTTCCACCCGATGGCTTTCACGGTAGTCATTGCCCTGCTTGGCGCGATGATTTTGTCGGTGACTTTCGTGCCGGCCGCGATTGCGCTGTTTGTGACCGGCAAGGTCAAGGAAGAAGAAAACCTGGTAATGCGCACCGCACGCCGGGCCTATGCGCCCGTGCTGGATTGGGTCATGACACGCCGCCCGCTGGTGTTTGGTCTGGCGGTACTGACCATCGTCGCCTCGGGGTTGGTCGCCAGCCGTATGGGCAGCGAATTTATCCCCAGTCTGAGTGAAGGTGACTTCGCCCAGCAGGCGCTGCGCGTGCCGGGCACCAGCCTTACGCAGTCGGTGCAGATGCAGCAGCAGTTGGAAAAAACCTTGATGGCCCAGGTGCCGGAAATCGAGCGGGTCTTTGCGCGTACCGGCACTGCGGAAATCGCCTCGGACCCGATGCCGCCGAATATTTCCGACAGCTACGTCATGCTGAAGCCGAAGGACCAATGGCCGGACCCGAAGAAGTCCCGCGAAATGCTGATCGCCGATATCCAGCGCGCCAGTGCGATTGTGCCGGGCAGTGCGTACGAACTGTCGCAACCGATTCAGCTGCGCTTCAACGAGCTGATTTCCGGCGTACGCAGCGATGTAGCAGTAAAGGTGTTTGGTGATGACATGGCGGTGCTGAACAAGACCGCCGGGGAAATCGCCGAGACCTTGCAAAAACTCGGTGGCGCCTCGGAAGTGAAGGTGGAGCAAACATCGGGTTTACCAGTGCTGACCATCAATATCGACCGCGACAAGGCCGCGCGTTTTGGTCTGAATGTGGGCGATGTGCAAGACACCATTGCCGTTGCGGTGGGTGGACGTCAGGCCGGTACGTTGTACGAAGGTGACCGGCGTTTCGACATGGTGGTGCGCTTGTCCGACGCATTGCGCACGGACATCGACGGGCTGTCGCGGTTATTGATTCCCGTACCGGCGCTGGCAGGCAACGCGTCCGGGCAGCTGGGCTTTATCGCCTTGTCCCAGGTCGCCAGCCTTGACCTCGTGCTGGGCCCGAACCAGATCAGCCGTGAAAACGGCAAGCGCCTGGTGATCGTCAGCGCCAACGTGCGCGGGCGCGATATTGGTTCGTTTGTGGAAGAGGCTGAGGCTGCGATCACCGCTCAGGTGAAAGTGCCGGCGGGTTACTGGACCACCTGGGGCGGGCAGTTCGAACAGTTGAAGGAAGCCTCCGAGCGTCTGCGCATTGTGGTGCCGGTGGCGTTGCTGCTGGTGTTCGGGTTGCTGTTCATGATGTTCAACAACCTCAAGGACGGTCTGCTGGTGTTTACCGGGATTCCGTTCGCGCTGACCGGCGGGATCATGGCGCTGTGGCTGCGCGATATTCCGCTGTCTATCTCGGCGGGGGTAGGTTTTATTGCGCTGTCTGGCGTGGCAGTGCTGAACGGACTGGTGATGATTGCCTTTATCCGCAACCTGCGCGAGGAAGGGCGCTCGTTGTCGGTGGCGATCAATGAAGGCGCGCTGACCCGCCTGCGCCCGGTATTGATGACGGCGCTGGTGGCATCCCTCGGGTTCATCCCCATGGCCCTGGCCACCGGCACCGGCGCCGAAGTGCAGCGTCCATTGGCGACAGTGGTAATCGGCGGGATTATTTCTTCAACCTTGCTGACCTTGCTGGTGCTGCCGGCGTTGTATCAATGGGCGCATCGCAAGGAAGAGTGATCCCCGTTGAACACCCACGATCCACTGTGGGAGCGGGCAAGCCCGGCTCCCACATTTGATTGGTGGTGTTTGTTGAATTTCTGTGCACCGATAGACCTTAAGTCGGGCGCGATTTACCCGGCGACACAAATCTACTGTGGGAGCTGGCTTGCCTGCGATGGCGGTCTATCAGTCACCTCATTGCTAACTGCTCCACCGCCATCGCGGGCAAGCCCGGCTCCCACATTTGATTGGTGGTGTTTGTTGAATTTCTGTGCACCGATAGACCTTAAGTCGGGCGCGATTTACCCGGCGACACAAATCTACTGTGGGAGCTGGCTTGCCTGCGATGGCGGTCTATCAGTTACATCATTGCTGACTGCTCCACCGCCATCGCGGGCAAGCCCGGCTCCCACAGGAACTGCATCTGTCTTGAGAGGGCACTTCAATTCAAATGTGAGAGAAAGCTGTTGAGCTTTAACCCACTGGCATCAGAGGAAATACCAGGCGAAATAAGGTGAACCCGCCGGGCAGGCTGCGCACGTCAGCCTGGCCTTGGTGCAAGGTCATGATCGAGCGCACGATGGCCAGGCCCAGGCCGGTGCCGCCTTCGGTGCGGGCGCGGCTGCTGTCGACACGATAGAAGCGCTCGAACAGGTGCGGCAGGTGCTGTGCTTCAATCCCGGGGCCCGGGTTGCTGACTGTCACCGACACGCAGTCGCCATAGGCCTCCACCAGCAAAGAAATGTGTGAGCCTGCTGGTGTATGACGAATGGCGTTGGACAGCAGGTTGGAAAGGGCGCGCTGAATCATCAAGCGATCGCCTTGTACGTTGGCATCGCCACTTAAGGTCAGGGTCAGTTGTTTGTCTTCGGCACTCAGGGCAAACAGCTCCATCACCCGATGGGCTTCATCTGCCAGCGACACCTCTATGAACGACGCCCGGGCCGCCGGGTGGCTGACCTGCGCCAGAAACAGCATGTCGGAAACGATACGCCCCAGGCGCTCCAATTCCTCTGTGTTGGATTCCAGCACTGCTTTGTATTCTTCCGGCGGCCGCTGGCGTGACAGCGTGACCTGGGCTTTGCCCATCAGGTTGGTCAGGGGCGCGCGCAGTTCATGGGCGAGGTCGTCAGAGAACTGCGACAGCCGCTGCACCCCCGCGTCCAGCCGGTTGAGCATCACGTTGAAGCCCTGTGCCAACTCGCCCAGTTCCTGGGGCAGGTTGTCGACCGACAAACGATGGGTCAGGTCCTGGGTGGTGACTTTGGCCGCCACATGGCTGAACTGCTTCAATGGCGCGAGCCCTCGTTGCACCAGCCACCAGGCGCCCATGCCGATCAAAATCAGCAGCATCGGCAGCGCGATCACGGTGGCGCGCAGGTAAGCGCTGAGCAGCGCCTGGTCGTCCATGCGGTCGAGGGACAGCAACACGCGGACACGTTCGCCACTGGCCAGACGCATCAGGCTGGAGGCGCTGAGCACACGGTTGTCATAGCTGTCGGTCCAGTTCAGGTAACCCAGGGTTTCTCGCGGTGAAAAGTTGGTCAGCAAGGGCTCTTGAGGTTTGGCACCGATGCTCAGCAGAACGGCTTCATCGGGCGCGGTGCCGACGATGGTCAGGTAGAAATTGTCATGGCCGATCACCAGGTCCATCAGCGAATGCGGGCGGGCGCGGATAGCGTGGGCGTCCAGGCCTTGGGCGAGGCTGTGCTGGATCTGTTCCATCTTGCTTTCCAGGCCTTTGCGCGCCAGTTTTTCCAGCTCATGGGTGAGGGCGAGATAGGCCAGGGTTGCCAGCAGCAGCACCAAACCCGCGCCCATCACGCTGACTGTCAAACCCAGGCGCATCGACAGGCTGCTGGTCCTCATTGACGTGCTTCCAGCACGTAGCCCACGCCGCGAATGGTGTGGATCAGCTTGACCTCGCTCTGGTCATCCACCTTGGCGCGCAGGCGGCTGATGGAGACCTCTACCACGTTGGTGTCGCAGTCGAAATTCATGTCCCACACCAGGGAAATGATCTGCGTACGCGTCAGCACTTCGCCAGTTTGGCGCATCAGCACCTGAAGCAGGGCGAACTCTTTGGTTGTCAGGTCGATACGCCGGGTGCCGCGGTAGGCACGATGGCGACGGGGGTCCAATTCGAGGTCCGAAACGCGGAACACCTCCGGCTGGGGGATATGCTCGCTGCGCCGCAACAGCGTGCGCACCCGCGCCAGTAACTCGGGAAATTCGAAGGGTTTGACCAGGTAATCATCGGCGCCCATGTCCAGGCCTTTGATCTTGTCGGCCAGCCGGCCACGGGCGGTCAGCATCATCACGCGTTGGGTGCCGTTGCGGCGCAGTTGTTCCAGCACTTCCCAGCCATCTTTGCCTGGCAAATTGACGTCGAGAATCACCAGCTCATAGGCGTGTTGCCCGGCGAGGTGCAAGCCGTCGATGCCATTCGAGGCGCAGTCGACGACATAGCCGCTTTCGCTCAGGCCCTGCTGCAGGTAGTCGGCGGTTTTCTGCTCGTCCTCAACCACAAGGATACGCATGGGGGTTTACCTTTTACTGAATTGAGAAGGGTCCATTTCCTTATGGAATCAAGTGTTTTGAGAGTAGGAAAATTCTGAACCGTGAAGTAGCTTCAGGGTCAACTGCGACCATTGGTCGCGACTGAAGTCGGCGCGCAAAAAAAACGCCCCAGTGGGGCGTAAAAAATTCATCTCTTTCCAAAGGAGCTACAAAAAAGCTTCAGAGATGAATGTTGCTCAGTGCAGATAAGTTGACGCGAGTATAGAAAGTTCAACTTAACGAGAAGCTGGGCTCAATGTTACAGTTTTGATAACTGGCTATTTGTGAACAGATGTTAGTTAACGGCGAACGAATGTAATCGCTCACAGTGCCACTAGCGGGTATTCGACAATCACACGAACTTCCTCCAAGTCGGATTCAAAAGCGCTGGAGCGTACGGTGGCCTGGCGCAAGCGCAGCGACAGATCCTTCAGGCTGCCACTTTGAACGACATATTTGGCCTCGATATCCCGCTCCCAGCGGCGCTGATCGGTCAGCGGGTTACCCGCTGCGTCGCGGCGCATATAGACCGCGTTGGCATTGCTGTAGTCAGCGCCGGTGCCCTTGGCGTAGCGGGTCATGAACGACAGGCCGGGAATGCCGAATGGCTGCATGTCGAGGTCGTAACGCAGCATCCACGAGCGCTCCTTGGGCGAGTTGAAGTCGCTGTACTGGATTGAGTTATTGAGGAAAATCGAATCCGATTGGCGCAGGTAATCGAAGTCGTCATTGCCGTTGTTGCGTTGGTGCGAGAGGGCCAGGCTGTGGGCGCCGACCTTGACGCCAACCCTGCCACTCCAGATGTTGTTGTCGAATTCGCCCAGCAGCTTTTTGCCTTCATCGACGGCTTTGTAGTAGTTGAAGTCGCCAAACAGTGAGACGTCATCGTTGAGCGGGTAGCTGGCGGCGCTGCCGAAATAGTACTGATCCCAGGCGTCTTTCAAACGGCTGCTGTACAGGCTGACACTGAGGTGTTTGTTGAGCTGGTAATCGCCGCCGAAGTAGCCGACCCATGGCGAATCGACCTTGCCCGCATAAAAGGTGGCGAAGCCTTTGTTCATGCCACTTTGGGTGGGTTGGCTCATGCCGCTCAAGCGTCCGGCTTGCAGGCTCAGGCCCTCAAGGCTGGTGTTCTGCGCTGTGAACCCGCGGAAACTCTCCGGAAGTAAACGCGAGTCCCCCGCGGCCACGACCGGCACGACGGGAAACACATCGCCAGCCTTGATGACCGTGTCCAGCACGCGCAATTTTGCGGCGCCGCCGAATTTGCTGTAGCCGCTTTCGGGATGGTTGTCGCTGTCCACCGGCAGCACCCCGAACGAGCCCTTGCCGCCGCTGCGGCCGGTGCCCGAGTCGAGTTTCAGGCCGTACATGGCAAACGCGTCCAGGCCGAACCCCACCGTGCCGCTGGTAAAGCCGGATTCGAACTTGCCGATCAAACCCTGGGCCCAGGCTTCGGAATAACCATTGCCGGTGGGGCTGGACTGGCCCTTGCGGTCATCGCGATTGAAGTAAAAATTACGCGCCAGCACGTTCACGCTGCTGCCTTCGATAAAGCCTTCAGGTTTTTCTTCTGCGGCGGTGGCTGCCATGGGCAGTGCGACGATCAGGGAAAAGGGAAGGGTGTAATGACGAATACGCATGTTTCGCTCCTTGGTCTTGGCAGTGATCAGCTTCTTATAGAGGCGGGCGTTCTTATTGATTTGGCCCGGGCTGATAGTTGCAAACGGCGGATAACAGCGAAGTTGCGCAAACATTACAATTCTGGAAACTCACGGCCACCTAACAGATAAGTAATGTTTTAGTGAACATTACGTCAGGGTTCGCTCGTTAGTCTCGGCACTGAACTTTTCAGTCGAGGAACTTGAGATGAACTTTTACAAATTAGCTTTGGGTGTATTCGCGGCGCTGCTGTCATTTGGCGCTTTGGCCGAAGGCGGTGGGGATCGCACCTTTGCCTTGATGATGGAGCGCAATGAGAAAGCCATGGCGGCTTACGCCGAAAAAAAGGGCCAACCGGCACCTCAAGTGCAGGTCTATCGCTACGGCATGACGCTGGACATTGCCAAGGTGGTCAACGTCACGCCGCCGATCCGTTCGTGCAATCCGGTGCCGTCGCGCATGACCTATGAAGACTCCAGCGGCACGCTCAATACCCTTGAATACCAAGTGATGGGCGTGTGCCGAAACAATGGCGGTTAATGGATCCAAAAAAAGAGTTGGGCGCAGGCCTGAATTGCTCTTCAGAAAATGCCGGCAGCGCCGATGCAGGTCAGATCCATCTCCCCAAATGACCATCGGTGCCCCATGTTCAACACCCGTTTGAAGCAGGAGCTGTCGGCTCTTCGCGAAGAATTGTCCAGCTTGCAACAGGTCAAGGAGAGCCTGGAAAGCGAAATGCTGTGCCTGACGCTGGACGCCGAAGGCCGGGTGGAGTGGGCGAACGCCAACTTCTTGCAGGAACTGGCTTATCAGTCGACGAACATCGTGGGGCGCCACATTGATGAGCTGGTGCCGGCGCACCTGCGTCAGGATGAATTCCAGCAGCGCTTCAAGAATGCCCTGGTGCGCGGTGAACATTTCGCCGGCACCGTGCGGATCATGCGCGGCAACGGCAAGGAAGCGTGGTTGCGTTCGATCGTGCAGCCGGTGCGGGGCCCGGACGCGCGCATCAAGCACTTTTCGATTTACTCCAGCGACCTCACGCGCACGATCGAGGCGTCCCGCGAGCATGAAAACCTGATCACCGCGCTGGTGCGTTCCACAGCGGTCATCGAGTTCGACCTCGGTGGTCACGTACTCAACGCGAACGATCGGTTCCTCGCCGGCATGGGCTACAGCCTGGCGCAGATCCAGGGCAAGCATCACCGCATGTTCTGCGATCCGGAGGAGTACAACAGTGCCGAGTACCAGAACTTCTGGAAGCGTCTGAACGCCGGTGAATTCGTGGCGTCGCGCTTCAAACGTGTCGACAGTCATGGCCGCGTGGTGTGGCTGGAGGCGACCTATAACCCGGTGCTGGACGCGACGGACCGGCTGTACAAAGTGGTCAAATTCGCCACCGTGATCACCGATCAGGTCAACCAGGAGCAGGCGGTGGCCGAAGCCGCGAACATCGCTTACAGCACGTCATTGCAAACCGACAGCAGTGCCCAGCGAGGCACCACCGTGGTGACCCAGGCGGTGGATGTGATGCGTGATCTTGCCAAGCACATGCAGCAGGCCGGTGAAGGCATCGAAGCGTTGAATGCCCAGTCTCAAGTGATCGGCAGCATCGTCAAAACCATCAGCGGCATCGCCGAGCAGACCAACCTGCTGGCGCTCAACGCGGCGATCGAAGCCGCCCGCGCCGGGGAACAGGGGCGTGGTTTTGCGGTGGTGGCCGATGAGGTTCGCCAATTGGCCTCGCGCACCAGCAAAGCCACCGAGGAAATTGTCGGCGTGGTCCGTCAGAACCAGGACATGGCGCGCGACGCCGTCACGTTGATGACGGATGGCCGTCTGCAAGCCGAGCACGGGCTTGCCCTGGCGGCTGAGGCGGGCACGGTGATTGTGGAGATTCAGGACGGTGCGCAAAAAGTCGTCAGCGCAGTGGGGCAGTTCGCCAATCAGCTGTCGAGCTGACCCGTGGGGCTCATGCTTGAGGTATCGTAGGTTTTTTCTCGCTTGAAGAGCCGATCCTCCATGAGCCCTACTCACCGTCGCCCCGTTCCGTTGTCCAAGGCCTACCGTTTGCTCAACCACGGCCCGACCGTGCTGGTGAGCGCAGCGCACAACGGCCAGCGCAATATCATGGCGGCCGCTTGGGCGATGCCACTGGATTTCGAACCGCCGAAAGTCGCGGTGGTGCTGGACAAGGCCACCTGGACCCGCCAACTGCTGGAAGGCGCTGGCACCTTTGTGCTTCAGGTGCCTTGCGTTGCCCAGGCTGACCTTGTGCAAACGGTCGGCAACATCACCGGCGCCGACACCGACAAATTCGCCACGTATGGCCTGCACACCTTCAACGGCGAACACACCGAAGCGCCGTTGCTGGAAGGCTGCGTGGCGTGGCTTGAGTGTCGGCTGCTGCCTGAGCCTCACAACCAGCAGACCTACGATCTGTTTCTCGGTGAAGTGGTGGCGGCTTATGCCGACGAGCGTGTGTTCAGCGAGGGGCATTGGCACTTTGATGGCCATGATGAACTGCGCACGTTGCACCATGTGGCGGGCGGCAACTTCCTGACCATCGGTGAGCCGGTAGTCGGGCGTCAGTTGTAACCCTTACCCGCGCTGATAGCGACCTGACATCTTCACCCAGCGCGACGGTGGCATGCCGTACGTGCTGCGAAATTGCCGGGTCATATGGCTCTGGTCGGTAAAGCCTGCGGTCATCGCCGCGTCTACCAGCGATTGGCCCTGGGCCAGCAGGCTGCGCACCAGGTCAAGCCGGCGCATGGTCAGGTAGCGATAGGGGCTGGTGCCGAACAATAAACGAAAATCCCGTGACAGCGCCCAGCGAT
This sequence comes from Pseudomonas fluorescens, assembly GCF_002022275.1. Taxonomy (GTDB): domain Bacteria; phylum Pseudomonadota; class Gammaproteobacteria; order Pseudomonadales; family Pseudomonadaceae; genus Aquipseudomonas; species Aquipseudomonas fluorescens_AJ. Next base: position 34,266 of record NZ_MSDF01000017.1, read on the forward strand.
CACGGCCGCAATGGTCGGCGATTTCATCCAGGGTGATGCTGCGGCCCAGCGCGCTGTGGATGAATTCCCGGGCGCGCTCGGCGGCCACGTAATCGAAGGATTTGCGGCTGATGATTTCCCCCGACGTAGTGCTCAATGCCTGGGCGAGGTCGAACATCGCGTCCTGCTCTTGCAGGGGATCAATCGGGCAATCCAGGCCTTGCAGCAGCACTTCGCTGGCGCGGAACAGCCGTGGGTCGGTGGACAGCCCGTTGGGAATAAACGGCAACGGTTTACCGCCGAGAATCTGCTGGATCAGCGCCGGCTCCACATAAATCATGCGGTACTTGAAGCCTTCCACGCTGCTGGCGCGGCCGTCATGGCTTTCATCGGGATGAATCACCATGGTCGTGCCGGGCAGGCTGTGGGTCATGCAGCCGCGGTAATGGTAACTCTGCACACCGAATAACGTACGCCCGATGGCGTAGGTGTCATGGCGATGGGGATCGAACGCAAAGCCGGCGAAATAGGCCTCGATACGGTCCAGGCCGCTGGCGTGCGGAGCGCGGTGCAGCCAGTCGAGGGTAGGGGTCGGATTGCCCATGGTTGCTTGTCACATGTAGAGATGGAAACACGTTAACCCAGTCTGCGTGGGTTGTCTGGTGGGGTCTTGTACGATTGTGCAGCGCCGTCGGGCGGGACAATATCCATGGGTTACATAAAAACATCATTTATCGATAAAAAATGATTGTTTTACGATAATTCATCCGCTACTTTGCCTCCACACCCCATCAGAGAGGCCGTCCATGAATACCCAACGTCTTGCCCTGCTCAGCCAACGCATGTCAGTGGTCACGCTGTTGCTGATTATCAGCATGCTGGCCCTTAACGCTGCCGGGTGGCTGTTCCCTGTTTTGGGTTCTTCATCCGAAGGGATTGGGTTCAACTTTGCACTGAGTGACCGCCTGATCCAGGGGCGCGTCGATCAGGTTGCCTTGTTTCCCCTGTGGCAGATCCTGGGTGCAATCGTGCTCTCCAGTGTGCCTTTGCTGGCGCTGGCGCTCGGTTTGAACCACCTGCGCAAGCTGTTCCAGAGCTATGCACGGGGCGAGTATTTTTCCTGCAAGGCAGCCTCGCACCTGGGCAAGGTAGGCAAGGCTGTGGCGATTTGGGTCTTGCTGGACTTTTTATGTGAGCCCCTGTTGAGTGTCTGGGTGACAATGAATGAACCGGTCGGCCACCGGTTGATCACGCTGAGTGTGACCATGCCCAGCTTCGTGGCGCTGTTTCTGGCCGCCTGCATCGCGGTAATCGCGCGTATCCTGTGGCAGGCCAGTGAAGTGGATTCTGAAAACCGTACTTTTGTTTGAGATCGATATGCCCATTGTGATTGAGCTGGACGTCATGCTTGCCCGGCGCAAGGTCAAATCCAAGGATCTGGCTGCAGCCATCGGGATTACCGAACAGAATCTGTCGTTGCTCAAACAAGGCAAGGTCAAGGGTATTCGGCTGGGTACGCTGGATGCGATTTGCGCCTACCTCGAGTGCCAGCCGGGTGATCTGCTGGTGCACGTGCCTGAGCCCGAAACCCGGCAATAGCGGTTTATCAACGTTAAAAAGAGAGATGATTCGATGCTGTTCTCCAACCTGCCATACGTCGCTCCGTTGTTATCGTTGGCGTTGCTCTGGACCGTCGCGGTAGTGACGCCGGGCCCCAACTTTTTCAACATTGCTCAATTGGCAGCCAACGGTTCGCGTCGGCATGGGGTGGCGGCTTCGGCGGGCGTCGCATCGGGGACGATCCTGTGGGGGTTGGCGGGTGGGCTGGGGATCAAGTCGTTGTTCACCGCTGCGCCCATGTTGTACCTGGCGTTCAAGATTATCGGCGGCTGCTATCTGATTTACCTGGGGCTCAAACTGTTCAAGCGTTCGGCACCTGCCAGCGGCGGCAGCCTGTTGCCGGATGAGCCTCGGCGTTCGATGTTTTCGGCTTGGCGACTGGGGTTGCTTGGCAATTTGTCCAACCCCAAGTCTGCGCTGTTTGTCGCGACAATTTTCGCTTCGACCATGCCACCTTCGCCATCACCGATGTTGTTGGCGTTGGCGGTGATCGTCATGGCCACCTTGTCGTTCAGTTGGTATGCCAGCGTTGCCCTGGTGTTTTCCAGCGAGCGCATGGCCAACCTCTACAGCCGTTCGCGCAAGTGGCTTGATCGCTTCGCCGGTGGTTGTTACGTATTGTTCGGTGCACATCTGGTAGCGAATCGCTGATCGCCCGTGGTAAGAAGCCTTACTTTCAACAGTGAGGCCGGGTCATGAGCAAGGTGCGTGTAGGTATTATTTTTGGTGGCCGTTCGGCTGAGCACGAAGTCTCGCTGCAATCGGCGCGCAATATCGTCGACGCGCTGGACCGTTCGCGCTTCGAGCCGGTGCTGATCGGTATCGACAAGGCCGGCCACTGGCACCTCAACGACACGTCGAATTTCCTGATCAACCAGGAAAACCCGGCGCTGATCGCGCTCAATCAGTCCAACCGCGAACTGGCGGTGGTGCCGGGCAAGGCCAGCCAGCAAGTGGTTGAAACGTCCGGCCAGGGCCTGCTGCAACACATCGACGTAATCTTCCCGATCGTGCACGGCACCCTCGGCGAAGACGGCTGCCTGCAAGGTCTGCTGCGTATGGCCGACCTGCCGTTTGTCGGCTCCGACGTGCTCGGCTCGGCGGTGTGCATGGACAAGGACATCAGCAAACGCCTGCTGCGCGACGCGGGTATTGCCGTGACCCCGTTCATCACCCTGACCCGTGGCAATGCGGCGCGGACTTCGTTTGATACGGCGGTGAGCAAGCTGGGTTTGCCGATGTTTGTCAAACCTGCCAACCAGGGTTCTTCGGTGGGCGTGAGCAAAGTTGCCGACGAAGCCGGTTATCACGCCGCCGTCGAACTGGCCTTGGGCTTTGATGAGAAAGTGCTGGTGGAGTCCGCCGTCAAGGGGCGCGAGATCGAATGCGCCGTACTCGGCAACGAAAACCCCATCGCCAGTGGTTGCGGCGAGATCGTAGTGAGCAGCGGCTTCTATTCCTACGACAGCAAATACATCGATGACCAGGCCGCCCAAGTGGTGGTGCCGGCAGCTATCAGCCATGAAGCCAGCGAGCGCATTCGCGGCTTGGCGATTGAAGCGTTTGAGACCCTGGGTTGTGCCGGGCTGGCGCGGGTGGATGTGTTTCTGACCGACGACGGCGAAGTGCTGATCAACGAAATCAACTCACTGCCCGGCTTCACCCGCATCAGCATGTACCCCAAGCTGTGGCAGGCGGCGGGGATGAGTTACAGCGAGCTGGTGAGCCGGTTGATTGAACTGGCGCAGGAGCGGCATGCGGGGCGCAAGGGGCTGAAGATCAGCCGCTGACGATCGCCCAACGGCTCAGTGACGCCATTAGGCGTTACTGAGTACTTCCCGAAAAACGTCTGGTCTTGTGGCCGCAATGTGCAGTAGCGAGCGTGCTGCCCCAGAGGGGGATCGACGCCCTTGTTCCCACTCTTGAAGGGTTCTTACCGAAACCCCCAAAAGCTCAGCAAACTTGGGCTGGGACAAGCCTGTTCTGCTTCTTGCTTCCGCGGCTTGAGTCATCTCAACCTGGTTCACCGTACCGTAACGTCCCGCTTTGACATCCTTGACGGCGGCCAGTAGCTCATCGCCGATATTGCGTTTGGAGTCACGCGCCTTCAGCTGTTTCTCAGTGAGTGGCATGGTTCATTTCCTTCGCGATTTTGTACAGGGTATGCGCTGGAATATTCTCGGTTGCGCCCTTTCCATAAATCAGCAGCGCTACCAGAGCCCGCAAGCCAGGTGTGTGGTGTAGATGATTCTCACCGCCCCGCTCTTGCCTCTGCCCTCCAGGCTCCAGCGTACCTTTCGGCAGCCACCTGAGCCTGGAACGACAGCTCCGGCTTCAGGGCAGTTGGCTAAAAAAGCCATGAAAATACCTTTTCCTCCTCCGTCCAATAATCAGGCCAAAGCCTGCTGAACAGCGGAGATTCTATGATCGTCAGCACACGAAATTCTACGTCTTTGACGTAGCTTCTGGCAAGAAAGGGCGGGCCAGAAAATCGCAGGAGAAAAGCGGCAGCTCAAGGGACTTTTTATCGCAAAAAATGACATGGCACTTTGTTTGCTGCACCTATGGTAGGAGCTTGGCTGAGTGGTTTGTAGGTTCGCTCTCAACGACCTGTGCGAGCAATCCACGAATAAATCAACGTCTTCGCCTCCTGCGGGTTGTGTGTCCTCCTGCGGTAGCTGGCAAACGTTGGTGACGAGCAATAAGTGCAGACGTCACTCACCTCAATCTGCTCCCGCTTGACCCCCGCTGCCAGCAACAGCATCACCCCATACCCACTCAAATCAAACCACGCACTGCCGGTTTGCCTGGCATGGGGCGGAGCCATTTCCGGCGCTAGCACCGGCGCCGGTTGCGTGTGATGCCACAGGTGCTGCTGGTCCGCCTGAAACTGCGCAACAAACCCTTCGCTGACTTCATAACAGCACGGCTTGATCGAAGGCCCGATCGCCACCTGCAACTGGTCCACGGCTATCCCGTCGTCGGTAAAGCGCTGCACCGCGTTCGCGACAATCCCTCCTTGCAGCCCCTTCCAACCGCCATGCATAGCCGCGACGATTTCACCGTTTTTCGAGGCGATCAGGATTGGCAGGCAATCAGCGGTAATCACCGCAACCGGCTGCAGCGACCGGGTGAATACACCGTCGGCCTCGAGGGTATTGGCCACCTGGCCCGCCTGCCATTCAATCACCGACGCGCTGTGCACCTGCTTGCAGAAAAACACCTGATCCGGGCGCAAGGGGTCATTGATCGAACAAAAGCCATGGTCGACGCCGGGGATGGCGCCGAGATTGTCTGCCTGCTGCACGTTGCGCTCTCCGTTGATTAAGGTTCAGTCGCCGACCGCTTCGCCTTCACGCCGAGGGTCGGCGCCGCCATTGAGTGACACCTTGCCCTGTGCATCCCGAGTGCGCACGATGGCCTGGATGCCGCTGGTCATGTCGATTTCACTCAGCGCGTGGCCTTTGTCTCTGAGGGCTTGCTTGAGCGCCGGGCTGAACATACCCGCTTCCAGCTCAGTGGCACCGTTGCGGCTGCCGAAATTGGGCAGGTTGATGGCCGCTTGCGGGTCGAGTTTCCAGTCGAGCATGGCCACCAGGGATTTGCTCACGTATTCGATGATCTGCGAGCCGCCCGGCGAACCGACAGTGGCGAGTAATTCACCGCTTGCGCGGTCGAATACCAGGGTTGGCGCCATCGCCGAGCGCGGACGTTTGCCGGGTTCGACGCGGTTCGCCACGGGTTGGCCGTTTTCTTCGGGAATGAACGAGAAGTCGGTCATCTGGTTGTTCAGCAAAAAGCCCTGGACCATCAGGTGCGAGCCGAACGCCGCTTCCACGGTGGTGGTCATCGACACGGCGCCGCCCTCGTCATCGACTGCAACCACTTGCGAGGTGGAGATGCGCAGCGGCGAGCGGTCTGGCGCATAGGCGACCTGAATACCGGCTGGCTGGCCCGGCTTGGCGATGCCCATGCTGCGCTCGCCGATCAATGTGGCGCGTTTGGCCAGGTAGTCCGGGGCGACCAAGCCTGCGACTGGCACCGGCACGAAGTCGGCGTCGGCCACGTACAAACCGCGGTCGGCGAAGGCCAGGCGACCGGCTTCGGCGAGCAGGTGCACGGCCTCGGGCGTGGGCTCAAAGCCTGCGGGTGATGGGCTCTTCACGGGTTTCATCGTTGAGATGGCCAGTGCCGGGTCGCGGTTCTCCAGTGCTTGCAACGTGCCCAGTATCTGCGCGACAGCGATCCCGCCCGACGACGGCGGCGGCATGCCACACACGCGGTATAGCTTGTAGTCGGTGCACAGGGGCGCGCGCTCCTTGGCGGTGTAACCCGAAAGGTCCGCCTGCGACAGGCTGCCCGCATTGCGATGACCCTGGACCTTGCGCGCGATCTCATCGGCAATCGGCCCGTGGTACAACGCGTCCGGGCCCTCCTTGGCGATGCGTTTGAACACAGTGGCCAGCGCCGGGTTTTTCAATAACGTGCCGGTGGCTTTCGGCGTGCCATCGGTGTTCAGAAAGTAGGCGGCCATGTCGGGCGACTGAGGGATGTAGCGGTCGGCCGCGATCAAGCTGTGCAAGCGTGGGGAAATCGCGAAACCTTGTTCCGCCAGACGAATCGCCGGCTCGAACAGTTTGGCCCATGGCAGGTGCCCGGTTTTTTTATGCGCCATCTCCAGTGCTCGCAAAACGCCCGGCGTGCCGACCGAACGCCCGCCAATCTGCGCCTCGGGGAACGCCATCGGTGTGCCGTCCGCCTTAAGGAATAACCGCTCGGTCGCACCGGCTGGCGCCGTTTCGCGACCGTCATACGCATGCACGTTTTTCCCGTCCCACAGCATGATGAATGCGCCGCCACCGATGCCGGAAGACTGCGGCTCCACCAGGGTCAATACGGCCTGCATCGCAATGGCCGCATCGATCGCCGAACCGCCCTGGCGCAACATCTCACGCCCGGCCTCGGCTGCCAGCGGGTTGGCGGCGGCGGCCATGTGCCTTTCGGCGTGCTGCGTGGTGAGGTCGGTGCGATAACCCGAACCCAGCTCCGGTGCCGGAGGCTGTTCATTGATCGGGCTGTGACAGCCAGCCAGGGCGAGGGCGGCGGCAATCGCCGACAGTTGACGGCGGGAAATCGAAAACACGCGCTGAACTCCGTTCATTGTGAGAATGATCTGTTGTCCTTGGGCTGTTCTTTTTACAGGTAAATCGTGCCTTGCGGGTAGAGCACCGCGTCGCCCGAGATGATCACGCGGTCGCCCTCAACCCAGACGCAGCACCATCGCACCGGCAGCAATGATGCACGCCGCGATGATACGCACGCGCGTCAGGTGCTCTTTCAGAACCCAGGCCGAGATCACCACGCCGAACAGAATCGATGTTTCTCGCAGGGCCGAAACAGTGGCGATGGGCGCCGCTGTCATCGCCCACAGTGCCAGGCCATATGAGGCTATTGTCCCTACGCCCCCGACGACGCCCACCTGCCAGTTACGGGTTATGTAGCTGCAAAACAACCTGCGCCGGGTGGTCAACGCCCACGCGGCAAGGGGGATGCCGGTCAGCAGAAAAATCCATAACGTATAGGCCGCTGGCGCGCCGGATTTGCGCACGCCCAGCCCGTCGACAAGGGTGTAACCCGCGATCACCCCCGCGTTGATCAATGCCAGAATCAGGCCCTTTCTTTGCCCTGCCGAAGGCGCTGCCGCCATGCTCAGGATTCCGAGAGAGATCACCGCAATACCGAGCCATGCGAACGCAGAGAGTTTTTCGGAGAGTAGAAACACACTGACCGTGGCCACCAGCAGAGGCGCGGTGCCACGCATGATGGGGTAGGTCTGGCTCATGTCGGCGATGCGGTACGTCGAAGCGACCAGCACGAAATACACCACTTGCAGCACCACCGACGCGCCGATAAATGGCCAGCTCTCTTTCGCCGGGAGCTCAAGAAACGGAATAACCACCAACGCAATCAACGCCGCCACCGACGTGATCGTGCAGGTGGTCAACAGCTTGTCGCTGCCGCCCTTGACCACGGCGTTCCAGGTGGCGTGAAGGAGCGCGCCGAGCATGATGACTGCGAAGACGTCGAGGCTCATGCGTCAGGGTGTCCAAGGTTGCGGGTGGGCACGGTTTTGTATCAGATACGCCTGCAGGTCGCGAGCGTGGGAGGGGCGGGCGGCGTGAAGTTTTATGTATCGCCTCCTTGTGGTTGGGGGCGAATATGCCTGAGCACTTTTCTTGAGGCATAAAAAAACGGCCTACCTTTCGGTAAGCCGTTTTTAGTACTTGGTGGCTACACAGGGACTTGAACCCCGGACCCCAGCATTATGAATGCTATGCTCTAACCAACTGAGCTATGTAGCCAAGTGGCGCGCATTATTCGCGTAGAACGGGAATGCGTCAAGCACTTTTCTCGAACTTTTTTCTACGCTTTCAACTGTTTAACGAAAAACCGGCTAAACGCCGACGGGCGGCGGTGTGCGGTCCGTGAAGATCCAATGTGGGAGCGGGCTTGCCCGCGATGGCGGTGGTTCAGTTGGCAGGTGTGCTGGCTGACACGGCACTATCGCGGGCAAGCCCGCTCCCACATTGGGTTTGCAGTGCTTTCAGACGCGTTCAAGGGCCCGCAGGTCGTCGCTACAGTTGAGGACGGTAGTGCTTTGGTTCAAGGGGGAAAGCGCTGAGCGAATTCGAAGCTGAGGGCGATTCAGTTGGGCAGATATCCCTGCCGCCCAACAATTGCCTCTCGGCGGCCTTACGGTTGTGACGGGGTGTGCGTAACGCGTTTGAGCTGTTCACGCGCGCGCGAGAGGCGTGAGCGAACGGTGCCGATAGGAATGTCCAAAACGTCGGCGGTGTCTTGGTAACTGCCGTCGGTCTCCAGCGAGGCGTAGAGCGTTTTGCGCATTTCCGCCGGCAGGTCGTCGATGGCGTTCAAGGTTTTCTCCAGCCTGCGGTTGATTTCGAATTCCCAATCCAGATTTTTATTGTCCTCCTGGCCGTGCCACAGCGATTCGTCGAATTCGCAGTGCACCGGTTTGGCATACATGCGCCGGAAATGGTTGCGGATCAAGTTTTGCGCGATGCCGCACATCCAGGTGCTGAGTGTGGCCTGGCCGCCGAAGCGTTCCCTGTTTCGCCAGGCCTCCAAGTAAGTCAGTTGCAGGATGTCATCTGCATCTTCGGGGTTGAGTACGCGTTTATGAATAAAACGCCGAAGTTTCTTTTGCTGATCGTCCGTCAGTTGGAGCATGAATTGAGGCGAGCTGCCAACAAGGTGCGCTAAAGCTTCAATGGGGATATTCACGATGTTTTCCTCAGGGTAGACGCTGTCGAAATGGTTTCGACGAGAACCCCTTTTGCACTGGCTGTGCCAAGGAAAAGAAACGTGTAACTAGTTGATATAAATATATAAATATCTTGAAATGAAGCGATTTTGCGCAACTTTTAGCAAAAGTCCCTGATCGTTTTTGCGGGTATTTTCAATAGGCCATGGGCGACGGATTTCGATGGAACTGTACGGCGCACGCCTGCCACATAGGGACACAAACTTCCTGTCCCGGCACGCCCATGAAAGTCGAATCCAGCCCCGATCTGCACAAAATCCAGCGCTTGGAGCAGCCTGTCCCCGAGAAGGTTGCCCAGGTTCGCACTCAAGCGGCCACGGGCCTGGATGAGCTCGCCAACGCTTTCAGCCGGGAAGTGGCGTTCATCAGCAAAACCCTGAACCAGCGCTCGATGGGCGTTCTGATGACGCCCACCGAGCAGCTTGCGCAACTCTATGACCAGTTGGGCCATCCGGCCCAGGCAAGTCTGGCGTCCCTCACCCAGCAAGCCAGGCAGGCGTTAAAGAAGCAGCCGAGTGTCGAGGACCTGTTGAAGCTTACGGGCGGCGACCCGGCGCGTACCTATGTGGTGCTGCGTCAGATCACCGCCCAGGCGGAAGCCGAACTGCGCAAAACCGAGGCTGCGCTGGCGCGGGATGCGTTGGCCCGGCTGGAAATGCGTCACCGGCGGGAGATCCAGGCGGGCCTGAATATCGCCGTGACGCTACAGGCCGCCAGTGGTGATCCCCAGGAGCGCCAGGCGGTACGCGCCTTGTATTACGCCAATGTGGTGGTGCGCCAATCGCTGGCGAACATGATGCAGGCGTTGCTCGGCATGTACGGTGGCGAGCGGTTTGCCGATGGGCTCAACATCATGCGTCGAGCCTTGGCGGACGATGTGGCGGCTCTGGCGTCGTCTATTCCGACGGCCAAGTTGCGCACGCTGTTGCTGGGGTTGCAAAGCTGCGGGCAACTGGGCGGTGTTTTGTCCAGTTGTCATGGGTTGATCGACCGTCTGCAAGTCGAGCACGACGCGGTCATCCTGTTGCAGCGCCTGCTGGGTTACGCCGGCAACGGCATTGGCGCCCCCGAAGTGCAGCGGCTGGCAAATGAGCTGGCCGGTGACGAAGCAGTGGCCAGCCAGCTGACGTCTCTGAACGCCATCTACCCGCTGGTTAAAAGTTTGCCGATGGCGCTGTGGCGCGATACCCGTGGGCGCCAGGAAGGCCTGCACACCTTTTTGCTGGTGATGGACGAATTCACCCGCCTGGAGAAAGGCCCAGCCCGGTTCGGCAGTGAGCCGAGGACGTTCGCGTGAACGTTCTGGCAACCCTCAACCGCTGGCTGTTAAAAGCTGCGCAGCGTGCCGAAGTGCTTGGCGCGGTGGTGGTGCTGGCTATCGTGTTTATCTTTATTGTGCCGCTGCCCACCTGGCTCGTGGACATTCTGATCGCGCTCAACATCTGTATTTCCTGCCTGTTGATTGTGTTGGCGCTGTACCTGCCCGGCCCCTTGGCGTTTTCTTCGTTTCCCTCGATTCTGCTGCTGACCACCATGTTTCGCCTGGCGCTGTCGATTGCCACCACGCGCCTTATCCTGCTGGAACAGGACGCCGGCGATATCGTCGAGGCGTTCGGTAATTTCGTTGTAGGCGGCAACCTGGCAGTGGGGCTGGTGATCTTCATGATTCTGACCCTGGTGAACTTTCTGGTCATCACCAAGGGTTCCGAGCGTGTCGCCGAAGTGGCCGCGCGGTTCAGCCTGGACGCGATGCCTGGCAAGCAGATGTCTATCGACAGCGACTTGCGCGCCGGCCTGATCGACGGCATCCAGGCGCGTGACAAACGCGACCAGTTGTCCCGTGAGAGCCAATTGTTCGGCGCCATGGACGGCGCCATGAAGTTCGTCAAAGGCGATGCCATTGCCGGCCTGGTGATCGTGTTGATCAACTTGCTGGGCGGCTTTTCCACCGGCATGTTCCAGCATGGGATGAGCGCAGCCGACTCCATGGCGTTGTATTCGGTGCTGACCATCGGCGATGGTTTGATCGCGCAGATTCCCGCACTGCTGATCTCCCTGACCGCCGGCATGATCATCACCCGTGTGGCGCCGGACGGCCGCAAGGGCGTCAGCAACATGGGCGCCGAAATTGCCCGGCAAATGACCAGCGAGCCCAAGAGCTGGATGATCGCTTCGGTCGGGATGCTCGCCTTTGCGGCATTGCCGGGCATGCCCACGGTGGTGTTCATTCTGATCGCGTTGATCACCGGCGGCCTGGGGTATTACCTGATGCGTCAGCGCCAGGAAAAAGCCGAAGTGGGCGGCGCGGTTGAAATTGCGCCGGAGGAAAACGGCGCTGAGGACCTGCGCGGGTTCGACCCTTCGCGGCCTTACCTTTTACAGTTTCCTGCCGAGTTGCGAGGCAGTGATTCGGTGATGGAAATCGTGCACGAGATTCGCAAGGCACGTAATGGCATCGTTGCTCGGATCGGCTTGACGCTGCCGCCGTTTGAAGTGGAATTCAGCCCCGCCCTCGCCAGCGACGAAATGCGCTTTTGTGTACACGAAGTCCCGATGGTCAAAGCCACCCATGGCCACGCGGTGGCCGTGGCCCGTGCGTCTTTGAAGGGCGACCCGGAACAGGGTGTGCCAGGCCTGTCCGAGCGTGATGAACAGGACTGGGTGTGGCTGGCTGCTGATGACCCGCTGCTCGATGACCCGGCCATTGAGCGCTTCAGTGCGCTGAGCCTGATTATTGAGCGCATGACCCATTCGATGATGCTCAGCGGGCCGCAATTTCTCGGCATCCAGGAGAGCAAGTCTATCCTCGGCTGGCTTGAGCACAACCAGTCGGAGCTGGTCCAGGAGCTTCAGCGCATCATGCCGCTCTCGCGCTTCTCCGCAGTGCTGCAGCGCCTGGCAAGTGAGGGCGTGCCATTGCGTGCCGTGCGCTTGATCGTCGAGTCGCTGATCGAATATGGCCAGCATGAGCGTGAACCCGATGCCTTGGCCGACTACGCGCGTATCGCCCTCAAGTCGCAGATCTTCCATCAGTACAGCGAAGCCGACGGCCTGCATGCCTGGCTGCTGGCGCCGCAGACTGAAAACATTCTGCGTGAAGCATTGCGCCAGACGCAGACCGGGGTGTTCTTCGCGCTCGATAACGACAGCAGCGCAGCCTTGATCAACCTGCTCAACCAAGCCTTTACCCTGCGCCCCAAGTCCAAAAGCGTGATGTTGGTTGCACAGGATCTGCGCAGCCCTTTGCGCACCTTGTTGCTTGAAGAGTTCAACCATGTGCCGGTGTTGTCGTTTGCCGAGTTGGGCAGCACCTCCAAGGTCAAGGTGCTGGGCCGTTTCGACTTGGGCCAGGATGAGCTGATGCGCGGAGCCGCCGCATGATCTCGTCAATATGGCCGGCGCCAGAAGGAGCTCGATGATGTATGAGCTTCGGGTGTTGAGTGGTTTGCACCAGGGTGCCGCGCTGCCGTTATTCGGGGAGCAATGGAGTATCGGCGCACATGCCGATGCAGACCTTTTGCTCGAGGACACCGGCATTGCCGAGCAGCATGCGCGTCTGCGACTCATCGCGGGTAGCTGGTTGGTCCAGGCCGAGGCCGGGCTGATTCAGGGCGCTGACGGGCTGATTCTGGCGCAAATCAACGACCTGCCACTCAATACGCCTTTTTCGATCGGCATGGTGCGCCTGTGCGTCACGCCGGCCGATCAGCCCTGGCCCCAGGCGCCCGTCACTCAGCCAGTCACACCCGCCGCCGAGAGCAAGGCGGCTTTGGCGCTGACGTTGTCGTCCATTTCACCTTCACGGCAGAAGCATTTGATCAGCCTGGCGCTGGTGTGTGCCGTGATCCTCGTTGCTGTGGGCATTGCCTCCACGGGTGATCGCGAAGCGCAGGCGTCGCTGATGCCGCTGGCCGAACAGAAGCACGAGTTGGGTTCGCCGTTCGAGGTGCGCCAGCAGTTGCTGAAAATGCTCGGTGAGCGTGAGTTGGGGCAGAAAGTCAGCTTGCAGGTGGTCAATGGCCAGATCGTACTCGACGGCGAAGTGCCCCAGGACGATGTGGAGTTGGTGACGCGCATGCTCGGCCGTTTTGGTGAGCAGTTCGACACGGTCGTACCGGTACTCAGCCGTGTGCGCGCCAGCGACGGCACGCTGCCCTTCAAAATTTTGCAAATTGTCGGCGGGCCGAATGGCCACGTGGTCCTTGAAACCGGCAGCCGGCTGTTCGTTGGTGATGAAGTGGATGGCGTGCGCCTGGTGCTGATCGATAACAACAAAGTGGTGTTCGACGGAGCGCAACGCTATGAGGTGCGCTGGTGAGCGATAACCTGCAAGAACGCCTGCAAGCCTGGCAGCAGCAACAGTCACAGGCCTTGGCCCGCTTTACGCCGGTGACCCAGCGCGGTCGCATTCAGCGCGTCAACGGCATGCTGCTGCAATGCCGGTTGCCCGAGGCGCGCATCGGCGACTTGTGCAGGGTTGAGAAATCGCCTGGCGACACCATGCTCGCGGAAATCATCGGGTTCGATCAGCAGGATGCCGTGCTCAGTGCCTTGGGCAACCTGGAGGGCGTGCGCGTGGGGGCCAGCGTGGAGCGGTTGGGTGTGCCGCATCGGGTGAGGGTCGGTGATGATTTGCTCGGCCAGGTGCTGGACGGTTTTGGCCGACCGATTGCGGGAAACGGTCACGCTGCGTTTGCCGAGACCGACAGCGCTGACGCCAGCGCGGTGTTGTGCGAGGCGCCGTTGCCCACGGAGCGGCCGAGAATCAGCCGTGCCCTGGCGACGGGCGTACGCTCGATCGACGGCCTGCTGACCCTGGGCGAAGGCCAGCGCGTTGGCCTGTTTGCAGGCGCCGGGTGCGGCAAGACCACGTTGCTTGCGGAAATCGCGCGTAACGTTGAGTGCGATGTCATTGTGTTCGGCCTGATCGGCGAGCGGGGCCGTGAGCTGCGTGAGTTTCTGGACCATGAACTCGATGACCAGTTGCGCGCTAAAGCCGTGCTGGTGTGCGCCACGTCCGACCGTTCCAGCAGGGAGCGTGCCCGGGCGGCCTTTACGGCGACGGCGCTGGCCGAAGGCTTTCGCCGCAAGGGCAAGCGCGTGCTGCTGCTGATCGACTCCCTGACACGTTTTGCCAGGGCCCAGCGCGAAATCGGCCTGGCTGCCGGCGAGCCGCTCGGCCGGGGTGGTTTGCCGCCGTCGGTTTACAGCCTGCTGCCGCGTTTGGTTGAGCGCGCCGGGCTGACCCGTGACGGTGTGATCACGGCGATCTACACCGTGCTGATCGAGCAAGACTCCATGAGCGACCCGGTGGCGGATGAAGTGCGCTCGCTGCTCGACGGCCACATTGTGCTGTCACGCAAGCTGGCCGAGCGCGGCCATTACCCGGCCGTCGATGTGTTGGCCAGCCTTTCGCGAATTCTGAGCAACGTCGCCGAGCGTGAACATATCCAGGCCGGTACGGCGTTGCGCCGCCTGCTGTCGGCTTATCAGCAAATCGAGTTGATGCTCAAGCTGGGTGAGTACCAACCGGGCAGCGATGCCTTGACCGACATGGCGGTGGACAGCCGCCAGGCGGTCGATGGCTTCCTGCGCCAGGACTTGCGTGAGCCCACGCCCATGGCCGACACCCTGGAGCAACTGACGGAGCTGACCGCGTATGTCCCCTTCTGATTCGCTGCTGGGTGAAATCGAGACGCTGCGGCGTTTGCGCAGGCACCGGGCCGACCGTGCCGAGCGAGCCTTGCGTGAGGCAAAGAGGACCCAGCAAACCTTGCTCGCAACTATTCGTCAGGCGCAGGACGCGCTTGAGCAAACCCGGCTGGAGGAGGCGCAGCAAAGTGCGCAATTGCTCAATGAGCATCAGGGCCAGGTGCTCACCTTCCAGGCGCTGAAATCCTGGGGTGTGCAGGAGCAAACATTGACGGCCAGCACGCGGCGCGAAGAAGGCCAATTGCAGGCCCTGCATGGCCAGCGTGAACAGCAGGACATTGAAATTGGCAGCGCCCAGAAACAGGTGACCTTGTGCCTGCGTCAAGTCGAGAAGCTTCAGGAATTGTCCATTTTGCTGGCTCAGGAGCCGACATGACGAAGGTATCCAGCAGCCCGCCCAAGCGCCCGCGCCTGCGTGAACCGCGCACCGAAACCCCACGTGGGCATGCGCCGGTGGTGCCGTGGGAGCACGCCCGTGTGTTTGCCCAGATGTTTGACGACAGCGGTGATGGCGCCGGGAGCGGGGCGTCCCTGACGGCGATCAAGGCTCCGACTCATATCGCCATGATCCAGGCGTTGACCGAGCAATTGGTGCCACGGATTTTGGGCGGCTCGCAGTGGCCATTGGTTGCGGTGTTGTACTTGCCGCGTCTCGGGCGGATCAACACGACTGTCCGTCGCGAGCCGGGCGAGTGGAGCATCGATCTGGCTGCGGAGGAGGAACCCACCGTGCAGTGGCTCGGTGGTGTGCGCCAACGCTTGCAGGACAGTCTCGAACAGAGTCTGGGCGCGCCTGTCAGCGTGAGCCTGGCCAATGCGGGCTTGGCATGATGGCTTCGCTGCTGACCTTGCCAACGATCAAGGAGGAGTCGGTTGCGGCACGCCGTCGTCTGGGGCGCGGTTTACGCATGCCGTTTCAGGTAGCCGGTGAGCACGGTGATCTACTGCTTGAACCCGGCCATGCTCCGATCGGGGTCAAACCCATGTGCTTCGAAACCGCGCGCGGGGTCCTGGCGTTCTCCGAACCGGGGCCCTTGTTCAGCCTGCTGGGCGAGTGCCCGGTGACACTGGCGCCGGCTGACAACGACCCGCATGCATGGATCTGGGAGCTGTTCCAGCACCACCTCAGCCCGCAAGTGCGCGAGCTGTTGGGTGACCTGCGTTTGCTGGTGACGGCTCGCCCTTCGAGCTTTGGCTGCCGCCTCACTGTGACCTTGGGCGGTTCGAGGGCTGCGGGTTATCTGTGGCTGGCCCCCGAGAGTTTTCTCGCACTGTGCGAAGCGGGGCCCTGGCGCCCCACCGCCGGGCCGTTGCCCGCGCTGTTTCAAGTGGCTGTTGCCGTTGTGCTTGGGCGTTTGCAGTTGCCCGTCACGCAGGTAAACCGCCTGGCTGAAGGCGATGTGCTGATGCTTGAGCAGAGTTTTTTCCAGGCACAGGGCGACGGCTATGTACAGGTCGGCGGCAAACGCCTGCACGGGCGTATTGATGATGAGTCCGGGCTGTTGCGCCTGACCCTTACTTCTATTGAGGACACAAATGTGGATAAGGATTTTGCAGAGCCCAATTACCTTGGGCAGGAAGACCATGAACCGGTGGAGGATGTATTCGGTCAAGAGCCATTCGATGAGTTGAGCATGGCGCTGAATGTGCGTTGCGGCACCCTGAACCTGACGCTCGGGGAGCTGCGCAATTTGGCCCCCGGCGCGGTGCTGGGTATCTCCGGGTATGCGCCTGGTATGGCCGGGCTCTATTACGGCGATCGCCCTATTGGCCAGGGGCAGTTGGTCGAAGTGTACGGGCGGCTCGGCCTGCAACTGACCCGTGTGATGTTTTCCAAATGAGTTTCCAGGGGGTAGATCCCCTCGTTCTTGCGTTGCTCCTTGGGGCGATGTCGTTGATGCCCATGCTGCTGATTGTGTGCACGGCGTTCCTGAAGATCGTGATTGTGCTGATGATCACGCGCAACGCCATTGGTGTGCAGCAAGTGCCGCCAAGCATGGCGATCAACGCTATCGCGCTGGCGGCGACGCTTTTCATCATGGCGCCGGTGGGCTATGAAATTGCTCAGATCGTCAAGGTCACGCCGCTCGACCTGGCCAATGTGCAGACGATGCAACAGACCGGGCTTGAAGCGATAAAGCCGTTGCGTGCGTTCATGCTTCGCAACGTGGACCCGGACGTACTGACCCATCTGCTGGAAAACACCGCACGCATGTGGCCGGCGCAGATGGCGCAGGAGGTTCAGCGCGAGGATCTCATCCTGCTGATTCCGGCGTTTGTGTTGTCGCAGTTGCAGTCAGGGTTTGAGATTGGGTTTCTGATTTATATCCCGTTCATCGTGATCGACCTGATTGTCTCCAACCTGCTCCTGGCGCTGGGCATGCAAATGGTCTCGCCCATGACCATCTCCCTGCCCCTCAAATTACTGTTGTTTGTGCTCGTCTCCGGATGGTCGCGGTTACTCGACAGCCTGTTTCTTTCTTATCTCTGAGCCCCTTTATGGACCCGATCGTGCTGTTCAAACAGGGCATGTTGCTGGTGGTTGTGCTGTCGGCGCCGCCGCTTATCGGGGCAGTGATCGTCGGCGTGCTGACTTCGCTGGTGCAGGCCCTGATGCAGATCCAGGACCAGACCTTGCCGTTTGGTATCAAGCTGGTGGCGGTGGGTATCACCCTCGCTGTGACGGGGCGCTGGATTGGTGTGGAACTGATCCAGCTGATCAACCTGACCTTTGACATGATCGCCCGCTCGGCGCTGAACTGAGGTCCTGCCTGTGTTGCTATACCTTGAGTACCTGCCCAGTTTGTTGCTGGGGATGGCGCGTATTTACCCTTGCGCACTGCTGGTGGCGGCGTTCTGTTTCCAGCACGTGCGCGGTATGACCCGGCACACGATTGTGATGGTCCTGGCATTGATACCCGCGCCCGGTATCTACGCGGCGCTCGTCGGCACTGACTACTCGGCACTCGCGCTTGCCGGGCTGATGATCAAGGAAGTCGCGCTGGGGGTCTTGCTGGGCGTGTTGTTGTCGATGCCGTTCTGGATGTTTGAGGCGGTGGGCGCGCTGCTGGATAACCAGCGTGGCGCCTTGGCCGGTGGCCAGCTCAACCCCTCGCTTGGCCCGGACGCGACACCCATCGGCCATTTGTTCAAGGAGCTGGCGATCTTTCTATTGATGGTCACTCTGGGGTTGGGTGCGCTGACCCAAGTGATCTGGGACAGCTACCAGATTTGGCCGCCGACTCTCTGGTTTCCGGTGGTGGGGCCCAATGGGTTCAGTACCTTCATCGGGCTGCTGGGTGACACGTTCACGCACATGATGCTCTACGCCGCGCCCTTTATCGCCGTGTTGCTGTTGCTGGAGTTCGGCATCGCTTTGCTTGGGCTCTACAGCCCGCAGCTGCAGGTGAGCACGCTGGCCCCGCCGGTCAAATGCCTGGCGGGCATTGGTATTTTGATACTTTACTTTGCGTTGCTGCAGGATTTGATCGTCGGGCGCATGGCGCTGTTGGGTGACCTCAAACACGCGCTGGGTTTGATGTTCAGGGTGCCGGCACCATGAGCGATTCAGGTGAAAAAAAGCACCCGGCGAGTGCCAAGAAGCTGCGCGACCAGCGCAAGAAGGGGCAGGTCGCGCAGAGCCAGGATGTGCCCAAGTTATTGGTACTGACGGCCCTGAGTGAGATTGCGCTGTTCACCGCTGACAGCAGCATGCAACGTTTTCAGCAATTGATGGTGTTGCCGATGTCGCGGTTCGACCAGCCGTTTGTTCGCGCGTTGGAAGAAGTGCTGATGGAAGCGCTGGTGGTGTTTTTCTCGTTCGCCCTGTTGATGGTCTCAGTCGCGATTGCGATAAAACTGATCAGCAGTTGGATGCAGTTCGGGCTGCTGTTCGCCCCGGAAACCCTGAAGCTGGATTTCAACCGCCTCAACCCGCTCAACCAGGCCAAGCAGATGTTCTCCAAGCAGTCGTTGATGAACATGTTGATGGGCATCGTCAAGGCGGTGCTGCTGAGCGTGATTCTGTACGTGGTCATCCGCCCGTCGTTGAGTGCGCTGATCAACCTTGCCAACAGCGACCTGCAGAGTTACATCCTGGCGCTGATCACCCTGTTTCGCCATTTGCTGCATGCGTGCCTGGGGGTGTTGCTGGTACTGGCGCTGATTGACCTGGCGATGCAAAAGTATTTCTTTGCCCAGCGCATGCGCATGACTCAGGTCGAGGTGGTTAAAGAATACAAGGACATGGAAGGCGACCCCCACGTCAAGGGACAGCGGCGCCAACTGGCGCAGCAACTGGCTCAGGAAGAACCGAAGGTCAAGCTGCCCAAGCTTGAGGAGGCCGACATGCTGGTGGTCAACCCGACGCACTTTGCCGTGGCCTTGTATTACCGGCCCGGTGAAACGCCGCTGCCGTTGCTGATTGACAAGGGGACGGACGCAGACGCCCGGAAGCTTATCTTGCGTGCCAAGGCTGCCGACGTCCCCGTGATCCAGTGTGTGTGGCTGGCGCGTACGTTGTACGAGAAAAAGCTGGGGGCGGGCATTCCTCGCGATACCTTGCAGGCCGTGGCGGTGATCTACCGCACGCTGCGCGAGCTGGATGATGAAGCCAAGCGTGAAACCCTGGAGTTGCCGGAGCTTGAGCGACGCTGATCAGCGAAGCAGGCGCTCGTCGAAGGCTTCGAGATCTGCGAGCGAAAGCATTCGGCTGAGTGTCTGCTCAAGTGCGCTGCGTTGGGTGGGCAGGGGGTGCCAGATCACCAGTGCACCCTGATTATCGAGGTAGGCAAAGCAGCCGTCGAACGCCACCGCCTGCTCAAAGCGCCGTTCCAGTAGGCGCTGCAACTGCCCGGGTCGTAACGCTTCACGGGCTATCTGTACGCACAGCCCTTGGCGTGCGCCGGCGTTCGCCATGCACAACTGGATCCCCGGGCAGAGCTGCTGGTGAGCGGCCTCGCCGCTCACCAGGCTGTCCAGAAACGCCTGGCGACTCACGTCGCTGCCCGGCAACCCCAGAGTGCTCATCGTTCCAGTGACACCGTATGGTAGTCCGCGCGTTCTCCGCTTGGGCCCGAATCCACATGCATCTGTGGTGGCCACCAAACCACCAGTTTGTCCGCGCTCGATTGCGGGCGCGAGCACGAGTCGCCCTTGCAGGTAGGGGTACAGCCGGCAAGCAGCAATACCGCGCCGAGCAGAAGGGGGCACATCAACGCTTTCATGGGGTGGTTTTCTCGATTGGGGTGAGGAGGGAGGGGCGCGTGACGCCGATGTGTTCATCTTTCACGACGGGACGCATAACGATGAAGACTTCGGCCTCTTCACCCGGTTTGAGCCAGGCGCGTGGCCAGACGCTGACGGCCAGGGTCTGCGAGTTGCTGCACTCCTTCTCATCGATGCGAACATTACGTTTGATCTGGTTACGCAGCACCACGACCGCCACGTTGAACTGTGAGCCTTCGTACCATTGGCTGCGTTCGGTGTTGAGTGCCAGCACGTCGCGCGTGGTGCACAAGGTGTTCAACGCCAAGGGCATCGGCCCGGCCTTGAAGCCATCCGGTACTTGCCCGCTGACAAGACGCGCCAGCGTGCCGGTGATGTCACTGCGTTTGATTTCCGGCTGGTGAGGGGCCAGGCGGCGAGCCAGGGGTTTGAGGGCCGCCTGCAATTCAGCCTGATCGTCCTGAGGCAAATAACGCGAAGGGTCGGACTGATCGCCGATGACGCGTGGCGTAATGATGAACAAGCGTTCACGCCGGCTGTTCTGTCGTTCAGCCGTGGAGAACAGCGCCTTGCCCAGCAATGGAATGTCCCCCAGCAGTGGCACCTTGGTTTGCTTGTCGGTGTTGTTCGTTACGTGGAACCCACCCACCACCAATGAGCGCTTTTCCGCCATCACCGCTTGGGTGCTGACCTTGCCCCGGCGCACATCCAGGTCGCGGAATGAGGGAGTGGCGTCGTCAAAATTGCCGTCCTCGATGTCCACCACCAGATTGATCTGGTGGCTGCCGCGGCTGGTAATGACCCTGGGCACCACTTGAAAGCTGGTACCGACGGTGACAGGCAAGATGGTCGCGTTCTCTGTGCCGGCCTCCAGATAGCGGGTGCGGTTGAAGTCGATAACGGCCGGTTGGTTTTCGAGGGTGAGCACCGACGGGTTGGAGACCAGCGTCGCCAGGCCCCGGGCTTCCAGGGCGCGTACGGCCGCGATGAAACCGTCGCGGTTGGCAATGAGCAACTGTGATGTGGCGCCGGGAGCGACGCTGGCACCGCGGAAACGGCTGTTTTGAAAACCCCAGGTGACCCCGAACTCGTTCAACTGTGTGCGTTCGATGTCGAGGATGATTGCGTCGATCTCCACAAGCTTGCGTGCCACGTCGAGTTGAGTGATCAGCTCGCGGTACATCGTTTGGCGCTCGGGCAGGTCGTAAATCAGAATGGCGTTATTGCGTACATCCGCCTCAACCCTGATTCGACTGGTTCCCACCGATGCGCGCGGGGTCAGTGTGGCACCGGTTGCCAACTGCCCTGAGTTGCCTGAAGCCCCCATCATCTGGTCCAGCAGCGGGTTGCCCAGCCGCGCAAGGTTTGGCGTAGCCATGGCGTTGGGTGATTGCGCACCGGGAGATCGGTTTGTGCCTGAGGGCTCGGAGGCCGTACGTGGCTCCAGCAGCCCACGCAACATGCTGGCAATGCCGGGGATGGTCAGCTTTTCGCCGCGGTAATCCACGACGCGGTCGGCCGCGTTGGCGAATTTCAGCGGGAAGGTCAATACGTTCTGCTTTTCATCCGGTGTACGGCGCTGGCTGCTGAACTGCTTGATCTGTTCGATATAGCGCTTGGGGCCTGAGACCAGCACGACGCCGTCTTCAGGCAATTCGCCCCAGCCGAAACGGCTGTCGAGCAGGCCGATATCAGTCAGGGCTTGCTTGAGGTCGGAGATGGTCTCGGAGGAGACCTCCAGGCGTGCCGACTCCTGCTGGTCCAGGGTGCTGATATACAGCGTGTTGTTGTACAAATACCACTGGAAGCGGTGTTCGACGCCCAGCCTGTCGAGCATTGACTGCGGGGTGTTCGCGCGTATTTTGCCATTCACGACGCCCTCCAGCAGGCCTTCAATTTGAAGCTGGATGCCAAAGGTCTGGGCAAAATCTTCCAGTACTTCTCGCAGCGGCTTGTACTGGGCTTCATAGGCGTAGGCGGTGTGCTTCCATTCGGAGGGAATGGCGGCCTTGGGACTTTCCCATGGAATAAACAGGCAAGGCAGCATCAGCAGGGATCGCCAGCCGGTTCGGCGGTGGATGCCAGCAGGCGAGCCCGTGCGCAAGCGAGGGGGCTTGTGGTTCTCGTTATACATAGCGTTTTCTCGGATTAGTACGGCTGCGGGCTCAGGAGCCTGGGAACGGATGTATGGGCAGGTCTTGTCAGGCGTGCGGTGACGGCTCGCCAGGTGTCGCGTTGGTTGAGCAGTGCCTCCAGGTCTTCGAGTAACTGTTCATGGCTGCACCCTGACGGCAGGGTTTGCAGCAGCCAGAGCGCACCACCCTCCGGTGCAATGGCGAGCGCTCCCTTGAAATGGTTCAGGCTGCTGCACCCCAGGCGCATCCAGGTGTGCAACTGTGAAGGGCTGGGCGGCTGTGCAGTCAATTGGGCGCTGAGCAGAAGTACGTCGGTATGACGTTGCAATGAGATCTTGTTGTTGCCTTCATACAACGTGAGCTCTACTTGCGTGCCTTGCGCCCAACGAATAACCAGCTCGCTCACATCAGCCTCGCAAACTATCGATGGCCGTTTTTATAATAAGATGGTTGGCGCGGTCATGCTCAAACAGCGCATTGTGGGCGTTGTGCAATTTATAGTAAGACTCATAAAAAGAGCGTATGTCACCTGAAGCTATTTCAGGGTCGTTTAACATCGAGTCATACTGGTTTTTATTGATTTTTACATCGCCCACAATCTGTTTTCTCAACGTGGCATATTCAGTCATTACAGTTACTCCGGCTGTGTTTGAGCTGGGTGGTCAGTGAAGGTTTATTAGTTCCAGAGTGTTTCTGTTGTTCAACTATTTTGAGGGGCTTGCCATTCATAAACGTCCGGGTCGGATGTGGTCTCGGGCGCAGTATTTTTCTGCTGTGCCAGCAATAAGCTGAACATTGAGGCCCAATCGATACGAAAATCGCCCTCATCGGTTTTCAGCACCAGTGTCTGGGGCTGGATCGTTTCGTCACCGCGAAGCGTCCACAAGGTGGCGTGTGGGGGCGCGAGGAGTGATTCCAGGGCGTTCAGCTCATCGGGATGGCAGAGCAGCGTCGCTTCAACGGGTGGCAGTTGACTCGCCAACAGCTGTTTGAGCATGACTGTCAGTCGTTGCGGGTTGGGCACCTCGTCGAGCAGGTAACGGATCACAGTGTTTGTGACGGTGGTCGCGTACTGTTCCAGTGCGTTGCTCATCGCTCTGCGCTCACCTTCCCAACGGTCGAGTTGAGCCTCGGCACGTCGCCAGAACTCTACGCTGGCCTCTTCAAGCAGGGCTTCGCGCTGCTGCTCGGCCTGGCGCAAAAATTCTTCGGCCTGGGCCTTTGCGCGATTCAACAACGAGGTGGCCTGGTCACTCTCTTCGAGCATCTGGCGAGGAATAAGGGTGGGTGGCACCGAGGATGGCGGGGTGTGCAATTCAAGTGTTCGGTGGCATAACATCGTTTGTATCCAACCTGTTTGAATCAGTGGGGGCGTCGCTTCCTGGCAGTGTCGTGATACGCCACACCACCGCTTGCCAGAGCGTGTCGAGTCGGCTGCGCGTGTCCTGGAAAAAACGTTCGTTCTTTTCCAGTTCAAGCACCCTCTGGCGCGCAAAACGCAACCTCAGGCGTTGCCAAATCGCGGGCTCGACCCATAGGCGCAATAGCTGCAACGCGGCATCGTCATCAAGCGGCAGCGTGTTGGGGGGAAGCGCTTTTGAAAAGCGCCTGCACCAGAGTTGCTCGCCTTCGGGCAGAAAGCTTGCAGCTGTGCTGTGGCTTATGTGGTCAACCAGCGCCAGTGCCCGGACAAGTGTTTGCTCTGATACCTGGGTCAGCCGCAGCACTGTGATACTGAGCGGCGGAGCCAGGCAAGGTGATATGCCAAGCGTTGCACTGGCCGCAACGTGGCAACTGCGATAAAGCGCCTCGTGTGAGAAGTTTCCCCAATCTGCGTGTGCAGTGCGCCAGGGAAAAGCCCACCATTGAGCCCACGCCAAAGCGTCAGTCATAAAGCGACGGGGGTGCAGAGGCCGAGACGGGCGCAGAGGGTTGGGCACCGTCCTCTTCGCGCGACAGTCGCTGTTTGCGTTTTTGCCAGATCACTGCGCCGGCAGCCACACCCGCAACTAAAGCGAGTAACAACAACAGTGCGGCGTTACGCCAAAAGCCGAACTGGTTCTCCGGCATCAGGAACGGCCCGAAGTGGATCAGGCGTTGCTGTTCCTGGAGCGCCGTCGCAGGCACAAATACCACGGTCAGCTTTTGTGAGTTGTCTACTGCCGTCGCCATGCCTGGAATACTGCTGGCCACCATTCTGCGTACGCGGCCACGAATGTTGTCCGGCTCAAGACGCGGGTCGTGTTTGATAAATACGGATGCAGATGCAGGTTGTACGGGCTCGCCAGGGGCTATGCGCTCAGGCAGCACGACGTGCACGCGGGCGACAATGACGCCGTCTATGTTGGACAGGGTGGCTTCAAGCTCTTGAGACAGGGCGTAAATATAACGGGCTCGTTCCTCGAGAGGCGTCGAAATCACACCCTCCTTTCGAAAGGTATCTCCCATGGTGGCGCGTTTGGGCTTGGGTAGCCCTACAGCATCCAATATACGCACTGCGCCGCCGATATCGGCAGCCTCGACGCGCACAATAACTCCATCCTTGGCAGGCACTTTTTGCGCACGGATATGCTTGTCCGCCAGTTCTGCGATGATTTCATTGGCCTCTTGCTCCGAGAGCTGACGATGAAGTTCGACGCTATCGCCGCAGCCGGTCAATAGACTTACCAACAATAAGAGAAAGGCGCTGAACAGGGGACGAGTCATGGTTACCTACTGCAGGTTGGATATCTTTTCAACACACTGAATCACTGAGCCACAGCTTTTTACCAGGACCTGAGTCGTCAACAGAGCGTTGGACACCATCAGCGGATAGTCGCCTTTGGCCTTCTCATCTTTCCCTGTACTTAACGCCCGCATGCTTTTAGCCATGCGTTTCTTCGATAAATCCAGTTGCT
Source organism: Pseudomonas fluorescens (assembly GCF_002022275.1). Taxonomy (GTDB): domain Bacteria; phylum Pseudomonadota; class Gammaproteobacteria; order Pseudomonadales; family Pseudomonadaceae; genus Aquipseudomonas; species Aquipseudomonas fluorescens_AJ. The sequence continues at coordinate 59,180 of NZ_MSDF01000017.1, forward strand.
CTGAGGCCATCGTTAAAAGGTTTGACAGGTTTTCTTGATTTGAAGCGGTTTTAGACGTATTGCCAGTGGACAATGCGGCGTCAAAAAAATTTATATCGGCCGTCCGCCCGGCGGTGTCATTTTCATGGGGTGTACGCGTAGAAGACAATGATGTCGACTGTTTCTGCAGGTCTATTTGCATGGTGAGTCTCTCTACAGGAAATGGCCTCTTCCATTAACAATGGAAGAGGCCATCTTGTTATCGTGCGGTACCGTAAGCGTCTTTAAGCCCTTGGCCAAAAGTTACTTTGCGTTTTACTTCGGCTGTTTCGATAGAGTCCTTGACTTGCTGCTCACCGATGGCGCGCAGCTGTGATACGGAGTCGCCCGAGCCGCCGGAACCCGAGGAGCCAGAACCCAGGGAGTTAAAGAGATTGCCAAGACCGCCGAGGCCGTTTACACCAGACATAGGTTTACTCCACTTCAATTGATGATCTGAAACCATTGTTTTCTGGTACGTACCGAGTATTCAGTGCGTACCCATGCATCAAGTCGTCTCAAGGCTGAAATAACTTTTTGCATATAGTGCGTGGTCATTAGAGAGACACCAGTTCCGGATACTGCTTATCTCGTTGTTTCTAATTGTATCGAGGCGTTCACTCATGGGCTTTTGCACTGAGAGAGGCGGCAAGCAGTACTTCTAACTGTTTCATTCGGTAATAAAGCGTACGCTTGGCCATGCCCAACTCAAGGCTTACTGCGTCCACGTTATAGTCATGACGGCGCAGCGAATCTTCAATCAGTGACTTTTCAATTTCTTGCAAACGTTCTTTCAGACCTTTGTCTTCTTGTTTAAGCGCAGGCAGCTGTTTTGACAGGGGAGGAAGCCCCAGCACGAAGCGTTTGGCGCTGGAACGAAGTTCGCGGACATTGCCCTGCCACGGGTGGCACAGCAATTCTTGCAGCAGGGCACTGGACGGATGTGGTGCAGGGCACCTGAAGTAATCTGCTTCCTGCCGGACCATGCTCAAGAACATCGGTGTGATGCGCTCCCGCCTGTGGCGCAGGGCGGGCAATCCTATATTCACGACACTCAAGCGAAAGTACAGGTCACGCCGGAAAGTGCCTTGCTCGACCATGTCATGCAGGGACTGCTGGGCCGATGCGATGACGCGCATGTCAACCGCTATGAAGCGGGTCGACCCCAGGCGCTCCACTCCGCGGGCCTCCAGTGCTCGCAATAGCTTGGCCTGCAGGGAGAGCGGCATGCTGTCGATTTCATCCAGGTACAACGTGCCGAGGTGGGCGGTTTCGATCACGCCTGCCCGGGACTGCACTGCACCCGTATACGCGCCGCTGTTTACACCGAAGAGTTGACTCTCTGCGAGGCTTTCCGGGATGGCGGCACAGTTGACAGCAACGAAGTTGCCCCGCCGACCAGACATGCGATGGATCCGCTGCGCCAAGGTGTCCTTGCCGGTACCTGTTTCCCCCAGAAGCAAGATGTCGACATTGAGTGCGGCTGTGGAATTGAGTGTGTTTTCAATCTCCATATCTTCAATCAATGGGACGTCTGATTCACTTTCCTGTGGGTAGGCGGACGACATTGTGCAATCACTTCACTGTAATAGGACGTTATTCTGCGGGGCCGAAGTAAAACGTAATTTATCCGTGCTGTCACGGTTGTTTAAGTAAGAAAAATCTTGTATTTACTGAAGGTTATAATAAGTCTGAATGTTCAAGTGTTTAAGTCTGTAAGTTCCGGTTTTTTGTGTAGGACTAAACTTAAAGTTTTACGAATTAATCAGCGGTTTTTAGTTGCAGGCAATAACAGCGCCCACAAAAAAGCCGATGCAATGCATCGGCTATTTGTTTGCGGTAACTACCGCAGGGGATCTTTATACGTTAAAGCGGAAGTGCATCACGTCGCCATCCTTGACGATGTATTCCTTGCCTTCCAGGCGCCATTTACCGGCTTCCTTGGTACCGGCTTCGCCCTTGTACTGGATGAAGTCGTTGTAGGCGATGACTTCAGCGCGGATGAAGCCTTTTTCGAAGTCAGTGTGGATCACGCCAGCAGCCTGTGGCGCGGTGGCGCCGACTTTGACGGTCCAGGCGCGGACTTCTTCAACACCGGCGGTGAAGTAGGTCTGCAGGTGCAGCATTTCGTAGCCGGCGCGGATCACACGGTTCAAGCCAGGCTCTTCCAGACCCAGGGCCTCGAGGAACATATCTTTTTCTTCGCCGTCTTCGAGCTCGGCGATTTCCGCTTCGATCTTGTTGCACACCGGAACAACGATGGCGCCTTCTTCTTCGGCAATGGCCATGACCACGTCGAGCAGCGGGTTGTTTTCGAAACCGTCTTCAGCCACGTTGGCGATGTACATCACCGGCTTGGTGGTCAGCAGGTGGAAGCCCTTGATCACGGCCTTTTCGTCGGCGCTCATGCTCTTCATCAGGCTGCGTGCCGGCTTGCCCAGGGTGAAGTGAGCGATCAACTGCTCCAGCAAGGCCTTCTGGACGACTGCGTCCTTGTCACCGCCTTTGGCGTTACGCGCAACTTTCTGCAGTTGCTTCTCGCAGCTGTCGAGGTCGGCGAAGATCAGTTCCAGGTCGATGATCTCGATGTCGCGTTTCGGGTCGACGCTGTTGGAGACGTGAATCACGTTTTCGTCTTCGAAGCAGCGGACCACGTGAGCGATGGCATCGGTCTCACGGATGTTGGCGAGGAACTTGTTGCCCAGGCCTTCACCTTTGGAGGCGCCGGCAACCAGCCCTGCGATGTCGACGAACTCCATGGTGGTCGGCAGGATGCGCTTTGGATTCACGATGGCCGCCAGGGCGTCCAGGCGTGTATCGGGCATCGGCACGATACCGGTGTTCGGTTCGATGGTGCAGAAGGGGAAGTTCTCCGCTGCAATACCTGACTTGGTCAGGGCGTTGAACAGGGTGGATTTGCCGACGTTGGGCAGGCCGACGATGCCGCAATTGAATCCCATGGTGTTTCCCCTCGGTAAGAGTCAGGCCTTCTGGCTGTGCAGGTTTTTCATCGCGCGGTTCCATTCCCCGGCGAAGATATCCGGCAGCACGCCGAGGGCAAAGTCGATGCTGGCATCGAGTTTTTCCTGTTCGGCGCGTGGCGCACGACCCAGGACGAAATTTGAAACCATACTGGCAACGCCCGGGTGGCCAATGCCAAGCCGCAGACGGTAGAAATTATTCTGATTACCCATCTGCGCGATGATGTCGCGCAGACCGTTGTGCCCACCATGTCCGCCGCCCAGCTTGAGCTTGGCAACACCGGGTGGCAGGTCCAGTTCGTCATGGGCCACCAGGATTTCTTCGGGTTTGATCCGAAAGAAGCCCGCAAGCGCCGCGACAGCCTGGCCGCTGCGGTTCATGTAGGTGGTGGGAATCAGCAGACGAACATCCTGACCCTGGTGCGAGAAGCGCCCGGTCAGGCCAAAATATTTGCGATCGGCCACAAGGTTCACACCTTGCGCGTGGGCGATACGCTCAACAAAAAGGGCCCCCGCGTTATGCCGGGTCTGTTCGTATTCGGCGCCTGGATTTCCCAGGCCAACGATCAGTTTAATGGCAGTCACGACAGGGGCCCTTCCTTTGGAGTTGTGGATAACATCGCCTGACCTTGGTGCGGCGAAAGTGGACAACAGTAGCTCATTTACTCAAGAGTAAACGTCGCGTTATCGCCCGCTTTCTCGCTACGTTCCGGTCCGCGATGTTTCCTCAAGCTCCGGCAATACAGAGTGAATTACTCTGCAGCGCCTTCTTCAGCTTCTGGTGCAACGCGTGGAGCGTGTACGTTTGCAACAGCTTTGTCATCACCGTGAGCCAGTGCAACAAACTCAACGCCTTTAGGGGCTTTGAGGTCGGACAGGTGGATGATGTCGCCGATTTCAGCGTTAGCCAGGTCGACTTCGATAAACTCAGGCAGGTCTTTCGGCAGGCAGGTCACTTCGATTTCAGAAGTAACGTGCGAGATTTCGCCGCCTTTCTTGATCGGAGCAGCTTCGCCAACGAAGTGCACTGGAACGATAGCGGTCAGTTTCTGACCAGCAACAACACGGATAAAGTCAGCGTGCAGCACGTGGCCTTTGGCCGGGTGGCGTTGCAGAGCTTTGATGATCACGTTTTGCTTGGTGCCGCCAACGTTCAGTTCGATAACGTGGCTGTAAGCAGCATCGTTTTCGAGCAGTTTGGCGATTTCTTTGGCCAGCATGCTGATGGATTCAGGGGCTTTGTCGCCACCGTAAACTACAGCTGGAACCAGGCTTGCGAGACGACGCAGGCGGCGGCTCGCACCTTTCCCCAGGTCGGAACGCGCTTCAGCATTCAGAGTAAAATCGTTCATGTTGTATCTCCAAAATAACCACATTCGCCCTAGCGTTTGCGACCAGCGCTAAAGGCGATATGGGCAAAAAAGCCCCGCCCCAACAGAATGCTGGGGCGGGGCGCTTTTCGTCAGTGAGGTGTACCGAAGGTTTGACCCTTAACGGAACATCGCGCTGATCGATTCTTCGTTGCTGATGCGGCGAACCGCTTCGGCAACTACCGGTGCGATATCCAGTTGACGGATACGCGAACAGGCTTGAGCTGCTGCGGACAACGGGATGGTGTTAGTCACCACCAGTTCGTCCAGCATTGAGTTCTCGATGTTCTCGATCGCTCGGCCCGACAGCACAGGGTGTGTGCAGTAGGCGAAGACTTTTGCTGCACCGTGCTCTTTCAGGGCTTTCGCCGCGTGGCACAGGGTGCCGGCGGTGTCGACCATGTCATCAACCAGAATACAGGTACGCCCTTCGACATCACCGATGATATGCATCACTTCAGAGTGATTGGCTTTCTCACGGCGTTTGTCGATGATCCCGAGGTCCACGCCCAGGGATTTGGCAACAGCCCGTGCACGCACGACGCCACCAATGTCCGGGGACACGATCATCAGGTTTTCAAAGCGCTGGTCTTCAATGTCATCCACCAATACCGGGGAGCCGTAGATGTTATCTACCGGAATATCGAAGAACCCCTGGATTTGGTCAGCGTGCAGGTCAACCGTGAGAACACGGTCGATGCCTACCACGGTCAGCATGTCAGCAACGACTTTCGCGCTGATGGCCACACGTGCGGAACGCGGACGGCGATCCTGACGGGCATAACCAAAATAAGGGATTACAGCTGTGATTCGAGTCGCTGAGGAGCGGCGGAAGGCATCAGCCATCACGACGAGTTCCATCAGGTTATCGTTGGTCGGAGCGCAAGTCGGCTGAATAATGAAGACGTCTTTACCGCGGACGTTTTCATTGATCTCGGCTGTAATTTCGCCGTCGGAGAATTTACCGACAGAGATGTCACCGAGAGGGATATGCAGCTGACGTACGACACGTCGAGCCAGATCGGGGTTAGCGTTCCCCGTAAAGACCATCATCTTGGACACGCGCAGTACCTAGAGGCTGAGGGTAACCTGGATGAGTATTAGAAAATGGCAGGGGCGGCTGGATTCGAACCAACGCATGGCAGGATCAAAACCTGCTGCCTTACCGCTTGGCGACGCCCCTGTATTTGTTGCAACGAGTGCCTAACACTCGATTCCTTTTAGAGCAGACTTTGCAGCTTGCGATGCAACATCGAAACGTTGCTTCCCTTTGCTACAAACCCTGTAAGGGTCTCTGTAAGAAGGGCCGAGACTTTATCAGCTTCAGCTTTGCTTGGGAAGCCCCCAAACACACAACTTCCAGTTCCGGTTAATTTTGCTTCGGTAAATTTACCTAACAAATTCAAAGCGTTACGTACCTCTGGATAACGCCTTGCTACAACCGGTAAGCAGTCATTTCGACTGTTTCCCTTGGGAACGGGGCGCACTTTAATGGGAGGAGAGTTACGTGTCAACAGTGGATCTGAAAAAATTTCTGCTGTACTTACAGATACTTGCGGAACAAGCACGACATACCACGGCTCTTCGGGGTATTCGGGGCTGAGTTTCTCGCCCACGCCCTCGGCAAAAGCCGCGTGCCCGCGCACGAAAACCGGGACGTCGGCGCCCAGCGTCAGGCCCAGCGCAGCCAGGCGATCGTGGTCCCAGCCCAGTTGCCACAAGTGATTCAGGCCGAGCAGCGTGGTCGCAGCATTCGAGCTGCCGCCTCCGATGCCACCGCCCATAGGCAGGATTTTATCGATCCATATATCGATGCCGAGCGAGCAGCCGGATTGCGCCTGAAGTTTTTTCGCCGCCTTCACAATCAGATTGCTGTCGTGGGGCACGCCTTCGAATTCGGTGTGCAGTTTGATCACACCATCGTCGCGTACGGCGAAGGTCAGTTCATCGCCGTAGTCGAGAAACTGAAACAGCGTCTGCAACTCGTGGTAGCCGTCTTCACGGCGACCCAGAATGTGCAGCATCAAATTGAGTTTGGCCGGGGAGGGCAGGGTCAGCGTTGTGGCGGTCACGTTATTGCCCCAGCTTGCGCGGTTGCCAGTCCTTGATCACCAGCGTGACGTCCAGGTCGGTGCCGTGCAGCTTGATGCGCTCGGGCAGCCAGTAATTGCCTTGCTGCACGTAGCTCAGGTATTCGACCTGCCAGCCGTCCTGTTCCAGCGTGGCCAGGCGGCTGTCGCCATTAAGGCTCAGGCGACTTTTGCTGTCCGGCGCGGGCAAACCGCGCACCCACCAGACCAAATGTGAAACGGGCAGCTTCCAGCCCATTTGCTGTTCCAGCAATTCTTCCGGCGAGGCCGCTTCATAGCGGCCCTGATTGGCCACTTCAAGGCTCACTTGGCCCGGGCGACCGGTCAGGCGTGCCGCGCCGCGACCCAATGGGCCCGACAAGCGAATGTCGTAATAGTCCTGGCGTTGCAACCAGAACAAGGTGCCGCTGCCGGAATCTTTCGGCGCGCGAACCCCGACCTTGCCTTCGATCTGCCAGCCATCAATGCTGCTGAGCTGGTCCTTGTGCTGTTGCCATTGCGCCGGGTTGCCCTGGCCTTCAACGGATTCACGGCTGCCTATGCCCGCGCAACCGGCGAGCAGGGCGATAAAACTGAAAACAATGACATGGCGCAAAAACATAAGCTTAAAGGGTCTCGGATCCGGTCAGGCGCTTGATGGTGCCGCGCAGAATTGGGCTTTCGGGTTGTTCCTTGAGGAATTTTTCCCAGATTTGTCGCGCTTCACGCTGCTTGCCATTGGCCCACAGCACTTCGCCCAAGTGGGCAGCGACTTCCTGATCGGGGAAGCGCTCCAGCGCCTGGCGCAGCAAGCGTTCGGCTTCATCGAGGTTGCCCAGGCGGTAATTCACCCAGCCGAGGCTGTCGAGTACGGCCGGGTCTTCCGGGTTCAGCTTGTGGGCTTGCTCGATCAGCACCTTGGCTTCGGCGTAACGCGTCGTTCGGTCAGACAGGGTGTAACCCAGGGCGTTCAGCGCCATGGCGTTGTCCGGGTCGCGCTTGATGATCAGGCGCAGGTCTTTTTCCATCTGCGCCAGGTCATTGCGTTTTTCCGCCTGCATGGCGCGGGTGTACAGCAGGTTCAAGTCGTCGGGGTATTGCAGCAAGGCTTGTTGCAGCAACTTCCAGGCGCGCTCGCCCTGATTGTTGGCCGACAGGGTCTCGGCCTGGATCAGGTACAGCTGGATCGCGTAGTCCGGTTCGGCATCACGCGCCGCAGCCAGGCGTTTTTCCGCCTCGTCGGTGCGGCCGTTGCTCATGAGAATGTCGGCCTGGCGCAACTGCGCCGGCAGGTAATCATTGCCGGGGCCGACCTTGGCGTATTCGAGCAAGGCACCTTGCGGGTCGTTGCGCTCCTCGGCGATACGGCCGAGGTTCAAATGCGCCGAGTCCACATGGCTTTCGCGCTGGATCAGCTCTTCCAGATAGCCCTTCGCCTCGTCCCACGCCTTGGCTTCCAGGCACACCAGCGCCAGGGAGTAGCGCAATTCATCGTCATCCGGGTATTGCTGGACCAGGTTGGCGAACTGCACTTTGGCGTCTTCCATGCGGTCCTGCTCAACCAGCATGCGCGCGTAAGTCAGGCGCAGACGTTTGTCGTCCGGGTACTTCTTGATGTTCTTTTCCAGCAGCGGAATCGCTTCCTTGCCGCGATTGAGGTTCTGCAACAGGCGTGCGCGCAGCAGAATCGGCGCGATCTCACCGTCTTCCGGCGGGTTTTGCTCCAGCAGCTTGAGTGCCGCGTCGGCCTCGTCATCCTGTTGCAACAGCAAGGCCTTGCCGAAAATCAGCTGGCTGTTCTTAGGGTGCTTTTGCAGCAGACGGTCGAAACTCTTCATCAAACCGTTGCGCGTGTCCTGGTCGGTGTCGGCAGCCGACAGCGCGAGGAAGTCGAAATGCGTGTCGCCCTTGCCCTGCAGGACCTTCTCCATATACACCATGGAGTCGTCATAGCGCCCGGCGCGCGCCAGTTGAACGGCGGCTGCTCGTTGCGCTTCCAGATCATCCGGGGCGTTTTTCGCCCAGATCAGCGACGTATCCAGCGCAGCCTGGTCGGCGCCCAGGTACTCGGCGATGCGAAACGCCCGCTCCGAAATGCCCGGATCCTGCGTATTGATGGCCTGGGTCACGTAGTTATCCAGCGCAATGTCGAAACGGTTGCGCTGGCCCGCCAGTTCGGCAGTCAACAGGCTATAGACCGTTTCTTCGCTGAACGAGGAATAAACCTTGGGCTTTTCAGGGGCTGGAGTGCTGTCTTCGACCGGCGGCGTACCGTCCGGCGACACGGGGGCCAAGGCCTGGCAGCCGCTGAGGAAGACAAAAGCGAGGAGCAACGCGGAAGATCTATTCATATAGGAAGAGGACGACTAACCTGCGGTCGGATCATCATGACACAAGCCTTCGGCCAAACATAACCGAGACTCAGTGGATGCCTTTAATAGGCACAAGGCATTAGGACAATAGCCTACGGTGGTTGTTCTGAATCATTCGAAGTAGGACAATTGTCGGCTTCCCGACATCATCAGCGATATTGAATGGCCTTCCTCGCACTCGGTATTAACCACAAGACTGCTTCCGTAGACGTGCGCGAGCGCGTTGCGTTTACGCCAGAGCAGTTGGTTGAGGCCTTGCAGCAGCTCTGCCGGATCACCGACAGCCGCGAAGCTGCGATCCTTTCGACCTGCAATCGCAGTGAGCTTTATATAGAGCAGGAACATCTTTCGGCGGATGTGGTGCTGCGCTGGCTGGCCGATTTCCACCATTTGAGCCTCGATGAGCTGCGTTCGTGTGCCTACGTGCATGAAGAGGATGCGGCAGTTCGTCACATGATGCGCGTCGCCTCAGGCCTCGATTCGCTGGTGTTGGGCGAGCCGCAGATTCTCGGCCAGATGAAATCCGCCTACGCCGTGGCTCGCGAGGCCGGCACTGTCGGCCCACTGCTGGGTCGGCTGTTCCAGGCCACGTTCAATTCCGCCAAACAGGTGCGCACCGACACGGCCATCGGCGAAAACCCGGTGTCCGTGGCGTTTGCTGCCGTCAGCCTGGCCAAACAGATTTTCAGCGACTTGCAACGCAGCCAGGCCCTGCTGATTGGCGCCGGGGAGACCATCACCCTGGTCGCCCGCCATCTGCACGACTTGGGCGTGAAGCGTATTGTGGTCGCCAACCGTACACTGGAGCGCGCGAGCATCCTCGCCGAGCAGTTCGGCGCCCACGCGGTGCTGCTGTCGGACATCCCGGCGGAGCTGGTGCGCAGCGATATCGTGATCAGTTCCACCGCGAGCCAATTGCCTATTCTTGGCAAGGGCGCGGTGGAAAGCGCGCTGAAACTGCGCAAGCACAAACCGATTTTCATGGTAGATATCGCTGTTCCGCGCGATATCGAGCCTGAAGTCGGCGAGTTGGACGACGTTTACCTCTACAGCGTCGACGATTTGCACGAAGTCGTCGCCGAAAACCTCAAAAGTCGTCAGGGCGCTGCCCAGGCCGCCGAGGAAATGGTCAGCACCGGCGCTGAAGACTTCATGGTGCGCCTGCGTGAGCTGGCGGCGGTGGATGTGCTCAAGGCCTATCGTCAGCAGGGCGAACGCCTGCGCGACGAGGAGTTGACCAAGGCCCAGCGGATGCTCGCCAACGGCAGCAGCGCCGAAGAGGTGCTGATGCAGTTGGCGCGTGGCCTGACCAACAAATTGCTCCATGCACCCAGTGTGCAGCTTAAAAAATTGACTGCCGAAGGCCGCCTCGATGCGCTGGCCATGGCCCAGGAACTCTTTGCCCTCGGTGAGGGCGCGTCAGACAGCTCTTCGGATAAAAAACCGCAATGAAAGCGTCACTGCTCAATAAACTGGACGTGCTCCAGGACCGTTTCGAAGAACTGACCGCCTTGCTCGGCGATGGCGAAGTCATCTCCGATCAGACCAAATTCCGCACCTATTCCAAGGAATACGCGGAAGTTGAGCCGATTGTGACGACCTACAGCCAGTGGCTCAAAACCCAGGCCGACCTTGAAGGTGCCCAGGCGCTGCTCAAGGACAGCGACCCGGACATGCGCGAAATGGCCGTGGAAGAAGTCCGCGAGGCCAAGGAAAAGCTGATCGAGCTGGAAGGTGCCCTGCAGCGCATGTTGCTGCCCAAAGACCCGAACGACGGGCGCAACGTGTTCCTCGAAATCCGTGCCGGCACCGGCGGCGACGAGGCGGCGATTTTCTCCGGCGACCTGTTTCGCATGTATTCGCGTTACGCCGAGCGTCGTGGCTGGCGGGTCGAGATTCTTTCCGAAAACGAAGGCGAACACGGCGGCTATAAAGAAGTCATCGCGCGGGTCGAAGGCGAGAATGTCTACGGCAAGCTCAAGTTCGAGTCCGGCGCGCACCGCGTGCAGCGGGTTCCGGCGACTGAATCCCAGGGCCGTATCCACACGTCCGCGTGCACCGTGGCTGTGTTGCCGGAGCCAGACGAGCAGGAAGCCATCGAGATCAACCCGGCAGACTTGCGTGTCGATACCTACCGCTCGTCGGGCGCCGGTGGTCAGCACGTCAACAAGACCGATTCCGCGATTCGTATTACCCACTTGCCGTCCGGCATCGTGGTGGAGTGCCAGGAAGAACGTTCCCAGCACAAGAACCGCGCGCGGGCCATGTCCTGGCTGTCGGCCAAGCTGAACGATCAGCAGACCAGCGCCGCCGCCAACGCGATTGCCAGCGAACGCAAATTGCTGGTGGGTTCGGGCGACCGCTCGGAGCGCATTCGTACTTACAACTTTGCCCAGGGCCGGGTCACCGACCACCGGGTCAACCTCACCCTCTACTCCCTCGACGAGATTCTCGCCGGCGGCGTGGATGCGGTGATCGAGCCGTTGCTCGCCGAATACCAGGCCGATCAACTCGCGGCGATTGGTGAATAAACAGGTGAATAAATGACCATTATCGCCAGCCTGTTGCGCGCCGCCGACCTGCCGGACTCGCCTACTGCGCGTCTGGACGTGGAGTTACTGCTCGCCGCTGCCTTGGGCAAACCGCGCAGCTACTTGCACACCTGGCCGGAAAAAATCGTCAGCAGCGAACACGCGCTGACGTTTGCCAACTACTTGCAGCGCCGCCGCAGCGGTGAGCCGGTGGCCTATATCCTCGGCCAGCAAGGCTTTTGGAAACTCGACCTGGAGGTCGCGCCGCACACCCTGATCCCGCGTCCCGAAACCGAGCTGCTGGTGGAAGCTGCGCTGGAATTGCTGCCGGCCACGCCCGCCAAGGTGCTCGACCTCGGTACGGGCAGCGGCGCCATCGCTCTGGCCCTGGCCAGCGAACGCCCGGCCTGGCAGGTGACGGCCGTGGACCGCGTGCTGGAAGCCGTGGCCCTGGCCGAACGCAACCGCCAGCGCCTGCACCTTAAAAACGCCACGGTGCTGAACAGCCATTGGTTCAGTGCCCTGCAAGGTCACGCCTTTGACCTGATCATCAGCAACCCGCCCTACATCGCCGACAACGACCCGCACCTGGTGGCCGGTGATGTGCGCTTCGAACCGGCCAGTGCGTTGGTGGCGGGCCATGATGGTCTGGATGATTTGCGCGTGATCATCGCGCAGAGCCCGGCTCACCTGAATGCCGGGGGCTGGTTGTTGCTCGAGCATGGTTACGACCAGGCGGCGGCGGTGCGTAATTTGTTGACGAGCGAGGGCTTTGAAGACGTTCAAAGCCGCCTCGACCTCGGCGGCCACGAACGCATCACCCTGGGACGCCGCCCGTGCTAACCGATCAGGAGCTGTTGCGCTATAGCCGGCAGATTCTGTTGCAGCATGTCGACATCGACGGCCAGTTGCGCCTGAAAAACAGCCGCGCACTGATCATCGGCCTTGGTGGCCTGGGCGCGCCAGTCGCACTTTATTTGGCCGCAGCAGGTGTGGGCGAGTTGCACGTCGCCGACTTCGACACGGTCGACCTGACGAACCTGCAACGCCAGATCATTCATGACACCGACAGCGTCGGGCAGACCAAGGTTGATTCGGCGTTGCGCCGTCTGACCGCGATCAACCCTGAAATCACCTTGGTTGCCCATCGCAGTGCACTGGATGCCGACTCACTCGCGGCAGCCGTGTCGGCAGTGGATGTGGTGCTCGATTGCAGCGACAATTTCTCCACCCGCGAGGCCGTCAACGCCGCGTGTGTGGCCGCCGCCAAACCATTGATCAGCGGCGCGGCGATTCGTCTTGAAGGCCAGTTGTCGGTGTTCGACCCGCGTCGCGCCGACAGCCCGTGTTACTACTGTTTATACGGGCACGGCAGCGACACCGAACTGACTTGCAGTGAAGCCGGCGTGGTCGGCCCGCTGGTGGGGCTGGTCGGCAGCCTGCAAGCGCTGGAAGCCTTGAAACTGCTCGCCGGTTTTGGCGAGCCGTTGGTGGGCCGCCTGTTGCTGATCGATGCGCTGACCACGCGTTTTCGCGAGTTGCGCGTCAAACGCGACCCCGGCTGCGCCGTATGCGGGACGCAACATGGTTAAGGACGCGCCCATTGGTGTGTTCGACTCCGGTGTCGGCGGCTTGTCGGTGCTGGATGAAATCCAGCAGCTATTGCCCCATGAGTCCCTGCTGTACGTCGCCGATGGCGGGCATATCCCCTATGGCGAGAAAACTCCGGCGTTTATTCTGCAACGCTCGCGTTTAGTCGCCGAGTTTTTCCGCGAGCGGGGTGCCAAGGCCTTTGTCATCGCCTGTAACACCGCGACGGTCGCCGCTGTTGCGGACCTGCGCAAGGACTATCCCGACTGGCCTTTGGTGGGCATGGAGCCCGCTGTCAAACCTGCCGCCGCTGCAACTCGCAGCGGTGTGGTCGGTGTGCTTGCGACTACCGGGACTCTGCAAAGCGCCAAGTTCGCCGCCTTGCTGGACCGCTTCGCCCTCGATGTACGGGTTATCACCCAGCCGTGCCCCGGCCTGGTCGAGTTGATCGAAACCGGCGACCTGCATAGCCCTGCGTTACGCACGATGTTGCAGGGTTACGTCGAGCCGCTGCTCAGCGCAGGGTGTGACACCATTATTCTCGGCTGCACCCATTACCCCTTCCTCAAGCCACTCCTGGCGCAGATGCTTCCCCCCAGCATCATCCTGATCGACACCGGCGCCGCCGTGGCGCGTCAACTCAAGCGTTTGCTGGGCGAGCGTGACCTGTTGGCCTCCGGCAATCCTGAGCCGGCACAGCTCTGGACCAGCGGTGATGCTGATCACCTCAGAAATATCCTACCGACACTATGGAAATACCCCGGCGTTGTGCGAAGCTTCGACGCGTGAAAAATTCGTGAAATACCGGCGTTATAAGCTGGAACTTCTGTCTTCACGCCAGCTTCCTATAGCGAGATAGCCTGCACAAAACCCTATAACTTCGTTTGGAAAGGATGTTTCTTATGAAGCGCTTGTTCTGTTTGGCTGCGATTGCGGCCGTAGTGGTGGGACACTCGGTTTCGGCCCAGGCCGCTGGCCTGGAATTGGGTGTGGGGAGCACCAGCGATTCGACCCTGACTTATCGTCTGGGGCTGACATCGGACTGGGACAAAAGCTGGTGGCAGAGCGATACGGGCCGGTTGACCGGTTACTGGAGCGGCGCCTACACCTACTGGGACGGTGACAAGCGCGCGGGCGCCAGCAGCCTGTCGTTCTCGCCGGTGTTTGTGTATGAGTTTGCCGGGCAGTCGGTGAAGCCCTACATCGAGGCCGGTATCGGTGTGGCGGTGTTTTCGCGTACACGCCTTGAAGACAACAACATCGGCCAGGCCTTCCAGTTCGAAGACCGCTTGGGCTTTGGCCTGCGCTTTGCCGGTGGGCATGAAGTGGGGATTCGCGCGACGCATTATTCCAACGCGGGGATCAGCAGTAACAACGACGGGGTAGAAAGTTACTCGTTGCACTACACCTTGCCGCTGTAAATCCAGAGCCCCATGCAAAATCCAATGTGGGAGCTGGCTTGCCTGCGATGCAGGCACCTCGGTCTATCAGTTACACCGAGGTGATGCTATCGCAGGCAAGCCAGCTCCCACAGGGATTATCGCCACATTTGGAATCAGCGATAGGCCGTCGCAATGCCTTCACGCTCGGTCAGACATTCCGGCGCACCCATCTCGAACTCCCGGCAAATCAGCGGCCGTCGCTCATAAATCGTGCACATCATCGTGTCCCGATCCAGCGCCGCACACCAGCCGTCATCCAGGCGCAGCATCACTTCGCCGCCCCAATCGTCGGTATCGATATAGCGCTCCGGCACGCCAGTGTCGGTGATCAGCATCACTTCCAGCTGGCAGCAACAGGCCGCGCACGTCGAGCAGGTCACGGCGGGTTCGGGAATCTCGGTGAGAGGGATGTTTGTCATAGGCGCGCAGTGTAAGGCAAGCGCGTTGTGCGCGTATGAATGCTCTGACGGACGTCAGTGCCCCAGTTGCCGGGCGATCCAGTGCAGCAGCGGAAACAGCAGGGCCCACAGCAGCGCCAGCCCGATCAGGGTGGGCGCCGTGCCGTAGCCGAAACTCACCCCGGCCAGTTGGCTGCCCGCGTAGTAAGACAGCGGCCCGCCCACTGCGCCCAACAGGCTGGCACGCCACCAGGGCTGTGCGCTCCAGGCCAGGCAGTGGCGCAATGTGGTCGCGAGCAACGCCCACAGCAACACCAGCCAAAAAGGAATCAGGGGCCCTGGAAAGCTGAAATGAAACACGCCAAAGGTACGCAACGAGGTGTCGACCACCGTGCCCAGCAGGGTCACGGCGAGGATCACTTGCCCCTCGGCCGACCACGCACTTATCCACAGCAGGTGGATAGCCAGCACCGCCAACCCCACCAGCAGCCAGCGGCTGTCACCGCCGAGCACGCAGGCAAACCAGCCGCACTGGAACAGCACGGCGTTCGCCAACGGTTTAAGCACTGAAGCGCCCGAGCAACGGCGGGTTCATCGCCGCCGGCTTGGCCAGCAGCAACTGCGCGGTGCCGATCGTCCGTTCCATGAATCCCCCTTCGCAGTAGCACAAGTAGAATTCCCACAAGCGCAGGAAGTACTCATCGTAGCCCAGCTCGGCGAGACGACTATGGGCGCGGCGAAAGTTCTCGTGCCACAGGCGCAGGGTTTTCGCATAGTGCAGGCCGAAGTCTTCCATGTGCAGCAGGTTCATGTCGGTGTCGCGGCTGACAATCTGCAGCATGTTTTGCACACACGGCAGGGCGCCACCGGGGAAAATGTAACGCTGGATAAAGTCGACGCTGTTTTTGGCTTGTTCGAAGCGTTGCTCACGAATGGTGATGGCTTGCAGCAGCATCAGGCCGTCGCGCTTGAGCAACTGCGCGCACTGTTTGAAGTAGGTTGGCAGGAAACGATGGCCCACCGCTTCAATCATTTCGATGGACACCAGCTTGTCGTACTCGCCGGTGAGGTCACGATAATCCTGCAACAACAGAGTGACCTGGCCTTGCAGCCCCAGCGCCTCGATGCGTTTTTCGGTGTAGGCGAACTGCTCTTTGGACAGCGTCGTGGTGGTGACCTTGCAGCCGTACTGCTGCGCCGCGTACAACGCCATGCTGCCCCAACCGGTGCCGATTTCCAGCAGATGGTCAGTGGGCTTGAGCGCGAGCTTTTGGCAGATGCGTTCCAGCTTGTTCAATTGCGCCTGTTCCAGGCTGTCGTCGGGCGTCAGAAATTGCGCCGCCGAATACATCATGGTCGGGTCGAGAAACTCCTCGAACAGGTCGTTGCCCAGGTCATAGTGAGCAGCGATGTTTTTCTGCGAGCCTTTGCGCGTGTTGCGATTAAGCCAGTGCAGGCCCTGGGTGAACGGGCGTGCCAGGCGCGCGAGGCCGCCTTCCATCGCATCGAGCACGTCCAGGTTGCTGACCATCACGCGCACCACGGCGGTCAGGTCCGGGCTGCTCCAGTAACCGTGGATAAACGCTTCGCCCGCGCCGATCGAACCATTGGCCGCCACCAGGCCCCACACCGCCGAATCCAGGATCTGGATTTCCCCCAGCAGGTGCGCTTCGCGGGCACCGAAGACCTGGCGCTCGCCGTCCTCAATCACCACGAGTTGACCGTGACGCAACTGGCTGAGTTGACGCAGCACGGCCTTGCGCAGCAGCGTGGTGGTCAGGCCGTTGACGTTCAGGCGGTTGGCCTTGACCGATAAGCTAGGGGTTTTCATGGCGGCGATCCTTGGTATACCCGACTGCGGTGCGAGAGGCGCCATCGGCGGCCCTGTGGGAAAAAATCGGTGTGCGTTTGAGCAGCAGGCGCATGGCCTGCCAGTAAATCGCGAGGCACGTCTTGGCGGTCATCCACGGAAAACGCCACAGGTAGCGATGCAGGGTGGCGCGGTTCAGCGCTTCCCTTTGCAGGCTCAAGGTGGCGTCGAAGACTTTGTGCGCACCTTGCCAATCGGCCATGTGCACGCCGAGTTTGGCGGCGGGTGGGCTGAAGCTCATGCGGTATTCGAGGTCGCGCGGCAAAAACGGCGACACATGAAAAGCCTTGGCTACGGCGAAATGCTGATGCTCATCCGCGCCAAGGGCCTGGGCCGGCAGCACGTAGTGATAACGCTCACGCCACGGGGTGTTCGTCACTTCACACAGGATCGCCGCCAGACTGCCGTCGGCCTCGAAGCAGTAGAAGAAACTCACCGGATTAAAAGCCAGGCCCCAACTGCGGGCCTGGGTCAGTAGGCAGATAACGCCCTGGGGCGTACGCCCCAGCGCCTTGCCGACTTCCTGGCGCACGGCATCGGTCAAGCTCATGCCGTGGCGCGTCAATTCACGCAGGTAATCCTGCTGGCGAAAACCAAAGGGTGCCAGGCGACTTGCGCCGGCCAATGGCGACAGGCCGAGCACTTCGTCCTGTTCGCTCAAATCCAGGTACAGCAGGCCGATGCGGTAGCGAAAGGCGTGGGCCTTGGGCGAGAACCGGCGATGGGCAATCCAGCCGCTGTACAGGGCGCTGTTCACAGGGTTTCCCCAAAAGCCTGGGCCACACGCAGGGCGCTGACTACACCGTCTTCGTGAAAACCATTGGCCCAGTAAGCACCGCAATAAAAGGTATGGCGCGTGCCGTGCAATTCTTCCCAGCGGTTCTGCGCCGCCACCGCCGCGAGGCTGTATTGCGGATGGGCGTAGGTGTAGCGCGCGAGAATTTTCAGCGGGTTGATCATTGGCGTCTGGTTGAGGCTGACGCAAAAGGTGGTGGCGCTGTCGATGCCTTGCAGGATGTTCATGTCGTAGGTGACGGCAGCCTGGGTTTGCGCCTTGCCGATCAGCCGGTAATTCCAGCTGGCCCAGGCCAGTTTGCGGTCGGGCAGCAGGCGGGTGTCGGTGTGCAGCACCACGTCGTTGTCGGCGTAGGGCAGGGCGCCGAGGATCTGCTGTTCAGCCGCACTCGGGTCGCCGAGCAAGGCCAGCGCCTGGTCGCTGTGGCAGGCGAACACCACTTTGTCGAAGGCTTCGGTGCCGGCGGCGCTGTGAATCACCACGCCCTCGGCGTCGCGCTCGACCAGATGCACCGGGCAATTGAGGCGAACCTGTTTGTGAAAGCTGCGGGTCAGCGGTTCGATGTAGCTACTCGACCCGCCCTCGATCACGCACCATTGCGGCCGGTTGTTCACCGACAACAAACCGTGGTTTTTGAAGAAACGCACGAAGAATTGCAGCGGAAAACCGAGCATGTCCTTAAGCGACATCGACCAGATCGCCGCGCCCATCGGCACGATGTAATGCCGGATAAACCGCTCGCCGTAGCCGCCGGCTTCGAGGTAATCGCCCAGGGTCATCTCGGCGCTGATGCGTTGTTCCTGCAAGTCCAGCGGCGCCTGGCGGTTGAAGCGCAAAATGTCGCGCAACATGCCCCAGAACCCCGGCGACAGAATATTGCGACGCTGGGCGAACAGGCTGTTGAGGTTATTGCCGTTGTATTCGAACCCTGCGTTCTGGTCGCACACCGAAAAGCTCATTTCGGTGGGTTTGAAGGCCACGCCAATCTGCCCCAGCAGGCGAATGAAATTGGGGTAGGTCCAATCGTTGAACACGATAAAGCCGGTATCCACCGCATAGCTTTTGCTGTCGACGGTCACGTTGACCGTATGGGTGTGCCCGCCGATGCGGTCACCCGCTTCGAACAGCGTGATCTCATGCTGGCGGCTGAGCAGATAGGCGCTGGTCAGCCCGGCGATGCCGCTGCCGATAATGGCGATCTTCACAGGTTGTCCTTGTGCGGCGGCGGGCTGCGTAGCATGCGTTTGCCGATGATCAATTGCGCACGGTTAGGCAGCTTCGACAGCGGCCACAGGGTGGCGATGAACAGGGCCGGGAAGGCAATTTCCAGTGGGCGTTTTTCCAGCTTGGCGAAGATATGCCGTGCCGCTTTGTCGGCAGACCAGCTCAGGGGCATCGGGAAGTCATTGCGTTCAGTCAGTGGTGTGTCGACAAACCCCGGGCTGATCACCGTGACGTCAATATTCTCCGGCGACAGGCTGATGCGCAGGGATTCAAACAGGTAACGCAGCCCGGCCTTGGACGCGCCATAAGCTTCGGCGCGCGGCATCGGCAAGTAGGTGACGGCACTGGCCACGCCCACCAGGTGCGGCGTGTGCCCGGCACGCAACAACGGCAGCGCAGCTTCAATGCAGTAACTGCTGGCGAGCAGGTTGGTGCGCACCACGTGCTCGACGATCGAGGCATCGAATTGCTTGGCGTCGACGTATTCACAGGTGCCGGCGTTCAGAATCACCGTGTCCACCGAGCCCCAGACCACGCCGATATGCTCGCCGATTTCGCGCACGGTCTGGCTATTGGTCAAGTCGCCCGCCACCACCAGCACTTGCCCGGGGTACCTGTGGGCGAGGGCTTCCAGCGGGCCCTTGGTGCGTGAGCTCAGCGCCACATGGGCGCCGCTGTTGAGCAATTCCACGGCCAGAGACGCGCCGATGCCACTGCTGGCGCCGGTCAGCCAATAACGGCGGGGAGGTGTACTGCTCATCCCATTCTCCTTTTCAACCAACTGATGACTCGGCCGAGGACCGGCAGGTGTTCATAGAGCAAGGCACCGGCATCGAAATAGTCGCGATGGCGGTAGACCTTGTCGCGCCACATCAGGTGCGAGCAGCCTTCCACCCGGATCACGTTTCCATTGGCCAGACGCGGGTGGCAAAAGCTCATTTTCCAGCGCAGGTAGCCTTCACCTTCGGCCACTTGGTCGAAGCCGTGAAAGTCGAAGCGCAACTGGCTGACGTTGCTGTACAGCTCGGTAAAGTAGTGGTGCATTGCGGGCAGGCCGTGGACTTCGTGCAGCGGGTCGGCGAAGGCAATGTCCTTGCTGTACAAACTGTCGAGCAGGTGCAGGTTGTGCTTGTCCAGCGTGGAGAAGGCCTGGGCAAACCGGCGCAGGAAGTCACTCATGCACACCCCCGACCGCTTCACGGGAAGGCAGGCTGCGGAAGGCTGCCAGCGCACGTTCGCGGGACTTCTTCAAATCGACGATTGCGCGGGGGTAGTCCGCCACGCCAAACAGTCCGCCGACCGCCTCGGGGTTGTGCACTTCCTTTTTATTCAGCGCCGCCAGTTCCGGCAGCCAGTGCTTGATAAAAACGCCTTCGCCATCGAATTTCTCCGACTGGCTCAGTGGGCTGAAAATCCTGAAATACGGCGCCGAGTCCGTGCCGGTGGACGAGCTCCACTGCCAGCCGCCGTTGTTGGCGGCCAGGTCGCCGTCGATCAAGTGGCGCATGAAAAAGCGCTCGCCTTCGCGCCAGTCGATCAGCAGGTTTTTGGTCAGGAACATCGCCACCACCATGCGCAGGCGGTTATGCATCCAGCCAGTTTCGAGAAGTTGGCGCATGGCCGCATCAATGATCGGCAAACCGGTGCGCGCTTCCTGCCAGGCGGCCAGATCCTTTGGCGCATTGCGCCAGGCCACGGCTTCTGTCTCGGGGCGGAACGCGCGGTGGCGGGACACCCGTGGGTAGCCCACCAGAATGTGTTTGTAGAACTCGCGCCACAGCAGTTCGTTGATCCAGGTGATGGCGCCCATGTCGCCACTTTCGAATTCGCCGCCGTTGGTTTGCAGCGCGGCGTGCAGGCATTGGCGTGGCGACACCACCCCGGCAGCGAGGTAGGCCGACAGCTGGCTGGTGCCGGGCTTGGCCGGGAAGTCGCGTTCGTCCTTGTAGTAGCTGATCTGCTGGTCGGCGAAGGCGTCGAGGCGGCGACGGGCTTCGTCTTCACCGGCCGGCCAGAGCGCGCGCAGGGTTTCGCTCGGTGGCTCGAAGCCTTCGACGGTATTCGGGATCGGGTCGCTTTTCAGCTCAATCGGCGCCTGGGCTTTGGGAGCCGCCACTGTGCGCGGCAAGGCGCTGTGCAAGCGGGTGTAGCAGACTTTGCGGAACTGGCTGAAGACCTGAAAGTAGGTGCCGGTCTTGGTCAGCACGCTGCCGGGTTGGAAGAACAGTTGGTCAAGGTAGCTGTGGAAAGTGACGCCGTCAGCTTCAAGGGCTTTGGCCACGGCCGCGTCGCGACGGCTCTCGTGGATGCCGTATTCCTCGTTGACGTGTACCGATTCCACCGCCAGTTCCCGGCACAGTTTGCCCAGTTCATCCGGCACGTCGTCCCAGGTCGGGGCCGTGCGGATCAGCAGGGGAATATTCAGTTCGCCAAGCGTGTGGCGCAGGCTTTCCAGGTTGCGCAGCCAGAAGTCGACTTTGCACGGCGCGTCATCGTGGGCCAGCCATTGCTCGGGCGTTATCAGGAAAACAGCGGCGACCGGGCCCCGCTGGCTCGCGGCGGTCAGGGCGGTGTTGTCGTGCAGGCGCAGGTCGGTGCGCAGCCAGATCAAGTGCATTTAAACGATTCCACGCTGGATCAGTATCTGGTGGGCCGACAAGGGGTCTTCGGCCACGAACAATTCAGGGGTGTCACGGGTTAATACGGCTAACTCGGCCTGGTGGATGCATACCGTTGGTCCGGCAATCAGAATTGGGCAACGGATGCCACCCAGAAGTTTGGGGATTGCCGACAAATGGAGGGACTTGCTCGAATACAGCAGCACGGCGCGCGGTTGCAGGTGTTCAACCGCCAGGGCGAGTTCGCCGGTCGGCAGCGGCCAGTCGAACACTTCCACCGGGCAATCGGCACTGCTGGCCAGCCAGGCGCTGAGCCACAGGTGCGGTTCCAGCGGCAAATCGGAATGGTTGACTAATAGCAGCGGCGCGCCGTGCAGTTGCCGGTTGTTGTGGTAAATGCGCGCGCCGAATTTGCTGCGCAGCCATGAGAGGAAAAACACCCGCTCCATCTGTGCGCCGAACTGGCCCTGCCAGCGTTGCTCCAGCTCCTGAAGCAGCGGCAACAGCAGTTGCTCGCACAACGTGCGCGGCGGGTACAGCGCCATGGCCTGGTTAACCGCATCATCGACTCGGCGCTCGGCCAGCTCGCTGATCGCATTGATCAGGTTCTGGCGCAGCGCGTGCCATTCGTTTTCCACGCTGTCGGGGCTGGTCTGGGCAGAATCAATCAGGTTTTTGACTTGGCTGACCGGTACGCCACGGTTGAGCCAGGTAAGGATGGTGTGGATGCGTTGCACATGTTCGGCGCTGAACAGCCGATGGCCCTTGGGCGTGCGCTGGGGCACGATCAGGCCGTAACGGCGCTCCCATGCGCGCAAGGTCACGGCGTTGACGCCGGTCTGGCGCGCGACTTCGCGAATCGGCAACCAGCCATCTTCAAGGGCTTGGGCGATGTCTTCGCCGGGTTCGTCTTGCAGGGCAGGCTTCATAGGTTAGATCGCATTACGCAGGCTGAGGTTTTCCGGGTGCGGCTGCAGGTAGGCCTGTTGCGCGATGTAGCGGTCCGGATGTTGGCGAAAGTGATGCTTGAGCAAGGTCAGCGGCACCACCAGTGGCACGATGCCGTGGCGGTATTGGCCGATCACGGTTTGCATTTCCTGCTTGTCGTCGGTGCTGATGGCTTGCTTGAGATAGCCGCTGATGTGTTGCAACACGTTGGTGTGAGTGCCACGGGTGGCGCATTTTTTCAGGCCGGTCATCAGGTCGCTGAAGTAGCCGGCGGCCAGTTCATCCAGGTTGATGCCCTTGCCCATGCTTCCCAGCAGATGGCCAAGGCTTTTGTAGTGCACTGGACTGTGGGCCATCAACAGGTATTTGTAGCGCGAATGAAAGGCCAGCAGGCGGTGGCGGGTCAGGCCTTCGGCCAGCAATGTTTGCCAACTGGCGTAGACGAAAACCCGGGTCAGGAAATTTTCCCGCAACACCGGGTCGTTCAGGCGACCGTCCTCTTCCACCGGCAGGTTGGGGTGGCGCGCGCAAAAGGCCTGGGCGTAAATGCCTCGACCTCCGCCGTCGACCGGCGTGCCGTTTTCGCGGTAGACCTTGACCCGTTCCAAACCGCACGACGGCGACTTTTGCATAAAGATGTAACCGCACAAGTCGGTGTGTTCCGCCGCCATTTGCTGGCCGTAGTCGTCCAGCGGCTGGGTGACGTTGAGTTCGCGGTTCACGGTGCCAATTGCCTGCGGGTGAGCGGGGTCGCCCACCAGGCGGATCGGCTCACGCGGGATGCCCAGGCCAATGGCAACCTCAGGGCACAGCGGCACGAAGTCGAAATAATCGGCGAGGGTCTGGCTGCACAGCAGGGATTGTTTGTGCCCGCCGTTGAAGCGCACGTTCTCGCCCAATAGGCAGGCGCTGATGGCGATCTTCGGTTTCACGGTGCTGGACATGGCCGAACCTCTGCAAGATTCCTGTACAAGCCTTAAAACTTGTACAACTAAACCTCATCATAGGTTTGATGCTGTACAAGTCAAATATTTTGTACAAGTATTTTCGGTGCCGCTATTTCCAGCCGATTCGCCAGTCTTCAGCGTTTTGCAGGGCTTGCCATGCCAGGCGTTCGCCGCGACGGGTCATGACCGCTTGCAGTTCGATTTCGAGCACGGTGCCTTCCTCGTCACGAAACAACTCGGTGACCAGGAAATGTTTTTCCTTGTTTCGGGGGCGCGCTGCTGTCCACTTCGACAGCAGCAATTTGGCGGGGTTGATGCGGTTCATTGCAGGTGTTCGATCAAGCGTCGCGCGGCTTCCTGCCCACTGAGCCATGCACCTTCGACCCGGCCCGACAGGCACCAGTCGCCACATACATACAAGCCCAGGTCCGCATCAGCCAGTACGCCGAACTCATGGCTGCTGGACGGTCGCGCGTACAACCAGCGATGGGCCAGGCTGAAGGAGGGCGCGGGCATGGCGCTGTGCAGCAGTTCGGCGAAGGCGCCGTGCAAGTGTTCAATTACGGCCTCTTTGGAGAGGTCCAGGTGGGCCTTGCTCCAGGTGCTGGTGGCGTGCAGCACCCAAGTGTCGAGGGTGTTGTCGCGCCCTGGTTTAGAGCGGTTGCGCGCCAGCCAGTCGAGCGGGCTGTCTTGCACGAAACAGCCTTCCATTGGCGTATCCAGTGGCTTGTCAAAGGCCAGAGCGATGGCCCAGGTCGGGTCCATTTTTACCCCGGCTGCGGCACTCGCCAATTTGGGCGCGGCGGCCAGCAGGGCGGTGGCTTGCGGTGCCGGCGTGGCGATGACCACATGGCTGAACGGGCCGTGGTTGCCGCCGTCGGCATCCAGCAGGTTCCAGTGTTGTTTGCCCTGAAACACTTCGGTGATGCGGCAACCGAATTCCACCGGTAAATCGTCGAGCAAGGCGCGGGTGATCGCGCTCATGCGCGGCGTGCCGACCCAGCGGATCTGTTCATCGGGGGAGGGGGTGAGTTGGCCGGACTTGAAGTTGTACAGCTGCGGCTTCCACTGCTCGGCCCAGCCGTTGCTTTGCCAGCGTTGCACCTCGTTGACGAAGCGCCGGTCGCGGGCGGTGAAGTATTGCGCGCCCATGTCCAGTGCGCCTGCATCGCTGCGCTTGCTCGACATACGGCCACCGCTGCCGCGGCTTTTATCGAAGAGTTGTACAACGCGCCCCGCGTCTCGTAACGCTCGGGCGGCGGAGAGACCGGCGATGCCGGTGCCGATGATCGCGATGGGAACAGTCATGAGGGGCCTCGTTTTACCGTTGGGTACAGACTACGCCGACACCAATAGCTGTACAATATTGTTTTTTGGTATAAGTTTTGGCGTACCTGTTCTAACGGCGTGGCCTATGGTTAAACGACAGGCCACGCCCGATTACAAATGATCCCTGCTTATAAAATAGACTAACGGCGGGCGGCGAACGTTACATGAGGAGGATCCCATGCACATTTTGCTGACCGGCGGTACGGGTCTGATTGGCCGCAAGCTTTGCCTGCACTGGCTCGCCCAGGGCCATCGCTTGACCGTGTGGAGTCGTGAGCCGGACACCGTGGCTCACTGGTGCGGTGCTGACGTGCTCGGCGTCGGGCGGTTGCAGGATGTGATCGGCCATGTGGATGCGGTGGTCAACCTTGCCGGCGCGCCCATCGCCGATCGTCCCTGGACCAAAAAGCGCAAGGCGTTGTTGTGGAGCAGCCGCATCAGCCTCACCGAAACCTTGCTGGCGTGGATCGAAAGCCAGGAACAAAAGCCATCGGTATTGATTTCCGGTTCCGCCGTAGGCTGGTACGGCGACGGCGGCGAGCGCGAATTGACCGAAGCGAGCGGCCCGGTGCAAGACGATTTCCCCAGCCAACTGTGCATCGCCTGGGAAGAAACCGCCCTGCGCGCCGAAGCGTTGGGTGTGCGGGTGGTGCTGGTGCGCACGGGCCTGGTGCTGGCGGCCAAGGGCGGCTTTTTGTCGCGCATGCTGCTGCCGTTCAAACTGGGGTTGGGCGGGCCTATCGGCAATGGTCGGCAGTGGATGCCGTGGGTGCATATCAAGGATCAAATCGCCCTGATTGATTTTCTTCTGCACAAGTCCGACGCCAGCGGTCCTTATAATGCGTGCGCGCCACACCCGGTGCGCAACAGCGAGTTCGCCAAGACTCTGGGCAAGGTCTTGCACCGTCCTTCCTTTATGCCACTGCCGGCGTTTGCCTTGAAGGTCGGGTTGGGCGAATTGTCCGGGTTGTTACTGGGCGGGCAAAAGGCGGTGCCTGAACGGCTGCTGGCCGCCGGTTTCACTTTTCAGTTCACTGAGTTGCACGCGGCTTTGGAAGACTTGTCCAGCCGCCTCTAGAAATAGGATGTTGCATGACGGATCACGCGTTGTTACTGGTCAACCTGGGCTCACCGGCGTCCACCTCGGTGGCCGATGTGCGCAGCTACCTCAATCAGTTTCTGATGGACCCTTATGTGATCGACCTGCCATGGCCGGTGCGGCGCTTGCTGGTGTCGCTGATCCTGATCAAGCGCCCCGAGCAGTCGGCGCATGCCTACGCGTCGATCTGGTGGGAAGAGGGTTCGCCGCTGGTGGTGCTCAGCCGCCGCTTGCAACAGCAAATGACTGCGCAGTGGACCCAGGGCCCGGTGGAACTGGCGATGCGTTATGGCGAGCCGTCGCTTGAAACGACCCTCACGCGCCTCGCGGCCCAAGGCATTCAAAAGGTCACCCTGGCGCCGTTGTATCCGCAGTTTGCCGACAGCACCGTGACCACGGTGATTGAGGAAGCCAAACGGGTGGTGCGCGACAAAAAGCTCAACGTGCAATTCTCGATCCTGCAGCCGTTTTACGATCAGCCGGAATACCTCGATGCGCTGGTGGAGAGTGCCAGGCCTTATGTGGCGCAGGATTTCGATCACCTGCTGCTGAGTTTCCACGGCTTGCCCGAACGCCATCTGACCAAGCTCGACCCGACAGGCCAGCACTGTTTCAAGGATGCGGACTGCTGCAAGAACGCCTCGCCGCAAGTGCTTGCCACCTGCTACCGCGCGCAATGCTTCAGCGTGGCGCGGGAATTTGCCGCACGCATGGGGCTGCCGGAAGGTAAGTGGTCGGTGGCGTTCCAGTCGCGCCTGGGCCGGGCGAAGTGGATCGAACCCTACACCGAGGCGCGCCTTGAAGCACTGGCTCAGCAAGGCGTGAAAAAGCTGCTGGTGATGTGCCCGGCGTTTGTCGCCGATTGCATCGAGACGCTGGAGGAGATCGGTGATCGCGGGCTGGAGCAGTTCCGTGAAGCGGGGGGCGAGGAGTTGGTGCTGGTGCCGTGCCTTAATGATGATCCGCAGTGGGCGGCGGCGCTGAATACCCTGTGCGAGCGGGCGCCGTTGGCGCTGTAACCCGATTGTCGAAATGACAGCAATCAACTGTGGGAGCTGGCTTGCCTGCGATAGCATCATCGCGGTGTCACTGATACACCGCGGTGTCTGCATCGCAGGCAAGCCAGCTCCCGCATTGTTTTGTGGTGTTTATTCGTGATGAGGTTCGCCCAAGAATGTCAGCGAAGTGAACAGACCCTGCGTCGCCACATCCGGATTGTCCTTGAGCGGCACTTCCACCTGCGCAGCGATCACATTCAACCCCTCATTACGCACCAGCACCTTAGCGCGGCCATCCTTGTCAGTCTCCGTGCTCAAGGTGTTCGGCATATTGCGATAGTCGCCGACCAACTTGACCCCCGCAGCCGGCTTGCCATCCAGCAGCACGCGCACCGGCAGTGACTTGCCCGGTCCTACAGTCAGTGGGTCAACTTCCGGCACAATAATCAGCCTGATCTGATCCAGTTTCGGCAACTTCGCCCCCGGTTGGTAAATCGCCAGGCTGTACTTGAAGGTCTGAGTCGACGCAATCGCCCCCTCGACCTTGCTGCGCCCTTGGTTGATCCACTTTTTATCCGCGTTCTGCGACCACATGCCGTTATCGAGCGCCACCGCCAGCACCGCCGGTGGTTTGAGCGGTTTCAAGCGTGCATGGTCGGCCAGACGTTCCACGGTCACCGGAATCATCTTGCCGCTGGCGTCATACGCCCAGGCGCCGCTGATTTTCTGGGCTTTGAACGCATTGTCTTCAGCGCCGTGGCCGTAGATCACCTCGATATTGCCGCGACGTTGTTCGGTCCAAAGGCCATGGGCCGACGCCTGGGTGGCGAACAGCAGGCCGATCAGGGCCAGGGGTTTGAGAAGGTGCATGGGTGACGTCCTGTTACAGGTTGAGGGTCAGGCTGACGGTGAAATTGCGCGGCTCGCCGGGGTTGACCCAGTAATTGCTGTAGGAGCGCTCGTAATACTTTTCATCGAACAGGTTGTTGAGGTTCAGGCCCACGGTCACATTGTCCGTGGCCTTGTAATGCGCCAGCAGGTCGACGGTGTGGTAGGCCGGCAACTCGAAGCTGCCGCCCGCTTCGCCGGAACGGTCGCCCACGTAGGTGAATGCTGCGCCGACGTCTGAACCGCGCAACGCGCCGTCCTGGAATTCATACACCCCCAACAGGCTGCCGCTGCGTTTGGCTACGCCGAGAATCCGGCTACCGGCGGGAATGGCTTTGTCGCCCTTGGTGACTTCGGCATCGATGTAGGCAAAGGCGCCGATCACGCGTACGGCTTCGGTCACTTGCCCGGTCAGTTGCAGGTCAAAACCCTGGCTACGCGCTTTGCCCATGGCGCGTGAGGTGTCGGTGGCCGGGTCGAGGGCGAGCACATTTTCCTTTTCGATATGAAAGGCCGCGAGGGTGGCGCTGAGACGGTCGTCAAACAGCTCGCTCTTGATCCCCACTTCATAACCCACGCCTTCTTCGGGCTTGAAGGACTTGCCGCCCGCGTCCAGGCCATTGTTGGGTTTGAACGAGGTAGACGCGTTGGCGAACACACCGACGTGCGGCGTCAGTTGGTAGAGCAAGCCGGCGCGTTGTGTCAAGGCGTCGTGGGTTTGCCGGCTTTTGGCGTGGTTGCGCGCGAAGTCATCGGTACGCTGATCGAAATGCTCGAAGCGCGCACCGAGCATGCCGCGCAGGCGGTCGGTGAAGATGATCTGGTCTTGCAGGTTCAGCGCCTGGCTTTTGACCTGCTCATAAATGTCAGTGCCGGAGCGTGCGCCATTGGGTTTGGGCTGGCCGTAGACCGGCTTGTAGATGTCGATGGCGTAGGGGCTGCCGGCAATCGCGGTCACCCGTTCTTTTTTGCGGTAGTCCTCGTATTCAGTGCCGATCAGCAGTTCGTGCTGCCAAGTGCCGATGTCGAACAGGCCACGCAGTTCCAGCTGGGTGATGCTGTCATGCCAACCGGTGGAACGCTCGCGGTAGCGGCGGTTGACGGTGTGGCCGTCGGCATTCATCGCGCGGTTTTCCGAAGCATCGCCCCACAGGCTGCCCTGTTTGTAGTGGCTGGCCAGGCGCAGTTTCCAGGCGTCGTTAAGGTGATGTTCGAGGGTGGCCTGGAGGCGGTTGTTGTGATTGCGGATGTTTCCGTCGTTGGGCTCGCCCAAGAAGGTCGAGCGGGACATGCCGTACGGCGCAACGATGCCTCGGTCGAACGTGGAGCTGTGGCGCACGAATTCGCTTTCCACCAGCAGGGTTGTGTCCGGGTCCAATTGCCAACTGAACGATGGCGCGACGAACACGCGCCTGGCGTCTACGTGATCGCGAAAGCTGTGGTTGTCTTCCACCGCCAGGTTTACCCGTGAGAGCACACGGCCTTCGCTGTCGAGCGGGGTGTTTACATCCAGGGCGGTGCGGTAACGGTCCCAGCTGCCGGCGCTGGTCTGCAGTGTCGTGAAGGCTTCCGGCTGCGGCTTTTTGCTGACGATATTCACCGTGCCGCCTGGATCACCGCGCCCGTAGAGGCTGGCGGCGGGGCCCTTGAGCACTTCAATACGCTCGATGTTGGCCGCGTCCGGCGTGCTTGGGTAGCCACGGTTGGCGCTGAAACCGTCCTGATAGAACTCCGAGGTAGTGAAGCCGCGCACGCTGTATTCGTAGAGGGTCAGGCCGCCAAAGTTGTTTTGTTTGGACACGCCGCCGGCAAATTCCAGGGCGCGTTCCACACTGGTGCTGCCCAGATCTTTGAGGACGGTGGCGGGAATAACGCTGATGGCTTGTGGGATGTCGCGAATTGCGGTGTCAGTTTTGGTCGCGCTGGCGGAACGGGTGGCGCGGTAACCTTTGACCGGGCCGGTGGCGGACTCGTAGGCGTCGGAGGTGACGCTGATGGTGTCCAGTTCAACGGTGTTGTCTTCGGCGTAGGCGGGGTCGAGCAGCAAACCCAAGGCCAGGCCAGCCATGGGGGCAATTCTTCGAGACGGCATGATAGAGCGTTCCAATAGCGATATTGAAACAATATAACATGACTAATGAGAATGAATTTCCGTTGAAACATTAGGTTACAGGAGCCCGCCGCCGGGCTCCTTCACGCGGTTATTCCTCTTCTTTGACCGGCGCAGGCGGCGGACGCAAACCAATTTCCGCCGAGAGCTTGATCTCTTTGCCGTTGCGCATCACCTGAATCGCCACCTTGTCGGTCGGCTTGATCCGCGCCACCTGGTTCATCGACTTGCGGCCATCGCCGGCCGGTTCGCCGTCGATGCTGAGGATTACGTCGCCCAATTGCAGGCCGGCTTTCTGCGCCGGCCCGTCGCGGAAGATCCCGGCGACCACAATGCCCGGGCGCCCGGTCAGGCCAAACGACTCGGCGAGTTCCTTGGTCAGCGGCTGCACTTCAATACCCAGCCAGCCACGAATGACCTGGCCGTGCTCAATGATCGACTTCATCACCTCCATCGCCAATTTCACCGGGATCGCGAAACCGATGCCTTGGGAGCCGCCGGACTTGGAGAAGATCGCCGTGTTGATGCCGGTCAGGTTGCCATTGGCATCCACCAGCGCGCCGCCGGAGTTGCCCGGGTTGATCGCAGCGTCGGTCTGGATAAAGTCTTCGTAGCTGTTAAGGCCCAGCTGGTTACGCCCGGTGGCGCTGATGATGCCCATGGTCACGGTCTGGCCGACGCCAAACGGGTTGCCGATGGCCAACGCCACATCACCCACGCGCAAGGCTTCGGAGCGGCCGATAGTGATCGACGGCAGGCTTTTCAAATCGATTTTCAGCACCGCGAGGTCGGTTTCCGGATCGCTGCCGACCACACGGGCCAGGGTTTCGCGGCCGTCACGCAGGGCCACCACGATCTGGTCGGCGCCCGTGGTTACGTGGTTGTTGGTGAGGATGTAGCCTTCCGGGCTCATGATCACCCCGGAACCGAGGCTCGATTCCATACGGCGCTGCTTGGGCCCGTTGTCACCGAAATAGCGGCGAAATTGCGGGTCTTCAAACAAAGGATGCGCCGGTTTGTTGATGACCTTGGTGGTGTACAGGTTGACCACCGCCGGCGCTGCGATGACGACGGCGTCTGCATAGGTCACCGGGCCTTGCACCACCGAGTTGGTTTGCGGGGCCTGTTGCAGGTTCACATCCAGGCTGGGCAAGCCCACCCACTGGGGGTAGCGCTGAATAATCAGCGTCGCGATCAGCACGCCAGCCAACAATGGCCATCCAAAAAAACGCAGTGCCTTGAGCATCAAGTAAGTCCTGACAGGTTGCAGGGGGCGGGAGAGCGCCCATAATGTCGCGCATTATACGAGGCTGCGAGCGCCTCGGAACGGGATATTTAGGAGTCTTTTATGGCCGTCCCCCTTAGCACCCTCGTCGAGGAAGCGGACCGCTACCTCGGCAGCGCAAAAATTGCCGATTACTGCCCCAACGGCCTGCAAGTGGAAGGGCGCCCGCAGGTGATGCGCATCGTCAGCGGCGTCACCGCCAGCCAGGCGTTGCTGGATGCGGCGGTCGAAGCCCAGGCCGATCTGATCCTGGTGCACCACGGGTATTTCTGGAAGGGCGAAAACCCGTGCATCACCGGCATGAAGCAGCGCCGCCTGAAAACCCTGCTCAAGCACGACATCAGTTTGCTGGCCTATCACCTGCCGCTGGACCTGCATGCCGACGTGGGCAACAACGTTCAATTGGCTCGCCAGCTGGACATTACCGTCGAAGGCCCGCTGGACCCGAACAACCCGAAAATCGTCGGCCTGGTCGGCTCGCTGGCGGAGCCTTTGTCGCCCCGCGACTTCGCGCGCCGCGTGCAGGAAGTGATGGGCCGCGAGCCACTGCTGATCGAAGGCAGCGAAATGATCCGCCGCGTCGGCTGGTGCACCGGTGGTGGCCAGGGTTACATCGATCAGGCGATTGCCGCCGGCGTTGACCTGTTTTTGAGCGGCGAAGCGTCCGAGCAAACCTTCCACAGCGCCCGCGAAAACGACATCAGCTTTATCGCCGCCGGCCACCACGCCACCGAGCGCTACGGCGTGCAGGCGCTGGGCGATTACCTGGCACGGCGCTTTGCGCTGGAGCATTTATTCATCGATTGCCCGAACCCGATCTAAAGAACACCAAGGCTCAAATGTGGGAGCTGGCTTGCCTGCGATTGCATCACTTTGGTTTGCCTGAATGACCGAGGTGCCTGTATCGCAGGCAAGCCAGCTCCCACAAAAGCCAGCTTCCACAAGCCAAACCGGGCGGTATATTCATATACCGTTTCGATCTAGCCCGCGCCCTGAATAGAAGAAGGTGCTGTGCTAGCATGCCCCGCTCGAACACGGCCCGCTGGCCGTCCATAAGATCGTTTTTCCGTGAGTAGCCATGGTCGACAAACTGACGCATCTGAAACAGCTGGAGGCGGAAAGCATCCACATCATCCGCGAGGTCGCCGCCGAGTTCGATAACCCGGTGATGCTCTACTCGATCGGTAAAGACTCCGCCGTGATGCTGCACCTGGCGCGCAAGGCTTTCTTCCCGGGCAAACTGCCGTTCCCGGTGATGCACGTCGACACCCGCTGGAAATTCCAGGAGATGTACAAGTTCCGCGACAAAATGGTCGAAGAGCTGGGCCTGGACCTGATCACCCACATCAACCCGGACGGCGTGGCGCAGAACATCAACCCGTTCACCCACGGCAGCGCCAAGCACACCGACATCATGAAGACCGAAGGCCTCAAACAGGCCCTGGACAAGCATGGTTTCGACGCAGCGTTCGGCGGTGCCCGTCGCGATGAAGAGAAATCCCGCGCCAAAGAGCGCGTGTACTCGTTCCGCGACAGCAAGCACCGCTGGGACCCGAAAAACCAGCGCCCGGAGCTGTGGAACGTCTACAACGGCAACGTCAACAAGGGCGAATCCATCCGCGTGTTCCCGCTGTCCAACTGGACCGAGCTGGATATCTGGCAGTACATCTACCTGGAAGGCATCCCGATTGTGCCGCTGTACTTCGCCGCCGAGCGCGACGTGATCGAGAAGAACGGCACGTTGATCATGATCGACGACGACCGCATCCTTGAGCACTTGTCCGACGAAGACAAAGCCCGAATCGTCAAAAAGAAAGTACGTTTCCGTACCCTTGGCTGCTACCCGTTGACGGGCGCGGTGGAGTCCGAAGCCGAGACGCTGACGGACATCATTCAGGAAATGCTCCTGACGCGAACTTCCGAGCGCCAGGGCCGTGTCATCGACCACGATGGTGCAGGCTCGATGGAAGACAAAAAACGTCAGGGTTATTTCTAAGGGGTTGTCATGTCGCACGTATCTGATTTGATCAGCGAGGACATCCTCGCCTACCTGGGCCAGCACGAGCGCAAGGAAATGTTGCGCTTCCTGACCTGTGGCAACGTCGACGACGGCAAGAGCACCCTGATAGGGCGCCTGCTGCACGACTCCAAGATGATCTACGAAGATCACCTGGAAGCCATCACCCGCGATTCGAAAAAATCCGGCACCACCGGCGATGACATCGACCTGGCGTTGCTGGTCGACGGCCTGCAGGCCGAGCGCGAGCAGGGCATCACCATTGATGTTGCCTACCGCTACTTCTCCACCGCCAAGCGCAAATTCATCATTGCCGACACCCCCGGCCATGAGCAGTACACCCGCAACATGGCCACCGGTGCTTCCACCTGTGACCTGGCGATTATCCTGATTGACGCCCGTTACGGCGTGCAGACCCAGACCCGCCGCCACAGCTTTATCGCCTCGTTGCTGGGCATCAAACATATCGTGGTGGCCGTCAACAAGATGGACATCAATGGCTTCGATCAGAGCGTTTTCGAGCAGATCAAGGCCGATTACCTGAAGTTCGCCGATGGCATCGCGTTCAAGCCGAGCACCATGGCCTTCGTGCCGATGTCAGCGCTCAAGGGCGATAACGTGGTGAACAAGAGCGAGCGGTCGCCCTGGTACACCGGCCAGTCGCTGATGGAGATCCTCGAAACCGTCGAGATCGCCAACGACCGCAACTACACCGACCTGCGTTTCCCGGTGCAGTACGTCAACCGTCCGAACCTGAACTTCCGTGGTTTCGCCGGCACCCTGGCCAGCGGCATCGTGCACAAGGGCGACGAAGTCGTGGTGCTGCCGTCGGGCAAGAGCAGTCGCGTCAAATCCATTGTCACCTTTGAAGGTGAACTGGAACACGCCGGCCCAGGCCAGGCCGTGACCCTGACCATGGAAGACGAGATCGACATCTCCCGTGGCGACCTGTTGGTACACGCCGACAACGTGCCGCAAGTGACCGACGCGTTCGATGCCATGCTGGTGTGGATGGCCGAAGAACCGATGTTGCCGGGCAAGAAATACGACATCAAACGCGCCACCAGCCACGTGCCGGGTTCCATCACCAGCATTGTGCACCGTGTGGACGTGAACACCCTGGCCGAAGGCCCGGCGAGTTCGCTGCAGTTGAACGAGATCGGCCGGGTCAAGGTCAGCCTCGATGCCGCCATCGCGCTGGACGGTTACGACAGCAACCGCACCACCGGTGCGTTTATTGTCATCGACCGTTTGACCAACGGCACCGTGGCCGCGGGCATGATCATCGCGCCGCCGGTTAACCATGGCGGTTCCGGGCAACACGGCAGCCTCGCGCATGTCGCCACCGAAGAGCGTGCCCAGCGCTTCGGCCAGCAGCCAGCCACCGTGTTGTTCAGCGGCTTGTCGGGCGCGGGCAAAAGCACCCTGGCCTATGCGGTTGAGCGCAAGCTGTTCGACATGGGCCGTGCGGTGTTTGTACTGGACGGCCAGAACCTGCGCCACGACCTGAACAAAGGGCTGCCGCAGGACCGTGCCGGGCGTACCGAGAACTGGCGCCGTGCTGCTCACGTGGCGCGTCAGTTCAACGAAGCGGGCTTGCTGACCCTGGCCGCATTCGTTGCCCCGGATGCCGAAGGGCGTGAACAGGCCAAAGCCTTGATCGGCAGCGACCGCCTGCTGACCGTGTACGTGCAGGCGTCGCCGCTGGTATGCGCCGAGCGTGATCCGCAAGGTTTGTACGCTGCCGGTGGGGATAACATCCCTGGCGAATCCTTCCCGTACGACGTGCCGTTGAACGCCGATCTGGTGATCGACACTCAGGCCCTGTCGCTGGAAGACAGCGTCAAGCAAGTGCTGGAGCTGTTGCGTCAGCGCGGCGCGATCTAAACCTAGCCGCCACTAAAAAGCCCGCCACCGATCACTCGGTGGCGGGCTTTTTCCATTCCCAAGGTTGGACTCAATCCATGTGGGAGCTGGCTTGCCTGCGATAGCTGCCTGCCAGTTGATACATGTGCAGCTGACCCACCGCTATCGCAGGCAAGCCAGCTCCCACAGGGTGATTACCTTTTGCCTGGAAATTGTGTGTGCAGTTTTTCCAGCAACTGATCCTTGTCTTCCCACAGCTTATTGATCCAGCCCTGAAACGCCGTCCGATACTCATCATCCTGCTCATAATTCTTGCCAATAAACCCGGCCGGAATCTGCACCTCTTCAAACTGCACCACTACATCCTTTACATTCCCGCACAGCAAATCCCAATATCCTGGGCGCCCGGCAGGGTAGTGAATGGTCACATTGACCAGCGACTTCAACTGCTCACCCATCGCATCCAACACAAACGCGATACCGCCAGCCTTGGGCTTGAGCAGATAGCGAAACGGCGATTTCTGCTGCGCATGCTTGCCCGGGGTAAACCGTGTGCCCTCGGCAAAGTTGAAAATGCCCACCGGGTTGTCGCGAAACTTCGCACAGGTCTTGCGCGTGGTTTCCAGGTCTTTACCTTTCTTCTCCGGGTGTTTCTCCAGGTAGGCCTTGGAGTAGCGCTTCATGAACGGAAAGCCCAGCGCCCACCATGCCAGACCAATCACCGGCACCCAGATCAGCTCTTGCTTGAGGAAGAACTTCAGCGGGCGAATCCGGCGGTTGAGCACGTATTGCAGCACCATGATGTCGACCCAGCTCTGGTGGTTGCTGGTCACCAGGTACGAGTGCTCATAGTCCAGCCCTTCAAGACCGGTCAGGTGCCAGCGTGTGCGCCGCACCAGGTTCATCCAGCCCTTGTTGTTGGTCACCCAGGCTTCGTGGGTGTGGTTCATCAGCCATTCGCTGAAACGCTTGGCAAACGGCAGCGCCTTGAACAGCGCGACGATAAACAGAAACGAACACAGCAGAATGGTATTGAGCGCCAACAACAAGGACGCGATCACCCCGCGTACGGCGGCAGGCAGAAAATCCAGCATTTAGATATCCATAGGTCGGTTGGCGGCTTGAATCGCAGTCAGCGCGATGGTGTACACAATGTCGTCTACCTGGGCGCCACGGGGCAGGTCGTTGACCGGTTTGCGCAGGCCCTGGAGCATCGGCCCCAGGCTTACGCAATCGGCGCTGCGTTGCACGGCTTTGTGGGTGGTGTTGCCCGTGTTCAGGTCCGGGAACACAAACACCGTGGCCCTGCCAGCCACCTGGCTGTTGGGCGCCAGTTGCCGCGCCACGGTTTCGTTGGCGGCGGCGTCGTACTGCAAGGGGCCGTCGATCAGCAGCGAACTTTGCTGCTCGTGGGCGAGCAGGGTGGCTTCGCGGACTTTCTCCACTTCCTCACCGCTGGCTGAATCACCGCTGGAATAGCTGATCATCGCCACGCGCGGGGTAATCCCGAACGCGGCGGCCGAGTCGGCACTTTGCAGGGCGATTTCCGCCAGCTCGGCGGCGCTCGGGTGCGGGTTCATCACGCAGTCGCCATACACCAGCACTTGCTCGGGAAACAGCATGAAGAACACCGACGAGACCAGCGTGCAGCCCGGCGCGGTTTTAATCAGCTGCAGGGCCGGGCGGATGGTGTTGGCGGTGGAGTGAATGACGCCGGAGACCAGGCCGTCCACTTCATCCAGCGCGAGCATCATGGTGGCGATCACCACGGTGTCTTCCAGTTGCTGCTCGGCCATCGGCGCGTTGAGGCTTTTGCTCTTGCGCAGGGCGACCATCGGTTCGACGTAGCGCTGACGAATCAGGTCTGGGTCGAGAATTTCCAGGCCTTCGGGCAATTCGATGCCATGGGCGCGGGCCACTGCTTCCACATCCGCCGGCTTGGCCAGCAGCACGCAGCGCGCAATGCCTCGCGCCTGGCAGATGGCGGCGGCCTGCACGGTCAGCGGCTCGCTGCCTTCGGGCAGCACGATGCGCTTGTTGGCGGCCTGAGCGCGCTGGATCAACTGATAACGGAACACCGCCGGCGACAGGCGCATCTCCCGTGGCGTGCCGCAGCGTTGGTGCAACCAGCGCGCGTCGAGGTGGCTGGCGACGAAGTCGGTGATGATCTCCGCGCGCTCGCGGTCATCAATCGGGATTTCCTTGTTCAGGCTGTTGAGCTGGTTGGCGGTGTCGTAGGAGCCGGTGCTCACCGACAACACCGGCAACCCGGCCTGAAAGGCGCCACGGCACAGATCCATGATGCGCGGGTCGGGCAGGGTGTCGCTGGTCAGCAGCAGGCCGGCCAGGGGCACGCCGTTGATCGCGGCCAGGCTGACCGCGAGGATGATGTCGTCACGGTCGCCCGGAGTCACCACCAGCACGCCGGGCTTGAGCAGCTCCACGGTGTTGCGCATGGTGCGGGCGCAGATGATGATTTTGGTCATGCGCCGGGTTTCGTAATCACCGGCATTAAGGATCTGCGCGCCCATCAGGTCGGCCACGTCACGGGTACGCGGCGCATTGAGTTCGGGCTGGTAAGGGATGCAGCCGAGCAGGCGGAAATCGCCGCTGCGCAACAATGGCGAATGCTCTTTGAGGCGCGCCGAGAATGCCTCCATGCTTTCGTCGGTGCGCACTTTGTTGAGGATGACGCCGAGCACTTTCGGGTCTTTCGGGCCGCCGAACAGTTGGGCCTGCAACTCCACGCGGCCGGATAGCTCGGTGAGCACTTCGTTTTCCGGGGCGGAGACCAGAATCACTTCCGCATCCAGGCTCTTGGCCAGGTGCAGGTTGACCCGCGCCGCATAGCTGGCGCTGCGCGTTGGCACCATGCCTTCGACGATCAGCACGTCCTTGCCCACGGCGGCCTGCTGGTACAGGGTGATGATTTCTTCGAGCAACTCGTCGAGCTGGCCGTCGCCGAGCATGCGCTCAACATGGGCCAGGCCCAGTGGTTGCGGCGGTTTCAAACCGTGGGTGCGCGCCACCAGCTCGGTGGAGCGCTCGGGGCCGGTGTCGCCGGGATGCGGCTGGGCAATCGGTTTGAAGAAGCCGACTTTCAGCCCGGCTCGCTCAAGGGTACGCACCAGCCCAAGGCTGATGGAGGTCAGACCCACTCCAAAATCGGTGGGCGCGATAAAAAAAGTCTGCATGCGAATTCTCTGGAGGTGCATGGCTTGGGTGGCGCTCTATGGCTGAGTGCCTACCGCGAATCAGGTGCCAAGGTTATCGTTATTCGCGTGCTTGCGCACACCAGCCGCAAGCAAAGGGTTGGCCTATTTTTTCAAGGCGTTGCGCGGGGTCAAGCACCCAGGCGCGAGACTGCCAGGGCGGCTGGTGGCGCAGGTGTTGGGTGTGGCCGCAGGACAGCTCGGCCACCCAGTGCCGGTCTTCGTCCGTGTGGAAGCCGATGATGAAGGTTGCCGTTGATCGGCTCCGTCCGTCCGGGTTCTGTTCGCTTTCGGGCAAATCCTTGTTTAGACTTGTCCGTTCTTCATTCTTATGCAAAAGGTCTCGCCCCATGACGATCGCCGCTAACAAGGCTGTCTCCATCGACTATACCCTGACCAACGACGCTGGTGAGGTCATCGACAGCTCCGCCGGCGGCGCGCCGCTGGTCTACCTGCAAGGCGCAGGTAACATTATCCCGGGCCTGGAGAAGGCTCTGGAAGGCAAAAACGTCGGTGATGAACTGACTGTTGCCGTAGAACCTGAAGATGCCTACGGCGAATACTCCGCTGAGCTGGTCAGCACGTTGAGCCGCAGCATGTTCGAAGGCGTAGACGAGCTGGAAGTGGGCATGCAGTTCCACGCTTCCGCGCCGGACGGCCAAATGCAGATCGTGACCATCCGTGATCTGGACGGCGACGACGTGACGGTTGACGGTAACCACCCGCTGGCTGGCCAGCGCCTGAACTTCCAGGTGAAGATCGTTGCCATCCGCGACGCTTCCCAGGAAGAAGTGGCCCACGGCCACGTCCACGGTGAAGGCGGTCATCAGCACTGATTGATGTAATGATCAGTTGCTAGCAAAAACGCCCCGACTGGATCGGGGCGTTTTTTTGTGCCTAAAGAATGTACACGGTCCGAATGTGGGAGCGGGCTTGCCCGCGATTGCGGTGGGTCAGCGATGTATAAGGTGGCTGACACGCCCTCATCGCGGGCAAGTCGAATCGTCGCACCGCCGCTCCCACATTGGGATCTGTACAGTCCATAAATCAGGCACAAACAAAAATGCCCCGGACCTTTCGATCCGGGGCATTTCTTAACTGTTGCGTAACCTGGGTTACGCGGCAGTTGTTACCACTTAGGCTGCTGCAGCGACGTTCAGAGCCTTGATGTGGCCATTCAGGCGGCTCTTATGACGAGCGGCCTTGTTCTTGTGGATGATGCCTTTATCGGCCATACGGTCGATAACTGGCACAGCCAGAACGTAAGCTGCTTGAGCTTTTTCAGCGTCTTTGGTGTCGATGGCTTTAACTACATTCTTGATGTAGGTACGAACCATGGAACGCAGGCTGGCGTTGTGGCTGCGACGCTTCTCAGCCTGTTTTGCACGTTTTTTGGCGGAAGGTGTGTTGGCCACCGTCGAGCTCCTCGAAAGACTTTTTAGGAAATAGCAAACAAAATAGGCCGCGAATCATGCCGATGACTTGATGGGTTGTCAAGGGCGGCTGATGCGAACTGCTGAGTGGTCGATCTGAAGAGGCGGGTGATTTATTTCCGGCGCTTGACCTGTAAACTCGCGAGCTTTGGCTCTGTGCTGTTGCAGGCGCGCAGTATCGCATAAACAGGCGCTTTGTTCGCCTGCTCTTTATCTAAAGGCGCAAACTCTTTCAATGAATCTGCTCAAATCGTTGGCTGCCGTCAGCTCTATCACGATGATCTCCCGGGTTTTGGGGTTTGTGCGTGACACCCTGCTGGCGCGTATTTTTGGCGCCAGCATGGCCACGGATGCGTTCTTTATTGCCTTTAAATTGCCCAACCTGCTGCGGCGGATCTTCGCCGAAGGCGCATTTTCCCAGGCGTTCGTGCCGATCCTGGCCGAATACAAGAGCCAGCAGGGCGAAGAAGCGACCCGCACCTTTATTGCCTATGTGTCGGGCCTGCTGACCCTCGTGCTGATGCTGGTGACCATCGCCGGCATGCTCGCCGCGCCCTGGGTGATCTGGGCCACGGCGCCCGGTTTTGCCAACACGCCGGAAAAATTCGCCCTGACCACTGATCTGCTGCGGGTGACCTTTCCTTATATATTGCTGATTTCCCTGTCGTCCCTCGCCGGGGCGATCCTCAATACCTGGAACCGTTTCTCGGTGCCCGCCTTCGTGCCGACCCTGCTCAACGTCAGCATGATTATTTTCGCGCTGTTCCTGACGCCGTACTTTGACCCGCCGGTCATGGCGCTGGGTTGGGCAGTGCTGGCCGGTGGCCTGGCGCAATTGCTCTATCAACTGCCGCACCTGAAAAAAATCGGCATGCTCGTGCTGCCGCGTCTGAACCTCAAGGACACCGGCGTATGGCGCGTGATGCGCAACATGCTGCCGGCCATCCTCGGCGTTTCAGTGAGCCAGATTTCCTTGATCATCAACACGGCATTCGCCTCGTTGCTGGTCTCGGGCTCGGTGTCGTGGATGTACTACGCCGACCGCCTGATGGAGTTGCCGTCCGGCGTGCTCGGCGTAGCCCTCGGTACCATTTTGCTGCCGACCCTGTCGCGCACCTACGCCAGCAAGGACCGCCAGGAATACTCGCGCATCCTCGATTGGGGCCTGCGCCTGTGCTTTGTGCTGGTGCTGCCGTGCTCCCTGGCCTTGGGGATCCTGGCCGAGCCACTGACCGTGTCGCTGTTCCAGTACGGCCAATTCAGCGCGTTTGACGCGTCGATGACCCAGCGCGCGCTGATCGCCTATTCCGTCGGATTGCTCGGCATCATCGTGATCAAAGTGCTGGCGCCGGGCTTCTACGCCCAGCAGAACATCCGCACACCGGTGAAAATCGCGATTTTTACCCTGGTCGTCACTCAATTGCTCAACCTGGTGTTTATCGGCCCGCTGGCCCACGCCGGCTTGGCTTTGGCCATCAGCGCAGGCGCCTGCATCAATGCGGGCCTGCTGTTCTATCAACTGCGCAAACAGCAAATGTTTCAGCCGCAACCAGGCTGGGGGATGTTTGCCATCAAATTGCTGGTGGCGGTGGCGATGATGTCGGCCGTGTTGCTGGGGCTGATGCACTTCATGCCCGCCTGGGACGAGGGGCATATGCTCGAACGCTTCATGCGCCTTGGCATTCTGGTCGTGGCCGGTGTGGTGGTGTACTTCGGGATGTTGCTGCTGCAAGGCTTCCGCCTGCGGGATTTCAATCGCAAGTCCCTCGGCTAGAGACTTTACAGCGATAAAACGGTTGTTTTATCGATTCGATCCATTTGGCCTGCGCTGTTGCCTGTCGTCCGGGGCCGGGTGTGGTTATAATCGACCACTTTATGAGCAAGAAGCGCGTTATGCAGCTGGTTCGAGGTCTCCACAACCTGCGCCCCGAGCATCGGGGCTGCGTCGCCACTATTGGCAACTTTGACGGTGTTCACCGTGGCCACCAGGCTATCCTGGCCCGGCTGCGTGAACGTGCGGTCGAGTTGGGCGTGCCCAGCTGCGTGGTGATTTTCGAGCCACAGCCGCGTGAGTACTTCACCCCCGAGACGGCGCCGGCACGCCTGGCCCGCTTGCGGGACAAGCTGCAGCTGCTGGCTGAAGAAGGCGTGGACCGTGTCCTCTGCCTGGCCTTCAACCAGCGCCTGCAAAGCCTCAGTGCCGCCGAGTTCGTCGACCGTATTCTGGTGGATGGCCTGGGCGTGCAGCATCTGGAGGTCGGCGACGACTTCCGTTTTGGTTGCGACCGCGTGGGCGATTTCGATTTCCTGCAACACGCCGGCGTCAACCAGGGTTTTACCGTCGAAGCCGCGCAAACCGTCGAACTGGACGGCCTGCGCGTGAGCAGTACCCAGGTGCGTAACGCCCTGGCCGCTGCCGACTTCGCCTTGGCCGAGCGTTTGCTCGGTCGCCCGTTCCGCATTGCCGGGCGGGTTTTGCACGGCCAGAAGCTGGCGCGCCAACTGGGCACGCCAACGGCCAACGTGCAACTCAAGCGCCGTCGCGTACCGCTCACCGGGGTTTACCTGGTCAGCGTCGACATCGATGGCCAACCGTGGCCGGGAGTCGCCAACATAGGCGTCAGGCCCACGGTTGCAGGTGATGGCAAGGCCCACCTGGAAGTTCACCTTTTGGATTTTGCCGGTGATTTGTATGACCGGCGTTTGACGGTGGTTTTCCACCAGAAGCTGCGTGAAGAGCAGCGTTTCGCCTCGCTTGAGGCGTTGAAAACGGCGATCAATGCGGATGTCGCCGCCGCCCGTGCACTAGCCGCACCTAGCGCCCATCGCTAACCGAAGAGCCTTAAATGACCGACTATAAAGCCACGCTAAACCTTCCGGACACCGCCTTCCCAATGAAGGCCGGCCTGCCACAGCGCGAACCGCAGATCCTGCAGCGCTGGGACAGTATTGGCCTGTACGGAAAGTTGCGCGAAATTGGCAAGGATCGTCCGAAGTTCGTCCTGCACGACGGCCCTCCTTATGCCAACGGCACGATTCACATCGGTCATGCGCTGAACAAAATTCTCAAGGACATGATCCTGCGCTCGAAAACCCTGTCGGGCTTCGACGCACCTTATGTTCCGGGCTGGGACTGCCACGGCCTGCCGATCGAACACAAAGTCGAAGTGACCTACGGCAAGAACCTGGGCGCGGATAAAACCCGTGAACTGTGCCGTGCCTACGCCACCGAGCAGATCGAAGGGCAGAAGTCCGAATTCATCCGTCTGGGCGTGCTGGGCGAGTGGGACAACCCGTACAAAACCATGAACTTCACGAACGAGGCCGGTGAGATCCGTGCCTTG
Source organism: Pseudomonas fluorescens (assembly GCF_002022275.1). GTDB lineage: Bacteria > Pseudomonadota > Gammaproteobacteria > Pseudomonadales > Pseudomonadaceae > Aquipseudomonas > Aquipseudomonas fluorescens_AJ. The sequence continues at coordinate 101,935 of NZ_MSDF01000017.1, forward strand.
GCCGAAATCGTCAAGGGCGGTTTCGTGTTCAAGGGCCTCAAGCCTGTGAACTGGTGCTTCGACTGCGGTTCGGCCCTGGCCGAGGCCGAAGTCGAGTATGAAGAGAAGAAGTCCTCGACCATCGACGTCGCCTTCCCGATCGCCGACGAGGCCAAGCTGGCCCAGGCTTTCGGCCTGGCAAGCCTGAGCAAGCCAGCAGCCATCGTGATCTGGACCACCACCCCGTGGACCATCCCGGCCAACCAGGCGCTGAACGTGCATCCGGAATTCACCTACGCCCTGGTGGACGTCGGTGACCGCCTGCTAGTGCTCGCCGAGGAAATGGTTGAAGCCTGTCTGGCCCGTTACGAGCTGCAAGGTTCGGTGATCGCGACGACTACCGGTTCCGCGCTGGAACTGATCAACTTCCGTCACCCGTTCTATGACCGTCTGTCGCCGGTGTACCTGGCTGACTACGTTGAACTGGGTTCGGGCACCGGCGTGGTTCACTGCTCGCCTGCCTACGGCGTGGACGACTTCGTGATCTGCAAGAAGTACGGCCTGGTCAACGACGACATCATCAACCCGGTGCAAAGCAACGGCGTGTACGTACCGTCGCTGGAATTCTTCGGCGGCCAGTTCATCTTCAAAGCCGACCAGCCGATCATCGACAAGCTGCGTGAAGTCGGTGCACTGATGCAAACCGACATCATCAAGCACAGCTACATGCACTGCTGGCGCCACAAGACCCCGCTGATCTACCGCGCCACCGCGCAGTGGTTTATCGGCATGGACAAAGAGCCGACCAGCGGCGACACCTTGCGCAACCGTGCGATCAAGGCCATCGAAGAGACCACGTTCGTCCCGGCCTGGGGCCAGGCGCGCCTGCACTCGATGATCGCCAACCGTCCGGACTGGTGCATCTCCCGTCAGCGCAACTGGGGCGTGCCGATCCCGTTCTTCCTGAACAAGGAAAGCGGCGAACTGCACCCGCGCACCGTTGAACTGATGGAAGAAGTGGCCCAGCGCGTTGAACAGGAAGGCATCGAAGCCTGGTTCAAGCTGGACGCTGCCGAACTGCTGGGCGATGAAGCGCCGCAGTACGACAAGATCAGCGACACCCTCGACGTGTGGTTCGATTCCGGCACCACGCACTGGCATGTGCTGCGCGGCTCGCACCCGATGGGCCACGAAACCGGCCCGCGTGCCGACCTGTACCTAGAAGGCTCCGACCAACACCGTGGCTGGTTCCACTCGTCGCTGTTGACCGGTTGCGCCATCGACAACCACGCGCCGTACCGCGAATTGCTGACCCACGGCTTCACCGTCGACGAGACGGGCCGCAAGATGTCCAAGTCGCTGAAAAACGTGATCGAGCCGAAAAAAATCAACGACACCTTGGGCGCCGACATCATGCGTCTGTGGGTCGCTTCGACCGATTACTCGGGTGAAATCGCCGTGTCGGACCAGATCCTGGCCCGTAGCGCCGATGCCTACCGCCGCATCCGTAATACCGCACGCTTCCTGCTGTCGAACCTGACCGGTTTCAACCCGGCCACCGACATCCTGCCGGCCGAGGACATGCTCGCCCTGGACCGTTGGGCCGTGGACCGTACCCTGTTGCTGCAGCGCGAGTTGCAGGAAAGCTACGGCGAATACCGCTTCTGGAACGTGTACTCGAAGATCCACAACTTCTGCGTGCAGGAACTGGGCGGTTTCTACCTCGACATCATCAAGGACCGCCAGTACACCACCGGCGCCAACAGCAAGGCCCGCCGTTCGGCGCAGACCGCGCTGTACCACATCAGTGAAGCGCTGGTGCGCTGGATCGCACCGATCCTGGCGTTCACCGCCGACGAGCTGTGGGAATACCTGCCGGGCGAGCGTAACGAGTCCGTGATGCTCAACACCTGGTACGAAGGCCTGACCGAACTGCCGGCCGACTTCGAAATGGGCCGCGAGTACTGGGAAGGCGTGATGGCCGTGAAGGTTGCGGTGAACAAGGAGCTGGAAGTTCAGCGTGCGGCCAAGGCCGTCGGTGGCAACCTGCAAGCCGAAGTCACTCTGTTTGCCGAGGAAGGCCTGACCGCCGACTTGGCCAAGCTGAGCAACGAACTGCGCTTCGTGTTGATCACCTCCACCGCAAGCCTGGCACCGTTTGCCCAGGCCCCGGCGGATGCCTTGGCTACCGAAGTACCGGGCCTGAAACTCAAAGTGGTCAAGTCGGCCTTCCCTAAATGTGCCCGTTGCTGGCACTGCCGTGAAGACGTCGGCGTGAACCCGGAGCACCCGGAAATCTGCGGTCGTTGCGTCGACAACATCAGCGGTGCTGGCGAGGTTCGCCACTATGCCTAACGCAGCCGGCCGTTTTGGACGCCTGGGCTGGCTCGTATTGAGCGTGCTGGTGCTGATCATTGATCAGCTCAGCAAGGCTCATTTCGAGGGCGCCTTGCAGATGTACCAGCAGATTGTGGTCATTCCGGACTATTTCAGCTGGACCCTGGCCTACAACACCGGCGCGGCCTTCAGCTTTCTCGCTGATGGCGGCGGCTGGCAGCGCTGGCTGTTCGCCCTGATCGCCGTGGTGGTCAGTGCGGTGCTGGTCGTGTGGCTCAAGCGTCTTGGTCGCGATGACACCTGGCTTGCCATCGCCCTGGCCCTGGTGCTGGGCGGCGCGCTGGGCAACCTGTACGACCGCATTGCCCTCGGCCATGTGATCGACTTCATTCTGGTGCATTGGCAGAACCGCTGGTATTTCCCGGCGTTCAACTTTGCCGACAGCGCCATCACCGTCGGTGCAATCATGCTGGCGTTGGACATGTTCAAAAGCAAGAAAACCGGAGAGACCGTCAATGACTGATCAGGTATTGGCTGAGCAACGCATCGGCCAGAACACGGAAGTCACTTTGCATTTTGCACTGCGCCTGGAGAATGGCGACACGGTCGACAGCACGTTCGACAAAGCCCCGGCCACCTTCAAGGTCGGCGACGGCAACCTGCTGCCGGGTTTCGAAGCGGCCCTGTTCGGTTTCAAGGCCGGCGACAAGCGCACCCTGCAGATCCTGCCGGAAAACGCCTTTGGCCAGCCCAACCCGCAAAACGTGCAGATCATCCCGCGTTCGCAGTTCCAGGACATGGAGCTGTCGGAAGGCCTGTTGGTGATCTTTAACGATGCGGCCAATACTGAATTGCCAGGTGTGGTGAAAACTTTCGATGACGCGCAAGTGACCATCGACTTCAACCACCCGCTGGCCGGTAAAACCTTGACCTTTGATGTTGAAATATTCGACGTTAAAGCGCTCTGACTGACAGAGCCGGCTCGCGCAGGTGCTGGCTTCTGTGGGAGCTGGCTTGCCTGCGATGCAGACGACGCGGTACAGCAAGTACGCCGCGGCGATGCAATCGCAGGCAAGCCAGCTCCCACAAAAGCCGGTTCCTGCAAGGGTTGAGTTGATCTAATTTCTTGCGCTGCAAGACACGAGGCACAGCATGCAAATCAAACTCGCCAACCCCCGTGGCTTCTGCGCCGGCGTGGACCGTGCGATCGAAATCGTCAACCGCGCCCTGGAAGTCTTCGGGCCGCCGATTTACGTGCGCCATGAAGTGGTCCACAACAAATTCGTGGTCGAAGACCTGCGCGCTCGCGGCGCCATCTTTGTCGAAGAGCTCGACCAGGTGCCGGACGACGTGATCGTCATCTTCAGCGCCCACGGTGTTTCTCAGGCCGTGCGCACCGAAGCGGCCGGCCGTGGCCTGAAAGTATTCGACGCGACCTGCCCGCTGGTGACCAAGGTGCACATCGAAGTTGCGCGCTACAGCCGCGACGGTCGTGAGTGCATCCTGATCGGCCATGCCGGTCACCCGGAAGTCGAAGGCACCATGGGCCAATACGACGGCAGCAACGGCGGTGCGATCTATCTGGTGGAAGACGAGAAAGACGTCGCCAACCTGCAGGTGCAAAACCCCGAGCGTCTGGCCTTCGTGACGCAGACCACCTTGTCCATGGACGACACCAGCCGCGTAATCGATGCCCTGCGCACGCGTTTCCCGGCCATTGGCGGCCCGCGCAAGGACGACATCTGCTACGCCACGCAAAACCGTCAGGATGCAGTCAAGCAACTGGCCAACGAGTGCGATGTGGTACTGGTGGTCGGCAGCCCGAACAGCTCCAACTCCAACCGCTTGCGCGAGCTGGCTGAGCGTATGGCAACACCGGCCTACCTGATCGACGGCGCCGAAGACCTGCAGCGCGGCTGGTTCGATGGCGTCGAGCGTATCGGCATTACCGCAGGTGCTTCGGCCCCGGAAGTGCTGGTGCGCGGTGTGATCCAGCAACTGCAGGCTTGGGGTGCCACGGGGGCCGATGAATTGGCCGGCCGTGAAGAGAACATCACGTTCTCCATGCCCAAAGAGCTGCGGGTTCGCTCGCTGCTTTGATCCCTTAAACCCCCAGGTTCAGCTACGGCATAAAGCCTGTTCAGTGTTATCACTGCGCAGGCTGATCCGCCCGCTGGGGGCCAGTACCACCTGGTACACGCTTCTGGCCTGCTCCGTGTCGCATACATGCACGGTGCCGGCGCGAAAACTGCCTCCGGCAAACACCGGCTCACCCAATCCGCTGAAGCGCACCTGAGTCTTGACCGGCCCGTTGCCGGCAATCGCAACACGCCCGCTGTCCTGACGCTCCAGCAGCACCGGGTTGTCGTCGTCGAGATGGCCGCGGCCGCTGACGTCGGCAATCACTCGCCAGCCTCGACTCCAGTCGTCCTCCAATGCATGCATCACTACGGCGCGATTGCGCACGATGGCTTCGACGCGCGCGAAACGCAGGCCGTCCGCCAGTGCGTTTGCTGCGCTGTTTCGCTGTTGTGATGCCAGGAGCCCCTTGAAACCGGGGGCTGCCATTAGAGCCAGAAGGCAGCTCAGCAGCAGGCTGAGCAGCAATTCGATCAGGGTGAAACCTCGCTGTTTCATAGGCCGTCCCTCCGTGGACGTGGTGGTTTTTTCAACAGGTCGACTTAGGTATAGCCCGGCGCTTCCTGGGTTGAGTGATGGCCTTTATGTCCAAAGTATTTCCCTTTGTTCCGGGAGCAGCGCCAGCCGAAATCGGACGCTAGTCTTGGGCCACGCAGCAGGTTTCTGCTGTTTTTTTTGGCCTTCGACAAGGACGACGACGGTAATGTTTGCATCCCCGAACACGCGTTCCCCCTGCACCTTGCCTCGCGAGCAATCCGGCATGACCTTGATCGAGGTGATGGTGTCGGTGCTGATTCTGGCGGTGGGCCTGCTCGGTGCTGCGGTCATTCAGCTCAATGCCCTCAAGTACACCGACAGCTCAAGGATGATCAGTCAGGCCAGTTTCATTGCTTACGACATGCTCGACCGGGTTCGCGCCAACGCAGGGGTCGATTATTCCTGGAGTCAGACCGCGCAAACGCTGAGCGGCACGGCAGGCGCCAGCGTGCGAGACCTCGACCTGCATGACTTTGAGGCGAACATCGCCGAGTTTGCGGGGGAGAGCGCCAGAGGCTCCGTGGCCGTCAGTGGCGGTGAGGTGACTGTCAGCATCAGTTGGGATGATGACAGAGGGGCGAATACCCCCGGCGCACGGGAAACGTTCACGCTCACCAGTCGCATGGCCAGTGAGTCGGGGGTGGGGCCATGAATCGTTCTGCAAGAGGTTTCAGCCTGGTGGAGTTATTGCTGGCGCTGGCTGTCGGGCTGTTGCTCATACTCGGTATCAGCCAGGTGGCAATCAGTTCCCGGATGACCCATGCCGCCCAGCAGGCTGCGATGTTGCTTCAGGACGATGCCCGTTTCGTGCTGGGCAAGCTGACTCAGGATATTCGTCAGGCCGGGATGTTTGGCTGCCTTGATGTGGCCTCCATCGAAAACGCCCCGGCAGCGTTCGATCGGCCTGTCGGTTGGAGTGATTCAGGGGGCTCCAGGTCGCTGACACTGGTCACCGCCGACGTCGGCAGTGAGGGTGGCACGCCCGACTGGACCGTGCTTTCCGATTGCCGCAGCACTGCCCGAGCCTATGCGGGCAACGGGCCAGTGCCGGGGCCTGGCGAGGTTCGATTTGCGATACGTCAGCTCACCTATTCCTTTGAGGCGGGCCAACTGAGAGTCAGCACGCCTGCCGCGCCAGCCAGGGCGGTATTGGTCGATAACGTTGAAGCATTCGATATCAGTTTCGGCATGGCGGCCAGGGTGGGGGCGGCGGGTGTGCAGCGCTATGAATCCACCCCGGCCGATGAATCGCTGATACGCAGCGTACGCCTCCAAATGACGCTGCGCGACCCGACGGGGCGCGTGAAAAATCAGGTCTACAGCGTCGTAGCGGCGCTGCGTAACCGGTTGGGCTAGGGGGCGAGCATGGCGCGTTATGACGGCATTCGTTGGCCGCAAAAAGGCATGGTTCTGCTGATCAGCCTGGTGTTTCTGCTGGCGCTTTCCTTGATCGGCCTGGCATCGATGCAGGGGGCTGTATTCCAGCAAAAAATTGCCGGCAGCCTCTGGCACCGAAATCAGTCATTTCAAGCTGCGGAAAGCGGCCTGCGGCTGGGGGAGACGACGGTCCGCAACACCGGAGCCGCGTTGCCGTTGTGCCCGTCGATCAGCGCCTGCGTGCCGCCGCAAGAAGCGTATTCGGTGCTGGGCGCCGGGATGAATCCGGTTTCGGCGGTCATGTGGGTTTCCTCCAAAGGTGGCCTGTATGGCATCCAGTCGCTGGGACGGGTTGATCGGCCCACTGACAAACCGGCTGCTTTATACCGAGTGACGTCGGTCGGGCTCATTGGCCCGTCGCGTACGGTTCTGGAGACGGTATATGCACGGGTAGAAGGTGAGAACGGAGTGAAATTTCGGCGGGTTGTATGGCGTCAACTTCAATAAGGAGCACACCCATGGGCAAGGATTGCCGAGGTTTTACGTTGATCGAGTTATTGATCGCAGTAGCGATCGTCGCATTTCTGGCCGGGATCGCTTACCCCGGCTATGAACGGCATGTGAAAAGGGCCTACCGTGCAGAAATCGTAGGGCTGCTTTTGGATCAAGCTCAGCACCTGGAGCGTTTTTACACGCGCAACGGCACTTTTATTGATGCAAGCGGCGTGAGTGAGGGCAATGATCGCTATAGAATCAGCGCTGCATTGAACCCACAGGCTTTCAGTCTGCTGGCCACGCCAATCGCCGGCTCTGTGATGTGGGGCGACCCTTGCAGCGAGTTCAGGCTGACCAGTTCCGGCGTGCGAAGCAACCCGGGTGCGGCACCTGAAATGTCGCGTCAGGCGTGCTGGGGTCAGTGATGAGCGTGCAGCATGATCTGGCGCCGGGTGCGCTTTTCCCCCTCTATCGGCTGGAACAAATGATGGCTAAGCAACAGCAAGTGGTGATTGTCGGCGGCGGCGTTATTGGTTTGTTGACGGCGTTCAACCTGGCGACCCAGGGGCAGGCGGTCGTGCTGCTGGAACGTTCCGGGCTAGGGCAGGAGTCTTCGTGGGCCGGCGGCGGGATTGTTTCGCCATTGTATCCATGGCGCTACAGCCCGGCGGTCACTGCGCTGGCCCACTGGTCGCAGGATTTTTACCCACAATTGGCCGAGCGCTTGTTTGCGGCTACCGGTGTTGATCCAGAGGTGCACACCACTGGCCTGTATTGGCTGGACCTGGACGATGAGGCTGAGGCGTTGGCTTGGGCTGCGCGTGAGGGCCGGCCGTTGAGCAAGGTGGATGTATCAGCCGCCCATGATGCGGTGCCTGTGCTGGGCGGGGGGTATTCCCGGGCAATCTACATGGCGGATGTGGCCAATGTGCGTAACCCGCGTCTGGTCAAGTCCCTCAAGGCGGCGCTGTTGGCGCTGCCAAGCGTAACCGTCCACGAACAGTGCGAAGTGCGCGGGTTTGTTCTCGATGGCGATCACGTAGTGGGTGTGGACACGGCCACGGGGCCGGTCATGGGGGATCAGGTCGTTTTGGCGGCAGGTGCCTGGAGCGGTGAATTGCTCGGAAAACTGGGCCTGGAACTGCCTGTGGAGCCGGTCAAAGGCCAAATGATTTTGTACAAGTGTGCATCGGATTTCCTCTCGAGCATGGTCCTGGCCAAAGGGCGTTACGCGATCCCGCGACGTGACGGGCACATTCTGATTGGCAGTACGCTGGAGCATGAGGGGTTCGACAAGACCCCGACCGACTCGGCGCTGGAAAGCCTCAAGGCGTCGGCGCAAGAGTTGATTCCCGCGTTGGCGGGTGCCGAGGTCGTCGGCCATTGGGCAGGTTTGCGTCCCGGCTCGCCCGAGGGTATCCCCTATATCGGCGAGGTTCCGGGCTTCAAGGGGTTGTGGCTCAACTGCGGGCATTACCGCAACGGCCTGGTGCTGGCGCCGGCGTCCTGTCAGTTGTTTGCCGACCTGTTGCTGGGGAATGCGCCGATTATCGACCCGGCGCCTTATGCCCCTGAAGGTCGGCTCAACGCTGGATAGACTTCGGCCCTTGTTCCAGATGTGCCTGACTGCAGTACCACGCTTGGCGTGAGCTCAGTGCCCGGTCCTGCGGCAGGTGCACGCCGCAGTGTGCGCAGCGCACCATCAAGGCCGCATCGGGCTCGCCGGAACGTTGCTGTTTAGCGGCCGGGCTTTTGAATTTGCGCCAGAACCAAACCGCGGCAGCAATAACGGCAATCCAGAACAGTAGACGAACCATGATGGGGGGTTTCTCGACAAGGAATGCGCCAGTTTAGCCAAGGACGCGACGGGCGCACAGAGCAATATGCTGGCCCACAAAAAAGGGAGCCTCGAGGGCTCCCTTTTTTTAACGCGTCGACAGATCAGTCGAAGATGCCGAAGGTCATGTAGCTGAACCACGAGCGGTCTTCGTTGTTGCCGAGGGCCTGTGGTGCTTCTTCCTGGATCACGTCGCCATTGGCGTCATGCGGCTTGAGCTCCGAAGGAATGGCTTCCTTGGCGTCCTGGAACTGCTTCATCACGTCCTGGTTGGCGCGGGTTTCGCCCGGTGGCAACGGTGGACGGGAGCTGATCAGGCCCAAGGTGTATTTGCTCAGCCACGAACGGTTGTCGGCTTCGGCAACCCGAGGCACGAGCTGGCCGTCTTTCAGGTTTGGGGAGTCCGGGTAGTTAAGCTTCAGGGTTTCCAGGCTGGTAGCTGCCAATGCGTCCAGGTGCAGTGCCTGGTAAGCCTCGGTCATCACCGCCAGGCCGTCACCCACGGATGGGGTTTCCTGGAAGTTTTCCACTACGTAACGACCACGGTTGGCGGCGGCTACATAGGCCTGACGGGTCAGGTAGTAGTCGGCTACGTGAATCTCGTAGGAAGCCAGCAGGTTGCGCAGGTAGATCATGCGCTGCTTGGCGTCCGGCGCGTAGCGGCTGTTCGGGTAGCGGCTGGTCAGCTGGGCGAACTCGTTGTAGGAGTCGCGGGCAGCACCCGGGTCACGCTTGGTCATGTCCAGCGGCAGGAAGCGCGCCAGCAGGCCAACGTCCTGGTCGAACGAGGTCAGGCCCTTCATGTAGTAGGCGTAGTCGACGTTCGGGTGCTGCGGGTGCAGGCGGATAAAACGTTCGGCGGCAGACTTGGCGGCTTCCGGCTCGGCGTTCTTGTAGTTGGCGTAGATCAACTCAAGTTGGGCCTGGTCGGCGTAGCGCCCGAACGGATAACGCGACTCCAGGGCCTTCAGCTTCGCTGTGGCGCTGGTGTAGCTATTATTGTCCAAGTCTTTCTGAGCCAGTTGATACAACTCGACTTCGCTCAGGTTTTCGTCGACGACTTCCTTTGTTGACGAGCAAGCAGCAGTCATGGCGAGGATGGCGATCAGCAGCAGGTGTTTCACTTGCATGGCGGCTTGCGTCCCTATGACGGCCGCTGTCTTGGGCGGGGCCGTCCTGTTATGATGAGCGCCCCGTTGAAAGCCTCGGGGCAAAAGACGCCGTATTTAACCACAAGCGCGCAGCCGAAACCAAAGGCTGTGCCACGCCTAGTCTGAGCATGTCCGATAAAATTGAACTTCGCGCAGAGGTGCCGTCCGAATTGGGCGGCCAACGCCTCGATCAAGTCGCCGCACAATTATTCGCTGAGCACTCGCGCTCGCGCCTTTCCGCCTGGATCAAAGACGGCCGCCTGACTGTGGATGGGGCGGTTATACGCCCGCGAGACATAGTTCATGGCGGTGCGATTCTTGAGCTGACTGCCGAGCAGGAAGCCCAAGGAGAATGGGTTGCCCAGGACATCGAGCTGGACATCGTCTATGAAGACGACGACATCCTCGTCATCAACAAACCCGCAGGCCTGGTGGTTCACCCGGCCGCCGGGCACGCTGATGGCACCTTGCTCAATGCCCTGTTGCACCACGTGCCGGACATCATCAATGTCCCGCGCTGCGGCATCGTGCACCGCCTGGACAAGGACACCACCGGTCTGATGGTGGTGGCCAAGACTATTCAGGCCCAGACGCAGCTGGTCACACAATTGCAGAGTCGCAGCGTCAGCCGGATCTACGAGTGCATCGTGATCGGCGTCGTGGTGGCCGGTGGCAAAATCAACGCCCCGATCGGTCGTCACGGCCAGCAACGCCAGCGTATGGCGGTGATGGAAGGCGGCAAGCAGGCCGTCAGCCACTACCGTGTGCTGGAGCGTTTTCGCTCCCACACCCATGTGCGGGTCAAGCTGGAAACCGGCCGTACGCACCAGATTCGCGTGCACATGGCGCACATCAACTTCCCGTTGGTCGGAGATCCGGCCTACGGTGGCCGCTTCCGTATTCCGCCGGCGGCGAGCTTGACCATGGTTGAATCGCTGAAAACCTTCCCTCGCCAGGCGCTGCACGCACGCTTCCTGGAGCTGGATCATCCGACGAGCGGTAAGCGGATGAGCTGGGAATCGCCTCTTCCAGACGATTTGGTCTGGTTGTTGTCGCTGCTCAAGCAGGATCGTGAGGCGTTTATCGGATGAGTGACTGGCTGATTCCTGACTGGCCCGCGCCGGCCGGGGTGAAAGCCTGCGTTACCACCCGAGCGGGCGGCGTCAGTCTGGCGCCGTTCGACAGCCTCAACCTGGGCGATCATGTCGAGGACAGCCTTGAAGCTGTCCTTGAAAATCGCCGTCGTCTTACCGATGCATTCGCCATTCAGCCCGCCTGGTTACGCCAGGTCCATGGGGTAACCGTGGTCGAGGCTGATCCGTCGCGCACCGTCGAAGCCGATGGCAGCTGGTCCAGCACCCCTGGAGTCGCCTGCACATCAATGACCGCCGATTGCCTGCCCGCGTTGTTCTGCAACCGTGCCGGCACACGTGTGGCAGCTGCGCACGCCGGTTGGCGTGGCTTGGCAGCGGGAGTTCTGGAAGCTGCCTTTGACAGTCTGGACGCTGAGCCAGCTGATGTTTTGGTCTGGCTGGGCCCGGCAATCGGCCCGCAAGCCTTTGAAGTCGGCCCGGAAGTGCGTGAAGCGTTCATGCAGCAACTGCCGAGTACCGCCGAAGCCTTTGTACCCAGCCGTAATCCCGGCAAGTACATGGCTGACATCTACCAGCTGGCGCGCCTGCGCCTCGCAGAGAAAGGTGTTACGGCAGTTTACGGTGGCGGTTTCTGTACCGTGACCGACCCGCGTTTCTTTTCCTACCGCCGCAGCCCTCGCACCGGTCGCTTCGCCTCCTTAATCTGGCTTGAACGCTAGACTCTCCTGACCTGCGTCAACTATCCACAGCTTGAATCTTCCAGAATCGGCCACATCTATAGGGGTATCTGGCAGGTTTCTTCATTCAGGATGTGTGTTTATAGCTCCGGCCTGCTCAAAAGGAAGGTGACTAATGCGTATTGATCGTTTAACCAGCAAATTACAGTTGGCTTTATCTGACTCTCAATCGTTGGCGGTGGGCCTCGACCACCCGGCCATTGAGCCTGCGCACCTGATGCAGGCATTACTTGAACAGCAAGGTGGTTCTATCAAGCCCTTGCTGATGCAGGTGGGTTTTGACATCAACAGCCTGCGCAAGGAGTTGAGCAAAGAGCTCGACCAACTGCCTAAAATCCAAAACCCGACCGGCGACGTGAATATGTCGCAGGATCTGGCGCGCCTGCTGAATCAGGCGGACCGCCTTGCACAGCAGAAAGGTGACCAGTTCATCTCCAGCGAGCTGGTATTGCTCGCCGCGATGGACGAGAACAGCAAGCTCGGCAAGTTGCTGCTGGGCCAGGGCGTGAGCAAGAAAGCCCTGGAAAATGCCATCAACAACCTGCGCGGTGGCGACGCGGTGAATGACCCTAACCACGAGGAGTCGCGCCAGGCTCTGGATAAATACACTGTCGACCTGACCAAGCGTGCCGAAGAGGGCAAGCTTGACCCGGTGATCGGCCGTGACGACGAAATTCGGCGCACCATCCAGGTGCTGCAACGCCGGACCAAGAACAACCCGGTGCTGATCGGTGAGCCTGGCGTGGGTAAAACCGCGATTGCCGAGGGCCTGGCCCAGCGCATCATTAATGGTGAAGTGCCGGACGGCCTGAAGGGCAAGCGCCTGCTGTCTTTGGACATGGGTTCGCTGATCGCCGGTGCCAAGTTCCGTGGCGAGTTCGAAGAGCGCCTGAAATCCCTGCTCAATGAGCTGTCGAAGCAGGAAGGGCAGATCATTCTGTTTATCGACGAACTGCACACCATGGTCGGCGCCGGTAAGGGCGAAGGCTCGATGGACGCGGGCAATATGCTCAAGCCAGCCTTGGCGCGGGGCGAGCTGCATTGCGTCGGTGCGACCACGCTCAACGAGTACCGCCAGTACATTGAAAAGGACGCCGCCCTTGAGCGTCGCTTCCAGAAAGTACTGGTGGAAGAGCCGAGCGAAGAAGACACCATTGCGATCCTGCGTGGCTTGAAAGAGCGTTATGAGGTTCACCACAAGGTAGCGATTACTGACGGGGCAATCATTGCGGCGGCCAAATTGAGCCATCGCTATATCACTGATCGTCAGTTGCCGGACAAGGCCATCGACCTCATCGACGAAGCGGCCAGCCGCATTCGCATGGAGATCGATTCCAAGCCGGAAGTGCTCGACCGTCTGGACCGGCGCCTGATTCAGCTGAAAGTTGAGTCCCAGGCCCTGAAGAAAGAAGAAGACGACGCGGCGAAGAAACGCCTGGAAAAACTTCAGGAAGAAATCGTCCGTCTGGAACGCGAGTATTCGGACCTTGAGGAAATCTGGACTTCGGAAAAAGCCGAAGTGCAGGGTTCTGCGCAGATCCAGCAAAAGATCGAGCAGTCCCGCCAGGAACTGGAAGCCGCGCGCCGTAAAGGCGACCTGAACCGCATGGCCGAGTTGCAGTATGGGGTGATCCCGGACCTGGAGCGCAGCCTGCAGATGGTCGATCAGCACGGCAAAAGCGAGAACCAGTTGCTGCGCAGCAAGGTGACCGAGGAGGAAATTGCCGAAGTTGTCTCCAAGTGGACCGGGATTCCTGTGTCGAAAATGCTCGAAGGCGAGCGCGACAAGCTGTTGAAGATGGAAAGCCTGTTGCACCAACGTGTGATCGGCCAGGAAGAGGCGGTAGTGGCGGTGTCCAACGCGGTGCGGCGTTCGCGGGCCGGTTTGTCCGACCCGAACCGTCCGAGCGGCTCGTTCATGTTCCTCGGCCCGACCGGCGTGGGTAAAACCGAGCTGTGCAAGGCCTTGGCCGAGTTCCTCTTTGATACTGAAGAGGCCATGGTGCGGATCGATATGTCCGAGTTCATGGAGAAACACTCGGTGGCTCGCTTGATCGGCGCTCCTCCGGGCTATGTGGGCTATGAAGAAGGCGGTTATCTGACCGAGGCTGTGCGTCGCAAGCCTTACTCGGTGATCCTGCTGGACGAAGTCGAGAAAGCCCACCCGGATGTGTTCAACATCCTGCTGCAGGTGCTGGAAGATGGCCGCTTGACCGACAGCCACGGGCGTACCGTGGACTTCCGTAATACGGTGATTGTGATGACGTCCAACTTGGGCTCGGCGCAGATCCAGGAATTGGTCGGTGATCGCGAAGGTCAGCGTGCGGCGGTGATGGACGCGCTGACGTCGCACTTCCGCCCGGAATTTATCAACCGGGTTGATGAAGTGGTGATCTTCGAGCCCTTGGCGCGGGATCAGATCGCGGGCATCACCGAGATCCAGTTGGGCCGCCTGCGTGGCCGCCTGGCGGAGCGCGAACTGAACCTGGAACTGAGCAGCGAGGCGTTGGACAAGCTGATCGCGGTGGGTTACGACCCGGTGTATGGCGCACGGCCGTTGAAGCGTGCGATCCAGCGCTGGATCGAGAACCCGTTGGCCCAGTTGATCCTGTCGGGCAGCTTTATGCCGGGCACCAGCGTGGAAGCAACGGTGGAAAACGACGAAATCGTCTTCCACTGAGCCCGGCCTGTATGGCGATAAGAGGAGGCCCCGCATTGCGGGGCCTTTTTTTTCGATAGGGCGTTGAACTGTAAGGCAAAGGCTTGTAAAGTGCGCCCCGCAGCAACGTCAGCCCACGGGTTTCTTCTCCCCAAGAAGAAATCAGAAACAAGCGCAAATCATTGTCTTAAAAGCAATTTAAAGGGTTGACAGGGGTTTTTAAGATTGTAGAATAGCGCGCCTCAGACACATGAACGTAGCGATACGGGCAAGTCGAAGAGAAGGTTACATAGCGGTAAAAGTTGCACATTTGAAATATGTAGTTCCGTGATAGCTCAGTCGGTAGAGCAAATGACTGTTAATCATTGGGTCCCAGGTTCGAGTCCTGGTCACGGAGCCAATTTCAAAACCGGGGTATAGCGCAGTCCGGTAGCGCGCCTGCTTTGGGAGCAGGATGTCAGGAGTTCGAATCCCCTTACCCCGACCATATTTGGGTCGTTAGCTCAGTTGGTAGAGCAGTTGGCTTTTAACCAATTGGTCGTAGGTTCGAATCCCACACGACCCACCATTTTTGAGACCAGTTAATGCTGGAATCGAATCTTAAGATCAGAGGCCAAAAGCGCTGATCGAAGAAGGCGACTGAAAGGTCGCCTTTTTTTTACCGGGGTATAGCGCAGTCCGGTAGCGCGCCTGCTTTGGGAGCAGGATGTCAGGAGTTCGAATCCCCTTACCCCGACCATATTAAAAATCCTCGTATCGAAAGATACGGGGATTTTTTTTACTTGTTGAAAATCTCAAATGCGACGCAAAAAAAATGTGGGAGCTGGCTTGCCTGCGATAGCGGTCTGTCAGCCAACATATTTGCTGCTGATCCGCCGCCATCGCGGGCAAGCCCGCTCCCACACGGGTGCGTGTGGTTAGTGCAATTTGAGCCTTGGCTCAGTACCCCGCCCGATCTTGCTGCCCAGCATCAACATGGCCGTGCGGAAAAAACCATACAGCGCCATCTGGTGCATGCGGTACAGCGACACATAAAACATCCGCGCCAGCCAGCCTTCCAGCATTACGCTGCCGGTCAGGTTGCCCATCAAGTTACCCACTGCCGAGAAGCGCGACAGCGAGATCAGCGAGCCGTAGTCGGTGTACTTGTAGGTCGGCAACTCCTTGCCTTCGATGCGCAATTTCAGCGATTTGGCCAGCAACGACGCCTGCTGGTGAGCCGCCTGGGCGCGTGGCGGTACATTGCGATCAGTGCCAGGTTGCGGGCAGGCCGCGCAGTCACCGAAGGCAAAAATGTTTTCATCGCGTGTGGTTTGCAGCGTCGGCAGCACTTGCAGCTGATTGATGCGGTTGGTTTCCAGGCCATCGATGTCCTTGAGGAAGCCCGGCGCACGAATGCCGGCGGCCCATACCTTCAGGCTGGCTGGAATGACTTGGCCGCTGCTGGTGATCAGTGCGTCTGCCGTGACTTCACTGACTGCCGAGTTTGTCAGCACGGTCACACCCAGTTTCTCCAGGGTTTTATGCACAGGCCCGCCAATTCGCTCGGGCAGCGCAGGCAAAACCCGTGGGCCGGCTTCGATCAGGGTGATGTGCATGTTTTCCGGCTTGATGCGGTCCAGGCCGTAAGCGGCGAGCTCGTGAGCGGCGTTATGCAGCTCGGCGGCCAGTTCGACACCGGTGGCGCCGGCGCCGACGATGGCAACGCTGATGTTCTCTTCCACATCGGTCTGCCCGGCATGGGCGCGCAGGTAGTGGTTGAGCAGTTGCTGGTGGAAGCGCTCGGCCTGCTTGCGGGTGTCGAGGAACAGGCAGTGCTGCGCCGCGCCCTCGGTGCCGAAGTCATTGGTGGTGCTGCCGACCGCAATCACCAGGCTGTCATAACCGAGTACGCGCGCAGGCACCAGTTCGCGGCCTTCTTCATCGAGCGTCGCAGCCAGCTGGATTTTCTTCTGCTCACGGTCAAGCCCGCTCATGCGCCCCAGTTGGAACTCGAAGTGGTTCCATTTGGCCTGGGCGACATAATTGAGTTCGTCTTCCGATGAGTTCAGCGAGCCGGCGGCCACTTCGTGCAGCAGCGGTTTCCAGATGTGGGTCAGGTTGGCGTCCACCAGCGTGATGCTGGCGGTGCCGCGCTTGCCCAGAGTCTTACCCAGGCGGGTAGCCAACTCCAGGCCGCCGGCGCCGCCGCCGACGATAATAATACGATGGGTCATGGGGATATCTCGCAAGGCTAAAAGAAATCGGAGCAGTTACCCCCGCGAGCGCCAGGCAGCTCATAGCGTCAGGTAACTCAAAAGGCGGCTCAGCAGACCGAGCCCGATCACTGCCACCAGCACCATAACGAGGAGCAGCCACGGCCTGAAAGGCTTGCGCTCGACTCGGTTCTGGGAGAGTTGCAGATACTCTTCGACACGCTGTTGGTCATCGGGTTTCAGGCGGCTGGTCATAAAGGCCTCGTCAGGTAGACGTTGCAAAAGGGCGCCACGTTACAGTCAGGGGGTTGGCGGTATCGCCACAAGCGTAGCCTGTGCCCGCGTCACAGGCTGATGCCCACGTCGAATACTATGCTGCGCCCCAGGTTGTTGCGCAAGAAGTCCGGCGCGTCCGGGTGGGCGAACAGCACGCGGGCAAAGGTTGGCCCCACCAACGACAACGAGCGCCAGCCCTGGCGCAGGTATTCGGTGGGCGGCGGAAAATGGCTATTGAGGTCCAGCACTTCGCGCTTGAGGCTGCTGAAGGCGATCAGGTCCAGTTCGCCCAGGTCCATCCCGCGTTCTTTGTAGTTATGCGCCTTTTTGCGCAAGGTCGGCGCCAGGCGCAGCAAAAACTCATGCGCCGGGATTCTCCGCGGCTTGGCTTCGCGCCGCACCAGTTGACTCAGGGAAAACGCACTGCGCCGACGCAGCAGTTCGTCGCGCCACTCATCGTTAAGGCGACGGCCCTCATCGAGCACAAAAAACACCTCGAAACTGGCATCGCGAAACAGCACATCCGGCGGTTCCTGGCCGGCAGGGTGAAACTCTTCGGCGCGGTAGGGCACATTCAAGCCTTGCAGCAGGCGCTGGCAGACCCAACGCTCACGCTCCCATTTGCGGGCATTGGACAAAAACGCGTTGGCTTGTTCGGCCGCTACGGTGAGCAGGCGCAAGTAATCTGAGTCATCCATAGTGCCAGCTTAGCGTTCAAATGATGACCGCAGGAAGTCTTGCTTAAAAACGCCGGTGTAGACTGGCCATTCGGCAGCCACCCAGGGATGAGGTGCGAAATGAAGTTTTACGAAAGGGGACAACGCCCGTGATCAGTGCCGCGGTATTGGCGCCGGAAACCCTCGGAATCGGCTGGCTGCTTTACATGCCGGTGGTGATGTGGGCAATCCTGCGCTCGCCGTGGGTCGAGCTGTTCGCTGACCGGCGGCGCCAGCACTTGCTGTTCGGCACGGTGTTTGCGCTGTTCCTGCTGTGGTTGGTACGGCGTGATTTCGATACCGGCGTCTCTTACCATTTTATCGGCATGACGGCTGTCACTCTGTTGCTCGACTGGCCCTTGGCAATCGTCGGGGGGCTGGTTGCGCAGGCCGGTTTGGTGTTGCTGGGGCGCCAGGATCTGGCGGCCGTCGGGGTCAACGGCTTGCTGCTGATTGGGCTGCCGGTGCTGGTCACGGAAGCATGCGCGGTGTTGGTAGAAAGAGCCAAACCGCGAAACCCCTTTGTGTATATCTTCTGCTCCGGTTTCTTTGCCGCCGCGCTGTCGGCCTTGCTTTGCCTGTTGGTCGGGCTTGGATTGCTGTGGTTCGACGGCCGTTTCGCAATGCCCGAATGGCTGGAAGACTTCGTCGGCTACCTGTGGCTGATCGTATTCCCTGAAGCCTTTATCAACGGCATGATCGTCAGTGCACTGGTGGTGTTTTGCCCTGAATGGCTGGAAACCTTCAACCGTACGCGCTACCTCTCGGCGCCCTGGAAGGATGACGATTCGCAGCGTTGATCCAGATCAAATCCCGGGAGGCTGTGCAGGCCCATGCTCCGCGAAACTTTTCTGAGCAGACGGGAGCACGGAGCATGAGTGTGTATGAGTGGGCACGGCAGGAGTTGCGCAGAAGCCAGGACGCAGCGCAGGAAATCGGCTTTGACCCGGGATTGACCCTGCGCGCCATGCTCAGCGCGGTCGTGCAGCAGAGCAAGGGTGTGCGCACGTTTGAAGACTTGGCCGACGAGCTGCAATACTTGGCAGAGAATCTCGACGACCAGCAGGAATACGCCTTTATGCGGCCTTAATGGCGCGGCGGCAAGTCTTCGGAAAACAGCTCGTCTTCAGCATCCGGGGCCACAGGGATCTTGTGTTCCTCGGCCGCCCAAGCGCCGAGGTCGATGAGTTTGCAGCGGTCCGAGCAGAACGGCCGGTTGAGGTTGGTCGCTTTCCATTCCACGGGTGCTCCGCAGGTTGGGCAGTCGACGGTCAAGGGTTGGCTCATGATCGGCCTCCACGCAAAGTAAGGTAAAAGTGGTGCAGTCGCTCGACCTCGCTGTGCAGCCAGGCGAGGTCCTTGTCGTTGACCAGCACGTCATCGGCATGGTTCAAGCGGTCTTCCCGGCTGAACTGGGCCTTGAGAATCGCTTGCACCTGTTGCTCGCTGATGCCGTCGCGCTGCAGGGTACGCTGAATCTGCAGCGATTGCGGCACATCGATCACCAGGACGCGCTGGGTCATGCTGGACTGGCCGGATTCGATCAGCAACGGTGATACCAGAATCGCGTAAGGCGAACGGGCGCGTGCCAGGTGGCTGCGAATTTCCTCGCCAATCAACGGGTGCAACAAAGCTTCCAGCCAGCGGCGCTCTTCGGGCACCTCAAAGATCAGCTTTCGCAGGGCCGCTCGGTCGAGTTGGCCGTCGGGCTGTAACACGCCGCCACCGAAATGCTCGGCGATGCGTGCCAGGGCAGGCCGGCCGGGCTCTACTACCCAGCGCGCGGCGTGGTCGGCGTCGACCAGGTCGATGCCCAAGTCGATAAAATGCTGGGCAGCCGCGCTTTTGCCGCTGCCTATGCCGCCGGTGAGGCCAAGAATCCAGGGTGTTGCAACAGAAGTGGTCATTTGAAACCGACAGACTGCAAATAGAAGTCGGTTATTTGACCACCCCAGAGCAATGCAATCCAGCCGGCAATCGCCAGGCAGGGTCCAAATGGCATTGGCGCCGATGTCTGGTGCTTGCGCAAACGCAGCAGAATCAACCCGGTAAATACGCCGAGCAGCGACGCCATCAGCAGTGTCATCGGCAGAATCTGCCAGCCGCCCCAGGCACCCAGCAGCGCCAGTAATTTGAAGTCGCCATGGCCCATGCCGTCCTTGCCGGTGACCAATTTGAACAGCCAGAACACCGTCCACAGGCTCATATAGCCAACCACCGCGCCCCACAGCGCATCGGGCAGCGTTGCCAGCAAGCCGAAGCTGTTGCCGATCAGCCCCAGCCACAACAGCGGCAGCACCAGCACGTCCGGGAGCAGTTGATGGTCCACGTCAATCAGACTCATCGCCAACAAGCCCCAGCTCAGCATCATCACCGCACCGGCTTCCCAGCCAAAGCCGAAGTGCCAGGCCACCACTGCCGAGATCAGCGCGCAGGCCAGTTCCGTAAAGGGATAACGGGCGCTGATAGGTTCACGACAATGAGCGCAGCGGCCTCTGAGCATCGCATAACTGAGCAGCGGGATATTTTCCCAGGCACGAATCGGCTGGTTGCAATTCGGGCAGCAGGAGTCGGGCCGCGCGAGGTTGTAAGTGGGGCCTGCGGGGTCAGCCGGCAAGCCGAGAATTTCACGGGCCTGGGCACGCCATTCACGCTCAAGCATCTTGGGCAAACGCCACACCAGCACGTTGAGGAAGCTGCCGACGATCAGCCCCAGCACCAACGCCATACCGACAAACAGCCACGGTCGCTCACTCAAAAGCAGGCTCAAAACGCCGTACCCAACTGGAAAACCGGCAGGTACATGGCGATGACCAGGGCGCCGACGATGCCGCCCAGTACCACCATGATCAGTGGTTCCATCAAGCTCGTGAGGTTATCGACCAGGTGATCCACGTCAGCCTCGTAATGATTGGCCACTTTTTCCAGCATGTGGTCCAGGGTGCCTGATTCTTCGCCAATGGCGGTCATCTGGATCGCCATGCCAGGAAACACGCCACTGCGGGTCATGGACTGATGCAGAGGCATGCCTGTGGATACATCGTGACGCATATGTTCGATCGCCTGTTTGAACAGCCCATTGCCCGTTGCGCCCGCCACGGAGTCCAACGCCTGTACCAGGGGCACGCCCGCTGCAAAGGTTGTCGAAAGCGTGCGGGCATAGCGGGCGACGGCGGATTTTTTCAGCAGTGTGCCTGCCAGCGGTAGGTTCAACAAACCGGCGTCCACCCAATGGCGCACACCGGGAGATCGTTGATGCGCCTGTCTGAGCCCTGCAAACCCGGCAAACACGCCCAGTGCAACCACCCACCAGGCGCGTTGCAGGAATTCGGACAGCGCGATGACGCCCAGCGTGAAGCCTGGCAGCTTGCCGCCGACCCCGGCAAACAGGCTCTGAAACTGCGGCACCACATGGATCAGCAACACCGTGCTGACCAGGCACGCAACCACAATGACGGCAATGGGGTAAGTCATGGCCTTCTTGATGCGGGCTTTTAGCTGCTGGCTCTTCTCCAGGTGAATGGCCACGCGCTCCAGCAGGGTTTCCAGGGCGCCGGCCTGCTCGCCGGCGGCGATCAGGTTGCAGTACAAGTCATCGAAGTGGCGGGGGTGTTTGCGCAGTGCTTGCGATAAATTATGACCGCCGGCGATCGCCTGTTTAAGTCCCTGTACCAGCTCGCGCATCCGGCGGTGGTCGGTGCCTTCGCGAATGATGTCAAAGGCCTGCAGCAGTGGTATGCCGGCGCGCAGCAGGGTGGCCAGTTGACGCGTAAACAGAGCAATATCCACAGGCTTGATCGGCGGGGCAAAGCGCGGCAGGCGTCGGGCTGCCTTCTGCACCCGACCGGGGCAGATCCCTTGCTGGCGCAGTTGTGCCTTGATCAGCGCAAGGCTGTGCCCGCAGGTTTGCCCGGATACCCTGCGGCCTTTGCGGTTGATGCCTTCCCAGGCGTAGATCGTTGAAGCGTCGTTCATGGCAACTGCCCGCACACCGGTAGTGGAAGATTTATAGCTTAGTCAGAAGACCGATTTGGGCAGGTGGCTGGCGCTGGATAAAATGTCAGATTGTGCGTCTCGAGCACGATGGGCTGCTCACGGATGAGTACACTGGCGCCGCTGCAAATTGCGGGGCGCAGGACGCGCCCTGTCTTGGGTTTTATTTCTGGAGAGTGAAAGTGATGCGTCAGAAAGGTTTTACATTGATCGAGTTGTTGATCGTCGTGGCAATCATCGGCATTTTGGCCACCATCGGTTTGCCGATGTACACCAAGCACCAGGCCAAGGCCAAGTTCACGGCGGGCCTGGCTGAAATTTCAGCGCTCAAGGCCGGCTATGAAGACACGATCAATCAAGGCACGGTGCCCACCCTTGCGCTGATCGGCGGCACCAGCCCTACCGCCCACTGCAAGATCGACGTGACCGGGGATGTCGCCACCGGCGCCGGTTCCATCAGCTGTGAAATGCTCGATGCGCCGGCGCCTGTATTGGGCAAGACCATCACGTTGACGCGCAGTGCCACCACGGGTTGGAAATGCGCCACTACGGCTGATGCGCAGTACATCGCCAAGGGTTGCGGCGCCGACGGCGCATAACGGCTGCCGGGCGGTAGGCGAGTTAGTTGCCGCATGCCCAATGCGGTGCTAGCTTTAGCCCACCGCCCGTGTAGCTCAGCCGGTAGAGCAGCGCACTCGTAACGCGAAGGTCGCAGGTTCGATTCCTGTCTCGGGCAAAAGGGCAACACTGTTTCAACGGCATGTTTCAACGGCATGTTCCAAAGGCAACGTTTTCAGATGATCCCAGAATGGTTCTGAAGGCCAGACGAGGCGGCATTCGTGCCCACTCTTTTGTATCTGCGCAACCTTGATGACCCAGATGCATCCCCATTCCCAGATCTAAGAGAACAACATGACCACGACTGAAAAGACCCAGGAAGCCCGGCACGAAGAAGCCCTCGAGAAATACCTCAAGGAATCGCCGCAGCTTAAAGAAGAGATCAAGGACCTGAGCGCTGATGACCAGCGCGATCAAGTCCAGTGGGCATTTGAAGATGAGGCCGAGAGCCAGGGCTTGCAGCCTTGGGAGCTGACCCTCAAGTACACCTCGACGCCGGAAGAGTTCGAAGCCGCGCGGCTGGTCTTGCACAAAGAGGCGGCTGAAGTACTGGGCGTGGAGTGGAACGAGTACTGCGAGATGAATAATCTGGTGGTCTGAAACGCCGTTGAAGGAGCCGGCAATCCGGCTCCTTCCACACATTCAGATACTCAGCCGCATCGACAGATCCACCGCCTTCACATCCTTCGTCATCGCACCGATGGAGATGTAGTCCACGCCCGTTTGCGCAATCGGCAGCAGGGTGGTTTCGTTGATCCCTCCGCTGGCTTCCAGCTTGGCCTTGCCCGCGTTCAGGCGCACGGCTTCACGCATGTCATCCAGGCTCAACTCGTCAAGCATGATGATGTCGGCGCCTGCCGCCAGTGCCTCGCGCAGTTCTTCCAGGCTTTCCACTTCAATTTCCACCGGCTTGCCCGGGGCGATTTTGTGGGCGGCGGTAATGGCTTGGGCAATTCCGCCACACGCGGCGATATGGTTTTCCTTGATCAGGAACGCGTCATACAAACCGATGCGATGGTTGTGGCAGCCGCCGCACGTCACCGCGTATTTCTGCGCCAGACGCAGGCCTGGCAGGGTTTTGCGGGTGTCGAGCAGCTTGACCTGGGTACTGGCGACAAAGTCCGCCAGGTAGTGCGCGCGGGTGGCTACGCCGGACAGCAGTTGCAGGAAATTCAGCGCGCAGCGTTCACCACTGAGCAGTGAGCGGGCCGGGCCTTCGAGGTGAAACAACGCCTGGTTGGGGCTGACGCGCTCACCGTCGGCGACCTGCCAATGCACCGCTACCCGTGGGTCCAGCTGGCGAAACACCGCGTCCACCCAAGCTGTACCCGCAATTACGGCGGCGTCGCGGGTAATGATGGTGGCTTTGGCCAGGCGTTCGGCCGGGATCAATTGCGCAGTGATGTCGCCACTGCCGAGGTCTTCCAGCAGTGCGCGGCGCACGTTGGCTTCGATTTCGGCGGTGAGGTCGGCAAGACGGAGATTCGGCATAACGGGCTCCACAAACAAAGTGCCTCGATTATAGGGGCAGTGCGCCGTTGAACCCAGACTCACCACCCAATTACCGCGCGATGACAGAGTTTGCTGGCGCAACCGCCCCCATTTGCCAGATAATCTCGCGCCTTGCAATTGGCGTCATAGCTTTGACGTCCAAGTGGTAACCGGTTATTGGCAGTGCCCGTTGGCCTGCAGCCAATCGTTCCCCGAACAGACACCGCCGTTTCAGGAGGCCAGGATGCACATTGACGGAAAGGTGGTGCCCATCAACAAGGCACAGACCACGCCATCGCCGCTCGCGCGCCTGCCGGTAGTGTTGCTGCAGGTACGTGACAAGGCTGCCCAGCAGTTGCAGCAAGGTTTGCAGGAACTGTTCGATAACGCTGACGACACCTTGTTCGAAATGGCCGACAAGGCCCGCAGCAATGCCGACCACCATATTTTCTTTGAAGCCATGCGTGACTTGCGCCTCAAGCGCAAGAATTTCGAGCGCGTGTTCATGGAGCAACTCTTCGCAGCGTTCGCCAACCTGGGCCAGACCGTGCGGGGAGAGCTGCACCTGATGCCGGTGGTGTCTTATGAGGCGACCGCGGGTACTGCCCGCGACGACCTGGAAAAGGCGGTGGCGCTGGAGGCGATGCTCGGTCGGGTCAGGCACCGCGATGGTCTGTCGTTGGGGCAACTCACCGCACGCTTGGGCGCGGTGCTCGACAAACCGCTGGATGAGCGTGATAACCCCTTGGGCCCGGCGCTGCTGTGCGAATTCTTTTTGCGCGCCGGGCGCAGCCTGGGGGTGGAAATCCGCGTCAAGTTGATCATGCTCAAGCTGTTTGAGAAATACGTGCTCAGTGACGCCGACCAACTGTTCGGCGAGGCCAACCAGTTGCTGATCGCCACCGGGGTTTTGCCCGAGCTCAAGGCGGCGCCGTCACGTCGTCCGGGAGGGCGTGCTGCGCGTGAACAACAACGCGACGACCGCCAGCCAGACGTCGACCCGCCACTGGATGAAAATGGCCAGGAAGCGTTCGCCGTGTTGCAGAAACTGCTGGCCGCCGTACGCGGCAGCGTTGCGCCCACCCTGGAAGCCAGCGCTGAACCGCTCCCCATTGCCAGTCGCGACTTGCTGCGCCTGCTTTCTCATTTGCAACAGTATGTGCCGGAGCCTGAGGCCGAAGACGATTTCGACGTGCGCAACCAGCTTGAGCAGCTGTTGACCCGGGTCAGCGTCAAAAGCGGCAAGTCCCGTGTGATTGAGGAGGCTGACGAGGACGTGATTAACCTGGTCGCCTTGCTGTTCGAGTTCATCCTCAATGACCGCAGCGTGCCGGACGCCTTCAAGGCGCTGATGGGGCGTCTGCAGATCCCGTTGTTGAAAGTGGCGGTGCTGGACAAGAGTTTTTTCAGCCGCCCCAGTCATCCGGCGCGACGATTACTCAATGAAATCGCGCGCGCCGTCATTGGCTGGAGCCCTCGCGATGACTATCGGCGCGACGGCCTGTACCTGCGCGTCGAGCACATAGTGGAGCGTTTGCTCAGTGAGTTTGTTGAAGATCAGGCGATTTTTTCCCAGCTACTGACGCAGTTCATCGCATTTTGTGCCGAGGAGCGACGCCGCAGCGAATTGCTTGAACAACACACCTATGACGCCGAAGAGGGGCGCGTGCGTACGCAAGCCGCCCGCCAGCGTGTAGCCGATGTGCTCAACCGACGGTTGCTGGGCAAGGTTTTACCGCAGGCTGTGGTGCAGTTTCTCCAGCAGGCGTGGAGCCAGGTACTCTTGCTCGCCAGCCTCAAGCACGGCGAACAGTCGGTGCAATGGCAGGCAGGGCTGCGCACCATGGATGAGTTGATCTGGAGCGTGGGCCTGCAGAAAGACACCGAGGCGGGTCGCCATCTGCTGGAGCAGTTGCCCGGTTTGCTCAAGGCACTGCGCGATGGCTTGGCGGGCGCAGCGTTTGATTCCTTCAGTACGCGTGAGTTTTTTGTGCGGCTACAGGCCATGCAGGCTCATTCCCTCGACGGCGAGGGCCTTAATACGCTGATCGAAGTGCGTGAACCCTTTGTCCTCGATAGCGGCTCACCTGACTTAAACGAATGTCTGCCGAGTGACGATCCGCACCTGTTAAAGGCTTACCAGATGCGCATTGGCGGTTGGTTTGAGTTCCAGCCGGACGAAACCACCCCCTTGCGCGCCAAGTTGACGGCCATCATGGCGCCGGCGAACACCTATATTTTTGTCAGCCGCATGGGGCTCAAAGTGCAGGACAACAGCGCGGGTCAATTGGCGATGGCCTTCAAGCGTGGTGCACTGCACCCCCTGGACGATGGGCTGCTGTTCGACCGTGCGCTGGCCGCCGTGGTCAGCAACTTGCGTCAACTCAATCGCGGCAAGTGATCGCAACCGCAGGGCCGAACGCGGCATACTGGTAACACTTCGTCTTATTTCAGGAACCTGTATGCAGTTGGACCCCGCCAGCGGTTGGTGCCAGGGCATTGCGCATTGCCCCTCGCCCAACTTCAACGAGCGCCCCGCAGGCGAAATCTCGCTGTTGGTGGTGCACAACATCAGCCTGCCCCCGGGGCAATTCGCCACGGGCAAGGTGCAGGCGTTTTTCCAGAATCGCCTGGACGTCACGGAACATGCCTACTTTGAAGGGATTGCCGACCTACGGGTGTCAGCGCATTTTCTGATTGAACGCGACGGTACGGTCACGCAATTTGTGTCATGCCGGGACCGCGCCTGGCATGCCGGGGTGTCCAGCTTCGAGGGGCGAGAAGTCTGCAATGATTTTTCCCTGGGCATCGAGCTTGAGGGGACGGACGAATTGCCGTTTACCGATGCCCAATATGCGGCACTGATCGACCTGACACGCCAACTTTTGGCCGCCTACCCTGGCATTACTTGCCAGCGCATTTGCGGTCACAGTGATATCGCTCCGGGACGCAAGACCGATCCGGGCCCGGCTTTTGATTGGAGGCGCTTTCGCAGCGCCCTGCAGGATGGAGGACACGCACAATGAGTTTCCTGGTGTTGGTGCTGGCAGTGTGGATCGAGAAATTCTCGGCCTTGCGCCACAGGTTGCAGCGCGACGGCGGATGGTTGCGTGAACTGGCGAAGCTGGAAGCCAGCCCGCGCATGGGGAAGCAGCCCTGGCTGATCCTGGCGTTGTTGGTGCTGTTGCCGGTGGCCTTGCTGGCGCTCTTGCTGCTGGTGCTGGAGCCCGTGGCTTACGGCCTGCTGGCGTTGCCGGTGCACCTGCTGATAGTGATTTACAGCCTGGGCCGTGGCGACCTGCTGGCCGGGCTCGGACCGTTTCGTGATGCGTGGCGGCGCGGTGACCTGCAAGCCGCCGAACATGTGGCCGAGCGCGACCTGAACATCTCGGCCGACAGCGGCGAGCAATTGCTGGAGCGTGTCCAGGGCCATCTGTTATGGCAGGCCTACCAAAGCTTCTTTGCGGTGATTTTCTGGTACTTCCTGCTCGGCCCCGTCGCGGCTCTGGCGTATCGCCTGTTGGCGCTGGCCAGCGAGCACAGCCAGAACCCACTGGTGGCCGAGCGCGCCGGGCAACTGCGGCACGCGTTCGACTGGCTACCGGTGCGCCTGCTGGCGGCCAGCTTTGCCTTGGTCGGCAACTTTGTCGCGGTGGGCCGGGTGATGCTCCATGAGTTGTTGAGCTGGGACATCAGCGCTGCACAGCTGGTGGAAAAAGTCGGCCTGGTGGCAGCGGAAATCCCGCCGCCGGTGGTGGGGGCTGACGGCATCAACAGCCTGGATCGCCTATGGGAACTGCTGCTGCGCGCGGCGGTGCTGTGGTATGCCGGGTTCGCCATCTGGACCGTGCTGCCCTGACTGCGAGAACACGATCAAAAATGTGGGAGATTCTATGGTTTGGGGGAAGCCCCCAAACCTTCTTTTGCCGATCGTTCCCACGCTCTGCGTGGGAATGCATCCTGTGACGCTCTGCGTCACCTGGCGCAGGACCTTAATTACCCGCCGACTTCGGGACGCGGAGCGTCCAGGGCGGCATTCCCACGCAGAGCGTGGGAACGATCAACATCGCAGGCAAGCCAGCTTCCACATGTCGTTAACCTTACGTTACAAAACTCCCTTTCGAATTGAGCTATACAGTCAGAGCGCCAACAGATAGTGGCTTTCTGCCGCAGCCCTGCGCCCAATAAAAATAATAGAAAGGGAGTTCACCCGTGAAGAGCTTGCTCTATCCCGCCGTCGCGCTGATGAATCGCCTGAGTTTCGGCATGAAATTCAGCCTGATCAGCGTGCTGTTCCTGCTGCCGATGCTGGCGACCAACTATTTTCTGGTGCGCGATTCCTGGCGTGAATTTCAGGGCACGCGTATCGAGCTGCAAAGCCTGGACCTGCTGGGTAACAGCCTGGCCCTGCGTCGCGACCTGGAAACCCTGAACAACCAGGTGCAGATCAACGCGACTCTCGGCCAGGCCGGCAAGGCCGGCGACCTTGAGGCCAAAATCAGCACCCTGGAGCAGAGCGTGTTGAGCCGCCTGCAAGGTCTTGGCGCGATGGCCACCGACCCGGAGCAAATCGCCGCGTTCGAAGCCAAGCGCGATGAGTTGATTGCCGCGTTCAAGGCTCAGCAACTGGAAACTTCGCTGCTGAGCAAAAGCGCGTTGATCGGCAAGTTACTCAACAAGGCTCAAATGCTGAGCCAGATTATCGCCAGCCAGTCGGGTTTGAGCCGAGACTCCCAAAGCGATCTGCGCCAACTCAGTGAACTGGTCATCAGCGTCACTCCACAGGTCACTCAAACCCTCGGCGAAGGGCGGGCCATGGGCGCGTACTCATTGGGCCAGGGCTTTCTCAATTCATCGTCGAGCACGCGCTTTGAAGAGTTGCAGCAGCAATTGGAAAAACTTCAGGCCGAATATGGCTTGAAACTGCAGGATGCTCTGGGTGCCAGCAAAGCCGCGCACGCAGCGCTCGACGCGTTGGCCCAGGCCAGTGCTGCCAGCCTCAAGCGTGGCAGTGAAGTGTTCGAAGAACAGGTGGTGATGGCCGAGACCCTCGACGCTCCGTGGCCGGCATTTTATGACACGGTCAGTCAGTTGATGGCCCAGACCTATCAGCTCAATGAGGCGACCCTGATCTTCCTCGGGCAGCAGTTGGAAGAACGCCTGGCGCAGAACCGCACGCACATGGTGCTGCTGGTGTGTGCCCTGAGCGCGGTGTTCTTTTTGATCTTCTATTTGTACGCCGGTTTCTACGCCTCCACCCGCACCACACTTCGACGCTTGGGGGCGATGATGGACAAGGTGGCGGCCGGCGACATGACCGTTTCCTTTGTCGCCCAGAGCCGCGATGAGCTGGGGGAACTGGGGCAGGTGTTCAATAGCACCGTGGCGAAGATCCATGACTTGATCGAACGGGTCGGGCACACCGTCAGCCAGGTCGAGCTGCAAGCTGGTCAGGTTGAGGCGGTGTCGGCCCACAGCAATCAGGCGGTGTCCGGTCAGCGCAGCCAGATCGAACAGGTGGCGACGGCCATGAACCAGATGTCGTCCACTGCCCTGGAAGTGGCACGCAGCGCGGCGGCGGCGGTGAGCAGCGCCCACAGCGTCAATGACGAAACCGTCCATGGCCGTGGCCTGGTGCAATCCCAGCAAGTCAGCATCGCGCGCCTGGCGTCGGAGATTGATGAGTCGGTGCGGGTTATCAATCAATTGGCTGCCGACAGCCAGTCCATCAGCGGTGTGCTGGAAGTGATCAAGAGCATCGCCGAACAAACCAACCTGTTGGCGCTTAACGCTGCGATCGAAGCCGCGCGCGCCGGTGAGCAAGGGCGTGGCTTTGCGGTGGTGGCCGATGAGGTGCGCACCCTGGCGCGGCGCACCCAGCACTCCACCGAGGAAATCGAACAGATGATCAGCCGCTTGCACAGTGGTGTAGGGGCGGCGGTGAAAGCCATGGGCAGCAGTCACGCCATGGCGAATGGCACCGTGGGGCAGTCGGAAAAAGTCCAGCAGGCCCTGGAAAATATCCTCGGCGCTGTAGGCATGATCGTCGACCAGAATCAGCAGATCGCCGCGGCAGTGGAGCAGCAAACCGCGGTGGCCCACGATATCGACCAGAACATCGTCGAAATCAACCGTGCAGGTGAACACGCCGCCAGGGGCGCGCATCAGACCGAGGCCGCGAGCCGGCAGCTGTCGATGCAGGTCATCGAGCTGAAGCAGTTGATCGGAGCGTTTCGCGTGTAGGACTGGCGAGTAGGACCTGTCGTCGACGGGTGTGGTGCGTGTCCTGATTTCCCTGTGAGTCTTTTTTCATGGCGTGAATGGGTGAAAATTTGTTTCAACCCGTCACCGTCCAAGGGAGGCACAGCGATGATCGCTGCGATCTGTATCAAAGGGCACTGCGCCCACTGCGGCATCACTTTTGCGCTCAAGCCCTGGCAGATGAATGCCATTGCCATTCATGAGCCCTTTGCATGCCCGTACTGCCACCAGCCCCTGCACTTGAACTGCCCCCGGCAACAGCGTCAGTTCAAGGCGCTGGACCACTGGGCGATGGTCCCTCCGGGCATGGTGGTGTTCACCTGCGTGGTGCTGATCGTTGCGTTGGTGGCGGAGTGGGTGGGCCTGCTCGGTGTAATCGGGCAACTGAATATTTCGCTGATGGTGCTGCTGGTGCACTTTCTGGTGTTGCGTCATGTCCGCTATCGACAGCGGGTGACGGTGAATCTGCAAGCGGTTCGCCCACTACCAGTTGAACACCTCACACGCATTGCGCGTGCTCGCCTCAGCCAGTAATGAAGGGCTGATGCCCATGTATTCGGCCAAGGCCGTGCAGATGTCCGGCAAGTGTTGCGGGCTGTTGCGCTGCCCGGGGTACATGGCAGGCGCCATGTCCGGCGAGTCGGTTTCCAGCACCACGGCGTCAAGCGGTAATTGGGCGAGAACCTTGTGCATGCGCAGCGCCTGGGGCCAAGTGGGCGCGCCGCCCAGGCCCAGTTTGAAGCCAAGCTTGATGTACTCGCGGGCCTCCTCAACGCTGCCGGCGAAGGCGTGAATGATGCCGCCGCGTGGCAGGCGAATGCGTTTGAGCGTTGCGATAACAGCGGCGTGGCTACGACGAACATGCAGCAGGGCCGGTAAGTGGAAGTCCGCGGCCAGTTTCAGTTGCGCTTCAAACAGCACTTGCTGGCGTTCGCGGTCCAGATGCTCAAGGAAGTAATCCAGGCCGATTTCGCCGACCGCACACAGCTGCCGATGGCCGTGCAGGCGCGTCAACCACTCGCCCAGTTCGGTCAGGTCGGCGGGGCGATGCTCATCCAGGTACACCGGGTGCAGGCCGAAGGCGGCGAATAGTCCGTCATCCTCTTGCACCAGATCCCACACGCGTTGCCAATTGTGCTGATACACCCCCAACACGACCATGCGTGTTACGCCGAGTTGGCGGCTGCGGGCGAGGACGTCCCGGCGATCGTCATCGAAGTCCGGGAAGTCCAGATGGGTGTGGGTGTCGATCAGCTCCACGCTCAAGCCTCGTGAATGCGCTGCTTGAAGGTTCGGCCAATCGCATGCACACCGGGCTGGTAGTGTTCTTCTTCAATCGCGGCCAGGGCCAGGCGCAGGGCGGTGTCGGCGATCAACTGATGTTGCTGGGCCATGGCGTTGACGGGCAACGGCAGGAAGTCCAGCAGCTGTGTGTCACCAAACGTGCCCAGGCGCAGCGGCCGCGATTTGAGGGGGTAATCGTGCAGCGCGTCAAACACGCCCTGCAGCAGCACGTAGGACGTGGTCACCAGCGCGTCAGGCAAATGCCCGAGTTGTTGTAGAAGTTGCTCCATCAACTGTCGGCCGCAATCACGGCTGAAGGCTTCGCCGTGTTCGACGATCACTTCACCGGCGAACCCTTGCAGCGCTTCGTGGAACCCGGCGGCGCGTTCCTGGCTGATGCTCAGCTCCGGGCGTGCGCCAATCAACACGATTTGCTTGGGCTGCGGCTGCAACAGGCTGCTCGTCAGTTGCTGGCACGCCTGGCGGTCGTCGCTGACCACCGAGCAGAACTGGCCCGGCTCCATGACCCGGTCGATGGCAATCACCGGCAGGCCCTTGTCTTGCAGCTCGCGGTAACTGTCATCGCTGGCCGGCAGGCAGCTGGCGACAAACAGCGCATCACAGCGCCGCGCGCGGAACAGTTTGAGCAGTTGGCGTTCGCTGTCGGCCTCGTCGTCGGAGCTGGCAATCAGCAACTGATAACCTCGCGCCCGTGCACCCTGCTCCAACAGCTTGGCGATGCGTGCGTAACTGGGGTTTTCCAGGTCCGGCAAAATAAAACCCAAGGTGCGCGTATGCCGACTGCGCAGCCCGGCCGCCTGGGGGTTGGGGGTAAAACCATGGGCCTCGACCACCGCACGCACCCGCTCGACGGTCGCGGTGCTGATGCGTTGCTGTTCGGCCTTGCCATTGATGACATAGCTGGCGGTGGTAACGGACACACCGGCCAGACGGGCGATATCACTGAGTTTCAAACCGGGATTTCCTTGTTTTTTAGAGCTTGCCCCGACATTTTGTCCAATCGTAACCGATTCCTGCACAGGACCCATGTCTGAACTCAAGCGCCGAGTGGCCCTTCAAGTGTGCGAAATTAACGCGTAACCTTCCATAAATTCTAGATTAAACGTTTCAGCAGGCGTATTTTCACGATGTTCGTCACCGAGTAGCTACTGCCAATTGACCACTCGGTCAGCTATTTCTGAACACCTTTGCGCTGATTTATTCAAAACAATACCTAGTGCCCCCATGGCACTAACTAGGAGAACGGCATGCTTGAGCTCACTGTAGAGCAGATTTCCATGGGCCAGGTGGCTGTGGATAAATCTGCTGCCTTGCACCTGCTCGCTGACACACTGGTGGCCGACGGCCTGGTCGCCGAAGGTTATCTCAGTGGCTTGCAAGCCCGTGAGGCCCAAGGCTCGACATTCCTTGGCCAAGGCATCGCCATTCCCCACGGCACCCCCGAAACCCGTGACCAGGTATTTTCCACCGGCGTGCGCCTGCTGCAGTTCCCCGAAGGGGTGGATTGGGGTGACGGCCAGATCGTTTACCTGGCCATTGGCATTGCCGCCAAATCCGACGAACACCTGCGCCTGCTGCAACTGCTGACCCGTGCCCTCGGTGAAACCGACCTGGGCCAGGCGCTGCGCCGTGCCGGGACCGCCGAAGCCTTGCTGAAACTGCTGCAAGGCGCGCCGCAGGAACTGGCACTGGATGCGCAGATGATCAGCCTGGGCGTGTCTGCCGACGATTTTGAAGAGCTGGTATGGCGAGGGGCACGCCTGCTGCGCCAGGCCGATTGCGTGAGCAATGGTTTCGCCGCCGTGTTGCAGCAAGTCGACGCGCTGCCCCTGGGCGACGGCCTGTGGTGGCTGCACAGCGAGCAGACGGTCAAGCGTCCGGGCCTGGCATTCGTCACCCCCGACAAGCCCATGCGTTACCTCGGCCAGCCGCTGAACGGCTTGTTCTGCCTGGCGAGCCTGGGTGAGGCGCACCAGACCTTGCTCGAACGTCTCTGTGCATTGCTGATTGAAGGGCGCGGCCAGGAACTGGGGCGTGCCACCAGCAGCCGCGCCGTGCTGGAAGTGCTTGGCGGCGAACTGCCTCCCGACTGGCCGAGCGCACGCATTACCTTGGCCAATGCCCACGGCCTGCATGCGCGCCCGGCGAAGATTCTCGCGCAGTTGGCGAAAAGTTTTGACGGCGATATCCGCGTGCGCGTTGTCGATGGCCCGGCGGGCGCGGTGTCGGTGAAAAGCCTGAGCAAGTTGCTGAGCCTCGGCGCGCGTCGCGGTCAGGTGCTGGAGTTTGTGGCCGAGCCGACGATTGCCGGGGATGCGCTGCCCGCGCTGTTGGCGGCGGTGGAAGAAGGGCTCGGCGAAGAAGTCGAGTCGTTGCCGACCGCCAGCGCTCAACCCGCAGCCGTCGATAGTGAACCGGTGGCCAGCGCGCCACTGGCCGGCAGCCAACTCCAGGCTATCGCCGCCGCGCCAGGTATTGCCATCGGCCCGGCGCATATCCAGATTCAACAGGTGTTCGATTACCCGCTGCGCGGTGAATCCTCTGCCATTGAACGCCAGCGCCTGCATGCAGCACTCACTGATGTACGCGCTGACATCCAGGGTCTGATCGAGCGCAGCACGTCCAAAGCTATTCGCGAGATCTTCATCACCCACCAGGAAATGCTCGACGACCCGGAACTGACCGACGAAGTCGACACCCGGCTCAAACAAGGCGAAAGCGCTGAGGCCGCGTGGATGAGCGTGATCGAAGCCGCCGCCAAACAGCAAGAGGCGTTGCAGGACGCCTTGCTCGCCGAGCGCGCTGCCGACTTGCGTGACATTGGCCGCCGCGTGCTGGCGCAACTCTGCGGCGTTGAAACCGCCCAGGAGCCGAGTGAACCTTACATTCTGGTGATGGACGAAGTCGGTCCGTCGGACGTTGCACGCCTCGACCCGACCCGCGTCGCCGGCATTCTCACTGCCCGTGGCGGCGCTACGGCCCACAGCGCCATCGTCGCCCGTGCCCTGGGCATTCCGGCGCTGGTCGGCGCCGGCGCAGGCGTCTTGCTGCTTACTGCCGGCACGCCCTTGTTGCTCGACGGCCAGCGCGGTCGCCTGCATGTGTCCCCTGACGCCGCCACCCTGCAACGCGCCACCGTCGAGCGCGACACCCGCGAACAACGCTTGCAAGCCGCCTCGGCCCAGCGCCATCAACCGGCCCTGACCCGCGACGGCCACGCCGTGGAAGTGTTCGCCAATATCGGCGAAAGCGCAGGCGTTGCCGCTGCGGTGGAGCAGGGCGCCGAAGGCATCGGCTTGTTGCGTACCGAACTGATTTTCATGGCCCACCCGCAAGCGCCGGACGAAGCCACCCAGGAAGCCGAATACCGTCGCGTGCTCGACGGTCTCGGTGGTCGCCCGCTGGTGGTGCGTACCCTCGACGTCGGCGGTGACAAACCGCTGCCATATTGGCCCATCGCCCAGGAAGAAAACCCCTTCCTCGGCGTGCGCGGCATTCGTCTGACCTTGCAGCGCCCCAAGATCATGGAAGCGCAATTGCGCGCGCTGCTGCGCTCGGCGGACAACCGCCCGCTGCGCATCATGTTCCCCATGGTCGGCAGCGTTGATGAATGGCGCGCGGCCCGCGACATGACCGAGCGCCTGCGCCTGGAAATTCCGGTGGCCGACTTGCAACTGGGCATCATGATCGAGGTGCCATCGGCGGCCTTGCTCGCGCCGGTGCTCGCCAAAGAGGTCGATTTTTTCAGCGTCGGCACCAACGACCTGACCCAGTACACCCTGGCCATCGACCGTGGTCACCCGACGCTGTCTGCCCAAGCCGATGGCCTGCACCCGGCGGTGTTGCAACTGATCGACATCACCGTGCGCGCTGCCCATGCCCATGGTAAATGGGTGGGCGTGTGCGGCGAGCTGGCAGCCGACCCGCTGGCCGTGCCGGTGCTGATTGGCCTTGGTGTGGATGAGTTGAGCGTGTCGGCCCGCAGCATTCCTGAAGTGAAGGCGCGGGTGCGTGAATTCAGTCTGAGCGAGGCACAGGGCCTGGCGCAAAAAGCACTGACGGTGGGCTCGCCCGCCGAAGTGCGTGCCCTTGTGGAGGCCGTGTAAATGGCGAACATTTTATGCCTGACGCTGAACCCGGCGTTGGACCTGACAGTACGCCTTGAGCGCCTGGAACCGGGTGAAGTCAACCGCAGCCAAACCGTGCTGACCCATGCTGCCGGCAAGGGCGTGAATGTGGCGCAGGTGTTGGCGGATCTGGGTCATCACGTGAGCGTGGGCGGCTTTCTTGGTGCGGCCAACCCCCAGGCCTTCGAGGCGCTGATCGCCCGCCGTGGGTTCGGTGACTCGTTCATTCGTGTGCCGGGCGAAACCCGAAGCAATATCAAGATTGCCGAGCAGGACGGCCGGGTCACCGATATCAATGCGCCGGGGCCTGAGGTGAGTGAGCAGGCACAAAAAAAGCTGCTCAAGCTGCTCGCGGTGGTCGGCCCTGAATTCGATGCGGTGGTGGTTGCCGGCAGCTTGCCGCGCGGCGTCAGCCCGCAGTGGTTTCAAGGGTTGTTGGAGCAATTGAAGAGCCTCGGTTTGAAAGTCGCCCTCGACACCAGTGGCGAAGCGCTGCGCGCCGGTTTGCAAGCAGGCCCGTGGATGGTCAAACCCAATACCGAAGAGCTGGCCGAAGCCCTGGGTAACTCCCCGGACGCAATCAACCGCCTGCATCAGCAAGGCGTGGAACATGTGGTGGTTTCCGACGGCGCTGCCGGGGTGAACTGGTACAGCCCGGGGTCGGCCTTGCATGCCACGCCGCCGAAGGTTGTGGTCGCCAGCACCGTGGGGGCGGGTGATTCGCTGCTCGCCGGGATGCTCCACGGTTTGCTCAGTGGCGATGCGCCCGAGAAAACCCTGCGCCGCGCCACGGCCATCGCCGCCATGGCAGTCACGCAAATCGGTTTCGGCATCAGCGATGACGCGCAGTTGGCGCGTCTCGAAAGCGGCGTCGATGTGCGCGCGCTCACAGAACAATAAGAGGGTTTGTGATGAAGTTAGCCATTGTTACCGCCTGCCCGAACGGCATGGTCACCAGTGTGCTGTGCGCCCGCTTGTTGGACGCCGCCGCGCAACGCATGGGCTTACGCACCAGCGTCGAAGTGGTTGACGTGCAGCGCCCGGAACGCCAGTTGTCCCAGGCCACCCTTGATGACGCCGAATGGGTCTTGCTGGTCAGCAGCACGCCGGTCGATATGCAGCGGTTTGTCGGCAAGCGCGTGTTC
This sequence comes from Pseudomonas fluorescens, assembly GCF_002022275.1. Lineage (GTDB taxonomy): Bacteria > Pseudomonadota > Gammaproteobacteria > Pseudomonadales > Pseudomonadaceae > Aquipseudomonas > Aquipseudomonas fluorescens_AJ. The sequence goes on from NZ_MSDF01000017.1 coordinate 138,404, forward strand.
CAGAGCACGCCGGCCCAGGCGCTGGCGGATGTCGACGCAGTACTGCGTCGCGGTGCCGAAGAGGCTCAGGTGTATGTCGCCAGCGCGGCACCGGCGGTTGCGAAGAACGCCCCGCGTATCGTCGCAATTACTGCCTGCCCGACGGGCGTGGCCCACACCTTCATGGCCGCCGAAGCCTTGCAGCAAACCGCCAAACGCCTGGGCTACGACTTGCAGGTCGAAACCCAGGGCTCGGTGGGCGCGCGTACGCCATTGAGTCCCCAAGCCATTGCCGATGCCGACGTGGTGTTGTTGGCCGCCGATATCGAAGTCGCCACTGAGCGCTTCGCCGGCAAGAAGATTTACCGCTGCGGCACTGGCATTGCCCTCAAGCAATCCGAAGCCACCCTCAACAAGGCCCTGGCCGAAGGCGCGGTGGAAAGCGCGGGCAGCGGCGTGGTGGCGAAGAAAGAAAAAACCGGCGTCTACAAACACCTGCTCACCGGCGTGTCGTTCATGTTGCCGATGGTGGTGGCGGGCGGGTTGCTCATCGCCTTGTCGTTTGTATTCGGCATTCATGCTTTTGAAGAAAAGGGCACTCTGGCGGCAGCGCTCAAGACCGTCGGCGATCAGGCTTTCATGCTGATGGTGCCGTTGCTCGCGGGCTATATCGCCTACTCGATTGCCGACCGGCCTGGCATCGCGCCCGGCATGATCGGCGGCTTGTTGGCGGGCACCTTGGGGGCGGGCTTTATCGGCGGCATTTTCGCCGGTTTCCTCGCGGGTTACTGCGTCAAACTGATCACCCGCGCGGTGAAGTTGCCGCAAAGCCTGGAGGCGCTCAAGCCGATCCTGATCATTCCGTTGCTGGCGAGTTTGTTCACCGGCCTTGCGATGATTTATCTGGTCGGGCCGCCGGTTGCGCGGCTGCTCACCGGCCTGACAGACTTTCTCAGCACCATGGGCACCACCAACGCAGTGCTGCTGGGGATCCTGCTGGGCGGCATGATGTGCGTGGATTTGGGCGGGCCGATCAACAAGGCGGCCTATGCGTTTTCCGTCGGCTTGCTGGCGGCGTCCAGCGGTGCGCCGATGGCCGCGACCATGGCCGCCGGGATGGTGCCGCCAATCGGCATGGGCATTGCCACGTTCCTGGCGCGACGCAAGTTTGCCCAGACCGAACGCGAGGCCGGCAAGGCCGCGATGATTCTTGGCCTGTGCTTTATCTCCGAAGGCGCCATTCCGTTTGCCGCCAAAGACCCGCTGCGGGTGATCCCGGCCAGCATCGCCGGGGGCGCGCTGACGGGGGCGCTGTCGATGTACTTTGGCTGCAAACTCGCAGCGCCGCACGGTGGGTTGTTTGTGTTGATCATCCCGAATGCGATGAACCATGCGCTGTTGTATTTGCTGGCGATTGTGGCCGGCAGCCTGCTGACGGGGTTGGTGTACGCGTTGATCAAACGCCCGGAAGCGGTCGAGTTGGCAGTCACGGTTTAAAAATGTGGGAGCTGGCTTGTGTGGGAGCTGGCTTGCCTGCGATAGCATCAACAGGGTGTAACTGATACACCGAGGTGTCTGCATCGCAGCGGTGCGACGATTCGACAAGCCAGCTCCCACCTTTGATCTTCATTGTCATTGAGACGGGTGTCACATGGGCTTCATCCGCCCATGCTTAAGTTTCCCTTTTGACGCTCAAGAGGGAACCTGCATGAGCCACTTCGATCTCGGCCGCCGCCGTGTGATGCAAGCCGTCGGCGCGGGCCTGTTGTTGCCGGGTTTGGCCCCGGCGGTGATTGCTTCGGTGAAGGACCGCCCGCAACTCACCGACGGTGTGCAGTCCGGCGACTTGCTCGGCGACCGTGCGATGATCTGGAGCCGCAACGACCGCCCCGCGCGCATGGTGGTGGAGTGGGACACCCGCAGCGTGTTCAGCAACCCGCGTAAATTCATCTCGCCGCTGGCCGACAATCGTACCGACTTTACCGCCCGCGTCGAGCTCACCGGGCTGCCCGCCGACCAGGCGATTTTCTACCGCGTGCATTTCGAAGACGCCCAGACCGGCGTCGCCAGCGAGCCGTGGTTCGGCCACCTGCGCAGCGTGCCGCAGCAGCGCCGTGACATCCGTTTTGTGTGGAGTGGCGATACTGTCGGCCAGGGCTTCGGCATCAACCCGGACATCGGCGGCATGCGCATCTATGAAGCCATGCGCCTGCGCCTGCCGGACTTTTTTATCCACAGCGGCGACACCATCTACGCCGACGGCCCGGTGCCCGCGCAGCTCACCGTCGAAGACGGGCGCATCTGGCGCAATATCACCACCGAGGCCAAGAGCAAGGTCGCTGAAACCCTGGATGAATATCGCGGCAACTACCGCTACAACCTGCTTGATGAAAACGTGCGCCGCTTCAATGCCGAAGTGCCGCAGATCTGGCAGTGGGACGACCACGAAGTGGTGAATAACTGGTCGCCGAGCAAGCAGCTCGATGAGCGTTATCAGACCAAAGAGATCAACACCCTGGTCGGCCGCGCGCGCCAGGCCTGGTTGGAATACTCGCCGATGCGCCGGCAAGCCGCCGACGGTGGCGGGCGGATTTACCGCAAGCTCAGTTATGGCCCGTTGCTGGATGTGTTCGTGCTGGACATGCGCAGCTATCGCGGCCCCAACGATGACAATCTGGGCGGCGAAAAACCCTTCATGGGCCGTGAGCAACTGGACTGGCTCAAGCGCGAACTCAAAGCGTCACAGGCTCAGTGGAAAGTGGTCGCTGCCGACATGCCTATCGGCCTTGGTGTGCCCGACGGCGAAGTCAGCCCGGGTGTGCCGCGCTGGGAAGCCATCGCCAACGGTGACCCCGGCCCGGCGCAGGGGCGTGAGCTGGAGATCGCCGAACTGCTGGGTTTTTTGCGCGCGCAAGAGGTACGCAACCATGTGTGGCTGACGGCGGATGTGCATTACTGTGCCGCGCATCACTATCACCCGGACCGTGCGGCGTTTCAGGATTTCGAGCCATTTTGGGAGTTTGTGGCCGGGCCGTTGAACGCCGGGAGTTTTGGGCCGAATAAGCTGGATAAGACGTTCGGGCCCGAGGTGGTTTTCCAGAAGGCGCCGACGGTGCAGAACAGCTCGCCATTGGCCGGGTTTCAGTTTTTTGGCGAGGTGCAGATTGATGGGCAGACCGCGGAGTTGACTGTGGTGTTGCGGGATCTGGATGGGGTTTCGGTGTTTGAGCAAAAGCTGCAGCCCGTCTGACCTGGACTGTAATCAAAACTGTATGTGGGCTTGTGTGGGAGCTGGCTTGCCTGCGATAGCATCACTGCGGTGTGACTGACACACCGGGGTGTCTGCATCGCAGGCAAGCCAGCTCCCAACTTTGCCCCGCGGTGTTTAGGGGGGCTTAGTACACATCCCGGCGATAACGGCCTTGCTCGATCAACCGCTCCACCGCCTCGCTGCCAAGGATGTCGTGCAGCGCCTGATCCACCCCCGCTGCCATCCCCTGCAAACTCCCGCACACATAAATCGCGGCGCCGTCCGCCAGCCATTTACGCAGCACATCCGCCGATTCACGCAGGCGGTCCTGCACGTAGATTTTCTCTTCCTGATCGCGGGAAAACGCCAGGTCCAGCAGGGCGAGGTCGCCGCTGGCGAGCCAGCCTTGCAGCTCGTCCTGGCACAGGTAGTCGTGGGCGATATTGCGTTCGCCGAACAGCAACCAGTTGCGTTGCTGGCCGTCGGCAATGCGCGCCTTGAGCAAGCTGCGCAACCCGGCGAGGCCGGTGCCGTTGCCGAGCAGAATCAATGGCACCGGCGCCTGTGGCAGGTGGAAGCCGCTGTTGCGGCGCAGGCGCAGGCTGATGCCCGAACCGAGCGTGGCGTGTTCGGTCAGCCAGCCAGAGCCCAGGCCGAGGCTGCCGTCCGGGTGGCGTTCCTGGCGCACGATCAGTTCCAGCACGCCATCGCTGGCAATCGAGGCAATCGAGGCAATCGAGTATTCGCGCATGCCCAACGGCACCAGTGCGTTGACCAGCGCTTGAGCATGCAAGCCAACCAGATGGGCGCGGTTATCCGGCAGTTGGCGGGTGGTCAAGGCCTGGTTGAGGGTTTGCGGCAGGTCGTCGACCAGCACGCCGTCGCTGCCGGTCAGGCCCAAACCGGCGAGGAAGTGCTCGAGAGCCCACGGGCCATTGCGCGGCAGGATTTCCACCAGGTCGCCGGCCAGCCAGGTCTGCGCAGAGGGCGGCGTGAGACCCAGCAGGTAAACGTCTGCACCGACACTGCCGCGGTTGAGCAGGGTGCGTTGGCTCAGCGTCCAGTTTTCGTACTGCGCCGGCTGCCAGACGGTTGCGGGTGCGTGGCCTGTGAGTTGGCCCAGTTGCTGTTGCCAGGTCTGCAACGCCAGGGTGTCGCCGCTGTCGACTTCCACCGGGGCGAACAGCGCGTTGCCGCCCTGGTTTGTCAGCCAGAAATGCAGGCGTCGGGCAAAGCCGCAGAAATGTTCATATTGGCGGTCACCCAAGGCCAGCATCGAATAGTTCAGGCCTTTGAGAGACAGGTCCTGGCCGAGTACGCTGCGTTCGAAACCCCGGGCGCTGTCGGGGGCTTCGCCGTCGCCGAACGTGCTGACCACGAACAACGCATTTTCTGACTGGCTCAAGTCACTTTGACTGACGCTGCCCAGCGGCTGCACCTTCACTGGCAGGCCCGCGGCCTGTAGTTGCGCCGCCGTCTGCCACGCCAGCTGTTCGGCGAAACCGCTCTGGCTGGCGAAGCCGATCAGCCACGCAGGCGCATGACTCTGGTTGGCGCCAAGCCCTTTACGGGCGTCGCGCACCTGGCGTTTTTTGCGACGACGGTCGAGGTACAGCAGCCAGCCGGTGATGAAGAACAGCGGCATCATCAACGAACTGACGGTGAGGATAATCCGCCCCGGCAGGCCGAAGTAACTGCCGGTGTGCAGCGCGTAAATACTGGTGAGCAGCTGGGACGTGAAGCTCTTGCTGGCGTAGCGGTCCTGGGACTTGACCTCACCGGTGGCCGGGTCGAGGTTGATCTGGTTCAGCGCGCGGTCGTGGGGCGATGATTTGAGCAGGTAATACACGATAGCCGGCTGCCCGGCGACGGCCGGCATGCGGATGTTGTAGGCGCTCAGCTCGGGACCGGCGTTGCTGTAGATACTGCTCCAGATGGCGTCGTAATCAGCCACGGGCGCGGGGCCTTCGGGGGCCGGGCCACGTTTGCGCGCGCGCTCGTTTTGCGGGGCGTCGGACATCAGTTTGTTCAGGCCCTGGCTGTACCAGTCGTAAGACCAATACAGGCCGGTCAGCGCCGAGAACAGATAAAACAGCAGGCACCAGGTGCCGAACACTGAGTGCAGTTCCCAGTTGAAGCTGCGACCTTTTTTGCGCCAGTCCAGCGTCAACCAGGCACGCCAGCTCGCCACCTGGCGCGGCCAGCGCAGGTACAGGCCGGACAGGCAGAAAAACACCAGAATCAGCGTGCAGGCGCCGGTGATGTTGCGCCCGACATCGCCCATGACCAGGAAGCGGTGGAACTGCAGGATAAAGCCGAACACGTCCTGGCCGACGGCGTCGCCCATATAATCGCCGGTGTAGGGGTCGAAGTAGCGCATCTGGCCACGCCGCTCGCCGGGCGGGGCGGTGAAAAACACGCGCGCGGCGTTGCCGCTCTCGCTTTCCACCCAGAGCATGGAGACGGTCTTGCCTTCGGTAGCTTCCAGCTTGCGCACCAGTTCCGCAGGCGGCAGCACGCCGGCTTCGCGTTTTTGCACGCTCAGTACGGTGGGGTTGAGCGCCTGCAGAATTTCATCCTGAAACGAGACCGTGGCCCCGGTGATCCCCATCAACGCCAACACCAGCCCGGCAGTAATGCCGAAGAACCAGTGCAACTGGAACAGGGTTTTCTTCAACACGTCGGACCGCCTCGCTCAGCTGGATAGATACGTCACGGCGCGCATTATGCCGTGGGTTAACGAGAAATATTCTGTTTTACACGCAAAAGCCCCGCGCAACCGATGCGTGGGGCTTCTGGTCGAAGGTTGACCGTGTTTAGAAGTGGAAACTGGTGGTTAACAGGGCTGTACGACCGGCCGCTTGGTTGGCGAAGTGGGCCGCGTAGGCTTTGTCGTAGTAGGACTTGTCGGTCAGGTTTTGCACGTTCAATTGCAGGTCAACGTTCTTGGTCAACTTGTAGCTGGCCATGGCGTCGTAGCGGGTGTAGGACGGCACGTACACGGTGTTGGCTGCGTCGCCGTAAACTTCGTCGACGTAGAACGCGCCGCCGCCAATGGTCAGTTTTGGTGTGATGTCATACGTGGTCCACAGGCTGAAGGTGTTCTTCGGCGTGTTGGGCATTTGGTTGCCTTTGTTGGAACCGGCGGTCACGACACCCTGACGGTTGCCGTTTTTGCCCGGATCAACCAGCTCGCTTTTCAGGTAGCTGTAGCCGGCGAACACTTGCCATTGATCGGTGATTTTGCCGCTGGCCGAAAGCTCCAGGCCATCGACGCGCGATTCGCCTGCGGTTTCGTAGGTGTTGGAATCGACCAGGATGCGCGTGTTCTTTTTCTCGGTGCGGAAGATCGCGCCGGTCAGGGACAGGCGGTTGTGGAACAGGTCCCACTTGGTGCCCAGCTCGTAGTTGACGGTTTCTTCGGGCTGCAGGTCGCTGCTCAGAGGGTTGGTTTCTGCACCTTCACCCACTAAGCCGCCAGCGGGAGTTGCCGAGGTGGCGTAGGACGTGTAAATGCTGCCGTTATCCAGAGGCTTCCAGACCAGACCCGCCTGCCAGTTGAAGAACTGGCTGTCGTCCTTGATCTTGCTGCGCGCCTTCACGGTGGACGTCGGTACTGCGTTGGTGTTGGCCTCGGTGTCGAAGGTGTCGTAGCGCAAGCCCACGTTCAGCAGCCATTTCGGGTCCAGTTCAATAGTGTCGAACACATACGCGGCGCGGCTGGTGGCTTTGGTGTTGGTGCCGTTGTAGTTACGCGCGACGCTGCCCGCCCAGGCGTCATCCGGCGTTGGGTTGCTCAGCGAAGTGCACTGGCCGCCCAGGCTGCCTTTGGCCACGGTGCAGGTCGGGTTGGCGTTCGGGCTGACGGTGTAGCCGCTGACGCGGGTTTCTTCGCCGGTGAATTCCAGGCCGGTGGAGTACGAGTGCTTCATGCCTGCCAGCTGGAAATTGCCGAACAGGTCGGTCTGGTTGGTCGTGGTTTCGGTGGTGGAAACCCGGGTATTTGCGCGGCGCCACACGGTGCCGAAACGGTTGACGTTGCGCTGGCTGTCATCCGGCTGGGTGAGCACGTAATCCTGGCCCGTGCTGCCGTGGCGCAGGGTGTTTTTCAGCGTCATGTTGTCGTTCAGGTCGTGCTCAATGGAGAACGTGCTGATATCGGCGCGGGTTTTGCGGAAATCACGGTCTTTCAAACCATAGAAGTTGTTGCTGTCGCCGCCGTCGGTGGGTTTGTCGTGCACGTGGGCGGTGGCTGTCGGCGAGCCGTAGCCATACGGAATCCCCGAATCCGGCAGGTCATTGCTTTCCACGTGGTAGTAGCTGAAGTTCACGCGGGTCGGCGTGCCCAGGCCGAAGGTCAGAGACGGCGCCACGCCCCAGCGGTCGTAGTCGATTACATCGCGGCCGGCGACGTTTTGCTCGTGGCTCATCAGGTTCAGGCGGAACGCGGCACTGTCGTCGAGGAACTGACGGTTGACGTCGAGCACGTAGCGGCGCGTCTGGTCGGAACCGTAGGTGAAACCGCCGTTGGTGAAGTCCCGGGCTTGGGGCGTCTTGCTGACCAGGTTGATGCTGCCGCCGGCCGAGCCGCGACCGCCAAAGGAGGAGTTAGGGCCTTTGCTGACTTCAATCGATTCGATGTCGAAAATCTCGCGGCTCTGCCCACCGGTGTCGCGTACGCCGTCCAGGTAGGTGTCGCCCTGGGCGTCAAAACCACGGATGAACGGGCGGTCGCCCTGGGGGTTGCCACCTTCACCGGCGCCGAAGGTGATGCCGGGCACGGTGCGCAAGGCGTCCTGCAACGAGGTGGCGGCGGTGTCTTTCAACACTTGTTGCGGCACCACGGTGACCGAGCGTGGGGTGTCTACCAGTGGCGCGGTGTACTTCTGCGACGAAGCTTTTTCCACCTGGTAAGACGTGTTGTCCTGTGCCTCACCGGTAATGCTGGTGGCGCCAAGGGAGATGCTGTTGCGCTGGCCTTTTGGTTCGGTGTCTTCGGCCGCTTGCGCCAATTGGGCGGCAGAGCTGGCACTGAGGGCAACGCCGATGGCCGAAGCCAGCATGCGAGGTGAACTGGCAGGTGTTTTTTGTATGGTGCGCGACATGAGTTGTCCTTTCCCCAAGGAGGTGAGGCCGCGGAATATAGGGTGAACAAGACTTTCTATCAATTGCGATACATTGCTATTCGTGAGGAATTTACATTCTTTACACTTTTGCCTTACGGTTTTTACGAACTCGTTCGTCTCCCGCGTTTTACAGAGCGGATAAGAATCAATACCATTGGCATCTCTCTGATTTCAGGTACTGCCCCATGCTGCTGCACATTCCCGGCCTGTTCTCTCGCGAGGAGGTGCTGCGCATTCGCCAGGCGCTGGAAAATACCGAGTGGGCTGACGGCAAAATCACCGCCGGGCATCAGTCCGCCAAGGCCAAACACAACCTGCAATTGCCCGAAGGCCACCCGTTGGCCAAGGAAGTCGGCGCGGCAATGCTGGAGCGGTTGTGGAAAAACCCGCTGTTTATGTCGGCGGCGTTACCGCACAAAGTCTTCCCGCCGCTGCTGAATTGCTACACCGCAGGCGGCAGTTTCGACTTCCATATCGACAACGCCGTGCGCCAGGCCCGGGGCAGCCACGAGCGGGTGCGCACTGACTTGTCGTCCACCTTGTTCTTCAGCGACCCGGAGGAATACGACGGCGGCGAACTGGAGATCCAGGACACCTTCGGCCTGCAACGCGTCAAGCTGCCGGCCGGTGACATGGTGCTGTACCCCGGTTCCAGCTTGCACAAAGTCAACGCCGTGACCCGCGGCGCGCGTTACGCTTCGTTCTTCTGGACCCAAAGCCTGGTGCGCGAAGACAGCCAGCGCACCTTGCTGTTTGAGATGGACGGTGCCATCCAGCAATTGACCCGCGATGTGCCGGATCATCCGGCGCTGATCCAGTTGACCGGCACTTACCACAACCTGCTGCGCCGCTGGGTTGAGGTCTGAGATGGGCTTCTTGTTGCGCCGTGAAGAAGTGCTCAACGTCGAGCAATTGCAATCCATGCTCGATGACTCCCCGGTACGCGCCGCCCAGGCGATTCTAGTGGCGGCCAAAGAAGGCGTGGTGGATGCCCAGGCCTTGCTTGGGCAGATCCTGCTGGAAGGGCGCGGTATTTCACGTGATGAAGCTTTGGCGTTGCGCTGGTTCCAGATTGCGGCCAATGGCGGGCATCTGATGGCGCGCAACATGGCTGGGCGTTGCCTGGAACATGGTTGGGGTTGTGCTGTGGATGAAGCGGCGGCGGCGCGGGAATATCGCCTTGCGGCAGAGACCGGCCTGGATTGGGGCCAGTACAACTACGCCAACTTGCTGGCCACTGGCCGTGGCGTGACTGAGGATCGGCCGCAAGCGCTGGCCTTTTATCGCCAGGCGGCAGAGCAGGGCCACGCCAAATCCATGAATCTGGTGGGGCGTTATCTGGAAGACGGGCAGGTTTGCCCACAGGATCTGGAAGCAGCGGTGGAGTGGTATCGCCGCTCAGCCGAGGGCGGAGATTTTCGCGGGCAGTTCAGTTATGCCGCGGTGCTGGCGGATAGAGGCCAGATTGATGTTGCGCTGGAGTGGCTGCGCAAGGCGCTGGCGGGGGGGAATTTGAAGTTTTTACGCACTGCGCACAAGGCGTTGTTGAGTGCATCGCAGCCAGAAATCAGATCCTTGTCGGATGATTTCGAGCAACGAGTTGCTCAATTAAGCGATGAGCGGCCTGACGTACCTGTTGCTGTACAACTCTAAATCACTATGATTGAAGCTGATTCAGTTTTAATCAGATATTTCGTGATGTTGCGAAGAGAGGATTTATGGGCGCCGACACAAAAGTACTGACAGCTCACGTCCCCACGGCACTGGCGCAAAAAGTCGATCAAATGGCGGCGCGAATGGACCGCTCGCGTGGCTGGATCGTTAAGCAAGCCCTCGCCGATTGGGTCGATATTGAGGAAGAACGCAGTCGACTGACACGTGAGGCAATGGCCGATGTCGATGCCGGTCGTGTGATTGATCAACAGGCAGTTCAAGCCTGGGCAGACAGTTTGAGTACCGATACGCCGCTGCCGGTACCTCGCTGATGGAGTTGAAGTGGACCAGTAAGGCTTTATCAGACCTGGCTCGACTTTTCGACTTTCTCGCCGTTGTAAATCGTATGGCCGCGGCGCGTACAGTGCAGTCACTTTTCCAAGCACCTATGAGCTTGTTGAATAATCCGCGCATAGGCGAACGGGTTGAAGAATTCGAACCGCGAGACGTAAGAAGACTCTTGGTTGGCCGTTACGAAATGCGCTACGAAATTCAAGAGTCAACAATTTATATTTTGCGTTTGTGGCATGTGCGCGAAGATCGTTGATTGATAGACACCCATAAAAAAACCCATGAAATGTCATGGGTTTTTTGTGTGCGGCGTTCTTACACGTAGTAAGACTTCAGCGGCGGAAAGCCATTGAATTCAACCGCGCTGTAGCTGGTGGTGTACGCACCGGTCGACAACCAGTACATCCGATCGCCAATCGCCAGGTTCAGCGGCAGGCCGTACTTGTAGTTCTCGTACATGATGTCGGCGCTGTCGCAGGTCGGGCCTGCGATGACCACTTCTTCCATCTCGCCTTTCTTCTCGGTCCAGATCGGGAACTTGATGGCTTCGTCCATGGTTTCGATCAGGCCGGAGAATTTGCCCACATCCGTGTACACCCAACGCTCGACGGCGGTGCGGGATTTACGCGCAACCAATACCACTTCGCTGACCAGGATGCCGGCGTTGGCGATCAGCGAACGGCCCGGCTCCAGGATGATTTCCGGCAGGTCGTCGCCGAAGTCTTCCTTGAGGAAACGGATGATTTCTTCCGCGTAGGTTTCCAGGCTGTTGGTGCGGGTGATGTAGTTGGCCGGGAAGCCGCCGCCCATGTTGATCAGCTTCAGCTGGATGCCATCTTCTTCTTTGAGGCGTTCGAAGATCACTTTGACCTTGGCGATTGCTGCGTCCCACACGCTGATGTCGCGCTGTTGCGAGCCGACGTGGAACGAGATGCCGTACGGCACCAGGCCCAGGTCGCGGGCGAGGATCAGCAGGTCCATGGCCATGTCGGTCTGGCAGCCGAATTTGCGCGACAAAGGCCAGTCAGCCGTGGTCGAGCCTTCGGTGAGGATGCGCACATAGACTTTCGAGCCCGGTGCGGCCTTGGCGATGTTGCGCAGGTCGGCTTCGGAGTCGGTGGAGAACAGGCGCACACCCTTCTCGAAGAAGTAGCGGATGTCCTTGGATTTCTTGATGGTGTTGCCGTAGCTGATACGGTCCGGGCTGACGCCGCGGTCCATGACCTTGTCCAGCTCGTAGATCGAGGCGATGTCGAAGCTCGAACCCTTGTCTTTCAACAGGTCGATGATCTCGACGGCAGGGTTGGCCTTGACCGCGTAATAGACTTTGGCGAATTCGAAACCGGCGCGCAGGTCATCGTAGGCCTGGCTGATCATCGCGGTGTCGATCACCACGAACGGGGTTTCTTGCTTGTCGGCGAACGCCTTCATTTTGTCAAAAGTGGCGCGCGCGAAATAATCTTCGACGTTGATCGACATGCTGGGAACTCCTAAGGGCAAACAAATTTGATCAATGGGTGCAAATGAACGTCCTCCGTATCCCCACTTTGGTTCGCCTACTTCCCAAGGCATGTCGCCGAAAGCAAAAAGGCCATGGGAATAACCGCTTCCCTTGGCCTTGCTGTCTCGTCGTCAGTACTTGAGCCGGATGGATCGTTTCCAGCATGGACGTTCGGCGCGAACTTTAGGACGTGAGGGGCTTGAGATCAACTAAAAATGTCGCGTTTTTGCACGCGTTCGTCGCGGCATCGCGTTCAGGTCCTGTTTAACCGACCTGCATGACAGGCAGATGTTCCCCCAAGGTGCTCCACAGGAACGCGTTCACGTTCTGAAACCGTTGTGATCCGGCTACGGGAGGCTTTGCGCCTCCGCAAGGCAGGTTCGATAGATCCATTTCGGAATTAAATGAACCCTTGTAAGTAGGAAGCAGTATAAAAAATCACTGAAAACCTGTGAGGTTTGACAGTAGTCATACAAGGTGTTTTTGAGAATACTAAAGCGGGAAAGTTAACTTTTCATACGGCTGTTAATTGCGGCTAATGCTTGCTGTATGCGCATGGGTTTGCCCGTGGGCAGGTATTTAACTGCGCGCTTATAAGTGTGCGGTCAGGCAGTGGCTGCTTAGTTGAGAAGTTAATTTCTTGTGAGGCTGTCATGAAAAAATATGGATTTATGGGACTGTGGGTGAAACTGTGGGTGATGAGTATTGTTGCGTTTTCATCCGGCGTTCACGCCAGTGCTGGCTCAGATGCCGTTACACTGATGACGTACTTTTATAAACACACCGCAAGAGATTGTGGGCCAGGCAGGCTGGCTTCAGAATGTTCAGGCCTTTATCTGCGGGGTACTGACAGCGGAAAGACCTTCGTTGTATGGAATGTAAGCCCTGCTTCAAAGGTCAGCGGCGGGGTTTCGGTTTCGTATTTCAGAATCGATTCTGAATATCAGGATCTGGGTCTTCTTAAAAATAATGGATTTGTATTAAAGCCCAACGATTTTATTGCGCCGGGTGAACTCAAAGTTAAAACACTGTGTATGGCGCCCGTAGATGCCTGGACAGATAATCGAACTGATGCAGGTTGTGCTGACTATAAGGCATCGGCTGAAGTGGAAAAGACGTGTCAGGAGGCAGGTGTGAAAACACCTGCTGCGTGGTTGGCTAATTATAGAAGCGTCGGGAACGATCACAGAAAGCAATGTATTTTTGATACGGTCAAAGATTGCGGAAGTTTTAATAAGGCTGACGCATTTAATGCTGCGATTGAAGCGAGAAAGTTAATCAAGGACGAAGAAATAAAGACCCAGACCGAGGCCCGGCTGGCGGTGTGGCCAGACAACTCAAACCTTCCCATCCTGGCGTGGATTTATACCGGAATCAAAGGCCGTCCTGACGCTGACGGGAAGTCGTTTGCAGGTCGCACGCTGGCGCAAGACGACCAACGCAGATGGTCTGAAGACACCCAGATTCGACTGGGAAAAGGGGCTTTCATCCCGGTAATCGATATGAAAATGCCGGCGTCGACGGCGGACGATGCCACTTTTACCTACCTTCCGGGTGATCAGAAAGTACCCCCTGGCGACGCGGATAAAGGCTCCTGCGACAGCTACATCGAAAAGGCGGAGTGGAACAACAACTACTACGAGCCGGTCGCCAAGAAAACCATCCCGTCTCTGCAGGTCACGCCTACTGCGTGCGGCAGGACTATTGGTCCAGAAAAAACCGACGTGGCTTTCGCAGAGCTGGCGCTTAAGGCAGCCAACCATCCTTCGTGGAATCTCGACCGGATGGGCACCAGTATGCGCCGACAGTTTGTATGCCATGTTGCAACACCCAGCATTGCCGCAGGCAAAGAGACTTGGAATTTGGAACCGGATCGTCCTTATGTTTCTCAAGCAGAAGCGGTTGCCCAGGGCTGTAACCCGCAGCTGAAATAAAGCGGGCCAATTGCTGCCGAGCCAAGGCTTGGCAGCAACGCTTGAGCATTAGGCCAGTGCGGTTTCCGCAGGCGACACAATACTGGTCTTGCCCCCACGCGACTTACCAGAGCTCAGGTACTCGGCAATCGACTCCTGAGTCACTTCCCCCAAGAACACCCGCTCGGCATCCATCACCGGCAACCACGAACGGTTGAACTCGTACATGCGCGACAACAGGATGCGCAAGTGCTCGTCGTACGCCGCCGTGGCGTTGAACTCGCGCAAGTACTGGCCGCACGTACCGGTCTGACGGTGCAGGTCGCGACGTCGTACATAACCCAGGCCTTTATTCTCGGCGCAGGTGACCACCACGTAACGGCGGTCCAGTTCGTCCATCAGCTCCAGCGCTTCGGCCACCGGGGTTTCCGGGCTCACCGACGGGGCGTTATCCGCCGCATCTTCAGCTTTCACCAGCAGCAAGCGCTTGAGGGTGCTGTCCTGGCCCACAAAGCTGCTCACAAATTCATCAGCCGGATGGGCCAGCAAGGTATCCGGGTGGTCGATCTGCAGCAGCTTTCCGGCGCGGAAGATCGCGATCTTGTCGCCCAGCTTGATGGCCTCGTCGATGTCGTGGCTGACCATGATCACGGTCTTGTTCAGCGCGCGTTGCATCTCAAAGAATTCGTTCTGGATCATTTCGCGGTTGATCGGGTCGACCGCACCGAAGGGTTCATCCATCAGCAATAGCGGCGCATCGGCCGCCAGTGCACGGATCACGCCGATCCGCTGTTGTTGGCCGCCCGACAATTCACGCGGGTAGCGATGCAGGTACTGCTTGGGTTCCAGCTTGATCATGCTCATCAACTCGCGGGCGCGGTCGTGGCATTTTTGTTTGTCCCAACCGAGGAGCTTGGGCACGACCACGATGTTTTCCTCGATGGTCATGTTCGGGAACAGGCCGATCTGCTGGATCACATAGCCGATGTTGCGACGCAGGGTCACTTCGTCGAGGTCGGTGGTGTCTTCGCCGTTGATCAGAATCTTGCCCGAGGTGGGCTTGATCAGGCGGTTGATCATTTTTAGCGTGGTGCTCTTGCCGCAGCCCGACGGGCCGAGAAATACGCAAATTTCGCCTTCGTTGACGGTCAGGCTTACGTCGTTTACGGCGGAAACAGTCTTGCCGTTGCTTTGAAAAGTCTTGGTCAGGTTTTGAAGTTCGATCATTTGAGCAGTCCTTTTGGAGTCAGCGAGCGTTGCAGCCATTGCAAAAGCAGGTCGGCGAAGATGGCCAGAAGGCTGACCAGTACGGCGCCGACGATCAGCATCGACATGTCGCTGCGGCTGATGGCAGCCAGAATAAGTACACCCAGACCACCGGCGCCGATGGTGGCGGCGATGGTCATCACACCAATGTTCATCACTACGGCGGTGCGCACACCGGCGAGGATTACCGGCACGGCAATCGGCAGTTCGACCATGCGCAGGCGCTGGCCGAAGGTCATGCCGATGCCGCGCGCGGCTTCGCGAATGCCCGCCTCCACGCCAGTCAGGGCGAGGTAGGTGTTACGCATGATCGGCAGCAGGGAATACAGGAACACGGCGGTGATCGCCGGCATCGGCCCCAGGCCCTGGCCGAACTTGGAGTAGAACGGCAGCAGCAGGCCGAACAGCGCGATGGACGGCACGGTCAGCAACACCGTGGCGCTGGCCTGCAGCGGGCCGGCCAAGGTTGGGAAGCGCGTCATCAGCACGCCCAGGGGCACGCCTACGACGATTGCCAGGATTACGGCGATGCCGACCAGGGTGATGTGCTGCCAGGTCAGGTGCAGGACTTGGGCCCAATCAAGATGGGAAAAGGCGTTCAGGAATTCCATGTCTTCTCCTCTTAGTTGATGGGGTGTTGGCGCAGGAAGTCTGCGGCCACGGCGGATGGGCTTTCATGGTCGACGTCGACCCGCGCGTTCAGCTGGCGCATGGTTTCGTCGTCAAACAGGTCGGCCAGCGGCTTGAGGTCGGCGGCCAGCTGCGGGTGGGCGTCGAGGTACACCTGACGCACCACCGGTGCTGCGGTGTAGTCCGGGAAGTAGTGCTTGTCATCTTCCAGCAGCTTCAATTTGAAGGCATTCAAGCGACCGTCGGTGGTGTAGACCAAGCCGGCAAACACCTGGCCATTACGCAGGGCGGTGTAGACCAGACCGGCGTCCATCTGGCGGGTGTTTTTGCGCGTGAGGTTCATGTCGTACAGCTTGACCATGCCACCCATGCCGTCGGAACGGTTGGCGAACTCGGTGTCCAGGGCCACCAGGCGGTTTTGTTTGCTGTCCTCGGCGAGGGCCTTGGTCAGGTCGCTGATGCTGTTGATCTGCGGGAATTCCTTGGCCACGTTGTCGGGCAGCGCCAACGCGTAGGTGTTGCTGAATTTCGACGGCGACAGCCAGACCAGGCCTTTCTTCGCGTCGAGTTCTTTCACGCGGGCGTAGGTTTGTGCGCTGTCGAGTTTCTCGTCGACATGGTTGTAAGCCACCAGCGACACGCCGGTGTATTCCCAGAGCATGTCCAGTTGCCCGCTTTCCTGGGCACTGCGCGCCAGGTTGCTGCCCAGGCCGCCGGTCACGCGGGTGTCGTAGCCCTTGGTGCGCAGGTACTGGGAAGTGATTTCGGCGAGCAGGGTCTGTTCGGTGAACACCCGGGCGCCGATGCGGATCACCGGTTTTTCAGCGGCTTGCGCAAAACCTGCGAACAGCAGGACGCAGCTCAGTATCAATGTCAGCTTTTTCATGTGATTTCCTTTGCCAAGCCTTAAGACGGACGCAGCCCGCGTTCCAGCCAGAGGCGGCTGGCCATGGTCACCAGGCCGTCTAGCAGCAAGGCCAGCAGCGCGGTGCACGCGGCGCCGAGCAGCAATTGCGGCTGATTGTTCAGAGCGATGCCGGGGAAAATCAGGCTGCCCAGGCTGTTGGCGCCGATCAGGAAGGCCAACGGTGCGGTACCGACGTTGATCGCCAGGGCCACACGCACACCGCCGATGATGATCGGCACGGCGTTGGGCAATTCCACGCGAAACAGCACCTGGCGCGGTGTCATGCCGATGCCGGTGGCGGCTTCTTTCAGGGAACCCTGAACGTTTTTCAGGCCTTCGTAGGTATTGCGCACGATGGGCAGGAGGGAGGCGAGGAACAGCGCGAAGATGGCCGGGCCACTGCCGATGCCGAGGACGCCGAGGGCGATGGCCAGTACGGCCAGGGGCGGGACGGTGTTGCCGATGTTGAAGATCTGCATGAAGCGTTCTGCGCGCCCGACCATGTTCGGTCGGCTGAGCAGGATACCGGCGGGGATCCCTACAACGAGGGCAGCCAGCATGGAGACAAGAACGAGGATCAGGTGTGCTTGCAGGTAAAACAACAAATCGTCGCGGTACAGTTCGATCGTGTTGATGCCAATCCAGTGGACCAGCAGGGCCAGGAGAGCGACGACAACCGCTCCTCCTATCAGCCCTTTGCCATAGCGAATAGCCACAGGCGGACTCCTTTTTTTCTTCTGTCGGCGAACACATTTCCGAGCGGCAATGCCATTCCTGGCTGTCGGCGAATGTGGTCGCGAAATGCAGCTCGCCGATACCGGCAACGCGGTATGCGATCGAGCCATGAGCGCAGCCTCGTCAGGCTAACTTGCTGATTTATCAGCCCCTGTTCCGAGTGCGGTAGCAGGGGAGTGGACGTCTCGACCTTTTAAAAGGTTCCACACTTGGCAGCATTTAGCCACCCCCAATCGGGTGAACGGTGGTCCGGCGCCCGGGGTTTGCGCTATACTCGCCGCCCTTTTTTGACTCACCTGCCAGGCGATTTCCCATGACCCACCAGGCCGCCGAAGTCGCGAAACGCCGCACTTTCGCCATTATTTCCCACCCCGATGCCGGTAAAACCACCATCACCGAGAAGCTGTTGCTGATGGGCAAGGCAATCGCTGTGGCCGGCACGGTGAAATCCCGCAAATCCGACCGCCATGCCACCTCCGACTGGATGGAAATGGAAAAACAACGGGGTATTTCCATTACCACGTCGGTCATGCAATTCCCGTATCGCGACCACATGGTCAACCTGCTCGACACCCCGGGCCACGAAGACTTCTCCGAAGACACCTACCGCACCCTGACCGCGGTGGACTCGGCGCTGATGGTGCTCGACGGCGGTAAAGGCGTTGAGCCACGTACCATCGCGCTGATGGACGTCTGCCGTCTGCGTGACACGCCGATCGTCAGCTTTATCAACAAACTCGACCGCGATATCCGCGACCCGATCGAGCTGCTGGATGAAATCGAAGCCGTCCTGAAGATCAAGGCCGCGCCGATCACTTGGCCGATCGGTTGCTACCGCGATTTCAAGGGCGTGTACCACCTGGCCGATGACTACATCATTGTCTACACCGCCGGCCACGGTCATGAGCGCACCGAAACCAAGATCATCGAGAAGCTTGATTCGGACGAAGCTCGCGCCCACCTGGGTGACGAGTACGACCGCTTTGTCGACCAGCTGGAACTGGTGCAGGGCGCCTGCCATGAGTTCAACCAGCAGGAATTCCTCGACGGCCAGCTAACGCCAGTGTTCTTCGGGACTGCACTGGGCAACTTCGGTGTGGACCACGTGCTCGACGCCGTGGTGGACTGGGCGCCGAAGCCTTTGGCGCGTGTTGCCAACGAGCGTACGGTTGAGCCGGTCGAAGAGAAATTCACCGGTTTCGTGTTCAAGATTCAGGCGAACATGGACCCGAAACACCGCGACCGTATCGCCTTTATGCGCATCTGCTCCGGCAAATACGAAAAAGGCATGAAGATGCGCCATGTGCGCACCGGCAAGGACGTGCGCATCGGCGACGCCCTGACGTTCTTCTCCTCTGAACGTGAACAGCTCGAAGAAGCCTTTGCCGGCGACATCATTGGTTTGCACAACCACGGCACCATCCAGATCGGCGACACCTTCACCGAAGGCGAAGCGCTGGGCTTTACCGGTATCCCGCACTTCGCCCCGGAACTGTTCCGCCGCGTACGCCTGCGCGACCCGCTGAAATCCAAGCAACTGCGCCAAGGCTTGCAGCAATTGGCGGAAGAGGGCGCCACCCAGGTGTTCTTCCCCGAGCGCAGCAACGACATCATTCTGGGCGCCGTGGGTGTGCTGCAGTTCGATGTGGTCGCCAGCCGCTTGAAAGAGGAATACAAGGTGGAGTGCTCGTATGAGCCGATCACCGTGTACTCCGCGCGCTGGATTGAGTGCAGCGATAAGAAGAAACTGGAAGAGTTCTCCAACAAGGCCGTGGAAAACCTCGCGGTGGATGGCGGTGGTCACCTGACCTACCTGGCGCCGACCCGGGTCAACCTGGCGCTGATGGAAGAGCGCTGGCCGGACGTGAAATTCCGCGCGACCCGCGAACACCATTAAGGTCTGAGCGGTAGACAAGAGGGCGAAGCTGTTATGGCTTCGCCCTTTTTCATGCCTGCCACAAAGCCAAAACTGTGGGAGCTGGCTTGCCTGCGATGCTGGCACCTCGGTACATCAGGTGCATCCGGTTGAGGCCATCGCAGGCAAGCCAGCTCCCACATTTGATCTTCATTCAGTCGGCAGCATTGGCGCTAACCCCACATCCGGGCTAGCGTTTGGACTATTCCACCCATTCACCGACGGATCAGGAGGCGATCTTGCGTATAACTCAACGCGTCATCCATTTGGTGCTGCTGGGGTGCCTGGGGCTGGCGAGCACCTCAGCGCTGGCCGGCGCCGGAACCCCCCAGTGGAAAGACACCGGCCCGGTCACCAAGAAAAAGCAGAAGGAGGTCAACTCCGGCGGCTGGCAGCCACAGGCCCAGCCTGCCCCCAAGGAGGATGCAGAAAACCCCTACAACGAAGGGGAAGACAGCGAAACCTATGACGACGGCAATAAGTGAGGTCTGGCATAAACCCGGCATTAGGACTAGCGTCTACCCTGGCGACGGTAAAAGGCTGTCGTGCGGGATTCATCTACTGACTGGACGGAAATCGACCATGAGTATTTTTCAACGTGTAGTGCTGTTGATCAAAGTGCTGGTGCTGTTGTCGTTGGGGATGTCGACGGCCTGGGCGCATGCTCCGGCGCAGGGCAGCCAGGCGGGCTTTTCGGCGGTGCAGACACAGGGCAAGGGCTTGCAGCTGGCCAAGTCGGAAGCCGAACCCGGTGATGAGGACCAGGGCGGCAGCAAGGATGATGACGACCAGCAAGCGCCGCCGGATGACGATGACACCCCTGAAGGTGACAGCGATACCTGAGTCGCCATAAAAAAGCCCCGCCGGCCGGACTGATGCGCAATCCGGCGGGCAGGGCGGTAGAACGCTGTAAATGCCCTGGGCTTGATAACCCAGGGCATTTTTTATTGCAGGTCAGGCGACGAATTGCTCCGCGTAGTGGCACGCCACTTGGCGGTTATCCAGCGCCCGCAGTAGCGGCTCCTCGCTGCTGCAGCGCGCGGTCGCGTACGGGCAGCGCTTGTGGAAAGCACAGCCTGGCGGCGGGTTCAGCGGGTTGGGCAGCTCGCCGACGATCTTGATCTTCGGCTTGTTCGGGTCCGGGTGGATGGTCGGGGTGGCCGACAGCAGCGCCTGGGTGTACGGGTGCAGCGGGCGCGCGTAGATGTCGTCTTTGGGGCCGACTTCCACCGGGCGGCCGAGGTACATCACCATCACGTCATCGGCGACGTGTTGCACCACCGCGAGGTTGTGGGAAATGAACACGTAGGCCGTGTTGAATTCCTGCTGCAAATCCATGAACAGGTTGAGCACCTGGGCCTGGATCGATACGTCGAGTGCCGAAGTCGGTTCATCCGCCACCAGCACTTTCGGTTGCAGCATCATGGCGCGGGCCAGGGCGATGCGCTGGCGCTGGCCACCGGAGAACATGTGCGGGTAGCGCTGATAATGCTCAGGGCGCAGGCCCACTTGCTTCATCATCGCCTGCACTTTCTCGCGGCGTTCGGCGGCGGACAGGTTGGTGTTGATCAACAGCGGCTCGCCGAGTTGATCACCGACTTTCTGCCGTGGGTTCAGCGAGGCGTACGGGCTCTGGAACACCATCTGCACATCTTTGCGCAATTGCTTGCGCTGGGCCTTGTCGGCGCCGGCGACTTCCTGGCCGGCGATTTTCAAGGAGCCCGAAGACGGTTCTTCAATCAGCGTCAGTGCGCGGGCCAGGGTGGATTTGCCGCAACCCGACTCGCCAACCACGGCGAGGGTCTTGCCGGCTTCCAGTTCAAACGACACACCGTTAAGCGCACGAACCAGGGCGTGGCCCTTGAACAGGCCACGGGACACTTCGTAGTGACGGGTGAGGTCGCGGGCGGTAAGAACGACGGCCATTACGCCACCTCCTGGTTCAAGGGGTAGAAGCAGCGCGCGAGGCTGTTGCTTTTCGGGTCAAGGCCAGGCCGTTGAGTACGGCAGGATTCCTGCACATACGGGCAGCGCGGCGACAGCAGGCAGCCCTGCGGGCGGTCATAACGACCAGGCACGATACCCGGCAGCGTGGCCAGGCGCGTGGCGCCGAGGCTGTGCTCGGGGATCGCCTTGAGCAGCGCTTCGCTGTACGGGTGCGCCGGAATGTCGAACAACTGCGGCACCTGGCCGACTTCCACGGCTTGGCCTGCGTACATCACGCACACGCGCTGGGCGGTTTCAGCCACCACCGCGAGGTCGTGAGTGATCAGCACCAGGCCCATGTTTTGCTCTTTTTGCAGGGCCAGCAGCAGTTCCATGATCTGCGCCTGGATGGTCACGTCCAACGCCGTGGTCGGCTCATCCGCGATCAGCAGTTTCGGCTCGCCGGCAATCGCCATGGCGATTGCCACACGCTGGCTCATACCGCCGGACAGTTGGTGCGGGTAGGCATCCATACGGCTGGCAGCGCCCGGGATTTCCACTTTTTCGAGCAGTTCGATGGCCCGCTTGCGCGCTTGCTTGCCGGACATTTTCAGGTGCAGGCGCAGCACTTCTTCAATCTGGAAACCCACGGTGTAGCTGGGGTTCAGCGCAGTCATCGGGTCCTGGAACACCATCGCCAAGTCTTTGCCTACGATCTGGCGGCGCTGGCGGTTGCTCAGCTTGAGCATGTCCTTGCCGTCGAAGTTCAGGGCGTCGGCGGTGACGATGCCGGGGTGCTCAATCAGGCCCATCAGCGCCATCATGGTCACGGATTTACCCGAGCCCGACTCGCCAACGATCGCCAGTACTTCGCCTTTGTCGACGGAGATGTCGAGGCCATCGACCACCGGTACGGCGGTCTTGTCGCCGAAGCGCACATTGAGATTCTTGATTTCTAACAGTGACATGGGAATCTCCTCAGGCGGCGTTCTTGAGTTTCGGGTCCAGCGCATCGCGCAAGCCGTCGCCCATCAAGTTGATTGCCAGCACGCTGAGCAAAATGGTCAAACCAGGCAAGCTCACTACCCACCAGGCGCGTTCGATGTAGTCACGGGCCGACGCCAGCATGGTGCCCCACTCAGGGGTTGGCGGTTGTACGCCAAGGCCGAGGAAGCCCAGGGCCGCGGCATCGAGAATCGCCGAGGAGAAGCTCAAGGTGGCCTGTACGATCAGCGGCGCCATGCAGTTGGGCAGCACGGTGATGAACATCAGGCGCGGCAGGCCGGCGCCGGCGAGGCGGGCGGCGGTCACGTAGTCGCGGTTCAGTTCGCCCATCACCGCCGCGCGGGTCAAGCGCACATAGGACGGCAACGAGACGATAGCGATAGCAATCACGGTGTTGATCAGGCCAGGGCCGAGGATCGCGACAATGGCCACTGCCAGCAGCAGCGACGGCAGGGCCAGCATGATGTCCATCAAACGCATGATGGTTGGGCCCAGCATGCGCGGGAAGAAGCCGGCGAACAGGCCCAGCAGGATGCCCGGAATCAGCGACATCACCACCGACGACAAGCCGATCAGCAGCGACAGGCGCGAACCCTGGATCAGGCGCGAGAGCAAGTCACGGCCCAGTTCGTCGGTACCGAGCAGGAATTGCATCTGCCCACCTTCCAGCCAGGCTGGCGGGGTCAGCAGGAAGTCACGGTATTGCTCGCTCGGGTTATGCGGTGCCACCCAAGGGGCGAACAGCGCGCAAAACACCACCAGCAACATGAACAACAGGCCGGCAACCGCGCCTTTGTTCTTGGAGAAGGCTTGCCAGAATTCTTTGTACGGGGACGGGTACAGCAGGCTTTGATCGACTGCTGACACTTGAGTAGGTGTGGTCATGGTCATGATCTCAGCGCTGGTGACGGATGCGTGGGTTGGCGAAGCCGTAGAGGATATCCACCACGAAGTTCACCAGGATCACCAGGCAGGCGATCAGCAGGATGCCGTTTTGCACCACCGGGTAGTCCCGCGCGCCAATGGCTTCGATCAGCCATTTGCCGATGCCGGGCCACGAGAAGATGGTTTCGGTCAGAACCGCACCGGCCAGCAGGGTGCCGACTTGCAGGCCGACCACGGTGAGGACCGGAATCAGCGCGTTACGCAGGCCGTGCACGAATACCACGCGCGCCGGCGACAGGCCTTTGGCCTTGGCGGTACGGATGTAGTCTTCGCGCAATACTTCGAGCATCGACGAACGGGTCATCCGCGCGATTACCGCCAGCGGGATGGTGCCGAGCACGATGGCCGGCAGGATCAGGTGGTGCAGGGCGTCGAAGAAGGCGTCCGGCTCGTCAGCCAGCAGGGTGTCGATCAGCATGAAGCCGGTGCGCGGCTCGATGTCGTAGAGCAGGTCGATACGCCCGGAAACCGGGGTCCAGCCCAGGCTCACCGAGAAGAACATGATCAGGATCAGGCCCCACCAGAAGATCGGCATCGAATATCCCGCGAGGGAGATGCCCATCACCCCATGGTCGAACAGGGATCCTCGTTTCAGGGCCGCGATCACCCCGGCCAACAGGCCCAGGATACCGGCGAACAGCAGGGCGGCCATGGACAGTTCCAGGGTCGCCGGGAAGAGGGCGGTGAATTCGGTCCACACGCTGGTGCGTGTGCGCAGCGATTCGCCGAGGTCGCCATGGGCGAGTTTGCCTACGTAGTCAAAGTATTGCGCATACAGCGGCTTGTTAAGGCCAAGGCGTTCCATTGCCTGTGCGTGCATCTCGGGGTCGACTCGTCGTTCGCCCATCATGACTTCGACGGGGTCGCCGGGGATCATGCGAATCAACGCAAACGTCAGCAACGTGATGCCGAAAAACGTGGGGATCAGTAACCCCAATCGGCGGGCAATAAAACTAAACATCTTGTTGTGTACCTCAATCAGCCGGTTAGGCAGGTTCGGCACCGTCAATGTCGACGGTGCCGAGCGTTTCTCTTATTTACTTCACCTGGGTAGTGGCGAAGTTATTTGTAGTCAGAGGGCTTTGGGTAAAGCCTTCGACGTTCTTGCGCATGGCGGTAAACATTTTCGGGTAAGCCATCGGAATCCACGGTTGGTCTTTTTCGAAGACATCCATGGCTTGTTCGTAGAGTGCGGCCCGTTTCGAGGGTTCCTCGATGGCGCGCGCTTTGTCGATCAAGTCCTGAAACTCTTTGTTACACCAGCGCGCGTAGTTTTCGCCGTTTTTCGCTGCATCGCAACTCAGGTTTGGTGTGAGGAAGTTATCCGGGTCCCCGTTATCCCCTGCCCAACCGGCCGAAACCATGTCGGGCTCGCCGGCTTTGGCGCGTTTGAGCATTTCGCCCCATTCCATAACCTTGATATTGACCTTAAGACCAATCTGGGCGAGATCCGCCTGCATACGCTGGGCGCCGAGCAACGGGTTAGGGTTGGTCGGGCCGCCGCCGTTACGGGTGAACAGGGTGAATTCGGTGCCTTCTGGTACGCCGGCTTCTTTAAGCAGGGCGCGGGCTTTGTCGAGGTCACGTGGCGGGTTTTTCAGCTTATCGTTGAAACCCAGCAGCGTTGGCGGAAACGGGCCGGTGGCATCCACGGCGTTGCCTTTGCCGTACAGAGACTCGTTGTAGCCTTTTTTGTCGAACGCGATGTTGATCGCGTGACGAACGCGGGCGTCGCTCATGTACTTGTGCGTAGTGTTCAGCGCGGTGTAGGCGGTGGTCATCGCCGCCAATTCCGTTACCTTCAGGTTCGGGTCGGCCTTCATGCTCGGCACGTCATCCGGTTTCGGATACAGCGCGATCTGGCACTCGTTGGCCTTCAGCTTTTGCAGGCGCACGTTGTTGTCGGTGGTGATCGCCAGGATCAGCGGGTCAGCCGGCGGCTTGCCACGGAAGTAGTCCGGGTTGGCCTTGAAACGCACTTGGGCGTCTTTGGCATAGCGGGTGAAGATGAACGGGCCGGTGCCGATCGGCTTGGCGTTCAGGTCATCGGTCTTGCCGGACTTGAGCAACTGATCGGCGTATTCGGCGGAGTGGATCGAAGAGAATGCCATGGCCAGGTCGGCCAGGAACGGTGCTTCAGGACGGGTCAACGTGAAGACGACAGTGTGATCGTCGGTCTTCGTGACGCTCTTGAGCAGTTCCTTGAAACCCATGCTTTCAAAGTATGGGTAGCCCACGTTGGACTTGTTGTGCCAAGGGTGATTCGGGTCCAGCTGGCGCTGGAAGCTCCAAAGCACGTCGTCGGCATTCATGTTGCGCGTGGGTTTGAAGTAGTCGGTGGTGTGGAACTTGATGTCGTCACGCAGGTGGAACGTGTAGGTCAAACCATCGGCGCTGATTTCCGGCAGGTCTTTGGCCAGCGCGGGAATCACTTCGGTGGTACCGGGCTTGAAGTCGACCAGGCGGTTGAACATGGTTTCAGCGGCGGCGTCAGAGGTGACCGCCGTGGTGTACAGAACCGGGTCAAAACCTTCCGGGCTGGCTTCGGTGCAGACCACCAGCGGTTTGGCCGAAACGCCGATCGCCACGCTCAACAGCGCAGCAGCAATGGCGGCTTGTAGCGGGAGCATTTTCATTCAGAGCCCTCTGCAATCGATGGAACCAGACAAGCGTAGACGGCGGGCTCGTGATGAGCCCGCCGTCTACCTGGCGCTAATTAAAGAATGTTGAACGGGATGGTGGTGACCAGGCGGAACTCACGGATGTTGCCGTCAGCCTGGTTGGCAGTGGCGCGGTGAGTCACGTAGGTACCACGAATGGTGGTGGCCTTGAGTGCGCCGCTCTGAACCGCGTAGGAAGTACCGATACCGTATTCCTGGTGTTTCTCGCCGTCCTGGGCCTGGATACCGTTGTAAGCGAAGCCGGCACGGCCGCCGTCGCCGGTGTAGTGAGTACCGTCGATGCCCCAGCCGCGAGCCGAGTAGATGTTGAACTTCAGGCCTGGCACGCCGTATTCGGCCATGTTGATGCCGTAAGCGATCTGGAACGATTTCTCGTTCGGACCGTTAAAGTCGGACGTCAGGGAGTTGGCCAGGTAGATACCGTTGGTTTCGTGCAGGTAGTCGAAGTACTCGTTACCGTTCACTTCCTGGTACGAGAAGGTCAGGCTGTGAGCCTGGTGAGTCAGGCCAAGCGACAGCGAGTAAGTGTCGTTGTCGATCTTGCCCATCAACTTTTTGCCTTCGTCGACGGTTTTGTAGTAGTTCAGGCCGGTGGTCAGGCTCAGTTGCTGGCTGTCACCCAGTTCGTGGGTAGCGCCGAAGTAGTACTGGTTCCAGAAGTCTTTGACTTGAGCGCCGAAGAAGCTGGTTTTCAGGCTCTTGAACGGCTGGTAGTTCACACCGGCGGTGTAGACGTGGTCAGCTTCCTGCTGGCCATTGCCGTACTCGCTGCGGAATTTCGACAGGCTCTGTTCGGTACGTGGCGACACGCGGTCGAAGTAAGCACCCTGGAACGACAGGTTGCTGAACTCTTCGCTGTTGAGGGCGAAACCTTCAAAGCTCGACGGCAGGGCACGGTTACCGATGGTGTCGATGATGCCGCTGCTGAAGTTCTGGCGACCGGCGGTCAAGGTGGTGTTCGACACACGGAACTTGACGTTGGCCAGGCCCAGTTTGCTCCACTGATCAACTGCGTCGCCGTCGGAGTCGGCCAGGGTACGGTTGGAACCACCCTTGATGTCACGCTTGCTGCTGTCCAGCACGATGGCGTTGTAAGCCGCCACTTCGGTCGCAACGCCTACGGTGCCTTGGGTAAAGCCCGAGCTCAGGTTCAGGATGGTGCCCTGTACCCAGTTAGTACGATATGCGTCGGTACGTGCTTCGCCGTGCTTCTGGTAAGTGAACTTGCCGCCGCGGAACTTCTGTTCGTTGGAGAACCAGTTACGGGTGGTACCGCCCAGGCTTGCACCATCGACAAAGCCTTTGGCCTCGCTTTGGGCACTGGTGCCGGCCAATGTGGTAGGAACGAAGTCCTGGCTTTGGGTTTCAGCGAAGGCGGTTGCCGTGATGCTGCTGATGGCCAGGGCCAGAAGCGCTTTGCTGCTCAGTTTCATGGGTGGAGCTCCTTTGGTTCTCTTTTTAATGCCGGTCTTTTTAGGTGAACCGGCTATTGGGTGTGTAACTCGTTCAAGCTTTTGCAAACGTTTGCCGTAGGAAAATTCCCAACAAAAGGCTGCACGTTTGCTGGAGAGCCGACTTCGCCCTCCACCATCCGGTTATTTTCTTATGGGTTGAGACTGACGCCCGAGAACACGTTGCGGCCGAAGGGGCTGACTTGGAACCCTTCAACTTTGGCGCTTAACGGCTGGTTGACCGTCGAGTGGGCGACTGGCGTGATCGGCACCTGCTGCTTGAGCAGTTGCTGCGCCTGTTTGTACAGAACAGTCCTTTGTTCGCGGTCGGTCACGACCTTGGCTTGCTTGACCAGCTTGTCGTACGCCGGGTCACACCACATGGAGTAGTTGTTCCCGCCGATGGCGTCGCAGCTGTAAAGGGTGCCCATCCAGTTGTCCGGGTCACCGTTGTCACCGGTCCAGCCGATGAGGCTGATGTCGTGCTCACCGTTCTTGGTGCGCTTGATGTACTCGCCCCACTCGTAGCTGACGATCTTGACCTTGAGGCCGATCTTGGCCCAGTCGCTTTGCAGCATCTCGGCCATCAGCTTGGCGTTGGGGTTGTACGGACGTTGTACCGGCATCGCCCACAGGGTGATTTCAGTGCCTTCCTTCACGCCGGCGGCCTTGAGCAATTCCTTGGCTTTTTCCGGGTTGTAGGGTGCGTCCTTGATGGTGTCGTCGTAAGACCACTGGGTCGGCGGCATGGCGTTGACCGCCAGTTGCCCGGCGCCCTGGTACACAGCGTTCAGGATGCTCTGCTTGTTCACCGCCATGTCCAGCGCCTGGCGCACTTCGAGTTGGTCGAAGGGCTTGTGACGCACGTTGTAGGCGATGTAACCCAGGTTAAAACCGGGCTTGGTCAGCAACTGCAGGTTCGGGTCGGCCTTGAGCGCATCGACGTCAGCCGGGCGCGGGTGCAGGGTGATCTGGCATTCGCCGGCCTTGAGCTTCTGCACACGTACTGACGCGTCGGTGTTGATGGCGAAAATCAGTTGGTCAAGCTTGACCCGGCTCGGGTCCCAGTACTGTTTGTTGCCCACGTACCGGATCTGCGAATCTTTCTGGTAGCGCTGGAACACAAACGGGCCAGTGCCGATCGGCTTCTGGTTGATGTCGCTGGGCTTGCCTTCCTTGAGCAACTGTTCGGCATATTCAGCCGACAAGATCGAGGCAAAGCTCATGGCGATGTTTTGTACAAACGCGGCGTCGACCGTGTTCAGGGTCATCACCACGGTGTGCGGGTCGGTTTTTTCGACCTTGGCAATGTTCTTGTTCAGGCTCATCCCGTTGAAGTACGGAAACTCGGTAGGGTAGGCCTTGCGAAACGGGTACTCGGGGTCAAGCATGCGGTTGAAGGTGAACAGCACGTCGTCGGCGTTGAAGTCGCGCGTCGGCTTGAATTCCTTGTTGCTGTGGAATTTCACCCCTTGTCGCAGGTGGAAGGTGTAGGTCAGGCCGTCTGGCGAAATATCCCACTGGGTTGCCAGCCCAGGCACCACATTGGTCGCGCCTTTTTCGAACTCAACCAGGCGGTTGTACAAAGGCTCCGCTGCATCGTTGTCAGTGGCGGTGGTGTACTGCGCGGTGTCAAAACCTGCCGGGCTGCCTTCGGAGCAGAACACCAGGCTCTTCTTCTCGGCGGCTTGGCCCATTGAGGCCGCAGCCAGCAGGCTGGTGCCAAAAATTGCGGATAGAACAGTGGTATGGCGCATGACGATCCCGATCCTTGTTTGTAGTTGTCATCAGCGAGCAATCTCCCGGGCAAAAAGCCCGGAAAACATCACTGATCCCACTCACAGCAAGTGCCCTTCAGATAGGCGCGGCTGCAGTCCTGCGACGTTATGGGTCACGGACTTCGCAGTAAATGCGCGAAAACTGACTGACCTTGTAGGCAACGGATGCACAGGTCGCGGCTCATTGCTGTAGGACGGCAATGGTTGCGCTTGTGCTCTGTTTCCTACGGTCTAGGCAGATGTAATAACGGCGACGTTATGAAACGTCGCCGTTACTGATCCTTACTTGCCGCTTACGCTCACGCCGTAAAAGGAGTTCAAGCCAAACGGGCTGATCTTGAAGTCCTGCACGGTGTTGCGCATGGGTTGATACACCGTCGAGTGCGCGATAGGTGTCATCGGGACTGCATCTTTGAGGATATGTTGCGCCTGCTTGTACAGCTCGGTGCGTTTGGCGACATCCGATGTGGCCTTGGCTTCTTTTACGATGCCGTCGAATTTCTTGTCGCACCATTTGGAGAAGTTGTTACCGGCCAGCGAGTCGCAGCCGAACAGCACGTTCAGCCAGTTGTCCGGGTCACCATTGTCGCCGCTCCAGCCAATGATCATGGCCTGGTTCTCGCCGCCTTTGGAACGCTTGATGTACTCGCCCCACTCGTAGCTGACGATGTTCACTTTCAGACCGATCTGTTTCCAGTCGTTCTGCAGCATTTCAGCCATCAGCTTCGCGTTCGGGTTGTACGGACGCTGAACCGGCATGGCCCACAGGGTGATCTCGGTACCTTCCTTGACGCCCGCTTCCTTGAGCAAAGCCTTGGCTTTGGTCACGTCGTACGGCGCATCCTTGATGGTGGTGTCGTAGGACCACTGGGTCGGCGGCATGGCGTTGACGGCCAGTTGGCCTGCGCCCTGGTACACGGAGTCGATGATCTGCTGCTTGTTCACCGACATGTCCAGCGCTTCACGTACACGCAGGTCGGACAGCGGGTTGGCGGCGGTCTGGCCTTTGAGAACCGGCATGACGTTGTAAGCGATGTAGCCCAGGTTGAAACCGGCCTGGTGCGGCAGTTTCAGGTCCTTGTCTTCACCCAGCGCCTTGAGGTCGGCCGGACGCGGGAACAGGGTGATCTGGCATTCGTTTTTCTTGAGCTTCTGGATGCGCACCGACGGGTCGGTGGTGATAGCGAAGATCAGGTTATCGATCTTCACGTCATCAGGTTTCCAGTAGTCCTTGTTGCCGGTGTAACGGATGTTCGAGTCTTTCTGGTAGCTCTTGAACACGAACGGGCCAGTGCCGATTGGCTTCTGGTTGATGTCCGGCGCTTTGCCTTCCTTCAACAGTTGCGCGGCGTATTCGGCGGACTGGATCGACGCGAAGCTCATCGCCAGGTTCTGGATGAAGGCGGCGTCCACGGTGCCAAGGGTGAACTTGACGGTGTGGTCATCGACTTTCTCGATGTTCTTGATGTTGGTGTCCATACCCATGTCCGTGAAGTACGGGAACTCGGTTGGGTAGGCTTTGCGGAACGGATCGTCCTTGTTGATCATGCGGTTGAACGTGAACAACACGTCATCGGCATTAAAGGTACGGGTCGGCTTGAAGTACGAGGTGGTGTGGAACTTCACGCCGTCGCGCAGGTGGAACGTGTACGTGAGGCCATCCGGGGACACGTCCCAGCTGGTGGCCAGCCCAGGAATCACAGCGGTGCCGCCGCGTTCGAACTGGGTCAGACGGTTGAACATGGTTTCGGCCGAGGCATCGAAGTCTGTTCCGGTGGTGTACTGGCCTGGATCAAAACCGGCCGGGCTCCCTTCGGAGCAGAACACCAGGTTGCTCGCCGCTTGGGCGAAAGGAGCTGCGGCCATAAGGCCAGCGCTCACTAGAAGCGGAAGGACTGCGTGTTTAAGCATGTTGGCCTCATGATTTGTTGTCATTTTTGGTGGTGAGGGCGACCTCGTGAGTCGGCCTGCGGATACTTATGCAGGCGCCATACCCATTGCAAGATGTTGAACCGTCGTGAGGGTCAAAGTGTGGTACGAACGTACAGGAATGTCGCATTTATGAAAGTTTCGACATAAATGCATATATTTAGAGGCTTTTTTCGGTGCGTAGGGCGCACCAAAAATGACCAACCGAGGCGTCTGGCGCACTCGGTTGGGGCGGGCTTGTTACTTATCTAGACTGACACCGTAGAACGGCGTGAGGCCAAAGGGGCTGATCTTGAAGTCCTGCACTTCCTTGCGAAGTGGCTGGAAAACCGTCGAGTTCGCAATAGGCGTTATAGGTACCTGATCCTTAAGGATTTTCTGCGCCTGTTGATACCACTTGATACGCTGCTCACGGTCATTGCTGACCTTGGCCTGCTGCACGAGTTTGTCGTAGGCCGGGTTACACCATTTGGCGTAGTTGCTGCCCTTGACCGCAGCACAACTGTAGAGCACACCGAGCCAGTTATCCGGGTCGCCGTTGTCGCCCGTCCAGCCATAAATCATCGCGTCATGCTCGCCATTTTTGGCGCGCTTGATGTATTCACCCCACTCATAGCTGACGATGTTGGCTTTGATGCCGACTTTTTCCCAATCCTGCTGGATCATTTGCGCCGACATGCGCGCGTTCGGATTGGAGGCGCGCTGAACGGTCATCGCCCACAGGTTGATGGTGGTACCTGGTGCAACCCCTGCTTCTTTTAGTAGCGCCCGTGCCTTGGTCGGGTCGTACGGGGCGTCCTTGATGTTCGGGTCATAAGACCACTGCGCCGGAGGCAGTGCGTTCTGCGCCAATTGCCCGGCGCTCTGGTACACAGCCTTGATAATGGCTGGCTTGTCGATGGCCATGTCCAATGCCTGGCGCACTTTGAGCTGGTCCAGCGGCGGATGCGTCACGTTGTAAGCCAGGAAGCCCAGGTTGAAACCGGCCTGTTGCAGCACGCGCAGGTTGGGGTCCTGCTTCATGATCTCGATGTCCGACGGGCGCGGATAACCGCTGACCTGGCATTCGCCGGCCTTGAGTTTCTGCAGGCGCGCGGCGGCGTCCGGGGTGATGGCGAACACCAGGTTGTCGAGCTTCACGTCTTCAGGTTTCCAATACTGCTTATTGGCGACGTAGCGAATCTGCGAGTCTTTCTGGTAACGCTTGAACACAAACGGGCCGGTACCCACCGGTTTCTGGTTGATCTCTTCGGCTTTGCCTTCCTTCAAAAGCTGGGCGGCGTATTCCGCGGACTGCACCGAGGCAAAGCTCATGGCCAGGTTCTGCACGAACGAGGCGTCGACGTTATTCAGGTTGAAACGCACGGTGTGCTCGTCGACTTTCTCGACGCTCTTGATCGTGGTGTTCAACCCCATGTCGGTGAAGTACGGCGACTCGGACGGGTAGGCCTTGCGAAAAGGGCTGTCGGCGTCCAGCAGGCGGTTGAAGGTGAACAGCACATCTTCCGCGTTGAAGTCGCGGGTCGGGGTGAAGTAATCCGTGGTGTGAAACTTGACGCCGTCACGCAGGTGGAAGGTGTAGGTCAGGCCGTCTTTGGACACATCCCAGCTCGTCGCCAGGCCGGGTTCGACTTCAGTGCCACCGCGCTTGAACTGGGTCAGGCGGTTGAACACGGTTTCGGCCGAGGCATCAAAATCGGTGCCGCTGGTGTACTGGCTGGGGTCGAAACCGGCGGGGCTGGCTTCGGAGCAATAGACCAGGGTGGTGGCGGCGTGGGCCATCGGCATAAACGCCAGCAGGCTTGCGGCGAGGAGGAGCGGTTTTAAGGCGATTCTTTCCATGGAGACCCCTGAAGTGGCAGGCATATAAACGCTGCCCAAACGAAAACGGCGGTCACCGAGGTTACCGCCGTTCAGGTTTGTCAGGTAGGGGTCACTGCATCAGCACTTCAATCACGCCATCGGCGCTCATGTTGACCTGGCTGGTGCCGGCTTCCACTTCAGGCGTGGGCGCCGAATCGGCCATGGCGGCTTTCATCATCATCCCGCCATTACGTGCGTAGGGCATCGGGTAGCCGTTGGTGTTGAAGTTCAGGTTGACGATTTTGTAGCCCTTGCCGCCGAGAGCGTCGGTGGCCAATTGGGCGCGGGCCTTGAAAGCGGCGACGGCGTCCTTGAGCAGCGCGTCTTCGCTGGACTTGCGCGTACTGTCGGCAATGGCGAAGTCCATGTTTTCCATTTTCAGGGTATTCAGCAGGTCGCCGGTGAGCTTGGACAAGGCCGGGAAGTCGGCGCTTTCCAGGCGCAGCTCGGCGCGCTCGCGCCAGCCGGTGATCTTCTGGTTTTTGTTGTCGTAGATCGGGTAGCTGTTACGGCTGCCCTGACGCAGGGTCACGCCTTTGACTTCGCGGGCCTCGCCAAGCGCCTTGTTCATGGTGTTGGTGATTTCGGCGGCAAGCTTGGCCGGGTCGCTGTTCTGGGACTCGGTGTAAAGGGTCACGATCATCTTGTCGCGGGCAACCTCCTGGCTGACCTCGGCGCGCAGGGAAATCTGGTTGTAGTTCAGCGCATCGGCGGCGAGCGCCGGCAGGCTGGCCAGGGCGCCGACGCTGAGGGTGATAACAGCGGCACTGCGAGTGAAACGAGACATGGAAGCTCCTTAAGGTATTCGTGTTCGGTATGACTGTAGACGGTGGCATCGGGTTCTTCGGGTTTACACATTACCTACAAGTCATGGCGCCGCCGACGAACGGTCATCTGCCGTGCCTGCGTCAAAGAGCCACACAGGCCGTGGCGGCGGGTCTGCTTCGTTTATACTCGTGCCGATCCGCCTGCAGCGCTCACCGGGAGAGCTCATGCTCGCCGCCGTAAAACTGACTTCCGCCACACGCCAGAACCTCTGGCGCCTGACGTTCATCCGCACCCTGGTACTGGCCGCGCAGGCCGGCTCCGTCGGGCTCGCCTATTGGTTCGACCTGTTGCCACTGCCGTGGCTGCAATTGGGTGTAACCCTCGGTTTCTCCATTGTTCTGTGTGTGTTTACCGCTATCCGGCTGCGCACAACATGGCCAGTGACCGAGCTGGAATATGCCCTGCAACTGGCCTGCGACCTGTTTATCCACAGTGTGTTGCTTTATTTCTCGGGTGGTTCCACCAACCCCTTTGTGTCCTATTACCTGGTGCCACTGACCATCGCCGCCGTGACCTTGCCGTGGCGCTACTCGGTGGTGCTGTCGGGTATCGCGCTGGCCCTGTACACCCTGTTGCTGGCCAGGTTCTACCCGTTGCAGACATTTCCCATCGCCCGTGAAAACCTGCAGATCTACGGGATGTGGCTGAGCTTCGCGCTGTCGGCTGCGGTGATCACGTTTTTCGCCGCGCGCATGGCTGAAGAGTTGCGTCGCCAGGAAGAACTACGCGCGATTCGCCGTGAAGAAGGCTTGCGTGACCAGCAACTGCTCGCCGTCGCCACCCAGGCCGCCGGCGCCGCCCATGAATTGGGCACACCGTTGGCGACGATGAGTGTGCTGCTCAATGAGATGGTCCAGGATCATCCTGACCCGGCCCTGCAAGATGACCTCAGCGTGCTGCAGGAACAGGTCAAGCAGTGCAAGCACACCTTGCAGCAACTGGTGCGCGCCGCCGAAGCCAATCGCCGCCTCGCGGTGGACATGCAGGACGTGACCCGGTGGCTCGACGAAGCGCTGAATCGCTGGCACCTGATGCGCCCCGAAGCCAGCTACCGCTTTCATCTATTAGGCCAGGGCAGCGTGCCACGCATGGCGCCGCCGCCGGACCTGACCCAAGCGCTGCTCAACCTGCTGAACAACGCCGCCGACGCCTGCCCCGAAGGCCTGGGTGTGCAGCTGGACTGGGACGCGGAAAACGTGACCATCAGCATTCGTGACCACGGCGCGGGCGTGCCGCTGGCCATTGCCGAGCAGATCGGCAAACCCTTCTTTACCACCAAGGGCAAAGGCTTCGGCCTGGGCCTGTTTTTGAGCAAGGCCAGCGTGACCCGCGCGGGCGGCTCAGTGAAACTCTATAGTCATGAGGAAGGCGGTACGCTTACCGAGCTGCGCCTGCCACGTGTCGCACGAGGAGATATCGATGAGTGACGAGATCCAAGTCGAAGGCGAAGAACTGCCGCATTTGTTGCTGGTAGATGACGACGCCACCTTTACCCGCGTCATGGCGCGTGCCATGAGCCGCCGGGGTTTTCGCGTAAGCACCGCAGGCTCGGCCGAAGAGGGCCTGACGATCGCCCAGGCAGACCTGCCGGACTATGCCGCGCTCGACCTGAAAATGGACGGCGACTCGGGCCTGGTGCTGTTGCCCAAGTTGCTCGAACTCGACCCGGAGATGCGCGTGGTGATCCTCACGGGTTATTCCAGCATCGCCACGGCTGTCGAGGCCATCAAGCGCGGCGCCTGCAACTACCTGTGCAAACCGGCCGATGCCGACGACGTGCTGGCCGCCTTGCTCTCCGAGCACGCCGACCTCGACACCCTGGTGCCGGAAAACCCGATGTCGGTGGACCGCCTGCAGTGGGAACACATCCAGCGCGTGCTGACCGAGCACGAAGGCAACATCTCCGCCACCGCCCGCGCCCTCGGCATGCACCGCCGTACGTTGCAGCGCAAGTTGCAGAAACGCCCGGTACGGCGCTGAACCCTGACTGAACAATTTGCTTCAGGCTGCACGGAGCCCCGAACCGATCGTCTATGATCGGTTCAAACGCCTGTCACATTTTCTTACAGAGCCTGAACGATGAATCAGAACGCTGAGTACTCCGCGGTCAATGACGCGGTGCGTGGGCACTTCTTTCGCCGAACCTGGGCGATGATCACGCCCTATTGGCGCAGTGAAGAGAAGGGCAAGGCCTGGATGTTGCTGGCAGCGGTGATCGCGCTGTCACTGTTCAGCGTGGCTATTTCCGTGTGGATCAACCACTGGTACAAGGATTTCTACAACGCCCTGGAGAAGAAGGACACCGAGGCCTTCTGGCAACTGATCGGCTATTTCTGTGGCATCGCCACCGTGGCTATCCTTGGCGCTGTGTACCGCCTGTACCTGACCCAGATGCTGACCATCCGCTGGCGCGCCTGGCTCACCGAAAAGCATTTCACGCGCTGGCTCGGCAACAAAAACTATTACCAGCTGGAGCAGGGCGGTTACACCGATAACCCGGACCAGCGGATTTCCGAAGACCTCAACAACTTCACCTCGACCACCTTGAGCCTTGGCCTGGGCCTGCTGCGCAACGTTGTCAGCCTGGTGTCGTTCTCGATTATTTTGTGGGGAGTGTCGGGCAGCATCGAAGTGTTTGGGATCACCATTCCCGGCTATATGTTCTGGTGCGCACTGCTGTATGCCGCGGTTGGCAGCTGGCTGACTCACCTGATTGGCCGTCGCTTGATCGGCCTGAGCAACCAACAACAACGCTTCGAAGCAGACCTGCGTTTCTCCATGGTACGTGTACGTGAGAACGCCGAGAGCATCGCCCTGTACAACGGCGAGCCGAATGAAAAGCAACGCTTGAGCACGCGGTTCGGCAAGGTCTGGCAGAACTACTGGGACATCATGAAAGTGTCCAAGCGCCTGACGTTCTTCACCGCCGGTTACGAACAAATCGCCATTGTCTTTGCCTTTATCGTGGCGGCCCCACGCTATTTCGCCGGCAAGATCGAGTTGGGCGAGCTGATGCAAATCAACTCGGCCTTCGGCAACGTGCAGGGCAACTTCAGCTGGTTTATCAGCGCTTACTCTGACCTGGCGAGCTGGCGCGCTACCAGTGACCGTCTGCTGAGCTTCCAGCAGGCCATGAGCGAAAACGAACAGCGCCCTGCTGCGATTGATGTGCGCGATGAGGGCGAGCGTCTGGTGGTGCAGGGCCTGGGCATGGACCTGGCCGATGGTCGTCACCTGCTCACCGACGCCGACATGACTGTCGAGTCTGGCGAGCGTTTGATGCTCAGCGGGCGCTCGGGCAGCGGCAAAAGTACGCTGCTGCGGGCCATGGGGCACTTGTGGCCGGCGGGCCACGGCAGCATTCGCGTGCCGGCTGCGCGTTACCTGTTTCTGCCGCAGAAGCCTTATCTGCCGATTGGCACATTGAAGGCGGTGCTGAGTTATCCACAGGACGACAGCGTTTACCCGGCAGAACGTTATGCACAGGTGCTGGAAACCTGCCGCCTGCCGCACCTGGTCTCGCGTCTGGATGAGGCGAACCATTGGCAGCGCATGCTCTCGCCGGGTGAGCAGCAGCGTCTGGCGTTTGCCCGTGCGTTGTTGTTTGCGCCGCAGTGGCTGTACATGGACGAAGCGACGTCGGCCATGGATGAAGAGGATGAGGCGACGTTGTATCAGGCGTTGATCGATGAGCTGCCGGGGCTGAGCGTTGTCAGCGTTGGGCATCGCAGCAGTCTCAAGCGCTTCCATGGGCGGCATGTGCGGATCGAGGGTGGGTTGTTGCAGGAACAACAACCGGCTTAAGGTCGTATGCGGTCCATGTGGGAGCCGGGCTTGCCCGCGATGGCGGTGTGTCAGCCGCAGGTGTATCAACTGGCCGACTGCAATCGCAGGCAAGCCAGCTCCCACATTTGACCGGTGTCGTCTGAAAGAAAAAAGCCCGGCTGATCATTGATCAGCCGGGCTTTTTTAACGCTTGAAAATGACTTACTTCTTCAAGCCGTAATGCTCATCCAGCATGCCCGGGGCGTTCGGCGTTTTTGGCGCGTAGTCCCGTGGCGGTTCCTGATTTTCCCGGGGTGGGGTCAGGCGTTCCCGTGGAGCTTGCGGTGCATCGGAATGCAGCGCGGCCAGCAGACGCTGACGGGTGATGTCGTCGAGGGCCAGGCGGTTAGCGCCATCGGCGAGGTGATCCTGTACTTCCTGATAGCTCTGAGTGAGCTTCTTGACCAGGGTCGCGGTGCTGTTGAAGTGGGTAACCACCTCGTTCTGGTAACTGTCAAAACGTTCCTGAATGTCATCCAGCTGACGCTGCGTGCGGTTAGGCGCGGCATTCGGCAGCAGGCGAGCAACCAGGAATCCAATGGCGACACCGGCAACCAGGGCAAGAGTCGGCAACAACCAAACTAAGAGCGAGTGTTCCACGAGTCCTTCCTCTATAAACGGCTTTGCTTTACGTTAACGGCTCGGACCTGCGCTGTATACCGCGATTAAGCTCGCAATGATGCCATGCACAGACTTTTAGCTAGACGAGTCGACCCTTTGTGAGGTCACGGAGTTCATTCCTTGCTCATGCGTGAAACCCCCGTTTTGATCGATGGCCCGGTAGGCCAATTGGAAGCCCTGTACCTGGATCACCCCGAGCCCCGTGGCCTGGCGCTGATCTGCCACCCTAACCCGGTGCAGGGTGGGACCATGCTCAATAAAGTCGTATCGACCCTGCAACGCACCGCCCGCGATGCCGGTTTGATTACATTGCGTTTCAATTACCGTGGCGTCGGTGCGAGTGCCGGCACTCACGATATGGCCACTGGTGAAGTGGACGATGCCGAAGCGGCCGCCACCTGGCTGCGGGAAAAACACCCCGACCTGCCGATCACCCTGCTCGGCTTCTCCTTTGGTGGATACGTGGCTGCCAGCCTCGGCGGCCGTCTGGAAGCCAAGGGCGAAAAACTGTCACATCTGTTCATGGTCGCGGCCGCGGTGATGCGTCTGAGTGATAACGATCTGTTGCCTCAAGGCTGCCCATTGACCCTGATTCAGCCAGAAACCGACGAAGTGGTCGACCCGCAACTCGTCTACGACTGGTCGGCGGCCCTGAATCGCCCCCATGAGCTGCTGAAAGTGGCAGAATGCGGACACTTTTTTCATGGCAAGCTCACCGATCTCAAGGATCTGGTGCTGCCGCGTCTCTCGAATTGATAGCAGTCTGATAAGCGATTACCCATGACGACTCGTACCCGTATCCTCACCGGCATCACCACCACCGGCACGCCGCACCTGGGCAACTACGCCGGTGCGATCCGCCCGGCGATCCTCGCCAGCCAGGACGCCAATGCCGACTCCTTCTACTTCCTGGCCGACTACCACGCCCTGATCAAATGCGATGACCCGCAGCGCATCCAGCGCTCGCGTATGGAAATCGCCGCGACCTGGCTGGCCGGTGGCCTGGATGTGAACCGGGTGACGTTTTATCGCCAGTCCGACATCCCGGAAATCCCCGAACTGACCTGGCTGCTGACCTGCGTTGCCGCCAAGGGCTTGCTCAACCGCGCCCATGCTTACAAGGCCTCGGTGGACAAAAACGTCGAAGCCGGCGAAGACCCGGATGCGGGCATCAGCATGGGCCTGTACAGCTACCCGGTGTTGATGGCGGCGGACATTTTGATGTTCAACGCGCACAAAGTGCCGGTCGGCCGTGACCAGATCCAGCACGTGGAAATGGCCCGCGACATTGGCCAGCGTTTCAACCACCTGTTTGGCAACGGTAAAGAATTCTTCACCATGCCCGAGGCGCTGATCGAAGAAAGCGTCGCGACCTTGCCAGGCCTGGATGGCCGCAAGATGTCGAAGAGCTACGACAACACCATCCCGTTGTTCACCAGCGCCAAGGACATGAAAGACGCCATCTCGCGCATCGTCACCGATTCCCGCGCGCCGGGCGAAGCCAAGGACCCGGACAACTCGCACCTGTTCACCTTGTTCCAGGCGTTTGCCAGCAAGGCTCAGGAAGAAGAATTCCGAGCAGAACTGCTGCAAGGTTTGGGTTGGGGCGAGGCGAAGAGCCGTCTGTTCCAGCTGCTGGACGGTCAGTTGGGTGAGGCGCGTGAGCGTTACCATCAACTGATGTCGCGTCCTTCGGACATGGAAGACCTGCTGCTGATCGGCGCCAAAAAAGCCCGCGCCGTGGCGGCACCGTTCCTGGCTGAGCTGCGTGAGGCCGTTGGTCTGCGTTCGTTCGTCGAGCAAGCCGCAGCACCGGTTGCAGCGAAAAAGAAAGCCGCAAAAGCTGCGCGCTTTGTGAGCTTCCGTGAAGACGACGGCAGCTTCCGCTTCCGCCTGTTGGCTGCCGATGGCGAGCAACTGCTGTTGTCGCGCAACTTTGCCGACGGTAAAGCCGCGGGTGCCGTGACCAAACAATTGCAAAACGGCGACGCGCTGGATGTGCGCAACGAAGCCTTGAGCTTCAGCGTATGGCTTGACGGTGCCGCCGTGGCCGACAGCGCCGCGTTTGCCGACGAAGCGTCGCGCGACGCCGCCATCACCGCCTTGCGCGTTGCGTTGACCCCAATCGAGGATTAACCCGACCAAGGGTTGATTGCCATTAATCAGGGCCGTCGTTACAGTGGCGGCCCGTTTTTGTTGCCTTGCTAACGAATTATGACGCCCCTAGAACGATATCAAGCTGATCTGAAACGCCCTGAATTCTTCCATGACGCTGCCCAGGAAAACGCGGTGCGTCATTTGCAGCGCCTGTACGACGACCTGGTCGCGGCCTCGCAAAGCAAGCCAGGGATGTTCAGCAAGCTGTTTGGCAAGAAAGACCACACCCCGGTCAAGGGCCTGTACTTCTGGGGCGGCGTCGGCCGGGGCAAGACGTACCTGGTCGACACTTTCTTTGAAGCGCTGCCGTTCAAGGAAAAGGTCCGTACGCACTTCCACCGCTTCATGAAGCGCGTGCACGAAGAAATGAAGACGTTGCCGGGTGAGAAAAACCCGCTGACCATCATCGCCAAGCGCTTCTCCGACGAAGCGCGGGTAATTTGCTTTGATGAGTTCTTCGTCTCCGACATCACCGATGCCATGATCCTCGGCACCTTGATGGAAGAGCTGTTCAAGAACGGCGTGACCCTGGTTGCCACCTCGAACATCGTGCCCGACGGCTTGTACAAGGACGGCCTGCAACGCGCACGCTTCCTGCCAGCCATCGCGCTGATCAAGCAGAACACCGACATCGTCAACGTCGACAGCGGCGTCGACTACCGCCTGCGTCACCTGGAGCAAGCGGAGCTGTTCCACTTCCCGCTGAACGAAGCGGCGCATGACAGCCTGAAGAAAAGCTTCCGCGCGCTGACGCCGGAATGCACGAAGGCGGTGGAAAACGACAAGCTGATGATCGAGAACCGCGAAATCATCGCACTGCGCACCTGCGACGACGTGGCCTGGTTCGAATTCCGCCAACTGTGCGACGGCCCACGCAGCCAGAACGACTACATCGAACTCGGCAAGATCTTCCACGCGGTGATCCTGAGCGGCGTGGAGCAGATGAGCGTCACCACCGACGACATCGCGCGGCGCTTTATCAACATGGTCGACGAGTTCTACGACCGTAACGTGAAGCTGATCATCTCGGCGGAAGTCGAGCTTAAGGATCTCTATACAGGCGGCCGCTTGAACTTTGAGTTCCAGCGCACGCTGAGCCGTTTGCTCGAAATGCAGTCCCACGAGTTCCTGTCGCGCGGCCACAAGCCCTAAGCCAATCTCCAAAACAATGGAGATCAACTGTGGGAGCTGGCTTGCCTGCGATGCCGGTCTGTCAGTCAGCTTATCTGCTGGCTGATACACCGCTATCGCAGGCAAGCCAGCTCCCACATTGGTTTTGTGTTTAGCTCGGGTTATGCAGCCTGCTGAAACTGCTGCCGATACTGGTTCGGCGACAGCTCTGTGTGCTGCCTGAACAGCCGCGCAAAGAAACTCGCATCGTCATACCCCACCTCATAACTGATGGTCTTGATGCTCTTGCGGCTGGCCGAGAGCAGGCCTTTGGCCGTCTCGATTCGCAGGCGTTGCAGGTAATGCAGGGGCTTGTCGCCCGTCGCGGTCTGGAAGCGGCGCATGAAGTTGCGGATGCTCATGCCGTGTTCCCGCGCGACGTCTTCGAAGCGGAACTTGTCGGCGAAATGCTCTTCGAGCCAGTGCTGGATCTGCAGGATGATCACGTCCTGGTGCAGCTTCTGCCCGCCAAACCCGATGCGCCCGGGCGCATAGCTGCGCTGCACTTCGTAGAGAATGTCACGGGCCACAGCCTGGGCGATGGTGGCGCCGCAGAAGCGTTCGATCAGATAAATGTAGAGGTCGCACGCCGAGGTGGTGCCGCCGGCGCAGTAGAGGTTGTCGGCGTCGGTGAGGTGCTTGTCCTCGTTGAGCTGGACGTTCGGGAAGCGTTCGCTGAAAGCGTTGAAGAAGCGCCAGTAGGTAGTCGCCTCCTTGCCATCGAGCAAGCCGGCTTCGGCCAGCCAGAACACCCCGGTGGCTTCGCCGCAGAGCACGGCGCCGCGCGCGTGTTGTTCGCGCAGCCACGGCAGCACTTGCGGGTAGCGGGTGCAGAGGGCGTCGAAGTCGTCCCAGAAGGCGGGCAGCACGATGATGTCGGCGTCTTCCAGGCCGCCGTCCACCGGCATGATTACATCGCTGAAGCTGCGCACCGATTGCCCGTCGGGGCTGACCAGGCGTGTTTCGAAGGCTGGGGTCAGGCCCAGGCCTTGTTGCTTGCCGTAACGCAGGCTGGCGAGGTGGAAGAAATCCTTGGCTTGCATGAGGGTGGAAGCGAATACCCGATCAATGGCCAAAATGCTGACGCGCCGCAACGGCGTGGAGATTTGGTTAGACATAATTTCATTTATTCTTATAGGGGAAAG
This sequence comes from Pseudomonas fluorescens, assembly GCF_002022275.1. Taxonomy (GTDB): domain Bacteria; phylum Pseudomonadota; class Gammaproteobacteria; order Pseudomonadales; family Pseudomonadaceae; genus Aquipseudomonas; species Aquipseudomonas fluorescens_AJ. The sequence goes on from NZ_MSDF01000017.1 coordinate 180,954, forward strand.
TGGTCACCAGACGGCTGGATCGTCTTATTTTTTGTCGCATGTGTCCAGTGTCCCGTGACGCCATCGGGGCATAGGCTCTGTGGGCTTGTTTTTGTCCGACAATCCACGCAGGTGCCCCATGATCCCCAGAACCTTGTACAGCCCTTCGCACGAACTCTTTCGCGAGAGCGTGCGCACTTTCCTCGAAAAACATGCCGCGCCGTTCCATGGGCAATGGGAAAAACAGGGCTATATCGACCGTGGGCTTTGGAGCAAGGCGGGGGAGGCGGGGATGCTGTGCTCCCACCTGCCCGAGGAATACGGCGGGCTGGGCGCGGACTTTTTGTACAGCGCGGTGGTGATCGAGGAGATCAGTCGCCTGGGTTTGACCGGGATCGGTTTTTCGCTGCATTCGGACATTGTTGCGCCCTACATCCTGCATTACGGCAGCGAGGCGCTGAAGCAAAAGTATTTGCCCAAGTTGATCTCCGGCGAGATGGTCACGGCGATTGCGATGACCGAGCCGGGCGCCGGGTCTGACCTGCAAGGCGTGAAAACCACGGCGGTGCTGGACGGCGATGAGTATGTGATCAACGGCTCAAAGACCTTCATCACCAACGGCTACCTCGCCGAACTGGTGATTGTCGTCGCCAAGACCGACCCCAAGGCCGGCGCCAAGGGCACCAGCCTGTTTCTGGTGGAGGCCGACACGCCGGGCTTCGACAAGGGCAAGCGCCTGGAGAAGGTCGGCATGAAGGCCCAGGATACGTCCGAGCTGTTCTTCCAGGACGTACGCGTGCCCAAGGAAAACCTGCTGGGCCAGGCGGGCATGGGTTTCGCCTATTTGATGCAGGAGCTGCCGCAGGAGCGCTTGACCGTGGCGATTGGCGCCGTGTCATCCGCCGAGGCGGCGCTGGAATGGACGCTGGAGTACACCCGCGAGCGTAAGGCGTTCGGCAAGGCGATTGCGGATTTCCAGAACACCCGGTTCAAGCTGGCGGAGATGGCCACCGAGATTCAGATTGGCCGCGTGTTCGTCGACAAGTGCATGGCGCTGCACCTGGAGGGCAAGCTCGATGTGCCCACGGCGGCGATGGCCAAATACTGGGCCACGGACCTGCAGTGCAAGGTACTCGATGAGTGCGTGCAGTTGCACGGCGGCTACGGCTTTATGTGGGAATACCCGATTGCGCGGGCCTGGGCGGATGCGCGGGTGCAGCGGATTTATGCGGGGACCAATGAGATCATGAAGGAGATCATTGCGCGGGCGCTTTGAAGGTTTTGTGGTGTGCCGATCGTTCCCACGCTCCGCGTGGGAATGCGGCACTGGACGCTCCGCGTCCGCTTTAAGGTCGTGACGCAGAGCGTCACAGGATGCATTCCCACGCGGAGCGTGGGAATGATCATTGCGGGCTAATCAAGGTGCTGGGTTCGGATGATCCTTCTGAATCGCCTCAATCCCCGCCAACAACTCGGCTGACAGCTTCAACTCAGCACTGGCAATGTTGCTGTCCAGCTGCTCAAGCGACGTGGCCCCAATAATGTTGCTGGTCACAAACGGCTGTTGCGTCACAAACGCCAGCGCCATCTGCGCCGGGTCCAGGCCGTGTTCGCGCGCCAGCGCCACGTAACGGCTGCACGCCGCTTCCGACTGCGGGTTGAAGTAACGGCTGAAGCGGCTGTATTCCGTCAGGCGCGCTTTGGCCGGGCGTGCGCCGTTCTCGTACTTGCCGCTGAGCATGCCGAACGCCAGGGGCGAGTAGGCCAGCAAACCGCACTGTTCACGTATCGCGACTTCCGCCAAGCCCACTTCAAAGCTGCGGTTGAGCAGGTTGTAGGGGTTCTGGATCGACACCGCGCGGGTCCAGCCACGGGCTTCGGCCAGGGCCAGGAACTTCATGGTGCCCCACGGGGTTTCGTTGGAGAGGCCGATGTGGCGGATCTTGCCGGCTTTCACCTGCTCGTCCAGCACTTCGAGGGTCTCTTCCAGCGGGGTCAGGTTGTCTTCGTCCTTGTGCTTGTAGCTCAGTTGGCCGAAAAAGTTGGTGCTGCGCTCCGGCCAATGCAGCTGGTAAAGGTCGATCCAGTCGGTTTGCAGGCGCTTGAGGCTGGCGTCGAGGGCTTCGACGATGTGCTTGCGGTTGTGGCGCAGGTGGCCGTCGCGGATGTAGTCAATGGTATTGCCGGGGCCGGCGATCTTGCTGGCGAGGATCCAGTCGGCGCGGTCGCCACGGCTTTTGAAGTAGTTGCCGATATACCGCTCGGTGGTGGCATAGGTCTCGGCCTTGGGCGGCACCGGGTACATTTCTGCCGTGTCGAGGAAGTTGATCCCTGCTGCCTTGGCTCGTTCGATCTGTGCGAAGGCCTCTGCCTCGCTGTTCTGCTCGCCCCAGGTCATGGTGCCCAAGGCTATCGCGCTCACGTTCAGATCCGTACGGCCCAGCTGTCGATAATCCATCGGGTACTCCTTCGGGAAAACAATCATAAAAGCAGGTTGAATTTTTTTTCGCAATCTGCATAATTGCCCACCTCTTTCTGCAGTGGAAGTGATGCGCCGCCTGCCGAAGAATCTTGCCGTTGAACGGACGCGCCGACCCGAGCCCCCGATAGCGTCTGTATCCGGCTGCCTTTGACTTGTCAAAGTACGCACTATTCAGTAAGATCCGCCGTCTAATTTACAGGGCGGCCCCTGAGGCTATTAAAGAATGACAACTTTTACTGCAAAACCGGAAACAGTTCAGCGCGACTGGTTTGTCGTCGACGCCGCTGGTCAGACCCTGGGTCGTCTGGCCACTGAAGTCGCCAGCCGTCTCCGTGGCAAGCACAAGCCTGAGTACACCCCTCACGTTGATACCGGTGACTACATCGTGATCATCAACGCTGAGCAGGTACGTGTTACCGGCAACAAAGCGCAAGACAAAATGTACTACCGTCACTCCGGTTTCCCAGGCGGTATCAAGTCTTCGAACTTCGAAGGTCTGATTTCCAAGAAGCCTGAAGCCCCGATCGAAATCGCGGTCAAAGGCATGCTGCCTAAGGGCCCACTGGGTCGCGATATGTTTCGCAAGCTGAAAGTCTATGCGGGCGCTGTACACCCTCATGCTGCTCAGCAGCCCCAAGAACTGAAGTTTTAACGGAATAGTTCATTATGTCGGCGACTCAAAATTACGGCACTGGCCGTCGCAAAACCGCAACCGCACGCGTTTTCCTGCGTCCGGGCACTGGTAACATCTCGATCAACAACCGCACTCTGGAAAATTTCTTCGGTCGCGAAACTGCCCGCATGGTAGTTCGTCAGCCGCTGGAACTGACCGAGACCGTTGAGAAGTTCGACATCTACGTCACCGTTATCGGTGGCGGTGTAAGTGGTCAAGCTGGCGCAATCCGCCACGGTATCACTCGCGCTCTGATGCAGTACGACGAAACCCTGCGTGGCGCTCTGCGCAAAGCTGGCTTCGTTACTCGCGATGCCCGTGAAGTTGAACGTAAGAAAGTCGGTCTGCGTAAAGCGCGTAAGCGTCCGCAGTACTCGAAGCGTTAATTCGCTTTACGTTTCACAAAAACGCCCAGCCTCCTCACGGAGCTGGGCGTTTTTTATTGCCTGCGATTTATGCACAAATTTCGCCGTGACAACTTGCCACATCCGTAGACGCCCTATACTACAAGGCTTGGAGGCCGGGGCTCGGGCAATTCCCTTGTCATCCGTGGGGCTTTTCATTACCATCCGACAAAATTTTTATAAGCAAAGCTTCAATACTTAGTAGACGCCTGATTTAACAGGCCAAAAAGCTGATGGGAGAGGACTGAATGAGCAATGACGGCGTGAATGCAGGCCGGCGTCGCTTCTTGGTAGCAGCCACATCCGTGGTGGGTGCTGCAGGAGCGGTGGGGGCTGCGGTCCCGTTCGTGGGGTCATGGTTTCCCAGTGCCAAGGCGAAAGCCGCAGGTGCACCGGTGAAGGTGAATGTCAGCAAGATCGACCCAGGCCAGCAAATGATTGCTGAGTGGCGCGGTCAGCCCGTATTCATTGTTCGCCGTACCGAGGAAATCCTGGGGAATCTGAAGAAAATCGAGGGCCAGCTGTCTGACCCCGACTCGAAGAACTCCGACCAACCCGCTTACGTCGACAAGGAAGTTCGTTCGATCAAGCCAGAGATTTTACTGCTGATCGGTATCTGCACCCACTTGGGTTGCTCGCCTACCTTCCGCCCGGAAGTGGCGCCTGCCGACCTTGGCAAAGACTGGGTTGGTGGCTATTTCTGCCCTTGTCACGGCTCTCACTACGACCTCGCCGGCCGCGTCTACAAGTCGCAACCCGCCCCCTTGAACCTGCCAGTTCCGCCACATCACTACGAGACTGACGATGTCATTGTCATTGGCGTAAACGAGGGGGAGAAAGCCTGATGAGCAAGTTCATGGATTGGGTGGATGCGCGTTTCCCCGCTACCAAAATGTGGGAAGACCACCTCAGCAAATATTACGCGCCAAAAAACTTCAACTTCTTCTACTTCTTCGGTTCCCTGGCACTGCTGGTGCTGGTCAACCAGATCGTCACTGGTGTCTGGCTGACGATGAGCTACACGCCGTCGGCGGAAGAGGCGTTCGCCTCCGTCGAGTACATCATGCGTGACGTCGAGTACGGCTCGATCCTGCGCCTGCTGCACTCCACCGGCGCGTCGGCGTTCTTCATCGTCGTCTATATGCATATGTTCCGTGGCCTGCTCTACGGTTCGTACCAGAAGCCGCGTGAACTGGTGTGGGTCTTCGGCATGCTGATCTACCTGGCGCTGATGGCCGAAGCCTTCATGGGTTATCTGCTGCCGTGGGGTCAGATGTCGTACTGGGGCGCCCAGGTGATCATCTCGCTGTTCGGTGCGATTCCGGTGATTGGCAACGACCTGACGCAGTGGATTCGCGGTGACTACCTGATTTCCGGCATCACCCTGAACCGCTTCTTTGCGCTGCACGTAGTGGCCCTGCCGATCGTGATTCTCGGCCTGGTGGTGCTGCACATCCTGGCGCTGCACGAAGTGGGTTCGAACAACCCGGACGGGGTGGACATCAAGAAGCACAAAGACGAAAACGGCATCCCGCTGGACGGCATTCCGTTCCATCCGTACTACACCGTGAAAGACATTGTCGGCGTGGTCGTGTTCTTGTTCGTGTTCTGCTCGATCGTGTTCTTTTTCCCGGAGATGGGGGGTTATTTCCTGGAGAAGCCTAACTTCGAACAGGCCAACGCCTTCAAGACACCTGAGCACATTGCCCCGGTCTGGTACTTCACGCCGTTCTACGCGATCTTGCGGGCGATCCCCGACAAGCTCATGGGCGTCATCGCCATGGGCGCGGCGATTGCGGTGCTGTTCGTGCTGCCCTGGCTCGACCGTAGCCCGGTCAAGTCCATGCGCTACAAGGGCTGGCTGAGCAAGATCTGGCTGTGGGTGTTCTGCATTTCGTTCGTGATTCTGGGTATTTTGGGCGTACTGGCGCCAACCCCTGAGCGCACGTTGCTGTCGCAGGTCTGCACCTTCCTGTACTTCGCCTACTTCATTCTGATGCCGTTCTATACCCGGCTCGAGAAGACCAAACCGGTACCGGAAAGGGTGACTGGCTGATGAAAAAATTATTCGTAGCATTGATGCTTGCGGCTCTGCCGCTACTGTCCTTCGCCGCCGAGCATGGTCCGGAACTGGAAAAAGTCGATATCGACGTCTCCGACAAAGCCGCCATGCAGGATGGCCTGCGCACGTTCACCAACTATTGCATGGGCTGCCACAGCGCCAAGTTCCAGCGCTATGAGCGTGTGGCAGACGACCTGGGCATTCCCCATGACGTGATGCTCAGCCATTCGGTGTTCACCGGCGCCAAGATCGGCGACCACATGACCATCGGCATGCAACCGGCCGACGCCAAGACCTGGTTCGGGGCTGCACCGCCGGACCTGACCCTGGTGGCCCGTGTGCGCGGCACCGACTGGCTTTACGGTTACCTGAAATCCTTCTACGAAGACCCTGCGCGCCCGTATGGCGTGAACAACAAAGTCTTCCCGAACGTCGGTATGCCCAACGTTCTGGTCGGCCTGCAGGGGCGCCAAGTGGTAGGATGCAAGCAGGTTCAGGTCGTTGAAGACGGCAAGAAGCAATATGACCCGTTGACCGGTACGCCTTTGACCCATGAAGCGTGCGATCAACTGACCATCGTGCCCAAGACCGGCACGCTGAATGAAGAGCAGTTCGACGAGAAGGTAAAAAATCTCGTGACCTTCCTGGCCTACTCGGCCAACCCGGTCAAACTGCAGCACCAGCGCATCGGTACGTACGTCTTGCTTTACCTGGCTTTCTTCTTCGTATTCGCCTATCTGCTCAAACGCGAATACTGGAAGGATGTGCATTGATCCAACCGTAAGCAATTGCTGTTAATCTTGCGCGCCCAGCGGCATCTCTGAACACGTAGCGGTCGGGTTTTCCTGACGCTGCAGAGATGCTCTCTGGGCGCGCTCGTTTTTGAGCTTTCGATAATTTCAACAAGCGAGGAGGACCGCCATGGGCGTGACCAACCGGTTGGCCTGTTACTCCGACCCCGCCGACCACTATTCCCACCGAGTACGCATCGTGCTCGCAGAGAAGGGTGTCAGCGCAGAGATCATCAGTGTGGAGGCAGGTCGTCACCCGCCGAAACTGATCGAAGTGAACCCTTACGGCAGCTTGCCCACCCTGGTCGATCGTGACCTGGCGTTGTGGGAGTCAACCGTGGTGATGGAATACCTGGATGAGCGTTACCCGCATCCGCCTTTGCTGCCGGTGTACCCGGTGGCGCGTGCCAACAGCCGCCTGCTGATCCATCGGATCCAGCGTGACTGGTGCGGGCTGGTGGATGTGATTCTGGATTCACGCAGTAAAGAAGCGGCACGTGTGCAGGCGCGTAAGGAATTGCGCGAGAGCCTGACCGGTGTTTCGCCTTTGTTCGCCGATAAACCTTTTTTCCTCAGTGAGGAACAAAGCTTGGTGGATTGCTGCCTATTACCGATACTCTGGCGCTTGCCGATTCTCGGTATTGAACTGCCGCGGCCGGCCAAGCCGTTGCTTGATTACATGGAGCGCCAGTTTGCGCGTGAGGCTTTCCAGGCGAGTCTGTCTGGTGTCGAACGCGATATGCGCTAAGGCTTAAGGAGCCGCTGATGAACTCCAGTCGACCCTATTTGGTCCGCGCGCTCTATGAGTGGATTGTGGACAACGATTGCACCCCGCACATGCTGGTCAACTCTGAATTCCCCAAGGTTGACGTGCCGCAGGGTTTTGCCAGTGATGGCCAGATCGTGCTGAACGTATCACCCAGTGCCGTGCGCCACCTGCACATGGACAACGAAGCAGTCAGCTTCGAAGGACGTTTCGGCGGCGTGCCGCACACGCTGTTCGTGCCGATTGGCGCCATCCTCGGCATTTATGCCCGGGAGAACGGCCAAGGCATGGTGTTTGATCTGGAGTCGCCTTTCGAGGAAGACGAAGCGATCGAAGGCGAAGGCGGTGATGACGTGCCGCCACCGGATGCCGAGCCACCGCGCCCCAGCGGTCGGCCGAGCCTGAAAGTGGTGAAGTAACCGGCTTTTACCTTCGGGTAAGCCTCAAAAGTGCCTCGGCCTGTGCCGGGGCATTTTTTTGCGCGCTGGATGTGGATGAAAGTCGTGTCAGAACGGTGATCGTACAACCGCCATGGGCTATGATGCCCCCTCAAGTTCGCCGAGAAAAATGGATCATTATGGATAACGCCAACACCGCCCCTCGTCTTCCCCGCAAGCGCCGCAGCCTTGCCCAGGAATTGGTCACGGTGTTGTCCGAGCAAATCCGCGACGGCCAGCTTAAACGCGGCGACAAACTGCCCACCGAGTCGGCGATCATGGACGCCCATGGCGTCAGCCGCACCGTGGTGCGTGAGGCCATCTCGCGCTTGCAGGCAGCGGGGCAGGTGGAAACCCGCCACGGTATCGGCACCTTTGTGTTGGACACGCCAAGCCCGAGCGGCTTCCGGATCGACCCGGCCACCGTGGTGACGTTGCGTGATGTGCTGGCAATTCTGGAGCTGCGGATCAGCCTGGAAGTGGAGTCCGCCGGGCTTGCTGCCTTGCGTCGCAGCGATGAACAACTGGCCGCCATGCGTGCTGCCCTCGACGCCCTGAATGAAAGCGCAGCGCACGCCGGCGATGCCGTGGCGTCAGACTTCGCGTTCCACCTGGAAATTGCGCTGTCCACCGGCAACCGCTACTTCACCGACATCATGACCCACCTGGGCACCAGCATCATTCCGCGTACCCGCCTGAATTCGGCGCGCCTGGCCCATGATGACCAGCAGCACTACATGGGCCGCCTGAGTCGCGAACACGAAGAGATTTACGAGGCGATTGCCCGCCAGGATTCGGACGCGGCACGCGCAGCCATGCGCCTGCACTTGACCAACAGCCGTGAGCGGCTGCGCCATGCCCATGAAGAGGCAGAGGCACAGCGCGGTTAAAGTCAGGCGCGATCGTTCCCACGCTCCGCGTGGGAATGCCGCCCCGGACGCTCCGCGTCCTGAAGCCTGCGAATGGCTTGAGTCCAGCGCAAGGTGACGCGGAGCGTCACGGGATGCGTTCCCACGCAGAGCGTGGGAACGATCAGTCAGGCAGGCTGGTTGGGCTTGTAGTCCTTGAGCAGCAAGTAAGTGCTCCATCCCCACCAATCATTGGTCCAGTGCTTGTCGTTCAGGTCATTCACGTCCTTGCGACGCAGCACCTTGTCTCCCTCCATCTTGAACAGCGGCGAGAAGTTGTTCGCCGGATTCTGCGCTGCGTTCAAATCCGGCACATACAGTGGCGCCTTGAAGCTGGCCGGGGAGGGCGCCACGCCGCTGATAAAGGTCTCGAAGACTTCATCCGCCGAGGCCTGTACCGCGCGTTTGACCATGGCACGGTTGTCCGCGTCGATGCTGTCGAAGTAGCGTTTATCCCCGTAGGCGTGCCATTGATCACCCAGGGCATTGCGCACCTTGAGCCCGAACTTGCTGTCTTCATCGTGCATGAAGCGGCTGACCAAAGAACCCAGTTCGCCCGGCGTCACCACAGCGGCCAATTGCTTACGCGGCACGCGCAAATGGCCGGCGGAAAATAGATCGGTCAAAAAGTGATCAGCGAAGCTGTTCATGGCGTAGGCCAATTCCAGCGCCTGATCGGTGCCGGTTTGATGGGCGACGACTGCCTGCTGCAGCGCCGCCGTGTGGCCCGCCAGGTAGGCCGACAGCGCCCATTCGCCGAAGTGGTCGGCGTTGTCCGCGGCCAATTTCAAATAGCGCCCCAAGGGGATCAGCGCCGACACCGCGCTGCCACCGCCGGTAATGCGGTTCCACTCTTCCGACAACGTATCACCCAGTGCGTCATAGGCTTCGTGGGGTTGTTTGCCATCCCTGATCGCCTGGTTGACTGCGTTGATCTCCTTTTGCATCACCGCGAGGATTTTCCCGGCTTCGTCCCGTGAAGCGGGCAACACTGCCAGCGAATTAAACGCTGCGGTAAAGCGTTTCACACGATCTGCCGGGGAGGCGCCGTCACTGATGGGCTGGCCCGGAATGCCATAGAAATCACCGCCCAGGGCGATCACTTGGCCGTACGTTAGCGCGAGCCCGTTGGGCAGGTGTAACTCGACTTGTCGTGCTGGGATAGCCGGGGCGTCCTTGACGAAACGCAGCAGCGTATCGTCGCCAATGGCCGTGTGTTCCCCGCCTTCAAAGCGCAGGGTAGGTGGTTTTTTTTCGGGTGCAGCGAGTTCAAGACCTGACATGTTAGCTCCTTGCTATGTCGTAGGAATCTTCCGTAATAACTGTATGTATATACAGCTATGTCGAGCATAGAGGAATAATTTCCTACGTCAAGAAACCCGATTTAAACGTCGCGCCAATCATGAAGGTCGATGAATTGCAGTTGACGAATCTATTTATAGTTGTACGATGACGTACGACATCAACAAACCAACAACAACCTTTCGACAGAAAGTCTTCGCCCAGGGTGTTCGAATAATGAATCCACAAGAACTGAAGTCCATCCTCTCCCACGGTCTGCTGTCCTTTCCGGTGACCGATTTCAACGCCCAGGGTGACTTCCACCAGGCGGGCTACATCAAGCGTCTGGAATGGCTGGCCCCGTACGGCGCCACCGCCTTGTTCGCCGCCGGCGGCACCGGTGAGTTTTTCTCCCTGGCCGCCAGCGAATATTCCCAAGTGGTGAAGACCGCTGTTGATACCTGCGCCACCAGCGTGCCAATCCTCGCCGGTGTGGGCGGTGCGACCCGCCAGGCTATCGAGTACGCCCAGGAAGCCGAACGCCTCGGCGCCAAAGGCCTGCTGCTGCTGCCGCACTACCTGACCGAAGCCAGCCAGGACGGCGTTGCCGCCCACGTGGAAGCAGTGTGCAAATCGGTGAAAATCGGCGTGGTGGTCTACAACCGCAACGTTTGCCGCCTGACTGCGCCATTGCTGGAACGCCTGGCTGAGCGCTGCCCGAACCTGATCGGCTACAAAGACGGCCTGGGTGATATCGAGCTGATGGTGTCGATTCGCCGTCGCCTCGGCGACCGTTTTAGCTACCTCGGCGGCCTGCCGACTGCAGAGGTTTACGCCGCTGCCTACAAGGCCCTGGGCGTGCCGGTGTACTCCTCGGCGGTGTTCAACTTCATCCCGAAAACCGCGATGGACTTCTACCACGCAATCGCCCAGGACGATCACGCCACCGTAGGCAAGATCATCGACAACTTCTTCCTGCCTTACCTCGACATCCGTAACCGCAAGGCCGGTTATGCCGTGAGCATCGTCAAGGCGGGCGCGAAAATCGTCGGCTACGACGCAGGCCCGGTGCGCACCCCGTTGACCGACCTGCTGCCGGAAGAATACGAAGCCCTGGCCGCGCTGATCGACAAGCAAGGTCCGCAGTAACTTATCAACAAGGCCGCTGATCGCTCAGCGGCCTTTTGCGTCAGGAGAGATTTGTGTCCCAAGCCAAACGTTTTGATAACTACATCAACGGCGAGTGGGTGGCCGGTGCCGACTATTGCGCCAACATCAACCCGTCGGAGCTTTCCGATACGATCGGCGAATACGCCAAGGCGGATGTAGCCCAAGTCAACGCCGCCATCGATGCTGCCCGCGCCGCCTTCCCGGCCTGGTCGACGTCCGGCATTCAGGCTCGCCATGACTCGCTGGATAAAGTCGGCACTGAAATCCTCGCCCGTCGCGAAGAACTCGGCACCTTGCTGGCGCGGGAAGAGGGCAAGACCCTGCCCGAAGCCATCGGCGAAGTCACTCGCGCCGGTAACATCTTCAAGTTTTTCGCTGGCGAGTGCCTGCGTTTGTCCGGCGATTACGTGCCATCGGTGCGCCCGGGCGTCAACGTTGAAGTCACCCGCGAAGCGCTGGGTGTGGTCGGCCTGATCACACCTTGGAACTTCCCGATTGCCATTCCCGCCTGGAAAATCGCCCCGGCCCTGGCCTACGGCAACTGCGTGGTGATCAAACCGGCGGAATTGGTACCGGGCTGCGCCTGGGCCCTGGCCGACATCATTTCCCGTGCCGGCTTCCCGGCCGGGGTGTTCAACCTGGTCATGGGCAGCGGCCGCGTGGTCGGCGACGTGCTGGTCAACAGCCCGAAAGTCGACGGCATCAGCTTCACCGGCTCCGTCGGCGTTGGGCGTCAGATCGCCGTCAGCTGTGTGTCGCGCCAGGCCAAAGTGCAGTTGGAAATGGGCGGCAAGAACCCGCAGATCATTCTCGACGACGCCGACCTCAAGCAGGCCGTCGAGCTGTCGGTACAGAGCGCGTTCTACTCCACCGGCCAGCGTTGCACGGCGTCCAGCCGCTTGATCGTCACCGCCGGTATTCACGACCAATTCGTCGCGGCTATGGCCGAACGCATGAAGTCGATCAAAGTCGGCCACGCCCTGAAAAGCGGCACCGACATCGGCCCGGTGGTCTCTCAGGCCCAACTGGATCAGGACCTGAAATACATCGACATCGGCCAAAGCGAAGGCGCGCGGCTGGTCAGCGGTGGCGGCCTGGTGACGTGCGATACCGAAGGCTACTACCTGGCGCCGACACTGTTTGCCGACAGCGAAGCCGCCATGCGTATCAGCCGTGAAGAGATCTTCGGCCCAGTGGCCAACGTGGTGCGCGTGGCGGATTACGAGGCGGCGCTGGCCATGGCCAATGACACCGAGTTCGGTTTGTCGGCAGGTATTGCCACCACCTCGCTGAAGTACGCCAACCACTTCAAACGCCACTCCCAGGCCGGGATGGTGATGGTCAACCTGCCGACTGCCGGTGTGGACTATCACGTGCCGTTCGGTGGGCGTAAGGGGTCGTCCTACGGTTCGCGTGAGCAGGGTCGCTATGCGCAAGAGTTCTACACCGTGGTGAAAACCAGCTACATCGGTTCGTAACACGTACTACCTGTAGGCACCGGCTCTTGTGGGAGCTGGCTTGCCTGCGATGCGGGCACCTCGGTACTTCAATGTGACCGAGGTGAGGTCATCGCAGGCAAGCCAGCTCCCACATTGAGCGGTGCTCACGGCACAATTTGATTACCCGCAAAAAAAATAATTAGTGGGAGTACATCTTCATGCAAGCGACCAAGCCGACTCACGTCCGCTATTTGATCCTGCTCATGCTGTTTCTGGTGACCACGATCAACTACGCCGACCGGGCCACTATCGCCATTGCCGGCTCCAGCCTGCAAAAAGACCTTGGCATCAGTGCCGTCACCCTCGGTTACATCTTCTCCGCATTCGGTTGGGCCTACGTGGCCGGGCAAATCCCCGGCGGCTGGCTGCTGGACCGCTTCGGCTCGAAAAAAGTCTATGCCCTGAGCATTTTCACCTGGTCGCTGTTCACCGTGCTGCAAGGCTATGTCGGTGAGTTCGGCGTCTCCACTGCCATCGTTGCGCTGTTCATGCTGCGCTTCCTGGTAGGCCTGGCTGAAGCGCCTTCATTTCCCGGAAATGCCCGCATTGTCGCGGCGTGGTTTCCTACCGCCGAACGCGGCACCGCGTCGGCTATCTTCAACTCCGCGCAGTACTTCGCCACCGTGCTGTTTGCACCGCTGATGGGCTGGATCGTCTACACCTTCGGCTGGCAGCACGTGTTTATCGTGATGGGCGGCATCGGCATCCTGTTCTCGCTGATCTGGCTGAAAGTTATCCACAGCCCGCGTCAGCATCCGATGATCAACGAAGCCGAGTTCAACCACATCGCGGCCAATGGCGCGATGGTCGACATGGATCAGGACAAAGCCCGCGGCCAGAAAACCGACGGGCCGAAGTGGGATTACATCCGCCAACTGCTCACCAACCGCATGATGCTCGGCGTGTATTTGGGCCAGTACTGCATCAACGGCATTACTTATTTCTTCCTGACCTGGTTCCCGGTGTACCTGGTGCAAGAGCGTGGCATGACCATTCTCAAGGCGGGGTTCATTGCTTCGTTGCCGGCAATCTGCGGGTTTATTGGCGGCGTGCTGGGCGGGATCATTTCCGACTACCTGCTGCGCAAAGGCCATTCGCTGACCTTCGCGCGCAAGGCGCCGATCATTGGCGGGCTGCTGATTTCTTGCAGCATCGTGGCCTGCAACTATGTGGATATCGAATGGATGGTCGTAGGCTTCATGGCGCTGGCCTTCTTCGGTAAAGGCGTTGGCGCACTGGGTTGGGCGGTGGTGTCCGACACCTCGCCGAAACAGATCGCCGGCCTCAGTGGCGGCCTGTTCAACATGTTTGGCAACCTGGCCTCCATCAGCACGCCGATCGTGATCGGTTACATCATCAGCACCACCGGCTCGTTCAAATGGGCCTTGGTGTTTGTGGGGGCCAACGCGCTGTTGGCGGTGTTCAGCTACGTCGTCATCGTCGGCCCGATCAAGCGCGTGGTGCTCAAAGAGCCGCCAAGCAAAGGTCCTGAGCTGACCAATCTGACCCAAGCGCATTCCTGAGGGACGATGTAATGCAGTTGATTGAACATGCCGACTCGCCGCGCTCCATTCGTTTGCACGCGCGTGACAATGTAGTGATTGTGGTCAATGACCAGGGCGTACCGGCGGGCACCGAGTTTCCGGACGGCCTGGTGACCGTGGATTTCATCCCGCAGAGCCACAAGGTGACCCTGGAAGATATCCCCGAGGGCGGTCAGATCATTCGCTACGGGCAAACCATCGGTTATGCCCTGGCGCCGATTCCGCGCGGCAGTTGGGTGCAGGAAGATCAACTGCGCATGCCCACCGCGCCACCGCTCGACAGCTTGCCGCTGTCCACCGAGGTGCCTGAAACCGAAGCGCCACTGGAGGGGTTTACCTTTGAGGGTTACCGCAACGCCGACGGTACGGTGGGCACGCGCAATATCCTCGGCATCACCACCACCGTGCAGTGCGTCACGGGCGTGCTGGACCATGCGGTCAAGCGCATCAAGGACGAGCTGCTGCCCAAGTACCCCCGCGTCGATGACGTGGTGGCGCTGACCCACAGCTACGGCTGCGGCGTGGCGATTACCGCGACGGATGCGTACATCCCGATACGCACGGTGCGCAACCTGGCGCGCAACCCGAACCTGGGCGGCGAAGCGCTGGTGATCAGCCTGGGCTGCGAGAAATTGCAGGCCGGGCAGGTGATGCACGACAACGACAGCTCCGTCGACCTGAGCGAGCCGTGGCTGTACCGGCTACAGGATTCCAGCCACGGCTTTACCGAGATGATCGAGCAGATCATGGCGTTGGCCGAAACACGCTTGAAGAAACTCGACCAGCGCCGCCGCGAAACCGTGCCCGCGTCCGAGCTGATCCTGGGCATGCAGTGCGGCGGCAGCGATGCGTTTTCCGGCATCACCGCCAACCCGGCACTGGGCTATGCCTCGGACCTGCTATTGCGCGCCGGGGCAACGGTGATGTTTTCCGAAGTGACCGAAGTACGCGATGCGATTTACCTGCTGACGTCTCGCGCCGAGACCAAGGAAGTTGCCCAGGAGCTTGTCAGGGAAATGGACTGGTACGACCGTTACCTGGCCAAGGGCGAGGCGGATCGCAGCGCCAATACCACGCCAGGTAACAAGAAGGGCGGGTTGTCGAATATCGTCGAGAAGTCCTTGGGTTCCATCGTCAAATCCGGCAGCAGCGCGATCAACGGCGTGCTTGGCCCGGGGGAGCGGTTCAAGCGCAAGGGGCTGATTTTTTGCGCGACGCCGGCCAGTGACTTTGTGTGTGGCACCTTGCAACTGGCGGCCGGGATGAACCTGCATGTGTTCACCACCGGGCGTGGCACGCCGTACGGGTTGGCGATGGCGCCGGTGGTGAAGGTCTCGACACGTACCGAGTTGGCACAGCGTTGGCCGGACCTGATCGATATCGACGCCGGGCGCATTGCCACCGGGCGCGCGAGCATTGAGGCGTTGGGCTGGGAGTTGTTCCACTTCTATCTGGATGTGGCCAGCGGCAAGAAGCAGACCTGGGCTGAACAGCACAAGCTGCACAACGACATCACCTTGTTCAACCCGGCGCCCATCACCTGAGACCGAGTCGCCTGCTTCGCGAGCAAGCCCGCTCCCACATTTGATGTGTGAACACTGTTCAAAATGTGGGAGCGGGCTTGCTCGCGAAGGCGGCCTACCAGACGCCACTGGGCCGCATGGCTTATCATTAGCCACCTGACGACGCTCACCAAGGTTCTCCCCGGCATGCTGGCTATCTTCCTCACCACCCTCACCATCACCGCGCCGGTGTTTGCCATGCTGTTCCTGGGTGTGCTGCTCAAGCGCATCAACTGGATCAACGACAACTTTATCCACACTGCATCCTCCCTGGTGTTCAACGTCACCATGCCGGCCCTGCTGTTTCTCGGCATCCTCCACGCCGACCTGCACGCGGCGCTCAAGCCGGGTTTGCTGATCTACTTTGCCGTCGCCACGCTGTTGAGCTTTGCCCTGGCCTGGGGCTGGGCGATTTTTCGCTGCCCGCGTGAAGACCGCGGTATCTACACCCAGGGCTCATTTCGCGGCAATAACGGGGTAATCGGCCTGGCGCTGGCCGCCAGCATGTACGGCGACTACGGTATTTCTCTCGGTGCGATCCTCGCGGCGCTGGTGATCCTGTTCTACAACACGCTCTCCACCATCGTGCTGGCGGTGTACAGCCCGGTGATCAAGTCCGACCCGTGGAGCATTTTCAAAAGTGTGGTGGCCAACCCGCTGATCATCAGCGTGATCGTGGCTGCGCCGTTCGCCATTTTTAAAATCGGCCTGCCGGGCTGGCTGGAGTCTTCCGGTCAGTATTTGGCGGACATGACCTTGCCGCTGGCGTTGATCTGCATCGGTGGCACCTTGTCACTGGCGGCGTTGCGTAAAAGCGGGAGCATGGCGCTGAGTGCCAGCCTGGTGAAGATGATCGGTTTACCGGTATTCGCGACGCTGGGCGCGTGGCTGCTCGGTTTCCGAGGGCCGGAGTTGGGGATTCTGTTCCTGTATTTCGGCGCGCCGACGGCAGCGGCAAGCTTTGTGATGGCCAGGGCGGCTGAGGGCAATCATGAGCTGGCGGCAGCGATCATTGTGATCACCACCTTGATGGCGGCGGTGACCACCAATATCGGGATCTTTGTGTTGCAGGCGGGTGGCTGGATCTGAATGTTGCGGTGGTTTTGAGGGCCAATCGCAGGCAAGCCAGCTCCCACATTTTAGATTTGTGAATACAGTCATATGTGGGAGCTGGCTTGCCTGCGATAGCTATCTGACAGTCACTGCTTATCCGCCTGATACGCCTCAATCACTTCCTGCGCCGCCCGAAACGCATCAATCGCCGCCGGCACACCCGCATACACCGCACAGTGCAGCAACGCCTCACGAATCTCTTCCACGGTGCAGCCATTGTTCAGCGCGCCGCGCACGTGGCCTTTGAGTTCCTGTGGGCACTTGAGCGCGGTAAGGGCGGCGAGCGTGATCAGGCTGCGCGTCTTCAGCGGCAACCCTTCGCGGTTCCACACGCTGCCCCAGGCGTGTTCGTTGACAAAGTCCTGCAGCGGCTGGGTGAACTCGGTGGCGTTGTTCAGCGCACGGTCGACGAACACATCGCCCATCACTTGGCGACGCATTTCAACCCCGGGCTTTTTCTGATCGGTCATTGCGATTCCCTCTTGTGTTGGCGGCGCCAGGCTCGCAGCGAGGTGAACAACAGGAAAGCCACCAGCGCTGGCAGGACGTAATACAGCATCAATTGTTCAAGCTTGGTCGCCAGCGGCATGCCAAAGGTAAATGACACCACGTGCAAGCCGTACGCCAGGTACAGGCCCAGAAACAACAGCCCTTCAGCGCGTGTGACGCGGTAGCCGCTGTAGAACACCGGCAGGCACAACGCCACCACGCCAAGCATCACCGGCAGGTCGAAATCCAGTGCGTTGGGCGACACCGACAGAGGTGACGGTGCGAGCAAGGCGGTCAGCCCCAGCACCCCGAGCAGGTTGAACAGGTTGCTGCCGATCACGTTGCCCACGGCGATTTCACGCTCGCCACGCAGGGCGGCAATCAGCGAGGTGGCCAGGCACGGCAGCGAGGTGCCCACGCCGATCAGCGTCAGGCCGACGATGCGCTCCGACAGGCCCAGATCACCGGCCACATCCACTGCCGCGCCGAGCAGTAGATGCCCGGCGAGCACCAGCACCAGAAAGCCGCCAAGCATCAACAGCACGCTGCTGAGCCAAGGCGCGTTGGCCACGGTGTCCAGGGTGCGCGGGCGGCGGGAATGGCGCGTCTGGTAATGCAGCAGCGCGAGGTAAGCCACCAGGGCCACGAGCAATACCAGCCCGTCGACAGGCGTCAGTGCTTCATTGGCCGAGAGGATGAACACCAACAGGCTGGCGCAGATCATCACCGGGATATCCAGGCGCACCAGTTGGCGCGACACGCGCAGTGGAATGATCAGCGCCGACAGGCCCAGGGTCACGAGGATATTGAAGATGCTGCTGCCGATCACGCTGCCCACGGCGATGTCGGTATTGCCGGCGAGGGTGGCTTGCAGGCTGACAGTCATCTGCGGCGCGCTGCTGCCGAACGCGACGATGCTCAGGCCGATGATCAGTGGCCGCACCTTCAGGCTGGCCGCCAGGCGCACCGCGGCGCGTACCAGAATTTCGGCGCCGATGATCAGCAATGCCAGGCCGCTGACCAGTTCGATCAGGCTCCAGGCCGAGAGGGCGGTTAATCCGAGAATGGTCAGGCCTCCCTCATCAATTACTCATGGCTTGCACGCGCACCCGCGCAGTGCCGCTGCTCAGCATACCCAGTTGCTCGGCGGCTTTGCGTGAAACGTCGATCAAGCGCCCGCGGGTGTGCGGCCCGCGATCATTGATGCGCACCACGACCGATTTGTTGTTATCGAGATTGGTCACCTTGACCTGCGTGCCGAAAGGCAAGCGCCGATGGGCGGCGGTCAGGGCGTTCTGGTTGAAGGGTTCACCGCTGGCGGTCTTGTTGCCATGGTGCTTGGCGCCGTAATAGGAGGCGGTGCCGGTTTCGTCGTAGCCGTTGGGGTCGATGAGGCCGCTGGCGCAACCGGCCAACAGAGAGAACAAGGTCCAAAGACCCAGTAGACGCTTCATGTTCAGATAACCCCCAATGATCGTTCCCACGCTCCGCGTGGGAATGCAGCCCGTGACGCTCCGCGTCACAAAAGCGGACGCGGAGCGTCCTGTGAGGCGTTCCCACGCAGAGCGTGGGAACGATCATTCAGCGCTATCAGCCTTCGAGCTTGCTCTTGAGCAGTTCGTTCACCTGTTGCGGGTTGGCTTTGCCTTTGGAGGCTTTCATCGCCTGGCCGACAAAGAAGCCGAACATCTTGCCGCGCTTGGCTTCGTCTGCCGCGCGATACTGCTCAACCTGCTCGGCGTTGGCCGCGAGCATTTCATCCAGCACGGCCGAAATTGCGCCGCTGTCGGTAACTTGCTTGAGGCCGCGCTTCTCGATGATCTCGTCCGCACTGCCTTCGCCTGCGGCCATCGCTTCAAACACGGTCTTGGCGATTTTGCCGGAGATGGTGTTGTCCTTGATGCGCAGCAGCATGCCGCCCAACTGCTCGGCGCTGACCGGTGCTTCGTCGATTTCCAGGCCCTGCTTGTTCAACAGGCTGCCCAGCTCAACCATCACCCAGTTGGCCGCCAGTTTGGCGTCGCCGGCAATGCTCAGCACTTTTTCGAAGTAGTTGGCTTGTTCGCGGCTGGAGGCCAGGACGCTGGCATCGTAGACCGACAGGCCGAACTGCGCCTGGAAGCGCTCGCGTTTTTGCTGCGGCAATTCCGGCAAGGTCGCGCGCACTTCATTGAGGAACGAGTCCTCGATGACCACCGGCAACAGGTCCGGATCGGGGAAGTAACGGTAGTCGTTGGCTTCCTCTTTGCTGCGCATGGCGCGGGTTTCGTCTTTGTTCGGGTCGTACAGGCGCGTTTGCTGGATCACCTTGCCGCCGTCTTCGATCAGCTCGATCTGGCGACGCACTTCGGTGTTGATCGCCTTCTCGATGAAACGGAACGAGTTGACGTTCTTGATCTCGCAGCGGGTGCCGAACTCGACCTGGCCCTTTGGACGGATCGACACGTTGCAGTCGCAACGCAGCGAGCCTTCGGCCATGTTGCCGTCGCAGATGCCCAGGTAGCGCACCAATGCGTGGATGGTCTTGACGTAGGCCACGGCTTCCTTGGCGCTGCGCATGTCCGGCTCGGAGACGATTTCCAGCAGCGGCGTACCGGCACGGTTCAGGTCAATACCGGTCGCGCCCGGAAATTCTTCGTGCAGGCTTTTGCCGGCGTCTTCTTCCAGGTGCGCGCGGGTCACGCCGACACGTTTGATGGTGCCGTCTTCCAGCGGGATATCCAGGTAGCCCTTGCCGACGATCGGCAATTCCATCTGGCTGATCTGGTAGCCCTTGGGCAGGTCCGGGTAGAAGTAGTTTTTCCGCGCGAACACGTTGTGCTGGCCGATCTCGGCGTCAATCGCCAGGCCGAACATCACCGCCATGCGCACCGCTTCCTCGTTCAGCACCGGCAAAACACCGGGCATGCCCAGGTCGACCAGGCTGGCCTGAGTGTTGGGCTCGGAGCCGAACGTGGTGGCGCTACCGGAGAAAATCTTCGATTGGGTGGCGAGCTGGGTATGAATCTCCAGCCCGATCACAACTTCCCATTGCATAGTGTTCTCCTCAAAAGCCGGTAGGGGTGCGGGTGTGCCAGTCGGTGTTCAACTGGTACTGGTGCGCCACATTGAGCAGGCGGCCTTCCTGGAAATACGGGGCGAGCAATTGCACGCCGACCGGCAGGCCATCGACGAAACCTGCTGGCATGGACAAGCCCGGCAAGCCCGCGAGGTTGGCGGTGATGGTGTACAGGTCTTCCAGGTACTCGGCGATCGGGTCGCCGGTCTTGGCGCCAATCTTCCAGGCCGGGTTAGGCGTGGTTGGGCCGAGGATCACGTCGACTTCTTCAAAGGCGGCCATGAAGTCGTTCTTGATCAGGCGACGGATTTTTTGCGCCTTGAGGTAGTACGCGTCGTAGTAGCCGGCGGACAGGGCGTAGGCGCCGACCATGATGCGGCGTTGTACTTCGGCGCCGAAGCCTTCGCCACGCGAACGCTTATAAAGGTCGGTGAGGTCTTTCGGGTTTTCGCAGCGATAGCCGAAGCGCACGCCGTCGAAACGCGACAGGTTGGAGGAGGCTTCTGCCGGGGCGATTACGTAGTAGGCAGGAATCGCGTGCTGGTTGTTCGGCAGGCTGATTTCCTTGATCACCGCGCCGAGCTTTTCCAGCTCTTTGATGCTGTTGTGCACCAATTCGGCGATACGCGGGTCGAGACCGGCGCTGAAATACTCTTTCGGCACGCCGATGCGCAGACCCTTAAGCGAGGTGTTAAGGCTGGCGCTGTAGTCCGGCACCGGCTCATCGATGCTGGTGGAGTCCTGTTTATCGAACCCGGCCATACCTTGTAACAATATCGCGCAGTCTTCAGCGGTGCGTGCCAGCGGGCCGCCCTGATCCAGGCTGGATGCGTAGGCGATCATGCCCCAGCGGGAAACGCGACCGTAGGTCGGCTTCAGACCGGTGAGGTTGGTGAAGGCCGCAGGCTGGCGGATCGAGCCACCGGTGTCGGTGGCGGTGGCCGCCGGCAGGAAGCGTGCAGCAACGGCCGCAGCCGAACCGCCGGACGAACCGCCGGGCACGTGCTCCAGGTTCCACGGGTTTTTCACCGCGCCGTAGTAGCTCGATTCGTTGGCCGAACCCATGGCGAATTCGTCCATGTTGGTCTTGCCCAGGGTCACGGCCCCGGCGGCAGCCAGCCTGGACACCACGGTGGCGTCGTAGGGCGCTTTAAAGTTGTCGAGCATCTTCGAGCCGCAACTGGTGCGAATGCCCTGGGTGCAGAACAGGTCTTTGTGGGCGATCGGTGCGCCCAGCAGTGCGCCATTCTCACCGTTGGCGCGACGTGCGTCGGCGGCCTTGGCCTGGCTCAGGGCCAGCTCTTCGGTGAGGCTGATGAAGCTGTTGACCTTGGGGTCCAGCGCGGCGATGCGCGCCAGCAGGGTCTTGGTCAGCTCTTCGGAAGAAAACTTTTTGTCGGCGAGACCGCGGGCGATCTCGGCCAGAGTCAATTGATGCATTGCAGGCTCTTTCCCTTTAGTCGATGACTTTCGGTACCAGGTACAGGCCGTTTTCGACCGCTGGTGCGATGGACTGGTAGGCCTCGCGATGATTGCGCTCGGTCACGACGTCTGCGCGCAGGCGCTGGCTGGCTTCCAGCGGGTGAGCCAGGGGCTCGATGCCGTCGGTATTCACGGCCTGCATTTGGTCAACCAGCCCGAGAATGCGGTTCAGGGCTGCGGTGGTCTGTGGAAGATCGGCGTCATTCAGGCCAAGCGAGGCCAGATGCGCGATTTTTTCCACGTCGGAGCGTTCAAGCGCCATGGGATTCTCCAGTGGAAAACAGAACGGAGGGCGTCCGTGTGTTAGATTGTCGGAACACTACCGCATTTCTACGGTCATAAGGCCGCGATTGTGGGGGTTGGTGCACAGAAAGTCGGCCAATTTAGCACATTGGCGCCTTGCCCAAAATCCCTGTCGTTGTTAGAGTTTGCCGCACTTTTTTACCCACGCGTTGCCTAGGGTCCTTTCCCCATGTTCAAGAAACTGCGTGGCATGTTTTCCAGCGATCTTTCCATTGACCTGGGCACTGCCAACACCCTTATTTACGTGCGCGAGCGCGGTATCGTTCTGAATGAGCCATCGGTTGTGGCCATTCGGACCCATGGTAATCAGAAAAGTGTCGTTGCCGTCGGCACCGAGGCCAAGCGCATGCTCGGCCGAACACCAGGCAATATTGCTGCCATTCGTCCGATGAAAGACGGCGTGATCGCCGACTTCAGCGTCTGCGAAAAGATGCTGCAGTACTTCATCAACAAGGTTCACGAAAACAGTTTCCTGCAGCCCAGCCCTCGTGTGCTGATCTGCGTTCCGTGCAAGTCCACCCAGGTGGAGCGTCGCGCCATCCGTGAATCGGCCCTTGGCGCCGGTGCCCGTGAAGTGTTCCTGATCGAAGAGCCTATGGCTGCCGCTATCGGCGCCGGCCTGCCGGTTGAGGAAGCGCGCGGTTCGATGGTGGTGGATATCGGTGGTGGTACCACTGAAATCGCCCTGATTTCCCTGAACGGTGTGGTGTATGCCGAATCCGTGCGCGTTGGCGGCGACCGCTTCGACGAAGCGATCATCACCTATGTGCGTCGTAACTACGGCAGCCTGATCGGTGAATCCACCGCTGAGCGCATCAAGCAGGAAATCGGTACTGCCTACCCGGGCGGCGAAGTGCGCGAAGTGGATGTTCGCGGTCGCAACCTGGCCGAAGGCGTTCCACGTGCCTTCACCCTGAACTCCAATGAAGTGCTGGAGGCTCTGCAAGAGTCCCTGGCCACCATCGTTCAGGCTGTGAAAAGTGCCCTGGAGCAATCGCCGCCGGAACTGGCTTCCGACATCGCCGAGCGTGGTCTGGTATTGACCGGTGGTGGCGCCTTGCTGCGCGACCTCGACAAGCTGCTGGCTCAGGAAACCGGTCTGCCGGTGATCGTCGCCGAAGACCCGCTGACCTGCGTTGCCCGTGGCGGTGGTCGTGCACTGGAAATGATGGATAAACACACCATGGACCTGCTCTCCAGCGAATAAGATCGCTCGGGTGGTTCATGCTTCGCCCGCAGGCAGCACTTTGCAGTGCTGCCTGTTGGCGTTTATCTTCTTCAATCTGCATCCAGGCCGGTTTGATGCCGTATGAATAAAGAGAACATTTGCCTGGGAGGAGCGGCTTATTAAACCGCTTTTCGCCAAAGGCCCCTCATTGGGCGTGCGCTTATTGGTGCTGGTCGTGCTTTCGGTCGCGCTGATGGTGGTCGATGCCCGCTTTGCACTGCTCAAGCCCGTGCGTAGCCAGATGTCGCTGGTGTTGATGCAGACTTACTGGATCACCGACCTGCCGCAACGTCTCTACCAGGGCGTGGCCAGCCAATTTGGCAGCCGCACTGAACTGGTCGCCGAGAACGAAAAACTCAAGACTGAAAACCTGCTGTTGCAGGGGCGCATGCAAAAGCTCGCGGCCCTCACTGAGCAGAACGTTCGGCTGCGCGAGTTGCTCAACTCTTCCGCATTGGTCAACGAGAAGGTCGAAGTGGCCGAGCTGATCGGCATGGACCCTAACCCCTTTACCCATCGCATCATCATCAACAAGGGTGAGCGCGACGGTGTGGTCCTCGGTCAGCCGGTGCTCGACGCCCGTGGCCTGATGGGCCAGGTGGTTGAGCTGATGCCCTACACCTCGCGGGTATTGCTGCTGACGGACACGACCCACAGCATCCCGGTGCAGGTGAATCGCAACGGCTTGCGCGCGATTGCCAGTGGCACCGGTAACCCGGAACGCCTGGAATTACGCCATGTGGCAGACACCGCCGACATCAAGGAAGGTGACCTGCTGGTCAGCTCCGGTCTCGGTCAGCGGTTCCCGGCGGGTTACCCGGTGGCGACGGTCAAGGAAGTCATCCACGACTCCGGTCAGCCATTTGCCATTGTGCGCGCCGTACCGACTGCAGCGCTGAACCGCAGCCGCTACCTGTTGCTGGTGTTCAGCGACAACCGCACCCCGGAAGAGCGCGCCAACGACGCCGCCCAGGCGCAGGAAGCGGAAGACAAGCAAAACGGTACCGGGCCGATTGTTCCCGCCACGGTGCCCAAGCCTGCATTTGTAGGGCCGCCTGCACCGCCCGTCACCCCGCCAGCGCCTGTGGCAACCGCAGTCAAGCCGGCAGCCCACAGCGCGCGCCCGGCTAAACCGGCGGCCAAGCCTGCAGCCACCACACCTGCTACCACGACGCCTGCGGCCAAGCCTCCGGCAACTGCCCCGGCAACCACGCGGCAGAGGGAAGAATAATGGCCGGTACTCACTCGCGTAATGGCTGGATCGTCTGGCTGACCTTCGCTATCGGTTTGCTGCTCAGCGTGTCGCCACTGCCGCAATTCATGGAAATCCTGCGCCCGCTCTGGCTGGCGCTGTTGCTGGCATTCTGGTCGCTGACCCTGCCGCATAAAGTCGGCATGGTCACGGCGATGTGCCTGGGCTTGGCGGAAGACGTACTGTATGGCACCTTGCTGGGTCAGAACGCGCTGATCCTCACCCTGATTACATTCCTGGTGCTGTCGTTGCAGCAGCGTTTGCGCATGTTCCCGATGTGGCAGCAGTGTCTGGTGATTCTGGTGATATTCGGTTTGGCGCAGTTGGTGCAGTTGTGGCTCAGCGCCTTGACCGGCAATCGCCAGCCAACCCTGGCGTTGGTGTTGCCCGCTTTGGTCAGTGCATTGCTGTGGCCTTGGGTCAGTTTCGGTCTGCGTGGGTTACGTCGTCGCTATAAAATCAATTGAATGGATTGCGAGGCTCTGCCTGGTTATCGAACGTCACAGGGAGAGTCTGCAATGAATTCGCTTTATCTGGCCTCAGGCTCTCCGAGGCGGCGTGAACTGCTGACCCAGATCGGTGTGCCCTTCACCGCTGTCAGCGCAGCCATTGATGAAACGCCTCTTACAAACGAATCCGCCGTTGCCTACGTCGAACGCCTTGCGCGCGGCAAGGCAGCGGCGGGTTTTGCTGCGCTCGAAAAAAACGCCGGCGCCTGTGTGCTGGGCGCCGATACAGCCGTCATCGTTGATGGCCGGATCCTCGGGAAACCGGTCGATCAGGCCGACGCCCTGGCGATGTTGATGGCCCTGTCAGGGCGTGAACACGAGGTGCTCACGGCCGTCGCGCTCACTGACGGCCAGCGCAATGAGGCGTTGTGTGTAAGCAGCCGCGTACGTTTTCGCGGTATTTCTGTCGAAGAGGCTACAACCTACTGGCACAGTGGCGAACCTCAGGACAAGGCCGGCGGCTATGCTATCCAGGGGCTTGGGTCGGTGTTCGTCGCTGGGCTCAATGGCAGCTATTCCGCCGTGGTAGGCCTGCCGGTGTGCGAAACCGCGCAACTGCTCGACCAATTCGGCATACCCTGTTGGCAAAACCTTACCGCGCGCTGAACGCCGTATCCCAGCGCCCAGCCATAAGCGATCGGTCACTATTGTGAAAACGCCTGAACGAGACCCAGCCATGAGTGAAGAGATTCTGATCAATATCACGCCGATGGAATCGCGCGTGGCGGTGGTAGAGAACGGTGTTCTGCAAGAAGTGCACGTCGAGCGCACGCAAAAGCGCGGGATTGTCGGCAACATCTATAAGGGCAAAGTGGTGCGCGTGTTGCCGGGCATGCAGGCGGCTTTCGTCGACATTGGCCTGGACCGCGCCGCGTTTATCCATGCTTCGGAAATTTCCCTGCGCGAGGGCCCTGCGGTCGAAAGCATCAGCGCGTTGGTGCACGAAGGGCAGAGCCTGGTGGTGCAAGTCACCAAGGACCCCATCGGTTCCAAAGGCGCGCGGCTGACCACACAACTGTCGATTCCTTCGCGGTACCTGGTGTACATGCCGCGCACGGCCCATGTCGGCATATCCCTGAAAATCGAAGATGAAGCCGAGCGCGAGCGCCTGAAAAAGGTGGTCAGCGATTGTGTGGCTGCCGAAGGCATCAAGGAAGCCGGTGGCTTCATCCTGCGCACTGCCGCAGAAGGCGCCGGTGGCGATGAAATCCTCATGGACATCCGCTACCTGCGGCGCCTGTGGGACCAGATCGGCGCCCAGATCAAGACCATCGGCGCCCCGAGCGTCATCTATGAAGACCTCGGCCTGGCCCTGCGCACCTTGCGCGATCTGGTCAGCCCGAAGATCGAGAAAATTCGCATCGACTCGCGGGAAACCTTCCAGCGCACCACGCAATTTGTTGCCGAGCTGATGCCGGAAATTGCCGACCGTCTGGAGCACTACCCGGGCGAGCGGCCGATCTTCGACCTGTACGGCGTTGAAGATGAAATCCAGAAAGCCCTGGAGCGCAAAGTGCCGCTCAAGTCCGGCGGCTATCTGGTGGTAGACCCGGCTGAGGCGATGACCACCATTGACGTCAACACCGGCGCATTCGTGGGGCATCGCAACCTTGAAGAAACCATCTTCAAGACCAACCTGGAGGCGGCTACCGCTATTGCGCGCCAACTGCGCCTGCGCAACCTGGGCGGCATCATCATCATTGACTTCATCGACATGGAAGATGAAGAGCATCAGCGTCAAGTGTTGCGCACCCTTGAAAAGCAGCTGGAGCGCGACCACGCCAAGACCAATATTATCGGCATTACCGAGCTGGGCCTGGTGCAGATGACCCGCAAGCGCACCCGCGAGAGTCTTGAGCAAGTGCTGTGCGAGCCTTGCAGCAGTTGCCAGGGCCGCGGCAAGTTGAAGACTCCGGAAACGGTTTGCTACGAGATTTTCCGGGAAATCTTACGGGAGGCGCGTGCCTACCAGGCCGAAGGTTATAGAGTGCTTGCCAACCAGAAAGTGGTCGACCGGTTGCTGGATGAAGAGTCCGGCAACGTCGCGGAACTGGAGGGTTTTATCGGGCGCACGATTCGCTTTCAGGTCGAAACCATGTATTCCCAGGAACAATACGACGTGGTGCTGCTCTGATCCCCAATCGCTTTCTTTCTTCGAGACCGGCCGACCTTGATCTGCCGTCCGCCAACTGCTTTGAGGGTCGCCTGACATGGAGCGTCTGATACGCTTTTTTGCCGCTTTGACCCGTTGGGGCTTGGGCCTCTGTGCGTTGCTGCTGGTATTGGCGGCAGTGTACGTGAGCCTGGGTCGTGAATTGACCCCGCTGGTGGCCGAATATCGTGCCGAAATCGAAGCCAAGGCCCAGGCCGCGGCTGATATGCCCCTGCAAATAGGCAGCCTTGAAGGGCGCTGGAGTGGTTTCGCCCCGGTATTGCTGGCCCATGATGTGATGGTTGGTGAAGGTAGCAGTGCCTTGCGTCTGGACCAGGTCGAAGTGGTGCCGGATATCTGGGCCAGCCTGATGGCGCGTGAAGTGCGCATCGCCCACCTGGAAGTCAGCGGCCTGCAACTGAGTGTGAAGGAAGACAAGGACGGCCACTGGGCGCTGCAAGGCCTGCCGGTGCAGGATGACCAGCCACTTGACCCGGAGCAGTTGCTTAAACGCATGCAAATGATCAAGCGCGTGTCGTTGCTCGACAGCCAGGTCACCTTGCAACCCTTTGATCAGGCGCCGTTGACCCTCACGTATGTGGGGCTGAGCTTGCACACCGGCATGACCCGCCAGCGCCTGGATGCACGCCTTACGTTGCCCGACGGTCAGCCACTCGCCTTGAGCCTGAGTAGCCGGATCCGCGCCAGCCAATGGAAAGACGCTGAAATACACGCCTACCTGAGCCTGCCCCAGAGCGATTGGGCCAAATGGGTTCCGGCAAGGCTGACCCGGCAATGGAAACTCACGCAGTTCCAGGCAGGTGGCGAATTCTGGCTGGACTGGGCCAAGGGCACCGTGCAGAGCGCTGTGGTACGCCTCAACTCACCCCAGGTAAAAGGCAGCTACGCCGACCGCAAGCCCGTTCATATCGAAAACCTGGGCCTCACGGCTTACCTGCAGCGCAGTGACACTGGCCTTAAGGTGCTGCTCGATTCGCTGGCGATGAACATTGGCGATACCCGCTGGGAATCGCATCTGCAACTGCAGCAGACCCTGGCGACCGACAAGGACCTGGAAGTCTGGAAGTTGCAGGCCGATCGCCTGGATCTTACCCCCATTACGCCGCTGCTGAACGCCTTGGCGCCACTCCCGGACGGGTTCGCCAAAACCATCGAACACCTCAAAGCCACGGGCTTGTTGCGCAACGTGCTGGTAGATTTTCGCCCTCAGGACACCTCCGACAAGAAAGTCAGCTTTGCCGCCAACCTTGAACGTGTCGGTTTCGATGCTTATTTCGGCGCACCGGCCGCGCGTAACGTGTCCGGCAGCATCAGCGGTGACTTGGGCCAGGGCGAGTTGCGCATGGATAGCAAGGATTTTTCCCTGCACCTGTACCCGATTTTCGCCAAGCCCTGGCAGTACATCCAGGCCAATGCGCGCCTGACCTGGAAGCTGGATAAAGAAGGCTTCACCCTGATCGCGCCTTACATCAAGGTGCTGGGGGAGGAGGGCAAGGTCGCCGCCGACTTCCTGATTCGCCTGCATTTTGACCACAGCCAGGAAGACTACATGGACCTGCGGGTCGGCATGGTCGATGGCGATGGCCGCTTTACGCCCAAGTACTTGCCTGCAGTGTTGAGCCCGTCTCTGGACGAATGGCTGCGCACGGCGATTCTCAAGGGCGCGGTTGACCAGGGTTTCTTCCAGTACCAAGGCTCGTTGAACCACGACGCCCTGCCGGCTGCGCGAAATATCAGCCTGTTCTTCAAGGTGCACGACGCCGAGCTGGCGTTCCAGCCGGGCTGGCCGCATGTGAGCAAGGTCAATGGCGAGGTGTTTGTAGAAGAGACTGGCGTGCGCATCCTGGCGAACAAGGGCCAATTGCTCGACACCAAGGTCAAGGATGTCTAC
Source organism: Pseudomonas fluorescens (assembly GCF_002022275.1). Lineage (GTDB taxonomy): Bacteria > Pseudomonadota > Gammaproteobacteria > Pseudomonadales > Pseudomonadaceae > Aquipseudomonas > Aquipseudomonas fluorescens_AJ. The sequence goes on from NZ_MSDF01000017.1 coordinate 210,010, forward strand.
GTCAATATTCCTCACGCGCCAGCAGGCAAAGACAGCCATCTGCTGATCACCGGCGGGTTTGCGGGCGGCTTGGGCGATGGCCTGAAGATTCTCCAGGAAGCGCCGATCGGCACCGGTTCGACCTTCGCCGGCTGGAAGGGTGACGGTGACCTGCAAGGCAAACTGGACCTTGATATCCCGCTGGCCAAGGGCACCGAACCCAAAATTGTGGTGGACTTCCAGACCGACAAAGCTCGTCTGCAATTGGCGGAGCCAACCCTGGACCTGACACAGCTCAAAGGCGACTTCCGCTTCGACAGCGCCAAGGGTTTGAGTGGCCAGAACATCTCGGCGCAGGCGTTTGATCGCCCCATCACCGCGCAGATTGCGGCCGATGGCAAACCGGGCGCGATCAGCACGCGCGTCACCGCGAAAGGCCAGGTCACGGTCAAGCGCCTGACGGACTGGTTAAAAATCAGCCAGCCGTTGCCGTTGTCCGGCGATATTCCGTACCAGTTGCAACTCACCCTGGACGGCGCCGACAGCCAATTGATGGTCAGCTCCAGCATGAAGGGCGTCGCGGTGGAGTTGCCTGCGCCCTTTGGCATGCCCGCCAGCCAGGGCCGCGACAGCGTGTTCCGCATGACCTTGCAGGGCGCCGAGCGTCGTTACTGGTTTGATTACGGCGAGCTGGCGAGTTTCACCTTTGCGTCGCCTCCGGACAAATTCAACGACGGTCGTGGAGAGCTGTTCCTCGGTGATGGCGATGCAGTTTTGCCTGCCGCCAAAGGCTTGCGTATTCGCGGCGTGCTATCGGAGCTGGACATCGATCCGTGGAAAAAACTCGTAGATCGCTACGCCGGTAATGATCCGGGCGGCAGTGCCAAGCAACTCCTCAGCAGTGCCGACTTCAAGGTGGGCAAGCTGACCGGCTTTGGCAGCCAATTCGATCAGGTGAGCTTGCAGATGGACCGTAAGCTGGCGGCGTGGGGGTTGCAGCTAGACAGCCAGCAGGCCAAAGGTTCGGTCAACCTGCCCGACGCTAAGGGCGCGCCGATTGCGATCAACCTGCAATACGTGAAGTTGCCGGCCGTGGACCCAACGGTACAGGCCGATGAAAACGCGCCGGATCCATTGGCAGACATTGATCCCAAAGACATTCCGGCTCTGGATATCTCGATCAATCAACTGTTCCAGGGGCCGGACCTGGTAGGTGCATGGTCGCTGAAGATCCGGCCAACCGCCAAGGGCCTGGCGTTCAACAACCTGGACCTGGGCCTCAAAGGCATGCAGCTCAACGGCGCCGGTGGTTGGGAAGGCGCACCAGGTGCCAGCAGCAGTTGGTACAAAGGCCGCCTGGATGGCAAGAACATCGCCGATGTGCTCAAGGGTTGGGGCTTTGCGCCAACCGTGACCAGCGAGGACTTCCATCTGGACGTGGACGGTCGTTGGCCGGGTTCGCCAGCCTGGGTCGGGCCCAAGCGTTTTTCCGGGAGCCTGGATGCAGCGTTCCGCAAAGGCCAGTTTGTTGAGGTAGAAGGCGGCGCCCAAGCCCTGCGGGTGTTTGGCTTGCTTAACTTCAACTCGATCGGCCGCCGCCTGCGCCTGGACTTCTCGGACTTGCTCGGCAAGGGCCTGAGCTATGACCGGGTTAAAGGCCTGTTGGCGGCCAGTAACGGTGTATTTGTGACCCGCGAGCCGATCACCATGACCGGGCCGTCCACCAATCTGGAGCTCAATGGCACCCTGGACCTGGTGGCTGACCGGGTCGATGCCAAGCTGCTGGTCACGCTGCCGGTGACCAACAACCTGCCGATTGCCGCGCTGATTGTCGGCGCGCCCGCCATTGGTGGTGCGCTGTTCCTTATCGACAAGCTGATCGGCGACCGTGTTTCGCGCTTCGCCAGTGTTCAATACAAAGTCGAAGGGCCTTGGAAGGATCCAAAAATCACCTTCGACAAGCCATTTGAAAAGCCAAACTGAGAGCCTGTGGAGTAGCATGGCTGCATGCCCATTACGGAGTGTTGGCCCATGTCCTTTGCGGTAATTCAAATGGTCAGCCAGAGTGATGTGCTGGCCAATCTGGCCCAGGCCCGGCGGTTGCTGGAGCAAGCGGCGGCGGGTGGTGCGAAGCTTGCGGTGCTGCCGGAAAACTTTGCTGCCATGGGCCGCCGCGACGTGGCTGATATCGGCCGTGCCGAAGCGTTGGGCGAAGGCCCGATCCTGCCATGGTTGAAACAGACCGCCCGCGACCTCACCTTATGGATAGTGGCCGGCACATTGCCGTTGCCGCCAGAAGGCCAACCGAACGCCAAGTCCAACGCTTGCTCGCTGCTGATCGATGATCGCGGTGAAGTCGTTGCCCGTTACGACAAGCTGCATCTGTTCGATGTCGATGTAGCGGATGCGCGAGGTCGCTATCGGGAATCCGATGACTATGCTTTCGGGAGCAATGTGGTGGTGGCGGATACGCCCGTCGGTCGGTTGGGCCTGACGGTGTGTTACGACCTGCGTTTCCCCGAGCTGTACAGCGAGTTGCGCGCAGCCGGGGCTGAATTGATCACCGCACCCTCGGCCTTTACGGCGGTGACCGGCGCCGCCCATTGGGATGTGCTGATTCGCGCTCGGGCCATCGAGACCCAGTGCTATGTGCTGGCGGCGGCGCAAGGTGGTGTGCACCCGGGGCCGCGCGAGACCCATGGGCACGCGGCGATTGTCGACCCGTGGGGGCGTGTGCTGACACAACAGGATACAGGCGAAGCGGTGTTGCTTGCCGATCGCGACAGCAGTGAACAGGCGTCGATACGGGCGCGCATGCCGGTGGTCAACCACCGGCGCTTTTTCTCGCAGGGCGCACAGCGACCTGCTTCGGAACGATGAATTTAAGGCCAAACCTATGAGCGAGTTGTTGTCCTCAGTCAGTGATCACCTCCTGGCACCCGGTGGCGTGACCATCGAAAGCTTGCAAACCGTGCTCGGCGATCTGGCCGGGCCGGGTATCGATGCGGCCGATCTGTATTTTCAGGGGCAGATATCCGAGTCATGGGCCTTGGAAGACGGCATCGTCAAGGAAGGCAGTTTCAACCTCGATCAAGGCGTGGGCGTGCGCGCGCAATCCGGTGAAAAGACCGGTTTTGCCTACAGCAACGCAATCACCCTTGAAGCCCTGGGGCTGGCCGCTCGTGCGGCGCGCTCGATTTCCCGTGCCGGCCAGAATGGCACGGTGCAGGCATTCAGCACCCAGGACGTCGCCCAGCTTTACGCGCCGGACAACCCTCTGGAAGTGATCAGCCGCGCTGAAAAAGTCGACTTGCTCAAGCGTATCGACGCCGCCACCCGCGCCCTCGACCCGCGTATTCAGCAGGTCACGGTCAGCATGGCTGGCGTGTGGGAGCGCATTCTGGTGGCTTCCACCGATGGCGGGCTGGCAGCGGATGTGCGGCCGCTGGTGCGTTTCAACGTCAGCGTGATCGTCGAGCAGAACGGTCGCCGTGAGCGCGGCGGCCATGGCGGCGGCGGACGTACCGACTACCGTTATTTCCTGGCGGAAGACCGTGCCATGGGTTATGCCCGTGAGGCGTTGCGCCAGGCGCTGGTCAACCTTGAAGCCATTCCGGCACCGGCAGGTACTTTGCCGGTGGTGCTGGGTTCGGGTTGGTCGGGGGTTTTGTTGCACGAAGCAGTGGGCCACGGCCTGGAAGGCGACTTCAACCGCAAGGGCAGTTCGGCCTACAGCGGGCGCATGGGTGAAATGGTCGCGTCCAAGCTTTGCACGATTGTCGATGACGGCACCCTGGCCGGTCGCCGTGGCTCGCTGAGCGTCGACGACGAAGGCACACCGACCGAATGCACGACGTTGATTGAAAACGGTGTGCTCAAGGGCTACATGCAGGACAAGCTCAACGCGCGGCTGATGGGTGTGGCGCGTACCGGTAACGGCCGTCGCGAGTCTTACGCGCACCTGCCGATGCCGCGCATGACCAACACCTACATGCTCGGTGGCGAAAGCGACCCGGCGGAAATCATTGCCTCGGTAAAACGCGGCATCTACTGCGCCAACCTCGGCGGCGGTCAAGTGGACATCACCAGCGGCAAGTTCGTGTTCTCCACCAGCGAGGCGTACCTGATCGAAGACGGCAAGATTACCGCGCCGGTCAAAGGGGCGACGTTGATTGGTAACGGGCCTGAGGCCATGAGCAAGGTGTCGATGGTCGGTAACGACCTGTCGCTGGACAGCGGCGTGGGCACGTGCGGCAAGGATGGGCAGTCGGTGCCGGTGGGTGTCGGCCAGCCAACGCTGAAAATTGATGCGATCACCGTGGGTGGCACGGGGTCGTAAAGCGGGAGCTTCGGGTGGCGAAGGCCGCCACCCGGGGAAGAGGATCAGCGCAGGCCGCGTTGAGTCTCGTCCAGCTCACGGATGTACTTGAAAATTTTACGGCTGGTGGCGGGCGCCTTGTTATGCGCCTGCTCGTGCTGGGCCTGACGGATCAGGGAGCGCAGTTGCTGGCGGTCCGCGTCCGGGTAGTCCAGCACGAATTTCTCCAGCACCGCGTCATCGCCCGCGATCAGGCGGTCACGCCAACGTTCCAGGTTATGGAAACGTTCGTTGTATTGGCGAGTGGAGGCATCGGTTTGATCAAGCAATGCCAGAATCGCGTCAGTGTCCTGATCGCGCATCAGCTTGCCGATAAACATGATGTGCCGTTTACGCGCGATATTCGCGGTGTGCTTGGGTGCGTCCGCAAGCGCCCGGCGCATTTCGTCGGTCAGTGGCAGTTTTGCAATCAAGTCTTTTTTGAGCGTTGTGAGGCGCTCGCCGAGATCAACCAGAGCATGCAGCTCGCGTTTGACCTGGGTTTTGCTTTTCTCCCCATCGAGGGAGTCGTCGTAAGAATCAACCATGGTGGCAGTCCGCAAAGAAACGCCGCCATGATAACCAGTCGGGGGCCGCTTGTCCGGCCCGGTCGTTCGATGGCCTTAACCGAAAGCAGAATTTGAGTGGAGAAAACCATGAGTGCAGCCCAAAGCGTCGGTCCGCAAGCGTTACCGGCACTGCAGGAACAAGTCGAGCAGATCATTGCCGAGGCCAAACGCCAGGGGGCCAGTGCCTGTGAAGTGGCTGTGTCACTGGAGCAGGGGTTGTCGACATCGGTGCGCCAGCGGGAAGTGGAAACCGTCGAATTCAACCGTGACCAAGGGTTTGGCATCACTTTGTACGTGGGGCAGCGCAAAGGCTCGGCCAGCACCTCGGCCAGCGGCCCTGAAGCGATTCGCGAGACAGTCGCCGCTGCCTTGGCGATCGCCAAGCACACTTCCGAAGATGAAAGCTCGGGTTTGGCCGACAAGGCGCTGATGGCGAAGGATCTGCAAGACTTTGATCTGTTCCACGCCTGGGACATCACACCCGAGCAAGCCATTGAAAAGGCGCTGATCTGCGAAGCGGCCGCGTTCGACGCCGATGCCCGCATCAAGAACGCCGATGGCACCACGTTGAGCACCCATCAGGGCTGTCGCGTGTATGGCAACAGTCATGGTTTTATCGGCGGTTACGCTTCCACTCGTCATAGCTTGAGCTGCGTGATGATCGCTGAGGCCAATGGCCAGATGCAGCGCGACTACTGGTATGACGTGAACCGCCAGGGCGATTTGCTGGCCGACCCGGTCAGCATTGGTCAGCGGGCTGCACAGCGCGCCGCAAGCCGACTGGGCGCTCGCCCGGTGCCGACGTGTGAAGTACCGGTGCTGTTTTCCGCAGAACTGGCCGGTGGTTTGTTCGGCAGCTTCCTGGGGGCGATTTCCGGGGGCAACCTGTACCGCAAGTCTTCGTTCCTTGAGGGGGCAATCGGCCAGAAGCTGTTTCCTGAGTGGCTGACCATCGATGAGCGCCCGCACCTGATGCGCGCCATGGGCAGCTCGTCGTTTGACGGTGACGGCCTGGCCACCTATGCCAAACCATTCGTCGAGAAGGGCGAATTGGTGTCTTACGTGCTCGGTACTTACGCTGGCCGCAAGCTCGGCCTGCCAAGCACTGCCAACTCCGGTGGTGTTCACAACCTGTTCGTCACCCACGGCGACGAAGACCAGGCGGCGTTGTTGCGTCGCATGGGCCGTGGCTTGCTGGTGACCGAATTGATGGGCAGCGGCCTGAATATGGTCACCGGTGATTACTCGCGTGGCGCGGCAGGTTTTTGGGTGGAAAACGGTGAGATCCAATTCGCCGTCCAGGAAGTGACCATCGCCGGCAATATGCGCGATATGTTCAAGCAGATCGTTGCCGTGGGTAATGATTTGGAACTGCGCAGCAACATTCGCACCGGTTCGGTGCTGATTGAGCGGATGACCGTCGCGGGCAGCTAACCCTCACAACGCTTCAAGAAAGGCGCGCCATCATTCAGCTGGCGCGCTTTTTTTTGGCCGCTCCATAAGCGGATTAATGCACTGCGCTTGTTTTGATTCTCAATATCATTTAATAATAAATATCATTACCGAATGAGCGTGGATCATGAGTTCTGTCCTGCATGAGGATCCGTACCTGGAAAGCTGGCGCTGGATGAGTCGTCAAATTCGCTGCGGGCTCGATCCCAATGAACCGCGCCTCATCGAGCATTACCTCAATGAAGGTCGGTACCTGGCGTGTTGCACGGCGACCCACCCGTGGACGATCGCTGAAACGTCGTTTCGGCTGCTGATTGATACCGCCAGCGATATCGCCTTGCCCTGGCACTGGCGCTCCCTGTGCCTGGATCAGGCGTGGCGCCCGCTGCGTGATCTGGAAAAACTCTCTCACTGTGCCTGCCGCCTCAAGCGCTGGCAGACCTTTGCCTGGCAATTGGCGACCTGCGAATTGCTGCCTTCCCTTTCTGTTTCTGACTTGGTGCAAGGATCTAACGATGAGTAACACCCGTATCGAACGCGACAGCATGGGCGAACTGCAAGTGCCCGCCGAAGCGCTGTATGGCGCCCAAACCCAGCGCGCGGTGAACAATTTTCCGATCAGCCACCAACGCATGCCGGCGCAATTTATCCGCGCCCTCATCCTGGCGAAAACCGCTGCTGCCAAGGTTAACGTCGACCTCAAGCAAATCAGCGAAGGGCAGGGCAAAGCCATCGTCGACGCTGCCCAAGGCTTGCTCGAAGGCGATTTCATGCAGCATTTCCCGGTGGATATCTTCCAGACCGGCTCCGGCACCAGTTCCAACATGAACGCCAATGAAGTCATTGCGACCCTCGCCAGCCGTTTGCTTGGCGAGGCGGTCAACCCCAATGACCATGTGAACTGCGGCCAGAGCAGCAACGACATCATCCCGACCACGATCCACGTCAGCGCCGCGCTGGTGCTGCATGAGCAAACGCTGCCGGCCCTGTTGCATCTGGTGCAGGTCATTGAACACAAGGCTGAGGAGGTCCACCCGTTTATCAAGACGGGTCGCACGCACTTGATGGACGCCATGCCGGTGCGCATGAGCCAGGTGCTCAACGGCTGGGCGCAGCAGCTCAAGGCCAATATCGGCCACTTGCAAAACTTGCTGCCAAGCCTGCAGGCGCTGGCCCAAGGCGGCACAGCGGTCGGAACCGGGATCAACGCACACCCGGAATTCGCGGCGCGTTTCAGCGTGCAACTGAGCAGCTTGACCGGCGTGAAATTCACCCCCGGCAAAAACCTGTTCGCGCTGATCGGCTCTCAGGACACCGCTGTCGCCGTCTCCGGCCAATTGAAAGCCACTGCCGTGTCGCTGATGAAAATCGCTAACGACCTGCGCTGGATGAACTCCGGCCCGCTCGCCGGCCTGGGTGAAATCGAACTGGAAGGCCTGCAGCCGGGCTCTTCGATCATGCCCGGCAAGGTCAACCCGGTGATCCCGGAAGCCACCGCCATGGTTGCCGCTCAGGTAATCGGCAATGACACGGTGATAACCGTTGCAGGCCAGTCGGGTAATTTCGAGCTGAATGTGATGTTGCCGATCATTGCCCAGAACCTCATCAGCAGCCTCGAACTGCTGGCCAATTCCAGCCGCCTGTTGGCCGATAAAGCCATCGCCAGCTTCAAGGTCAATGAAGCCAAGCTCAAGGAAGCGCTGTCACGCAACCCGATTCTGGTCACCGCACTCAACCCGATCATTGGTTACCAAAAAGCCGCTGAAATCGCCAAGAAGGCTTATCAGCAGGGGCGTCCGGTGATTGATGTCGCCCTTGAACACACGGACTTGCCGCGCAGCCAACTGGAGATCCTGCTGGATCCGGAAAAGCTCACCGCCGGCGGCGTGTAATCACCGACCCTGCTTTGGAGGCTCACCATGGAGCACTGGAAACGCACGATCGAACGAGCCAATCGCTGCTTTATGGCAGGTGAATTGGTCGACGCGCGCGAGGCCTATCTGCAAGCCCTGGCCCTGGCACAAGTATTGTTCGAGCGCTGGGCGGATGCCGACGAAGCAGTGGCGGCGTGCGTTATTTCCCACCACAACCTGGCCGACCTGCACCTGCGCCTGAATCAGCCGGAAGAGAGTGCGGAATACCTCTGCGCGATCCATCAGCGCCTTTTACAGACCATGCAGGACCCGCGCCTGAGCCCGCAATTGCGTGAGGCAGCATTGCGCCAAAGCAGCAAGACCTACGTTGAATTGTTGAATTTCATCAGCGACCACGGCGAGTACCCACGTACCCATCGCCTGCTGGGCGGTACTGCGACGCAACCGGATGTGTCGACCCGCAACAGCCCTTATTACGGAGCTCATTGATATGACTTACACCTTGCCCGCATTGCCGTACGCCTACGATGCCCTGGAGCCGCATATCGATGCGCAAACCATGGAAATTCACTACACCAAGCACCATCAGACCTACATTAACAACCTCAATGCGGCCGTCGAGGGCACCGAGTTCGCCGGTTGGCCAGTGGAAAAGTTGGTGTCCAGTGTCCAGCAATTGCCAGAAAAGCTGCGCGCAGCGGTGATCAACCAGGGCGGCGGGCACGCCAACCATTCGTTGTTCTGGGCGGTGATGTCACCCACAGGCGGCGGCAAGCCTGAGGGCGCGCTGGGTAAGGCGGTTGATGAGCAACTCGGCGGCTACGACAGCTTCAAGGAAGCGTTCACCAAGGCTGCCTTGACGCGTTTCGGCAGTGGCTGGGCCTGGCTGAGCGTCACCCCGCAAAAGACCCTGGTGGTAGAAAGCAGTGGTAATCAGGACAGCCCGCTGATGAGTGGCAACACGCCAATCCTGGGGCTCGACGTCTGGGAACACGCTTACTACCTGCGATACCAGAACCGCCGTCCGGAATACATCAACGCTTTTTATAGCGTCATCAACTGGCCGGAAGTCGCTGCACGCTACCAGGCCGCCCTGGCCTGATATTTACCCCTATAACAAGATCTAAGGCCGACTATGGGCACTGAAACACTGGCGATCAGCAGCGGACGAATGTTTCGTTATGCGTTTGGCTCGCTGTTGCTATTGGCAGGCACTGCGTTGCTGGTGGCTCACGGGCTGGCTTGGCTGGACCTTGAACCGCGGATTCTGCGCGCCTTGCAGGGCGGTGCAATCTGCGCGCTCGGCACGGCGTTAGGCGCGGTGCCGGTGCTGGTGATTCGCCGGATGCCGGTGGCACTGAGCGATACGCTGTTGGGGTTTGGCGCCGGGGTGATGTTGGCGGCGACAGCGTTTTCGCTGATCGTGCCGGGCATTTCAGCCGCTGAAAGCCTGGGGCTTTCGCCTTGGGGCGCCAGTGGGCTGATCAGTTTTGGCATTATGCTCGGGGCGTTTGGCTTGTACCTCGTTGATCGAAAGGTCTCGGGTGCGAGCCCGGAAATGTGGGTGGGCACGCCGGATAAACCGGTAATCCCGCCGCGTATCTGGCTGTTCGTGTTTGCAATCATCGCCCACAACATCCCGGAAGGCATGGCTGTGGGCGTTTCGGCAGGCGGCGGTATGCCAGATGCCGATAGCCTGGCCATGGGCATTGCATTGCAAGATGTGCCCGAAGGACTGGTGATTGCGCTGGTATTGGCCGGTGCAGGTATGTCGCGGGTCAAAGCGTTCCTGATTGGCGCGGCTTCAGGCTTGGTCGAGCCGGTGTTTGCCGTGCTTTGTGCCTGGCTGGTGAGTCTGGCCGAGGTGCTATTGCCGTTAGGATTGGCGTTGGCTGCGGGCGCGATGCTGTTGGTCGTGACGCATGAGGTCATCCCCGAGTCGCGACGCAATGGTCACGAAAAGCTCGCAAGCCTGGGGCTGTGCATTGGGTTCTGCTTAATGATGGTAATGGATACCGCGCTGGGATAAAGCCCGTCCTGTGCAGGGCGGGCGGCTCCTGCGCAAGGCGTTATTCGCCTTCGTCGAAGAAGTTATTGATCAACGCGACCAGTGCGGCCATTGCTTCATCTTCCTGCTCGCCTTCCGTCTTCAAATGAATCCGGGTGCCCTTACCGGCGGCCAACATCATCATGGCCATGATGCTCTTGCCATCGACCATGGTTTCCGGCGTGCGTCCGGCGCGAATCTGGCAGGGGAATTGCCCGGCTACGCCGACGAATTTGGCGGAAGCCCGGGCGTGCAGGCCCAGCTTGTTGATGATTTCAATTTCCAGAGCGGGCATCGCGGGGGTGTTCCTTTCAGCTAAGGTCGCGGTGGCGGACCTGGACGTTCTTGAGGGTTTGTTGCAGCACTTGGCCCAGGCGTTCGGTCAGATAGACAGAACGGTGGTGGCCGCCGGTGCAGCCAATGGCAATGGTGACATAGGCCCGGTTGCTCGCGGCAAAGCGCGGCAGCCATTTGAGCAGGTAACTGGAGATGTCCTGGAACATCTCTTCCACATCCGGCTGTGCTGCGAGGTACTCGGCCACCGGTTGATCCAGCCCGGACTGGTCGCGTAACTCCGGCTTCCAATACGGATTGGGCAGGCAGCGCACATCGAACACCAGGTCAGCATCCACCGGCATGCCACGTTTGAAGCCAAACGACTCAACCAGAAATGCCGTGCCGGGCTCAGGCTGATTCAGCAGGCGCAGCTTGATGGCATCGCGCAGCTGATACAGGTTCAGGCCGGTGGTGTTGATCTTGAGGTCTGCGAGGTCAATGATCGGCCCCAGCAACGTCGTCTCCTCTTTGATGGCTTCCGCCAGAGAACGATGCGGGCTGCTTAGAGGGTGACGGCGCCTGGTTTCGGAGAAGCGTTTGAGCAGCGTCTCTTCATCCGCGTCCAGGTACAACACATCACAATGAATGTGCTTGGCCCGCACTTCTTCGAGCAATTCAGGGAATCGCGAGAGGTGGCTGGGCAGGTTGCGGGCGTCAATCGAAACGGCGACCAGCGGCTGCGCCAGTTCGGTGTGGATCAGTGCCCGTTCCGCCAATTCCGGCAGCAGACCGGCGGGGAGGTTGTCGATGCAATAGAAGCCGTTGTCCTCAAGGACGTTGAGGGCGGTGCTTTTACCCGAGCCGGAACGGCCGCTGACGATGATCAAACGCATGATTACTGCCCGTTTTGTTCATCCAATACAACCTGGTAGAGCGCCTCATTGCTTTTGGCGCTGCGCAGTTTGTCGCGTACTTCCTTGCGATCGAGCATGCTGGCGATCTGCCGGAGCAGTTCCAGATGCGCATCAGTGGCGGCTTGCGGGACCAGCAACACGAACAACAGGTCGACCGGTGCGCCGTCGATGGCGTCGAAATCAATGGGTGCATCCAGGTGGAGCAGAGCGCTCACCGGGGATTCACAGCCTTGCAGGCGGCAGTGAGGAATGGCGATGCCGTTGCCAAAACCGGTCGAGCCGAGTTTTTCACGGGCAATAAGCGCCTCATACACAGCTTGCGTATCCAGTTCGGGCACTTCGCGGCCGATCAGGTTGGCAATTTGTTCGAGGGCGCGCTTTTTACTGCCGCCCGGCACGTTCACAAGGGAACGGCCGGGGGTCAGGATGGTTTCAAGTCGGATCATGGGGGGAGAGTTAACGACCTGTACCTTGCATCAGGTGCAGATTCTTTTCCTTATGCTTTTTAAGTTGGCGGTCAAGCTTGTCAGTCAAGGCATCGATTGATGCATACATGTCTTCATGCTCGGCGTTGGCGACTACTTCGCCACCGGGGATCTGCAGGGTCGCTTCAATTTTCTGCTGAAGCTTGTCGACCTTCATGATGACTTGCACATTGGTGATCTTGTCAAAATGACCCTCAAGCCGTTTCAGCTTCTGCTCGACGTATTCGCGCAATGGAGGGGTGACTTCTACATGGTGTCCACTGATGTTGACTTGCATACAGCTTCTCCTTCGTTGCCAGTGCATAAAGCGGTGGGCAGAAATACCCACCACTGGAACGCTATGGCCCGCCCGTCACATCAAACGCTTACGCTCGCTGGAAGGCGCGATCCCGAGGGACTCGCGGTACTTGGCGACGGTTCGACGGGCGACCTGAATGCCTTGTGCCTCCAGTAAACCAGCGATCTTACTGTCACTCAATGGCTTTTTCTGATTTTCCGCGGCAACCAGTTTTTTGATGATCGCGCGGATCGCCGTGGACGAGCATTCGCCGCCTTCGGAGGTGCTGACGTGGCTGGAGAAAAAGTATTTCAACTCATAAATACCCCGTGGGGTATGCATGAATTTCTGAGTGGTTACCCGGGAAATCGTCGATTCGTGCATGCCCACGGCTTCAGCAATGTCATGCAGGACCAGCGGTTTCATCGCTTCGTCGCCATATTCCAGGAAACCACGCTGGTGCTCGACGATCTGGGTCGCCACTTTCATCAGGGTTTCGTTGCGGCTTTGCAGGCTCTTGATGAACCAGCGCGCTTCCTGCAGTTGGTTGCGCATGAAGGTGTTGTCGGCACTGGTATCGGCGCGGCGCACAAAACCTGCATATTGCGGGTTGACCCGCAGGCGTGGCACCGACTCCTGGTTCAGCTCCACCAGCCAGCGCTCGTTGTCCTTGCGCACGATCACATCGGGCACGACGTATTCGGCTTCGCTGGACTCGATCTGTGAGCCAGGACGCGGGTTGAGGCTCTGCACCAGCTCGATAACCTGGCGCAGGTCATCTTCCTTGAGCTTCATGCGCCGCATCAACTGGCTGTAGTCGCGGCTGCCCAACAGGTCGATATAGTCGGTCACCAGGCGCTGGGCTTCGCTAAGCCACGGCGTCTTGGCTGGCAGTTGGCGCAGTTGCAGCAACAGGCACTCGCTGAGCGTGCGCGCGCCGATACCGGCGGGTTCAAATTGCTGAATGCGGTGCAGCACCGCTTCGATCTCGTCCAGCTCGATATCCAGTTCCGGGTCGAAGGCCTCGAGGATTTCCTCAAGGGTTTCGTCCAGGTAGCCCTGGTTGTTGATGCAGTCGATCAAGGTGACAGCGATCAGGCGGTCGGTATCGGACATCGGTGCCAGGTTCAGTTGCCACAACAAGTGACTCTGCAGGCTTTCACCCGCTGAGGTGCGAGTGGTGAAGTCCCACTCGTCATCATCATTGCTCGGCAGGCTGCTGGCGCTGGTCTGGTAAACGTCTTCCCAGGCGGTGTCCACGGGAAGTTCGTTGGGAATGCGTTCGTTCCATTCACCTTCCTCAAGGTTATCCACCGTTGGGGCGGTTTCCTGGTAGGAGGGCTCTTGCACGTCGGAGTTGGGTTTTTGCTCGATGTTGTCGGCCAGCGGGTCTGCATTATCGAAGTCGTCGCCTTCTTCCTGGCGTTCGAGCATCGGATTGGACTCCAGGGCCTCCTGGATTTCCTGTTGCAGGTCCAGGGTCGACAATTGGAGCAGGCGGATGGCCTGTTGCAGCTGCGGTGTCATCGTCAGCTGCTGGCCCATTCTCAGGACTAGCGATGGTTTCATGGCAGGGGCTTAACACCTTATTCGCCGGCGCAATGCGCCATCCACGACAGGGCGCGTGAGCGCCAAACATAAGCAAATTATATGCCTGATATCGGGGGCTTTGCCTAGAGCGCGGTAACAATAAAAAAATCGAGGTTTTTATTGACTCCCGCGCGCACGGGCGTTCAGCCGTGACACCACACTGCTTACAGGCGGAACTCGTGGCCCAGGTACACTTCCTTGACCAGTTCGTTGGCCAGGATAGTGGCGGAATCACCTTCGGCAATCAGCTGGCCGTCATTGACGATATACGCCGTTTCGCAGATGTCGAGGGTCTCACGGACGTTGTGGTCAGTGATCAGCACGCCGATGCCCTTGGCTTTGAGGTGATGGATGATCTGCTTGATGTCGCCGACCGAAATAGGGTCGACGCCGGCAAACGGTTCGTCCAGCAGAATAAACTTCGGCGCGGTGGCCAGTGCCCGGGCGATTTCCACACGGCGACGCTCACCACCCGACAAACTCATGCCGAGGTTGTCGCGAATGTGGTTGATGTGGAATTCCTGCAGCAGGCTTTCCAGCTCCTTGCGGCGGCCATCACGGTCGAGTTCCTTGCGAGTTTCAAGGATTGCCATGATGTTGTCGGCTACCGACAGTTTGCGGAAGATCGACGCTTCCTGTGGGAGATAGCCGATGCCTGCCCGTGCACGCCCGTGCATTGGCTGGTGGCTGACATCCAGATCGTCGATCAACACACGGCCCTGATCCGCCTGGACCAGCCCGACGATCATGTAAAAACATGTGGTCTTGCCGGCACCGTTGGGGCCGAGCAGGCCGACGATCTGGCCGCTGTCGATGGACAGGCTGACGTCGCGCACAACCTGACGGCTTTTATAGGCCTTGGCCAGATGCTGGGCTTTGAGGGTTGCCATTAATTCGTCTTCTTCGCAGCGGGTTTAAGCGCAGGCTGGGCGGCGGCGTCTTTCTGCTTCGGCTGGATAACCATGTCGATGCGCGGCTTCGGAGTACCGATCTTCGCGCCATTGGCACGGCCGGCCTGGGCGATCTGTTTCACGGTGTCATAGGTGATTTTTTCACCGTCGGTGGTGTTGCCATCACTGCTGACAACCCGAGCCTGATCGATCAGGATGATGCGATTCTGCTGGGCGTGGTACTGGATGGTCTTGCCATAGCCTTTCATAGGAGCAGGGTCTGCAGCCGCCTGCTTCTGTTCGAAGTAAGCCAGGTTGCCCACCGAGGTCACCACGTCAATGTCGCCAGCCGGGGTGCGCGTGAGGGTCACCGTGTTACCGGTGATTTTCATCGAGCCCTGGGTGATGATCACGGCGCCCGTGTAGGTCGCGACACCTTGCTTGTCATCCAGTTGAGCATCGTCAGCCTGAATGTGGATCGGTTGCTGGCTATCGTTCGGCAGAGCCCAGGCGCTCACGCTTCCCAGTGCTGCGCCCAGACCGAGCAAAATAGGGAGGGTTTTAACGAGCCTCATACTGTCCTCTTACGTTCGATAGCAGGTGTATCCTGCTTTCTTTCAAATACGCTTTCATTCCCTTGCCAGTCGATACACCGCCAGCGCCGTCGATTCTAACGTCTTGCTCGGTCTGCGCATATTGCTGTTGTGGGAAAACGGTCATGCGACTGCTGGTAATAATGGTGTCGCGGTTCTTGTCGTCGGTGCGCGCTACGCGAACCGAGTCGATCAATTCTACCTGCGTGCCGTCCGGGTTGACCTCGCCACGTTTGCTGGTGACATGCCACGGGAATTCGGTGCCGCGGTACAGGTTCATGTCCGGGTTGGTCAGCAAAGTGACCTCGGAAGCCTTCATGTGGTCGACTTTGTCGGCGGTCATCTCGTACTGCACCTTGCCATCCGGCAGGAACTGCACGCTGTAGGCATTGGTTGCGTAATAGTCGATGACGCCTTCGTCAACCTGGGCTACAGGCTTGTCGAGGAAGCGCTCCGGGCTGATATTCCAGTAGCCCACCGCCAGGAACAGCGCGGCGATGACCCCGAATAGCAGGAAGTTGCGAATCTTTTTGCTCAGCATAAAACGCTCTATAGGTAGGCGGCGTGGGCCGCTTCAAGGCTGCCCTGGGCACGCAGGATCAATTCGCAGAACTCGCGGGCAGCGCCTTCGCCGCCCCGTGCAGTCGTGATGCCATGTGCGTGTTCGCGAACAAAAGCCGCAGCATTTGCGACGGCCATGCCCAAGCCGACCCGGCGGATCACCGGCAGGTCAGGCAGGTCATCACCCAGATAGGCGACCTGTTCATAGCTTAGGTTGAGTTGGCCAAGAAGCTCGTCCAGAACCACCAGTTTATCCTCGCGGCCCTGATACAGGTGAGGAATCCCCAGGTTTTGTGCGCGGCGTTCCACTACCGGTGTCTTTCGACCGCTGATAATCGCCGTTTGCACACCCGCCGCCATCAACATTTTGATGCCCTGGCCGTCGAGAGTGTTAAACGTCTTGAATTCGCTGCCGTCTTCAAGGAAATAGAGGCGGCCATCGGTTAGCACGCCATCGACGTCAAAGATCGCCAGTTTGATGTTTTTTCCGCGTTGCAGCAGGTCGGCTGTCATTTACATCACTCCCGCACGCAGCAAGTCGTGCATGTTCAGGGCGCCGATCGGGCGGTCGTCGCGGTCTACGACGACCAGCGCGAGAATTTTATGGTCTTCCATGATCTTCAGGGCTTCGGCCGCCAGCATGTCGGGCCGTGCGGTTTTGCCGTGCGGGGTCATGACTTCGTCGATTTTGGCGGTTTGAATGTCGAGGTTGCGGTCCAGGGCGCGACGCAGGTCGCCGTCGGTGAAGACGCCGGCGAGGCGGCCGTCGGTTTCCAGGATGGCGGTCATGCCCAGGCGCTTGAGGCTCATTTCCATCAAGGCCTCTTTAAGCAGGGCGCCGCGTTGCACGCTGGGCAGCTCCTCACCGCTGTGCATGACGTTTTCCACTTTCAGCAGCAGGCGGCGGCCCAGGGCGCCGCCCGGGTGCGAGAACGCGAAGTCTTCAGCGGTAAAGCCGCGAGCGTCCAGCAGCGCCACGGCCAGTGCGTCGCCCATGACCAGGGCGGCGGTGGTGGAGGAGGTCGGTGCCAGGTTCAGCGGGCACGCCTCTTGGGCCACGTGGACATTCAGGTTCACTTCGGCAGCTTTGGCCAGCGTCGACTCCGGGTTGCCGGTGATGCTGATCATCTGGATGCCCAGGCGCTTGATCAGTGGCAGCAGGGTCACGATTTCGTTGGTCGTACCGGAGTTGGACAGCGCAAGAATGATGTCATCCCGGGTGATCATGCCCATGTCGCCGTGGCTGGCTTCGGCCGGATGCACGAAAAACGACGTGGTCCCGGTGCTTGCCAGGGTGGCGGCGATTTTGTTGCCGACGTGGCCGGATTTGCCCATGCCGACCACGACAACGCGGCCCTTGCTGGCCAGAATCATCTCGCAGGCGCGTACGAAATCCGCGTCGATATGAGCCAGTAAACCTTCTACGGCTTCAAGCTCGAGGCGGATAGTGCGTTGTGCGGATTGAATGAGGTCGCTGGATTGGCTCATGTCTGAAATCGTATAGCCTGACGAAAAGTCGGCGATTATAGCGGTAATGATCAATTCCCTCACGTAAGTTCGTCAGGCTTTGTGCGGCAGGTCAGTGAGATTCATGATTTGCAACATAACCGGCAACGTTTTTTCCCTGTCCATAATCTGAACGAGCACAGTTCCGGCCTTGGGGGCTCTGCATCAGCAGTGATATAGTTCGCCGCCAGTTCCGTCCGCCCAACCCATGTGGCTAACTATTGCGCATCCGTTGCAAACGAAAGTCGCAAACATGGTGTCTGAGTGAAAGGCTGCATCCCAAGGAGATTAGATGAGTGCCGATAACGCCTACGCGGTCGAGCTGAAGGGTCTTACCTTCAAGCGCGGGACGCGGAGCATCTTCAATAACGTCGATATTCGCATTCCCCGCGGCAAGGTCACGGGCATCATGGGGCCTTCCGGTTGCGGCAAGACCACTCTGTTGCGCCTGATGGGCATGCAATTGCGGCCCAGCGCCGGTGAAGTGTGGGTCAACGGGCAGAATTTGCCGACCCTGTCGCGCAGCGATCTGTTCGATGCGCGCAAGCACATGGGCGTTCTGTTTCAGAGCGGCGCGTTGTTTACCGATCTCGACGTTTTCGAAAACGTAGCCTTTCCGCTGCGGGTGCATACCCAGTTGTCCGATGAAATGATTCGCGACATCGTGTTGCTGAAGCTGCAGGCCGTGGGCCTTCGCGGCGCCATCGACCTGATGCCCGACGAATTGTCCGGTGGCATGAAGCGCCGCGTGGCCCTGGCGCGTGCGATCGCCCTCGACCCGCAGATCCTCATGTATGACGAGCCCTTCGTCGGCCAGGACCCGATCGCCATGGGCGTGCTGGTGCGCCTGATCCGTCTGCTCAACGACGCACTGGGCATCACCAGCATCGTGGTCTCTCACGACCTGGCCGAAACTGCGAGCATTGCCGACTACCTTTATGTAGTGGGAGATGGCCAGGTCTTGGGGCAGGGCACGCCTGAAGAGCTGATGAACGCAGACAACCCGCGCATTCGCCAATTCATGACCGGCGATCCTGACGGCCCGGTGCCTTTTCATTTTCCGGCAGCGGACTACCGCTCAGATCTTCTGGGGAAGCGCTGATGCGCAAGAAATCTTTACTCGAGAAGGTGCGCCTTTTTGGCCGCTCCGGCATCGACATGGTCGAAGTGCTCGGGCGCTCGACGATCTTCCTGTTTCACGCCCTGCTCGGCCGTGGCGGTATTGGCGGCGGTTTCGGCCTGCTGCTCAAACAACTGCACTCCGTGGGCGTCATGTCCCTGGTCATCATCGTGGTGTCCGGGATTTTTATCGGCATGGTGCTGGCGCTGCAGGGTTTCAACATCCTCTCCAGCTACGGTTCGGAGCAGGCGGTGGGGCAGATGGTCGCCCTGACGTTGCTGCGCGAACTGGGGCCGGTGGTGACCGCCTTGCTGTTTGCGGGCCGTGCAGGTTCGGCATTGACGGCTGAAATCGGCAATATGAAGTCCACCGAGCAGTTGTCCAGCCTGGAAATGATCGGCGTGGACCCACTCAAATACATTGTTGCCCCGCGCCTGTGGGCCGGCTTCATTTCCCTGCCGCTGCTGGCGATGATCTTCAGCGTGGTGGGTATCTGGGGCGGTTCGTGGGTGGCGGTTGACTGGTTGGGCGTCTATGACGGCTCTTACTGGGGCAACATGCAAAACAGCGTGACCTTCAGTGGCGACGTGCTCAACGGCATCATAAAGAGCATCGTTTTCGCTTTTGTAGTGACCTGGATCGCCGTATTCCAAGGCTACGACTGTGAGCCCACTTCAGAGGGGATCAGTCGCGCCACCACCAAGACCGTTGTGTACGCCTCGCTGGCGGTACTGGGCCTTGACTTTATTTTGACCGCCTTGATGTTTGGAGATTTCTGATGCAAAACCGCACTGTGGAAATCGGTGTCGGCCTTTTCTTGCTGGCTGGCATCCTGGCTTTACTGTTGCTGGCCCTGCGAGTCAGCGGCCTTTCGGCCAGCCCTACGGCCGACACTTATAAACTTTACGCGTACTTCGACAATATCGCCGGTTTGACTGTCAGAGCTAAAGTGACCATGGCCGGTGTAACCATCGGCAAGGTCACGGCAATCGATCTGGATCGCGACAGCTTCACCGGGCGAGTGACCATGCAGGTCGACAAGAAGGTAGATAATCTGCCGACTGACTCCACTGCATCTATCCTCACTGCGGGTCTGCTGGGCGAGAAATACATCGGTGTCAGCGTGGGCGGGGAAACAGCCCTGCTCAAGGATGGCTCGACAATCCACGACACACAGTCGTCGCTGGTGCTTGAAGACCTGATCGGTAAATTCCTGCTTAATACGGTCAATAAAGACGCCAAATGAGGAATCTGTTCATGATCTCTACCTTGCGACGTGGCCTACTGGTTTTGCTTGCAGCGCTGCCGCTGATGGCCAACGCGGCAGGTTCTGCGCACGATCTGGTGCAAGACACGACCAGCAAGATGCTGGCCGATCTGACCGCCAATAAAGAGCAGTACAAGCAAGACCCGACCAAGTTTTATGATGCGCTGAATACCATTGTTGGCCCGGTGGTCGATGCCGAAGGCATTTCCCGCAGCATCATGACGGTCAAGTATTCGCGCAAGGCTACGCCTGCGCAGATGCAGACATTCCAGGAAAACTTCAAAAAGGGCCTGTTCCAGTTCTACGGCAACGCCTTGCTGGAGTACAACAACCAGGGGATCACTGTTGATCCGGCCAAGGACGAGTCGGGCGATCGCACCAGCGTTGGCATGACCGTCAAGGGCACCAACGGCGCGGTCTACCCGGTGCAATACACGCTGGAGAAGGTCAACGGCGAGTGGAAGTTGCGCAACGTGATCATCAACGGTATCAACATCGGCAAGCTGTTCCGTGACCAGTTCGCCGACGCGATGCAGCGCAATGGCAACGACCTGGACAAGACCATCAATGGTTGGGCCGGTGAAGTCGCCAAAGCCAAGGAAGAAACCGACAAGCAAGCTGCCGGGAAGCCTGCGCAATGACCGAGTCGGCTGTTCGTCTTGGTGACGCCGGTGAGTTATTCCTCAGCGGCGTGCTCGACTACCGCTCCGGGCCGGCCCTGCGTGAGCAGGGCAAGGCGCTGATCAACGCCAGCAACGCCTCTGCGCTGGTGCTGGATTGCTCTGCGGTGACCAAATCCAGCAGCGTCGGCTTGTCGTTACTGCTGTGCTTCATGCGCGACGCCGAAGCGGTTAAAAAACCGCTCAGCATCCGTGCATTGCCCGAAGACATGCGTGAAATCGCAGAAGTTTCCGGTTTGACCGAGCTGCTGTCGCATCCTTGATACACATTATTAAAGAAGCCCCCCGTCAGAGTCCTGCTATGCGGGGTTCGCAGGCGCGGGGCTTTTTTGTATGATGTGCGACCCGCGCGCACTGGGCGCCCATAGAGGTTGATCATGCAGGCCCTAGAAGTTAAAAGCTTCCTTGAAGGAAAGCTGCCCCAAACTAATGTTGAAGTTGAGGGCGAAGGCTGCAACTTCCAGCTGAACGTGATTAGCGATGAACTGGCGGCTTTGAGCCCGGTCAAGCGTCAACAGCAGATCTATGCCCATTTAAACCCGTGGATCACCGATGGCAGCATCCATGCGGTCACTATGAAATTTTTCAGCCGCGCGGCCTGGGCCGAGCGCACCTGAGCCCCCAAGGCGTCGAGATTCTTATGGATAAATTGATTATTACCGGTGGTGCTCGTCTTGATGGCGAGATCCGCATTTCCGGTGCGAAAAACTCCGCCCTGCCGATCCTGGCGGCAACCCTGCTGTGTGATGGCCCGGTGACTGTGGCCAATCTGCCGCATTTGCACGACATCACCACCATGATCGAGCTGTTCGGTCGCATGGGCATTGAGCCGGTGATTGACGAGAAGCTGTCGGTCGAAATCGACCCGCGCACCATCAAGACGCTGATCGCCCCGTACGAGCTGGTGAAAACCATGCGTGCGTCGATCCTGGTGCTGGGCCCGATGGTTGCCCGTTTCGGCGAGGCTGAAGTGGCTCTGCCTGGCGGTTGCGCCATTGGTTCGCGCCCGGTCGACCTGCACATCCGTGGCCTTGAAGCCATGGGCGCGACCATCGACGTAGAAGGCGGCTACATCAAAGCCAAGGCGCCGGAAGGCGGCCTGCGTGGTGCGAACTTCTTCTTCGACACCGTCAGCGTGACCGGCACCGAGAACATCATGATGGCCGCTGCACTGGCCAACGGTCGCAGCGTGTTGCAAAACGCCGCGCGCGAGCCGGAAGTGGTCGACCTGGCCAATTTCCTGATCGCCATGGGTGCCAACATCACCGGCGCCGGCACCGATACCATCACCATCGACGGTGTGAAGCGTCTGCACCCGGCCACCTACAAAGTGATGCCGGACCGCATCGAGACCGGTACTTACCTGGTTGCCGCCGCCGTCACCGGTGGTCGCGTCAAGGTCAAGGACACCGATCCGACCATCCTGGAAGCGGTCCTGGAAAAACTGCGCGAAGCCGGTGCTGAAATCACCACGGGTGAAGACTGGATCGAGCTGAACATGCACGGCAAGCGGCCAAAAGCTGTCAACGTGCGTACCGCTCCCTACCCGGCGTTCCCGACCGACATGCAGGCGCAGTTCATCTCCCTGAACGCGATTGCCGAAGGCACCGGTGCCGTGATCGAGACCATCTTCGAAAACCGTTTCATGCATGTGTATGAACTGCACCGCATGGGCGCCAAGATCCAGGTCGAAGGCAACACGGCCATCGTCACCGGCACCGAAAAGCTCAAGGGTGCGCCAGTCATGGCGACCGACTTGCGCGCATCGGCCAGCCTGGTGATTTCGGCGCTGATTGCCGAAGGTGACACCCTGATCGACCGCATCTACCACATCGACCGTGGTTATGAGTGCATCGAAGAGAAGCTGCAGATGCTCGGCGCAAAAATCCGCCGCGTGCCGGGCTAGTCTCCGGGGCTGTAACGGTGGTGGGAGGGTAAGCTCTCTCACCACAGGATTTGTTTCAAATCGGGGCTGTAATGGCCTCGATCTGTGTCTGGCGCCGTTTGCGACCGGACAGCAATAGCCTGATGAAGGACTGACGTTTCCCATGTTGACCATCGCACTGTCCAAGGGCCGCATCCTTGACGACACTTTGCCGCTTCTGGCTGAAGCGGGCATCGTGCCGACCGAGAATCCGGACAAGAGCCGCAAGCTGATCATCCCCACGACCCAGGACGACGTTCGCCTGCTGATCGTGCGGGCTACCGACGTGCCGACCTACGTTGAGCATGGCGCGGCGGACCTCGGTGTCGCCGGCAAAGACGTGCTGATGGAGTACGGCGGCCAGGGCTTGTACGAGCCTCTGGACCTGCGTATCGCCCTGTGTAAGCTGATGACTGCCGGGCGCGTCGGTGACGTCGAGCCCAAAGGCCGTCTGCGCGTGGCCACCAAGTTCGTCAACGTTGCCAAGCGTTACTATGCCGAGCAAGGCCGTCAGGTCGACATCATCAAGCTCTACGGCTCGATGGAACTGGCCCCGCTGATTGGCCTTGCCGACAAGATCATCGACGTGGTCGACACCGGCAACACCCTGCGTGCCAACGGCCTCGAACCTCAGGACTTCATTGCCGACATCAGCTCCCGGCTGATCGTCAACAAAGCATCGATGAAGATGCAGCACGCCCGTATCCAGGCGTTGATCGACACCCTGCGCAAGGCAGTGGAGTCTCGACACCGCGGTTGACTCACCCGCGCGGCCCTAAGTAGCCGCGCCCGTCTATCCGCCTCATAGCCAGAATTCTCAGGTGCCCAAGCGGATCGACTGCTAACTTTCGGCGCCTGAGCAATTTTGCCAATCCTATGAGGCCCTCGCTATGACCACGTCCACTGCAATTGCCCGACTCAACGCTGCCGATCCGGATTTCGCCCATCATCTGGATCATCTGCTGAGCTGGGAAAGTGTGTCTGACGACTCGGTCAACGGTCGAGTTCTCGACATCATCAAGGCTGTGCGTGAGCGCGGTGACGCGGCGTTGGTGGATTTCACCCGTCAGTTCGACGGCTTGGACGTCCAGTCCATGGCCGACCTGATCCTGCCCCGCGAGCGCCTGGAGCTGGCCTTGACGCGCATCACTGCGCCGCAACGTGAAGCCCTGGAAGTTGCGGCGGCGCGCGTGCGCAGCTACCACGAAAAACAGAAGCAGGACTCCTGGAGCTACACCGAGGCCGACGGCACCGTGCTGGGCCAAAAGGTTACGCCGCTGGACCGTGCCGGTCTGTACGTGCCCGGCGGCAAGGCCTCTTATCCGTCATCGGTACTGATGAACGCTATCCCGGCCAAAGTGGCCGGGGTGCTCGAAGTGGTCATGGTCGTGCCGACCCCGCGCGGTGAAATCAACGAGCTGGTACTGGCAGCGGCGTGCATCGCAGGCGTCGACCGGGTGTTCACCATCGGTGGTGCCCAGGCTGTTGCGGCCTTGGCCTACGGCACCGAGAGCGTGCCGAAAGTCGACAAGGTCGTCGGCCCGGGTAACATCTATGTCGCCACCGCCAAGCGTCACGTGTTCGGCCAGGTCGGTATCGACATGATCGCGGGACCCTCCGAAATTCTGGTGGTCTGCGACGGCCAGACCGATCCGGACTGGATCGCCATGGACCTGTTCTCCCAAGCCGAACACGACGAAGACGCCCAGGCAATTCTGGTCAGCCCCGACGCCGAGTTCCTCGACAAGGTCGCCGCCAGTATCGACAAGCTGCTGCCGACCATGGACCGCGCCGAGATCATCGAGAAGTCGATCAATGGCCGTGGCGCGCTGATCCTCGTGCGCGACATGGAGCAGGCCATCGAAGTGGCCAACCGCATCGCCCCGGAACACTTGGAGCTGTCTGTCGCCGACCCTCAAGCCTGGCTGCCGTCGATTCGCCATGCCGGTGCGATCTTCATGGGGCGCCACACCAGCGAAGCCCTGGGTGACTACTGCGCGGGTCCCAACCACGTGTTGCCGACCTCCGGCACCGCGCGTTTCTCGTCGCCACTGGGCGTGTATGACTTCCAGAAGCGCTCGTCGATCATCTTCTGCTCGCCACAAGGCGCCTCCGAGCTGGGCAAGACCGCCTCGGTGCTGGCCCGTGGTGAATCCCTGAGCGCCCACGCCCGTAGTGCTGAATACCGCATCCTTGAAGAGGGGAAATAAGACATGAGCAAATTCTGGAGCCCCTTCGTCAAGGACCTCGTGCCTTACGTGCCCGGCGAGCAGCCGAAGCTGACCAAGCTGGTCAAGCTCAACACTAACGAAAATCCGTATGGCCCCTCGCCCAAAGCGCTGGAGGCCATGCGGGCCGAGTTGAATGACGATCTGCGTCTTTACTCTGACCCCAACAGCGATCGCCTCAAGCAAGCCGTGGCGAAATATTACGGGGTTGACGCGAACAAGGTGTTTCTCGGCAACGGCTCCGACGAAGTGCTGGCGCATATCTTCCACGGTCTGCTGCAACACGATCTGCCGCTGCTGTTTCCGGACATCAGCTACAGCTTCTATCCGGTTTACTGCGGGCTTTATGGCATCAAGTCTGACCCTGTGCCGCTGGATGAGCAGTTTCAGATTCGCGTGGCGGACTATGCCAAGCCAAACGGCGGGATTATTTTCCCCAACCCGAATGCACCGACCGGTTGCTTGTTGGCGCTGGAGGCTGTGGAGCAGATCCTCAAGGCCAATCCGGAGTCGGTCGTGGTCGTGGACGAGGCTTACATCGACTTTGGCGGCGAAACCGCGATCACCTTGGTAGACCGTTACCCGAACCTGCTGGTGACGCAGACCCTGTCCAAATCGCGCTCACTGGCCGGTTTGCGCGTGGGCCTGGCCGTGGGCCATCCCGACCTGATCGAGGCGCTGGAGCGGGTCAAGAACAGCTTCAACTCGTATCCGCTGGATCGCTTGGCAATTGTCGGCGCAGCGGTGGCGTTTGAAGACCGTGAATACTTCGAGAAGACGCGCCAGCTGGTGATCGACAGCCGTATCAAAGTGGTCGGCCAGTTGGAGGCGAAGGGCTTTGAAGTATTGCCCTCGGCGGCCAACTTCATCTTTGCCCGTCACCCCAAGCACGACGCGGCCGGCCTGGCGGCCAAGTTGCGTGAGCAGGGAGTGATCGTGCGTCACTTCAAGCAGGAGCGGATTGCCCAGTTCCTGCGGATCAGCATCGGTACGCCGGAGCAGAACCAGGCGCTGATTGATGGGCTTGGCGAGCTCTAAGTCTTTATTGGCTTAACTGGCCCCATCGCGGGCAAGCCCGCTCCCACAGGGAAATGCATTCCCATGTGGGAGCGGGCTTGCCCGCGATGGGGCCATCAGCAACACCGTATTGTTAAATCAACGGCTCATCCGGCTTCTTGTTCTTCCAGCCATCATTGCCCGGCAGCAGCAGGTTCAAACCAATCGCTACCACCGCACACAGGGCGATGCCCTTGAGGCCGAAGTCATCCGGGCCGGTGCCGGTACCGACCAGCACGCCGCCAATCCCGAACACCAGCGTCACCGACACAATCACCAGATTGCGCGCCTCGCCCAGGTCGATCTTGTGGCGAATCAGCGTGTTCATCCCCACCGCAGCAATCGAGCCGAACAGCAGGCACAAAATGCCGCCCATTACCGGCACTGGAATGCTTTGCAGCAATGCGCCGAACTTGCCGATAAACGCCAGGCTGATGGCAAACACCGCCGCCCAGGTCATGATTTTCGGGTTGTAGTTCTTGGTCAGCATCACTGCGCCGGTCACTTCGGCATAAGTGGTATTAGGCGGGCCGCCAAACAGGCCGGCGGCCGTGGTGGCAATGCCGTCACCCAGCAGGGTGCGGTGCAGGCCGGGCTTCTTCAGGTAGTCGCGACCGGTCACGCTGCCGACCGCAATCACACCGCCGATGTGTTCGATCGCAGGGGCCAGCGCCACCGGAACGATGAACAGGATCGCCTGCCAGTTGAATTCCGGCGCGGTGAAGTGGGGCAGGGCGAACCAGGGGGCGGCGGCGATTTTCGCGGTGTCGACTACGCCAAAGTAGAACGACATGGCAAAACCGACGAGCACGCCGGAGATGATCGGCACCAGGCGGAAGATGCCTTTGCCGAACACTGCCACGATCAAGGTGGTCAGCAACGCCGGCATCGAGATCAGCATCGCCGTCTGGTAATGAATCAGCTCGCTGCCATCGCCGTTCTTGCCCATCGCCATGTTGGCGGCAATCGGCGCCATGGCCAGGCCGATGGAGATGATCACCGGGCCAATCACCACCGGCGGCAGCAGGCGGTCGATGAAACCGGTGCCCTTGACCTTCACCGCCAGGCCCAGGAACGTATAAACGAAACCGGCCGCCATCACGCCGCCCATGGTCGCCGCAAGGCCGAACTGGCCCTTGGCGAGAATGATCGGGGTGATAAAGGCAAAGCTCGATGCCAGGAATACTGGCACCTGCCGTCCTGTCACCACCTGGAACAACAGCGTGCCCAGACCTGCGGTGAACAGTGCGACGTTTGGATCAAGACCTGTGATCAGCGGCATCAACACCAGCGCGCCAAATGCCACGAAGAGCATTTGTGCGCCAGACAGGATCTGGCGCCAAAGCGGGTCGTTGAAATCATCCTGCATGCTCAAGCGTCCTTCTGCTTGGTGCCGAAGATCTTGTCACCGGCATCGCCCAGGCCCGGGATGATGTAGCCGTGTTCGTTCAGGCGTTCATCGATGGACGCGGTGTAGATCTGCACGTCCGGGTGCGCCTTCTCGACGGCGGCGATGCCTTCAGGGGCAGCCACCAGCACCATGGCGCGGATGTCCTTGCAGCCGGCTTTTTTCAGCAGGTCGATGGTGGCAACCATGGAACTGCCGGTCGCGAGCATCGGGTCGATGATCATCGCCAGGCGCTCGTTGATTTCCGGGACGAGTTTTTCCAGGTAGGTGTGGGCCTGCAAGGTTTCTTCGTTGCGGGCCACGCCGACGGCGCTGACTTTGGCGCCAGGAATCAGGCTGAGCACGCCTTCAAGCATGCCGATACCGGCGCGCAGGATGGGCACCACGGTAATTTTCTTGCCGGCGATTTTCTCGACCTGGACGGTACCGCACCAGCCCTCGATCTCGTAGTTTTCCAGGGGCAAATCTTTGGTGGCTTCGTAAGTGAGCAGCGCTCCGACTTCCTGAGCAAGCTCACGGAAATTCTTCGTGCTAATGTCGGCACGGCGCATAAGGCCGAGTTTGTGTCGGATCAGCGGGTGGCGGATCTCGCGAGTGGGCATGGGAAAGGCTCCGGCGGCGGGCAAAAAAACCGGCCTAGATTAATCTATCCGAGGGTGTTGTCCTATAGACATCTAGTACGTTAGTCCATTAAGGCTTGCCCGGAGCGCACGAGAAGCGTACCTTCGCCCGCTTTTCTTGCCACAGCACCCCCTTGGAGAGCGCCATGTCCGCTGATCTTGAGCATATCCGTCAAATCATGCGTGAGGCTGACTGCCTGTACACCGAAGCGCAAGTCGAAGAAGCGATCGCCCAAGTCGGCGCACACATTTCCCGCGAAATGGCCGACACCAACCCGGTGGTGTTCTGCGTGATGAACGGCGGGCTGATCTTTGCCGGCAAATTGCTGACCTATCTGCAATTTCCGCTGGAAGCGTCCTACCTGCACGCTACCCGTTATCGCAACGAAACCAGCGGCGGCGACCTGTTCTGGAAAGCCAAGCCGGAAGTCTCGTTCATTGACCGTGACGTGCTGATCATCGACGACATTCTCGACGAAGGTCACACCCTGGGCGCGATCATCGACTTCTGCAAACACGCTGGCGCGCGCAAAGTGCACACCGCCGTGCTGATCGACAAAGACCACAACCGTAAGGCTCGCCCGGACCTGAAAGCCGATTACGTCGGTCTGCCGTGCATTGATCGCTACATTTTCGGTTACGGTATGGATTACAAAGGCTACTGGCGCAACGCCAACGGTATCTACGCTGTTAAAGGAATGTAATTCATGACCCGCTTTCTTGATCAGACGCTGTTCACCGAGTTGGCCGAGAAAGCGGCCGCCAGCCCCCGTGGCCGACATCACCATAATTTTCATGAGATGGAAGAGCCGTGCCATCGCCTGGCGGTGGGCCTGCAACCCGACACCTACGTGCCACCGCACCGTCACCTGAGCGCCGACAAGGCAGAAACCCTGCTGGTGCTCAAGGGCAGTCTGGGTTTGCTGGTGTTCAGCGAAACCGGCGAGGTGTTGGCCAAGCGCGTCATGCAGGCCGGTGGCGAGTGTGCTGGCGTCGACCTGCCACCGGGTGTGTTCCACGGCCTGGTGGTGCTGGAGCCCGACACCGTGATGTTCGAGTGCAAGGCCGGGCCCTATCGCCCGGTGGGGGCGGGCGAGCTGGCTGAATGGGCGCCTCGCGAAGGCGATGCCGAGGTGGCCGAGTACCGACGCTGGATGCTTGCCCAGTTCGATTGAGCTACAGTGCTCGGCCATCTTTCTCGGAGCGGCCCATGAGCCTGTTGATACGCACGTGCGCCGCCCTGGCGCTAACCTTCAGCCTGCCCCTGGCGGCCGCTCCAGCGCCGATGCACAGCCAGTTTCTGCCGCCGGACGACCTGACCCTGCGCGCCGAAACCCCGGATCAGCAGCAGCTTTTGCAAGTCACCGAGTACGCGGTGGTGGTGGGCAATCAGCGCCAGTCCAGCCAGCAGCCGATTCCGGTGACCTCACCGCTGATGATTCGCCTCAAGGGCAAGTCCTTGAATAAAGGCGCAACCATCACCCAGGTGGTGCTCAATTTCGACGCTGAAAGCAAAAGTCTGAAAAAGCCGGCATTCGATGACAATAGCAAGACCCTGACCTTGTCTTACCCGGTGGCTCAATACCGCGTGATCGTTGATCTGCTGCGCAATGAAACGGTGTATGTGCAGTTCCTGAGTTATGCCAACGGGCATATCTGGGCGGATTTGCATACCGGTGCTGTGCGGGCCAAGTAATTAAACGACACCTGTTCGGCCATGCAAATGCAATCAATGTGGGAGCTGGCTTGCCTGCGATAGCATCACTGCGGTTTACCTGACAACCGAGGTGCTTGCATCGCAGGCGAGCCAGCTCCCACACAAGCCCGCACACACACATTGGATCTTCATTGTTTCCGAAGCGTGTGCACCGCAGGTAAACTGCTTTTCCCGTGAAAATGTCTGCAGGCTGGAGTCGGTAATGCGTAAAGATAAGAAACAGGTGATTGGCGACGAGATCGGCGACGATCAGATCAAGTTGTTCCTGGACTTCGAGCCGGTTGATGCGACTTCACCGTCCCTGCACAAACTGATCAAGGCCTACCGTGGCCTGCGTATCGACGACTTCGCGCGTTTCCTGGGTTTTTTCAAGGAGGTGGGCCTGGACATTGACGGCAAAGACGAGCACGGCCAGACCTTCGTCGATCTGATCAAGGATCAGCGCAACGCGGACGAGTACATCGAACTGATCGAAAACGCTCGCGGCTGATTATCCGAGACACAAAAAAACGCCCCGTTCTCATACAGAGAACGGGGCGATCGTTCCCACGCTCTGCGTGGGAATGCATCCTGTGACGCTCTGCGTCACTACCTCAAGCGTAGCTCTCGGTCTCGGCAGCAGGCGCAACCAGTTCCAGGCTGATGTTGTTCTGCGTGTTGATCTTGCGATACAGCTCGGCATCCGTTTCCAGGACTTTTTCCCGCGCCGGGAAGATCTCGTGCAGCTTGGCTGCCCACTCACCCGCGGCTTTTGCCGGGAAGCACTTCTCGATCAGCTCCAGCATGATCGACACGGTCACCGAAGCACCCGGAGAGGCGCCCAGCAACGCTGCCAGCGAGCCATCCCGGGCCGCGACCAGCTCGGTGCCAAATTGCAGCACACCGCCTTTTTTCGGGTCTTTCTTGATGATCTGCACCCGTTGGCCGGCCACTTCCAGGCGCCAGTCTTCGGCTTTCGCTTCAGGGTAGAAGCGGCGCAGGGATTCCAGGCGCTGTTCCATCGATTGGCGCACTTCGCTGACCAGGTACTTGGTCAGGTCCATGTTGTCGCGGGCCACGGCCAGCATCGGGCCGATGTTGCCGGCGCGAATCGACAGCGGCAGGTCGAGGAACGAGCCGTGCTTGAGGAACTTGGTGGTGAAGCCGGCGTAAGGCCCGAACAGCAGGGATTTCTTGCCATCCACCACGCGGGTGTCCAGGTGCGGCACGGACATCGGCGGCGAACCCACGGCAGCCTGGCTGTAGACCTTGGCCTGGTGGTGTTTGACCACGTCCGGGTTGTCGCAACGCAGCCATTGGCCGCTGACCGGGAAGCCGCCGAAGCCTTTGCTTTCTTCAATGCCCGAGGCTTGCAGCAGCGGCAGGGCCGCGCCACCGGCGCCGAGGAAGACGAACTTGGCGTCCACGTCACGGCTGTTGCCGCTGTTGACGTCCTTGATGCTCACGGTCCAGCCCGCGCCGTTGCGCTTGAGGCCGGTGACGCGCTTGCTGTACTTGACCTGCGCATCCGGTGCGCTGGTCAGGTGCGACAGCAACTGATTGGTCAGGGCGCCGAAGTTGACGTCGGTGCCGTTCATCACGCGGGTGGCTGCGATTTTTTCGTCGAGCGGGCGGCCCGGCATCATCAGCGGCATCCACTCGGCCATCTCGCTGCGGTCTTCGGTGTAATGCATGTCCGAGAACGCGTGGTGCTGACTGAGGGTTTCAAAACGCTTCTTGAGGAACGACACGCCGTTTTCGCCCTGCACGAAGCTCAGGTGCGGGACCGGGCTGATAAAGGACTTGGACGAGCCAAAGGTGCCTTTTTTGGTCAGGTACGCCCAGAACTGCTTCGACACCTCGAACTGGGTGTTGATGTGCACGGCTTTCTTGATGTCGATGGAGCCATCACCCGCCTGCGGCGTGTAGTTCAGCTCAC
>NZ_MSDF01000009.1 GCF_002022275.1 Pseudomonas fluorescens
GCCACACCCCCGAACCCAACCTGGACCGCCTCGACGGTGCCGGCGCCGCCGCCGCCATCGAAGCCCGCGCCGTCACCGCCAATGACTCCGCCGCCATCGTGCGCGCCAAAGCCGCCCTCGACAGCCTCGACGTCGCCGAAGGCCTCGCCGAACTCGAAGGCGCCTCCGCCCGCGTCGCCGTCGACGAAAAGCGCATGATCAACTGCCGCGCCGACCTCAACCAACTCGTGCCCTTCAAGTACGACTGGGCCTGGCAAAAGTACCTCGACGGCTGCGCCAACCACTGGATGCCGCAAGAGGTCAACATGACCGCCGACATCGCCCTGTGGAAAAACCCAGAAGGCCTGACCGACGACGAACGCCGCATCGTCATGCGCAACCTCGGCTTCTTCTCCACCGCCGACTCCCTGGTCGCCAACAACCTCGTGCTGGCCGTGTACCGCCTGATCACCAACCCGGAGTGCCGCCAGTACATCCTGCGCCAGGCTTTCGAAGAAGCGATCCATACCCACGCGTACCAGTACTGCATCGAATCGTTGGCCATGGATGAAGGCGAGATCTTCAACATGTACCACGAGATTCCGTCGGTCGCTAAAAAGGCCGCTTGGGGTTTGAAGTACACCCGTTCGATCTCGGATCCGAAGTTCGAAACTGGCACTGTTGAGACTGATAAAGAGCTGCTGCGCAACCTGGTGGCTTACTACTGCGTACTGGAAGGCATCTTCTTCTACTGCGGTTTTACTCAGATCCTGTCGATGGGCCGTCGCAACAAAATGACCGGCGTGGCGGAGCAGTTCCAGTACATCCTGCGGGATGAGTCGATGCACCTGAATTTTGGTATCGATGTGATCAACCAGATCAAAATCGAAAACCCGCATTTGTGGGATGCCGAGATGAAGGAAGAAGCGACCCAGATGATTTTGCAGGGGACGCAGCTGGAGATTGAATATGCGCGAGATACCATGCCGCGTGGGGTGCTGGGGATGAATGCGGCGATGATGGAGGATTATCTGAAGTTTATTGCTAACCGTCGTTTGTCGCAGATTGGGTTGAAGGAAGAGTATCCAGGGACGACGAATCCGTTTCCGTGGATGAGCGAGATTATGGACTTGAAGAAAGAGAAGAATTTCTTTGAGACTCGGGTTATTGAGTATCAGACTGGTGGGGCGTTGAGCTGGGACTAAGCAAGCTCATAGTTAATATAAACCCTGAGCTAGCTCAGGGTTTTTACTAACCACAAACATTACCACTCAAAGCTACGCCTTAGCATCAGCGACGGCCAATTTTAAGGCCTCCAACTCCGCCACCAATAGTTTATTCATGCGCTCCAGCTCTGTATTCTTCTCCTTTAATACCGCCTTGGACGGTTTATCTACATTATGATAGCTAGGTATATCAAAAGCTAACTCAAGCTCATCTTTGTAAGGCATCAATGGCTGATACAACTGATAAAACGCCCTTCCAACAGCACCTTTAAAAAGCTCCAACTCAGGCTTATTTTGTCCCGATGACAAGATATGCTGCGTTGCAATACCTGGATACGGATCTATATAAACGATCTTCTTCAAACCTAATTGATACGCTTTTTTTGCACAGAGTTCACAAGGGCTTGCCGTCGTAAACAGCACACCGCCAGACAACTTCTGCCCCCCATGCTTCGCTATCTGCATGAAAGCATTTTCTTCAGCATGCAGCGCTCGGGTGTGAACCTGATTTTTCTCGCCCTCAATTTCATTTTGAACGCTTTTGAAGCAGAACGAAAAATTCCTATTAGACTCTTTATTTGTCGCTATTAGCTGAGAGTATTTTGCAGAGATCGCCTCTCTAAAAACGGGAGACTTCAACTCATAATCACTATAATCTGTCTTATTCCTCCCTTCCAAAAGATCTTCAGCGCTTCTCAACATACAAGGAGTTTGTCCCTGCGGAGTGTTATTCCAGCCAATTGCCTTAACACTATAACTTGCATCAGTAACAACTGCTCCAACCTGCCGAGAGATGCATCCTGAACTCTGCTTTGCGGTGTATGCGATCTGCATGCAGCTTTCGATTGAGGTTGGCATGACTAAACCTGGATGCATCATCAAAGTGACATACCAAGCTAACTGACTAACCAAATCATTATGAGTAAACTCACTACCTTTCGAGTTATAAATATGTATATCTGAAATCTCAATACACTCTTGTACATTCTGCGCAACAAACTTTTTCATACCTGAAATTTTCTCAGGATATTCCTTATCATCCAAAATTTTTATTTCGTGATCAGATAGCTTTCTATATCCTCTGAGACTATTCAATCTCTCTAGATTTGACGTATTAATTGAAACCAAATAGAAATTTGCATATCGTCGCTTAAGGAAAAATGCCTCATAGGGATTTCTGATCGCATCTATAACGATCCGGCAAGGCACTTTATCTAAGCGTGCTTTCTTATGAGCCAACTTAATTAAAACATTCAGATGTTTTGGAAAATTAAACATCTCAGCCGCTACAAAGTCAGAGCTATTTGCCGCCCCTGAGGAACGAACGTTATCACCAGCCTGTTGATAGACCTGCGTAAATCTTGCCCGCCCTAAAAACCCCATAAAAAGACTAGTAACCCTGGGCATTTCTACGAAGTAGAGTTCAAAATTAGAATTCACATTCTTATCTTCCGTAGAGTCACGCGCCTCATCAACACTCAAAACTCTAGTTCGAACCTCATTCAATGTAGAAGAAAAACTAGCGACTTCAACTTCCAACAGTGGAGTAGCGAAAGAAAATCGGCTAATATAGTCACAAAACTCATAATCCGGCAATAGAAGCAGATGATATGTAATAAGACTACTTGCTTCAATTCTATAAAATGACGCCCAACTCCCGCCATCAATATATTTTTTTATTATCTTATGTTTTTTGAACTCGTTACGGGTCAACCCTTCATACCCCTCACCAGGTATGTTGAGCCGTTTCTCACAGAGTATTTTTGCCGCTGTAGTACATCCAGACCCGGTACGCCCCGTCATACCTATAATCAGAAAGTCCTTCGCATCCTCATAAATATTATCAACAACCAAAGAAGTGCTAGACATCCTTGAAACCTCCATTTTTCATTTAAAACAGCAATTTATCGATGCATTTCGATCACACCGTCACCCATCTATACATAGCGTTACTGGCAAAACGCCTTTATATACTCGCACACTTCTCCAGATGTAGAAATCTCCGACAAGAAAACAGGAGCTTGTCATTATTGTTTTCATAAGCAAACGGCTCTATTCTGGGCTTCGGTGCCTAAGAAACGCCCAACGTAGAAGCAACGTCTCACTCACACAGCAGAAAACTGCCGTATCAACAAGGCGGAATAATGCTGCGTTGAGACTTAGCCAGTTGGAGTTTCTTAAATCCGCTCTCTACGTTGGGCTCCTGCCCACGCGACAATCACGTAGAGATCATAGGAAATGACTAGCCAATATTTGCTCGACTTGACGACAGCCAAAAAGATTGCGAAGACGGAGCCTTTTGTTGCCCTCGTTTTTACCCGTCAAAACCTTCAACTACACACCCTCCTTTTAGAAAACCAACCCTGGTTTTGCGCTCGCGACCTTGGGCGCTTGATGGGCTGGTATTTGGATGACCGAACGACGCGCAAACTCGATGAAGACCAGCGCAGAACTCTAAACCTACTATTTCACGGTCAGCCGGAAGAAATGCTGATGATCAGCGAATCCGGTGCTTACGCGTTGTTGATCTATCACTACACACCGGGGAATCGTCTACTGCGTAGCTGGCTTACCCACGAAGTTGTTCCGACATTGCGCGACGAGCGCCAACCTCGAACCGTGGAGCGCCCGTTGTTGAGCATGCTGGATTGGCCGGAGATGTCGTTGAACCTGCTGCATTGGCAGGATGAAGGTTGGATTAGGCTTCGGGACATGCCGTATTTGCTGGTTAATCGGACCTATCGGCGAGAATCAGCGAAGACTCCGTGGTGGCGCAAACTCACTCAACCTTTCCGAATGAAGCAGCGATTTCACTAAATTCCACGACAACCAAATCCGACCGACTCGTAGGAAATTTCGTAGACGTCATAATGGCTACTCAGTATCGTCCGAGGGTTTTCTACCCTCGGCGGCTGTATGGATATTGCGAAAGACAAAACGGACTGGAACGATGCAGAGTTGGCAGCGGCGGTCGAGGCATATTTGAAGATGTTGGCCTGGGAAAAGAGCGGCCAGCCTTTCAACAAAGCCCTCGAAAACCGCCTTCTGCGTGAGGGCCCGGTGGCGGGTCGTGCGAAAGGGTCTATTGAATTTCGCATGCAAAATATTTCCACCGTGCTCGTCAGTATGGGCTGGGACCGTATTGAAGGTTATAAGCCAGCAAGGAACGTAGGCGCAGGCGTTGAGCAACGCATCCGCCAAGCACTTGCCACGCAGGGTGTATTCGAATCCGAAGATGCTGCCCAAACGGCAGATGAGCAGACGCTTATCCGTCGCGCATCCAAACTGCAGCAGCAACCTTTCCAAAGGCAACCGGACGGCATAGCCCAGCCGCAGAAGGTATCGACCGTCAGCAGCGCCTTTGTCCGCGACCCAAAGGTACGCGCGTGGGTACTAAAAGAAGCCAAGGGTATTTGCGAAGGCTGCGGTTCAAACGCACCTTTCGAGGTCGATGGTTTGCCATTTCTTGAAGTACATCACGTCAAGCACCTCGCCCAGAAGGGTTCGGATCGCACCAGCAATGCTGTAGCCTTGTGCCCCAATTGCCATCAGCGTTGCCACCGGTCGAGTGATCGGGATGAATTCACCGCAGGGCTTTACTCGAAAATCAAAAGATTGAGAGAGGAGCCCTTCCCTGTGGTCACACCTGATGCACGCTCAAAAAACACCCGATAGGACCGAGGCCCACCCGTGAACCCAGACATGCTCGAAGCCGGCCCCGCTGACGCCAAAGTACTCTCCGTCTTTGACTTCGACGGCACCCTGACCCACCACGACAGTTTCGTGCCCTTCCTCAAATTCGCCTTCGGCCCCGGTGAGTTTTATGGCCGGATGGTCAAACTCGCTGTGCCTGGGCTGCGCTTTTTGCTGCGGCAGATCAGCCGGGATGAGTTGAAGGCGCAGTTGATCCGCACCTTTATGACGGGGGTGGAGAAGGCGTGGGTTCAGCAGCAGGCGCAGGCGTATTGCCAGAAGACGTGGCCACGGTTGATGCGCCCGAGTGGGTTGAAGTCGGTGGCGGATGAGGTGAATTCCGGGGCGGTGGTGACGCTGTGTTCGGCGTCGCCGGCGTTGGTGTTGCAGCCGTTTGCGGATCGGTTGGGGATCAGGTTGATTGGCACTGAGCTTGAGGTGGTCGATGGGGTGTTGACGGGCAAGCTCACGGGGAATAATTGCCGGTGTGAGAACAAGGTGCTGCGGCTTGAGGCGATGTATGGGGATTTAGGCGAGTATCGGCTGAGGGCCTGGGGCGATACGCGCGGGGATCGGGAGTTGTTGGCGGCGGCGCAGGATGCGCATTTTCGGCATTTTCATGCGAAGAAGAAGCGGGCTCGGTTGCAGCGGTGATGCGGGTGGGTGGGGTCGGCAGGTGGACCGAGGCGATCCCATCGCTGCCTCGCTGGGGCTCGAGAGCTCCCACATTTTGATCGGTGTCGGGATGGGTAGCGCACTAGCATGGCGTGCTAGGGGTTGAGTGGTCACACCGGCCCATCCCGATCAATCGTCAATGCTACCCAATTCTTGTTCTTCAAATGCTGATCGCACCGCCTGCACCACCCGCTCGGCTAAGTGAACGGTTTCTAACTGCGGATACGCTTTTTTCAATTTCCCCGACACCTGCCAATTATTTTCCTTTATCGAGCGAATGACGCGGTTTGCGTCATGATCCGGCATTTCCAGTACTTCTTTGAGCTGCTCCTGGGCGCGTTGAAAAATAACCAACACACGCGCCTCATCAGCCATTTCTGTACAAACCGTATGCGCCACAACCTCTGCCGTGTACAAGACATGCTCGGTCAAGTCGGGGTAACGCCACGCGAACTGCGCATCTTCGTAGTCATCGAAGACCAAATTGCTGCGAGTGCCGTCCTCGTAGACGACAAGTTCGCCAAACCGATAGGACGCGGCGTAGCGCTGCATGAATGGCCGCGAAAACACCTCCAGCGTACGATCGTAACGCGCCCGAAAATCAATCGAGCTTGTGATCGTGGCTGACACCGGCAGGATCACGCCGTCAGGTACTGCCTTATCACGGATCAAGGTGTCGTTGATCAGAAAGCGATGGATCCGACCATTGCCATCACGCATAGGGTGGATGTACACGAAGGCGAAAGCGATGACCGCTGCCCGAGCAAGCGACTCAGAGCCTCGTGTTGCCAGTTCGAATGCCTTCAAGCCATCGAGCAGCTGTGCCAGCACTTCATATGGCGGCGCAATGTAGTGCACGATGTCCTCGCGCATGGTTGCCTGCCCCACAAAAACCGGCGAGCGCCGTAAGCCCAGTCCGAGCGCCTCTTCGCCCAAAATACCGGTTTGCAACGCGTGTAGGCTTTCGTTGCCCAACGGATTCTCGATATGGCCGCAGTACTTGGCGATCACGTGGGCAAACCGCTGGATCCTGTCTGCCTTGTCTGCCTCTCTCTCGATCAGAAAACTCGCGCGTGACTCCTTGAATGTCAGCCAACTGGCCGTGCGCATAAGGATATCGGCGCCGAAGGTTTGGTCAAGCTCCCGCAGTGCCGCACCCAAATCAAACTGCAACGCTCCTTGTACGGCCTCGGTACGGCGGATCAAAGGGGAGAACGCCGGTACGCCGGGAAGATTATCGTTGACGCGCCAGCGCCGTATCCGTAGCGGCTCAACACGGGTCAAGTAATGTTGCGATGAAACTGCATCGACATAACCGCCGTTAGAAACATCTGGCACATCAAGATGCAGTCCGGTTAACCACTCGTACAGGAATCCGGTGCGGCGCGCATATTGACCAAAGGGCGTTTGCCGGCACCAGGCTTCGACCGGCGCCGGGCCGACTGCAGCAAACAGGCGAGCGAAAAATTCGAGGTGAATTTCTTCGTACTTGAGCCCAAATTCGAAATGTCCCGCAAAGTCGTCCGAGGGTTGATAGCTGATCGGGTACTTGCGTTCGACACGCCCATTGCTCTCTAGGCTCATGCGTGTCGTCGCGATAACAGACTCGACGCGTAGGGGTTGCGCAAGCGCGATAAGGTAGCGGTCAGCGAGAGCCTTGAAGCCTACTTGCATTGTCGAATCCCCTAACGAGCGCTAAAAAACGATAACAATTGGGAGATAGTAGGCGAAAACGATAATTTAGAGTTCACAAAAACGCTAATGCACACTCAAATTTGATAACGAGCATGCCATTTCCGTTGAAAATGATAACAGGCGGTAGAGAGGCGATTCGGGATTGTGGGCTCGACGGGGAAACCGAGTCGATCCCTTCGTAGCCTCGCTGGGGCTCGACAACTCCCACAGTCTGATCTCTGTAGATCCGGAATTGGCGCTTGGCGTAAGCATTATGGGGTGGCTTTGAGGTCTACACCCAACGCCGTTGCGAAGGCTTTTACCATCGGGCTTCTTGGGGCGTTGTGGCGCAGGATCAGGTTGAAGGCGGTGCTCAGGTGAACCTGTTCCGGGCACAGCGCGCGCAGGCGCCCTTCTCTTACCAACGGTGCGGCGTAGTGTTCCGGCAGGAAACCCAGGAAGCGGCCGGTGAGGATCAGAATGGCGACGGCTTCCACTTGTGAGGCCGAGGCGGACTGGCTGTCGTAGGTGACGAAGTTGGCCTTGTCGCGATGGATCGCATAGCGATGGTTCACCACTTCGTATTGGCGCAGTACTTCTGGCGAGATGTCGCTCGCGTTGAACAGTGGATGTCCTACGGCGCAGTAGGCGTGGGCCTTTTCTTCGTATAACGGGAAATAGTCGAATTCTTCGCGGCGTTGGTACACCGGAACGATGCCGACGATCAGGCGCCCTTCGACCACACCCCGCTCAACTTCGTCCAGCTGCGAGGCATGTAGACGCAATCTGATTTTCGGCGATTCGCTATGTAACTTGCCCAACGCAGTAATCAGCGGCGAATTAACGTCGGACACGGTGTTATCAATAACACCCACACTAAGGTCGCCAATAAGCTCGTTTTGCGCCGAACTAAGCTTGTCGCGAAAACTGTCCACCGAGGTAAATAACTCGATGGACGCCTGATACACCAACTTGCCTTCTTCGGTCAGGCCAAAGCCTTCTCTGCCCCGTGTGCACAGGCGCATGCCGATGCGGATTTCCAGGTCGGAGATCTGTTTGCTGATGGCCGCCAACCCCACGTTCAGCTCGTTTTGCGCGGCGCTGAAGCCGCCCGCTTCGACCACGGCCATGAACACGCGCAGCAATTTGAAGTCCAGCCCGCTCAGTTGCAGGGGCGGTCTTGTGCCTGGTTTTGGCGGCATGTTTCCAGAAGTGGAAAGTGGGGTTTCCATAATACGCGTTGACCTCTAGTGCCATATTCAACAGGCTTGAACCCAATCCTTGAACATAGCCAGGCGGCGATAATGGCTGCAAACATCCGCCCTTGGCAACCTTGAATATAGCGGGTTGAACAGCACACAGAGGCTGATTTAACGCCCGGCAAAACCTGACACTACGATCAGGACTTTTTACGTTTTGACTGCCTCCGACTCTTCTAAAAACAAGCGTGAGGAACACCCATGTCCCAGCCCACCGACCGCCTTTGGGGCGCTCGTTTCAAGACCGGTCCGTCTGCTGCATTGGCCGCGTTGTCGCGATGCCCCGAGCGCTATTTCCGCCTGACGCCCTACGACCTGGCGGGGTCTCGTGCCCATGCCCGTGAGTTGCAGCGCGCCGGTTTGCTGGATGAGTCGGAGACGTTGCGCACCCTGGAAGCACTGGACCGCATCGGCGACGACTTCGCCGCCGGCCGCCTGCATCCCACCCTGGATGACGAGGACGTGCACACCTTCATCGAACGCGTATTGACCGAGCGCCTGGGCGCCTTGGGCGGCAAGCTGCGCGCCGGGCGTTCGCGCAACGACCAGACAGCCAACGACCTGCGCCTGTTTCTGCGCGACCATGCGCGCACCATCACCACTGAGGTGCTGGGTTTGCAGCAGGCGCTGGTGGATCAGGCTGAGCAGCATATCGAGAGCATCTGCCCTGGGTTTACCCATTTGCAGCAGGCGCAACCCATCGTGTTTGCTCACCACTTGCTGGCGCATTCGCAGTCGATGCTGCGCGATGTGCAGCGTTTGGTGGATTGGGATGCGCGTACGGCGTTGTCGCCATTGGGTGCAGCGGCCATGGCCGGTTCGGCGATTGCGCGTCAGCCGGAGCATTCGGCCAAGGAAATGGGCTACACCACGCCGTGCGAAAACTCTATCGACGCTGTAGCCAGCCGCGACCATGTGGCGGAGTTTCTGTTTGTGGCGGGCATGCTCGGGGTGAATATTTCGCGGCTGTCCGAAGAGTTTTGCCTGTGGTCGTCGCGCCAGTTTCGCTGGGTGGTGCTGGACGATGCCTACGCGACGGGCAGCTCGATCATGCCGCAGAAAAAGAACCCGGACATTGCCGAATTGGCGCGGGGCAAGGCTGGGCGCTTGATTGGCAACCTGACCGGGTTGATGTCGACGCTCAAGTCGTTGCCGCTGTCGTACAACCGCGATTTGAGTG
The DNA here is from genome assembly GCF_002022275.1 of Pseudomonas fluorescens. Classification (GTDB taxonomy): domain Bacteria; phylum Pseudomonadota; class Gammaproteobacteria; order Pseudomonadales; family Pseudomonadaceae; genus Aquipseudomonas; species Aquipseudomonas fluorescens_AJ. Next base: position 9,687 of record NZ_MSDF01000009.1, read on the forward strand.
AAGACAAACACAGCGTGTTGGACAGCGTGGACACCTTGCTGCTGGTGCTGCCGGCGATGGCCGGGATGGTGGCGACCATGAAGGTGCAGGTGGAAGAGTTGCGGCGTCAGGCGCCGATGGGCTTCACTTTGGCGACTGAGGTAGCGGATTGGTTGGCGACCCGTGGTGTGCCGTTTAAAGAGGCGCATGAGATTACCGGCGCCTTGGTTCAGGCCTGTGAGAAGCATGAGATTGAGTTGTGGGAAGCCTCGCCAGCGATGTTGGCAGAGGTGGATGCGCGGCTGTTGCCTGAGGTGCGGGACTGCTTGACCCTGGAAGCGGCGATTGCGGCGCGCAGTGGTTGGGGTGGGACGGCGCCGGAGCGGGTGAAGGAGCAGATTGAGCGGTTGAAAGTGGCATTGGCGGCTCAGCAAAAATGGGCTGAGAGTTATCAGGGGTTCAGAATTTAGGATTTGTGGTGTGAGGGTTGGCGCCATCGCAGGCAAGCCAGCTCCCACATTAGACCGAGTACATCCGCAGTAGCGTTATCAGTTTTTGGAGAGTCACCATGAACCAAACCCCGGCGGAGCGCTTGGAAGCCGAGCGCAAGTTGTCCGAGAACCAGTTCGATATCACGCAGTACGAGCATGTGCCGCGTCGGTATTACGGGCGGATGTTTTTTGCCACGTTGATCGTGATCGCACTGGCCGCGTTGCTGCGTGCCTTTGCCAATGGTCAGATCGAATGGTCCTACATCGGCCAGTTCCTCACGTCCGAGGCCATTCTGTGGGGCTTGGTCAACACCATCGTCATGTCGATCCTGGCGATGGCGCTGGGCGTGGTGATCGGGGTGATCACGGCGATCATGCGCATGTCGGCCAACCCGATCCTGCGCTATGTGGCCATCACCTACACTTGGCTGTTTCGCGGCACGCCGCTGATTTTGCAGCTGTTGCTGTGGTTCAACCTGGCGCTGATTTTCCCGGTGATCGCGATTCCGGGCGTGTTCAGCATCGACACAGTGGACTTGATGACGCCGTTCGTGGCCGCCCTGCTCGGCTTGAGCATCAACCAGGGCGCGTACACCGCCGAAGTGGTGCGCGCGGGCTTGCTGTCGGTGGATACCGGCCAATACGAAGCGGCCAAGTCGATCGGCATGCCGAGCCTTCAGGCGCTGCGTAGGATCATTCTGCCGCAAGCCATGCGGGTGATCATTCCGCCTGTAGGCAACGAGTTCATCAGCATGGTGAAAATGACCAGCCTGGCGAGCGTGATCCAGTACTCGGAGCTGCTGCACAACGCGCAAAACATCTACTACGCCAACGCCCGGGTCATGGAGCTGCTGATTGTGGCGGGCATCTGGTACCTGGCGGTAGTGACTGTTCTTTCATTTGGTCAAAGCCGCCTTGAGCGTCGTTTTGCCCGCGGCGCCGGCAAGCGTTCGTAAGTCTGGGTTGAGGAGATTTGCCCCATGAGAAGCATCGTCAAGGCCGTCAACCTGAACAAGTATTACGACCAGTATCACGCGCTGCGTGACATCAATATCGAGGTCGAGCAAGGCGAAGTGATGTGCATCATCGGCCCGTCGGGTTCGGGCAAAAGCACGCTGCTGCGCTGCGTCAACCAGTTGGAAAAAATCGACAAGGGCGGCCTGTGGGTCGACGGCGAACTGGTGGGTTACCGCGTCGTCGGCAACAAGCTGCACGAGATGAATGAATCGCAAATTGCCCGTCAGCGTTTGGCGACCGGCATGGTGTTCCAGCGGTTTAATTTGTTCCCGCACATGACCGTGCTGCAGAACATCATCGAAGGCCCGTGCCAGGTGCTCAAGCGTTCACCCAAAGAAGCCACCGAAGACGCGCTGGAGTTGCTCGCCCGCGTTGGTTTGGCGGACAAGCGCAATGCCTACCCGGTGGAATTGTCCGGTGGTCAGCAACAGCGTGTGGCAATTGCCCGCGCCTTGGCGATGCGCCCCAAGCTGATGTTATTCGACGAACCCACGTCAGCCCTCGACCCGGAGCTGGTAGGAGAAGTGCTGTCGGTGATGCGCGATTTGGCTACCACCGGCATGACCATGATCGTGGTCACCCATGAATTGGGCTTCGCCCGCGAAGTGTCCAACCGCATGGTGTTTATGGACGCCGGCCAGATTGTGGAAGCCGGCAGCCCTGAAGAAATTCTAATAAGCCCACAAAACCCGCGTACCCAAAGCTTTATTTCTGCCGTTCGCACTTAACTAAAAAACAAACGAGAACGCCCCCATGAAAAAATTGTTTATCCCAACGTTGCTCGCAGGCCTGATGGCCTCCTCGTGTGTATTCGCGGCATTGCCGGCGGCAATCAAGGACAAGGGTGAAATCAGCGCGGCCATCGTGCCGAACTACCCGCCGATGGATTTCAAGGACACCGCCACCAACCAGCTCACCGGCCTGGACTTTGACCTGGGCAACGCCCTGGCCGAGCGCCTGGGCGTGAAGATCAAATGGCAGGAAACCGGCTTCGAGCAGATGCTCAGCGGCCTGACCACCAAGCGTGTGGACATCGTGCTGTCGGGCATGAGCGACACCGCCGAGCGCCAGAAAGCCGTGACCTTCATCGACTACTTCACCAGCGGCCCGCAGCTCTACACCTTGGCCAAGCGTGAAGACCTCAAGGAATTGACTGACCTGTGCGGGAAAAAAGTCGGCACCAGCCGCCGTACTACCTGGCCGTCGGAAATTGCCGCATGGAGCAAGGAAAACTGCGAAGCAGCGGGTAAGCCAGCGATCGTGGTGATTGGTACTGAAGGCTCGGCGGACGCGCGGGCGCAGCTGCAGCAGAACCGTTTGGATGCGGCAATGCAGGGCAGCGAGACCATTCCTTATCTGATGTCGCTGGACAAGGGCAAGTACAAGCCGGTCGGGCTGGCGATTTCCAAGCAGTTCACCGGGCTTGGGATTGAGAAGAGCAACACTGAGCTGGTGACGGCGATCAGTGAAGCGCTGCAAGGCATGGTTGATGACGGGACGTACGGCAAGATCTTGAAGAAGTGGGATCTGGAGCAAGGTGCTGTAGCCAAAATCTCCATCAACGGCGGCCAGTAACTCGGCCTAAATGATCGTTCCCACGCTCTGCGTGGGAATGCATCCTGGGACGCTCCGCGTCCCACAGCCAATGCAAGACTCAAGTCCTGCGCAATGGTGACGCGGAGCGTCACGGGATACATTCCCACGCAGAGCGTAGGAACGATCGAACAAAAGACAAGGAAACCAGCCCCACCGTGGCCACCTACTCCCTGGTAATCCGCCGCCTGATGATCTGCTCGGTGACCATCGTCGTCAGCCGCGCCATGACCAGCCCCCTGCTCGCCCTGCTCCTGAGCACCCGCCTGGGCTTGAACCAACAAGACATCGGCCTGCTGATGGGCATCGCTGTCTTCATCGCCACCCTGCTCGGCCTCTACGGCGGCTACATCATCGACCGCCTGGAAAAGCGCAAGCTGCTGATCCTGGCCATGCTTTCCAGCTCTATCGGTTTTCTGTTGCTGACCTTTGCCAGCAACCTTTACCTCACCACCCTGACCCTGGTCATCACCGAAGCCGCATCCGCCCTGTTCCTGATTGGCTCAAAAGCCATCATCAGCGAGAACCTGCCGGTGGGTGACCGCGCCAAAGTGTTTTCCCTGCGCTACACCCTGACCAACGTCGGCTACGCCACCGGCCCGATGGTTGGTGTGGTAATCGCCGGCCACCTGCCGTTGGCGCCGTTCCTGATCGCCAGCGCGATTGCCTTTGGCAGCCTGTTTCTGATGATTGGCATCCCGCCGACCCAGCGCGATGACAGTAACAAGCCTTTGAGCTTCCTCAGCACCCTGCGCACCTTGCGCAGCGACCGCACGCTGATCTTGTTCACCAGCGGTAGCCTGTTGAGCACCATTGTCCACGGGCGCTACACCCTTTATCTGTCACAGTTTCTGCTAGTGGCCTACAAGCCTGCGCAGGCACTGAAGATCTTGTCTGCGGTGCTGGCGTGCAATGCCATCACCGTGATTTTGATGCAGTACCAGATCGGCCGGTTTCTCAAACGTGAACAGTTGCGCTACTGGATCGTGCTGGGCACATTGCTGTTTATTGCAGGATTGGTGGGTTTCAGCCTGGCAGACAGCTTGGTGACGTGGTGCGTCGCCATGTTCGTGTTCACCTTGGGCGAGATGATCATCTATCCGTCTGAATTCCTGTTTATCGACACCATAGCCCCGGACGCGCTGCGTGGCAGCTACTACGGCGCGCAGAACCTGGCGGCATTCGGCGGAGCGATGAGCCCGGTGATTTGCGGCTATCTGTTGATCAATGCCGCGCCGACCAGCATGTTCTATGCGCTTGGCGCGTTGACGGCGGTGGGCGGTACCTTGTGTTTCTTGAGTGGGCGGAGGGTGGCGAACCCAACCCCTGCACCGCCACAAATCTAAAGTGGGAGCTGGCTTGCCTGCGATAGCGATGGGTCAATGACGCATCCTATGACTGTCAAACCGCAATCGCAGGCAAGCCAGCTCCCACATTTTTTGCTCTCCATGTCGGCGGATATTTGCGTAATATCCTGCATTGATCTCACGGACCCGAGCCCCATGAAATTCGACACGGCCTACAGCCTGAGTCTCGACGACAAGCTGTCGATCTACGACGTACGAGACCTGAATTTCGACGAAACCGCCGACTTCGACTCCGACAAGGACAGCTTCCTCTGCCCAAACGATGAGTGCCGTGCGGCCTTCGATACGGGCAACACGCTGAGCACCTTTAACGCCAAAAACGTCAATTACCTGCGCACACCCCACTTCAAGAACAAAACAGGCACCCGCCATATCGACGGCTGCCGCTATGCCGGCAGCCACAAGGCTGCGACCGGTGAAGGTGACGACGAGCGCGAGGAAAATTTCCCATCAGAATTTGTACTGACGCGCCGTCAGTATGAACGTAAGACACCTGTGCTCGGCACCGAGGGTTCGGTCCCACAAGAACCCGCGAAAGCGCCGACAAGCCGCGTGAATACGTCCCACAATGCCAGTGACACCACCCCGGATAAAACCAGCGTGTTTGCCCACCCGGTGGAATGTTACGTGTCCAACATCGACGACAAGGCCAAGCTGAAAAGCATGCCGCTGAAAATCGGCGATCAAACGGCCACCTACCTGACGTTTTTCAAAAAGATCGAATACCTGCAAGACAACAAGGGCCTGATCTACTGGGGCAAGATCAAGGCGATCAAGGACTACACCGCGAGCTTTCGCATCGACTTCGAAAAGAAGGTGTGGCTCGACAAGAAGCCCTATTCGGTCAACGTTTACCTGAACAAAAAACTCATCGAAAACTACCGCAAGCGCACCGCGTTCCTGGAGCAGATCAGGGCGGCTGCGGACAGTGAAAAAACGCTGTATTGCTTCTTCTATGGGGTAACCCCGGAGCTGAAGCAGGTCCCGAGCAAGAAGAATCCCGAGGAGACATTCGGGGTCTTCAGCGCGAATATCGAAAACCTGGATCACCTGATTATTCGGGAAGCGCCGGGGGTGGAATAGCGGGTTGCCAAAGATCCAGTTGATGAACGGTCAAAACAACTGTACAAAAACACAGTATAGTTTTGCTTCCCTCGTCGAATCCTGGAGAAACCCCATGTCCTCCCTGGCAATGAGCTCTTTCGTAGAACAACAGATCGTCCTGCACCAATTCACCGCCAAACACAGCGTTCAGGCCCGCGCGATGCTGGGCTGGAGCCGCGAAGACCTGGCCCGCCAGGCAGGTGTGGCGGTGGACGCCGTTCAGCGCTTTGAAAGCCATGCCGATGCGGAGGACGAAACCCGTCTGACCCTGGCATTCCGGCTGGAGGCTGAAGGGCTGGTGTTTTTCCCGGGGTTTGCGCCGGGGTGGGGCATGAGCGCGCGCCGTTTCGCCAGTGCCCCGTCCGAACCCGCTGCACAAAGCATCATCTCGCGTTTGATGGGCTCAACAGCGGCAGCAATTGATTCACCAACGCCTCAACCGAATGGTGCGTAGAGTCCAGCCGGATCACCGGGCAGGCCAGCGGTTTCAACCAGCTTTCATGCCGACGCAAACTGCGCAGGCTGTGGTTACCGCCATCGTAACGCGCTGCCCAGGCTAGAAAGGCAACGCTGTTTTCATGGCGGCTGCCGCCCTTCAGAACCTGGTCACCGTAGCGTTCCACTTCGCGTAGTTGCAGGCGATGCAGGCGCACGTGCGGGTCGAGGCGTAGAAACACCACATGGGTGAACTGCGCGATCATGGCATCGCCCCAGCCGCACAGTGAGCCGGATAACACCCAGCCATCCAGGCCCGCGCTCTGTTCCTGGAGCAGCTGGATGCGTTCATCTTTCGGTCGAGCGAGGGTGAAGGGGTCTGGCGTTTGCTGCCAGAAAAAGAAGTCGGAATCGAAATAGGCGACGTCAAGGCGCTGGGCCAGAGCCTTGCCCAACGTCGTGGTGCCGGCACCGGCCGCACCGAGGATGTGAATTTTGTAGGCCATGGCGTCCCTCCATCACATTGAGTGTAAGCCGCAAGAGAGCCAGTACGTCCACCGCTGCTAATCGCTGATCTGCCGATACGCGCGTAACAGAGTCGGCAGCGAATCACGCGACCAGCGTGCGCCATAGATCCACAGCGTCGTGCCCTCCAGTGCTTGGAACAAAGAGGGATAACCACTTCTGCACGCGCCATGAAACGCAGCACTCTGGCCATCAGAGACCAAGGCATCAAGACGGTGCTCAGTCACCAGGTCGTCGATTTCATTGCGGGTATGGAGGTCGAACTGAAGGGATTTGTCGCCACGCTGCGCGTCCACCGGCACCAGTTGCGCGCCGAGTTGACCCAACACACCCAGCGCTCGGAGAAAAGCCTCAGTGTGTTCAACAAGCTCGCTATGGTTACCCCGTACGTAGCGCTGAGCAAACCCGATACGCCAACCCGAGATCATCGGGGTATCCGTGAAGGACGTGTTATTCAGCACCAGAGGGACTTCCACCATTACGGGGTCGGAAGGGTCGATACCGCTTAAGGCGATCAATGATAAGGCCGGGTCGCGCACGGTTCGGATTTGTGGCGCCAGGGCGTTGTACCCGGGAACTGGCGCGGCGCTCTCACGCCGCTCAGCACCGAAGACGATACTGCGCGGGCTCGCAGTATCGGTGGCGAGGCGTTCCACGCCCTCCAGCTCCCCTGCCATCGGCAGCGAGTGCCCTGCGGGACAGGGCACGCCCAAATGCCAAAACTTCTTACACTCGCTGTCCATCAGAACCTACCCACGAAAACAAAATTCGCGGGATCATCGCACTCTCGTCTGACGTTTGTCGCAGCGCTGAAACACCCTGAAAACTCCTTTTTTCAAGGCGGCCTTGTGTCAGCCAGCAACCTGTTCTTTTGCGCCTTGGGTTTCCACCTCCAACCACCACGCATGCCCGCGTTCGGGTTGGTTCAAGCTGAACGCCTGCCCCATCGCCGGCGTGGTAATCGACACGTTGCGCTCCCAGGCCAGGGCCATGATCCGGTCGAACGGCTCGTGCCAGGCATGAAATGCCAGGTCGAAGGTGCCGTTGTGAATCGGCAGCAGCCAGCGGCCTTTGAGGTCGATATGCGCTTGCAGGGTTTGCTCCGGCTGCATATGCACATGAGGCCAATCGACGTTGTAAGCACCTGTTTCCATCAGCGTCAGGTCAAACGGGCCGTACTGTTCGCCAATACGTTTAAAACCGTCGAAATACCCGGTGTCGCCGCTGAAAAAGATGCGCCGTGAAGCGTCGATCATCACCCATGAGCACCACAGCGTCTGGTTGCCATCAAACAGGCCACGCCCGGAAAAATGCTGGGCTGGCGTGGCGATGAAGCGAATGCCGTCCACCTCAGTGCCTTGCCACCAATCCAGTTGGCGTACTTTGCTGGCATCCACGCCCCATTTGACCAAGGTGTCACCCACGCCCAGAGGCGCGAGGAAATAACGGGTCTTGTCGGCCAGCTGGATGACTGCATGACGGTCAAGATGGTCGTAATGGTTGTGGGAAAGAATCACCGCCTCCAATGGCGGCAAGTCTTCAAGACTGATCGGCGGCTGATGAAAACGCTTGGGCCCCGCCCAGCTGAACGGCGAGGCACGCTCGGCGAACACCGGGTCGGTGACCCAGAATTTGCCGCGCATTTTCAGCAGTACGGTGGAATGCCCCAGGCGAAACACGCTGTGGTCGGGAGCGGCCAGCAGCAGCTCGCGCGTCAACGGCCGCACCGGGATCTGGCCCACCGGGCGCGTGGTGCGTGGTTTGTTGAAGAGCATGTTCCAGAAGATGCGCAACGTCTTGCCAAAGCCGCCGTGTTGCACGGGAGCATCGTTACTGAAATGCCCTTGCTCCTGCTCGGCAGGCTTGAGTGCCGCAGGCGCTGGGTCGAGTCGAGTTGAAATCGTGGCCATTGCAGAGTGACTCCTGGGTCCGCTCATAAATTACACTGCACAGTGTAGTTTCTAGATTGCAACAAAACCCGGAGCAAGTAAACTACCGAGTGTAATTTCCTTTTAGAGCCAACCATGACTGCACCTCTGCGCCTCACCGACAGAAAACGCGAAGCCATCGTGACCGCGGCCATCACCGAGTTTCGGGCTAACGGGTTCGAGGTCACCAGCATGGACAAAATCGCCGCCACCGCCGGTGTGTCCAAGCGCACGGTGTACAACCATTTCCCGAGCAAGGAAGAGTTGTTTGCAGAAATTCTGCACCAACTGTGGGCCAGCAGCGTCGCCCAGCTCGATATCAGCTACACCAGCGACCGGCCCCTGCGTGATCAATTACGCGGGCTATTGGCGGCAAAGATGCAAATGATGTCGGACGCCAATTTCCTCGACTTGGCCCGCGTCGCCATTGCCGCCACCATTCATTCCCCGGAACGTGCGCAGGACATGGTCAATCGACTCAGCAAACGCGAAGAAGGTTTCACCCAGTGGGTGCGCGCGGCCCAGGAAGATGGCCGCCTGTCCTGCACCGACCCGGCATTCGCCGCCCACCAGATACAAAGCTTGCTCAAGGCTTTCGCATTCTGGCCCCAGATCACGCTTGGCCAACACACCCTCGACGCCGCCGCCCAGGCTGACGTCATTGAGTCTGCCATCGACCTGTTCCTCGCCGGTTACGAAGTCAGCACGCCTCGCCCGCAGTAAAAACCTGTTGCAGGCACGACATTCCAGGTCGTTTTTCGCGTATTCCCATGCTGTGCTGCGCAAATGGCCTGGAAGGACACTGATTATTCCCACGCGAATAACTGACAATATTCACAACTATTATCTGATCAACGGTTCGACCCGCTGACGCACGCTGTCGTCTTTGCAAAGAAGAGCTGACCCGGAACACTATGGAAAACAGACGAGGCAAAGGGGTTTCATTTGCCAGGCGCATCTACAAGCCAAGGATCATCGGCCTGGGTATCGGTTGTATCAGTGTCGTCGGCGCCCTTTACCCGTTGGCGATGCCGACGTGGGTCTGGGTATTCCTGCTGTTCAATGGGTATGCCTGGGCGCATGTGGCCTACCAGCTTTCCATCCGCTCGCAATTTCCCTACCAAGCCGAGCAACGCAACCTGCTGTATGACTCACTGTCCGGCGGATTCTGGGCGGCGGCCACGCAATTCACGCCCCTGACCGCCGTGACCATCCTGTCGATGATGACCATGAACAACGTCGCCGCCGGAGGCAAGCGCCTGTTCCTGCGCGGGCTGCTGGCACAGGCCGCCGGCGTCGGGGTGGCGTGGGGCCTGTTCGGGGTCAAGTTCAACCCCAACGTCAGCCTCACCCAGGTGTACGCCTGCCTGCCAATGCTGACGCTCTACCCGATGGCCATCGGTATGGTCTGTTATCAATTGGCGATCAAACTCTCGGAACATAAACGCGCGCTCAGTGCGTTGAGCCGCATCGACAGCCTGACCGGCCTGCTCAACCATGGCTCATGGAAAGACTTGCTCAACCTCAAGTTCCACAAGTGCCAGCAGCAAAACGGCCAGGCCTCGATTGCATTGATCGACATTGACCATTTCAAGCAGATCAACGACACCTACGGCCATATCGTCGGTGATGACGTACTGCGTCAGTTAGCCCTGGAGTTGCGCCAGCGCTTGCGGGAAAACGACTTGGCCGGACGCTACGGTGGCGACGAGTTCTGTGTGATTCTTCCGCAAATGCCACTGGAAGAAGCAGCGCGGGTCATGGAGCAGATGCGCGAAACATTCGGCAATTACCGTAACCCGCAGATCCCCGAGCTGCGCGTGAGCCTGAGCATAGGCCTGGCCGATTTCCAGCCCTTCTTCAGCGATGCCGCCATGTGGCTCAACGCCGCAGACCGTGCGCTGTACGCCGCCAAGGACACCGGACGCAACCGCGTCAATGTGAGCGATTACGTCGTCGCCCACTCCGCCTGAGTTGTACTACGACATCTCGTCTGAAATGTCCGACTGAATCACGCGGAGATAGCATAATGCCGCCATTGGTCGCCTTCTCTGAAAAGGCCCTTTCCGGGGCCGAACTTCTCGCACAGCGCGCGACTCTGAACCCCTTGTTCCACCCCCCCTCTGTCAGCACCAGGAAGCTGGCAATGAGCAAGTCAACCGTATGGCGGAGCGCCTTACGGGGGCAGGCGCATATACATGGATACCCCCAGACGCGTGCTTGCCCGAGCTCTCGAACATGCTATTCAACACCCACAAAAAAACCATTACCGCCCTGCAACACACCAACGCCCAACAGACCAGCCTGCTCGACGCCATTGAGCGTTCAATGGCGGTGATCGAATTCGATCTGCAAGGCAACGTGTTGCGCGCCAACGACAACTTCCTCAAAACCATGAGCTATCGCGCCGAACAGATTGTCGGCCACCCTCATCGAATGTTCTGCACGCCGGCGTTCGCCCGCAGCGCCGAGTACAACCAGTTGTGGACGCAATTGCGCAATGGCCAATTCCAGTCCGGCACTTTTGAACGCGTGGCGGGCGACGGTCAGTCGGTGTGGCTGGAAGCCAGTTACAACCCTGTGCGCGACGACACGGGCCAGGTGGTCAAAGTGGTGAAGTACGCGATGGATGTCACACCACGCCTGCAGGCCGAGAGCGACGCCAACGCCAAGCTCGGTGCCATTGACCGCGCCATGGCGGTGATCGAGTTCAACCTCGACGGCACCATCATTACTGCAAACGCGAACTTCCTGCAGCGCATGGGTTACAGCCTGGCGCAGATCCAGGGCAAGCATCACCGCCTGTTCTGCAAACCGGAGCTGGCCAACAGCTCAGCCTATGGCGAGTTCTGGAAACGCTTGAACCAGGGCGAATTGTTCAGTGGGCAATTTGAACGTGTCGACAAAAATGGCCAGACGGTGTGGCTCGAAGCCAACTACAACCCCGTGTACGACGCCAGTGGGCGACTGTGCAAAGTGGTCAAGTTCGCCTCCGACGTCACCGCCCGGGTTCAGCAGCACGCCGCCGACGCCCAGAGCGCCGCCCAGGCGTATCACATCTCCCTGAACACCCGGGACATCGCCGAAAAAGGCGCTCAGGTGATTCAGCAGACGGCCAGTGGCATGCGCGAAATTGCCGCCGACATTGAGGGCTCCTCACAACTGATCGCCAAGCTCGGCGAGCGTTCGCAGCAGATTACCGCCATCGTCAATACCATTCGCGGGATTGCCGACCAGACCAACTTGCTGGCCCTCAACGCCGCCATCGAAGCTGCGCGCGCGGGCGAACAAGGCCGTGGTTTTGCGGTGGTGGCCGATGAAGTTCGGCAGTTGGCGGCGCGTACCAGCGGCTCCACGGCGGAAATTTCCAGCATGATTGCGATGATTCAGGAAGAAACCCGCCAGGCCATCGACAGCATGGACGGCACCCGCGACCGTGCTGCTCAGGGCGTGGAGTTGGCTAACCAGGCCGGTACGGTGATCCTGCAGATTCGTGAAGGCACCGGCGAGGCTGTGCAAGCCGTCAGCGCATTTGCCAGTGAGCGCGGCAACAACTGATCTGATCTTCACGTGTTTGGCCCAAGGGCTCGGTCTATAGTGCTGACTGTCTTCACGCCTACAACCCGAGCCCGCCATGACCCCAGAAAAACCAGACGCTGCCCCCGCTGACCACCTGCGTTTCCACCGAGGCCACGCCCACCTGGCGCCGACGTTTGGCAACGACACGTTCGCCCTCAAGGCCGAAGCCTTCGCGCGCTTCTTCGGCACGCCGACCTTCCTCGGCGCGCAAACCGCCATCGTGGTGTTGTGGGTGGTACTCAACATCACCGGCGTCACGCACTTTGACGTGTACCCGTTCATCCTGCTCAACCTGGCATTCAGCCTGCAATCGGCCTATGCCGCGCCCTTGATCTTGCTGGCCCAGACGCGTCAGGCCGCGCGCGATAAAGCCCAGTCAGATGCCGACGCGCAACACCGTGAAGCCCTGGCCATCGCCAACACCGAACGTCAGGCTCAGGCTGAGAAAACCACGGAGCAACTGCTGGCATTGCTGGAGCAGAACACCCGCCTGACGGAAATGACCAAGCAACTGACCGAGCGCATCGAAACCCTGACGTGCGAAATGCATGATCAGTTTGTGCGAAAACCCTGAGTACGCCGCGTTCCCTTGTGGGAGCTGGCTTGCCTGCGATGGCGGTATATCAGTGAGTTATTCAGTGGTTGACACACCGCTATCGCAGGCAAGCCAGCTCCCACCTTGAACAGTGGAATGCTCAGGTTTTCATGTGCACATGCCGGCCCAGCTCATCAAACAGCGTTACCACCGAGCGCAGCGCCCGGCAATCCGGGCGTGTCAGCAGCCACAGCGCGGTGTCGCGCCCGGGCAATGCCGGGCCCAGCGGGTGCAGGCCCTCAGCCAGTAAAAAATCCGGCAATGCCGCCACGCCCAATCCTGCACGCACCAGCTCGGTCACCGACAACATGCTGTTGCAACGATAACTCGGGCGCACACCAGGCAAGTGCTCACGGCGCCACACCACAGTGGGGTGATCGGGCAGGAAATCATCTGGCGCAATCCAGGGCAACTCGGCCAGTTCGCGACCTTCGTACTGCCGCGCGAACGCTGGGCTGGCACACACTTGATAGGTCACAACGCCTAGGCAACGTCCTACAAGATGCTCGGGGGGTGTCTTGGTCAGGCGCAGGGCAATGTCCGCATCACGACGGCTGAGGTTGGCAAAATCATTGGACGTGCTCAACTCCAGAGTCAGCGCCGGGTAGGCCGGCATGAATTGCGCCAGCGCCGGCAACAGCAAACCTTGCAACACCGAGTCGGTGCAGGTCAGGCGCACCGTGCCGCTGATCACTTCGCCGCCCTGCTCCACCCCAATCCGCGCGGCTTCCAGGGCTTGTTCTGCGCGTTCGGCCTGTTGTGCGAGGTTGCTGGCCAAGCCCGAGGGCAGATAACCCGCGCGACTTTTTTCAAACAGCGTCTGGCCGAGCGAAGCCTCCAGCCGGCGCACCGCGCGGAACACCGTCGACACGTCCACCCGTAACAACCCCGCCGCCCGCGCCAGCGTGCCGCCGCGTACCAGCGCAAGAATCAGCGACAGGTCGGCGTAATCAACTTGATAGTGCGTGGCTGCATTGAGCATATGGGGAAACGCCAATATTGATTGCGTGAGCGCCAATCTATAGTGCGTACCAGGACACCACAAGCCATGGGATGCACACGATGAAAAGCACCACCCTGCACCTCGCCCTGATCGGCGATTACAACCCTGACGTGATTGCGCACCAAGCCATTCCCGTGGCGGTGCAACAGGCGGCCGACAGCTTGGGCCTGACAGTCCACGTGCAATGGCTCGACACCGACAAAATCACTTCCACTGCCCCACTGCACGCCTTCGACGGCTTTTGGTGCGTGCCCGCCAGCCCCTATCGAGATACCGATGGCGCATTGCGCGCGATCCAATTTGCCCGCGAACAAAAGCGCCCTTTCCTCGGCACGTGCGGCGGTTTTCAACACGCCGTACTGGAATATGCCCGCAACGTTTTGGGCTGGGCAGACGCAGAACATGGCGAACTGGCGCCAACCGCCAAACGCGCTGTCATCACGCCACTGAGTTGCGCGCTGGTCGAAGCCACTGACACCGTGCGGTTGGTGCCCTACACCCGTATCGCCGAAGCCTACGGCACCCTGGACCTGCACGAAGGGTATCGTTGCCGCTACGGCATCAATCCCGAATTCGCTGACGCGCTGCTCGAAGCAGACCTGATTCCCAGTGGCCACGATTCAGCGGGTGACCTGCGCGCCATGGAGTTACTGGACCACCCGTTTTTCGTCGCCACACTCTTTCAGCCCGAACGCGCAGCCCTCAAGGGTATTACCCCGCCCTTGGTCATTGCGCTGCTCAAGGCCTCGGCATGATCGCCAACACACCCGCCCCGCCTTACTACGCGGTGGTGTTCAGTTCATTGCGCACCGAAGGCGATCAAGGCTACGGTCAGGCTGCCCGGCGCATGCTGGAACTGGCACGCGAGCAGCCGGGGTTTCTCGGGGTGGAGTCGGCGCGGGAGGATGGGTTGGGGATCACCGTGTCGTATTGGGCCAGCGAAGCGGCGATTCTGGCGTGGAAACAGCAGGCCGAACATCAAGCAGTGCGCGAACAGGGCCGTTCCACCTGGTATTCCGCGTTTCAGACACGCGTGTGCAAGGTCGAACGGTCTTACCGTTTCAACGCGGTTTAAAAACTGTGGGAGCTGGCTTGCCTGCGATGGCGGTGTGTCAGTCGATGTATGAATGACTGAAACACCGCCATCGCAGGCAAGCCAGCTCCCACATTTGAACGGCGTCGCCTTTCTAACTCACCAAACTGCGCAACGCACTGATCTGCGGGACCTCCACCCGGCGCATATACACCCGCAACGGCTCGCTGATGTTGATGCGATCGTCAATGTTTTGATCCAGCAGCAACTGAATACGCTCGCGCGACAAGGTCATGGTGTGCTCGGCGGCCGGCAGCCAGACAAACTCGGCGGCGGGAATAATGCCGTCATCGGCCACGTCCATGCCGAAAGCGTCTTCGCTGAAACGCACGATGTACTGGCCGGTCTTGCGGTTCAAGCCGACAAAACCCTGCAACTGGTCAGCGGCCTGGCAGATAAGTTCGGATGTGATGCGCATGGTAAACCTCACTGAAAAGTCCCACAGGGACTGGAAAGATGGTTTACACGCGTGGCAGGAATGACTGCCCTCTAACGGGGCAGCTTCGGGCAAGAGTACTGCAACATTGCACAAAAAAACCAAGAAATATGGGCCGTGCGCACGTTAATGTCGGTTTGGTGATAGCGCCTTTCGCAATCAATTGTTAAAAAGGACGCCTTCTCAAAGTTACCTCCACGAAAGGACTTCGCATATGCCTGTCACGTTTACCAAGAGCGCCCTGCTGCTTGCACTGATGCTCGGCCTCTCCCAAGCACAGGCCGCCGACCCGATCAGCCCGGCTGAATTGGCGACAAACGAAGGCATTCCGTACCCGGCCGTTATCGCCCACCGTGGCGCGTCCTATGATGCCCCCGAATCCACCGCCGCTTCCTACAAGCTCGCCCGCGACCTCGGCGCCGACTACCTGGAAATGGACCTGCAGCGCAGCAAGGACGGCGTACTGTTCGCCCTGCACGACAACAACCTGCAGCGCACCACCGACGTAGCCACCAAGTTCCCCGAGCGCAAAGACGCACCGGCCAACGAGTTCACCTGGGCCGAACTGCGCACCCTGGACGCTGGCAGCTGGTTCAACGCCGCCTACCCGGACCGCGCCCGCCCGGCTTTCGTCGGCCTGAAAATCCAGAGCCTGGACGAAATCATCAAGATCGCCGAAGGCAACCCGCAGCACAAACCCGGCCTGTACATCGAGACCAAAGAGCCCAAGCAATTCCCGGGCATCGAAGCCGACCTGAAAAACAAGCTGCTGGACAAGGGCTGGTTGAGCTCCGCCGGCTCCAAGCTGGGCAAGAGCAACACCGGCGTGGGCCAGGGTAAAGGCCGCGTCGTGCTGCAAACGTTCGAGAAAGACAGCTTGAAAGAGCTGCAGAAAGAAATGCCCAACACCCCGAAAATCCTGCTGTTGTGGGTTGGCCCAGGCAGCATCGAGCCAAAATCCACACAGACGTTCGCTGAATCGGGTGAAGCGACCAAAGCCGCCTACTACGCCAAGCAAGAGCCTAAAGACGCTGCCGAGTTCGAAAAATGGGTCGACGAAGCCAAGAGCCTCGGCGCCATCGGCACCGGCCCTTCGGCCGAGCTGACAGACCATGGTGACCAGAGCTACACCGACCTGGTGAAGCCTGAGATGAACAAGCTGACCCACGACAAAGGCCTGCTGGTGCATGTCTACACCGTGGATGAGCCCGTGGACTTCGAGAAGGTGATGAAAGCCGGCGTCGATGGCATCTTCACCAACCGCGCCGCCGAACTGCTGAAGTTCTACAAGCGCTGGCCGTCCTCGAGTGTGCCGCAACTGCTGACGGACAACGGCTACTGAGTCATTGGTGTCAGTGCGCCATTAAGGATGAGTTAAGTTGCGCTGGTTAATCTGGCGCCACTTAAACAGCTCACCCAGAAGGACACTACCATGAAGACCCTGACCGCCCTGTTCGCCGCCACTGCCCTGACCCTGACTGCCGGTCTGGCCCAGGCCGATGTACGCCCGGACCAGATTCCAGCCCTGCTCAAATCCGGCGATGTCATGGCGTTCGAGAAACTCAATGCCGCCGCCCTGGCCAAGCACCCAGGCGCGACCATCGCCGACACCGAGCTGGATCACGAAGCCGGTCGCCTGGTCTACGAAGCAGACCTGACCGACACTGCCGGCAAAAAGTGGGACGTGAAGCTCGACGCCAAAACCGGCGAAGTGCTGGAAAACAAGCAAGACACCTGAGTCGAACGCCAAAAAAACCGCGCCATTGTTTCAAATGGCGCGGTTTTTTTATGCGCGCTCGTCTGCCAGTTGCAGAAAAATCATCTATACGATGAATGAAATTACACCTACAAGCTGTAAGGTCGCTAAAATCCCAGCCAATTCGCCAGCACCTTACAGATCGAGATACTTAATGGGGCAAAAAGCCGCCGACATCGCCACCATTGGACGCATCAGCGCCGTACCCGCGATGCTCAAGGTCATCAGTGACATGACCGGCCTGCGCTTTGCCGCTGTGGCCCGTGTGACCGAAGACACCTGGACCGCCTGCGCGGTGCTCGATCAGTTGGAGTTCGGCCTCGGCGTCGGTGGCGAGCTGGACCTGACGACCACCATTTGCCACGAAATCCGCGGCTCGCACATCTCTGTCGTGATCGACAAGGCCAGCGAAGACCCGCTCTTCTGCGACCACCACACCCCGCGCATTTACCAATTCGAAAGCTACATTTCGGTGCCGGTATTCCGTACCGACGGGCGCTTCTTTGGCACTATCTGCGCGCTCGACCCCAACCCCGCGCAACTGCGCAGCAGCACGATCCAGTCGACCATGGAGTCGTTTGCACGCGTGCTGTCGCTGCAAATCGAAGCCGAGGAAAACCAGCAGAAAATCGAAAACGACCTGCAGGAAGAACGCAGCACCGCCGAACTGCGCGAGCAATTTATCGCCGTGCTGGGGCATGACTTGCGTAACCCACTGTTCGCCATCAACTTCGGCGCCGAGCGCTTGCTGCGCAAACACCCCAACCCCGCGACCGACCCGTTGGTGCGGCACATCCTCGCCAGCGGCCGGCGCGCCGCGCAGTTGGTGGAAGACGTGCTCGATTTCGCCCGGGGCCGTATGGGCAGTGGCATTCCACTGCACCGCAGCGACTGTCTGGATTTGCAGGATGCGTTGCAGCATGTGGTGTCCGAGGTGCAGAGCGTCCACCCGCAACGCCTGATTTATGCCGACATCGGCGACCTGCGCGGCGTGCACGGCGACCGCGATCGGCTGGCGCAATTGCTCTCCAACCTGGTGGCCAATGCGATCCACCACGGCAGCCACGACGGCCCGGTGGAGGTCACCGCGCATGTCGATCGAGACCTGTTCACACTGACGGTAAAAAACCCCGGCCAGATCGACGCGCTCGCCCTGCCGCGCCTGTTCCAGCCCTACGCGCGCCCGGTCAAAGACACGCCGCAAGCCGGCCTCGGCCTGGGCTTGTACATCGTCAAGCAAATTGCCGATGCGCACGGCGGTGAGCTGAGTGTGTCCACCACCCAGCTGCACGGCACGGTCTTTACATTCAGTTTGCCGACGACCTGATCACGCGCCCAAACGCGCCGTCACTTCATTCAGCTCGCTCGATAACCCACGCAGGTTCTGGCTCGCCGCTTCGGTGCGCTGCACGTTGTCCATGTTTGCCGTGGCCACCGTGGTGATCTGCGTGATATTGCGCGAGATGTCCTCGGCCACCGAGGTTTGCTCTTCTGCGGCAGTCGCAATCTGGCGGTTCATGTCACGGATCGCCTCCACCGCCTGGGTGATGTGGGTGAGCATGGCGCCAGCCTGAGTGACCTTCGCCACGCTGTCATCGCTGCACGACTGGCCGCTGACGATCGCCTCGGCCGCATCCACTGCGCCGGTTTGCACCGCGTGGATAATCTGATTGATCTCGATGATCGACGCCGCGGTACGTTGCGCCAGGCTGCGTACTTCATCCGCCACTACCGCAAACCCTCGCCCGGCCTCACCCGCACGCGCGGCTTCAATGGCCGCATTCAGGGCCAGCAGATTGGTCTGTTCGGCGATCCCGCGAATCACTTCCAACACTTTGCCGATACGCACGCTGTCGGTTTCCAGCCGGCGGATGATGGTGCCGGTGTTGAGGATTTCATCGCGCATCTGACCGATGGTGGCGATCGTGACCCGCATCACCTCACCGCCTTCACGCGCCGAGTGGTCCGCCTCATCAGCAGCACGCGAGGCACTGGCCGCGTGGCGCGCCACTTCCTGAGCGGTGGCGGACATTTCCGTCATCGCCGTGGCCACCTGATCGGTGCGGTTGAATTGTTCATGGGTGCCGGACGCCATTTGCCCGGCAATCGAGTTCAGCTCGCCGCTGGCGCTGACAAGGTCCGTGGCGCTGCGCTGCAAGCGGCTGAAGGTTTCGGCCAGAAAGTCTCGCAAGGTATTGGCCGCCGACGCCAGATGGCCCAACTCGTCCTGACGGCGGCTGGCGACACGCTCAGCGAAGCGGCCCTGGCTCAATTGCGTCACGTAGTCGATCAAGCCGCGAATCGGCAGAATCAAATTGCGGTTGATCAGCCACAAGCTGAACAGGCCGATCAACACCCCCGACAGCAACATGATGGCCAACCCCACCATCACGGTACGTTCGGCGTAAGCACTGATGGCGACGGATTGTTTGGCGCCCTGCTCACGCAAGTCGCTGACCAACGCGCTCATCTGCTCACTGGTGGCGCGGTCCACGCCCTTGACCGCATTGTCACCGGCACTCGGTTCGGCGCCTGCCGCCAGGTAGGCGTCGCGCCCTTTCTGATAGGCCACGCCCAGTTGTTGATGCTCCTGACGCAGGCTTTCAATGCGGCGGCTCAGTGCCGGGTCTTCGCTTGTATGGCTCACCAACCGCGTGAGAATCCCCTGCACATCACGCTGGCGGTCCTGAAACTGGCCCCAGTATTTCTCCATGTCTTGAGGTTGCTTGCCGCGCAGCAGCACGTTTTTCCATTCCTGCACCTGCACTTTGAATTGCAGGTTGGCTTCGTCGATCAGTTGTGAGGTGAGTAAAGGCCCGTCGATCAAACTGCGGTAACTCTGCACGCCGTTTGAGAGGAAGTTGAAACACGCCAGGGCGATCAACAATATCGCCAACAGGCTGCCACCGAGCAGCGACAGGATTTGTGCTCTTAGGGAGGTACGCAAAACATTCATCGGGGAAAAGCCTCGACACAAGGGAAAGGGTGCATGCACGCCGCGACTTCCCTGTCATCAAAACCACCGCGATTCATCACGGTTCTTGGTGCCTTGAATCGGCTGTTCTAGACGCTTCTTGAACGGTTGCTGACAGACGGTCAATAAAATGTCATCGCAACGAAATAAATCCGGAACCGTCACAAAACTGTCAAATCTCCTTGCAATGATTCGCCCACGCGAACCTGTGAAACGTCCTACAGGCGCTTTCTCTGCGAGCCTCCATGAACCACAGCATTGATCACAGCCACCAGGATCCCGATCTGTTTGGCTTGCTTTACGGTTTCCGTTTTCGCCCCGGCGAAAAAGGCGAGCAGATTGACTCAGCCACCGCGCTCGCCGCCTTGCAGGCGCCGCAAGACCCGGAAGAATTTCTGTGGCTGCACCTGAACCTGGCCCACGCGGCGTGCGAGCGCTGGATGCAGGCGCACTTGTCATTGCCAGAAGAGTTTTTTGAAGCCTTGCACGAAGGCTCGCGCTCAACGCGTATCGAACACGTCGACTCGGCCTTGCTGGCGGTGGTCAACGACGTGGTCTTCAACTTCAGCAGCATGGTCTCCTCGGATATTTCCACGCTGTGGGTGTGCGCCCGCAGCCGCTTGCTGGTGAGCGCGCGCCTGCAGCCGTTGCACTCGGTGGACAAATTGCGCTCGTCGGTGAAGGCCGGTGAACGCTTTCGCTCGCCACTGGAACTGCTGGTGCATTTGCTGCGCGACCAGGGCGAAGTACTGACCCAGATCGTGCGCAAGACCAGCATCAGCGTCGACCATATCGAAGACCAACTGCTGTCCTCGCGCCTGTCCACCAACCGCGCCGAACTCGGCGCTGCCCGTCGCGTGCTGGTGCGCCTGCAACGCCTGCTGGCGCTGGAACCGGGTTCGCTGTTGCGCCTGCTCAACCGCCCGCCGCAGTGGCTGCAAAAGGAAGACGTGAAGGAATTGCGCAAATCCACCGAGGAGTTTGCGCTGATCATCAACGACCTGATGGCCCTCGGTGAGCGTATCAAGCTGTTGCAGGAGGAGATTGCAGCCAACCTCAATGAGCAAAGTAACAGGACGCTGTTCACCCTGACCGTGGTGACGGTGCTGGCGCTGCCTATTAACATCATTGCGGGTTTTTTCGGGATGAACGTGGGCGGGGTGCCGCTTTCCACTGACCCGGAAGGGTTCTGGATATTAGTGGCCTTGGTGGCAACCTTCACCCTGATCGCCGGGCGCTGGGCCTTCAGAAAGCGCAAAGACTACTGACTTGGAATGCAATCAAACTGTGGGAGCTGGCTTGTGTGGGAGCTGGCTTGCCTGCGATGCAGATACCTCGGTGTTTCAGATGTACCGAGGTGATGCCATCGCAGGCAAGCTAGCTCCCACATTGATTGCATTCTGATATTAGTTTTGTGAGGGTTTATAGATCAGCGGTCAGCCCAATTCCTTAAACACTGACATACCGCAGCATCTCTGTAACATTCTGCAATGATCATGAACGGCATCCTCCCCACACTGGATGCTCCGGCATGGCCACCCCTTCCCTGACTGCCTCCACCACCGCCTCACACACAGACCCCAAACCCCGGCTCGACAAGAAGCCCGGCTTGCTGACGGTGATCATCTTCTTCGCCGTGCTCGCCATGGGCCTGCTGTTCACCGCCTACAGCCTGATGCACGACATGCACGAGCTGGGCACGGTGGTCACCACCTGGACGCCGTTCCTGCTGCTGGGCGTGGCGCTGTTGATCGCCTTGGGCTTTGAGTTCGTCAACGGCTTTCACGACACCGCCAACGCCGTCGCCACGGTGATCTACACCAACTCGTTGCCGCCGCACTTTGCGGTGGTGTGGTCGGGCTTCTTCAACTTCCTCGGTGTGCTGCTCTCCAGCGGCGCGGTGGCGTTCGGCATCATCGCCTTGCTGCCGGTCGAGCTGATTTTGCAGGTGGGTTCATCGGCCGGTTTCGCGATGATCTTCGCCTTGCTGATCGCGGCCATTCTGTGGAACCTCGGCACCTGGTGGCTGGGCTTGCCGGCCTCGTCTTCCCACACCTTGATCGGCTCGATCATCGGCGTCGGCGTGGCGAATGCCTTGATGCACGGGCGTGACGGTACCAGCGGTGTGGATTGGGGCCAGGCGATCAAGATTGGTTACGCGTTGTTGCTGTCGCCGCTGATCGGCTTCGCCTTTGCCGCATTGCTGTTGCTGGCCTTGCGCGCCTTTGTGAAGAACCGTTCGCTGTACAAGGCACCGAAAGGCGACACCCCGCCGCCATGGTGGATTCGCGGCATGCTGATCGCCACCTGCACCGGCGTGTCGTTTGCCCACGGTTCCAACGACGGCCAGAAAGGCATGGGTCTGATCATGTTGATCCTGGTCGGCACGCTGCCGATGGCCTACGCGCTGAACCGCACCATGCCCGCCGAGCAATCGTTGCAGTTTGCGGCAGTGGCCGAAGTGACCCAGGTTGCCTTGGTGAAAAGCGCGCCACAGGTATTGCCGGGCGATCCGCGCCCGATCCTTTCCACCTACGTGCGTACCAAGGAAGCCACGCCGGAACTGGTGCCCGCCCTGGCCGCCCTCGCAGGGCATATTGGTGACGAAGTAAAAGGCTACGGCTCCCTCGCCAAAGTGCCCGCCGAAGCGGTGGGCAACGTGCGTAACGACATGTACCTGACCAGCGAAACCATTCGCCTGATGGACAAGGACAAGGTCGGCAACTTCGACGCCGACACCCAGGGCAAGCTGAAACTGTTCAAGGACCAGATCGACAACTCCACGCGGTTTATCCCGCTGTGGGTGAAGATCGCCGTGGCCATCGCGCTTGGCCTTGGCACCATGGTCGGCTGGAAACGCATCGTGGTGACGGTGGGTGAGAAGATCGGCAAAACCCACCTGACTTACGCCCAGGGCGCTTCGGCCGAGATGGTGGCGATGCTGACCATCGGCGCGGCGGACATGTATGGGTTGCCGGTGTCGACGACGCATGTGTTGTCGTCAGGTGTGGCCGGGACCATGGTCGCCAATGGCGGCGGGTTGCAGATGCGCACTATCCGCAACCTGGTGATGGCGTGGGTGCTGACGTTGCCGGCGGCGATTTTGCTGTCGGGCAGCCTGTACTGGCTGTTCACCAAACTGTTCTGACCCAACACCCTTTAAAAATGTGGGAGCTGGCTTGCCTGCGATAGCGGATTAACATTCAACGCAGATGTTGACTGATCCGCCGCCATCGCAGGCAAGCCAGCTCCCACAGTGGTTTTGCATGTATTCAGTGGGTGAAAAGTCCGGCCATCGCTTTGAGCCGCTTTTTGTAAATCCGACGCGCCTCCAAGGCTTCCTCCAGACTGACCGCCACAAACCCCGCCCTCTGGTTCGGCTGCATCTGCCCGATCAAGTCCAGGTCCGCACTGATCACCGTGCCAATCATCGCGTACCCGCCGCCCGACACGGCATCGCGGTGCAACACAATCGGCTCCAACCCCGCAGGCACCTGAATTGACCCGATCGGGTAGCAACTGTCGACAATATTCGACGGATCCGACCCCGCGCCAAACGGCTGTTCCCGTGGCTGAAAGCTCAACGCACTGCCGCCCTTGAAGCGATAGCCGATTCGGTCCGCCTCGGAGCCGACGGTCCACGGTTCGGCAAAAAAGCTGCTTTTCGCGGCGTCGGTCAGGCGCTCGTAATACAGCCCCGGCACCACGCGCAGGGTCACATCGCCGCCAACTGATCGGCGCAAGGCCATGGGCAAACTGTTGCCCGCCCGCCCCAATCCACTGGCCTCACCGATGGGCAATTCATCGCCTTCCTGCAAACGTCGCCCCTGAAACCCTCCGAGCGCGCCCAGTGTGTAGGTCGAGCGGCTGCCGAGCACCAGCGGCACATCAATGCCCCCGGCCACGGCGAGATAGGCCCGCGCGCCGGCCTTGGGAAACTCAAAACGCAACACCTGCCCGGCGCGCACCTGAAACGCGGTGTCCTGATGCACCACTTCACCGTCCAGGCGCGGCGACATCAAGGCACCGCTGATGGCCACCAGCGCGTCCTGTTGAAACTCAAGCTCAGGCCCGATCAGCGTGCATTCCAGGCCCGCCGCGCCCACCGGGTTGCCCACCAGATGGTTGGCCGCACTCAAGGCGTATTGGTCCAGCGCACCCGATGGCGGAATGCCCAGGTGGTAGTAGCCTTCGCGACCAAGGTCTTGCACGGAGGTGGCGAGGCCGGGTTTGAGGACCTTGATCATGCCAGCGCCTCCTGCAGGGTTTTCGGGTAGCCGATGGGGTCGGCGAGAAAGGCGTCGAGGGAAAACTCCACCGGGCGGATGCGCAAGTCGAAACGGCCCGCGTCCACTTCGGCGATCGCCAGATCGTAAGCGTCCCGGTCCATGGGCTTGAACTGCACGATGTCGCCGGGACGGAAAAACACCATGTGTTCCTTGAGGTAGGCCAACTGTTGCGCCGGGTCGTAGATCGGCGCCGGGGTCACGCCGAACATCTGGTAGCCACCAGCGCCGCGTACCGAGTAGATGCAACCAAAACAGCCGCCATGGCCGAGGGTCAGTTTGGGGGTATCGGTGCGTGGGCGCAGGTACTTGGGCACCTGCAACTGCCGTTCGCGCTCGACCATCTGGAACATGAACGGCAAGCCCGCGACAAAGCCGACCATCGACACAAACCACGGCGCGCCACTGTGGGCGGCGATAAACGCGTCCACGTCGGCCAGGCCGTTGATGCGCGCGGCGTATTCCAGGTCAGTGCCCGTGGGGTCTTGATGGCGGTCGCGAAAGCGCATCAGGGTTTCATGGGTCCACGGGTCGTTGTAGAGCACCGGGATTTCGATGATGCGCGTGTGCAAGGTGCGTTCGGCCACCGCCTGGGCTTCGGCGCTTTGCACGGCGTCGAGCAGCACATGGGGCGCGATACGGTCGGGGTCGAAGCGAATCTGGAACGACGCATTGGCCAGGCATACGTCCAGCACACCTTCCAGGGCCAGGCGCTCGACGGCGCGAGTCACGGCCATGCCTTTGAAAAAGGCCTCCAGGGACATGCTGTCGCTGACCTCGGCAAACAGGTGTTCATCACCGCCGAAGCTGTAGCGAATGGGGGACGTTTGAGCCATGTCTGTTCCTCTTGGAATCATTGTAGAAAGGCAGGCAAAAAAGGGCGGGTCGATCTTATTGGGGTGTTCTGACTTCAATGCCGGCCTTGTCTAGGGCTTCGCGCGTGGCCTCCACCAGCTCCAGGGCGCCAGGGGTGTCGCTGTGCAGGCAGATGGAATCGAACTCGATAATCAGGTCCTCGCCTTCCACGGTGCGTACGCGCCCGGTCTGACACGCACGCAGGACGCGCGCCGCCACTGTTGCAGGATCCAGTGCCCGAACATTGCGGGTAAACACGATGGAGCCGCTGAGATCGTATTCACGGTCGGCGTAAAACTCGCGCACCACCGGCTGCCCCAGTTCGGTGGCAACGTGCCAGATTACCGAGTTCGGCATGCAGTACAGCAACAGCGTCGGCTCGATGATTTGCAGGTTTTGCACCAGCAACCGCGCGGCTTCTTCGTCGCGGGCCAAGTGCATATAGAGCGCACCGTGAGGCTTGATGTGTTGCAAGGTCACGCCCTGGGCCCGGGCGATTTCACGCAGGGCGCCGAGTTGGTAGAGCATGTCGTCCACCAGCTCCTGGGCCGGTGCGTTGATGTGCCGACGGCCGAACCCGACCAAATCCCGAAAGCCCGGGTGCGCGCCGATGGCCACGCCCAGTTGCTTGGCACGCTCGACCGTGCGGCGCATGGTGCCGGGGTCGCCGGCGTGGAAGCCAGTGGCGATGTTGGCTGAGCTGATATAGGCCATCAGCTCCGCGTCGACGCCATCGCCGATGGTCCAGGGGCCGAAGCCTTCGCCCATGTCTGAATTGAAATCCACTGCCTGCATCGGGGCTGCTCCGCCAAAAAAGGTGATGGCTGAAAGTAGGCTGCTGCTTGACCCCTTGGGAAGATCTATTATCAGATGGCCCATCTTCTGAAAAACAGATAAAGCCATGTCCCTGACCTTGCGCCAAGTCCGCTATTTCATCGCCACCGCCGAGATTGGCCAGATTTCCCAGGCAGCGATTCACCTGAACATCTCCCAGTCAGCGGTGACCACCGCAATCAAAGAGCTGGAAGCCATGCTCGGCGTGCAACTCTTCGTGCGCTCGGCCCAGGGCATGAACCTGACCGACGCCGGGCGGCACTTTCTTAACCGTGCGTATGTGATCGTGCGCAGTGTGGACGATGCACTGAACAGCCCCCTGCCGGATTACCGCGCCAGTGGCGTGCTGCGCATCGCCGCCAGCTACACGGTGTTGGGTTATTTCCTGCCCCACCACCTGCAACGCATGGCGCACTGGCACCCGGACGTGACCATTGAGGTGTTCGAGCAGGAGCGCCAGGCCATCGAACATGGCCTGCTCGACGGCCAGTTCGACATGGCCGTGGTGCTCACCGCCAACCTCACCCACCCGGATATCGTTTCCGAAATCCTGTTCAACTCGGAACGCCGCCTGTGGCTGCCCAGCCATCACCCTTTGTGCGAGCGCGGCGCCGTGAGCCTGGCGGACGTGGCGCAGGAACCCTACATCCTGCTTACCGTGGATGAGGCCGAACACAGCGCCATGCGCTATTGGGAACAGGCCGGGCAAACCCCGAATGTGCGGCTGCGCACCAGCTCGGTGGAAGCGGTGCGCAGCATGGTTGCCAACGGCAGCGGCGTGGCGATTCTGTCGGACCTGGTGCACCGGCCCTGGTCCCTGGAAGGCAAACGCATCGAAACGTTGACCGTGACCGACCCGGTCACGCCCATGAGCGTCGGCCTGGCCTGGCACCGCGAACGCGCATTTACCCCGGCGATGCAGGCGTTTCGTGATTACTTCCACGACGCCTTCCTGGCGCCGCAGCAGTTGTCGGCGCGGCGCTGAAGAACGAGCACTGTCACTGTCACTGTGGCGAGCAGCCCGCTCGCCACAGGGAAAGTACTCACCTTGACTGACAGGCGTTAGAGCACGGATTGCAGGGTGGTCGCCAGCCAATCCATGAATACCCGAACCCGCTGCGGTAAATGCCGCTGGCCCGCGTAAAGCAACGACACATCCAGCGCCGGAGCCGGGTACTCCGGCAATACCGCCACCAACTCGCCGCTGGCCAACAGATCGCGAATGCCCAGGGCCGGCACCTGAGTAATGCCGAAGCCGCCCACGCAGGCTGCCCTGTAGGCATCGGTACTGTTAACCGTGACCCGCCCGGCCATCGGCACGCGGTGCACCTTGTTGCCCTGCACGTACTCAAACCCCGGCGAGCGCGAGCCCAGTGGCCGCACGTAATGCACCAGATGATGATGGGCCAGGTCAGCCAGGGTCTCGGGCTTGCCATAGCGTTGAACGTAACCGGCGCTCACACAGTTGATCATCGGCATGCTGCACAGCCACCGCGCCACCACCGACTGATCCGGCTGCGCGCCCACACGCAATACGCAGTCAAACCCTTCGGCGAGCAGGTCAACCTGGCGGTCGGTGCTGCTGATTTCCAGCTCGATCAGCGGGTGCGCGTCCATGAACGCCGGCAGGCGCGGAAGGATCAATTCCCGCGCCATCACGTTGGGCATGTCCACGCGAATACGCCCGCTGAGTTGCGCCTCGTTCTGGCGAAACAGGCCTTCGAGTTCTTCCATGTGCGAGAGCAGATCCTTGCTGCGCTCATACAACACGCGCCCGTCCTGGGTCGCCTGCACCTTGCGCGTGGTGCGCTGCAACAGGCGCGCGCCGAGCAGCTCTTCCAGCGCCTGCACATGTTCGGACACGGTGGAGCGCGGCAAGCCCAGGCTCTCGCCCGCCTGGGTAAAACTCGACAATTCGGTGACCCGCACAAAGGTGCGCAACAGCTCAAGTTTGTTCATGGGATTGTTCGCCTTATCCGGCCAGTGTTTCCGGTAGCACCCTGTTTATCACGTTATGGCCGGACAAATACACTCAGTCCCACGATCACTCAGAGGACTGCACCATGACCCGTAAAATCGCACTCATCACCGGCGCCAGTCGCGGCCTGGGTAAAAGCGCCGCACTGCACCTGGCAGCGCAAGGCGTCGACATCATCGGCACCTATCACAGCGCAGCGGCCGAGGCCCAAGCCGTGGTCGAGCAGATCGAAGCCCTGGGCGGCCGCGCTGCCATGCTGCAACTGGACGTTGGCCAGAGCAGCACCTTCAATGACTTCGTCGGCGAAGTCGGCAGCGTGCTCAAGGATGTTTTCGCACAGGATCACTTCAATTTTCTGATCAACAACGCCGGGGTTGGCGCCCATACCAGCTATGCCGACACCACCGAAGAGCAGTTCGACAGACTGGTGGCGATCCACTTCAAGGCGCCGTATTTCCTTACGCAAAAACTGCTGCCGCTGATAGGCGATGGCGGGCGCATCATCAATATCTCCAGCGGCCTGACACGCTTTACCCTGCCGGGTTCTTCGGCCTACGCCTCAATGAAAGGCGCCGTGGAAGTGCTGTCGCGCTACCAGGCCAAGGAGTTGGGCCCGCGCGGGATCACCGTCAACACCCTGGCACCCGGCGCGATTGCCACCGACTTCAACGGCGGCACCGTACGCGATAACAGCCATGTGAACAGCATGGTGGCCAATAACACAGCCTTGGGCCGCGTGGGTTTGCCGGACGATATCGGCGGCGCCCTCTCGGTGCTGCTGGCCGATGGCAGCAACTGGATCAACGGGCAGCGTATCGAAGCGTCGGGCGGCATGTTTCTTTAAACATTCTGCGCTAGCATCAATGCCTTCAGATCCCTGACAGGCAATCACCGATGAGTTTTGATCCAGGCTTGGCCGGCGGCATGGGCGTGTTGGCGGCGGTAGTGGACTGTGGCAGTTTCGCCCGCGCCGCCGACAGCCTGGACATGACGCCCTCGGGCGTCAGCCGGGCGATTTCGCGCCTGGAAAAACGCCTGGGGATTCGTCTGTTCGACCGCACCACCCGCTCGGTGCAATTGACCGACGAGGGGCGCCGTTTCTATCAGGAAATCGCCCCGCTGCTGGCCGGTCTCGAGGAGGCCGCCAACTCGGCCGCCGACAGCGCCCTCACCGTGCGCGGGCGTTTGCGGGTGAATATCGACCCGTACTTTTCCAGGCTGGTATTGGGGCCGGTGCTCGGCGACTTCATGCGCCAGTACCCGCAACTGCAACTGGACCTGCACACCCGCGACCAACTCGGCGACCTGGTGGCCGACGGCTTCGACCTGGCCATTCGCTTCGGCATCCCGCAATCCTCCTCGCTGATCGCACGCAAACTGATGGAAGTGCGCGTGCTCACCGTCGCCGCCCCCGCCTACCTTGAGCGATACGGCAGGCCCACCACCCCGCAAGACCTGGAAAGCGGGCACATGTGCCTGGACTTTCGCGATTCGCAAACCGGCCGCCCGTTTGCCTGGGAGTTCCACCGCCCCGGCGAGCAACTGACGGTGCGCACCAGTGGCCGCTTGGTGGTCAATGACGCCAGCACCTTATACAGCGTGTGTGAACACGGGCACGCCGTGGCGCAGATGCTCGACCTGGGCCTGACGCCAGCACTCAAGGCCGGCGGCTTGGTGGAGTTGTTCCCGGACTGGCCGGACGAGCGTTTTCCGCTGTACGCCTACTACCCGTCGCGGCATTTGCCCGCCGCCAAGGTGCGGGCGTTTCTGGAGTTTGTCGCCGCGCTCAAGCTTGGCTAGGCAGGCGTTGCTGTACGACTTTTTCCCGAATCACGTCATACCCCCAGTGATACACATAGGTGTAGGGCAGGAAAAACAGCAGCACGCCGATGTCGAGGATAAACGCCTGCATCAGGCTGATGTTCATCCAAGCCGCGATCAACGGCACCGCGACAATAATCAGCCCGCCTTCAAACAGCAGCGCGTGTAACACGCGGGTCCAAACGCCGCCGGACAATTGCAGGCGCACTTTGAGGCGGTCAAACAGGCTGTTGAAAATGATGTTCCAGGTCAGCGCCAGCAAACTGAGGCCCAGGGTGACCGCACCCATTTCCAGAGCGGGTCGGCCGGTAATCCAGACCAGCAGCGGTATGCAGATCAACAAGGCCAAACCTTCAAACCCCAAGGCTTGGCCAACGCGTTCAGTAATCGACTTGGTAGGGTGCATAACCTGCGCTCCGTGAGTGACGATGGTTGCCATGATTACCCTTAGACTCGATACTTCATAACCAATAACCATCGATCAGGGCGATAGTCATGGCCTCAAACGAAGTGCTGCAGGCATTTGTGCAGGCGGCCACCCAGGGCTCGTTTTCTGCGGCGGCGCGAAAGCTCGGCAAGAGCCAGTCCACCGTCAGCGCGGCGGTGGCGAGCCTGGAGATTGACTTGGATGTGGAGCTGTTTGATCGCAGCAGCCGCAAACCGACGCTCACCCCAGCCGGGCATGTGCTGCTGCAACGCGCCGAGCAGGTGCTGGAGGCCAGCAGCCGGCTCGAGTTGGCGGCGAGCCAGTTGTCGCAGGGGCTGGAGCCGAAAGTCAGTATTGCCATGTCTGACACCTACCAGTCGGAGCGCTTCGAAATCGCCCTCAAGGCCTTTGAACAACGCTACCCGGACCTGGAGCTGGAATGGCTTATTGCCGAGTGCGAAGACCTGATAGACCTGGTGCAAAGCGGTCGGGCACACATTGCCTTCATCGAGGCACAAGAGGTTTACCCACCCGACCTGAGCCGTGCACCTGTGGCGGAACGTACGGAACTCGCGCTGTTCGTCGCCCCCACGCATCCATTGGCGGGCCTGCACGAGATCGATCCGCAGACCTTGCAGCAACACCGCGAACTGCGCCTGGCGAGCATCATCAACCCCAACGAGATACGCCCCACCGGCCGCGTGTGGTCGGCACCGAGTTTTCTGATGCTGATGGAAATGGCCCAACTCGGTTTCGGCTGGGCCGCGCTGCCGCGTTGGCTGGTGGAGCGGTTTGGCAATGCGGGGCTGGTTGAACTGACAGTGCGCAGCTGGCCACGCTCGGTGGCGGTGGATGTGCTGTGGTCGCGCCACCACCCGCCGGGGCCTGCGGGGAGCTGGATGCTGGGGCTGATGCTCGATTCATCACTTCCAGACACTGCTGATTAAACCTGTGGGAGCTGGCTTGCCTGCGATGGCGGTGGTTCAGCTTGCATCTTCGCTAACTGATGGACCGCTATCGCAGGCAAGCCCGCTCCCACATTTGGACTGTGTTGAAGATTGGATCGGGGTCAGGCGGCGGAGAGCTGCGGCGGGCGGTTGGTCTGGAAGTATTCGTGCAAGGCGCGCAGTGCGGGTAACTCCAGGGCTTGCGCGGCGAAACACAACCCTACCCGGCGCGTCGGCGCCGGCAGGTGCCACTCGCGAATCACCACCCCGGCGCGCTCGGCAGCCATGGATTGCGGCAACATCGCCACGCCCACACCGGCCGCCACCATGTGCAACGCCTGAGTCAACGACCCGGCATGCCCGGCCACCGCTTGCGGCGAACGGCCATACAGCGCCATCAGGCGTTGATGGGAGTCGTGCTGCGGGCAGGTGATCCAGTCTTCAATCGGTGCCCAGGCCTGTTCTTTGCCCGCCAGCGCCATGGGGTGAGCCGCTGGCAACGCCATCACGTAGGACTCTTCCCAAAGCGGCAGGAACAATTCGTCCTCGCAGCACATTTCCTCCACAGCCAAGCGCCCATCGCCTTCGCAGCCTTCCTGCAAGGTCAGCAGCAAACCCGGCAGCCCCTGATGCGCCATGCGCAGGAAGGTTTCGATCTGGCTGTCGGCGATATCGCCTTCTACGCCCAGCTCCAGCGCGATGCGATTTTCGCGTCCGCGAAACAGCCGGCTCAACGCCTCCGCCTCGGCCACCATCCGCCGTGCCTGCGGGTACAGCACCCGCGCTTCGGCGCTCACCTCCACACCGCGCGGCTGGCGCACGAACAGCGCCACGCCCAGTTCGTCTTCCAACTGCTTGATGGTCACCGACAGGGTCGGCTGGCTGATAAACAAACGCTGGGCGGCCCCGGTGATGTTGCGTTCTTCGAACACCGCGAGAAAGGCCTTGAGGTGACGCACATCCATAGCTTTATCCGATGGCAGACAGAGGAATAAGGCATTTTTCAGCCTTGGCAGGGGTAAATATACTGCGCCAACGATTCAGTTATCGTTTTTTCTTATTCCAGGAGTGCATTTATGAGCAAGCCACTGATCATCATCACCGGCGCCAGTTCCGGCATTGGCGAAGCCACCGCCCGCCTGTTGTCGGCCGCCGGCCACCCGCTGCTGCTGTTGGCGCGCCGTATCGACCGCCTTGAAAAACTGGGCCTGCCAAATACCTTGAACCGTGGCGTCGACATCACCGACCGCGCCGCTCTGGTCGCGGCCGTGAAAGAAGCCGAAGCCCAATTCGGCCCGGCCGACGCACTGATCAACAACGCCGGCGTGATGTTGCTGGGCGCCGTCAGCGAGCAAGACCCGGCGCAGTGGGAGCAGATGCTCGACGTCAACGTGAAAGGCCTGCTCAACGGCATCCACGCGGTGGCCGGCAGCATGGTCGCGCGCAAGGGCGGCACCATCATCAACGTCAGCTCGGTGGCCGGGCGCAAGACCTTCCCGAATCACGTCGCTTATGTAGGCACCAAGTTCGCCGTGCACGGGATTTCGGAAAACCTGCGCGAGGAATTGTCGCCAAGCAATGTGCGCGTGATCACCATTGCGCCGGGCGCGGTGGAAACTGAACTGCTCAGCCACACCACGGATGAGGCGATCAAGACCGGTTACCAGGCCTGGAAGCAGGACATGGGCGGGACTGTGCTGAGTGCTGAGGATGTGGCGTCGGCGATTGCCTATGCGTATCAGCAGCCGCAGCATGTGTGCATTCGCGAGATTGTGTTGGCGGCGACGCGCCAGCAGCCGTAACGCAGTTTAAATGTGGGAGCGGGCTTGTGTGGGAGCTGGCTTGCCTGCGATGGCATCGCCTCGGTGTAACTGAACAACCGGGTGAAGCGATCGCAGGCAAGCCAGCTCCCACAGGTGATCTTCATTGTTTGAGGGATTTGAGTTCGGCCAGGCGTCGCTGAAGGAAGCGTTTTTCTGGCGCTTGCCCGGTCAGTGACAGGGCTTTTTCATAGGCATCACGAGCCTCATCAACCCGCCCCAACTGCCGGCAAAACTCGCCCCGCGCCGAGTGCGCCAGGTGGTAATCCTGCAACTCACCGCGCTGCAAAATCCCCTCCACCAACTGCAACCCCGCCAACGCGCCCTGCCCCATCGCCACCGCCACGGCGCGGTTCAGTTCGATCACCGGCGAGGGCATTTGCCGAAGCAACACGTCGTAAAGCCCAACGATCTGCGGCCAATCCGTTTCTTGCGCAGTTGCGGCCTCGGCATGCACCGCAGCAATGGCCGCTTGCAGGCAATACGGGCCGTAATGCCCGGTGGTCAGTGCCTGTTCCACCAGCATGCAGCCTTCAGCAATTGAGGAGGCGTCCCACACACTGCGGTCCTGCTCATCCAGCAACACCAGCTCACCGTCCGCCGAGGTGCGCGCCGCGCGGCGGGATTCATGCAACAGCATCAGCGCCAGCAACCCCATGACTTCCGGTTCCGGCAGCAACTCCATGAGCAAGCGGCCCAGGCGAATGGCCTCGCCGGTCAACTCTTCGCGGGTAATATCGGCGCCCATGGACGCCGAATAGCCCTCGTTAAACACCAGGTAAATCACCCGCAGCACGCTGTCGAGGCGCTCGGGCAGCTCGGCCAGGGACGGTACTTGATAGGGGATTTTCGCCTCGCGGATCTTGCCCTTGGCACGCACGATGCGCTGGGCGATGGTGGTGGGCGTGGCGAGAAAGGCGTGGGCGATTTCCTCGGTGGTGAGGTCACAGATCTCGCGCAGGGTCAGCGCCGCTTGGGCGTCGGCGGCGAGTGCCGGGTGGCAACAGGTGAAGATCAGGCGCAGGCGGTCGTCTTCCACGTCTTCTTCACTCCAGTCTGCTGCTTCCAGCGCGTCGGCCTGCTCCTGCAATAACGGGGTGAAACGCGCCTGGCGGCGCAGGCGGTCGATGGCCTTGAAGCGGCCGGTGGAGACCAGCCACGCTCGTGGGTTGTCCGGCACGCCGTCTTGCGGCCAACGCTGCACCGCGATGAAAAATGCCTCGTGCAACGCCTCTTCGGCCAGGTCGAAATCGCCGAGCAAGCGAATCAGCGTCGCCAGTACGCGACGTGATTCGTTGCGGTAAATCGCCTCGACCTGAGGCGTCAATCGCGCAGGCCCTGGGTCACCAGAGTTACCAGACGATCAAGGCTCTGGCCCCAGCCATCGTGAAACCCCATGGCTTCGTGAGCCTGCTTGTCTTCGGCGCTCCAGTGCATGGCGCGGGCGGTGTAGCGGGTTTTGCCATCGACGTCTTCAAAGGTGACCTCGGCGGTCATGAACGGCTTGCCCGAAGGAATCCAGCCCGGCGCGTAGGCATCGGTAAACACCAGACGGTTCGGCGCATCGATTTCCAGAAATACCCCCGAGGTCGGGTATTCAGCACCATCCGGTGCGCGCATCAGGGTGCGAAACAGACCACCGACCCACAGGTTCATTTCGCACTCGGGTGTGGTCATGCCGTGGGGCCCCCACCACTGTTGCAACAGCTCGGGGGTGGTCCAGGCGCGGAATACGCGGGCGCGCGGGGCGTCGATCAGGCGGCTGATGGACAGTTCAAATTCGGCAGGTTGCGGGGTCATGGGGTCAACCTCTTGAGTCTTATGATTGTTGGGGTCAGAGATTCAATTCACGCACGGGGCGCACTTCCACACTGCCGACCCGGGCCGCCGGAATGCCACCGGCCACCTGGATCGCTTCGTTGAGGTCCTTGGCCTCGATCAAGTAAAACCCGGCGAGTTGCTCCTTGGTTTCGGCAAATGGCCCGTCGGTAATCGACACCTTGCCATTGCGCATGCGCACGGTGGTGGCGGTAGTCACCGATTCCAGCGGCGCGGCGGCGAGCATCCGCCCACTGGCCGCAATGGCCTCGGCGTAGGCAAAACACTCCGGGTCCGCCGGGCTGTCGGGCGAGGTGTGCAGCACCTGTTCGTTGCTGCAGATCAGGCAGAGGTATTTCATGTGTCTCTCCGTTTTCGGACTACTGACTATAGTTCGCGGCGCTCAAGGTTTCAGGTCGAACAGACCGGCACCGGTTTCCATATCAAACGGCGCGGACCAGTGCTCATGCACCACCTTCCACTCGCCGTTAACCCGCTGATAACCGGCGCTGACACGCATCCAGCAAGTTTTGAGCACGCCGTCCGGCCCGCTGCCGCCGCAGTGCGCGAGCCAATGGGCAAAGGCGCTGTCCTCGCCGGCAACGATGTGCAGCTCATGAAAGTCGAACACACCGGGGCCCGGGCAAAACTCCATGCAGGCCTGCCAATGCGCGCGGTATGCGGCTTTACCCTTGAACTGCAGGGCACCAACGGCGTCGAACGCGACGATATCGTCGGCGTAAAAGCTGACAATTTTCTCGACATCCTTGGCGGTCACGGCTTGTTTCCATTGCTCGATCAGGGTGTTGATTGCAGTGCTCATGGTGATACTCCTTGGGGTGAAAATCACGGAAGACACCCTTAGTCGAACGGCCTCCCGGCAAATCGACAGCCCCTGGAAAAATAATTTCGCCCCCGGCAAACCCGCTAGAATCCACGCCTCTTTGTAGGATTTGGATAACTCCCCGTATGGAAACCCGCCTCGTCCCCTATGAGACGCTGAGCCTTGAGCAAAAACAGCAACTCGACACCCTGCAAGTGCATCCCGAGCAAGTGCCGTATTCCGGTGATATCTACTGCGCGCTGAACAGCTTGCTGGTCAACCCCAACCCCGCCGGCATCAAGGGTTTCGCCCTGCTCGCCGATGAAATCCCCGTGGCATTCCTGCTGCTCAAACGCCCGCCGTGCCTGCCCCATTGGGCCGATGAACACAGCGCCACGTTGCATGCGCTGCAAGTGGATCGCAGGCAACAGGGCCGGGGGTTTGGCAAGGTGTGTTTACAGGCGCTACCCGAGGTGGCGAGGCAAGCGTGGCCAGAGATCAAGGCGCTGGAGTTGTCGGTGGACGCGGACAACGTGGCGGCGATGGGGTTGTATCTGGGGGCTGGGTGGGTGGATAGCGGGGAGGCGTATAAAGGACGTATAGGTTACGAACGCCGGCTGGCGCTGGTCTTTTGAACTGACAGAGGTGATGAACATGCTGACAACCCTCGAACAACTCGAAACCCTCTACGGCCTCCCCCACGAGCGGGCGGTGCGCAAGGAAATCCCGTTTCTCAACGAGGATTACCAGGCCATGGTGCGGGCGTCGCCGCTGGTGGTGGTGAGTTCATCCGGGCCGGACGGCATCGACGGTTCGCCACGCGGGGATGTGCCGGGGTTTGTGCGGGTTGTGGATGAGCGCACGCTGGCGATTCCGGATCGACCGGGGAATAACCGTCTGGATACTCTGCGCAACTTGGTGCAGGACCCGCGCATTGCCTTGCTGTTCATCATCCCCGGGATTGGCGAGACGCTGCGCGTGAATGGTCGCGCGCAGATTTCCATCGAGCCCGAGTTGCTTGAGAGTTTTGCGGTGAACGGCAAGCCGGCGCGGTCGGTGATTCTGGTTCAGGTGGAAGCGGCGTATTTCCACTGCTCAAAAGCCTTTGTGCGCTCCGATTGCTGGAACCCGGAAAAACATCTGGACCGCTCGGCGTTGCCGTCGGCGGGGGCGTTTCACAAGCGGCTCAATGATGGGCAGTTTGACGCCGAGGCGTATGACCGCGAGATGCCGGAGCGGGTCAGAAGCACGTTGTATTGATACCCCTGCAGGAGCCGGCTTCTGCAGGGGCAGTGATCAGCCTCTTTCGCCGACGGGTAGCCAGATTTCCACGGTTCCGGTCCCTTTGCGCGCATCGAAATCCGCGCTGTAGCGCTCGAAATCCGAGCCCATCACCTTGTAGCCCGAGTGCGGCAGCCATTCGAACATGATGCGCTCGTACGTTTGCTCAAGCGCCTGCACCGGCCCGTGATGGGGGAACACGGCATAGTTGAGTGGCGGAATTTCGACGCACTCAAAGTTGCCCGGCACATCGCTCTTGCTCGGCACTTCAACCCCGGCCAGGTAATCGAATTCGCCGTGATGGGGGTTATGGCACATGCCGTACGTCACACCGCCGACGCGCTTTTTGATGTCCTTGATGCAGGTGTCGAACAGCTCCCACAGCTTGGGGATATCGCCGATGGTGGCTTTTGAGTAACGCCCTTTTACACCGGCGATGACCAGTGCCTTGCCTGCTTCCATGCGTGGCTCTAACGGTTGTTTTGTCTGCTGATCCATACGAACAGTCTCCTTCTTATGAGGGAACAAACCCGCATCGAGTATAGGGGGATATCCCCGCTGTACTCCAAGCAGAAAATTTTCCTACGCATCTGGACAACTGGCCATCATCGACCGTATTGTCTGCCCCGCAGGCCACCGCAGTGGCCGACGTCGCTCGGACGGTTCCGGGCGCTTACGTACTTCGAGGCAACAAATGGCCGACCAAGGTTCGCCGCGCCGCTTTGCGCGCATAGATCGACTCCCCCCCTACGTTTTTAATATCACTGCCGAGCTGAAGATGGCTGCGCGTCGGCGCGGCGAAGACATCATCGACTTGAGCATGGGTAACCCTGACGGCGCCACGCCTCCACACATCGTGGAAAAAATGGTCACCGTCGCCCAGCGTGAAGACACCCACGGCTACTCCACCTCCAAAGGCATTCCGCGTCTGCGCCGGGCGATTTCGCGCTGGTACAAGGACCGTTATGAGGTGGACATCGACCCGGAAACCGAGGCCATCGTGACCATCGGTTCCAAGGAGGGCCTGGCGCATTTGATGCTGGCCACCCTGGACCAGGGCGACACGGTATTGGTACCCAACCCCAGCTACCCGATTCACATCTACGGTGCCGTGATTGCCGGCGCCCAGGTGCGCTCGGTGCCGTTGATCCCTGGCGTGGACTTTTTCGCCGAGCTGGAACGGGCGATTCGCGGCTCGATCCCCAAGCCGAAAATGATGATTCTGGGCTTTCCGTCCAACCCCACCGCGCAGTGTGTGGAGCTGGATTTCTTCGAACGCGTGATTGCGCTGGCCAAGCAGTACGACGTGCTGGTGGTGCACGACCTGGCCTACGCCGACATCGTCTACGACGGCTGGAAAGCCCCGTCGATCATGCAGGTGCCGGGCGCCAAGGACATTGCGGTGGAGTTTTTCACCCTGTCCAAGAGCTACAACATGGCCGGCTGGCGCATTGGTTTCATGGTCGGCAACCCGGAACTGGTCAACGCCCTGGCGCGGATCAAGAGTTACCACGACTACGGCACCTTCACCCCGCTGCAGGTTGCGGCGATTGCGGCGCTGGAAGGCGACCAACAGTGCGTGAAAGACATCGCCGAGCAGTATCGTCAGCGGCGTAACGTGCTGGTCAAAGGCCTGCATGAGCTGGGCTGGATGGTCGAGAACCCGAAGGCGTCGATGTACGTCTGGGCGAAGATTCCCGAGGCGTATGCCGCGATGGGTTCGCTGGAGTTTGCGAAGAAATTGCTGCTGGAAGCGAAGGTGTGTGTGTCGCCGGGGATTGGCTTTGGTGAGTATGGCGATGATCATGTGCGCTTTGCGCTGATCGAGAACCAGGACCGGATTCGCCAGGCCGTGCGCGGGATTCGTGGAATGTTCCGCGCGGACGGGCTGGTTACCAAGGCCTGACCAATGATCGTTCCCACGCTCCGCGTGGGAACGATCAGTCGGTGATTACACCACCATCGACAGCAACATGATAAAGATCAACGCCACCACCGACAGAATCGTCTCCATCGCCGTCCAGGTCTTGAACGTCTCGACCACGGTCATGTTGAAGTACTGCTTCACCAGCCAGAACCCCGCATCGTTGACGTGAGACAACACCAGCGAGCCCGCGCCCGTCGCCAGCACCAGCAGCTCACGGTTAACCCCC
The DNA here is from genome assembly GCF_002022275.1 of Pseudomonas fluorescens. Classification (GTDB taxonomy): domain Bacteria; phylum Pseudomonadota; class Gammaproteobacteria; order Pseudomonadales; family Pseudomonadaceae; genus Aquipseudomonas; species Aquipseudomonas fluorescens_AJ. The sequence goes on from NZ_MSDF01000009.1 coordinate 48,605, forward strand.
GGAATCATCCCAACCACCGGCACCACAATGCCCGCGCCAGTAATGGTCGCCACAGTCGCCGAACCGGTGGCCACGCGAATCACCGCCGCCACCAGCCAGGCCAGCAAAATCGGGTTGATCTGCGCGTTCACCGCCATATGGCCGATCACGTCACCCACGCCGCTGGTCACCAGCATCTGCTTGAAACCACCACCGGCGCCAATGATCAGGATGATCGCAGCCGTCGGCGCAAGGCTGGCGTCGAGCAACTTGAGGATTTGCCTGGAGTGAATGCCCTGGCGATGGCCAAAGGTGTACAGCGACAGCAGCAACGCCAGCAGCAGTGCGGTGATCGGGTGGCCGATCATGTCCATCCAGTTGCGGATGGCATGGCCGTCCGGCAGCGCGACGTCGGCGAAGGTTTTGAGCAGCATCAGGAACACCGGCAACAGCACGGTGATCAGGGTGATGCTGAAGCTTGGCAGATTCTTGTTTTCCGTCTCGCGGGCCAGTTGGTCGACCAGTTCCTGGGACGGGTTGCCCGGGATGTACTTGGCGATAAACGTGCCGAAGATCGGGCCGGCAATGATGGCCGTCGGAAGGGCGACGATCAGGCCATACAGGATGGTCTTGCCGATGTCCGCGCCAAACACGCCGATGGCTAGCAGCGGACCCGGGTGCGGCGGCACCAGGCCGTGGACTGCCGAGAGGCCGGCGAGCAGCGGAATGCCGATCTTGATCAGCGACACACCAGTGCGGCGCGCGACGATGAATACCAGCGGAATCAGCAGCACAAAGCCGATTTCGAAGAACAGCGGAATGCCCACCAGGAACGCGGCGAACATCATGGCCCACTGGACTTTCTCTTTGCCGAAGGCGCGAATCAGGGTCTGCGCGATCTGATCGGCGCCGCCGGATTCAGCCATCATTTTGCCGAGCATCGTACCCAGCGCAAGGATGATGCCGACAAAGCCGAGCACCCCGCCGAAGCCGTCCTGGAACGCCTTGATGATCTTGTCCACGGGCATGCCCGAGGTCAGGCCGAGGAAGCCGGCCGCGATGATCAGTGCGATGAACGGGTGCACCTTGAACTTGGTGATCAAAAAGATCAGCCCGATGATTGTGACCACTGCGTCTAGCAGCAGGTAGGACTCGTGGGACATGCCAAACATGGGGGGTCTCTCCTGTTTGTTGTTGTTATTAAAGCGGGTGTTGAATTTTTCGCCGGGGATAGCGCTATCTTTTCCGGCAAAAAATTAATGGGTTGGTTCAAAGCCGTGTTGCAGCCACCAGGCATTGGTTTGCTCGGCCAGGTCCTCGACGCTGTCTTCGCTGGCGTTCAAAGCCAGGGTCAGCGGCTCGCCGACGGGCGATTCAAGGGCGGCGAACTGGCTGTCGATCAGGCTTGCCGGCATAAAATGGCCGGGGCGATGGGACACACGGTCGGCGGCCACGGCGCGGGTCAGCTCCAGAAACACAAAACCCAGGCCCGGCGCAGCTTCGCGCAGGTGGTCGCGGTATTTCTTTTTCAGGGCTGAACAGGTGAGCACCGGGTGTTCGCCGGCTTTGAGCGAGCGGCGCAGCTCATCGCAGAGGATGTCGAGCCAGCCGGCGCGGTCGTCGTCGTTGAGGGGGTGGCCGGCGCTCATCTTTTCGATGTTCGCGGCGGGGTGAAAGCTGTCGCCTTCAATCGCGGTGGCGCCGTTCAGGCGGCACAGGGCTTCGCTGACGCTGGACTTGCCACAGCCGGAAACACCCATGATGACCAGGGCGGTAACAGGTTGACTCATGAAACACCTCAGGACGCAGATAGCGCTACCTTTGCACGCTGTAAGGCTAGTGCAAAAACAGGCTTTTCCCGCGCCGTCTTGTCATTTTTATGGAGTGACGCGTGCATCCGCTCCAACGGTTTGAACAGGATCAGGCAACCCAACGTTCAAGGATTTGCAGCCATTTGGAGACAGCGCTACCTTAGTGCCTCGATTTTTGTTTGGCAAGCCGCCTGATGACCTCCAAGAACGATAAAAAATTGCGCACCACGGGTCGCCCGACCCTTAATGAAGTCGCCCGCCTGGCTGGCGTCAGCCCGATTACCGCCTCCCGCGCCTTGCGCGGCATCAGCACGGTGGCCACCGAACTGGTGGAAAAAGTGCAGCAGGCCGCTGCCGAGCTGAACTACGTGGTCAACCCCGCCGCCCGCGCCCTGGCGTCGGCGCAGAGCCACTCGGTGGTGGTCATCGTGCCGTCGCTGTCCAACCTGCTGTTTATCGAAACCCTGGAAGCCATCCACCAAGTGCTGCGGCCCAAGGGCTTTGAAGTGCTGATCGGCAATTCCCACTATTCGCGCGACGAAGAAGAAAACCTGCTGCGCAACTACATGGCTTATCAGCCACGCGGTTTGCTGCTGACCGGGTTTGATCGCACCGAAAGCGCACGACGGATGGTCGAGGCCAGCAATGTGCCCTGCGTGTACATGATGGATCTGGACCCGAATGCCGGGGTGAACTGCGTGGGGTTCTCACAGTTGAACGCGGGGGAAACAGCGGCAGCGCATTTGCTGTCCCGTGGGCGCAAGCGTTTGGCGTATATCGGCGCGCAACTGGATCAGCGCACGTTACTGCGCGGTGAAGGTTTTCGCCGCGCGCTGCAACAGGCGGGCATGTATGACCCGGCGTTGGAGTTGCTGACGCCGCGGCCGTCGTCTGTGGGTTTGGGTGGCGAGTTGTTTTTGCAGTTGCTGGCGGCGCATCCGGATGTGGATGCGATCTTCTTCGGTAACGACGACTTGGCCCAGGGTGCGCTGCTGGAAGCCCTGCGCCACGGCATAAAAGTGCCGGAGCGTGTGGCCGTGTTGGGCTTTAACGACTTGCCGGCGTCGTCTTTCATGGTGCCGCGCTTGAGCAGTATCAGCACCCCGCGTGAGGCGATTGGGCGGCGGTCGGCGGAGCATTTGTTGACGATCATGGCCGGCAACAAGATTGCCAAGCCGGTAGTGGACATGGGGTTTGAGTTGCAGGTGCGCGAGAGCACCTGAGTTCTTCTAAAGCCTCAACACAATCAAAATGTGGGAGGGGGCTTGCTCCCGATAGCGGTGGATCAGTCGATGTATTTAGTGACTGACACTCAGCCATCGGGAGCAAGCCCCCTCCCACATTTTTACACTGTGCCCAACGGGAGGCATCGCCGTGGCTGGCAGCCCCTGTTAGATTGGCCGCTCTCCCCTGCCAGGAAAGCACCATGGGACATTCTCTGAAAATCTTGGGGCGCACCTCCTCCATTAACGTGCGAAAAGTCCTGTGGACTTGCCAGGAATTGGGCATCGACTACACCCGCGAAGACTGGGGCATCGGTTTCAAGCCCACCCAATCTCCCGAATTCCTGGCCCTGAACCCCAACGCGCAAATTCCGGTGTTGATCGACGACCATGGCGTGCTGTGGGAGTCCAACACCATTTGCCGCTACCTCATCGGCCTTTACCAACGCCACGACCTGCTGCCCGCCGAGCCCGCGCCACGCGCCAGGGTTGAGCAGTGGGTGGACTGGCAAGCCGTCGAGCTCAATCGCGCCTGGGGCGAGGCCTTTACCGCGCTGGTGCGCAACAATCCCGACGGCCTGAATGCAACGCAGATTGCCGCTGCCGTGCAGGTGTGGAATGACAAGATGGGCCTGCTGGAACACCAACTGGCCAAAACCGGCGCCTTTGTAGCCGGTGATGAATTCACCCTCGCCGACATCCTGATCGGCCTCTCGGTGCACCGTTGGCAGATGACGCCGATGGAGCGCCCACCCTACCCGGCCATTGCGGCCTATTACCAGCGCCTCAGCGCGCGCCCTGGCTTCAAAACCTTCGCCCTCGACGGCCACAACTAAACACAAGGACTTCACCGTGAAAGGACTCAACGTATTACTCACCGGCGCCTGCGGCAGAATCGGCAAGACGTTTTTCGAGGCCTCGAAAGACCGCTACCGCTTCACCCTCACCGACCGTATCGCACCGGATTTCGCCCTCGGCGAGCACCGTTTCATCAGCGCCGACCTCAGCGATAAAACCGCACTGGCCGCCTTGCTCGAAGGCATCGACGTGGTTGTGCACCTGTCGGGCATCCCCCACGCCAGCGCCTCGTTCGACGAATTACTGCCGAACAACATTCTCGCCACCACCTATTTGTTCGAAGCCGCCGTGACCGCGGGCGTGCAACGTGTGGTGTTCGCCAGCAGCGCGCAAACCATTGAAGGCTACCCGGTGGACCGGCAGATCACGCCCGGCATGCCGGTAATGCCCGCCAACTTGTACGGCGTGAGCAAATGCTACGGCGAGGCACTGTGCGGCTATTACGCCGCGAAAACCCCACTGTCGACGATTGCCCTGCGCATCGGCGCCTTTGAGTTCCCCGAAACCCACGACCTGAACAACGCCCGCGACCTCAGCGCCTGGCTCAGCCCGCGCGACGCGGTGCAATTGCTGCAGCGTTCCGTGGAAGCTGAAGGCGTAAAACACCTGATCGCTCATGGCATTTCCAATAACCGTTTCAAGCGCCTGGACCTCAGCGAAACCACGCGAGTGCTGGGCTACCAGCCGGTGGATGATGCTTTTCAGACCTTCAACATCCCCATCACCTACTGAACGCCAGCGCCATAAAACCTTGAAACCCGAGGCCCTGGCGCAATAAATCGGCGAATGTGTGGCCTGCCGCACGCAACTTCACAAGCGCCGACTTCCGTTAGGCAGCTAAGATTCCAGGTCACCGCCCCTGGAATCCGCCCCATGTCGACACTCACTGCCTCAATCACCGACGGCATCGACCCGGTCCGCGCCGCCCACATCAGCGCACGCATCGACCGCTTGCCCGCCGTCGCCACAATCTGGCGCCTGGTGGCGTTGCTGTCGATCGGTGGTTTTTTCGAGCTGTATGACCTGTTCCAGACCGCCTATATCAGCCCAGGCCTGATCAGCGACGGGATTTTCCACACCGGCAGCGAGGGCGTCTTCGGTTTCTCGGACCAGGCGGCGTTTGCCTCGGCGACCTTCCTCGGCCTGTTCCTCGGCGCCAGCCTGCTCAGCCCCATCGCCGACCGCTTCGGGCGCCGAGCGATCTTCACCTTTGCGTTGATCTGGTACACGGTCGCCACCGTGTTGATGGGCATTCAGACGTCCGCCATGGGCATCATCTGCATGCGCTTTCTGGTGGGCATTGGCCTGGGCATTGAGCTGGTGACCATCGACGCTTACCTCTCGGAACTGGTGCCCAAGCGCATGCGCAGCTCGGCATTTGCCTTTGCATTTTTCATCCAGTTCCTGTCAGTGCCAGCGGTGGCGCTGATGTCGTGGTGGCTGGTGCCCCAGGCGCCGTTTGGCATCTCCGGCTGGCGCCTAGTGGTGTTGAGCAGTGCGGTGTTTGCGCTGTTTATCTGGCAACTGCGCAAGCGCTTGCCGGAATCGCCGCGCTGGCTGGCGCAAAAAGGTCGCTTCGATGAGGCCGATGTGATCATGAGAAACCTGGAAACACGCTGTGAGAAAGATCTCGGCAAACCGCTGGATGAGCCGGAACCGCAAGCCATCAGCGTGCAAGGCAGCGGGCGTTTTGCCGATATCTGGCAACCGCCGTACCGCCGCCGCGCGTTGATGCTGATCGTGTTCCACGTCTTCCAGGCCATCGGCTTTTTCGGCTTCGGCAATTGGTTGCCGGCATTGCTGTCGGGCCAGGGCGTGAGCGTGACCCACAGCTTGCTCTACGCCTTCATCATCACCCTCGCCTACCCGCTGGGGCCGTTGCTGTTTTTGAAGGTGGCCAACCGCTTTGAAAACAAATGGCAGATTGTTGGCTCGGCCATGGGCACGATGATCTTCGGCAGCCTGTTCGCCCTGCAAACCACGGCGGTGGGGCTGGTGGTCTGCGGGGTGATGATTACCTTTTGCAGCGCCTGGCTGACCTTCAGTTTTCACTCCTACCAGAGCGAATTGTTCCCGACCAATATCCGCGCACGGGCAGTAGGGTTCTGCTATTCGTTCAGCCGCTTGTCTACGGTGTTCAGCAGCTTGTTGATCGGGCTCATCCTCGAACACTTGGGCACGCCGGGTGTGTTGGCATTTATTGCCAGCAGCATGTTGATCGTGATGATCACCATCGGTGGGTTCGGGCCGCGCACGCGCAACCTGGCGCTGGAAAATATCGCCCACTGACGGCAACGGTTGGCCGCCGGCGCGACAATTGTTGCCGCATCGGCGCCGCCATCCCCTGTAAAAACGGGGGTTTCACCGTCGGCATGCTATTTGCTCCACCCGTCGGACCGAACACATCCGCAGGTGAATGATCATGCTGGTTAACAACAATCCCCAGGCTCAGGCGACGATCCAACAGCTCAAGCGCTCCGACATGGACCCGGCCAACGCCGCCGCCAGCGCGCTCTACAGCGGCGCCGCGCAAGCTGCGCAGCAAAGCGTCACGGTGCCAACTGCACAGACCGACCTGGACAAGGCCAACGATCGCATCGACGAAGCGTTCGCCAAGACCCGCGTGCAGTTGCAGGCCAGCACCACGGCCACCACGCCGACAGCGGATGTGCCGGCCACCGATTCGACCAGCGGCACCGCGCGCGCTGAGTTCACCGACTTCATGAACAAATCCCCGGCCGAACGCATTCGTGAGCAATTGCTCAAGGAACAGGGTTTGACCGAAGCGCAAGTGCAGGCCATGCCGCAGGACAAGCAGGACGCGATTTCCAAGGAAGTGGCTGATCGGGTGAAGCAGCAGGCCCAGCAGCAGGTAGCGGCGAAAGCCACTGACCCTGCGCAGTCGGTGAAAGAAACACTGGCCGCGATCTAACAGACACCACTGAACTCATGCCAACGCTGGCTTGTGTGGGAGCTGGCTTGCCTGCGATGCAGACACCTCGGTGTATCAGGTACACCGAGTTGATGCTATCGCAGCGGTGCGGCGATCCGACAAGCCAGCTCCCACATAAGGCGGGTTTGTCACAAAAGCTCTGGGCTTACTGCAACTGCAGGGTCGAATTGAACTGGCTGATCGCATCCACCACGTGCCGTGAGCCTTCCTGAATTTCCAGGATCACCTGCCCCGCCTCGTTCGCCAATTCAACGCCCAGCCCGGTGCGGCTCAAGCTCGATTGCATGCTCGACACCGCGCTCACCGACAGGTCGTGGTTCTTGCGCACCACATCCACAATTTCCACCGTCGCCTGGCTGGTGCGTGCTGCAAGGCTGCGCACTTCATCCGCCACCACCGCGAACCCGCGCCCGTGTTCTCCGGCCCGCGCCGCTTCGATCGCCGCATTGAGCGCCAGCATGTTGGTTTGCTCGGCAATGCTGCGGATGGTCTGCACGATGGCGCCGATGATGTCCGACTGTTTGCTCACCGCGTCGATGCTCTGCGCCGCCTGGTTCAGGTCGTGAGAAATTTCTTCGATGATCTGCACGGTTTGCTGCACCACTTCCGAGCCCTTGCGCGCGCAGGCGTCGTTTTGGACCGACGTGGCGTGGGCCGAGTCGGCGGCTGTACGCAAGGTGGTGACCTGGTCGGTGATGTCACTGGCAAATTTCACGACTTTGTACAGGCGCCCGCTGGCGTCGAAAATCGGGTTGTAAGACGCTTCCAGAAACAGGGTTTTGCCGTATTTATTCTTGCGTTCAAACCGGTGCGAGTGATATTCGCCGCGATTCAGCGAGGCCCAGAACGCCTTGTACGCCGGCGATTCAACCTCGGCGCGATGGCAGAACATGCTGTGGTGCTGGCCGATGATTTCTTCACGCGAGTACTGCACGGTGCGCAGGAAATTGTCGTTGGCGTTAAGGATCTGGCCTTGAGGCGTGAACTCGATCACCGCCATCGAGCGGCTGATGGCGTCGATCAGGCTCTGGTTTTCGTGTTCGTGGTGGACCCGTGCGGAAATATCCGATGCCACTTTGATCACGCTCTGTACCTGATTGTCGCTGCCTAGCACCGGCATGTAGCTGGCCTCGAGCCACACTTCCTCGCCGCGCTTGTTCAGGCGCATAAACGTACCGCTCAAGGCTTCGCCCCGCGCCAGGTCACGCCACAACTTGGCGTAGGCCTCAGTGTGGCTGTAGGCCTCTTCGCAAAAAATCCGGTGATGTTTGCCGCGAATCTCCTCGACGCTGTACCCCATGGTTTTACAGAAGTTTTCATTGGCATCAAGGATCACACCATTGCGGTCGAACTCAATCATTGCCATGGAACGGCTGATGGCGGCGATTTTGGCGTTGGCTTCGGTGAGGGCACAGGAGAAACGTTCGATTTCTTGCAGGTCGGATTTGTGCTGGCGGTTAAACATGGTCAGATCACCCTTGATTCCCGGCGCCCGAAAGGCGCATTCCATTCATTTTTTGGATAGTGCTGGCAAACCTTCATGGGGAAATAACCATCCGAAACGCTTTATATGCTAAACGTCATCAACGGTTCTGGGTGAGCATAGACAGGGCTTGGCGCTATGCAAGGCCACTAGTCAGCCAGCATTTTTAACAATGCACTGACGGCAGCGGAAGGCGGCCGGGACGGTGAGCCGACCAAGGCAAATTCGCGGTGCAGCGGCTCGGTTAACGGCATCACACGCAGGCCGTTGCGCTGGGCCGGCAGGGCCATTTCGGGGACCAATGTGACGCCGACGCCTTCGCGCACCAGGCTGTAGGCACTGTTCCATTCGCGCACTTCCACACGAATATCACGCAGGGTCAGCCCCGCTGCCGTGCCAAGGCTGCGCGCGTTGGCGGTGCAGCCGCCCGTGGCCAGGACGAAAGGTTGTTCCAACAGTTCAGCCAGCGTCACCGTCGCCTCAAACGGGCGCTGGGCGATGGGGTGGCTGGTGGGCAGCACCGCCATCCAGAAGTCACGGCCCAACACCGTGGCATTGAGCTCGGGCTTGGGGTTGAGCACCACGCCCAAGTCGATCAGGTCGGCGTTGAGCAAGGTGTGCACCTCGCTGTCGGTGACGTCCAGGGTGGTGACGTCGATCCCCGGGTTCAATTGCCGGAAACGCTGCAACAACGGTGTCAGAAACGCCGCCAGCACCATGGGGAAGCTGGCGATGCGAATGCTCCCACGCAACAGGGGCCGCGCTTCGTCCACGGTGGTGCGAATGGTCTGCAGCGCCGTCATCATCACCCGTGCCTGCTCGATCACGCTCAACCCCAGCGCAGTGGGCAATGTCTTGCGCGGCTCGCGGGTAAACAGTTGCGCGCCCAGTGTGGTTTCCATGGACGCCATGGCCTGGCTGGCGGCGGACTGGGTCATGCCCACCTGCTCGGCGGCGGCGGTGATGCTGCCGTGATCGGCCACGGCTACCAGCAGGCGCCAGTGCATCAGGTTCATCATGGCAGTAGCTGTCCTTATGGGTGGGGTCTGAAGGTTTAATTTTACGCACGGTGCCACGCCCGCGAGACTGGCGCAAACCCTACCGAGTAGCCCTAGATGAAACTGTATTTCTTCCCACACGCCTGTTCACTCGCCCCGCATATCGTGCTGCGGGAATTGGCGCTGCCGTTTGAACTGGTGCAAGTCGATAACCAAGCGAAAACCACTGCCCATGGCGAGAATTTCCTGCAGATCAACCCCAAGGGTTACGTAGCGGCGCTGCAACTGGAGGATGGCCAGGTGCTGACCGAGGCGAGTGCAATTCTGCAATACCTGGCCGATTTGAAGCCCGATGCCGGTTTGGCGCCGGTAAATGGCAGTTGGGAGCGGGTGCGCTTGCAGGAATGGTTGAATTTTATCGCCAGTGAGATTCATGGCGGGTTGGCGATTTTCTTTAACAGTGCGATTCAGGGTGACGTGCGGGAAATGTTTAAAGCCAAGTTATTCAAGCGCTTTACGATTCTGGTGCAAACGCTGGAGAGGCAGGATTATTTGTTGGGTGAGCAGTATTCGGTGGCGGATGCGTATTTGTTCGTGGTGTTGAGTTGGGCGGCCTTCCACGCTATCGACTTGGCTGAATGGCCGGCGCTCGCGGCGTTTCAACAGCGAGTGGGGGAACGGGCAGCGGTAGTGGCCGCTTTGGCCGCCGAAGCTGCCTGACCTGAAATGCAATCAACTTGTGGGAGCTGGCTTGCCTGCGATGGCGGTATATCAGATAGACCGCTATCGCAGGCAAGCCAGCTCCCACAGTTGATCTCCATTGATTTAGAGAGAGGGGTTCAGGCGGCCATTGGTGATGATGGCGCTTAATGCCAACACATCCACCGAACCCGAACGGTCCTGATCAAGATGCGCCACCTGGCTACGCACGGCCGCATGAATCCGCCGAGTACCCTGCCCCAGTTGCAGCCCGCCACGCAGGTCCACCGCTTGCGCAGCAACAATCAATTCGATACTCACCAACCACAACACCCGCTCGGTCAATCGGCGGGTCTTGTCGACCACGGCCAAGGCTTGCCCGGCATAGTCTTCCACCCGATCCGCGACTGGCACGCTGATCGCCGGTAACGGGTTCGCCAAATGCCCAATCTCCGCAACCAGCGCCGAACTGGTGCGTTGCAACGCCGCCATCCCGACATGCCCCGGCCGGTTGATCAGAAAGCGCGGCAAATCGCTGGACGCGGGCGACAGCAGCTTGGCAATGCGCTCGGCGCTGCACGCGGCGACCCGGTTCAATGCCAGCCCCAACCCTTCAGCCGCCAGCGCCAGATGCGTGCTGTCGAAATTCGCCGTCGCCAACACCAGCGATTCTTCCGTGATCAACGCCGGGTTATCCGCGCCGCTGCGCAGTTCCAGTTCGATCAATTCACGTAATTGCTGCAACGCCTGTTGCGCCGCACCCTGAACCACTGTGGCGCAGCGAAAACTCAATGGGTCTTGCAGACGGCGTGGGCTGTCCGCCAACTCGCCACCGTCAAGCAACGCCAACAACGCTGCCGACTGCCCGGTTTGCCCTGGCGCCGGTCGCAAACGCGACGCCCACGGCTGAAAGGGGCTGAGGTTGGCCCGGTAGCCTTCGCAAGACAAGGCCAGCGCAGAGAGCAAGGCATCCAGCACCTGTTGCGCTTCGGCCACCAGCAAGGCGCCGAGGCCGACACTGGCCGCGTTGGCCGAGACCAGCGCGAGGCCGTCTTTGCCGGTCAACGGCACGGTCAACGCCAGGCTCAGATGCGCCAACGGGGCCAAGTCACTTTCGCCGAGCGAGCCGAGTAGCGGCACCTCGGGCTCGGCGCCGGAGTTGAGTAAAGCCAGCAGCGCATCCGCAGCCCTCAGCGATATACCTGAACGCCCCTGGGCCAACCCGGCCAAACGTGCGGCGGTAATGGCGCGTAATTCCTCTCGATTGGCCAGGCGCCCCACCCCCACCGCACGCCCCAGCGGAATACTCGCCTGTACAGGCGCCACCGCGGTATCCACCGCTGCACCGAGACCTGTGGTCACGCCATAAATCGGCATGCCGGCGGCGGCGAGTTTCAGCAGTAATTGGTGGCCGTCGTCAATGCGCTGGCGCGCCTGCGCGGTGAAATCTGCGGGCGTGTCTCGCCGGGCAATTGCCAGCAAATCCGCCAGCTTCAGGCCTTCAGGGTCAAGGTGAATCATGCCCAGCGCAGCCGCTGGCCAATCCCCAGGCGCTTGGCTTTTTCCAGCAACGCATGGCCCAGAGCGATGTCGCTGAGGCTCAGGCCACGGTGCCAGAACAGGATGGTTTCTGCGGGGTTTTCCCGGCCGCTTTTCAAGCCGGCCACGATCTGCCCAAGCTCGGCGTGCAAGGTTTCTGCGCTGAGTTTTCCTGCGTCGACGTGGGCGCGCAATGCGCCAAACATCCCGCCTTTGCACTGGCCCCAATCGTCCACCACGAGTTTGCTCATGATGTCGGTGAGTGAGAGCTCCACCGCGCTCATGGTGCCGTAGGGCACTACGAAGGCACCGGGCTTGATCCAGTCGGTGCGCAACAACGGCTCGGGCTGATCCAGGCGCGAGGCCTCAACCACGATGTCGGCACCGCGCACGGTGCTTTCCCAATCGTCGGTGACGATCACCGGTTTGCCCAAGTCGCGGCGCAGGCGTTCGGCGAAGGCTTCGCGGCTTTCGCTGCGGCGCGAGTGCACGCGGATTTCCTCGAAGTCGAACAGGTGGTCGAGCAGGCGCACGTTCCAGTACGCGGTGCCGCGCGCGCCGATGTGTGCAAGTACTTTGCTGTCGGGGTTGGCCAGGTATTTGGCGCCGATGGCGGTGACCGCGCCGGTGCGCATATCGGTGATCGCCGAGGCGTCGAGGATGGCTTTGGGAATGCCGGTGGCCGGGTCGAGCAGGTTGAGAATCGCCAGCTCGGAAGGCAAACCCTTGCGGTAGTTGTCGACGAAATCTCCGACCACCTTGACCCCGGCGTAGCCGATGTCGCCGCCCAGCACGCCGCGCAAGACGTTGAAGTGGCCGTTGATGTCGCCGCCGGGAATCAGGTGGGTACGCGGCTCGATCACTGCCTCGCCCCGACCCTGGATGGCGAGGCTGGCTTCGATGGCGTTGAGGATTTCGTCGTCTGTCAGGCCCAGCTCGTCGATGTCGAGGCCGTTGAGAAAGTCGATGTAGATCGGTTGCATGGTCTGCTCACTGATTGAAGGTTTTAGCGCTTTTTGTGGCGAGCCCGCTTCGTGTGGCGAGCGGGCTTGCTGTGGCGAGCGGGCTTGCCCCGCGTTGGGCTGCGAAGCGGCCCCAGAACTACCACCACGTTCCGTCTGATACTGCACGGCAGCCTTGGGGGGCTGCTGCGCAGCCCAACGCGGGGCAAGCCCGCTCGCCACAGAAGCCCGCTCGCCACAACAAGCCCGTTCGCCACAGAAGTGCAGTGTCACGGGGCCTTGAACACGGCCTGCTGCACATCGACCTTTTTCGGGATCAGGCCGTTGGCGAAGAACAGGTCGGCGGTGCGTTGCTGGTTGGCGATATCCACGGCTTCCAGCGGGCGGATCGGCGCGGGTGAGCGGTGTTCGAAGTAGCTTTTAACCACCGCCGGTTGCAGGCCGAGGGTCTTGGCCATCAAGGCGATGCTTTCTTCCGGCTGGTCGAGGGACAAACGCTGCGCCTTGGCCAAGACGTTGATAATCGTGGCGATGGCCTGCGGATGCTGTTTGGCAAACGGGCTGCTGACCACGAAGAAGCTGCCTGCCGGATTCAGGCCCTGGCCGTCGCCCAGCACGCGGGCGGAACCATCGACCACGGCGGCCGAGTAGTAAGGGTCCCACACCACCCACGCGTCGACCTTGCCTTGCTCAAACGCGGCACGGCCATCCGACGGCGACAGGTACACCACGTTCACATCCTTCCACTGCAAACCGGCGCGCAGCAGACTTTTGAGGAACAGGTTGTGGGCACTGGAGCCCTTGAGCAGCGCTACGCGTTTGCCCTTGAGTTCGGCCACGCTCTGAATCGTGCTGGCTTTAGGCACCAATACCGCCTCGGTTTTACCCTCGTTGGGCTCGACGGCGAAGTACTGCAAATCGATGCCGGCGGCCTGGGCGAAGATCGGCGGGATGTCGCCGATATTGCCGATGTCCAGGCTGCCGCCGTTCAGCGCCTCGATCAGCGGCGGGCCGCCGAGGAATTCGATCCACTGCACTTGGGTGCCGGGCAGCGCCGCTTCGAAGAGTTTGTGCTCACGGGCGAGCACCATGCTCACCGAGCTTTTCTGGTAGCCGATGCGCAAGGTGATGGGCTCGGCCGCTGATGCCACCCCGCTGAACACCAGTGAAGCCAGAATCGTGCTTAAAAACTTAACCATTTCTACCACCTCCGATCGTTCCCACGCTCTGCGTGGGAACGCATCCTGTGACGCTCCGCGTCACGTTGTTAAAGCGGGACGCAGAGCGTCCCTGGCGGCATTCCCACGCGGAGCGAGGGAACGATCGGTTACAAGCCTGCCTTGACCTTGGCCGCTACATCCGCCGGCACCCATTGCTGCCAGACTTGCGGTTGTTCTTTGAGGAACGCCAGCGCGACCTGACGCGGCTGCTCACGTTTCTCGGCCATTTGCGCGAGGGTGGTATTGAGCAGGTCGATCGGCAGGTCGACTTTTTCAAAGAAGCTCACCAGTTGCGGGTACTGCGCCTTGAACGGCGCCGACACGCCAATCGCCAGGTGCGCCGCCAGCGAACGAGTGCCGATGGGGTGCGGGTTGTTGGCATCGGCCAGGGTTTTCCAGGCGTCGGCGTTGAACGGCGGCTCTTCCAGCTTGACCAGTTTGAAGCGACCGAGCAGCGGGGTTGGCGACCAGTAGTAGAACAGCACCGGTTTGCCGCGTCGGATCGACGACGCCACTTCGGCGTCCAGCGCCGCGCCGGAGCCGGTGCGGAAGTTGACGAAGGTGTCGGTCAGGCCATAGGCCTTGAGTTTCTGGCTGTTGACGATTTCCGAGGTCCAGCCGGTAGGGCTGTTGAGGAAGCGGCCTTTGCTTGGGTCTTCAGGGTCGCGGAACACATCTTTGTAGCGCGCCAGATCAGCCACCGATTTCAGCTCCGGCGCCAACGGTTTGATGCCGCGCTCGGCATCGCCCTTGATCACGTATTCCGGCACCCACCAGCCTTCGGTCGCGCCTTTGACGGTGTCGCCCAAGCCGAAGACCTTGCCTTCGCTTTCGGCCTTGACCCACGCCGGACTGCGCCCGGCCCACTCCTCGCCGATGACCTGGATGTCGTCTTTGGCCAGGGCGGCTTCCAGGCTCACGGTGCTGCCGGGCAAGGTGTCGGTGGGCAGGCCGTAGCCTTTCTCGACGATCAGGCGCAGCACTTCAGTGATCAGGCTGCCGCTTTCCCAGGTGATGTCGCCGAAGTGGATCGGTTTGACCGCTTCGGCAGCATGGGTTTGTTGGGTCAGGGCGGCGAGTGCCAGCAGCGAACCACCGAGCAGGTTTTTTAGTGTTCTCATGAGTAGCCTCTTGGAGATTCGATTCACAACACATTCAAAGTGGGCACGGTCAATGTGGGAGCTGGCTTGCCTGCGATGGCGGCGGTGGCTTCAACATCGCTATCGCAGGCAAGCCAGCTCCCACACTGGATCGGTGTGCTCTTCAGGTTTTGTTAAAAGTCATAACTGAGCCGCGTGTAGTAGAACGCCCCTTCCGGCGCGGTCGGTGACAGGTAGCTGTATTGCTGCCCCGGCGTCTGGCGCAGGCGGCTGTTGAAGTCGTCGGGCTTGCTGTCGAACAGGTTGTTCACGCCCACCGACACGCGCAGTTGCTTGGTGAACGCGTAGTTCACGTCCAGGTCGGTGGTCCATTGCGCGCTGAAGGTCTGGTCGTACTCGGCGTTGGACTCGGCGGCCGCGTATTTGCGGTACTTGCCGTAGCGGGTTTCGTTGAGGGCGATGGTCCATTGGTTGAGCTTGTGCACCGCGCCGAACACCAGTTTGTCCTCGGGGTAGCCGTGTTCGATAAAGCCACGAGCTTCGCGGGTCAGCACTTCAAAACCGTTAGGGTTTTCGTGGATTTTCTCAATGGTGGTGCGCGCCTTGGTGTAGCCGGCCGACAGCGCCAGGTCACCGAACTGTGCGAGGTCCAGGTTGTACTTGCCGACGATGTCGACGCCACGGGTACGGGTGTCGGCGGCGTTGGTCATGAACTGCGCCCAGGAGTACTGCCCGTAGCCCGCGTTAGTGAGGATCTGTTCAGCCAAGGGCCCGGAAATACCACCGCTGAACAGCAGCCGATCGCGGATCGAGATCTGGTAGGCGTCGATGGTCAGCGAGGCGTTTTCAACCGGGCGCAGCACCAGGCCCAGCGAGTAGTTGGTGGATTTTTCCGGCTTGAGCGGTTGCGCGCCGAGGGCACGGGCCGCCGGGTTGTCGGCGGGCAGCATGCGCGTCAGCACCGGGTTGCCGTTGGCGTCGAGGTTGGTGGTGGTAGTCCACGAGGTGCCGATCTGGCCCAGGCTTGGGGCGTGGTAGGCGTTGTTGATGGTGCCGCGCAGGCCCACTTGTGGCGTGAAGTCATAACGCGCCGAGAGCTTGCCGGTGGTGGCCGAGCCGAAGTCCGAATAGTGCTCGGTGCGCCCGGCGACGCCGACTTGCAGTTTGTCGGTGACCTGGTTTTCCAGACCGAAGTACACGCCGCCCACGTCCCGCTTGAAGGTGCCGGCATCCTCCGGGGTCAGGCCGGAAGCCTGCACCGCACCGACTTGCACGCCATCGATCCCGCCGAAGGAATACGAGTCATAGTCGCCCGCTTCCAGGCGGTATTGCTCATGCCGGTAAGCCACGCCACCCGACACGGTCAGCGGGTGGCTGGACCAGTTCACGTCCAGGTCCTTGGCGTAATCGAGGGTGATGTTGGTCTGGTCGTTGACCAGCGTGGCGACGTTGAATTTGGTCGGGCTGTTGGCGCCGTAGCTCGGGTTGACGGTGTTGAAGGCCAACTCGTCGTGCTCGTCGCGGCCATAGGTGGCGCTGAGGTCGAAGCGGCCGATGGACTCGTCTTCATAGCGGGTGCCCACGGTGACGGCGCCGTCTTCGTAGCGGTAGCGGTATTTCGGAATGGTGCCGCCGGGGTAGATCGAGGCGACGTTGTTCGGGCTGCTCGCCAGCAACGGCGGCGTGTTGTTGACCGAGGTGTCTTGGCCAAACGTGGCGAAACTGTACAGGCGCCACTTGTCGTTGAGGCCGATCTCGGCGTTGGCGGCCAGGTTGTATTTGTCACGCCCGGCACCGCCCCAGCGCGGGTCTTGCACCTGGCCGTCGGCGACGTATTTGTCGCCAATGTCGTCAGGCTTGTTGTTCAGCGTGTTGAAGCTCAGGGTCAGGAAGCCATCGCCCGGCAGGCCGATGCCGTACCAGCCATCGGTGGTTTTGCTGAACCCATCGCCCTGGGCGTATTTGCCCAGTTGGGTGTTGATGCCGCCGCCGCTGTCACGCTCCTTGAGCACGATATTGACCACCCCGGCCACCGCGTCGGAACCGTACTGCGCCGAAGCACCGTCGCGCAGCACTTCGACGTGGTCGATGGCGCTGATGGGGATCATGTCCAGGTCCACCGGCTGGGCGCCAATGAACGGCACGCCACCGGAGATATTCACCACTGCGGAGGTGTGACGGCGCTTGCCGTTGATCAGCACCAGGGTCTGGTCAGGCGACAGTCCACGCAGCGACGCGCCTTTCGGGTCCTGGCCGCGGGTGGCGCTGTTGTTCTGCGGAAAGTTGAACGACGGCAGCAGCTGGAATAACGCCTGGTTGAGGCTCGTCGCGCCGGTTTGCTTGAGTTCGTCGGCGTTGATCACGTCCACCGGCGCGCTGCTGGTCAGGGCGGTGGCGTTGCTGCGACGGGTGCCGATGGCGACCACACGGTCAAGGGTCGGCGCCTGGGCGGCGCTGGTTTGAGCTTTTACGTCGCTGGTCGCGGTTTTGCTCGCGCCCTCCTTGATGATGAACGCGCCGTCCGGGCTCACCTGCACTTGCAGGCCGGTGCCCTTGAGCGCGGCGTCCACGGCCTGGTGCGCCGACAGCGAGCCATCCACCGTGGCCGACGAGTAATTGCCCAGTTGCGGCGTGAAGGAAATCACCTGGCCGCTCTGACGGCTGATGTTCAGCAGCACTTCATCCAGCGGGCCCGGTGCGATGTGATAGACCTGACGCGCGTCTTCGGCGCTGGCGGCAAACGAGAAAAACAGGCTGGCCAACGGCACCAGAGCAAAGGTTCGAAGCGGCACACGGTTGAACTGACTCACATTGGCTCCCCCCAAGGAAACGCCTGAACGCTGCTCCCCGCAGCGCTTACGGGAGTGATGTGGGATGGCCGGGGGAAAACTTGCAGAACGTTTGGTTATGTCCTTAGAACCCACGCTTGGACTGCTAGCCCAATCCCTGTGGGAGCTGGCTTGCCTGCGATGGCATCCCCGCGGTGTACCTGTTGCACCGAGTTGTCTGCATCGCAGGCAAGCCAGCTCCCACAGGGGCCAAGTCATCAGGTCAGGCGGCACTGACGGTCACCCACAGGCCGGTACGGCGCGTAATGTGGATCGGCAAGGTGCGCGCCAGGGTGTCGAGGATTTGTTCGGGGTTGTCGAGGCGGTACAGGCCACTGACACGCAGCCCGGCGACGCCCGGCTCCAGGCGCAGCACGCCATTGTGATAGGGCCGCAGCGCCTCGATGACTTCGGCCAGCGGGCGGTCGCGTACCTGCAGGAAACCGTCGATCCACGCGGTGGCACCGGAGGAGCTGGCCTCCACCTGGCCAAAGCCCGAGCGGTCGTAATGCACTTCGTGGCCGGCGGCGAGTTGCAGGCGTTCGCCACGCTGGTCGTCGATGTCCACCGCGCCATTGAGCGCCACGACCTGGCCCTGCCCTTCGCGCTCGCGCACCAGGAAGCGGTTGCCGTAGGCGCGCAGGCGCGCGTGGTCGGTCTGGATCAGAAACGGGCGGCTGCGGTCGCTCGCAACCTTTGCCAGCAACTCGCCTTCGCGCAGGCGCACCAGGCGCTGTTGCGGGCTGAACTGGATATCGGCCGCGCTTTGCGCGTTGAGCAGTAACTCGCTGCCATCCGCCAGCGTGACGGCGCGGCGCTCACCGGTGCCGGTGCGGATGTCCGCCGTCAGTTCAGACAACCCCATGGGTTTGGCCAGAAACGCTGCGCTGATGGCCACGCCTGCGCCCGCCAAAGCGATCTGCAACACACGGCGGCGGCTTGAAGGCGCCTCCAGCGCCTGCTGCAGCACCTTGCCGCTCACGCCCTGCGCCTGAGGAATCTGAAACACGCCAAGACGGGTTTCCAGTTGCTGGCACAGCGCATCGTGCCTTGGGTCGGACGCCCGCCATTGGTGGTAACGCTGCCAATCCGCCGCCGTGGCCTGGCCGGAGCGCAGCAACACGTACCAGCGCGTGGCGCTGTCGATCAAGTCGTCGTTCATTCCAGGCACAGCCGCAGGCAACGGTTGAGGGCACGGGCCATGTAGTCGCTGACCGAGCGCTGGGAGATGCCCAACTCGGCGGCGATTTCCGGGTAGGTCAGGCCATTGAGCTGGGAGAGTAAAAAGGTCGCCTTGACCTTGGCCGGCAAGCCGTCGAGCAGCGCGTCGATGGCGTGCAGGGCTTCGAGCATTTGCGCCAGGTCTTCGGGGGATGGCGCGGTGGACATCTCATCGCTGTCGAGGGCGTCGAGGTAGGCCCGCTCCAGGTCACGGCGGCGCCACAGCTGGTACATCAGGCGCTGGGCAATCGTGGTGAGCAAAGCGCGGGGCTGGCGGATCGGCGCCACACCGGGCGAACTCAGCAGCTGGACAAAGGTGTCGGCGGCGATGTCTTCGGCGTGCGCACGGGAATCGAGATGGCGGTGCAAACGGCTGCACAGCCAATCGTAATGACTGCGGAACAATCCGCCCACGTAATCGCTGTGAGAAGTGTCGGCGCCGGACATAGTGGCTCCATCTGAGTAGGTTGCGCGTTATGTCCGGTGTTCCGGTGGAGCGATCCTAGCAAGGCTGCTTATTCTTTAATAATATTTAAAAGGTATTTTTATATAACCTAAAGCGTGACACGGAGCGTCACGGGAGGCATTCCCACGCGGAGCGTGGGAACGATCAGTGGAGTTTCGAGTAGCCCAAGTCGGCGGCGTATCTCTGGTAGCTCAACAACACCTCGTAGTCATCTGCGCTGGCGGGCAGTACTTCCTGGATACCCAGCGTGTCGGCGACCTGCGGCAAGTCCTGCAATGCCAGGTTCATTGCCTCACGGATCCGTGCGGCGTGTTCATCACTCAAACTCAGCGGCCCGATGTAGGGCAACGTCGGGCTCGGCGCGCTGCGGGTAACCACACGCAGCCCCGCCACTTCCTGCGGGGCAAACCGCGCTAGGTAGTCGAAAGTGACGCTGTCGATGGCGGCGAGGTCGGCGCGGTCTTCGCGCAGCCAGCGCAGGCTTTCGCGGTGCGCACCGCTGATGCCGACACTGGTAAAAAATCGTCCGTCGCGCTGCAAGGGGGCAAGACGTTCGCGCAGCAGGTTCATGCCGCTGTTGGAGTCGTGACCATTGATAACGCCGCGGCTGTTGTAGAAATCCGCCAGGGCGCTCTGCGGGTTGTCATCGCGGGTCAGCAGCAGGCTGCAATGTTCGCCGCCGCTGCCGTGGGCCAATTCGTAGCGCGGGCGGCCGATGACACGGACCTGGCCGCGCAACTGGGTCATCAGCGGGTAGCCGCAGGTTTGCGTGACGAGCAATTCGGGGGCCAGCCACAGGCCGTGCAGATCAAGGTGGTCCGCGTTACGACGGCTGAGGTTCAGGCGCTCGAAGATGCGCGTGAGCCACAGCTGGTTGGCCTGCTGGATGGGCTCGGGCGCGACGTACATCAGCAGCTCGGCGTAGTGGTCACTCATGGTCGTCTCTCACGCAAAAGGGTGCCGGGGGCTGTCGATGGCTTTGAGGCCATGGCGGCTGATCAGCTCGCCATAGCCCTGCACCAGAAAACCACCGCTGCGCGCCACCCACTGTTCGCGGCGCGCGTGGTAAACCGCAGGCAGCAAGTACCAGGGCAATTTCGGCAAATCGTGGTGCACCAGGTGCAGGTTGTTGTTGAGGAACAGCCAGGTCCACGGCCAGGCCGCCTCGTTGAGTACCGTGCGCTGTTCCGGCTGCAGGTGCGGGCGGTGTTCATAGTAGGAACGGATGGACGCCAGGGACAAGGCCGGCACCGTGACCAGCAGCAAGTAATGCCACACCGGCAGCGCGCTGTAATGGGCGATAAAACTCAGCATCAGGATTGTCACGACACCGTGGGCCAGCCACATCGGCCATACCTGGGGCAGGCGTCGGCATTCATTGCGCGCCAGTCGGCCAATCGCCAGGGGGCCCGACAGCAGAAAACGGCCGAGCACGGTTTTGGTCAGCCAGTGCACGCCGCGTTCGAACAGCGAGCTGTTGTTCCACTGGCGCTGGGTCAGGTAACGGCTTTCCGGGTCGATGCCCGGCAGGGTGAGGTCTTCGTCGTTGTGGTGCAGCAAGTGGCTGTCGCGGTACAGGGTGTAGGGGTACCACACGGCAAACGGGGCGTAGCCGAGCAGCTTGTTGAGCAGCAGGGAGCGCGTGGGATGGCCGTGGAGCAATTCGTGCTGCACCGACAGCCACAGCGTCACCAGCGGGATCAGCAACAGCGTGCTGAACCACAGGCCCAGCCAGTGGCTGCCGAGGATCACGGCAAACCAGCCGCCATACACGCCGACCAACAGCAGCCAGGTCGGCCATTCGGTGCGGGCAATAAAGCTATGGGCCAGGGCTTCGATTTCCCGGCGTTGGGTCGGATCAAGGTAATTAGCCATCGGCCGCTCAGAGCAGGTGTTTCCTGCTCTGTGCAGTGAGGCCGGAAAATCTTGCAGATCATTTGGTTCTAAGCTTGTAACTCAGTGACCGAACAGGCCGCTCTCGGATTTTTTGGTTTTCTTGTCAGCGCGTTTTTCAACGGCGGTCTTTGCCGGTTTTTTCTTCGCGGCTTTCTTTGAATCCATACCTTTGGCCATGATGCATGCTCCACTCAACAGGGGATGTAGCACTGGGTATACCACCTATTGCGCGCCAGAAGGCGCTTATAATCCCGGGCCCTTGATTACGTTTGCTGAACACCATGCCCGAGCTGAACATTGATGTGCTGGCAGAGCCGCTGTGGCCGCTGCTGAACAAGTTTTATCGCAGCCATGATTCGTCGATGAAGGCGCTCAAGGGCGGACGTTTGTGGGTGGCGCGCGAGGGCGAAATTGTCGCCGGGCTGTGCCTGACGCCGGTGGTCGGCGGCCAGTGGCTGACCGGGGTGTTTGTGGCCCCGGCGTATCGCGGCCAGGGGTTGGCGGCGCGCTTGATTCTTCAGGCGGTGGCCGCGTGTGAGGGCACGGTGTGGTTGTTGTGTCATCCCGACCTGGAGGAGTTGTATCAGCGCATGGGGTTTACGCAAGACACGGTGCTGCCCCAGTCATTGAGTGAGCGGCTGGTGCGCTATAAACGCAACAAGCCGATGATCGCCATGGGCTTAGAACCATTGGTGAGGTCAACCTAAGATAATGTGTGGTCGAGCTCTGCAGGGCCCATGCTAGCCTCGACAGCACAGTGGCCCATTTTTCGGATGATCATGAAAGCGACCCTTGCAGCTCTGTCCTTGACCGCCCTCCTCGTCCCGGCCTTCAGCCAGGCAGCCGACGCCCCGATTACCGCCCAGCAATACGCCAGCGTGCTCGCCGGCAGTTGGCGCGACCCGGCCAACAGCGCACGTGACGGCTATCGTCACCCGCAGCAAACCCTGGAGTTCTTTGGCTTGAGCGCCAAACAGCGTGTAATCGAAATCACCCCCGGCGGCGGTTGGTACAGCGAAGTGCTGGCGCCGCTGCTCAAGGATCACGGGCACTACATTGCCGCCGTGCAGGCCGCCAGCAGCGGCGCTTATGCCGCGACGTCCGAACAGAACCTGAAAAAGAAATTCGCCGCTGACCCCGCACGCTATGGCAAGGCCGAAGTGGTCGAGTTTGACCCCAAGGCGCCGGTGTTCGGCAAACCGGCGTCGGCAGACACCGTGCTGACCTTCCGCAATGTGCATAACTGGGTGGACGCCGGCACCGCACCCGCCACGTTCAGTGCGTTTTACACGGTGTTGAAACCGGGTGGCGTGCTGGGTGTGGAGGATCACCGGGCCAGGGACGGCGCGGATCTGCAAGCGATCAAAGACAGCGGTTACCTGACCACCGCGCAGGTGGTGAAGCTGGCGACGGATGCCGGGTTCAAGCTGGCGGGGGAGAGTGAGGTGAATGCGAATCCGAAGGACACCAAGGATTATCCGGGCGGGGTATGGACGTTACCGCCGTCGTTGAGGCTGGGCGAGCAGGATAAGGCGAAGTATGTGGCAATTGGGGAGTCGGACCGGATGACGTTGCGGTTTATCAAACCTGCCAAATAACCAGACTCAACATAAAACCAATGTGGGAGCTGGCTTGCCTGCGATGGCGGTGAGCCAGTCAACATCACTGTGACTGTTACACCGCTATCGCAGGCAAGCCAGCTCCCACAGTTTGGTTTTTTGGTGTGTCAGGGGGGTCAGTCGTCAGCTGTTGGATCCATGTCCGGAAACATCACTTCGATAAACCCGAACTTGGTGAAGTCGGTAATCCGCGACGGGTACAACCGGCCGATCAAGTGATCGCATTCATGCTGCACCACGCGCGCATGAAACCCGTCGGCAATGCGCACGATAGGCTCGCCTTTCGGATCAAACCCTTCATAGCGAATCTGCTGATATCGGTTTACCGCGCCACGCAGGCCGGGCACGGACAGGCAGCCTTCATAGCCCTCTTCCAGCACGGGGCTGAGCGGTGTGATCAGCGGGTTGATCAGAATGGTCTGCGGCACCGGCGGCGCGTCCGGGTAACGCTCACTGGCCTCGAAACCAAAGATCACCAGTTGCAGGTCAACGCCAATCTGCGGTGCGGCCAGGCCCACGCCGCCTACGTGTTCCATGGTCTGGAACATGTCATCAATCAATTGCCACAGCTCGGGGCTGTCGAACATTTCCGGCGGAACCGGCGGTGCAATACGCAGCAGGCGCTCGTCGCCCATTTTCAGGATTTCACGGATCATCGATCAGACTTCGTCAGTGGTGGGCTTGGAGTGGTCCCGGCCAAGGCCTGAGACATGCTGTTTTTCATCCGTGTGAGTGTGCTCATCAAACTCCTTTTCACCCGGGTCTTTGCCTTCAGCCGACATATGCTCAATCACGGCGTTCATCTCCGCGCCCAACAGCAACACGGCGGCGGAAATATAGAAGTACAGGAGCAGGACGATGATCGCACCGATACTGCCATACATGGCGTTGTAATCGGCGAAGGTTTTGACGTAGTAACCAAAACCGAGGGAAGCAACAATCCACACCACCACGGCCAGTACCGAGCCCGGCGTGATGAAGCGAAACTTCTGCTCGACGTCGGGCATCACGTAGTACATCAAGGCCACGGCGAACATCAGCAAAATCACGATCAGAGGCCAACGCAGGATGGTCCACAAGGTGACCACGAATTCCTGCATGCCGATCTGCCCGGCGAGCCACTCCATCACCTGCGGGCCGAGCACCATCAGCGCAGCGGCAGCCAGCAGCATGCCGGCGATGCCGACGGTGTAGAAAATCGACAGCGGGAAACGCTTCCAGATCGGCCGGCCCTCAACCACGTCGTAAGCGGCGTTCATCGCGCTCATCATCAGGCGCACGCCAGCGGAGGCGGTCCACAGAGCGATCACGATACCCACAGAGAGCAAGCCACCCTTGGATTGCTGCAACTGGTCGATCACCGGGTTGACCTGCTCCAGCGCCTGGGGCGGCAACACCAGTTCAGACTGCATGCGCAGCCAGGTGAAGAAGTCCGGAAGGTGCAGAAAACCGATCAGGGCAATGAGGAACAGCAGGAAGGGAAACAACGAGAACAGCATCTGGTAAGCCAATGCCGAGGCATAGGTAGGCATTTCGTCATCGACGAATTCCTTGATGGTGCGTATCAGCACTTTGTGTAGCTTGAGGCCGTCTAGAACCGGAAAAATCATAGCGTCTCCTTTCGCCGCAAAGAGGATGAGGTCGTGGGCGACTCAGGGGGCGTTTTCTACATCAAAAGTAGCCTACTTGGCGACTTTGAAACAATTACAGGGTTTTAGTTGCAGCGTGCGACATAAAAACGGCCATCCGTGGATGGCCGTTTGGCTGCTGAAACCAGCCAGCGAACCCGGCTTACTTGGTGGCTTTCTTTACCGCATCTTTGGTATCGCCAACCGCTTTCTGCACTTCGCCTTTCTTTTCTTGAACCACGCCTTCTGCGCGCAGTTTGTCATTGCCAGTGACTTTGCCGACACCTTGCTTGATGTTGCCGACAGCTTCGTTTGCCAAGCCTTTTGCCTTGTCTGATGTGCTGCTCATGGTATTTCTCCGAAAGAACAATCAAAGGTTTTTGGTCATTACGTAGAGATTGACCCAGGGCATTTGCGCAGAGTTTCAATTATTTTCAGCGCGCATTTCATCGCCAGGCGCAGGTTTGGCTTTATGTTTTGTGGCCAACCCACGAGAATGCGCGGCACATTCAGGCTATAACGCTGAATAACAGATCCCGTAGGAAGGTTATGAAACTCAATAAAGCACAGGCCATCGCCCGCAGAAACCTGGAACTGGGCGGTGCCGTCCTCGGCATGAACAACTGCCATTTCACCGACCTGGACCGCAAACGCAACATTTGGTGGTTCGACCTGCCGGTGGGCCGTATTTCCGTGGGCCAGTACGAGTGGATTCACTTGTTGATGCACAACGCCGAAACCGACCAGCTGCTGCACCTGAAAGTGCCGACGGCGTACCTGCGTGAAAAGCTGGAAGGCTTGGTGGTGCGTAATGCAGGCAAGCGCAGCCCGGAGATCACCCTGGAGCTGAGTGCGGACAAGGATTCGTTCTTGAAGGATGTACGCCCGGCGGGTGCTGGCGTCAGCTTCGCGCAGTTTGCCCTGTAACAACTCGGTTAAACCTGTGGGAGCTGGCTCCCACACTGGATTGCATTCCAATCCAGCCCATAAAAAACCCCGCATCCGCGGGGTTTTTTATGGGGTTACTTTTTAAGACCGAGCTTCTTCAGCTCTTCATCCCGCAACTCACGCCGCAGGATCTTGCCCACGTTGGTGGTCGGCAAGGCATCGCGGAACTCCACGGCCTTGGGCACCTTGTAGCCGGTGACGTTGGCGCGCATGTGTTCCATCACCTGGTCCTTGGTCAGGGTAGCCCCTGGCTTGACCACGATGAAGATCTTGATGTGTTCCCCGGACTTATCGTCCGGCACGCCGATGGCCGCGCATTGCAGCACGCCCGGCAGGGTCGCCAGCACGTCTTCGAGCTCGTTGGGGTAGACGTTGAAACCGGAGACCAGAATCATGTCTTTCTTGCGGTCGACGATACGCATGTAGCCATCTTGCTGGATGATCGCGATGTCACCGGTCTTCAGCCAGCCTTCGCTGTCGAGGATCTCGGCGGTGGCGTCTTCGCGCTGCCAGTAGCCCTTCATCACTTGCGGGCCCTTGATGCACAGCTCGCCGATTTCGCCCAATGGCAGTTCAGTGCCGTCGTCGGCGATGACTTTGCACAGGGTCGAGGGCACCGGAATGCCGATGGTGCCGATCTGGGTGTACTGGATCGGGTTGACCGTGGCTACCGGGCTGGTTTCGGTCATGCCGTAGCCTTCGCAGATGCCACAGCCGGTCACGTCTTTCCAACGCTCGGCGGCCGCCAGTTGCAGGGCCATGCCGCCGGAGAGGGTGACTTTCAGCGCGGAGAAATCCAGCTTGCGGAAGCCTTCGTTGTTGCACAGCGCCACGAACAGGGTGTTCAGACCGACAAAACCGCTGAACTTCCACTTCGACAGTTCCTTGACCATCGCCGGCAAGTCGCGCGGGTTGCTGATCAGGATGTTGTGGTTGCCGATCAGCATCATCGCCATGCAATGAAAGGTGAACGCATAGATGTGATACAGCGGCAGGGGCGTGATCAGGATCTCGCAGCCTTCATTGAGGTTGGAGCCCATCAATGCCTTGCACTGCAGCATGTTGGCGACAAGGTTGCGGTGGGTGAGCATCGCGCCCTTGGCCACGCCCGTGGTACCGCCGGTGTATTGCAGCACGGCCACATCGCCGCTCGCAGGGCTGGCGTCGTTGACCGGTTGGCCGTGACCTTTGGCGAGCACGTCGTTGAACTTGATCGCCTTGGGCAAGTGGTACGCCGGGACCATTTTCTTTACGTACTTGATGACGCTGTTGATCAGCAGGCGCTTGAGCGGCGGCAACAGGTCGGCGACTTCGGTGACGATCACGTGCTTGACGGAGGTCTTGGGCACGACCTTTTCCGCCAGGTGCGCCATGTTGGCCAGGCAGACCAGGGCTTTGGCACCGGAGTCGTTGAATTGGTGTTCCATTTCCCGCGCGGTATACAGCGGGTTGGTGTTGACCACGATCAGGCCGGCGCGAATGGCGCCGAATACCGCGACCGGGTATTGCAGGACGTTGGGCAGTTGCACGGCGATTCGATCGCCAGGCTGCAAGTCGGTGTGCTGTTGCAGGTACGCGGCGAAGGCGCCGGACAATTCGTACAACTCACCGTAAGTGAGTGTCTTGCCCAGGTTGCTGAAAGCCGGTTTGTTGGCGAAGCGCTGGCAGGACTGCTTCAGTACCGCCTGAATATTTGGATACTCGTCTGGATTGATGTCTGCAGCAATCCCGGCGGGGTACTTATCCTTCCAAAAGTCTTCGTTCATGGAAGCCCACTCCTCAGCGACGTCAGCGACGCGAATTCATCATCGCATTTGATGCGATTATTATTGGTGTATGTTTTTTTAGGGTGAATCTGGCGCTTTAAAGCAGGCCGAGACGTCACAAAGCGCGCCGAGAGTAGCAGCTTTGCCAAGGGCCGACTAGAGCCAAAAGAAGGCCCTACAGTCATAAACATGACTGTCCTACAATATTTGGTCACACTTGAAATAGCGCTGAATTATCCAAGTAAAAGGCTCTGGAATAGGCTTTTCAGGACAACAGATAACAATGTGGGAGCTGGCTTGCCTGCGATAGCGGCCCCTCAGTCGATACATCCGGTGACTGAAAGATCGCTATCGCAGGCAAGCCAGCTCCCACATTTTTAACGGCGTTTCATGTCAGGCGATGTCGCGCAGCTCCCTGCGCAAAATCTTGCCCACCGGCGTCATCGGCAACGAGTCGCGCAACACAATATGCTTGGGCACCTTGTACCCGGTGAAGTTGGTCTTGCAGTACGTCTTCAACTCCTCAAGGCTCACGCCCTGGGCCCGCGCCACCACAAACAGCTTCACCGCCTCCCCGGTGCGATCATCCGGCACGCCGATCACGGCGCAGTTGGCCACGGCCGGATGCGCCATCACCACGTCTTCGATCTCGTTGGGGTACACGTTGAAACCCGAGACGATGATCAGGTCTTTCTTGCGGTCGACGATGCTCACGAAGCCATCGGTGTCGATCACCGCGATGTCGCCGGTCTTGAGCCAGCCCTCGGCGTCCAGGGCCTCGGCAGTGGCGACCGGCTGCTGCCAGTAGCCTTTCATGACTTGCGGGCCCTTGATGCACAGCTCACCGCGTTCACCCAAAGGCAACTCACGGCCCTCGTCGTCGATGACCTTCATCGCGGTGCCTGGCACCGGAATGCCCACCGTGCCCAGGCGCGATTTACTGCCGTAGGGGTTGGTACTCGCCACCGGTGAAGTCTCCGTCAGGCCGTAGCCTTCACCGATGGAACACCCGGTGAGCGCCTTCCAGCGTTCAGCGGTGGCCTTTACCAGCGCGGTGCCGCCGGAGTTGGTGATCTTGAGGTGGGAGAAATCCAGGGTCTTGAACTCTGGATGGTCCATCAGCGCCACAAACAGCGTGTTCAGCCCGAGCAGGCCGGAGAACCGCCACTTTTTCAGTTCCTTGATAAACCCGCCGATGTCCCGCGGGTTGGTGATCAGCACGTTGTGGTTGCCGGTCACCATCATGCACATGCAGTTCGCCGTGAATGCATAGATGTGGTACAGCGGCAGCGGCGCAATCATCACCTCCTGCCCTTCCTTCATCAGCGGCTGGCCGTCGTCGGCAACCTGGGACATGCACGCCCGCGCTTGCTGCATATTCGCCACGAGGTTGCCGTGGGTGAGCATCGCGCCTTTGGCCAGGCCGGTGGTGCCGCCGGTGTATTGCAGCACGGCAATGTCGTCCAGCGTCACCGGATGGCGGGTCACGCCCAGCCCTGCGCCCATGCGCAAGGCGCGTTTGAACGACAAGGCGCGTGGCAGGCTGTAGGCCGGGACCATTTTCTTGACCTTGTCGACCACCGTATTGATCAGCCAGCCTTTGGCGGCGGGCATGAAGTCGCCCATTTTGGCTTCGATCAGGTAGTCGATTTCGGTGTCGGCGCACACCTCCTGCACCCGCGAACCGAACAGGTTGAGGTAGACCAGCGCACGCACGCCGGCGTCCTTGAACTGGTGACGCATCTCGCGCGGGGTGTACAGCGGGTTGCTGTTGACCACAATCAGCCCGGCGCGCAGCGCGCCGAACACGGCAATCGGGTAATGCAGCACGTTGGGCAGCTGTACCGCGATACGCTCGCCCGGCTTGAGGTCCGTGTGGTTTTGCAGGTAACCGGCGAACGCCGCACTTTGGCGCTCAAGCTCGGCGTACGTCAGGGTGATGCCCATGTTGCTGAACGCCGGACGATCGGCAAAGGCCTTGCAGGAACGCTCGAAAACTTCGATCACCGACTTGTAGGTGCTCAGGTCGATGTCACTGGGAACGCCCGCCGCGCGTTTGTCATTCCAGAAATCAGGTTGCATTATTCTTGTCCTCTTACCTGAGTGTGTCCGGCCGCTTTTCTGAAGCGATTAAAAGCGGAGCTTTGGGGACGTTAGCAGCTATCACCAAACAGGCAAATACACCGAACTGTGTCATTTATTGTATGAATCTTGCTCCTAACGTGTAGGCAGATACCCCAGCCCCTGACGGATGAGCTATACACTGCATCGACCCCGAGCAAAGGAAGCGCCATGAACCACAGCACCTTCTGGCTGACCGCGAATGACCGAAGCCGCCTGTACGTCAATCAATGGCTGCCGGAAGGCCCGGCCAGGGCGATGATCATGCTGTCCCACGGCATGGCCGAGCACAGTGGCCGCTACGGGCGCCTGGCCGAAGCGCTGTGTGGCGCAGGTTTCGGCTTGTATGCGCTGGACCAGCGCGGTCATGGCCGCACCGCCGACGAAGGTACCTTGGGGCTGTATGCCGAAAAGGATGGCTGGAACAAAGTGGTGGGCGACCTGGCCAGCCTTAACCAGCACATTGCGCATCAAACGCCCGGGCTGCCGATCTTTCTCCTGGGCCACAGCATGGGCAGTTATATCGCCCAAGCGTATCTGCTGCACCACAGCGCCAGCTTGAACGGGGCGATTCTCAGCGGTTCGAATTTCCAGCCGGTCGCGCTGTACCGCGCCGCTCGGGTGATCGCCCACATCGAACGTTTGCGCCAGGGCTTGCGCGGGCGCAGTGCACTGATCGACTTTCTGTCGTTCGGATCATTCAACAAAGCCTTCAAGCCCAACCGCACCGCCTTCGACTGGCTCAGCCGCGACCCGGCTGAAGTCGACCGCTACATCAACGACCCGCTCTGTGGCTTTCGCTGCACCAACCAGCTGTGGATCGACCTGTTGGGCGGCTTGCAGCAAATCAGCAAAGCGTCCAATCTCGCCCAGATCGATCCGGGCCTGCCGATTCTGGTCATCGGTGGCGAATGTGATCCGGTGAGTGAGGGCAAGCGTCTCAAAAATCTGGCTCACGCCCTGCGCGACGCCGGCTGCCAGAACCTGCAACTGACTATTTACCCGCAGGCGCGTCATGAAGTGTTCAACGAAACCAACCGCGACGTTGTCACAGCGGATGTACTGACGTGGCTCGATCAGGCGCTGACATTGCGCAGGCCGGCCCGTTGTGAATAATTTATGTTTTAAATCAGATCATTACCGATTAGCCACAGGATGCACCTTTAGATGACTCAGGTTACCAACACCCCGTACGAAGCCCTCGAAGTCGGCCAGACTGCCAGTTTCAGCAAAACCGTCGAAGAGCGTGATATTCAGCTGTTCGCCGCCATGTCCGGCGACCACAACCCGGTGCATCTGGATGCCGAATACGCCAAGGCGACCATGTTCAAGGAGCGTATCGCCCACGGCATGTTCAGCGGCGCGCTGATCAGCGCCGCCGTTGCCTGCGAGCTGCCTGGGCCGGGCACTATCTACATTGGCCAACAGATGAGCTTTCAGAAGCCGGTAAAAATTGGCGATACCCTGACCGTGCGTCTGGAAATTCTGGAGAAGCTGCCGAAGTTTCGCGTGCGCATTGCCACCCGTGTGTTCAACCAGCGCGATGAGTTGGTGGTGGATGGCGAGGCGGAAATTCTGGCGCCGCGTAAGCAGCAAGTTGTGACTCTGACGGAATTGCCGCCAATCAGCATTGGCTGATATCAATCTCGAAATCCATGCAAAACAAATGTGGGAGCGGGCTTGCTCGCGAATGCGGTGGATCAGTCAACTTATAATTAACTGATCCACCGCTTTCGCGAGCAAGCCCGCTCCCACATTGGGCCTTGCTTACTGCGGGGCTTACGACTGAGCGCGAGCCTGGTTACGCAGGGCTTTCACCTGGTCGTGGTTGCGTTGCACGCCGTGGTACTGACGCTCAACCAGGTCACGAATACCCAGCAGGTTGTGCTTGTTGATCTTCTCGATCGCTTCCTTGTAAGCCTTCAGTGCGTGGTCTTCACCACGCTCGGCTTCGTTCAGTACAGCCTCTTCGTCTTTACCGGTGACCAGCGACTTCACGTCGACCCAACCACGGTGCAGCGCGGCGCTGACGCTGCCGGAATCTTCCGGATCACCGCCCAGGGCGCGCACGGCAGTCTGCAGTTCAGCAGCGGCGGTGGCGCAGTCGGTGGAGCGCTTCACGAACAGGGCTTTGAGCTCTGGGTGCTTGATGTCTTCAGCACAGGTTTTGAAGCCTTCCTGGCCGTCTTTGCTGGTTTCGATCAGGTCGTTGAGTACGGAGATCGATTCTTTGTTGATGTCAGTCATTTTTCAATTCCTTGTGCGGGTTAAGAAACTTGTATTGGTAGTTGCAGCGCCCGTGCCAGCTTTTGAAAAATAACTTATTACTTATATTTCAATAACTTATGAAATATTGAACCATCTGTATATACGTTATTTGCATGATCTGTCATTTGGCCTTCATGCAGAATGCCTGTATTTTCCAGGGTCTCGACTCAATCGCTTGAAGCCCATGAATCCCGAAAAACTCGAACTGCTGATCACCCGCCAAATGCCCTTCGGCAAGTACAAGGGTCGGATCATCGCCGACCTGCCGGGGCCTTACCTGAACTGGTTTGCCCGTGAAGGTTTCCCCCACGGCGAACTGGGCGGGTTGCTGGCACTGATGCAGGAAATCGACAGCAACGGCCTCGCCGAACTGCTGGAACCGCTGCGCGCCAAACACGGCAAACCCGCCCCGCGCCATTAAGAGCCTCGCCATGCCCCGCAATGCTGATAACGAACGCCACTGGCAAACCATCGCCCAACGCTACGAGCTGGAGCCCGGCCCGATCAATCTGGAAAACGGCTACTTCGGGCGCATGAGCCGTGTGGTACGGGCGCAATACCTGGAACACGTTGCGTTTATCAACCGCAGCAACTCGCTCTACGTACGCCAGCGCTTTGAACAGGGAGAGAACGTTGAGATACGCCGCCAACTGGCCGAGCTGATCGGCGTCAACCCTGAGTCAGTAGCCTTCACGCGCAATGCCACCGAGGCCTTGCAGTCGCTGATCCGCAACTACAACGGCCTGCGACCGGGCGACCAGGTGCTGATCAGCGACCTGGAGTACGACACGGTCAAAGGCGCCATGCGCTGGTTGGCCGGTGTGCGCGGCGTGGAGGTGGTCGAACTGTCCCACACACACCCGGCCAGTTTCGACAGCCTGGTGCAGACGTATCGCGATGCGTTCGTGCAATACCCGCGTTTAAAGCTGATGGCGCTGACCCACGTCACCCATCGCACCGGCCTGGTAATGCCGGTTGAGGCCATTGCCAACGCGGCGCGCGAGCACGGGATTGACGTCATCCTCGACGGCGCCCATGCCTTGGGCCAGATCGAGTTCAACCTTGTGGAGCTGGGCATCGCGTTCGCAGGCTTCAACCTGCACAAGTGGATCGGCGCGCCGCTGACCCTGGGCTTTCTGTACATCGCCCCGGAGCGCCTGGCCGATATCGACCCGGACATGGGTGAATTTCACTACCCCGCTACAGACGTGCGCGCGCGTACGTCCTACAGCACACCGAATTTTCCCGCATTGATGACCTTGCCACTGGTGTTTGAAGAACACCGGGCATTGGGTGGCGCAGCGGCCAAGGGCGCGCGGGTGAATTACCTGCGGGATTTGTGGGTGAGTCAGGTGCGGTCGTTGCCGGGGATTGAGGTGCTGACATCGGACGATCCACGGCTGTATTGCGGGATTACGGCGTTCAAGTTTGTCGGACGGGATCAGCAGGTGATGGCCGATTGTTTGCTCAAGGATTACAACCTGTTCACCACCACCCGGGTGGGTGCGGCGTTTGGTACCTGTATTCGGGTGACACCGGGGTTGGTCACCTCGGCGGCGGACATCGATGTGCTGATCAACGCAATTACCGAACTGAACACGGTTTAAAACTGTGGGAGCTGGCTCCCACATTTGAAGTTGTGTTGGCCTCCCAGCTTTTTGACAGGCAAAAAAAAGCGGCACACCGACCAAGTGCGCCGCAAAAATGCCGTCAAGCACAGCAACAACGATTCGATAAATCAGCTCAATCGAGCAGCGCCAGCGCCTGTGCGGTGACTTCCTGGATACGGGCCCAGTCGCCGTTCTTGACCCACTCAGGGTCCAGCATCCAGCTACCGCCCACGCACATCACGTTTTTCAACGCCATGTACTGTTTGATGTTGGCCGGGCCTACGCCGCCGGTTGGGCAGAATTTGACTTCGCCGAACGGGCCGCCCAGGGCCTTGATGGCCGCTACGCCGCCGCTGACTTCAGCCGGGAACAGCTTGAAGCGGCGATAACCCAAGCCATAGCCTTCCATGATGCCCGAGGCATTGCTGATGCCGGGCAGCAGCGGAATCGGGCTGTGCACCGAGGCTTCCAGCAGGTCGCGGGTGATGCCAGGGGTGACGATAAATTGCGAGCCGGCCACTTCGGCCGCTTCGAGCATATGGCGGTCGAGCACGGTGCCGGCACCGGTGCACAGTTCAGGGCGCTGCTCGCGCAGGACCTGAATGGCTTTGAGGCCGAACTCGGAACGCAGGGTCACTTCCAATGCGGTCAAACCGCCCGCTGCCAGGGCATCGGCCAGCGGCAGGATGTCCTGTTCGCGGGCGATGGTGATCACCGGCAGGATCCGCGCCTTGGCGCAGAGGCTGTCGATGAGGGCAACTTTGTCCGCCATGGACACGGTCGGTTGAGGGCTTTTCATAGCGGCTGATCCTTGGCTCATGGGCACCAGTAAATCTCTAAAGTAGGTTGCAAAAACGCGCGAATCGGCATGGCGGCGACGTCGTCACTCGCCAGCGCGGCGCTCAAGGTGGTCAATTTCGAACTGCCGGATATCGACAGCACGGTGTAGTGGGCCGTGGCCAGCAACGCGCGACTCATGGTCAGGCGCTGGTGCGGCACGGTTGGCGCCAACATCGGCCAGCAACGGCGTGTGCCATCGGGCTTCAGCGCCTCGCCCAGGTTGGGGCTGTTGGGGAACAGCGATGCGGTGTGGCCGTCATCGCCCATGCCGAGTACCAGCACATCAATGGCGGGCAACTCTGCCAACTGGCGATCGGCCAGTTCGGCGGCGTCTTCAAGGTTTGCGGCAACGTTGTAGAGGCTAAGGAACTTCGCCTCTGCCGCCAGGCCTTGCAGCAGGTATTTCTTCAACAAGCCGGCATTGCTGTCGGCATGCTCAACCGGCACCCAGCGCTCGTCGGCCAGGGTGATGGTGACTTTGGACCAGTCCAGGCCTTGTTTGGCCAGGTTCTGGAAGAACGCCACGGGGCTACGGCCACCGGACACCACCAGGATCGCTTCGCCACGGGCACTGATGGCCGTGCGCAATTGCTCAGCCACGTCATTGGCCAAACCGTCGGCCAACAGCACGGGCGTGCGGTACTCATGGGCCGTCACGCCCTGAGGCAGTTTCAATTCAGATATCGCCATACCACGACCTCCCATCCCGCGTGATCAGTGCAATCGAGCTCATCGGCCCCCAGGACCCGGCCGCATACGGCTTGGGCGCATCACCGGATTTTTTCCACCCGGCAATCAACTGGTCACACCACTTCCACGCGGCTTCGATTTCATCTTTGCGAACAAACAGGTTCTGATTGCCGCGCATCACTTCCAGCAACAACCGCTCGTAGGCATCGGGAATCCGCGCGCTGCGATAGGTGTCGGAAAAATTCAGTTGCAGCGGGCCGCTGCGCAGTTGCATACCCTTGTCCAAGCCCTGCTCTTTGGTCATCACACGCAAGGAAATACCTTCGTCCGGCTGCAGGCGGATGATCAGTTTGTTGCTGATCTGCAGGCGCTGCTCGGGGGCGAAGATGTAGTGGGACGGTTCCTTGAAATGGATAACGATCTGCGACAGCTTTTGCGGCATGCGCTTGCCGGTGCGCAGGTAGAACGGTACCCCGGCCCAACGCCAGTTGCGGATGTCGGCACGCAGGGCAACGAACGTCTCGGTGTCACTCTGGGTGTTGGAATTCTCTTCTTCCAGGTAACCCGGCACCGGCTTGCCAGCGCTGTAACCGGCAATGTACTGGCCGCGCACTACTTGAGTGGTCAGGCCTTCCGGGCTGATCGGCGCCAGCGCCTTGAGCACCTTGACCTTCTCGTCACGAATACTGTCGGCGGACAGGTCGGCCGGCGGGTCCATGGCGATCAGGCAAAGCAGTTGCAACAGGTGGTTCTGGATCATGTCGCGCAGCTGGCCGGCCTTGTCGAAATAGCCCCAACGGCCTTCGATCCCGACCTGCTCGGCCACGGTGATTTCCACGTGGGAAATGTAATGCTGGTTCCACTGGGTTTCGAACAGGCTGTTGGCGAAACGCAGGGCGATCAGGTTTTGGACGGTTTCTTTGCCCAGGTAGTGGTCGATGCGGTAAGTGCGGTTCTCCGGGAAGAACTGCGCCACGGCGTCGTTGACCTTGCGCGAAGATTCCAGGTCCGAGCCGATGGGTTTTTCCAGCACGACGCGGGTGTTTTCCGCCAAACCGACCTTGGCCAGGTTTTCGCAGATCGCGCCGTACACCGCCGCCGGGGTAGCGAAGTAGGCGATCAGGCGTTGTTCGCTGCCGGCTTTTTCAGCCAGGCCCACATAGTCGTCGGCTTTCATGAAGTCGACGTGCACGTAGGCCAGGCGTGCGAGGAAGCGCGCTGCCACGGCTTCGTCGAGTTCCTTGCCAACGTACTTACGCAATTCTTTTTCGATGTGGGCCAAGTGCTGCTGCTCGGAACCGGCTTCACGGGCCAGGGCCAGGATGCGCGTGTCGTCGTGCAGGAGCCCGGCGCCATCAAGTTGATAGAGGGCAGGAAATAACTTGCGCAGCGCCAGATCACCCAAGGCGCCAAACAGGGCAAAGGTGCAGGGTTCTACGGTTATCGAAGGCATGATGTTTGTTCTTTTATCAAGTTAAGCTACAAATACCTTTTTTTAAGGTATCACTCAAGGAAAAATGTAGTAATAACCACAACATTTTCCCGAAATACGCATTCCGAGTGGTGGTGTTCAGCTACCCTCAGTAGGATAGGCCACCGCGAAATGCCACTCGTCGATTGGCTACCGCCCTTAATTTGCATCGTCGCCCGAAGGAAAGACTGAATGGACCGCGTGCGAAATCTTCTGGAACAGATCCGGAACCGCCTCGAAGAATTGAACAAGGCCGAGAAAAAAGTCGCCGAGGTCATCCTGCTCAACCCACAGCAGGCGACCCGCTTCTCTATCGCCGCCCTCGCCCAAGCCGCCTCGGTCAGTGAACCGACGGTCAACCGTTTCTGCCGTTCGTTCGGCGTCAGCGGTTACCCTGAACTTAAATTGCAACTGGCGCAAAGTCTGGCCAGTGGCGCGGCGTATGTCAGCCGTGCCGTGGAGGCCGATGATAACCCTGAGGCCTACACGCAGAAGATCTTTGGCAGCGCGATTGCGTCCCTGGACAGTGCCTGCCAGGCCCTCGACCCGGCCCTGATCAGCAAGGCCGTGGATCTGTTGATCCAGGCACGGCAGATCCACTTCTTCGGCCTGGGCGCTTCGGCCCCGGTGGCCATGGATGCGCTGCACAAGTTCTTCCGCTTCAACCTGGCCGTGACCGCCCACGCCGACGTGCTGATGCAGCGCATGATCGCGTCGGTGGCGCATACCGGCGAGTTGTTCGTGATCATTTCCTACACCGGGCGTACCCGTGAGCTGGTGGAAGTGGCGCGTATCGCCCGAGAAAACGGCGCGTCAGTGTTGGGCGTGACCGCCGAGAACTCGCCGCTGGCCAAGGCCAGTACCGTGAGCCTGAACATTCCGTTGCCTGAAGACACCGACATCTACATGCCGATGACCTCGCGGATCATTCAGTTGACCGTGCTGGACGTGTTGGCGACGGGCATGACCTTGCGCCGGGGTGTGGATTTCCAGCCGCATTTGCGCAAGATCAAAGAGAGTTTGAATGACAGCCGGTATCCGGTGGGGGATGAGTTCAACTAGCAGCAATCTCCACCAGCAGTACCGACCCTATCGCAGGCAAGCCAGCTCCCACAGGGGAATGCATTCCAAATGTGGGAGCTGGCTTGCCTGCGATAGCGCCATAAGCACCACCGCTAAACCCCGGCCCGCGCCTGCAAACTGAGGTGCGCCCTCTCCCCCGGTGCCAAACTCGCCGCGGCCATCGCCGACTCCACACACACAAACCCAGACGCCTCGTTAAAACTCACACCCAATAACGGCCGGCTGCCCGGATGCCACACCACCGTGTCGGCGCTATCGCCCGTATCGATGCACAGCTCGCGCTGCCAGGCGTGGTCCTTGAGCTGCAATTCTCCGTCATGTTGAAACACCCGCTGACAGCCGCCATCCACACGCAACTCGCCTTCCTGCTGGCACACCTGGCGGTTGAGCTGATCGTAGCCTTGCGCCCCATCGAGCCCAGACAGCGCTATCTCGTCAACGTGACCAATACGCCAGTAGGCGTGCAAAGCATGGCTCAACTGGCACGGCAGTTCGTCCTGATGCTCGGTGCTCAGGCGCAGTTCCAGGGTTTCGCCCAAGTGCGCGTGCAGGTCCACCTGCCAATCGCACAGTTGCAGTTGCCAGTGCAGGCGCACGCCATCGTCGTCGGTGCTGCTGTCGAGCAGTTTCCAGTCGATCAGACGCGCCCAACCGTGGGACGGCCAGGCGTTTTCGCTCGGATGACGCCCATACCACGGCCAGCACACCGGCACGCCGCCACGAATGGCGCCGACCTGTGGCCACTTGGCCGCGCACCACAACCAGGGTTTTTGCCCGGCAGGCTGAAAGTGCAGCAGTTGCGCGCCCTGGCGACTGAACACCGCCTGGCACAGCGGGTGGTCGATCACCAACACGTCGCGCATCTGAAAGCGCTCCCAGGCAAACACCGGTTGTTCACGCAGGGATTTGAAAAAGCGTTGCAGCGGATGCTCATGCATGTGCCACGGTCCTGAATGTCTTTGTGGGAGCTGGCTTGCCTGCGATGGCATCAGCGCGGCTAGCCTGCTGTACCGAGTCGCCTGGATCGCAGCGGTGCGGCGATCCGACAAGCCAGCTCCCACAGGGAGATGTGCTCCCCTTCCTCAAAAAAAAGCGGGTAGCCATGGCTACCCGCAAAATGCGCACAGAGAGAAGGAGCTTATCGCAACAGCGTTAGAACGTAGACTGAATTTTAAGGCCCGCTACCAGCGCGTTGTCGACTTCTTTAACACCGCCTGGGTTGGCGACGTATTGCAGGTTGGGGCGCACGGTCAGCCAGTTGGTAACGTGGAAGCCGTAGTTGATTTCGACGTTGTATTCAGTGTTACGCAGTGGTGAGAATCCCGACTGGTCGTAGTCAGTGAAACCGCCAGCGGCATTGAGCAGCTCAGCGTTTTTCTTCACGTCACTGTTGGCGTGGATACGGGAAACACCGATACCGACGTCATCCTTGGTACGTGCGTCGAACGGACCTTTGTACACCAGCATCAACGACTGGTAGTTGTCGACCAGGTTGGTGTCTTTGTCGTGGAAGGTCACGTTGGCCGCGATGTTCAGACCACGGGAAGCGTCGCCATTGTGCGTGGTGAGTTGTTGTTGCAGAACACCCCAGTAACCGCTTTTGCTGCTGCGGACACGGAAGGCAGCGCCGGTGGTGCCAGCGTCGTTCCCGTTGACGTCTTCACGTACGTCGGTCGCGTCAGCCGTGCTCTTGTAGTAACCCACACGGTATTCGCCCGGCAGGCCATTGACCTTCGGCGACCAGACCAATTCCACCGGCAATACGGTGCCCTTGGTGCCGCTGCCGCTGAGTTTGAAGCCGTTGCCGTGCTCCAGCTGCGACGGGTTCTGGTTGTACGCACCGATCTGCGCATACAGCTCAGGCGTGATGTTGTACTTCACACGGATAGCCGCTTGGCTGACAGGCCAGTTGTACCAGGTGTTTACGTAGTTACCCACTTGCGAGCCGCAGAACGAGAGGTTCTGGAAGTCGCACGGGAAGGTGTTGAAGTCTTCGCCTTCACCGAAGTAACCGAGTTTCACGTCCAACTTGTTGTCGAACATCTGGTGCTGAATCCAGAACTGGGTCAGACGCACCATGTGGCCACGGCCATCAACTTCTTGAGACGAACTCAAGGTGCCGGCACGCGGGTCGCCAATACGGTCATTGGAGATGTTGGCGCCATTACGGTTGGTCAGTTGGATCTTGGCCTGGGTGTTATCCCAGCCCCACAGCTTTTGCAGATCCAGTGCTACGCCCAGACCAAACTGGTCGGCGTAACGGGCAGTTTTGTCGTTGTTGTAGCCACCGCTAAGGTTGCCACCGACTTCCCCGACGTAGTCAGCCTTGATGTCGATACCTTGCTCGATCAGCTTGGTACGCTCGCCGCCCCAATCGCCCGTCATCCACTTGGAGTCAGAGCTGAATGCATCGGCCGCCATCGCATTGGCGGACAATACCAGGGCTGCAGCTGCTGACAGTTGGCAGATCAGCCGGGTGTTGTTGTGTTGCTTTTTCATCCCTACATCCTCGTCTTTATTGTTATTAAACTGTTTTTATCTAACGCGGTTTACTTTTTTTAACTAAAACAACAACTTATCTTCTTCAGCGGCCTTTGAACTGGGCCACATTGTCGGCATGTCCCTGTGCAGGCAAAGAAGCTGCAGTGCCCAGGCGCTCGCCAGTCTTGGCATCGAACAGCAGCACCTTGGCTGGATCAAATTGCAGGGTCAGGGTCTCACCCACTTGCGGCGCCACATCCGGCGCCAGACGGCAGCAGACCTTGGTGTCATTCAACTGCACGAACACCAGGGTGTCCGGGCCGGTCGGTTCGGTAACCTGGACTTCGGCACGAATGCTCGAAGCGCCATTGCCCTCCCCCGTTGCCAGTACGATTTGCTCAGGGCGCAAGCCCAGAATCACGTCGCGGTCTTCAAGGCCAGCGTCGTTCATGCTCAGCGGCAATTCGCATCGCGCCTGGCCGCTGTCGAGAAGCGCTATCAACTGGCCATCTTTGCGTTGCAGGCGCAAAGGTACGAAGTTCATTGGAGGTGAACCGATAAAGCTTGCCACAAACAGGTTGGCCGGGTCGTTGTAAATTTCTTTCGGCGTACCAAATTGTTGGATGATGCCGTCCTTCATCACGGCCACTTTGTCGCCCAGGGTCATTGCTTCGATCTGATCGTGGGTGACATAGACGGTGGTGGTTTTCAGACGCTGGTGCATCAGCTTCATTTCGGTGCGCATCTCGACGCGCAGCTTGGCGTCGAGGTTGGACAGCGGTTCGTCGAACAGGTAGATCTTCGGACGACGCGCCAGCGCACGGCCCATGGCCACACGTTGCTGCTGACCACCGGAAAGCTGGCCTGGCTTGCGATTCAGCAGGTGCTCGATCTGCAGCAGCTTGGCCACGCGCGCCACTTCGGCGTCGATATCGGCCTGGGCCATCTTGCGGATCTTCAACCCGAATTCGATGTTCTCGCGCACGCTCATGGTCGGGTACAGCGCGTAGGACTGGAACACCATGGCGATGTCACGGTCCTTGGGGCTCATGCCGCTGACGTCTTGGTCACCGATCATGATCGCGCCGCCGGTGATGGTTTCCAGGCCGGCGATGCAGTTCATCAGCGTGGATTTACCGCACCCCGAAGGGCCGACCAGAATCAGGAATTCGCCTTCCTTGATCGACAGTTCGATGTTCTTCAAGGTGTCGGGCAGGCCGGCGCCATAGGTCTTGTTTACATTGCGAAGTTCAAGCGTAGCCATGATTACCCCTTGACCGCGCCGGCCGTGAGGCCGCGCACGAAATACTTGCCTGCGATCACATAGACCAGCAGGGTCGGCAGCCCGGCGATCATCGCCGCCGCCATATCCACGTTATATTCCTTGGCCCCGGTGCTGGTGTTGACCAGGTTGTTCAGCGCCACCGTGATGGGCTGCGAGTCGCCGCTGGAGAACACCACACCAAACAGGAAGTCGTTCCAGATCTGGGTGAATTGCCAGATCAGGCAAACCATGATGATCGGCGTCGACATCGGCAGAATGATCAGGCGGAAGATCGTGAAGAAACCTGCACCGTCCAGGCGTGCCGCCTTGATCAGCGCATCCGGAATGCTCACGTAGTAGTTACGGAAGAACAGCGTGGTGAACGCCAGGCCGTAGACCACATGGATAAACACCAGGCCGGTGGTGGTGCTGGCCAGGCCCATCTTGCCGAGGGTGAACGACGCCGGCAGCAGCACGGTCTGGAACGGCAGGAAGCAGCCAAACAACAGCAAACCGAAGAACAGCTGCGAGCCTTTGAAGCGCCAGAATGACAGCACGTAACCGTTCAGTGCGCCGATGGCGGTGGAGATCAGTACCGCCGGAACAGTGATCTTGATCGAGTTCCAGAAATAGCCATCCACAGTAGCCCAGGCTTTGACCCAGCCAATGCCGGTGACCACGGTCGGCCAGCTCAGCAGGTTGCCGGTGTTGATGTCTTCCGGGGTCTTGAAGCTGGTGAGCAGCATCACTACCAGCGGCACCAGGTACAACAGCACGGCGAGGATCAGCACCGCGTAGATCGCGATGCGACTCAGGCTGATGGAAGGTTTGGAGGCGAGACTAGTCATTACGCTTGGTCCTCAGCTCGGAGTACAGGTAAGGCACGATGATCGCGAGGATCGCGCCGAGCATCAGGATTGCACTGGCCGAGCCCATGCCCATCTGGCCACGACTGAAGGTGAACGAGTACATGAACATCGCAGGCAGGTCGGACGAGTAGCCCGGGCCGCCAGCGGTCATCGCCGCTACCAGGTCGAAGCTCTTGATGGCGATGTGCGCCAGGATCATCACTGCACTGAAGAACACCGGACGCAGGCTTGGCAGCACTACGCTCCAGTAAATGCGCGGCAGGCTGGCGCCGTCGATCTGGGCGGCACGGATGATCGACTGATCAACACCGCGCAGGCCAGCGAGGAACATCGCCATGATAAAGCCGGAGGCTTGCCACACGGCGGCAATCACCAGGCAGTAGACCACGCGGTCCGGGTCGATCAGCCAGTCGAGACGGAAGCCTTCCCAGCCCCAGTCCCGCAGAAGTTTGTCCAGGCCCATGCCCGGGTTGAGCAGCCATTTCCACGCGGTACCGGTCACGATCATCGAGAGCGCCATCGGGTACAGGTAAATGGTGCGGATAAAGCCTTCGCGTCGGATTTTCTGGTCGAGGAAAATCGCCAGGGTCACGCCGATCACCAAGGTGATGCCGATAAACATCCCGCCGAACACAGCCAGGTTCTTGCTCGCGACCCACCAGCGGTCGTTGTCGAACAGCCGCGCGTACTGCGCCAGGCCAGCCCATTTGTAGCTGGGCAGGAACGTGGAGGTGGTGAACGACAGCACGAACGTCCACAGGATGTAGCCGTAGAAGCCCACCAGCACGATGAACATGCTGGGCGCCAGCACCAGTTTAGGGAGCCAGCGCTGCAGTGCGTCGAACGGCGAGGCCTTGCTGAACACAGCAACAGAACTCATGGGAAAATCCAGTACAGGGAAAAAGGACTACAAAAGCATGCCTTGTGAGGGGTCAGGGGGTTTCCCCTCACAAGGACCAGCAGTGCTAACCGTTACTTGGCAGACTTGATCGCAGCGCCGAGTTTCTTGGCGGTGTCGGCTGGGTCGGCTTTCGGGTCGTTGATGAAGTTGGTCACGACATCAAAGAACGCACCTTGTACGGCCAGGGTGGTGGCCATGTTGTGCGCCATGCTTGGTTGCAGGCCGCCAGTCTTGGCGTCAGCCAGGAAGTCCTTGGCAGCGGTCTGGGCGCACGAGTCGAAACCGTACGAGTCCATTTTCTGCAGCATGTCGGTCCGAACAGGGATCGAGCCTTTGTTGATGCTGAAGACTTTCTGGAAGTTTTCACCCAGCACGATTTTGGCGATGTCCTGCTGACCGGCAGCAGTGCCTTTGTCTTTCTGCTTGAACACCGCCAGGGAGTCGATGTTGTAGGTGAAGGCTTTCTCGGTGCCCGGGAAGGCTACGCACTCGTAATCTTTCCCGGCGACTTTCTTGGCGGCAGTCCATTCGGACTTGGCCCAGTCACCCATGATTTGCATACCGGCTTTGCCGTTGATGACTTTGCCGGCTTCGAGGTTCCAGTCCTGGCCTTTGCCGTCAACGTCCATGTAGGTCGCGACTTTCTTCAGCTCGGTGAGCGACTTGACCATTTCCGGGCCAGTCAGCGCAGCGTTGTCGAGGTCAACCAGGGCTTTCTTGTAGCCATCTGCACCCATCACCGACAGGACGACGGCTTCGAATACAGTGCTGTCCTGCCAAGGCTGGCCACCGTGGGCGAGCGGAATGAAACCCGCGGCCTTGAGCTTGTCGCCCGCTGCGTAGAATTCTTCGAGGGTGGTAGGGTTCTTGGTGATACCGGCTTTCTTGAAGACTTCCGGGTTGATCCACAGCCAGTTGACGCGGTGGATGTTGACCGGTACGGCAACGTAGTTACCTTCGTACTTCACGGTGTCGGAGACTTTCTTGTCGAGCAGGGAATCCCACTTCTCTTCTTTGGCGACGTCCTTCAACACGTCAGTGTCGAGCAGGCCAGTCGACGCCCATTCCTGAATGTCCGGGCCTTTGATCTGGGCAACGCCTGGCGGGTTGCCAGCCACTGCACGGCTTTTCAGCACGGTCATTGCCGTGGCGCCACCGCCACCGGCTACGGCGCCGTCTTTCCAGACGAAGCCGTCTTTTTCAACTTGAGCCTTCAGTACGTCTACAGCCGCTTTTTCACCGCCTGAGGTCCACCAATGCACAACTTCAACCGTCCCTTTCGAGTCGGCGGCAAATGCACTGAGGGGAAACAACGAGGCAATGGAAATAGCAACGGCGAGGCGATTAATCGCGTTCATCTGAGTACCTTTTCTTGTTGTTATGCATGCAAGTCTAGAGCTTGCGCTGCACGGAGTTTAAACAGGGATATTTGAGCTGCAGGTAACAAAGGGACGTACAAATGTCAC
The DNA here is from genome assembly GCF_002022275.1 of Pseudomonas fluorescens. GTDB lineage: Bacteria > Pseudomonadota > Gammaproteobacteria > Pseudomonadales > Pseudomonadaceae > Aquipseudomonas > Aquipseudomonas fluorescens_AJ. The sequence goes on from NZ_MSDF01000009.1 coordinate 92,866, forward strand.
CATTTGGTGACATACAAACCCCGACCCAGAGCGCTGGTCATGCTGGGAGCCAAGGGTAGTGCAGGCAGCACCACCGCTTGCCAGGCATGGTACAGGTCGGGTTTGCCACCCCAGATCTTCGCGCTAGGCGTGTTGTGCGGGCTGAGTTCGTGGTGCCAGCTGCCGTTGATACGGTCGATAAAGCGGGTTTCACAGAACTCCCAGAACCGTCGATACCAGGTTTCGTAATGCAGCTCGCCGGTGCGTTTGAGCAAGGCTTGGGCGGCAGCGCCGGCTTCGGCGTGGGTCCAGTGCAGGCGCTCGCGCACCACCGGCTGGTGCTTCCAGTCCAGGGTGTAGACAATGCCGGGGGCTCCGTCCACGGCCCAGGCGTACTCGCAGGCACTGGCGAACAGGCCCTTGGCGTCGGTCACCAGCCACTCCGGCGTGGCGAGCCCGGCTTGCAGGCGCGCGGCTTCCAGGTGCAGCACCAGCCGTGCCCACTCGAAACCGTGGCCGGGGGTGATGCCATAGGGGCGAAAGCCATCGGCAGGGTTGTCTTCGTTGTAGCCGAGCAAGGGTTTCCAATGGGCGTCGAAATGCTCAATGACCATGAACTGGTTGCCGGCGGCATGGCTGTGGATAACGCGCTCGACGATACGCAGCGCGCGGTCCAGCCAGCGTGAGTCGCCGGTGACATCGGCCAGGGCGAGAAAAGCTTCGGTGGCGTGCATGTTGCTGTTGGCGCCGCGATAGGCCTCAACACCCGTCCAGTCTTGGGCAAAGGATTCGAGCATCACGCCCTCCTCCTCGCTCCAGAAGAACTGGTCGATGATATGGGTCGCGTCGTTCAGCAGGTTCTGTGCACCGGGTGCACCGGCGACCACCGCAGAGCTCGCGGCCAGGGCGACGAAGGCGTGCAGGTAGGCAGCCTTGCCCCGGTTGCCATCAAGGGCGTGCGGCGTGGCGAACCAGCCACCGTGCTCGCTATCGTGCAAAGGGCCACTGAGGGCGGCAACACCGTGTTCGACCAGCTCGGCGTAACCGGGCAGCCCCATGGCGTGGGCCATGGCAAAGCTGTGGGTCATGCGGGCGGTGTTCATGGTTTCGGCACGGGCATCCGCGGGCAGTTGGCCTGTGTCGTTCAGGTTGCCGAAACCGTCCGGCAGCCGGGAGGCCTTGGCGAAAGACAGCAGGCGCTGGCCTTCCGCGGCAAGCCAGGCGTGATGGGCAGGTGCGTTCAGCCAGCTGCTGGCAGGCAGTGGTTGCGTGGTCATGGGTGGCCCTTATTATTTTTTATGGGATGACCGGAGTCTAAACAAGGGGGCGGTGGGGGCAAGTAACGAAGCGGAGGGGAAATGTCACCGCCTTGTGACATTCACTAAAACGATCGTTCCCACGCTCTGCGTGGGAACGCAGCCTCGGACGCTCCGCGTCCAGCAGACGACGCATGGCTTAAGCTCCACGCAAGGGTGACGCAGAGCGTCACGGGATGCATTCCCACGCAGAGCGTGGGAACGATCAGGTCCGTGTACTACTGGGTCAGCGGGGTGATCTTCGCGGGCGCGTTAAGCTGCTGATTCAGGTTCTGCACCTGACTCTGCAATGTGGTGATGTTGCGCGTGGTCTGGATGCGGAACACGTCGAACTCTTTATTGGTCGGCGCATCGCTGTTGGCGGGCTGGTTGTCCTGGGCGCTTTTGAGGACGACAAGGTCCTGCTCAAGACGGGCGATCGCCGCGCTCGGGTTGCCCTGTTTTTTCAGGGCAGCGACGTCGGCGGACAACTCCTTGATATCGCCTTGCGCGGCCTTGAGGGTAGCCACCGCATCGGTCAATGCCTGCACCTGGCCTTGCAGTTTGGCGTTCGCGTTCGACAGGTCAGTGGTGCTGGCGCTCATTTGTGCCAGCCGTTGATCAAGCTCGGTGGCTTGGCCCGCCACCCCGACCTGCTGCTTGCCCTGCTCCAGCAACTGGGTCTCAAGCTGCTTGATCTGCAGTTTCAGCGCCTCGCTGCCATTGTTCACATTGGCTTCGCTGGCCACCACCTTGCCGGAAATATCCTGCAGGCGCCCCGCCGCTTCTTCGCTGATGCGCGCAAAGCTTTCCTGGGTCGCGACCAACTGCTGACCCATCAGGGAAATCTGCTGAAAGCTCCACCAGGCCAGGCCCGCAAAGGCGATCAGCAACGCGCCGACCAATGCCCACAGCGGGCCGGTACTGGCGCTCTTGACCTTCACCACTTTGGTGTTGCGCGAACGCACGGCGGTGGCGGGCGTCGGCTCGAAATCATCATCGTCCCCGACGTCGGCACGCAGGCCGGGAACGTTGTCGAAATCGTCTTTGTCATCGTTACGCATGAATCAATCCTGAATCAATGAGATGGCTACCTGAAACGCCGAGCGATCGGAGTATAAACCGCGTTCACGCCGCACTGATCGACCTGAAACCGTGAATTCGGTTCCCGATGTGTTGCAGCTTGTGAGCTTACTTCAAGCCCGGATCCTGGGCTTTCCACCAGCTGCAGAACTCGTCGAGGGCCGTCCACAGGCTGACCTTGGGCTCATAGTCGAGATAATGCCTCGCCCGGCTGATGTCGAGGGTGAAATCTTTGTTCATCACCTGCATGCCCAACCGCGACAGCGCCGGCTCTGGTCGGCCCGGCCACATCGCGCAGAATGCCTCGTTCAAGGCCGCTACGCTGTAGGACAAACCGTAAGACCGATACCGCGTGACCTGCGGCATGTCCATCTGGCGCATCACGTAGTTCACCACATCCCACACTGGCACCGGCGTGCCGTTGCTGATGTTGTAAGCCTTGCCCAGCGCCGAACCGGTGGCCAGCAAACTGCTGAGCAACGCCTCGTTGAGGTTGTGCACACTGGTGAAATCGACCTTGTTCAGGCCGTCGCCAACAATAGCCAGACGGTTCTTGCGCTGCATTTTCAACAGGCGCGGGAAGATGCTCATATCCCCCGCGCCGGTGACAAAACGCGGGCGCAGGGCCAGCACTTCCAGGCCGAACTCCTGGGCGCCGAAGACTTTCTGTTCCGACAGGTATTTGGTCGCGGCGTAAGGATGCTTGAAGCGCTTGGGCACTTGCTCTTCGGTCAGGCCCAGGTGATCGCGCCCGTCAAAGTAGATCGACGGCGACGACAGGTGCACCAGGCGCCCGACGCGCTGCTTGAGGCAGGCTTCGACGACGTTTTCAGTCACCAGCACATTGCCTTGGTGGAAGTCCTGGTACTTGCCCCACAGCCCGACGGAGCCGGCGCAATGCACCACGGCTTCGACGTCACGGCACAGCTCGCGCACCAGGTCGGCGTCGTTCAAATCACCCTGGATGAACTCGGCGCCGCGCCGTATCAGGTGCTCCACACCTTCGGCGCGCCGCCCGTTGACCCGCACGTCCAGGCCCTGCTCCAGGGCAAAACGCGCGAAGCGCCCGCCAATGAAGCCGCTTGCGCCGGTGACCAGAATTTTCATTTGTTACCCCATGTTCTTTCGTTTTTCATCGCTGTTGCCTTGACGCCCGCTGTTACTTCAACGGCACCAACCATTGGCCACAGGCCTGGGCCAGATGGTCGGTCAACAGGCCCAACAATTGCCCGCCACTGCGCCAATGATGCCAGTACAACGGCACATCGATGGGCTTATCTGGCAACAACTCGACCAATTCGCCCGTTTCCAGTTGGTCGCGCACTTGCAGTTCCGGCACCAGCCCCCAGCCCAAGCCGGCTTCCGTCAGGCGGATAAACCCTTCGGACGAAGGGCATAAATGGTGTTCGAAACCGCCGTCCACGCCGAGAGACGCCAGGTAACGGTGTTGCAGGAAATCGTCCGGGCCGAACACCAGCGCCGGCGTTTTCGCCAGTTGATCGGCGCGCACGCCCTCGGGGAAATGCCGGGCAATAAACGCCGGGCTGGCTAACGCCCGATAGCGCATGGCGCCGAGCAACAGGCTGCGCGCGCCAGCCACCGGGCGTTCGCTGGCGCAGATGCACGCCGCCACTTCACCGGCGCGCATGCGTTTGAGGCCCACGGTCTGGTCTTCCACCACCAAATCCAGCAATAGATGCTGGTCGGCACAAAAACCGCTGACGGCCTCGGCCCACCAGGTGGCGAGGCTGTCAGCATTCAGGGCGATGCGCAGGCGCTCGGGCATGCCCTCTTCGTCCAGCGCGGGCACCTGGCTTTGCAGGTCGCGCTCCAGTAACCGCACTTGCTGCACGTGATTGAGCAGGCGTCGGCCAATGTCAGTGGGCGTCGGCGGCGTGGCGCGCACCAGCACCGGCTGGCCAATGCGCGCCTCCAGCAGCTTGATGCGCTGGGAGATTGCCGATTGCGACAGCCCCAGCACCTGGGCGCCGCGTTCGAACCCGGCTTGTTCCACCACCGCCGCCAGGGCGGAAAGCAATTTATAGTCGAACATCAGTTTCTCTAATGAGCGATCAGCAATATTGGTTTTTCTTATACAGCTTAGCCCGAGAGAATGACCAGCATGGCTTCTCTCTTTAAGGAAATTTCACATGGCTGGCGAAACCGCCCTGGCAACCCTGCTGCGCAGCATGAGCCCGCAACTGAATGACGGCGATTACGTGTTCTGCACCCTGCCCGACAATCGCATCCCTGAAGGCTGCGACGTTATCGGCAGTTTTCGCGAGCATGAAGGTCTGACGCTGATTGTCGAGCGCCAGCAAGCGGAACAGGCGGGCCTGGCCTTCGACTATGTGGCCGCCTGGATCACCCTGACTGTGCATTCGGCGCTGGAGGCGGTAGGCCTGACCGCCGCCTTTGCCGGCGCACTGGGAGACGCCGGCATCAGTTGCAACGTGATCGCCGGTTATTACCACGACCACCTGTTTGTGGGTCGTGCTGATGCACAGCGCGCCCTGGATGTGTTGCGGCAACTGGCAGCAAACCCGGAGTAAACCCTATGTGGCAGAGCTATGTGAACGGGCTGCTGGTGGCCCTGGGCCTGATCATGGCGATCGGCACTCAGAACGCTTTTGTATTGGCGCAAAGCCTGCGTCGTGAACATCATTTGCCCGTGGCAGCATTGTGCGTGGTCTGCGATGCGCTGCTGGTAGCGGCGGGGGTATTCGGCCTGGCGACGGTGTTGGCGCAAAACCCGTTGCTGCTGGCGATTGCCCGTTGGGGCGGTGCGGCGTTTTTGTTGTGGTATGGCACGCTGGCGTTGCGCCGGGCGTTTTCCAGGCAGAGCCTGGCACACGGCGATCATCTCAAGGTGCGTTCACTGCGTGCGGTGTTGCTCAGCGCACTGGCGGTGACGTTGCTCAATCCGCACGTGTATCTGGACACGGTGCTGCTGATCGGCTCATTGGGTGCGCAACAAACCGAACCTGGCGCGTATGTCGCCGGGGCCGCCAGCGCCTCGTTTCTGTGGTTCGCGACACTGGCCCTCGGCGCGGCCTGGCTGGCACCGTGGCTCGCACGCCCGACGACCTGGCGCCTGCTCGATCTGTTGGTCGCGGTGATGATGTTCAGCGTGGCCTATCAATTGATCAGCGCCTGAGGAATATTCCAAAACGCTCTGGAACCTCTATCCCACACAGTTGTTGCGTGGTTATGCCGCAACCCCGGTGCTATGATCCGGTCCCTGCGCCGCAAAGAGTACAAACTCCCCGGCGCTTGTTTGGCCGCCCGTGATCGGCCTTGCGCTCACCGCAACTGACCTGATTAGGAGAATCATCATGGCTTTCGAATTGCCGCCGCTGCCCTACGCACACGATGCCCTGCAGCCGCATATTTCCAAGGAAACCCTGGAGTACCACCACGACAAGCACCACAACACCTACGTCGTGAACCTGAACAACCTGGTGCCAGGCACCGAGTTCGAAGGCAAAACCCTGGAAGAGATCGTTAAATCCTCTTCCGGCGGCATCTTCAACAACGCCGCTCAGGTCTGGAACCACACCTTCTACTGGAACTGCCTGGCGCCAAACGCTGGTGGTCAACCGACCGGCGCACTGGCTGAGGCGATCAACGCAGCCTTCGGTTCGTTCGACAAGTTCAAAGAAGAATTCACCAAGACGTCCGTCGGCACCTTCGGTTCCGGTTGGGGCTGGCTGGTGAAAAAAGCTGACGGCTCCCTGGCCCTGGCCAGCACCATCGGCGCCGGCAACCCGCTGACCAGCGGCGACACCCCGCTGCTGACCTGCGACGTCTGGGAGCACGCTTACTACATCGACTACCGCAACGTGCGTCCAAAGTATGTGGAAGCGTTCTGGAACCTGGTCAACTGGAAGTTCGTGGCTGAGCAGTTCGAAGGCAAAACCTTCACTGCCTAAGCGACACTTGCAGTAAAAAGAGCCCGGCCATGTGCCGGGCTTTTTTATGGGTCGGGAATTATGGCCAATTCGTTGGAACTCAGTACGCGGATGCCGCCACGTAGTCAGTGTGAGGAATTCACCTCTCTTACCTGTCGGAGAAATTACATGAGTATTGGAGCACTGGCCGGTCTCGCCGGCCCAGCTATGGGGCTTGTTGGCGAAGCATTAAAAATGGGCACCGAACTGGTGAAAATGGCCACTCAAGCGGCTCAATCGCAATCGGGCAATAAAGAAGGTGGCGGTGATAAAGACAAAATCGCTCACCAAGAGATGCACAACCAGAAACGCGTGGATTTCGGGGGCGAAGGTGGTGGTTCGACAAACCACATCAATATCAACGCCAACGTTAACTCCAACGCTGCTTAAAGATAGGTAGTGCCGGCCATGGGCGACGCCTGTGCGCCCAAGGCGCCGTCTCAGGCAGGCGGATACACATCCGCCTGCTTTCAGCCATCTCCCCGCTCAAGTTCGTTCCCAAACCCGCCGATGCCCTAATGTTCCTTTGACTGCCATCACCAGATTGCCAATACTCATGGCATATTGAGGCTACCCGCACGGAACAAGGAATGACCCTTTGAAGCTGGAACTCAAAAACAGCTTGTCGGTGAAGTTGTTACGGGTTGTGCTGCTGTCGGCATTGATCGTGGGCGTGGCGTTAAGCGCGGCGCAGATCGTCTTCGATGCCTACAAGACGCGACAAGCCGTGGCGGGCGATGCCCAGCGTATTCTCGACATGTTCCGCGACCCCTCGACCCAGGCCGTCTATAGCCTGGACCGCGAGATGGGGATGCAGGTGATCGAAGGCCTGTTCCAGGACGACGCCGTGCGCATGGCCTCCATCGGCCATCCCAACGAAACCATGCTGGCGGAAAAAAGCCGCGCACTGCAGCAATCCCCCAGCCGCTGGCTGACCGACATAATTCTTGGCCAGGAACGCACCTTCACCACGGCATTGGTCGGCAAAGGCCCCTACAGCGAATATTACGGCGACCTCAGCATCACGCTCGACACGGCCAACTACGGCAAGGGTTTTTTGGTCAGCTCGGTCATCATTTTCATTTCCGGGGTGCTGCGCGCCCTGGCCATGGGCCTGGTGCTGTACCTGGTGTATCACTGGCTGCTGACCAAACCGCTGTCGCGGATTATCGAGCACCTGACCTCGATCAACCCGGACCGGCCCAGCGAACACAAAATACCCCAGCTTAAAGGCCATGAACGCAACGAACTGGGGCTGTGGATCAACACCGCCAACCAGTTACTGGAATCTATCGAGCGCAATACCCACCTGCGCCACGAGGCTGAATCCAGCCTGCTGCGCATGGCGCAGTACGATTTTCTCACCGGCCTGCCCAACCGCCAGAAACTGCAGGAGCAACTGGACAAGATCCTGATCGACGCCGGCCGACGCCAGCGCCGTGTGGCGGTGTTGTGCGTGGGCCTGGATGACTTCAAAAGTGTCAACGAACAGTTCACCTACCAGGCTGGCGACAAATTATTGCTGGCCCTGGCCGACCGCCTGCGTGCCCACAGCGGCCGCCTCGGCGCCCTCGCCCGCTTGGGCGGCGACCAGTTTGCGCTGGTGCAGGCCGATATCGACCAGCCTTACGAAGCCGCCGAGCTGGCGCAAAGCATTCTGGATGACCTGGAAGGTGAGTTCGCCCTCGAACACGAGCAGATTCGCCTGCGCGCCACCATCGGCATCACCCTGTTTCCGGAAGACGGCGACAGCACCGAGAAGCTGCTGCAAAAAGCCGAACAGACCATGACCCTGGCCAAGAGCCGCTCACGCAACCGTTATCAGTTTTATATCGCCAGCGTCGACAGCGAAATGCGCCGGCGCCGCGAGCTGGAAAAAGACCTGCGCGATGCCCTCAGCCGTGAGCAATTCCACCTGGTTTACCAGCCGCAGATCAGCTACCGCGACCATCGCGTGGTGGGCGTGGAAGCGCTGATCCGCTGGCAACACCCGGAACACGGCCTGGTACCGCCGGACCTGTTCATCCCGCTGGCGGAACAGAACGGCACGATTATCCCGATTGGCGAATGGGTACTGGACCAGGCGTGCCGGCAATTGCGCGACTGGCATGACCTGGGGTTCACAGACCTGCGCATGGCGGTCAACCTGTCCACTGTGCAATTGCACCACACCGAGCTGCCAAGGGTGGTCAACAACCTGATGCAGATCTACCGCCTGCCGCCGCGCAGCCTCGAGCTGGAAGTCACCGAGACCGGCCTGATGGAAGACATCAGCACCGCCGCCCAGCATTTGCTCAGCCTGCGGCGTTCCGGAGCGTTGATTGCGATTGACGACTTCGGCACCGGCTATTCGTCCTTGAGCTACCTGAAAAGCCTGCCGCTGGACAAAATCAAAATCGACAAGAGTTTCGTGCAGGACCTGCTCGATGACGACGACGACGCGACAATCGTGCGCGCCATCATCCAGTTGGGCAAAAGCCTGGGCATGCAGGTAATTGCCGAAGGCGTGGAAACCGCCGAGCAAGAGGCCTACATCATTTCCGAGGGCTGCCACGAGGGCCAGGGTTATCACTACAGCAAACCGCTGCAAGCCCGCGAGTTGGCGGCTTATTTGAAACAGGCCGAGCGCAACAACGCGGCGATTCTCTGAACCGACAAATCGATACTAAATATTTCCCTCGTATAAACCTTTACACAAAATGCAAATCTTTCGCATTATGTCGCAGTTTTTGCGCTCCCCCGCGCGCCCCATCAACAACCGAAGCAGGATGTTCGCCATGATTCGTATGCCCCTGGCCACCGCCAGTCTGCTGGCCATTGCCATTTCTCTCGCCGGTTGCGGCGAAGGTAAAGACAAGGCCGCCGCGCCTCAAGCGCCGACCCCGGCTGCCAGCACCACCGCTCCAGCGGCTGCCACCCCGGCAGGCCAGGTCGACGAAGCGGCCGCCAAAGCCGTGGTCGCGCATTACGCTGACATGGTGTTCGCGGTGTACAGCGATGCCGAATCCACTGCAAAAACCCTGCAAACCGCGATCGACACGTTCCTCGCCAACCCGAGCGACGACACCCTGAAAGCGGCCCGCACTGCCTGGATCGCCGCACGCGTTCCGTACCTGCAGAGCGAAGTGTTCCGCTTCGGCAACACCATCATCGACGACTGGGAAGGTCAGGTGAACGCCTGGCCCCTGGACGAAGGCCTGATCGACTACACCGACAAATCCTACGAGCACGCCCTGGGTAACCCGGGCGCCAACGCAAACATCATCGCCAACACCGAGATCCAGGTCGGCGAAGACAAGGTCGACGTCAAGGAAATCACCCCGGAAAAACTCGCCAGCCTCAATGAGCTGGGCGGTTCCGAAGCCAACGTGGCTACCGGCTACCACGCCATCGAATTCCTGCTCTGGGGCCAGGACCTCAACGGTACCGGCCCAGGCGCGGGCAACCGCCCGGCTTCAGACTACATGACCGGCGACGGTGCCACCGGCGGCCACAACGAGCGCCGCCGCACGTACCTGCGTGCCGTGACCCAACTGCTGGTCAGCGACCTGGAAGAAATGGTCGGCAACTGGAAGCCCAACGTCGACGACAACTACCGCGCCACCCTGGAGGCAGAACCTGCCACCGACGGCCTGCGCAAAATGTTGTTCGGCATGGGCAGCCTGTCCCTCGGCGAACTGGCCGGTGAGCGCATGAAGGTGTCCCTGGAAGCCAACTCGCCGGAAGACGAGCAGGACTGCTTCAGCGACAACACCCACAACTCGCACTTCTACGATGCCAAAGGCATTCGTAACGTTTACCTGGGCGAGTACACCCGGGTTGATGGCAACAAAATGACGGGGCCGAGCTTGTCGTCGCTGGTGGCCAAGGCCGATCCGGCGGCTGATACCGCGTTGAAAGCTGATTTGGCGGCGACCGAAGCGAAGATTCAGGTCATGGTGGATCATGCCAACAAGGGTGAGCATTACGACCAGTTGATCGCGGCCGGTAACGACGCAGGCAACCAGATCGTGCGCGATGCCATCGCCGCGCTGGTCAAGCAGACCGGTTCGATCGAGGCAGCTGCAGGCAAGCTGGGCATCAGCGACCTGAACCCGGATAGCGCTGATCACGAATTCTGATCCGTGCCGCGTTGAAAAAGGCGACCTTCGGGTCGCCTTTTTTATGCCTGCCTTCGAGGTCAGATCAGACACTGGAGACCCCCTGTGGGAGCGGGCTTGCTCGCGAATGCCGTGGATCAGTCGAAGCATTTGGCGACTGACACTGCGCATTCGCGAGCAAGCCCGCTCCCACCTTTGATCGATGTCGCTCCCACCCCCTCGGTTTACATGCCCCGCACCGCAGGTAGAATGGCGCCTCTGCCCTATTACCCGAGCACATTTCATGGCGTTGCCGACCCTGCGCATCATCGGTTTCATCATCGGCATCTTCCTGATCACCCTGGCCATCGCCATGGTCGTGCCCATGGCCACCCTGGTGATCTTCGAACGCACCAGCGACCTGCCGTCGTTCCTGTGGGCCAGCATGATCACCTTTCTCGCCGGCCTGGCCCTGGTCATCCCCGGCCGCCCCGAACACGTGCACCTGCGCCCACGGGACATGTACCTTCTTACCGTCACCAGCTGGGTGGTGGTGTGCATCTTCGCCGCCCTGCCCTTTTTGCTGACCCAGCACATCAGCTACACCGACTCGTTTTTCGAAAGCATGTCCGGCATCACTGCCACCGGTTCCACGGTGTTGAGCGGCCTGGACAGCATGTCCCCGGGCATTCTGATGTGGCGCTCGCTGTTGCACTGGCTCGGCGGCATCGGCTTTATCGGCATGGCGGTGGCGATCCTGCCGCTGCTGCGCATCGGCGGCATGCGCCTGTTCCAGACCGAATCCTCGGACCGCTCGGAAAAGGTCATGCCCCGTTCGCACATGGTGGCGCGCCTGATTGTGGCGGCGTATGTGGGCATCACCATCCTCGGCAGCCTCGCGTTCTGGTGGGCCGGGATGGGCTTGTTCGATGCGATCAACCACGCGATGTCGGCAATTTCCACCGGTGGTTTTTCCACTTCCGATGAATCCCTGGCCCATTGGAAACAACCGGCGGTGCACTGGGTGGCGGTGGTGGTGATGATTCTCGGCAGCCTGCCGTTCACCCTGTACGTGGCCACGTTGCGCGGCAACCGTCGGGCGTTGATCAAGGATCAGCAGGTGCAAGGCTTGCTCGGTTTGTTGGTGGTGACCTGGCTGGTACTCGGCACCTGGTACTGGTGGACCACCAATCTGCATTGGCTGGATGCCCTGCGTCATGTGGCACTGAACGTCACCTCGGTGGTGACGACGACCGGTTTTGCACTGGGGGACTACAGTCTGTGGGGCAATTTCTCACTGATGCTGTTTTTCTACCTGGGCTTTATCGGCGGCTGTTCGGGTTCGACCGCCGGCGGAATCAAGATCTTCCGTTTCCAGGTTGCCTATATCCTGCTCAAGGCCAACTTGAACCAACTGATTCACCCGCGCGCGGTAATCAAGCAGAAGTACAACGGCCACCGCCTCGACGAAGAAATCGTACGCTCGATTCTGACCTTCTCGTTTTTCTTCGCCATCACCATCTGCGCCATCGCCCTGGCCTTGTCGTTGCTGGGGCTGGACTGGATGACCGCGTTGACCGGCGCCGCCAGCACCGTGTCCGGCGTGGGCCCGGGCCTGGGCGAAACCATCGGCCCGGCGGGCAACTTCGCCAGCCTGCCGGATGCCGCCAAGTGGATCTTGTCGTTTGGCATGCTGCTGGGCCGGCTCGAGATTATTACGGTGTTTGTGCTGTGCATTCCGGCGTTTTGGCGTCACTGATCGACGGCGCTTCCAGTAACCGCGTCCGGTACTCGCCGGGCGTGGCATCGAACCAGCGGCGGAACGCGCGGAAGAAGTTGCTCGGGTCTGCAAAACCCAACAGGTAGGCGATTTCCAGCAAGGTCATGCTTGGCTGCGCCAGGTATTGCTCGGCCAGCTCACGGCGGGTGTCGTCGAGCAACGTTTGAAAACTGGTGCCTTCCTCCTGTAAACGCCGCTGCAAGGTGCGCTGAGACAAGTGCAGGGTCTGTGCCACCACTTCGCGCTTGGGTTCGCCCTGGGGCAACAGACGACACAACACCTGGCGCGCCTTGTGCGTCACACGACTTTCGGAAAACCGCGCCAGGTATTCACCGGCAAACCGATCATGCAGCAGCGCCATGGCCTCGTTGGCGGTGGGCAGCGGCGCGTCCATGTCGGCCTGTTCGAAAATCAGCGCGTCATAGGGCGCGTTGAACTCCAGCGGTGCATGGAACGCCTGTTTATAGGGTGCAAGGTCCGCCGGCTGGTCGCCTTGCAGCACGACCTTGCGCGGCTGCAACGTGCGTCCGGTCAGCCAGCCACATAATGCCAAGGCACTCGCCAGCGAGGCTTCAGCGCTTTGCCGGGTGGGTGGCAGGTGGTCGCCATGCACCGTAAGAATCAGCGCATAGCCTTCGGGTAATAATCGGAAACTCAGGTCGGCGCTTTCGGCAATGATTCGCTGGTAGCGCACCAGCCGCATAAACCCCTCGGCCAGCGTGTTGCTGGACATCAATGCATAACCGGCCACATGAAAGGAGGCGGGGCGCACCACCTTGCCCATGTTCAGGCCGATCGCCGGGTTGCCCGACAGCTCGACCGCCCGCTGCCACAGCCGAGTCATGGAGTCTTGTGGAAAGCGTGCGTCAGGATCACTCAAAGCGGCGTAATCCAGGCCCAGTTGCTTGAACAGGGCACGGCAGTCCAGGCCGTCCATTTCCAACGCCTTGACGATGCCCATCGCCCAGCTTGCAGAAGTTGTTCGTTCGCTCATGGCGTCTTCTTAAAAAAGCAGGCTCACACGGCAGCCAGGAAGCCAAGGATACTAAAGTGGCATCTATTGTCACTGGCTGTTACCACTGATCACTCTAGACTCAAATAAGCTCCCCGCCGAACATCTGTTGGGCGGCACACTGATCAAAGGGTTGGCCACTGTGGAAAACGTCAAACAATTCAACAGCTTCGCCGAGTTTTACCCGTATTACCTGAGTGAACACGCCGACAGCACCTGCCGGCGCCTGCACTTTATTGGCACCACGCTGGTGATCGGCATTTTGGCGTATGCCATCGGCCGAGGCTCGTTGGCACTGCTGATTGCGGTGCCGATTGCCGGTTATGGCTTTGCCTGGGTTGGCCACTTCTTCTTCGAAAAGAACCGCCCAGCCACGTTTCAACACCCGTTCTACAGCTTGCTGGGAGATTTTGTGATGTACCGCGACATGATTTTGGGCAAGGTGCCGTTCTGAGGTGTGACCTCTTGTCACTTGCGTTCAATCGATGAAAGTTCGTACATCCGCTGACATTAAAATCTTTTTGTCATTTGCAGTGCTGTATCCTGCCAAGGCTTTTTGAGAGCGCGGAATCACCTGCGATTGAAAACAGACCTTGCGAGGAGCGACGACGATGCACGAGATACCTAATCTCCCCTTCCCAAGCCTGCACGAAGCTGAGCAGCAAACACCGCAGCAGGCCAGCCCACAGCAGCCTGAGGCCAAAGAAGCAAAACCAGTCGACGGCAACAGCCCGGACTGACGCCGTACCAGACCGTGTGGAAAGCGCAGCTTTAGAGCGCTTTCCACACTGCCTGAATCATGAGACCTCCGTTATGACCGATACCCTCCCCGATGCCCCGGACGCTGCCGTCCTCGACGCGGCCTTACAGATGATTGAAGTCTGGAACCGCCTCAGCCCCGACAAACAGGCCCTTCTGCTCAAGCGCTTTGGTACTCAGGAAAACGCCCTGGCCGCCCTCGTCACCACGCAAATGCTGGCCCCCTCCAAGCCCTGATCGCTGTTTGATCTGACGTTTTTGTGTTTTGCCGCCCTACAGAGGCCAAAGCACCGGTATCATTAGCAGCCTATCTTTACCTGCTGCGACAGTGGACCTCTCCCATGCCAGATACCCAGCGCCCCATGGCGGTCACGCTGCAAGTTGTTTCCATCGTGCTGTTTACCTTTATCGGCTACCTGAACATCGGCATTCCCCTCGCCGTATTGCCGGGCTATGTCCACAGTGAACTGGGGTATGGCGCCGTCATCGCCGGGCTGGTGATCAGCGTGCAATACCTGGCGACACTGCTGAGTCGCCCTTACGCCGGCCGCATGATCGACACGCTGGGCAGCAAGCGTGCGGTCCTGATTGGCCTGTTGGGCTGTGGCCTGAGCGGTGTGTTCATGCTGCTCGCAGCGGTGTTTTCGACCCTGCCGGCCGTCAGCCTGGCCAGCCTGTTTGTCGGCCGGCTGGTGCTCGGCAGCGCGGAGAGTCTGGTCGGTTCAGGCGCCATCGGCTGGGGCATCGGCCGGGTCGGTGGGGCGAACACTGCCAAGGTCATCTCCTGGAATGGCATCGCCAGCTACGGCGCACTGGCTGTCGGTGCGCCGCTCGGAGTGGTGTTGGTCAGCCATTTTGGCCTGTGGAGCATGGGTTTCAGCATCATTCTTCTGGCCGTGCTGGGTTTCGCCCTTGCCTGGCGCAAAGAAGCGGCGCCCATCGTGGCCGGCGTACGCCTGCCCTTCATGAACGTGCTGGGCCGCGTGCTGCCCCACGGCTGCGCGCTGGCGCTGGGCTCGATTGGCTTTGGCACCATCGCCACCTTTATCACCCTGTATTACACCACCCAGCATTGGGATAACGCGGTGTGGGCGTTGAGCCTGTTCGGTGCCAGCTTTATCGGCGCGCGGCTGCTGTTCGGCAATTTGATCAACCGGATTGGCGGCTTTCGCGTGGCGATTGCGTGCCTGTCGGTAGAGATTTTGGGCTTGTTGCTGCTGTGGCTCGCGCCGGATGCGCAGCTGGCGTTGGCCGGTGCGGCGTTGAGCGGTTTTGGCTTTTCACTGGTGTTTCCGGCGCTCGGCGTGGAGGCGGTCAACCTGGTGCCCGCGTCCAGCCGGGGTTCGGCTGTAGGGGCTTATTCACTGTTTATCGACTTGTCGCTGGGCATCACTGGCCCGCTCGCCGGGGCGGTAGCGGCTGGCTTCGGCTTTGCATCGATCTTCCTGTTCGCCGCCCTCGCCGCGTTCGGTGGCTTGCTGCTGAGCGTGTACCTGTACCGCGAGGCGCCCAAAGCCCGCGAGGCACGCGGCGCCTAGAAGTCGACCTTGCCGCGCCCGGCCTTGATGCTGCCGCGCTTGGTCTTGGATTCGAGACGACGCTTTTTCGAGCCTAATGTGGGCTTGGTCGGACGGCGCTTCTTTTCGACCTTGGTGGCACTGAGGATCAACTCCACCAAGCGCTCCAGCGCATCCGCGCGGTTCTGCTCCTGGGTCCGGTATTGCTGGGCCTTGAGCACCAGCACGCCTTCGCTGGTGATGCGGCTGTCGCGCAGCGCCAGCAGGCGCTCCTTGTAAAAGTCCGGCAGCGACGACCCCGGAATATCAAACCGCAGGTGCACCGCGCTCGACACCTTGTTGACGTTCTGCCCACCGGCGCCCTGGGCGCGGATGGCGGTCAGCTCGATCTCGGCATCAGGCAGGTGCACGTTGTTGGAAATAACCAGCATTACTCAGAAACCTTAGGCAACGGACAAGCCCAACTCGGACAACAACATCGACGCCTGGGCTTTGGAAATCACGGCGCCTTTGAACAGTTTGGCATCATTGAGACGAAACCCGCTCAAATCTGCACCGCGCAGGTCGGCGCCGGCGAAATTGGCGCCATTGAGGCGAGCATGGGCGAGGCTGCAGTCGATCAGTTCAGCCTTGCGAAAGTCGGCGTCCGACAAATCGCTGTCGGAAAAATCCAGGTTATTCAGCACGGTTCGGGCAAATGAAAGGCCGGACAAAAACGCGCTGTTGAGCCGGGTTTCACTGAAGCTCAGGCCCAGGGACGCGCAATGGGTGAAGTTGGCGCCGGTCAGCTTGCAGTGTTCAAAGCTGGCCTGGGGCAATTTGCTGCGCTGCCAGCGGGTGTTGTTCAAATCACAACTGTTGAATTGCGCTTCCAGCAGGTTCGCTGCCTCGAAAATGGCATGGCCTGCTCGGCAACTTTTCCACTGCGTGCCTTCCAGGCGCGAGCCTAGGAATGAGGTCTGGACCAGAATGCAGCGCTCGAACACCCAGTGGTCCAGCACCATTCGCGACAAATCAGCCCCGCTCAAGTCGACGCCAATCAGGCGCAACGGCCCGCTGTGCTGAGCGATCAGGTCTTCCAGCGCATCGCGCTGCAAGCTGCCGCCGTCGATATCGGTGTGCTGCATGAGGCCTCCCGCCAGATAACAGATTAAAACGAGGCGCGAGTCTAACCTGTCAGCGCCCACAAAAAACCCGGCAAGGCGCCGGGTTTTCAGTTGACGAGGGTCGCTTACTTCAACGCTGCACTCGTCGTAGCAGGCGCGGCTTCGACATTGCGCTTGTTCTTGATCCAGTAGCACAGCCCCATGAACGCCACCCACACCGGGATTGCGTACACCGACACCTGAATCCCCGGAATCATCAGCATGATCACGAGGATAAACACCACGAACGCCAGGCAGATGTAGTTGCCGTAGGGGTACCACAGCGCCTTGAACAGCGGCACCTGGCCGGTGCGGTTCATGTACTGGCGGAACTTGAAGTGCGAGAAGCTGATCATCGCCCAGTTGATCACCAGCGTGGCGACCACCAGTGACATCAGTAATTCCAGCGCATGTTGCGGGATCAGGTAGTTCATCAGTACCGCCACCAGCGTAACCGCCGCCGAGGCGAGAATCGAACGCACCGGCACGCCGCGTTTGTCGATCTTCGCCAACGCTTTGGGCGCATCACCCTGTTCGGCCATACCCAGCAGCATGCGGCTGTTGCAGTAGGTGCCGCTGTTGTACACCGACAACGCTGCGGTCAGCACCACGAAGTTGAGGATGTGCGCGGCGGTGTTGCTGCCCAGCATCGAGAACACTTGCACGAACGGGCTGCCGCTGTAGGCATCGCCGGACGCATTGAGGGTCGCCAGCAGGCTGTCCCACGGCGTCAGCGACAACAGCACGACCAGCGCGCCGATGTAGAAAATCAGGATGCGGTAGATCACCTGGTTGATCGCTTTCGGGATCACGGTGCGTGGCTGGTCGGCTTCGGCAGCCGTAAAGCCGAGCATTTCCAGACCGCCAAAGGAGAACATGATGATCGCCATGGCCATCACCAACCCGCCGACGCCATGGGGAAAGAAACCGCCGTGGTCCCACAGGTTGCTGACCGAGGCTTGGGGGCCGCCGCTGCCGCTGACCAGCATGTAACTGCCCAAGGCGATCATGCCGACGATGGCCACCACCTTGATGATCGCAAACCAGAACTCGGCTTCACCGAAGACTTTGACGTTGGCCAGGTTGATCAGGTTGATCAGCACGAAGAACGCTGCCGCCGAGACCCAGGTCGGGATCTCCGGCCACCAGTAGTGCACGTATTTGCCAACCGCTGTCAGCTCCGACATGCCCACCAGGATGTACAGAATCCAGCAGTTCCAGCCCGACAGGAAGCCGGCGAAACCGCCCCAGTACTTGTGGGCAAAGTGGCTGAAGGAGCCGGCGACCGGCTCTTCGACGATCATTTCGCCGAGCTGGCGCATGATCATGAAGGCGATGAAACCGCAGATGGCATAGCCCAGGATCATCGATGGGCCGGCGGATTTGAGCACGCCGGCCGAGCCCAGGAACAGGCCGGTGCCGATGGCGCCACCGAGGGCGATCAACTGGATATGCCGGTTTTTCAGGCCGCGTTTCAGCTCGCCTGAAGAGGAATGGGGTCCACTCATGAAAAGGGTCTCACGCAAGGTTTGAGGAGTTGAATGCAGGTTGCTGCCGTGAATCTCGACTCAAGCAGCGCGGCTCAAACCCCAGCGCAGGCACCAGGAATACAGCGTGTTTCTAACGGTCATGCGTCACCTGTTTGTTTTTATCTGTGACGAAATCGAACCCGTCTGGCTCGTGGCCAGGCGGAGTGATCAGGGCTGGGTACACCCTGGGTCTTGGCCTTTTGCGTGGATACGCAAGGGGGGGTCACAGTAAAACGCGGCGCATTGTACACCGCTCGACAGCTTCGGGCCGACCCCGGAAAGCGCTCAGCACAAACTGTCAGGCATTCCTTACAGCGTGCTACCGCTCAATAATGTGGCGAATTTCTCGTAAATTAATCGTTACAGCACGGAAAATTAGCGTTACAGCTGAACCGAATCCGTCAGCTAACGGAAAAATGTCAGTGGGAAATTTCTGACAAATTACCCGCTCCAGCCCTTTGTTTTTTCTAACTAAAAAAGCACGGCGAAAAAACAGAAGAAAAAATCCAAATGAGACCGTGTCAATAAATATTTTGCATTCCGAAACGCACTCTCCTAGGTTCTTTCACTTGCCCAGCGAAGCCCGCTGGCAAGCCGTTCTCAAACAACGTCCTCTAGGAGATACACCATGCAAGCACTGGAAAACGACCTGGAAACCGAACTGCAACTCGACGATTGGTTTGAAGCGCCGACCCATGAGGCCGCCGTTGAAATGATGCAAGCCGACGCCGTTGTGCCGTTTGGCACCGCGATGTGGCCGTTCTAAAAACCGGCAGGCATCCGGCAGGTGCTGTGCACGGCACCTGCCCCCTTACCCAAGGCACAGAAGGACACCCGTCATGGACAAGGCCCGCGCCGTCGAACACTTTCTCTACTACCTCGCTCACCACCCGGCCCTCAACGGCCTGAGCCGCCCCACCGTACTGCTGGGCCACACCGAGCGCTACGATGCGATTGCCCAGGCGATCACCCAAGGCAGCGCCGCCCGTTTCAATTTCCAGCTGCAGCGCCTCGACCTGACGCCCAGCGAAACCCTGGCCCAAGCCATCGAGGCCAGCGACCTGTACCTGTTTCTCTACGATTCCTCGACACTGCCCAACCCACGCGCCGAAGGCCCGGACTTTATCCGCGCCCTGCAAGGCGTGATGGCCGAACACTGGAAAAAATCCCTGCTGTTCAAGGATTACGGCGACTACTTCTACGACACCTTCAGCGTCGAGCCGCAGCGCATCGCCGACCTCAACGCCACGCTGATCCGGCGCATGTCCCAGGCCAACGTGCTGAGCTTTACCGACAAGCACGGCTCACGCCTTGAAGCACCGATGAGCAGCATCAAGAAGTGGACGAACATCAATGGCGTCGGCAACCACGACCTCGCGCCGGGCGAAATCGCCACTCACAGCGAAGCCATCAACGGCCAGGTGCGGTTTGTCGGCACTTTTCTGAGCACTATTCCGTTTGCGCGTAAATACGGCGTGCTGCAATCGCCGCTGGAACTGTGGATCGAAAACTCGACTATCTGCGGCGTAGCCAGCGACGTGCCGGGCCTGGCAGATGACTTCAATAAATACCTGAATGCCAACCCGTCCAACCGTCGTGTGGAGGAGTTGGGGATTGGCACCAATGAAGGGGTCAAGGATTTGTATGCGCGCAATGCGGGCTTTGAAGAGCGCCATTGCGGGTTGCACTTAGGCTTGGGGGGCGGGCAGAAAGGCAGCCATCATCTGGATTTGATCTTCGCCAGCGGGGTGTTGGCGCTGGATGACAAGCCGGTGTTTGATGGGCGGTTTGCGTTTTAAACACAGATTTCATGAACAATGGAGATCAAGTGTGGGAGCTGGCTTGCCTGCGATGGCATCACTCTGGTGTGCCTGACAGACCGAGTTGTTTGCATCGCAGGCAAGCCAGCTCCCACACTTGAATGCATTTCAAATTCAACACCAAAAAAAAACGCCAACCCGAGGGTTGGCGTTTTTTATGCCGCAGCTAAATCACTGCGGCTTCTTGCGACCAAAACCAGGACGCTGACCTGAGCCGGCCGGGGCGCCACGGCGCTTGCCCGACGGCTCGTCCGCAACCAGTTTCGGGCCCGGGCGCTTGTTCGCCGCCGGCTTGGCTGGACGCTTGGTGCTGGCGTTGTCCGCCGGGCGATCCGCTTCACCACGGTTGCTGCGACCACCAGCCGGAGCAGGACGCGGCGCACGTGGAGCACGCTCGCCTTCCTGACGCGATGGCGCGGTTGGGCGACGCTCGCCTTCGATCTGCGGCTCACGGGAAATGCGACCGCCGGTTGCCGGTGCATTCAACGCAGGGCGCAGGGTGCGCGCAACACGCTCGGTACGTGCCACAGGACGCGACGATTTACGCTGCATACGCTCAAGCTTGTCCTTGCTCTTGGCGTTCATCTGCGGCATGGCGACTGGCGTCAGGCCGACCTCGGCACTGAGGATGTCGACTTCGTACTGGCTCATTTCGCGCCAGCGGCCCATCGGCAGGTCGGAGTTCAGGAACACCGGGCCGAAACGCACGCGCTTCAGGCGGCTGACCACCAGGCCCTGGGATTCCCACAGGCGACGCACTTCACGGTTACGGCCTTCCATCACCACGCAATGGTACCAGTGGTTGAAACCTTCACCGCCGGGCGCTTGC
This sequence comes from Pseudomonas fluorescens, assembly GCF_002022275.1. Lineage (GTDB taxonomy): Bacteria > Pseudomonadota > Gammaproteobacteria > Pseudomonadales > Pseudomonadaceae > Aquipseudomonas > Aquipseudomonas fluorescens_AJ. The sequence continues at coordinate 113,643 of NZ_MSDF01000009.1, forward strand.
TTGATGTCGGTGAACTTGGCCGGGCCGTCTTCCAGCACCACGCCAGCCTTCAAGCGCTCGATCATCTCGTCATCGACTTCACCGCGTACACGCACAGCGTATTCACGGTCCATCTCGTAGGACGGGTGCATCAGGCGGTTGGCCAGTTCACCGTCGGTGGTGAACATCAGCAAGCCGGTGGTGTTGATGTCCAGACGGCCGATGTTGATCCAGCGGCCTTCTTTGGGCTTGGGCATCTTGTCAAACACGGTCGGACGGCCTTCCGGGTCGTCACGGGTGCAGATCTCGCCGTCCGGCTTGTTGTACATGATCACGCGGCGCACCGATTCGGCGGCCTCTTCACGCTTGATGACCTTGCCATCAATGGTAATTGCGTCATGCAGGTCGACGCGCTGGCCGAGGGTAGCCTCGACGCCGTTGACCTTGATGCGTTTCTGGGTGATCCAGGCTTCGACGTCGCGGCGCGAGCCCACGCCGATACGTGCCAGCACCTTTTGCAGTTTTTCGCCTGCTGGGCCGATTTCCTGGCTGTCGTTCTGGTCTTTGTCGTTCATCTTAAGCACCTCCCGGTGGGTCGATTCAGGCGTGGCCTGAAGAGTGTTGAAAGCGGGGCTTGCGGCGAATACGTCGCCGAAGGGTCGCAAATCATACGCGCATGGCGCGCGTTGCGCATCAGAGACTAGCTCAATAGTGGGCTGTCACTTGCTTTTCCGCCGACCGGTGGCGCCCAGGGCCAGCAAACGCAGCTCGGCTTCGGCGAGGACAGTGCGTTTGTCGACCTTGTCGAGTTTCTTCCAGGCGCGGATTTCGCGCTTGCTGCGGCCACAGCCGATGCAGATGTCGTCGGTGAACTTGCAGATATTGATGCAGGGGTCTTTGGTGGAACTCATGGACGATCCTCTGTGGGAGCTGGCTTGCCTGCGATGGCATCCCCTTGGTATGCCTGACACACCGAGGTGCCTGCATCGCAGGCAAGCCAGCTCCCACATGGGTTTGCGGTGTTTGGTAGACCGAGTCAGTCTTCGAACTCGCGGCGCTCGGCTTCGATGGCCTCGGCCAGCGCGCGGGCTTCGTCTTCTTCGTCGCTCAGCGGTGGTTGTTCGAGCGCCGCGACAGCGGCCAGGAGTTTGGCACGGGCTTCGGCGACGCCGAGGATGTCCTCCTCGGGTTCAGGCTCGGGCTCATCTTCAACTTCGACTGGCGGCTCAACCTCAACGTTCAGTTGCAACGCAGGCTCCTGCTCACCGTCACTGACCGCTCCATCCCGCAGCAAGTCATCAAAGTCAGTCTTGATGCCTTGCTCCATATCATCCAGTTCCAGCAACAAGGTGTGGAAGCTGGTTTCGTCCTTCGGCTCTTCCGGCTCGGCGGTCGCGTCCGCCAGCTCCTGAAGGCTGGCGGGCACTGGCGCATCGTCGAAGTCCAGCACCGGGTCCGGTTCCATCTCGCGCAGCTCGGCGAGCGGTGGCAAATCGTCGAGGTTTTTCAGGTTGAAGTGGTCGAGGAACACCTTGGTGGTGGCGAACATCGCCGGTTTGCCGGGCACATCGCGGTAACCGACGATACGAATCCACTCGCGCTCCAGCAAGGTCTTGACGATATGGCTGTTGACCGCGACACCCCGCACATCCTCGATTTCGCCCCGGGTGATCGGCTGGCGATAGGCGATCAGCGCCATGGTCTCGAGCATCGCCCGTGAATAACGCTGCGGGCGTTCTTCCCACAAGCGGCCGACCCACGGGGAAAATTTCTCACGGATCTGCAGGCGATAACCCGACGCCACTTCGCGCAATTCAAACGCGCGGCCGTCGCAGGACTTGCGCAGAATCTCCAGCGCCTTTTTGAACACCGGCGGCTCGGGGCGTTCGGCCTCTTCAAAGAGTTCGAACAGCCGCTCAAGGGATTGCGGTTTACCCGAGGCCAGGAGAAAGGCTTCCAGCAGCGGGGCCAGTTCGCGGGGTTCAGTCAAATTCATCGATTCAGCTCTTTATTCGGCTCGCGCCCGCACGTGGATAGCCGCAAAAGGCTCATTCTGGACCAGCTCGACCAAGGATTCCTTCACCAACTCGAGGATCGCCATAAAGGTCACTACCACCCCCAGGCGCCCTTCTTCTTTGGTAAACAGCTCTACAAACGGCACAAACCCGCCGCCCTTGAGGCGATCCAGCACATCACTCATGCGCTCACGGGTGGACAAGGCTTCGCGGCTGACCTGGTGGCTTTCAAACATGTCGCCACGGCGCAGCACCTCGGCCATGGACATCAGCAATTCTTCCAGGCTGACATCCGGCAACAGCTTGCGCGCGCGGGCTTCGGGGGCGTCGAGTTTGGGTACCACCACGTCGCGACCCACGCGGCTCAAGCCATCAATGCCTTCGGCGGCGGCCTTGAAACGCTCGTACTCTTGCAGACGGCGGATCAGTTCGGCGCGCGGGTCATCTTCTTCGGCTTCTATAGTCTCCGAGCGCGGCAGCAACATGCGCGACTTGATCTCGGCGAGCATGGCGGCCATCACCAGGTACTCGGCGGCCAGCTCCAGGCGCACCGACTGCATCAACTCGACATAGCCCATGTATTGGCGGGTGATTTCCGCCACGGGGATGTCGAGGATATTGATGTTCTGTTTGCGGATCAGGTACAGCAGCAAGTCCAGCGGGCCTTCGAAGGCTTCAAGAAAGACCTCCAGGGCATCCGGCGGAATGTACAAGTCCAGCGGCATTTCCATGACGGCCTGGCCGTAGACCATGGCAAAGGGCAGTTCCTGCTGGGCGCCCGCCTGGCTGTCGACGGTTTCCACGACCGACATTCAGGCCTCGACCATAAACGGCGTCGGGTCGCCGCAGCCCACACGCACCACTTCCGGCTCGCCGTCGGCCAGGTTGATCACGGTGGATGCCTTGTTGCCGCCGTAGCCGCCGTCGATGATCAGGTCGACCTGCTTTTCCAGCAATTGGCGCATTTCGTAGGGGTCATACAGCGGCTCGGTTTCGCCGGGCATGATCAGCGACACGCTCATCAGCGGCTCACCCAACTCGGCCAGCAACGCCAAGGCTATCGGATGCTCCGGAACACGCAGGCCGATGGTGCGTTTCTTCGGGTGCAGCAACAGGCGCGGCACTTCGCGGGTGGCGTTCAAAATAAAAGTGTAGGGCCCCGGCGTGTGCGCCTTGAGCAGGCGAAACGTGCCGGTGTCGACCTTGGCGAACAAGCCAAGCTGCGACAGATCGCTGCAGATCAGCGCAAAGTTGTGGTTCTTGTCCAGGTCACGCAAGCGTCTTACCCGTTCAACCGCGCCTTTGTCGCCGATTTGGCAACCGATGGCGTAGGACGAATCCGTCGGGTAGATCACCACGCCGCCGGCGCGGATGATCTCCACGGCCTGTTTAATCAGGCGCGCTTGCGGGTTTTCCGGATGAATCTGGAAGAATTGACTCACGTGCTCTACCTGTTCAGACGGTGGCAGTAATGGGGTCATGCTTGAATCGCCCCCACAAAAGCGGCAAATCTTCCGGGACCGCGCGGTACTCGCCGATCTCGGACCAGCCGCCTGGGCCATGAAAATCACTGCCGGCACTGACCAGCAGACCAAATTCGCGCGCAAGAATCGCCAGGCTCCCCACCTGATCGGCGGGTTGGTGCCCGTTAACCACCTCGATTGCATGGCCGCCCGCACCAATATAGTCGCTGATCAGCTTGCGGCGCTTGCTGCGGGTGAAATCGTAATGCCAGGGGTGCGCCAGGCTGACCCACGCCCCGGAGGCCCGCAGGGTCTCGACGGTGTCTTCCAGGGTCGGCCAATGTTGCTTCACATCGCCCAACTTGCCAGCACCCAACCATTTGCGAAACGCTTCGGCGCGGTCCTTAACAAAACCTTCACGTACCATCCAGTCGGCAAAGTGCGGCCGGGCCGGTGCATTGCCGCTGTCGCCCAGCTCCTGCTGGACGGCGCGGGCGCCATCGAGGGCATTGGGCATGCCCTTGAGGCCGAGCTTGCGGCTTATTTCTTCGGACCGCAGCCAGCGGCCATCGTGCAAATTAGCGATGGCCTCCACCAGCGGCGGGGCTTTCTGGTCAAAACCGTAGCCGAGCACATGAATGGTGGCGCCGCCCCAGGTGCAGGACAATTCCACGCCATTGACCAGTTGCATACCCAGCGCCTGCGCGGCTTCGCGGGCTTCATCAAGGCCTTCGAGGGTGTCGTGGTCGGTCAACGCCAGGACTCGCACGCCTTTTTCAAACGCACGCGCGACCAGTACCGCGGGCGCCAGGGCGCCGTCGGAGGCCGTGCTGTGGCAGTGCAAATCAACATTCACGGAAGTGTGTAACCTCAAGTCAGCTGGCGCTTTCGCTACCAAGGATGTTTGTTATTATGCCGCCACATCCAGCTTCTGGCTCTTACTGTGAAACAATTCATCGACTTCATCCCGCTGTTGCTGTTTTTCATCGTTTATAAACTCGACCCTCGCGTCATCGATCTGGCCGGCCATGAACTGACCGTCGGGGGCATCTACAGCGCCACCGCCGTGCTGATCATCAGCTCTGTCGTGGTCTACGGCGCGATCTTCATCTCTCAACGCAAACTCGAAAAAAGCCAATGGCTGACCCTCGTCGCGTGCCTGGTCTTCGGCAGCCTGACCCTGGCCTTCCACAGCGAAACCTTCCTTAAATGGAAAGCCCCGGTGGTGAACTGGCTGTTTGCCCTGGCGTTTATCGGCAGCCACTTCATCGGCGATCGCCTGCTGATCAAGCGGATCATGGGCCATGCACTGATCCTGCCGGAGCCGGTGTGGACACGTTTGAACGTGGCCTGGATCGTGTTTTTCCTGTTCTGCGGCGCCGCCAACCTGTTTGTGGCCTTTACCTTCCAGGATTACTGGGTCGACTTCAAAGTCTTCGGCAGCCTGGGCATGACCGTGTTGTTCCTGATCGCTCAAGGTATCTACCTGTCGCGCCACCTGCATGACACCGACCCCACCACGCCGAAAACCGAGGACTGACATGCTCTACGCCATTGTTGCTACCGACGTTGCCAACTCGCTGGAAAAACGCCTGTCCGTGCGCCCGGCCCACCTTGAGCGCCTGAAAGTGCTGCAAGCAGAAGGCCGGCTGGTGCTGGCCGGCCCGAACCCGGCGGTCGACAGCAATGACCCGGGTGACGCCGGGTTCACCGGCAGCCTGATCATCGCCGAGTTTGCCTCCCTGGCCGATGCCCAGGCCTGGGCCAAGGCGGATCCCTACATCGCAGCGGGTGTCTACGCGGATGTTTCGATCAAACCATTCAAACAAGTCCTGCCTTGACCCTCTGAGCCCGCCGAACCTATTGCGTTCGGCGTACTCCTAATGGCTCATTATTCCCGGTAACCTGCCGACAACGTTCTGAATATTCGTGTGGAATCAGGAGTTCCGATGCGCTTACGTCAGTTGTGTCTGTTGGCAGTGTTAACGATCGGGGCCACGGCCCACGCTGAAGAACCCTCGAACACCGGCAGTTCCACGCCCCTGTCCTTGAGTGCCGGTAGCCAGATCACAGAGCTGCAGCAACGCTTGAAAGAAAGCGAGCGTCTGCGTGAAGAATTGAGCAAACAATTGCAAAGTGCGGACCCTGCCCGCGAGAGCGCCCAACTGAATCGCTTGCGCCAGGAGAACCAACGCCTGGCCCAGCAACTCAAAGAGGCACAGGGCGGTGCCTTGACCCGCTGGCTGACCGAGCAACAACAGTGGTTTGTGACGGGCGGGGCCGTCGCACTGATCGCCTTGCTGTGCGGGATTTTCGCCAGCGGTGGGCACCGTCGCCGTCGACAATGGCTAAATTGAGTGAGTCATGAGCGAGCTGTTACTGATAGATGATGACCAGGAGCTCTGTGAGCTGCTGACCAGTTGGTTGAGCCAGGAAGGTTTCCAGGTGCGCGCTTGCCATGACGGTTTGAGCGCGCGCAGAGCCCTGGCCGACAGCGCCCCTGCGGCGGTGGTGCTCGACGTGATGCTGCCCGACGGCAGCGGCCTGGAGCTGCTCAAGCAGTTGCGCAACGACCACCCGGATTTGCCGGTGCTGATGCTGTCGGCGCGGGGCGAGCCGCTGGACCGTATTCTCGGCCTGGAACTGGGGGCTGACGATTACCTCGCCAAACCGTGCGACCCGCGGGAACTCACTGCCCGCTTGCGCGCTGTGTTACGCCGCAGCCATCCGGCGGCAGTGTCAACGCAGCTTGAACTGGGAGATTTGTGCTTCAGCCCGGTGCGTGGCGTGGTCAGCATTGATGAGCAGGAATTTACGCTTACTGTTTCTGAAAGCCGCTTGCTTGAAGCGTTGTTGCGCCAGCCTGGTGAGCCGCTGGACAAGCAGGAACTGGCGCAGATTGCTCTGGGTCGCAAGCTGACCCTTTACGATCGCAGCCTGGACATGCACGTCAGTAACCTGCGCAAGAAGATCGGCCCGCACCCGGATGGTCGGCCACGGATTGTGGCGTTGCGTAGTCGTGGGTATTACTACAGCCTTTGAGTGGTGGGGGCTGGGTTGCTGAGTACATATCCGTTATTTGGGTAACG
>NZ_MSDF01000050.1 GCF_002022275.1 Pseudomonas fluorescens
GGCGGCCCACGGATTCAAGCCGGAGTGAGGGCACACCGAGCCTAGGCGAGGTGCCGAGTGTTGGGGCAAGAGCCCTTTTGGTTACTTTTGGGGCTCTTTTCCAAAAGTGACCCGCCGTAAGGGCGGAACCCTAGGCGGCCGTTACCGCAGCAACGGATATATACACCGACAGACAAACCGCCATCGCAGGCAAGCCAGCTCCCACATATGGCGTCGTGCTAGATCCGGAATTGCCGCAGCAAGCTGTCGAGTTGCTCGCTGAGCCCCCGCAACTGCGCACTCGCCACGCTCGACTGCTCCGCCGCCAACGCCGTGCTATGCGATAACCCCGCCGCCTGGGTCACATTCTGGTTGATGTCCTCCACCACATGCGCCTGTTGCAACGTAGCGCTGGCAATCGAAGCATTCAACCCATTGAGGTTACGCAATGCCTGCCCAATCGCATTAAGGCTCTCACCCGCCTGACCCGCCTGTTCGATGGTCAATTGCGACGCGCTGTGGCTGTCGCTGATCACCTTAACGGCCGCCTCCGAATGCCCCTGCAACCGCTCAATCATCACCTGAATTTCAGCAGTGGATTTTTGCGTGCGCTGAGCCAGCAGCCGAACTTCGTCGGCCACCACAGCAAACCCCCGACCTTGCTCGCCGGCACGCGCCGCTTCAATGGCGGCGTTAAGGGCCAGCAAGTTGGTCTGGTCAGCGATGGAGCGAATCACCTCCAGCACCCCGCCAATCTGCGTGCTTTCGCTGGACAGGGTGCGAATCACGTCCACCGCCTGGCTGATGGTGCCGGAAAGCTGGTCAATCTGCTGCAAGCTGCTGTCGATATTCACCTGGCCCTGTTGCGCCTGGGCCTGTGCATCGCGCATTTCGCTGGCGGCGTGTTCGGCATTTTTTGCCACGTCCTGCACGCCGTAGGTCACTTCATTGATGGCCGTGGCCACCAGCTCCATCTGTTGCGACTGTTGCTGGCTGCGGTCATGGGCTTGCGTGGCGTTGTCCCCCAGCTCGGTCGAGGACTGGCCCAGCGCGTTGGCGCACACCTGCAGTTGGCCGACCACCTGCCGCAGCTTGGCGGTAAAGCTGTTGAAGTGCCGCGACAGTTGGGTGACTTCATCATTGCCATGGGTATCGAGGCTGCGGGTCAGGTCGCTTTCGCCGCTGGCAATATTGGCCATGGCATTCACTGCTGCCTGCAACGGCTGCACGATGCTGCGCGCGATCAGCGTCACCAGCAACGCCATGACCGCGGCGATCGCCAAACCGATCAACGAGGCCTTCCACACCTGGCCCTTGAACTCGGCCTGCACATCATCCACGTACACGCCGGAGCCGATGATCCAGCCCCACGGCTCGAACAGCTGGATATACGAGGTTTTTTCCACCGGCGCCTCGGCACCGGGTTTCGGCCAGCGGTAGTTGACGATGCCGGCGCCCTTGGCCTTGGCCAGGATCACGAATTCGTTGAACACCGCAAACCCGTCCGGGTCGCGGATGGCCGAGAGGTTCTGGCCGTCGAGCTTGGGGTTGGCCGCGTGCATGATCATCACGGGCGTCAGGTCGTTGATCCAGAAATAGTCGTCATGGTCGTAGCGCAGGCCACGCACGGCGCTCAAGGCTTGCTGTTGTGCGGCGTCGCGGGTCAGCACGCCGGTTTTTTCAAGGTTCTGGTAGTAGGCGAGCACGCCGCTGGCGGTTTGCACCACGTGCTGGGTTTGCTGGCGCTTGGCCTGGTAAAGGTCATCGTGGATCTGCTTGAGCATCAGGAGCCCCAGGGTCAGCAGCATCAACACGGCGACTATCAGGATCAGCCACAAACGGCGGCTGATCGACATGCTGCGCAAACTGTTCATCGTCCTGTCACTCCATGCTTTTTATAATTGTGGGTGCTGCATCGACATTTCCGGCGTGTCTGATAGGCTTTCGGCCAATGTGCGAAAAACCTGAGTACTGCCTGATTTTTCACGGAATTTTTGCAGTCCGGCATTGTTCATCGAATGCCTGGCCTTCAGCGCACCTTGCGTCAGTGAACCACTAAAAAAGACTAACGAGGCATGCCGCGGGCATGACCTTTGGGGGAAATATGGATCTTTGGACCGCCATACAGGCATTGATACTGGGCGTGGTGGAGGGGTTGACGGAGTTCCTGCCGATCTCCAGCACCGGCCACCAGATCATCGTGGCCGACTTGATCGGCTTCGGCGGCGAACGCTTTGAAGCGTTCAACATCATCATTCAACTGGGCGCGATCCTGGCAGTGGTCTGGGAGTTTCGGCGCAAGATCCTTGACGTGGTCATCGGCCTGCCGACCCAGCGCAACGCACAGCGTTTCACCGTCAACCTGATCATTGCCGTGATGCCGGCCGTGGTGTTGGGAGTGATTTTTGCCGACCTGATCAAGCACTACCTGTTCAACCCGATCACCGTGGCCACGGCCCTGGTGGTGGGTGGCGTCATCATGTTGTGGGCGGAGCGTCGCCAGCATGCGGTGCATGCGCAAACCGTGGACGAAATCACCTGGAAAGACGCACTTAAAGTCGGTATTGCCCAGTGCCTGGCAATGATTCCGGGCACCTCGCGTTCGGGGGCGACGATTATCGGCGGCCTGCTGTTCGGCCTGTCGCGCAAGACGGCCACCGAGTTTTCGTTCTTCCTGGCCATGCCGACCATGGTCGGTGCAGCGCTGTATTCGGGTTACAAATACCGTCACCTGTTTCAGCCGGACGACCTGCCGGTCTTCGCCATCGGTTTCGTCACCTCGTTCATCTTCGCGATGATTGCGGTCAAGGCCTTGCTCAAGTTCATCGCCAGCCACAGCTATGCAGCGTTTGCCTGGTACCGGATCGCATTCGGCCTGGTGATTTTGGGCACCTGGCAGTTCGGCTGGATCGACTGGTCTGCGGTCAAGCCATGAACATTCAGCACCCACGCTTGAAGGCGCTGATCTTTGTGCTGTTGTGCGCGGCGCCGCTGCTGGGTTCGGCGTTGTTGTGGCATCGCGGCGAGACGGTGATCCCGCTGGCGGCTTACGGCGTGGTCAGCGTGGTGGCGTATTTGCTGTACTGGAACGACAAGCGCAAGGCACAGACCGAGGGTCGGCGCACGCCGGAAAACATCCTGCACGCCGTGGAACTGGCGGGCGGCTGGCCGGGCGCGTTGATCGCCCAGCAAGTGTTCCGCCACAAGACGCGCAAAGTGTCTTATCAGGTGCTGTTCTGGGTGATCGTGTTGCTGCACCAGGTGTTCTGGCTCGACCAGTTGTTCCTCGGCGGCACGCTGCTGTCAGTGCTCTAACAACAAACCGACCTGTGTGCGCTTGGGCAGTTTGCTCACCACCAACTGGTGGGAGCGCTGCAACAAGCCACGCAGTTCGTCGGCGCCCAACGGGTAGGGCGTGTTCATGATGATCCACTGCGCGCGTGCCAGATACGGCGCCGGGTGGATGCCGGGGCGGTCCACATGGCCCAGGAACAATTCCTTGTCGACCTTGAACGCCAGCGATTCGCCGCGCAGGTTTTGCAGGGCGAACATCTTGTTGCCGGCAATCGAGAACACGCGTACGCCGCCCCATTTGTAGTCTTCCCGCGCGCCGGGCAGGCCCAGGCAAAACGTCGCGACCTGCTCCTCGGTCATGTTCATAGCAAGCGATCTCCGCAGCCCTTGAAGGCTTCTTCCAGGTAGTCGATCCACGCCCGAATCGCTGGCAGCACGCCACGGCGGTGCGGGTACACGGCCTGCAACCAGCCGCCTGGCAAGGACCAGTCCGGCAGCAGTTGCACCAGTTGGCCGTTGGCGACCTCCTCTTCGCAATACATCATCGGCAGTACGGTAAAACCCAAGCCTTTGAGGGCGCAGGCTTTGCGTACGATGAAGTCGTCGATACCCAGTCGGGCTTCCATCGATAATTCTTCGGTGTTGCCTTGAGGGTTGAGCAGCCGCACGTGAACCAGGCGGTCGGGTTCCAGCGCGCCGAGGATCGGCAATTGCTTGAGGTCTTCCAGTGTGCTGATCGGCCGGCCTTGCAGGAATTCGGGGCTGGCCACCAGGATCGTCTGCGCCTGCCGCAGGCGTTTGGTCACCAGCAACGGGTCTTCATCGCCCAGCTCGCGCACACGCAGCGCCACGTCGATGCCTTCGGCCACGAGGTCGACACGGCGGTTGACCAGGGTCATTTCCAGCTGCACCAGGGGGTGGGCGGCGAGAAAGCCCGCGACCATTTCCGGCAGCATGTGTTGGGCCATCCCCACCGGGCAACTGACACGCAGCCGCCCGCGGGGTTCGCTGGACATGCTGGCCACGGCCTCGTCGGCCATTTCCGCTTCCAGCAGCATTGCCTGGCAATGGCGCAAATAGCGTTCGCCGACGGCGGTCAGGGTCAATTGGCGTGTGGTGCGTTGCAGCAAACGTGCGTCGAGACGTTCTTCCAGCTCGGCAATGCGCCGCGACAAGCGTGATTTGGGAATCCCCAGCATCCGGCCTGCCGCCGCGAAACCGCCGGCTTCCACGACTTTGGCGAAATAGTAAAGGTCGTTGAGGTCTTGCATGTTCAGCCCGTTGTCCTGTCAGTAGGACGAACTATCCGCGTGTGGCGGGGGCAAATCCAGCTCAAATAATGTGGGCGTCTATGCCGGCGTCGATTTGCCCTTCGTCCCACTGAGCAGCGTGATCAACAGGGCCAGCCCGGCAAACCCAGCGCCTGTGATGGCCTGGCCTTGCCAGCCGTAATGTTCCGAGGCGAATGCACCCGCCGCGGAGCCGAGTGCGCCGCCGATAAAGTAAACCACCATAAACACGGTGTTCAGGCGGCTGGTGGCGGAAGGCTCCAGTGCCAGCACGCGGGTCTGGTTGGCCAGTTGGTTGATGCGGTTGCCCAGGTCGAGAAAGGTCGCGGCCACCAGAACCGGCACCCACCAGCCGCGCGGCCCGAACGCATAGATCAGCACGAAAGCCGTGAGTACCGTGCCGATGCCCACCAGCTCCAGCAGGCTTCGGTGGCTCCGGGTGAGTTGGCCAATCTTCGTGGCACACAGGATGCCGACGATCGCCGACAGCCCGAGCAAGCCCGCCTGGGCGCTGGAAAAACCGTAAGGCTGCGCCGCGAGCAGCGCTGCCATCGAGCCCCAGAACACGTTTAGCGCGCCAAATACCAGAGCAGCCTTGAGCGCTGATTGGCGCAGGGTCGGGTAGTTTGTCGCCAGGCCCCACAAGGATTTGAGCAAGGCTCCATACGCCAGCTTGCTGGTGGAGACCGACACGGGCATGCGCGTCAGGATCGCCATGAACAGCAGCACATCCAGGGCCGCCGCCAGCGCAAACATGCCGCGCCAACCCAGCCAGCCGCTGACCACGCCGCTGACCGTACGCGCCAGCAGGCCGCCGGCCGACAAGCCGCTGACCATCAAACCCAATACCGCGCCTTTCTGCGACGGCTCACTGAGGTCGGACGCGGCTGGAATGATCACTTGGGCACTGATCCCCGACAGCCCCAGCAGCACACTCGCCACCAGCAGCCAGGCATACGAAGGCGCCGTAGCTGACGCCAGCAGGGCGACGAAGTTGATGCACAGCACGGCGAGGATCAGCGTGCGCCGGCTGATGCGGTCACCCAGCGGTACAAACAGCAGTAAGCCGCTGGCGTAGCCGAGTTGGGTGAGCATCGCGATCTGGCCAACGTGGGCGGTGGACACCTCAAACGTGTTGGCAATCAGCGGCAGCATGGCCTGGTTGTAGTAAATCGTGGCAACCGAGAACCCGCAGCAGATCGCGAGAATCAGGGTCAGCCCTTTGGTCAGGGTGGGGGAGTGTGCGTGCATGGTGCGCCCAGTGGCTGTCGGAACTGCGGCGAGAATGAAGTGAAGCGTGGCTGAAATCCAGCGCTGCAGAGGATTGGGCAACAACCTTATAGGATTGGATTTCGACTGAATTCGGATTGTCCTGTCAGTGGGACAAACAATCGCATTTACACCCTCTAATCGTTTATTGGGTTCATCTGTAGGATCAACTTCACTTGATCGCCTCGTCGCGATCCTCACTTGGAGATCCCGCATGAAACTGTTGCATATCGATTCCAGCATCCTCGGCGACAACTCGGCTTCCCGCGCGCTCACCGCCAGTGTGGTCAAGGCCTGGCAAGCGGCCGAGCCGGGCGTGGAAGTGACGTACCGTGACTTGGCGAGCGAAGGCATCAGCCATTTATCCGGCCTGAGCCTGGGCGCTCTGGGCACCGCTGCCGAATTGCGTGACGCCGTACAACAGCACGAAGCTCAGTTGAGCGCATCGTCGCTGGCTGAGTTCATTGCCGCTGACGCCGTGGTCATTGGCGCACCGATGTACAACTTCTCGGTGCCGTCCCAACTCAAGGCCTGGATCGACCGCATCGCCGTCGCCGGCCAGACCTTCAGTTACTCCGAAGCCGGTGCGGTAGGCCTGTGCGGCGGCAAGAAACTGATCATCGTGTCCACCGCCGGCGGCCTGCATGCTGGCCAGCCAAGCAACGTGGGTCACGAAGACTACTTGAAGCTGATGTTCGGCTTCCTCGGCATCACCGACATCGAATTCGTTCGCGCCCAAGGCCTGGCCTATGGCGATGAGTTCCGCACCAAGTCCTTGAGCGACGCCAACGTAGTCATCAACGAACAATTGTTCGCCGCCGCGTAAGGCTTGTGTAAATTTCACCGTTGCCCGGTATCAATCTGAAACCGGGCGCCTAAACTCTGTATTCTGATCGCCTCAAAACGACCGGAATACGGAGTTTTTTCGTTTGCCCGCTGTCTCTACTTTGGCCCAGGTTATGCACACATGGGTATACCACCCGGTGCGAGCGCCTTGAACCATGGACTTTTCAACTAGACATGCGGCGGATGTTGAACGTAGCTGCGCAGCAAAGGTGGACATCCCCATGATGCGTCTTTGTGCTGTTTTGGTTCTTTCCTTGCTCGGCGGCCTGATTTCAGTGCAAGCCGCACCTGCGCCGCACCCGCATTGGAGTGTGGGCTTTCACCGTATGAGCTTTCTCGACCCGCTGGATCTGCAGCCGATGAAGGCCATCGCGTTTTACCCCTCTACCGACGATGCGCACTCCACGCAGTTGGGCCCTTACAACGTCGCGGCCACTGAAGATTCGAAAGTCGCCATGGGGCGCTTCCCGATGCTGATGCTGTCCCACGGCAACACCGGCACGCCGTTGGCGCTGCACGACCTGGCGACGTCGCTGGCGCGCAAAGGCTTTGTGGTGGTGGCGGTGCTGCACCCCGGGGACAACTACAAGGATCACAGCCGACTGGGCACCGTGAGCAATTTGTACGGACGGCCGATTCAGATTTCCGAAGCGATTACCGCCACCCTTGGCGACCCGATGCTGTCGCCGTTCGTCAACGTTGATCAGGTTGGCGTGATCGGCTATTCGGCCGGTGGCGAAACCGCGTTGATTCTGGCCGGTGCCAAGCCTGATTTCGATCGCCTGCGCCGCTATTGCCAGGAACGCCCGGAAGACCGCGACGCCTGCACCACCAAAGGCGAGTTGGTGGTCGACCGTGACGACCTGCAACCGCAAGCCGACCCGCGTATCCACGCTTTGATGCTGATGGCGCCGCTGAGTTTGATGTTCGGTCGCCACACCCTGGCCGACGTGCACGTGCCTGTGCTGCTTTACAGCGGCGATGGCGACAAGCTGGTGGCTGTGGACAAGAACGCCGCCGCCCTGGCGCGCAAGCTGCCGGAACCGCCGGATTTCAAACTGTTGGCCGGGGCAGGGCACTTTGTGTTTATGGCGCCGTGTGACAGCGATCAACTGGCAGCCATGCCGGCTGTTTGCACGGACGCCGATGGCGTCGACCGCGAAGGCATCCATCGCGACCTGGTCTCAGAGGCGGGACGTTTCTTCGTCCACACCCTCGGCCAGTCGACCCGTGCGGGCTTGCAGACGGCTGATCAATAAGCGCGCCGTTTGAGCATCACCGTCACGCCGAGGGCTGTGACTGACAGCAGCGCCGCGCAGAAGAAAATCCAGCCGTAGCCGAGGTTCAGCGCCACGGCGCCCATCAACGGCCCGGCAATCGCCAGGGCCAGATCAAAAAATACTGCGTAAGCGCTCAACCCGGCGCCACGGCTGCTGTTGGGCACTTGCTTGATGGCCTCCACGCCGAGCGCGGGGTACACCAGCGACAAGCCGAAACCGGTCAGCCCGGCGCCGATCAACGCAACGCCGGTGGACGGCGCGAGCCACAGCAGGGTCAGGCCAAACGTCTCGATGGTCATGCACGCAATCGCCGCGCTGAAGCCGCCGAAACGGCTGATGGCCGAGATAAACACCAGGCGCGACAGGATAAAGCACACGCCAAACACCGTGAGGCAGTACGCTGCGCCGGTCCAGCCGCGATTGAGGTAATACAGGGTAATAAAGGTGGTCAGCGTGCCGTAGCCGATCGACGCCAGGCACAAGCTGGCGCCAAACGGAGCGATGCGCCCGAATACGTTCCAGAACGGCAGCCGTTCGCCGCGCACCACCGGCACCGACGGTTTGTTGCGAATCAGCACCAAGCCCAGCGCCGCCAGGACCGACAGCGCGATGCCGAGGCTGGTGTAGCCGTACTCAGCGACCATCACCACGCCCAACGGCGCGCCAATTGCGATAGCGCCGTAGGACGCGATGCCATTCCAGGAGATTGAGCGCGCGGTGTGTTCGGCGCCGACCGCGCCCATGCACCAACTGATGGTGCCCACCCCGATCAGGCCCTGGGCCACGCCCAGCAACAGTCGCCCGACGATCAAAATCCCAAGGCTCAACCCGGGCATGCTCTCGACCAGCGTCGCAAAAAACGTCAGTACGCCGCTGACCAGAATCCCCGCCAAGCCCAACACAATCGCGCGTTTGGTACCGACGTTGTCCGACATACGCCCGGCCATGGGGCGGCTGAGCAGGGTGGCCAGGTATTGCGAGCCGATGGTTACCCCGGCCACTACCGCGCTGAAGCCCAGTTGCTCGTGCACATAGCCCGGGATCACCGCGATCGGCAGGCCGATGCAGATAAACGCGATGAAGGTGTAGAAGACGATGGAGACGATCTGCAGGGTGACCGACAGTGAAGTGGGGGTGGCGGCAGGCATGGGAACTCGTTCGCGGGCGGGCGGTGAGGGCATGATCGCAAGGGTCTGAGGGAAAAGAAAGCAGGCTAACTACTTTGTTACGGCAGGCGCTTTTTTATCACCCCCAATCAGTGCCGATCGCGCTCGCCCGTAAGGCTCAGGCGTTGCATCAAACGCGGCATCGTCGCCAAGAAGCCCAAGCGCGCGGATTCGCGCTCTAACACTTTCATCTGTTCCGCAGGTGAGCCATCGCGGTTTTGCAGGCATCGACTCGCCACCTCGATCAAGCGCACATGATGGCTGACCCAGGCACAAGGCGCGGCGCTGGCGACGGCGGCCAGGCCCTGGGCATGCCGGCTGGCCTGGGCGAAATCGCCGCTGAGCAGGCAGGTTTCAGCCGCTGCCACTCTGAAACGCAGGGCGTTATGCGCCAGGCAGTCTTGCGTGAGCAACGCCTCGCCCTGCACCAGCGCCTGGGCGCTGAGTGCGGCGTCGTCGACGATCAAGGCCAGGCTGCCGTAGATCCAGGGGCCGATGTAGCGCTGCAATGCAAAGCGCTCCACCAAACCCACGGCCTCCTGGATCAATACGTGCGCCCGGTCGCGTTCGTTCTGGCGCAACGCGACACGGGCCAAACCCTCCAGCAGAATCGCCTCGAAGCGGCTGGCGCCAATGCTGCGAGCCACTGTCAGGGCCTCTGCCAATTCCTCCCCGGCCTGCTCGTCCCGCCCCGTGGCCACCAGCACCCAGGCGGCGGTCAGTCGGGAGAAGACTTCCGCGCGGCGGTTGCCGATCTGGCGGCTGGACCCCGCAGCGTCCATCGCATCGCGCAAGGCCTGCTCGGGCTGGCCCAGGTAAAACAGCGTCGAGCCGCGCGCGCTGCGATTACCGGCCTCAACATGGCTCAGCCCGTGCCGTTCGCACACCCGTACGCACTGGTCAAAGACCTCATAGGCGGTCTGCATCCGCCCCTGGGCGTAGTAGGAGTCACCGATGCCGCCAAGTGCCTTGGCCTCGGTTTCCAGGTTTGCCGCGATGCGCGAGTACGACAGCGATTCCTCATGCAGGCGACGGCACTCGGCGTAGTCGCCCCGTGGAAAGTAAATATCACCGCGCAGCTGATACAAACGAGCCAATGCCGTGTGTGCCTGTAACGCTTGAGCGCCGGGCAGTATCTGTTCGATCAGGTGCTCCTCTTCCTCAAGGCAGTCGAGGGTATTGAGCACCGGTGCCAGCTCCAGAGCCGCCTCGATCCGTTCCTGCGGTTGTTCGGCAAGGGCCAGGGCGCTCTGGAAAAACTCCCGCGCGCGGGCGATTTCCCCCAGGCCGCAATGGGCCTGGCCACAGCGCAAAGCCAGGGTAAAGCTGCCGGCGGCGCGCTCGACGAACGCCGCCGCTTGCAGGCCCAGTGCCAGCACGCTGTCGTATTGGCAGGCCTGGAGCCTTTCCTCCATGGCCAGCAGCACTGCATCAAAGGCTGCCGGATCCTTGGCCAGCAACAGGTGTTGCGCATACAGGCTGCGATCGCGCTCGCGGTACAGCTTTGCCACTTCGCGGTGCAACTGTTCACGCAGGGCATCGGGCATCGCATCGTAGAGGCAGTGCATGACCAGGTCATGCACGAACAGGTAGCGACCCGGCTCGGTTTCCCGTAGCAGGCCTTCGCACATGTCCGTGCCTGGCCGATACTTCGGTTGCCCCAGCGCCTCGCGCCACAGCGCCAGCTCGCAGCGGTTGCCGAAGATCGCGGCATACCGCAGGGCATGCCGATGCTCGGGTTGCAGTCGGTCAAAACGGGTCTGGATCAGGTGCCGCAGGCTGTCCGGGAACACTCCTTCGCGGCTCGACAGCAATTGCGTCAGGTACAACGGGCTGCCTTGGGCACGCTTGACGCAGTCGGCCCGATAGGCCGGGTCGACCTCGCTGAACTGGTCGGCCAGCAGGCTGGCTTCGCGCGCCCGGATCGGCGCGATATCCAGCAAGCTCATGGGGTTGCTGGAGTAAGGGCGCAGGGCGCTTTGCAACGGGTCGCCTTCATGGCGTGAGGTCAACAGCCAGACCACCGGCACCTCGTCGGTCGCTTCGAGCAGTTTGCCCAGCAACGCGCACAGCGCGACATCTGCCCAGTGCAAGTCCTCGATGCAGATCAACAAGGGTTGGTGCACCGCCAGCCGCCGCAGCAACTGTAAAAGCGCCGAGAGCAAGCCCTGGGTTCGCACCTCGCTGCTCATCGCCGCGTACTGCGCGAGGGAGTGCCTGGGCGGCTCGTCGGCGCGGTGCACGCCGGTCAGCACCCTCAGGAACAGTTGGTGCTCGTCCGCCAGCTTCAAATGCAGCATGCCGCGTTCCCATTCGGGCGCAGCGCTTTGTCGAGGCGAGTCGAGGCCGAGCAGGCTGCGCACCAACTGCCCCAGGGGCCACAACGCGTTGTCCATGCCGAAGTCCAGCACGTCGCTGCGATGGCAGGCGAAACCGCCTTGCCGGGCCATCTCGAAAAACTCGGTGACCAGGCGTGTCTTGCCGATACCGGCCATGCCGCGGACATACACCGCATGCCCGTCCTGATAGGCCTGGGTGGCCTCGATCACGGCCTTGAACTGCTGCACTTCAACGGTACGACCCACCAAGGGGCGCGAGGCATTCTCGTCAAGGTGACGCAAGCGCAGGCATTGGCGATAAGCGGGGAAGGGCTCATCAGCCTGGGAGAACTCGAAACGCACGCGAAGCTGCTCCACCAACCCCTGGGCCACATTCACCGGTGCATTGCCGTGCGGGTCGCGACGGTTGTGCTCGCGCAACTGGCGCAGTGCTTCGCCCATCGCCGAGGCCTCTTCGTTGTTGCGCACCAGTTGCAGCACAATGCCCTGGTCAGGCCTGGCAAACTGTTCTCGGCTCAGGGCCAGGGCACAGAGCAGCGCGCGTTCGCTGTCGCTGCGGTAGGCTTGCGGGGCGCCGAACCGGGCGACCACGATGCCGCCCTCACGCGCCATTGGCACGCCGCCGAACTGCCGGATCAGCCGCTCGATTTCCGCCACCCGGGATGCCTGTTGCTCCGGGCTGACCGGCGCGCCCGGCGCCTCCATTTCAAAGCTCAGTTGCAGCACATAGCGGATCACATCGTCATCGAACTGGCGCAATGACTGCGCTGCCAGCACCGTGTTGTGCAGCTCGGTCATCGACTGTTCGACTTCCACCAGGGCGCGAGTGGCCGAATGCCCGAGCAACGCCTCGACGTCGATCTGGAACGCGGTGGCCAGATGGCGGGCGGTTCGATAGAGCACAGGCTTGCCGGTCTCGGCACGTTTGATGGAAGCGATGGATACACACAAGTGGCGGTTCAGGCAGGCCTCGGCCAGGGTTTCCTGGCTGAGGCCGCGCTGTTTGCGCAACCCTTTCAACAACGCGGCATCCAGCAGCACGCGCCCGTCGGAAACCGTCGGGGCCTGCTGGGGCAAAACGGCAAACGTGGTCTGTTTGGCGTCCATCTCTATCGTCTCGGCGGTACCTGGGCAGCCGGTTGAGTGTACTCCACATCTGATACCAAACTGATACCACACTGACACTGCTCTGGACTGTCTCGATGACACCGCGCTTCAGATACTGGCCCCCATCAGTTGAGCCCAACTGATCACACCAGGATCAAAGGAGAAGGCGATGAACAACGTGATGACGGACGGCGCAGGCAGCGCGGGCACTACAGCTCGGGATATCGACGGCTCACAGCTGCTGGGGCGGGGTTTGAACCGGCTGGACTGGGCCGAAGCCGGCAAGGAGTGCCACAAGGTGGGTGACACGGAGGCCGGCAAACGCTCGGTTCTGTGCAATGGCACGGAGTACAACGTGGGTAAACACGTCAACGTGACCCAGGTGACGTCGGAAAACTACTTCACTGAAACCTTCAGTTCGAGGGATGAATACGAGAAGCACACCCAGTCCAGCGTCGAAGTCTCTGGCCGATACGGGGCGTTTTCCGGTGGCTTCGAGATGACCTTCGGCACCCAGGTCAAAAAACTTGAAGAGCGTGAGGCGGCCATCTACAGCCACACCGTGCGCTTGTGGAAGCTGGCCTTCGAGGTCAACCCGGCGAACAGTACCGAGGCATTCCAGACGCGGGTCAAGGAGCTGCCCCAGCGTTTCGATCCGGCCAACCCCAAGCCGTTCTTCAATTTCTTTGTCGACTTCGGTGTCGACATCGTCAACGAGGTGGTCGTGGGAGGCGCGCTGAACTACGCGATGACCGTCCTCAAGACTTATACCAGTGAAAAAAACACCCTCGACGCGATGATCAAGGCCGAGTACGGCACCTTCGTCAGTGCGAAGGCCACGACGTCAATTTCCGAAGAAATCAAGAAACACCTGGCCCACCGCCGTGTCAGCCTGACGACTCAAGGCGGCACCCACTCCATCAGCTTCAACGATGCGGCCCCCACCAACTGCTACGAAGACTTCAAGGAATGGCGTAAATCCCTGGCCAATGCGCCGCGGGTTGTAGAGGTGCGACTCACGCCCATCTACCGCTTCGTCAAGGAAGGGGAGACCCGCAATGCCCTGGAAGAGGCCTACCAGTGGTACACCAGCGATAAGGTAGAAATCAGCGCCAATTGGAAAACATCTGTCATCGTTATCGGGCGCTCCAGTGTTTCGGCCACGACCCACGTTGCGGCAAACGGCCCGGCCTTGCGCATGATTTTCGTCAACAGCAGCACTAAAGAGACCAGCGAAAGCTTCCACTACCCTCCAGCGGCGGATGCCTCCCAGGACGCCTTCACGCAGTTCTGGGACGCACTCGCCCTGCTGCTCAAGCAAAAGAGCCGGGACAAGTTGCTGTTGGCAACCGAACGCTGGCCACGGGATAAAAAGCACTTCCCAAGCGCTTCAATGCTCGAAGCGCTGCTCCTGCACGGGGCCAGTGAGAGAATATTGCAACGCTGGGAACACCTCACCGAGAAAAGCCAGCCTAACCCGCACTGCGGCCTGACTTACGTGCTGGCTGGTAACGACCTTAGGGATGAAGGGGTCGACGGCCTGATCGTCGGTTTCGGTCAGCCGGGAGTCAGCCTCAGCCCAACCGTGAAGGTTTCGGTACGCCTGGCTTATGACTCGTTCGGGCGGGTGAAAGTGGTTCAGGCGGGCAAGACCCTCGAAGACCCGAAAACCGTGCTGTATGTCGTGCGCAGCAATACCGGCGAGAAACGCGCGCTGGCCATGGACGCAACGCATGAGGACCGGTTAGCCATGCAAAAACCGGATGAGCACAATCCCGGGCAACTGTGGTACATGCTCGAACTGGAAAATACCGACCCCGCCATCCATCGTCCCACCCAGTTGATCAACTACCAGACAGGCACCTGCCTGCAAGGCGACCCTGACGAGAAGGATTGCCGCCTCCAGCCCATGAGCGCAGGCAAGCAAGAGTACGATGTGGTTTGGGACCGCCGCAGTGATCCGGTCTTTCACCTGCTGCTGGCGCACTTCCATATGAATCACAAGAACCTGACCCGGGTCGGAGAGGGGGCATCGGTGCGCAAGTGGGGCACGACGCCGGACTTGCACTGGTTTCGCGAGCAGCGCGTACCGTACCGTTCTGCTAACGCTGTGGTGAAGTAAAGGAAACGACTCGCCGACCCGGTCATGATGCCGGGTCGGCGACATTAAACCGGCGGCAGACCCTCGCCGCCCCGGCTGTCTCACCCGGACCCCGACGGTGCAACCACCATGCAACTCTTCAACTGTGTGCCTTTTATCGGCGATGGCGCGGAGGTCGAGCTCGACACCCGCGCCTTTCCGTACCTGTACAACGACCACGGCCTGGCGCGCTTCAAGCGCCATGAAGAAGGCCGACTGATCCAGCTCGCGCCGCAGGACCCCGAACTTGAGCGGGGCGCCCGCTATACAGGCGTCACCTGGGAACCCAGGGAAATCCCCACCAGCAGCGGTTCCTACACGATCAAATCGTTCGACTTCCACGCCCGCGAAGTGCGTTATGAACCGATGTGGGCCACTGAAGAGACCGCACAGGCCTTTGGCATGACCTTGCTGCGCAGTGGCGAGTGCATCCATTTCGACCATGAGCAACTGATCCTGGGCCAGTACACCTACGGCAAATGGGCCGGGCATCAATCGCCCTATCTGGGGCTGGCGCGCCAGCGCGAGCTGCTGACTTACAACCCGACCGACCTGGAATACCACGCGTTTCCCCATGCCTTTTTTTCACGCTACGGCCGGCTGCCACTGGTTATCAGCGTGGCGCGCTGGCGGCCTTTCGTTGAGGAAATCTGCCTCGCCGACCTGTGGGTTCGGCCCGGAGACGCGCTGGTGCTGCCGCCCCAACACTTCCCAGAGGCGCCTTTGCTCGGCGCACCCCCGGCGCACACGCGCCTGAAGATCGTCGATATGCACGGCAATCGAAACTCGGCGCTCGCCTGTTGGTTCAAGGAGGGCGAGGACACGTTGCTGACGGAAACCATCCTGGCCAATCATGACCTGATGAAATCCGAGGCGGGCAGGCCGCACTATCATGAGGAACGCACCCCGACCCGGCATGAAACGCCGGAGGGTTTCCTGGCGGAAGGGAGCGGCCAATAAAAAAGCGCCAACGTTGCCGTTGGCGCTCTGCAAGTGCGAAGCCTTGAATCTGCGTAACCGGTGTTACTTAGAACACCACGCCCTGGCTGCGCAGGTAGTCGTCATAGGTGCCGCTGAAGTCGATCACGCCGCTTGGGCTCAGCTCGATGATGCGGGTGGCCAGGGACGATACGAACTCACGGTCGTGGCTGACGAAAATCAGCGTGCCCGGGTAGTTTTCCAGCGCCAGGTTCAGTGCTTCGATGGATTCCATGTCCAAGTGGTTGGTCGGTTCGTCCATGATCAGCACGTTCGGCTTTTGCAGGATCAGCTTGCCGAACAGCATGCGGCCTTGCTCACCACCGGAGATGACCTTGACCGACTTGAGGATCTCGTCGTTGGAAAACAGCATGCGGCCCAGAGTGCCACGAATCACTTGCTCGCCCTGGGTCCACTGGCCCATCCAGTCGAACAGGCTCATGTCGTCTTCGAAGTCGGACGCGTGGTCCTGGGCGTAGTAGCCCAGTTCCGCGGCGTCGGTCCACTTGATGCTGCCGGCGTCCGGGGTCAGTTCGTTGACCAGGGTGCGCAGCAGGGTGGTCTTGCCGATACCGTTCGGGCCGATGATGGCGACGCGCTCGCCGGCTTCAACCTGGAAGCTGAAGTCCTTGAACAGCGGCTTGCCGTCGAAGCCTTTGGCCATGCGATCAACGATGACCGCCTGGCGGTGCAGCTTTTTGGTTTGTTCGAAGCGGATGAACGGGCTCACGCGGCTCGACGGCTTGACTTCGGCCAGCTGGATCTTGTCGATTGCCTTGGCACGGGAGGTGGCCTGCTTGGCTTTCGAGGCGTTGGCCGAGAAGCGGCTGACGAAGGATTGCAGTTCGGAGATCTGCGCCTTCTTCTTGGCGTTGTCCGACAGCAGTTGCTCGCGGGACTGGGTCGCCACGGTCATGTACTCGTCGTAGTTGCCCGGGAACAGGCGCAGCTCGCCGTAGTCCAGGTCAGCCATGTGGGTGCACACGCTGTTCAGGAAGTGACGGTCGTGAGAGATGATGATCATCAGGCTCGAACGCTGGGTCAGGATGTTTTCCAGCCAGCGAATGGTGTTGATGTCCAAGTGGTTGGTCGGTTCGTCGAGCAACAGCACTTCAGGGTCGGAGAACAGTGCCTGCGCCAGCAATACGCGCAGTTTCCAGCCTGGGGACACTTCACTCATCGGGCCGAAGTGCTGTTCCAGGGGGATACCCAGCCCCAGCAACAGTTCACCGGCGCGGGATTCGGCGGTGTAGCCGTCCATCTCGGCGAATTCGGTTTCCAGCTCGGCCACGGCCATGCCGTCGTCTTCGCTCATTTCCGGCAGCGAGTAGATGCGGTCGCGCTCGGCCTTGACCTTCCACAGCTCCTCGTGGCCCATGATCACGGTGTCGAGCACGGTGAATTCTTCGTAGGCGAACTGGTCCTGACGCAGTTTACCCAGGCGTACATTGGGCTCCAGCATGACCTGGCCGCCGGACGGATCAAGGTCGCCGCCGAGGATTTTCATGAAGGTCGACTTGCCGCAACCGTTGGCACCGATCAAACCATAACGGTTGCCAGCGCCGAACTTGACCGAGACGTTCTCGAAGAGCGGCTTGGCGCCGAACTGCATGGTGATGTTAGCTGTGGAGATCAATTACTTTACCTATCAATAGCTTAGGGTGCGCTTATTTGAGCTGGGACCAATTTGGGACCAATCTGGAGCTTTTCCATTTCGCTCCAGTCCGAGCTTGAGTTGATCCAACGCGCATAAGTCGAGAGCAGCATCTGCACACTATGGCCGAGCTGCTGGGAGATGAAGGCGGGGTTCATGCCAGACATAATGCATATTGTCGCATAGGTGTGACGACAGTTGTATGGCGGCCGACGACGGATGTTCAACGTTTTCAGCTTCGGAATCCATTGCTTGTGAAGGTCGGGTGTCTGTTTCACGTACTCTGAATTCTTCGATGGCGGAAAAATGAAGGGCGTGCATAGCGCGGTCATTCAACAAAACAAAGCGGTCACCTCCCGTTTTCGTGCGCTCTACCACTTCTCCCAGGGCGATCCCACGACACACATGGGCCGTCCTCTTCTCTTCGTCAACCGCATCCCACCGCAAGGTCAGGGCTTCGGACAGACGCAAACCTGAAAAAAACACACACTCAAAAAGCGCCGCATAGCTGACCTGCATTCGTGGTCGCGAAAATCAACATGGCGAATTCCGTAGCATATCAACTGGGGGCTATGGCGATTCGCCCGACCTGCCACCTTGCGCAAAATCGCAAGGTGGCTGCCCAACACACCCAGTGTGTTGGGTAGACGCTTACTAAGCACTCAATGCAATCGCAGAGTTAACGTCTATGTTGTCCGAGCCGGAACTCCGATGGGTATTCTTTAAGTAATCAAGCGGAAGCCATTCAGGAGCAGCATTTTTTTTGGCAGGATCTTGTACACAAATCTGCTGGGACGGATGATCAACGCCCACTACTACCACTGCGTGCCCTAAGCTTAATAAGTCAAAGGATCCCATCACAATAAATGGACCGTGCCGATCCAGTAGATTCCCTATAGATCCACTGTCTTCAGGAACGATTTTATGGCCAACGCCTACAAATCCATTGTCTTCCATTATCTGTAGGCCCTCTCGACTTCCGAAGGACAGTTTTTTGCCTAACAAGGGAAGGCCGCGAGCCTTTGTGACTGTTTCCCCCGACGGTTTGTATTCCTCGCCATATTTACCCTGAAGTACCATTTTCATTGCTGCATACCAGCAATCAGCCATGCGCGTTTGGCGATGACCAGGCAAAGGGTCGAAGTATGTAGGATCTTGCGGTGCAGATTTGCTCGAGGAGCCTGCGTCGTGTCGGCCACCGCCACGAAGGGTCACCTTGTCACCTTGCGGTGTATTTAGCTCATTGTTTTCATTGAATTTTGCCATTAATAATGCATTTGCGCGCGGCATGACGCGCGGCTTGGATAGAGATGCTCCTGGACTCGGAGGTAACATCATCTCGGTGTCATTTCTCGCTGTTGGAGGAGCCGCAGGCGCCGGTTTGTCAGTTGCTTCAACAGTCAAAGGGTAAATACTGACGCCCGGACGCGATGTATTAATAGGGTTCATGTGAAATTACCTCTACGCATTAAATACAGCGATTATTTTTTCTTGACACTATTTCCCATCCTTGATGATCGAGGTTCTAAACTGCATTTGACACGGGTCGCTATAAACAACCAGTACCGATCGGATCTTGTGGAGCTGCCCGACTCACACCTGCTTATGCCTTAACCTTGCAAGCAGGTTTCCACTGAATTGTCGTTACTTTGTTTGCTTCACAAAAATAACGACGAAATGATGAGTGGTGTGGAGCGCAGAACAGTTCCGTCAAACTGGCCTCATTTCATAAATTTTATGAATGCCTATTCGCGGTGTCTCAGCCGGCCGAGGCCACCAGAGTGATGCCCGTGCTGGACCAGCTCTGGTCAGTTGCCTGCAAGTTGCGATTACTCAATGATGGAAGCCTCAAGGGCCAGCTGGTTTTCGTAGCGTTTTGAGAGCAGGGAAGGATGGTTTCGTTAAGGTCTCCGGCATGGCCAGCCACAGCAGCGCCAGGGCCACCGTTGCCACACCGGCAAGGGTCAGGAATGCGGCATTGTAGCTGGCCTGTTGCACGACGAAGCCGGCCAGGCTGCTGCTCAATGCGGCGCCAAGGCCGAACACGGTCGACAGTGCACCGAGGCTGACATTGAAGCGCCCGGTGCCTTGGGTCAGGTCCTTGACGATCACCGGGAACAGCGCACCGAAAATCCCCGCGCCGATACCGTCGAGCATTTGCACGGCTACCAGCCAGTAGGGGTCGCTGGACAAGGTATAGAGCACGCCGCGCAGGGGCAGAATCAGGAAACCCGCCAGCAGCAACGGTTTACGCCCCCACACATCCGCCTTCAGCCCCACCAGCCAGGCCATCGGCACCATGACCAGTTGCGCCGCGACGATACACGCCGATGTCAGCGGCGTGGCCATTTGCAGGTTTATCTGTGCCAGCTTCTGGCTGACCAGCGGCAGCATGGCGGCATTGGCCAAGTGAAATAGCGCGCAGCAGATGGCGAACAGCAGCAAGGGCCGATTGGCCAGCAGTACCTTGATGCCGGAGGGTTGCTCGTGATCGCTGCTGTGGGCCGGGTCAAAACCCCGCGCAACCTCATGGTCGATCGCCGCCGCCGACACACAGCTCACCGCCACGATGCTGGCGACTGCCATAAAGGCCATCAGGTAAAACACGACGACCGGCCCGTACAGATACGCCAGGCCACCGGCCAGCAATGCCGCCACGGCGTTGCCGGCATGGTTGAAGGTTTCGTTGCGTCCGGTTCGGCGGGTGAAGGCGCGCGGCCCGGTGATCCCCAGGGAAATCGCGGAAATCGCTGGGGCGAATACAGAAGCGGCAACCGCGCTGGCGGCCTGGGTCAGCGCCACCCAGCTGAATGAGCTGACAAACGGCAGCAGCAAGCAACTGAGCGTCACCAGAATCGCGGCAATCGCAATCACTGCGCGCTTGCTGCGGGTGCGATCGATCAATGCGCCCGCTGGGCCTTGGGTGATCAGCGCGGCGATGCCGGCCAGGGTCATGACCACGCCGATGCTGGCCGGGTCCCACTTGTGCACTGCCAGCAGGTAGATCGCCAGATAGGGCCCGAGGCCGTCACGCACATCCGCCAGGAAAAAATTCAGACCGTCGAGGGACAAGGTGGTGCGCAGGTCGGAGTGAAAAGCCACGGCAAACTCTTTATCTGGCGGCGTTCAATGGCTGAACGCCTATTGGCTTAGTGACCAGTGGGTTTTGCCATAAGTTTCGCGGGCATTGAGGGTTTCGTCCGACAGCTATTTGGCTTATTTTCCGACACCCGCTGTATTGAATATCTGGAGACGCAATGGACATGCCCTCAGCCCAACAGGCCATTAGCCACAATAAAGACGCCTGGGACGCATCCGCCACGCTGCACAAAGGCACCGACACCTGGAAAACACTGCTGGAAGCGGTAAAACGTGCGGACTTTTCCTGCCTGGACCCGACCATCACCGCGCGGCTGCACGCTGTCGGCATTGCCGGCAAGGATGTGGTGCAACTGTGCTGTAACAATGGTCGGGAAAGCCTGTCGTTGTTCGGCCTGGGCGCCCGCTCTGTGGTTGGCGTCGACCAGTCCGGCGCCTTTTTGCAGCAAGCACGGGAGCTGGCTGACGTTTCACCCCACACCCCCGACTTCATTGAAACCGATATCCATCACTTGCCTGAGCGTCTGCTCGGCCGGTTTGATGTCGCCCTGGTGACGATTGGTGTGCTGAACTGGATGCCGGACGTCGCGCTGTTTATGCGTCATGCGGCCAGTACGCTGAAGCCCGGTGGCACGCTGGTGATCTATGAAACCCACCCGTTCCTGGAAATGTTCGACCCGCGAGCCGCCACCCCGATGTTGCCCGACAGTTCCTATTTCAAGCGCGACCCCTTCGTGCTGCAGTCGTCGATTGTCTACGAAGGCGAGGCGGACGTTGCCGGGCCGACGTCCTACTGGTATGTGCACACCTTGGGCAGCGTGGTCAGCGGGGCGATTGCCGCGCAGTTGCAGATTGATCATTTGCAGGAGTATGCGCATTCCAATCGCGAGGAGCTCTACGACAAGTATCAGCACCAAGCGGCACAACTGCCGCTGTGCTACACCTTGACCGCCACCAAACGCCCCGCATGAGACTTTTTTGCGCGCGCAAAAAAAAGCCCGCGAGAGAGGCGGGCCAAGTGATTCACTGGAGTAGGTGGCCTTACCCTATGCCCGGAGAAGTGAAGACGGTGTGAAAACCGTGTCGCAACTTCGGAAGGTCGACGGTTCAGGCCCTGCGTACAAATGTGCGCATGGTCTCTCCAGGGCCTGTACTGAAGGTGCTTGGTCTTGGCATGCCTTCGTCCGCCGCGATAAACACAAATTCGTCCCCTTCGAGGCGATAGCTGGCGGGTAACAACTTGCCGGCGTCATCGCCCATCGAATCCACCCAGGTGATGCTTTTGGGTGTTGTGCTGCTGTCCAGCAAAAACCGGCCGGCGAGCAATACATCGCCGCTGATGGTGGTGACTTCGAATCGATCATCTTTGATGGTCGTGAGCGCGCCGGGAGCACTGTGTGCGTCCACTGGGTTGAGAACGCCACTGTCTTCGAGGGAAGTCTGCTCCCACGTTCCTTGAAGTGTCTGATAGTCCGGATCTGAAATGAACGACATGCAAACTCCCTGTACCGGGCACAAACGTGTGCTCGTTTAAAGGGCTCAATTGTATCTCCAGCGATGCGCGAGCGCGCCATTCGCGCATTTTTGGTCTGTTTAGACGTAATTTACTAATGATTTGACCACGCTTCTGGCAAGATGTGCAGGTTTGAACCGTCATCGACATGAAATAGGAATAATCTCTAAATCGCGTCGGACTTTTCGTAAAGTTAAGTGGTCAGACTGCCATTGATCATGTTTATTCGGGGCGTTGTCCCTGATTCCCACGCTTACCGGGCTTTTAAGACTCGAACGCCAGGCATGTATGGCTTTTTGACGTCAATTTTAAGGTGTTCTAATTTTGAATCCAACTTCCCCGCGCAACGCGTCTGCAGCGTCAGACGAAATTGACTTGTTTGAAATGTTTCACGCGATCTGGCGGCAGAGAATATTGATAGTGGGGTGTACGGTTCTCGTGGGGTTGCTGGGTGCAGGCTATGCATTTCAGTCGCCCAGGGTGTATGAGGTGAGCAGTGTGCTCCGCCCGGCAGCAATCAACGAGCTGGATGCGTTGAACCGTTCTGAAGTCTACAAGTTGCCCCCCGCCGATGCACTCGCCAAGGTTGGCACGCAGTTGGATTCTTATGGGGTTCGCCTGGATTTCTTCCGCAGTCACAAAGAACTGTTCGAGGCGTTCCAGAAACCGGGGCAAACACTCGAGCAAAGTTTTGAAAGTTTTAACCGAAACTCCGTCAATGTGGTGTTCCCGGACCCGCGCAAGTCCGAAGCGCCCGGCAGTTTCGTCCAGTTGCAATTGCAATACCCGTCAGACATAAACGGGGTGGCGATTCTCAACGGTTTCGTTGACTACGCCATTGCCGCAGAACGAGAACAAGTCGGTGCCGACCTCAAGGTCATTGTTAACAACCGCCTGACTGAGCTCAAGGGCAAGATCGACGCGGCTCGCGCCAATTACGAGACCCAAAAAGAATCCAAAATTGCCACGCTGCTTGAGGCCGACCGGACCAAGCGTGCGCGATTGCAAGATGAACTCAGCGGGCTTCGCCTGCAGATGAAAATGGAGCGCACCGACCGCCTGACCGAGTTGGCCGAAGCGATTTCGATTGCCAAGTCGATGGGCATCAGGACGCCCACCACACCTTCGGCTATGGGGGATGGTAAACGCGACGGCTCCGGTCAAATGATGCGGACCGAGGTCAGCAACCAGAAAATCCCCCTGTATTTCCTCGGCACTGAAGCGTTGGAGGCTGAGCGTAGCGCGCTGCAGCAGCGCACCAGCGATGACTTCACCAGTAATCGCATCGCCGAGATCAGCAAAGAGCTTCGATTGCTCGAATCCAACCGAGAAGTCGAGACGCTGCAAAAACGCTCGAACGAGGATATTTTCCTGCGGGACGTCGAACCGCTGCGTGCCGAAGTCGCCAGGTTGAAGGGCCTCAACATCGATATGACCCGCTTGAAACTGGTGTCCATCGACCGCCGTGCTCAGGAGCCGTTGTCTCCGATCAAGCCGAAAAAAATGCTGATCATTGCGGGAAGTCTGGTCGTCGGGCTGTTTCTGGGTGTTCTGGCAGCGTTGATCCGTTACTTCATATTGACGCATCGCGCCGCCCGGCTTGATACGGCAAGGGGTGCTCGTACGGGCCGTGAGGACGAGCAGCCACTCCTGTAAAACGTCAGGTAAGTGGGCGTGCGCAAGGCACGCCCACGCTGAACACAGAAGGTTCTGTGGACAGGTTTTCACAATTCTTAGTTAACCTTTGGTTACAAACTGTGGCTAAATAACTGCCAATGACCTTGAACCGATTTGTCTCAAGCCGGCTCGGGCGACCATGTGTAATTGTGATTTCAGGTGCTGCTTTTAAATCCTCGGCCGTTGTGGGCTCGCAGGAGCAGCCTGTTCTCTACTGACTTGTGACGAATACCTTGAAACTCATTATTGTTGCTCTCTACGTTGCCTCCATTGCGTATGTACACCTGCGTGGTCGGGTGCGGCACAAACTGGGTCGCCAGCTTAGCGATCACTCGACGTTCCTGGCGCCGATCAACTGCTTTCTCTACCTGTTCTCCAGGCAGCCAAGCCGCCCGTTCCTGTCGCCCAGCGATTTCCCCGACCTGAGCCCCTTGCAGGAGCATTGGGAGGAAATCCGCCTGGAAGGCCAGAACCTCATGCGCGCAGGCGAGATCAAGCGCTCGGATCAGTACAACGACGTGGGTTTCAACTCGTTCTTCAAGTCGGGCTGGAAGCGTTTCTACCTCAAGTGGTACGGCGACAGTCACCCGTCGGCGATGAAGCTGTGCCCGCGCACCACTGAGCTGGTGCAAAGCATTGGCTCGATCAAGGCGGCGATGTTTGCCGAGTTGCCACCGGGCTCCAAGCTGGTGCGCCATCGCGACCCGTATGCCGGTTCCTACCGCTATCACCTGGGCCTGGATACGCCCAACGATCCGGGCTGCTACATCAATGTGGATGGCGAGAGCTATTACTGGCGCGACGGCGAGCCGGTGATGTTTGACGAGACGTACATTCACTACGCAGAAAACACCACACAGCAAAATCGCATCATTTTGTTCTGCGATATCGAACGGCCGATGAAGTACCGCTGGGCGGCAGCGTTCAACCGCTGGTTCAGCCGCAATGTAATGGCCGCGGCGGGCTCGCCCAACGATGATGGCGACAAGACGGGCGGCCTGAACCGCGCGTTCACCCGCCTGTACAAGATTCGTCTGCGCGGTAAAGAGCTGAAAAAACGCAATCGTGCACGTTACTACCTGGAAAAGTGGGCAATTTTTGCAGGTCTGGCGCTCATCTTCATCCTCATTTGAAGTGGCTCCGGGGCGCGAATCACTGCGGTGGTTTCGCGCCCAGCTTGTCCCACATCTTCTTGCCGATCTTTTGTCGATTGGCGTAACCGGCCCACGGGTCGGCCTTCAGGCCTTGCAACCGCGCGAGCAGGTTGGCGACGGTCCATTGCTGCGAACCCTGCAACCCTTTCAACTCCTCTCGGCTGACCGGCACCGAAACCGGCAACCCTGGCCGTGCCCGCACCGAATAGGCGGCCACTGTGCTCGCGCCGCGGGCGTTACGCAGGTAATCGATGAAGATCTTGCCCACGCGGTTCTTTGGGCCGGAGGTGGCGGTAAAGCGCTCCGGCAGTTGCTCGGTGAGGAACTGCGCAATGGCCTTGGCGAACGCTTTGACACTGTCCCAGCCATCCCGGCGAGCCAGCGGCACGACGATATGCAAGCCTTTGCCGCCGCTGGTTTTGACGTAGGCATCCAGGCCCAATTCATCCAGCACCGATAACGTCAGTTGCGCGGCCTCCAGCATGGTTTTCCACGGCAGCGCGGGGTCCGGGTCGAGGTCGAGTATGAACAGGTCGGGGGTGTCGATTTTGTCCGAGGTGGCGCCCCAGGTGTGCAGTTCCACGGTGCCCATCTGCACGGCGCCGGCCAGGGCGCTGGCGGTGTCGATTTCCATCAGCCGTGCGTGGCCGGGATCCAGCGCCTGGTCGAGCTGTTTGATGTGCGGAATCGCCAGACGCTCGGCATGTTTTTGAAAAAACTGTTCGCCTTCGATGCCTTCCGGTGCGCGCAGCAGTGACACCGGGCGGTGCCGCAAGAAGGGTAGCAGCCAGGGGCTGATATCGGCGTAGAACTCGGCCAGTTGCTGTTTTTGCGTACCGCTTTGCGGGTCAATAACACGCTCGGGGTGCGTGATCTTTACGCCAGCGCCGGTTTTTTTGACGGTTGGCGGCTTGAGGGATTTGGCTGCGCGCGGTTGCTCATGAATGATCTGCGCAACCGGTTTGTCGGTGCGCAACGCAACGAAAGCGGCTTGGCGTACGACACCTTCGCGGGTCCATTCAGCGAACTGTGCTTCGCCGACCAGGCTCGGTTCCACCCAATGCACGCCGCGCGCCTGGGCGCTGGTCAGGGGTGTGTGCAGGGGCGACGTGTCGCGTTCCAGCGGTTTGAGCTGCGCGTAGATGGCCTCTAGCGAGGCCTGATCAAACCCGGTGCCCACGCGCCCGGAATAAACCAGACCGGCGTCGTCATTGACGGCAAGCAACAACGCCCCAAACCCGCTGCGTGAGCCCTTGGGGCGTGTGTAGCCGACGATCACGAACTCCTGGCGCAGGCGACATTTGAGTTTGATCCAGTCGGTGTTTCGGGTGGACGTATAAGGGCTGCCCAAACGCTTGCCGATGACGCCTTCGAGCGCCAGGTCACAGGCACTTTCAAAGATGTCGCGCTGATTGGCGACAAAGGCTTCGGAAAACCGCAGCAGTTTGCTGCGACTGCCGGCCAGTGCGGCTTTGAGCGCCGCGCGACGGGTTTCCACGGGCGACTTGCGCTGATCGTGCCCGTCGAGAAAAGGCGCATCGAAGAGGTAATACACGATGTCGAGGCTGCGGCCGATATCAAAGGCATTCTGCAGCGCCTGAAAATCCGGCAAGCCGTCGCCATCTAGGCTGACCACTTCGCCGTCGAGCCAGCTGTCCTTGAGTTTGAGCGCCTGCAGGGCTTTGACCTGGCGCGGCAGGCGCTCGGTCCAGTCATGTCCATTGCGCGTGAACAGGCGCACTTCAGCGCCCTGGATGCGGGCCAGCATGCGGTAACCGTCGAACTTGATCTCGTATTGCCAGTCGCCGTCCGGTGCGCGGTCGACCAGCGTCGCCAACTGCGGGCTGAGTTGTTCGGGGAGGGTGGTGGTGGTTTTCCCGGGTTTTGCCTGTGCCTTGGTTTTACCGACGGTGGCGTCGCTGATCACGCTTTTCGGTTCGGCCTGGACAATGTCGTAGTCGGCGGCTGGCCGGGCTTGCTGATCCTTTTCCTTGATCAGCAGCCATTGCTCCTTGTCACCGCTGCCCTTGAGGCGAGTGCGCACCAGGGCCCAATCGCCGGACAGTTTTTCACCGATCAGGGTGAACTTGAGCTTGCCGGCGGCATAGGCCTTTTGTGGGTCTTCGTGGGGCTGCCAAACGCCCCGGTCCCACACGATCACGTCCCCGGCGCCATATTGGCCGGGCGCAATGCGGCCTTCGAAACTGCCGTAGCTCAGGGGGTGATCTTCAACGTGCACCGCCAAGCGTTTTTGGCTCGGGTCCAGGCTTGGGCCCTTGGGCACGGCCCAGCTTTTGAGCACGCCGTCGAGTTCCAGGCGAAAGTCATAGTGCAGGTTGCGCGCGTCGTGTTTCTGAATCACGAACGTCAACGCCTGGGCCTTGCGTTTGCCGGCAGGCGCCTTGCCCGCGGGCTCGGCGGTGATGTTGAAATCGCGTTTACGGTTGTATTCGCTCAAGGGTTTTGACATGGAGAGTTCCTTGAATCACGAGGCCTTGGTGGATTTCTTCGCGGCCGGTTTTTTGGCCGGCTTGCCTGCCAGGCTGCGTTTGAGCAACTCGGTCAGGTCGATCACATCCGCAGACTTGCGCTCCTCGGTGCCCTTAGTGGTTTCCACGTCTTCGACCTTGCCCGCCTTGGCCTTTTTCTTCACCAGCGCCATGATCTTTTCCTGGAAACTGTCGCGGTAATCGTTCGGCTGCCAATCGGCGCTCATGTCCTCCACCAAGCGCTTGGCCATGTCCAGTTCGCCCTTGGCCAGCGTCGGTTTGGTCACGTCGCTGCCCAACTCCAGTTCATCCAGGCTGCGCACTTCGGCGGGCCAGCGCAGCATCACCAGCACCAGCGCCGACTCCAGCGGCATCAGCGCCGCCAGGTGCTGCTTGGTGTGCAACACCACATTGGCCAGAGCAACCTTGCG
Source organism: Pseudomonas fluorescens (assembly GCF_002022275.1). GTDB lineage: Bacteria > Pseudomonadota > Gammaproteobacteria > Pseudomonadales > Pseudomonadaceae > Aquipseudomonas > Aquipseudomonas fluorescens_AJ. The sequence continues at coordinate 27,705 of NZ_MSDF01000050.1, forward strand.
GGTTTTCTTGAGGGTTTCACGCAGCAGGGCGTAGACCTTGCCACCGCGTTTGTCGGGCGCGAGAAAGTAGGGTGTGTCGATGTTTTGCAGCGGGATCTGGTCGCTGTCGACAAAGGCGATGATCTCGATGGTCTGGGTCGACTTGGGGTGCGCCGAACGAATTTCCTCCTCGCTGAGCACCACATAGCGGCCTTTCTCAAAGGCCACGCCCTTGACGATATGCTCCTTGGTGACTTCCTTGCCGGTGGTTTTGTTGATGCGCTTGTAGCCCACCGGGTCCATGCTGCGTTTGTCCAGCCAGTCAAAATCAACGCCTTGGGACGACGTTGCCGAGACCAGCGAAACCGGAATATGGACCAAGCCAAAGCTGATTGCGCCTTTCCAGATTGCCCGCGCCATAGGTGTGATTCCTTGAGTAGAGCCTGTGTTCTGGTGACTCGCAGGCGGCGGCAAAAGTTTCGATGGGCGGATGCGCGGACAGATTGTGTTACACCTGATGAGAAACTATTTAGTGTCGCAGGCCGAACCCAAGGCGTAGCGTGTTATCGAAAGCACGTATCACTTGTCCTGGAGAGGCTTTGTCATGAACAGCTGTGTGCGTCATCTTGCAGTGCTGGCGTTGGGCCTGGCACTTGTTCCACTCGCCCAGGCGCAAAGCCTGCCCGGCCGTAGCGATGCCAACAACAGCCCGATTCACCGGGCCAACCCCAACAGCATGCAGGGCACCCAGCCCAATGCACCGGCTACGCGCGGCATTCAAACCGGGCCGACCAGCCCCGCGCCAACCCTGGAAAACGGCGGCATCGGCAACCGCTACCCCAAGCGTGACGCCGCCCCCAGCCGCCCTGCGACCGATACCAAAGCGCCCACCTATGATGCCAACGGCAATCGCCGGTAAGGACTCTGTCTTATGTTTGCACGCAAAACCCTGTTAGCCGCCCTTTGCGCCAGCGTTATTCTTCCACTGTCAGCAGTCTATGCCGCCGACGCCCAGCAGTTCCCCAGTGAACAAGGCAGCATTACCGCAACACCCATTGCCAAAGGCCTTGATCACCCTTGGGCCGTGGCGTTTTTACCGGACAAACAAGGCTTCCTGGTGACGGAGCGCCCCGGTCACCTGCGCGTTGTCAGCCCGGATGGCAAACTGTCCGCGCCACTGACCGGCGTGCCGCAGGTGTGGGCCAAAGGGCAGGGCGGTTTGCTCGATGTGGTGCTGTCGCCGGACTTCAAACAGGACCGTATGGTCTACCTGTCGTACGCTGAAGGCGGCGGCGAAGGCGGCAAGGCCGGGACAGCTGTCGGGCGTGGCCGCCTGGCGGATGACTTGAGCGGCTTGAAGGATTTCAAGGTGATTCTGCGCCAGGAGCCCAAGCTCTCCACCGGCAACCATTTCGGTTCGCGCCTGGCGTTCGACCGTGACGGCTACCTGTTCGTGACCCTGGGCGAAAACAACGACCGGCCGACCGCCCAGGACCTGGACAAGTTGCAAGGCAAGGTGGTGCGGATTTTTCCGGACGGCCGCGTTCCGGATGACAACCCCTTTGTCGGCCAGCCGGGCGTACGTCCCGAGATCTGGTCCTACGGCCAGCGCAACCCCCAGGGGCTGGCACTGAACCCCTGGAGCAGCACTATCTGGGAAAACGAACATGGCCCGCGCGGTGGCGATGAAATCAATATCATCGAGCGGGGCAAGAATTACGGTTGGCCATTGGCGACGCACGGGATCAACTATTCGCTGACGCCGATTCCCGAAGCCCAGGGCAAGACAGTGGAGGGCACGGTGGCACCCCATCACGTCTGGGAACAATCCCCGGGTATCAGCGGCATGGCATTTTATGATGCCGACCGGTTCAAGCCTTGGCAGCACAACCTGTTTATCGGCGCGTTGGCCAGTCAGGAGTTGATCCGCTTGCAGTTCGACGGTGACAAGGTGATCCATGAAGAGCGCTTGCTCGGCGACCTGAAGGCGCGGATTCGTGACGTGCGGCAGGGGCCGGATGGCTACCTGTATGTGCTGACGGATGAGGATAAGGGTGTGCTGTACCGGGTAGGTCTGAATCAGGATTGAGGGTGGGTTTGTGTGGGAGCTGGCAAGCCAGCTCCCACTGTTTCAGCAGGCAGGTCTTACAGTCCCAGTTCGGACAACCCCGGATGATCATCCGGACGGCGCCCCAGCGGCCAGCGGAATTTGCGCTCGCTTTCCTGGATAGGCAGGTCGTTGATGCAGGCAAAACGGTTAGCCATCAGGCCATTCTCGTCGAACTCCCAATTCTCGTTGCCGTAGGAGCGGAACCAGTTGCCCGAGTCGTCATGCCACTCATAGGCGTAACGCACGGCAATTCGGTTACCGGTGAACGCCCACAGTTCCTTGATCAGCCGGTAATCCAGCTCTTTGGCCCATTTACGGGTGAGAAAACCCTTGGCTTCTTCGCGGTTATGGGCGAACTCGGCGCGGTTACGCCATTTCGTGTCCAGGGTATAGGCCAGAGACACTCGTTGCGGGTCGCGGGAGTTCCAGCCGTCTTCGGCCAGGCGCACTTTTTCGATGGCCGATTCACGGGTAAACGGCGGCAGCGGCGGGCGGGTTTCTGTAATCGAGGTCATTCGGCAGCTCCTTAAAACAATAAGGGTTAATCGAAAGTTGCAGCGTGAGTGCGTTCAAAGTCCCAATAACGTTTGCGCCATGCATTGCGCATTATCGGCCGCTGTTGAATCGCCCATCACCAGGGCAACGGTAATGGCGCCATCGATCAGGATCAGCAGGTGCGCGGCCTGCCGTTGCGGGTCGGGGGTGCCATGTGCTTTACACAGTTCGAGTGCGTACTCGAACAGTTTCTGTTTATGCGCCTTGGCCAACAGGCGCACAGGGTTTTGGGGGTCGCCGGTTTCGCCGCTGGTATTGATGAAGGCGCAGCCGCGAAAATCCGCCGAGTCGAACCACGTCTTGAGTGCGCTGAACAGCGCCAGCAGGCGTTCGCCGCTACCCTCGCTGCGTTCTACCTCAGTGCGAAGCCAGTGCATCCAGCGTTCATCTCGGCGTTGCAGCGCTGCGATCACCAATTCATCCTTGTTGGCAAAATAGCGATAAATGCTTTTGCGCGATACACCGGCGGTTTTCACCAGAAAGTCCATGCCGGTGGCGGCGATGCCATGGCGATAGATTAACTTCTCGGTGACGTCGAGGATGATGTCGCGGGTTTCATTGTGGGTCATGTCGTTCATGGGTCGTACAGTAGAACGATCGTTCTTCTTGGTCAATAAACTTTTTTCCATGCCGCGCAACGAGACCTGAGCACCCCCATGGTGTAAGCTCGGGGCCTCTTCGGATTCGACCCATTGCGAGCCTTATGCCGTCGTTCTTCAAACGCTCCCTGTTGCCCAAACTGCGCGGTTTCCCACTTTCCAGCGATGCCATTGAGGTGCTGTCCGGTGCCGATGCCTACCGCCGTTGCCTGCTGGAGAAAATCCCCCTGGCGACGCGGCGCATCTACATCGTTGCGCTGTATTTGCAGCAGGACGAGGCGGGGCAGGAAATCTACGACGCCTTGCACGCCGCGAAGGCGGCACGGCCGGAATTGGACATCGTGGTGGTGGTCGACTGGCTGCGCGCCCAGCGTGGTTTGATCGGCGCCGGCAAGCAGCCAGGCAACAGCGCCTGGTACCAGGCGATGACGCAATCCCACAGCAGTGAAGTGCCGGTGTATGGCGTACCGGTGCAAACCCGCGAACTGTTTGGCGTGCTGCACCTCAAGGGTTTTGTGATCGACGACAGCGTGCTGTACAGCGGCGCGAGCCTGAACAATGTGTACCTGCACAAGTTCGACAAGTACCGGTTTGACCGTTATCACTTGATTCACAACCAGCCGTTGGCCGACTCCATGCAGCACCTGGTTGAGCACGGTCTTGTTGCGTCCAAGGCGGTGCATCGCCTTGACCTGCCGAACCCGCCCACGACCCGCAGCTTGCGCAACGATATTGGCGACTTGCGCAGCCGCCTGAAACACGCGACCTACGACACGACGCTGGGGCAATTGCCCAACGGCCACCTGTCCGTCACCCCATTGCTCGGCGTGGGCAAGAACAACCCGCTGAACCGGGTGATCCTGGAGCTGATCGCCAGCGCCCAGCATCAACTGACCATCTGCACGCCGTACTTCAACCTGCCGTTGCCGGTGACCCGGGAAATCAACCGTGCCCTGGCGCGCGGGGTGAAGGTCGACATCATTGTCGGCGACAAAACCGCCAACGATTTTTACATTCCGCCGAGCGAACCGTTCAAGGTGATCTCGGCGCTGCCTTATCTGTACGAAATCAGTTTGCGGCGTTTCGCCAAGCGCCATCAGCCGGTGATCGACAGTGGGCAATTGAACCTGCACCTGTGGCGCGACGGCGACAACACTTATCACCTCAAAGGCCTGTGGGTCGACCAGCGTTACACCTTGCTCACCGGCAACAACCTCAACCCGCGCGCGTTCCGCCTGGATCTGGAAAACGGCTTGCTGATTGATGACCCGCAGGGGCAATGGCTGGCGCCGCGCCGCACTGAGCTGGCGCAGATTTTTCAGCACACCACGCGCATTGAGGGTTACCAGCAGTTGCAGACGCTGCTGGATTATCCGCCAGCGGTCGGCAAGTTCCTGCGCAGGGTCAGCCGAGTGCGCATCGAGCGGTTGTTGTATCGCATTTTGTAGCGATTTCGCTGTGTCTTTCTGAGGTCGCGCCCGTCCGGGCGCGGGATGTTGAGGCTTGGGATTTTCCTTACAACGTCGCCATAAATGGCGTTTTAAGGTGCCCCTTGCTGCTCTGGAATCGGAGCAGTTGCTTCACTCATCCAAACTCAGTGGGAGAGTCGTTATGCCTATTTCCGGCATCAATGCTTCCAGGACGTTTAATTTCAGGGATGTTATCAACTCGCAAGCGTTAGATACGCCAGCTACCGACACCAGCAGTACTCGCGCCAAGCGCAGTACGACACAACAAGCCTCTACCGACGAGAGGAGGCCTGGGTGGACTTTTCTTCCTCCATCCACCCGCAGGAGTCGCTTGGCACCTCTCGCCGACCGCCAGCTGCAAGACTCCATGAGTGGCTCTGCACTGGGCGGTCTCACAGACAAACGCGTGCAGGTCCCGCCTGGCTCCAGCCTTTTCCCCGCTTTTGACGCGTACCGCAGCGCGATCAACACACCCGAGGCCATCGCCTGGTTCTTGAAACAGGGCATCGTAATGTCCTCCGTCGTCATCAAGCCCGATTCGGTGACCGGCAACGTGACGCGAGACGGTGTCACGCGCCTGGAAACCTTCACCGCAGGCGACGGTTCGGGTTGGTGGCGCATCAGCCCCCGGATAAATGCCGCTGCGGCCGCGCTGGATGTTGCGGGCAACGGCTTGCCCTATCTCAGTGATGACAGCGATATCTTGTCACGCAATACGGTCCTGAGCTGGTATGGGGTTAAACCACCCGCTCACGAGGGCGATCTGGGCCGAGTGCGTAACGAGCTTGCGGCGTCGAATTGGCTTGCGCTGCCGGGCGACACCAAGGCGCGGATCAATCAGCGGATACTGACGGCCAGAACGGTTGTCGACAGAATCGACGAACGCAAAAATCTGTCAAACCAGCTGAGTGCGCTCTTGGGTAACAAGCCTGACAACGAAGCGTTGGTGCTCACAGGTGTTCAAGCGCAAATCGGCAGTACATCGTCGCTAGCCAAAGCGGCTGCAACCACCGCGTCAGTCAGCGACGTCCTGAAAACCCATGATCTGCCGCTGCCCAAAACCGTGGGTGAATTGCGTAACACGATCCGCTGGCTGAATGCTTCGCTGCCACCAGCGCCACCCTTGGGTAATTTTGCGCAATTGATCTCCACCCCATGGGTGCCGGGGGCGTTGTCTGAGCCTGACAAACAATTCCTGGCGGGGTTGAGCCGTGTGGATCCCTCTCACCGTAATCCTTCGCGCGATCTTCTTTCCGGCGGATTTGTCGACTCCACCAGCCCTGATGAACTGCGTTCAAAGGCTGAGCATTATCTGAAACTGGCCCTGTACCGAAGTCAACCTCAGGCGCGCTGGGAGCATATTGCGACGGGTCGACAGTTCCGCGGGCAGTCCGCCGCCGGGCCCTCAACCCTTGAGGTCATGCGGTGGGCCATGGCGGCAATCATGCTGCAAATCGACCCTGATGCACCCGGCAAGCCTGGGGTCATCGCCGGGTATGACATTTACCAGGCCGCCAACAACGGGCGCTCGATGGCCGCTGTGCGCGAGGACATTGAGGCGCACCTTAAACAGAAGCTGGGGCCTGATGCCAAGGCTGCTCCGCTGGTGGCCCATCTGTTCCTGGCGAGTGCCGCCCCCGAATTCCTGATCGCGGACAGTGTCTCCACGCTGCGCATGGGCACCACCGAATGGGCCGACTTGCGCCTGGGCGTCGCGTTTGCCGAACGCCAGGGCGGGCCTGGCTGTTCACGGGCCATGAGTTACCAGGAAGTCATGGCACTGACCCGGCTGGACCCCCGAAGCCCTGAAGAAGCAGCGGTGCTGGATAACCATGGGATCGCCCCATTGCTGGATTGGGGGTTGATGCAGGGGCTTTACACGAAACCGGCAGACGGGGCGTATACACCGCAGCAGTATCAGCAGGCCGCCAGCGCGTTCGATGCTCAGCGCGACCAGCTCCTGCAAGCCCTGAATGCGTTCAAGACGCCGCTGCCGACTCGACGAAGCTTGGCGATCGAACAGTTGCAAAAAGAGTTTCCAGATCTCGATGTCAAGCAGCTGGAAGCCATGAGGGTGTACATCGCTGATCCAAATGAACGGCGCAATATGAAACTGTCGGAACCGAGGACGCGCTCACTCATCGAGACTTACATGACCGGTGACCTGACCACCAACCGCTGGATGCTGTTGGCCCCTGGCGAGCAACCGCCTCAACCCGCCAAGCCGAAGTCCCCCTATGCCGCTGATAAGGGCCTGAGCAAGCAGCAGCAAGCCGCCGTTGATCAAAACGTAAAAGCCTTGAACGCCAGGATCGACAAATTGGCGAACGTGCAGAACCTGGTGTCCGTTGAAGTTGACACCTATCTTGACAACCTCAAGCAAGGATTGGGTACGGTCACCCGCAGGATGATTGCGAACCTGCCATTGGCTGATCGCCAAGCGTTGGAATTCGGTAATGTCGAACTGTTTGCCCTGCGCGAACAAACCGACGGCGTGCCGACGGTTGAACTGACTCCGGGGCAAGTAGAGGAGCGGCGAGGGCGCAAGGGCACGGTGATACGTAGCGAATATAACGGGGTGATCCGGTACTTTGAGGTGTTCCCGGACAAGATGCTCATGGTCAAACGCGATGATCTACCCGCCAAATTGACGCTTGGGGGCACCTTTGAGAGTCAACCGAAGACTTACGGGAATTGGGCGACCACACATACTCAGGTGCAGAACGGAGCGTCGGAACCGTTTGATTTCAAGGCCTACAGCTCAGACTCGCAGCCCACGCCCGGCACGACGTCGCCAGGCATCATCATTGATAAGTTGGGTGACACCCTGGTGGCGCCGACATCCGCACAGAACGGCACTGCCAACTCAATGCCCAACAGCTTTGGTTCGGCGCGAACTGACGCGATTATCGACCGGATAATGCAGGGCAATTTCGTGCATCACCGAGACAGCGTATTGACGGCCGCAAGGGGCGAGTTGCAACTGGAACAAAGCCGGGAAGTGCTAAGACGCAATGACGCCATTCTGCTGAGCATGATCCCGTTCGTGGGCGCGATTATGGATCTGGTCAAGGGCAATTGGGTCGAGGGCACGCGAGGACTGCTTATCGACACCGTTGGCGCTTTGGTCGGAGGCGCAGCGTCAGCGGTCGGGTCTTTGGTGAAGACCACGAAAGTTGTGGCTCCCTTCGGTGCCAAGGCATTTCGTGTGTTGGAAAAAGGCGTACTCGTCGTCAGCGGCTTCTTGAACCCGCTGGACGGTTCGGCGGACCTGCTGGCCGCCGGCGCGAAAGGAATCTTCGCCGTGCCGAAGCTGTTGAGCAAAGTGCCAAAGCCCACACTAATGACCACGCTCGGGGCCGTTGAGGAAAAACTGCGCACCTACCTCGGCGTGAGTGGCGGGGTGAAGCAGTTAGCGACAACCCAGCGGGGGAGTGAGCAGGCGACTGCTTCCGATGGGCTTTATCACGGGGTCAATATCAAGGCGACGCAGATTGACGGCCTGTGGTACGCGACTGATCCGAAAACAGGCTTGCCGGTGGGCACACCGCTGGACGGGTTTTTCAGCGCTTGATGCAGTCAAGGCGCAGCACAATGACCCAGGCTAACCCAAGGCCTGGGTTTTTTCAGTTGATAGGGCAGGACATTCTTTTCATCAACTTGCGAATAGGCCTATACGCCGTTTGCCAATAGCTTCGTAGGCTTTCTACTGACAGTTCTTACGGACAAGAACTCTCGCCAGTCAATCAGGTTGAGAGAAATAGAAATGTCTACACTTAGCGTCAGCCGTAACGTGATGGTGCTCAACGCTACCGACGCCTTCCAGGCGCCCGCACCTCACGCAGAAAAAAAGCTTGATCCCGCCTCCGAAACAATCCCATCGCCAACACCACGGCAAGCGCCTGATCCCGGTCAAACCTCCTTGCGAGCGATGCGCATGCACGAGCAGCTGCAAGAGTCGTCGGACCGTGCCAAGCGCGATACGTCGCCAACGCGTTCGCAACCCCCCCTGAACAGCAATGGCGTCAGGCTTCGTTTCCCTTCTGCCGTTGCGGCAACCAAGGCCGATACCAGGCTGCAGAAAAACCTGGTTCAGTGGTTGAACAGCGGTCATGCAAATGAAAATCTCATTCCGAAAAACGCCTCTGGCACACCCTTCATCGAGGCGTACGAGCGAGCGGTCCATGAGCCGCACCTCCAGGCCTGGTTCAAGTCCAAAGGCTTCAAGCTCGCAACCGTGCGTGTCTTCAGCGACTGCGTAACGGGCATTGTGGTGCGCGATGGCAAGGAAATCTTCCAGCGTTTTTCGACCACGGACGGGTCAGGTTGGGGGCTTGCCGGCAGGAACATCAGTGCGGCGCAGAACGCGCTGTCACCCAATGACTTGGGCATGCCCGGTATGCCGGGCAAGTTACAGGATCTGGTCCCTCGTGATGTCTTGCTGGATTTCTACGGCGTCCGGCCGCCATTGAATGAAAAGTCCGCGCCGCAGTTGGGCAAAAAGCTCAAAAAAGACGGATGGCCCACGATTTCCGTGGCGCAACGCGAACAATGGGAGGGCAGCTTCAAACAACAGGCGCAGCGTCGAGACGACAACGCCTTGCGCGCGGATCTTGCTGAACAATTGCGTTCACTGATTCAAGGCAAATCTGACAGCGATCCGCTGACACTCGATGAGCACAGGGTGGTGGCGGCACCCGGGTCTGCTCTGGATCAACGGAGCAATAAGGCGCGTAAACAGTTTCTCGAATTCCTGGCGTCACCGGCCTTCACGGCCTTCCTGAAAAAAACCGGATTCGAGGAGCCCGGCAGCGAGTTCAGGATGACTGAGTTCAGACTGTCGGAGGGTGACTTGCAGATGCGTAATCGTGCAGGCCAATGGGTCCCTTTGCAGCGAGCGTTCGACGACGAAGTCAGCAAAGTCGCAACGGGCGGCAGTAAGGAGGAACAAGCGGCCGCCCGCAAGATGAACGCCGATTACAACGTGTTGGTGGGCATGGCGAAGAAAACCGGCAATGCGCTGTACTCCACGCGCACCTATGATGCGCGCCAGGCATTGGCGATGTATGCGCCAGACGCGGCGAATACCGTCGGCCAATTGCGTGCGACCCTGGGCTGGCTGGATACGCAATTGCCGCAACCTCCGCTGGCAAGGGATTATGCAGGGCTGACACCCTATGGGCCGGGAGGGCTATCCGATGCCGTCATGGATAAACTCAAAGGCTCATCGACGCAGGTGATGGCGCTGCTCAAGGCGTTCTCGGGCCGCTGGTCAGGCTTTGAATCCTTTCCCGATCCGGACAGTCAGCTCGCCGCTTTTTTTGATTCCGCGCAGGCCACCGCTCTTGCTGAAACGATCGCCAAGTCGCTCAGACTCTACTCGGTAGCGGAGGGGCAGGTACTTCCAAAGACTGATCGACATCAACTCTTGGCGGCAGCCCTCAAACTCAGCGTAGAGGCCCCGGTTCCGGGCCAGTCAGGGACGGTTGCCGGTTATGGCTTATACCAGGCAGGCAATAACGGGCGCACGCTTAAGGAGGTGCGCTCAGACGTTGAGACGCACCTTGAAAAAAAGGGTGTGGATAGCAAGGTCTCGTCATTGATGGCCCACCTGTTTTTGGCCCAGTCGGCGCCGGAAATGCTGATCAAAAAAGACCCTACGGTGCCCGCCGATACGGCTCAGCTACTCAATCAAGACCCTGAGTCGATCAAGGTCGGCTCCACGGGCTGGCTCAATCTGCGCCTGGGATGTGCACTGGTTGATTCTCTGGGCGTGGCGGGTGGTTCAAGGTCTTTGAACTTCACGCAAATCATGGCGCTGTCGCGGTTGAGCGCTGCCGGGCCGGAACAGGAAACCTTGATCAAGCAACTCGCGACTCAACCGTTGCTCGACTGGGGAGTGATGACGGGGATTTTTCCTGCAACCTCGGACGGGAAGTACTCCCCGGGCGATTATGAGGCTGCTTCAAAAGCCTTTACCGAGCGGGAAAACCAGACGCGTGAAGCATTCGCCACGTTGCTGAGTGAGTCGCCGACCCAAACCAGCCTGCTGGTCAAGCAATTGGCACTGTTGTTTCCAGAGATGACCGAAGAGGGCATTCGCAACATCAAGGTGGAGAGGGAAAGCGATATCGATGTGGTGGTTCTTAACAACACACATTTGATTCGACCCGCCGCTCCCAGGCTGCTGACCGATGTCATCTTGATGAACCAGGCGGTGGGCGACCCGCAACATGGCTTACGTGAGAGTCGGGTGAGTGGCGTCAACCTCAAGATGTCTTCTGCGGCGTTTAAAGAGCGCCTCAAACAATTACCGATGATCATGCCTTTGGTTGCGCCCGCGGTTGATAAATACACTGCCGATGCCCGGGCGGCTCAGGCCACGGCGTTGAAGTTGATGATCGCTCAATTGCCCCTCGAGGACCGCAGGGCATTGGAGTCTGGCAAGATCGAGTTCTTTAGCGTGCGCAACGAAACCGGGGAAGATGTTGAGGCGGACACAGGCGCTGACTCGAAAGTTGCCAAAAACAAGGGGACTCATGGGCTCCTGATGCGTTACGAAACTGACGCGGTCGAACCGAGGTTCGGGTATTTCGAGGTTTTTCCCGGTTCCATGAAGATGGTCAAGCGAACCGACCTGCCCGAAACTCTGCCTCTGGGCGGCAAAGTCGAAAACGGTCAAAAGCCTTTCGGGCCCTTTGCCTACGTCAACGCCCAGTTTCAGAAAGGCACCCGCCAGCCCTTTGATTTCGAGGCGTACGACACAGGTTCCATGCCGCGTTCCGGAGTGCAATCGCAGGTCATCATTGAGCGCTACGGCACGGCGCTGCCTGATACGCCGTCGACGTTCCGCTCGCGCATCCCCAACTCCTTTGTTTCTTCCAAAACCGCGCACATCGTGAACAGGTTGCAGGCCTATAGCTTTGCCGACGACCGTGCAGCGCGGATTGCCCATGCCAACGAGCCGACCGCACTGCACAAGAGTAAACATCCCTACGCGACGAGCACGTTATTTACCGCTGAAAATGCCCGCTCGATACTCAGCTTGATTCCCTATGTGGGCGCGATTGCCGACTTAGTGGACGGCAAAACAGAAGACGGGATAAAGGGCTTGCTCATCGACCTTGCGTCCTTTGTCGCCACCGGTGGGCTTGCAGGGGCAAAGAGTTTTGCCAAAGGGTTGAGAATGCTGATCCCGTTCAGTGGCAAACCATTCAGCATGGCCGGATTAAAAGGGGCGGGAACGTTTTTTCGCGGGCTGTTCAATCCATTGGAAAGCATCCCCGACATCATGCGGTCTGGCCCGAACGCAATAAACGCGCTGAAGATGGTTGCGAAGGGGCAAACGATTCGTCTTGGGGCGAACCTCTATCTGCCGGTCAAGACGTTCGAGCAGTGGCGATGGACGTTGGGCGCACGCGACACCTTGTTCGCAGGCTCTAGCCGGTCGGCCAGCCAATGGCCGGGAGCCCGAATGGGCGCCAGCGATAATCGCGAAGTTCTTGCAGTTGAGAAGAACGGCGCGTGGTACGCCATCAACCCGATCAGTGGCAAACCCGAAGGTGCGCCACTTGAGCGGTTCACACCTCAAGCGGCGTGAGGTGTGACACCCCAAGGCGTTCGGCTGCCCGCAAGGGCCGCTCGAACGCCCGGGCGGTGAATCAGTTCAGGCCCAGCTTGCCGCGCAGGGTCGACAGGTCTTCAGCCAGGGTGTTGACCGGACCCACCAGCGCCTTGCGGTCGTTTTCCTTGACCTTGTCGTAGGTCTCGTAGCCGCCATCCTTGGTTTTGTACTTGGCGAGGATCTTGTCCACGCTGGCAAAGTTCTTGTCGACCTTGGCCAGGAACGCCTTGGCTTGTTTCTCGATCTGGCCACGGAACAGGTCGACGATTTTCTTCGCGCCGTCGATGTTGCCCTGGAAGTCATACAGGTCAGTGTGGCTGTAACGGTCTTCTTCGCCGGAGATCTTGGTCGCGGCGACTTCTTCGAGCAGCGCTGCAGCACCGCCGACGACTTTTTCAGGCGGGAAGGTCAGGCCGTCAACACGGGTTTTCAGGTCGTTGACGTCGGCGTTCAGCTTGGCGGTCAGCGTTTCCAGACCTTTGGTGGTCTTCTCGGAGAACAGCACGTATTCGATGCGGTGGAAGCCGGTGAAGTCTTCAGCTGTCACGCCTTTTTCGTGGTCGTCGACACGCGAGTCGATGGAGGCGTCGAGGTCACTGAACAGCTCGGCAATCGGCTCGATGGACTCATAGTGCACGCGGGTCGGTGCGTAGAGCTTCTGGGCAGTGGCCAGGTCGCCTTTGTTGATCGCGTCGGTGAATGCTTTGGTCTGGGTGACCAGCTCGCCGATTTCTTCGGTGACGTAGATCTTGTAGTCCGACACCGGGCCTACCAGGTCCAGCGGCGCGGTCGCGGCGAACGCTGCCAGCGGCGAAAGGGTCATTAACAACGACAACGCAATAGTCGACTTCTTCATGGGACGGTATCCGCTCTGGTTTGTTTTAGGTGTTGGCAGTGGTTTGAGGGTGCGTTGCAGCGAGCAGCGTGCGCCCAATGAAATCCTTGGGCCCTGCGACGCCTGGCAAGGTGAAGAAATACCCGCCGCCGACCGGCTTGAGGTACTCCTCCAGGGGCTCGCCGTTGAGCCGGGTTTGCACGCTGATAAAACCTTTCTCCAGGTCAGCCTGGTAGCAGATGAACAACAGCCCCATGTCCAGCTGACCGTTTTTGTTGACGCCGTTGGAGTAGTTGAACGGCCGACGCAGAATCAGGTTGGCCTGGGTCTGCGGGGTACGCGGGTTGGCCAGGCGGATGTGGGCATCGAGCTTGGTCAACTTGCCTTCCGGGTCCTTGCTGTAGTCGGGAACCTGAGTTTCCTTGTCGCCATCCATCGGTGCGCCCGAGGGTTTGACGCGGCCAATGATGCTTTCCTGCTCTTGCAGCGGGGTACGGTCCCAGCGCTCGACGAAATTGCGGATGATGCGCACGGCTTGATAGCTGCCATTGGCGGCCCAGGCCGGTTCGTCACTGCCAGGTTGCACCCAGACAATCTGGTCCATGGCCTTGTCGTCGGTGGAGTTGGGGTTGGCCGAACCGTCCCGAAAGCCGAGGAAATTGCGCGCACTTTGTGCCGGCTCGCCCGGTTTGGCGGGCGCCTGTGGCGGCACGCTGCCTTCCTGCTTCCAGCGCACCAGCAGCAGGTCGGGCAGGTTTTTGACGATGTCGCGCAGGGCGTGAATATTGGTGTCCGGGGTGTTGGAGCTGAACTGCAGGCTCAGGTCACCATGGCACTGCGCCGGTTCCAGCGCGTCATTGGGAAAGCCGACCATGCGGCTCAGGCGCTTGGGTTTGACCGCGGTCAGGCCGAAGCGCTCATCGAACAGTGACTCGCCGACCGACACGGTAATCGTCAGGTTGTCCGGCGCGACCACCGGGCCGAGGATCCCGGAGTCGGTGGGCGGCAGTTTCGGGTCGACTTGCGGCACCGTGCCGCCGGTCACCAGGAACGCGATGCGCTCGTTCAAGGTGCGGAACAAGCGGTCCAGGTCGTCGCGATCGCTTGCCAGTACGTCGAAGGCCACGATCATGCCGCACGCCGGGCGCGGCGTGACGATGCCGGCCTGGTGCTTGCCGAAAAAGTCGTGGTGGTCCTGGGTCTTGTCACTGCGTGGCGCCGTGGTGACTTGCTCGGCTGCGGCCGCCATGGCCGGGCAGGTCAGGGTGCTGCCGGCAATGGCGGCGCCGGTGGCGGCCATGCCCAGCAGGACGCGGCGGCGCTGGAGGTTAAGCTGTTCTGAATCACTCATCTGTGCGGTCGTCTTCACTGCAGGCCGGAAAGGCCAAGGGCGGGGTCAATTCCATCGAGTGCAACGGCCAGAGCCTTGGCCTTGTCGGCGATCTGCTTGCGCTGATCGGCCGTAACGCTGTCGTACGTGGTGTAGCTGTTATTGACCTTGAAGCCGGCGAGTTCAGCATCGAAGGCATTCAGGGCGCTGTCGATGTTCGGCAACAGGTCGGCGGCGGATTTGGTCAGCAACGGACGCATGAGCTCGACGACTTTATGGGCGACTTCGAGGTTGGCGGCAAAGCCATTCAAGTCGATATGGCTGTAGCGTTCCTCTTCACCGCTGGCGGCGCGCACGTCGGCCAGGCTGTTGAGGTTGCGCACCACGATGCTCACCAGTTGCTCCGGTGGCAGCGACTGGGCCAGCAGCTGTGTCTTGAGGGTGGTGACGTCGGTGACCAGGCGCTGGGCGATCGGGGCCAGGCCGTCGAGGCTGCGTTGCTGGAACAGGCTGTACTCAATGCGATGGAAGCCACTGAAAGCCGGGTCTTGCTCGCGCTTTTCAAAGTAGTCGGCGCGGGCGTTGATCGCATTGTCCAGCTCGGCCAGACGTTGCGATGCCGGGGCCAGACGCTGGTAAGCCTCGCGGGCCGGTACGTACAGCGCCTGGGCCTGGGCCAGGTCGCCGGCGTCGATGGCTTGTTGCAATGCCGTCGCAGCCTTGACCAGGGCGCTGCCTTGACCACTCAAGTACACGCGAAACTCCGACAGCGGGCCGATAAACGCGACCATCGACGGCTTGGCTTTGGCCTGTGCGTCGGACTCGGCGGTCGGCGTCACATGCAAGGTGCCACGCGGGTTACTCAGCAGGCCGCAGGTGATCGCGTAGTCGCCGGGCAACAGGTTGGCGTTGATGATCTGGCTCAGGCCCGGGGCGATATTTTCGCGCTCCTCGATCACCAGCACACCGTCGAGGATTTCCCACTCCACCGCACGGTCGGAACGGTTGATGATACGAAAGCTCGCGCGCCCAGCAGGTACGGTCAGCTCGTTGGGCTCGCAGGCGTGGCCGTGAATGGTCACGGCGATTTCATTGCTGTTGGTCTGGCGCTTGGCGGCAGCCAGTTGCGAGGCGTAATAAAACAGGCCACCGGCGGCGATCATCACGACCACCGAGCCGGCCACCGCCCAGCGCAAGGCGCGGGCAGGCGGTGCCGGTTGAGGGATTGGGTTGGACAAGAGACGGTCCTTACTGGCTGGAAACGGAAGAGGTTTTGGCGACAGGCTTGGTGGGGGCCGAGGGCAGGAAGAACATCACCAAAGCCACCACCAGATAAATCAGATAAGCGCCCAGGGTGCTCACGGTCGGCGCCTCCTGATAGCCGAACATCCCGGCCAGCACCGAGCCCAGCGGGCTGTCCATCGGCAGCGCGGCGCTGAAGTCGAACAGCACGGTTTGCAGGTGGTTCCACACCCCGGCTTCGTGCAGCGCTTGCACCGAGTTGGCGAGAATGCCGGCGGCGACCACGAGGATAAACAGGCCGGTCCAGCGGAAGAACGCGCCGAGGTTCAGGCGCATGCTGCCGGAATAGATCAGGAAGCCGACGATAATTGCCAGGATCAGGCCGAGCAGGGCGCCAATGGGCGCGCCCGGGCCTTCGCTCTGCTGGAACACGGCGAGCAGGAAAAATACGGTCTCAAGGCCTTCGCGGGCCACGGCGAAAAACACCATGGCAATCAGCGCGATCACCTGGTGTTTGGACCCGGCCAAGGCGTGGTCGAGGGATTCATGCAGGGAGTGCTTGATGGAGCGCGCGACCTTGCGCATCCAGAACACCATGGAACTGAGGATGCCAACAGCCACCAGGCCGACCACACCTTCGAACAGTTCCTGTTGCTTTTGCGGGAATTCAGCGCTGACCAGCTCCAGGCCACCACCGACCAGTAAGGCCAGGGCGGCAGCCAGAAACACGCCGATCCACACGGCAGGCATCCACTGGCCACGGCCAGTCTGTTGCAGGTAACTGGCAATAATGCCGACGATCAACGCGGCTTCAATGCCTTCGCGCAGCATGATTAGAAAGGGAACAAGCATTCAGCACCGCATCGAGACTGGTTGGGATGCTAATTTGTAACATAATGATACTCATTACTAAACAGTGAATGTTGAGCTTTGCTGAACTGTGGCTGAACGGTGGTGGCGAATCGCAACCGCCCTTATGATGCACGCCACGTTTATTGATAGCTGAATAGCCGAATTCCCATGGCGGAAAAAGACACCATTTCCATTCACCTTGTGCGTGAAGCGCTGCTGCAGAGCTGCGCGCCGGGTGCTGCGACGCTTGAGGCGCTGGATAAAGTCGGGATCGATCCGGCGTTGCTGACGCAGCCCAACGCTCGGGTGCCAGCCACGGCGTATGCACGCTTGTGGCGTTCACTGGCGCGGCGCTTGGACGATGAATTTTTCGGCATGGACCCGCGCAAGCTCAAGTCCGGCAGCTTCGAGTTTCTGTGCCGTGCCGCCATGGCGCAGCCGAACCTGGGCGCGAGCCTGGAAGCCGGCCTGCAGTTTCTGTCACTGATGCTCGACCAGTTGCCGGCGCAACTGGTGCGTCAGCAAAGCCTGGCGGAAATCGTGCTACTTGAGCCTGAGGTGCCGCCGAAGCGGGCGTTTACGTACTTTGCCTACTGGATGATTGTTCACGGCGTGGCCTGCTGGCTGGCGGGGCGGCGGATTCCGATTCTGGCCATCGAACTGCGGTGCGCGCAGCCGGATTTTTGTGATGACTATCAGGTGATGTTTTCCGATAACTTGCGTTTTGATCGGCCGCGTACGCGGATGATCTTTTCGGCGGATTGCCTGGATTTGCCGATCAAGCGCAGCGCTGATGAACTGAAGCGGTTTCTGGCGCATGCGCCGGCCAACATTCTGGTGAAGTACCGCGATCCGCAAAGCCTGGCGGCCCGGATCAAGCACGACTTGCGTCAGCTGCCTGCCGAGACGTGGCCGGAAACCGAGGGCCTGGCGGCGTCGTTGTGCATCTCGGCGTCGACGTTGCGTCGCAGGCTGGCGGAGGAGGGGCAGACGTATCAGGGGCTTAAGGACAGCGTGCGCAAGGAGTTGGCGATTGTCTGGCTGGCGGAACCGCAGATCAGTTTTGCCGAGATTGCGGCACGGTTGGGGTTTGCCGATGCGAGTTCGTTTTATAAGGCGTTTCGCAAGTGGTCCGGGTCGAATCCGGGGCATTACCGGAGTTTGATTTTGAATGAGGGATTGGGGCGGTAGGGGTTGCGTGTATATCCGTTATTTAGGTAACGGCTGCTTATGGTTCCGCTCTTACAGCGGCTCACTTTTGGAAAGACCCAAAAGTAAGCAAAAGGTCTTCGCCCCACCACTCGGCACCTCGCCTAGGCTC
>NZ_MSDF01000026.1 GCF_002022275.1 Pseudomonas fluorescens
GCGGGTCACTTTTGGAAAGACCCAAAAGTAACCAAAAGGTCTTCGCCCCACCACTCGGCACCTCGCCTAGGCTCGGTGTGCCCTCACTCCGGCTTGAATCCGTGGGCCGCCGCGATGGGCCATCCTTGGCCCAGTGCGGCTAACCCGGCGTCCTGCCGGGTTACCCACGGATTCAAGCCTGCGTGCGGCCAGCGTGGTTAACGGGGCGTCTGAGATCAAAGTCAAAAGCAGATCAACAGCAAAGCAACAGCTGGGAGCAGTTGGGCGGGTAACTATATTCCATGGCCGCTGCCGCGTTATATTCGCTGCACTTTAAACGCAGGAAGCCCGAATCATGGCAGGAAGCAGCTTGTTGGTACTGATCGACGATATCGCCGCCGTGCTCGACGATGTGGCGTTGATGACCAAAATGGCCGCCAAGAAGACCGCCGGTGTCCTAGGCGATGACTTGGCGCTCAATGCCCAGCAGGTTTCCGGGGTGCGGGCCGAGCGGGAGATTCCCGTGGTGTGGGCGGTGGCCAAGGGGTCGTTTGTTAACAAGTTGATTCTGGTGCCAGCTGCGCTGTTGATCAGCGCGTTTGCGCCGTGGGCGGTGACGCCGTTGTTGATGCTGGGGGGCGCGTATTTGTGCTTTGAGGGCTTTGAAAAGCTTGCGCATACCTTTTTGCACAAGCGCACTGAAGAGCAGGCGCATCTGGTCGAGGCGGTGGCGGATCCGGCGACGGATCTGGTGGCGTTTGAGAAGGACAAGATCAAAGGCGCAATCCGCACGGACTTTATCCTCTCGGCCGAAATCATCGCCATCACCCTTGGCACCGTGGCGGATGCGCCGCTGATGCAGCAAGTGATCGTGCTGTCGGGTATTGCCATTGTCATGACGGTCGGCGTGTATGGGCTGGTGGCCGGTATCGTCAAGCTGGATGACTTGGGCCTGTGGCTCACCCAAAAGCCCGGGCAGGCGGCTCGCAGTGTCGGTAGGGCGATTTTGCGCGCGGCGCCTTACATGATGAAAAGCCTGTCGGTGATCGGCACGGCGGCGATGTTTATGGTTGGCGGCGGCATTCTTACTCACGGCGTGCCGGTGGTGCATCACTGGATCGAGGCGGTTAGTCAGAGCATTGGTGGCTTGGCGTGGTTGATGCCGACATTGCTGAATGCGGTGGCGGGGATTATTGCGGGGGCGGTGGTGTTGGCGGTGGTTCAGGTGGTTGGCAAGGTGTGGCGAGCTGCAAAGGGCTGATTCGTTCATATCGAATTCAAATTTAACCGAGGTTTAAGCTTAATCCTACAGTTCGGCTTTCCAGGCATTTATAGGATGCGTCGCGCCTCTTCATGTGAAGCGGCTCGATAAAAATGGATCGATAAGGGGTTAAGGATGAACTGGTGTTTTCAAGCGATAAAAAACTACGCCAAGTTCAGTGGGCGAGCCTGTAGGCGTGAGTACTGGTCGTTTGTAGTGATGGACATAATGATCGTCTGGGGCTCTATTTTAGCTGCGTACCTGACAAATGTTTCTTCGAGTCCGTGGTTTATCGTCCCATTTGGTTTTTACGTGTTGTTCATGATCACCCCTGCGGTGTCAGTGACATTCCGGCGGCTTCATGATGTAAACGTTACGGGAGCGTATGCACTTTGGTTTTTGATTCCGATCGTTGGTTTTATAATGGTGTCCATCCAGTTATTCACTCAAGGCGATAAGGGAGAGAACGACTACGGTGTGCCTCCTGGTAAAAAGTTGGTTGTGTAAAATCGGTGTAATAAAAAAGGCCATTCTTTCGAATGGCCTTTTTTGTGGCGCCCGGTTTACTCGGCAATCTGCAACTTGCGCGATTCCGTATAGATGTAGCGCACCTTTTCATACTCAAACGGCGAGTTCATCTGACCGTAGCGGAAACTGGTCTGGTAGCGTTTGTCGACCGCGCGCAGGGCCCAGATTTCCGGGTGGTTTTCGCTGACTTTGGAGACGTTCAGGAAGTTGATCTGCGATTCGGCACTGTAGTCCACCAGCAGGCCGCCGGTGTCGCGCAGGTTCGACGGGCCGAAGATTGGCAGCACAACGTAGGCACCGCCGGGTACGCCGTAGAAGCCCAGGGTTTGGCCGAAGTCTTCGCTCTGGCGTGGCAGGCCCATGGCGGTGGCGGGGTCCCACAGGCCGGCGATGCCGATGGTGGTGTTGAGCAGCAAGCGGCCGGTGGTTTCGAGGGAGCGGTGGCCCTTGAGTTGCAGCAGGCTGTTCAACAGGTTGGGCACATCGCCCAGGTTGTTGAAGAAGTTGCTCACGCCGGTGCGCAGGAAGCTGGGTGTGACATAGCGGTAGCCGTCGACCACGGGCAGGAACACCCATTGGTCGAAGCGGTAGTTGAAGTGGTACACGCGACGGTTCCACGACTCCAGCGGGTCGTAGACGTTGAGTGCGGTCAGCGACGAGCGCTCAAACTCACGCTGGTCCAGGCCCGGGTTGAACTTGAGCTTGGTCAGCGGCTCTTTGAAGCCGTCAGCGTCAACCTTGACCGGTTCGTGGGCCTTGCTGTTGTCGGCATTGGCGACGCCCGCGCACATCAGGGCGGCGAGCAGCAAAAGATATTTAGCCACGGAAGAACTCCAGCATGGCGTCGGCGTTGACGCGGTAATTGAGGTTGCCGCAGTGGCCGCCCAGTGGGTAGACGGTCAAGCGATCGCCGAAGGTTTTACGCAGGAAACCGAGGTCGCCAGGGCCCAGGATCAAGTCGTCAGCGTTGTGCATCACGGCGATTTTCGGGCTGCTGTGCAGGTAGTCCTTGAGGGCGTACAGGCTGACCTGGTCAACCAGTTGCAACAGGCTGCCGCCGTCAGTACGGGCGCGCCACATCGGGATCACTTGTTCGGTGAGGTAGCAGTCGAAGTCGCATTGCAGCGCACGCTTGAGGAACGGCGTGAGGCTGGTGCTTTCGGTGATCGGGTATTTGGGTGGAATGATCAGGCCGCGGCGGTTGATCAGGTCCGAGGTGAACGCGATGTCGGCTGCCGAGAAGCGGAACGAGGTCCCGATCAGCATGGCCATCTGTTCGTTGGTCAGGTGCTGCTTGGAGTTCTGGAAATCGTAGAGCAGGGCGTCATTGAGGTCGATGTAGCCCTTTTGCTGGAAGTAGCGGGTCAGCTTGTTCAGCACCAGTTCATAGAAGGTGGTGGTGTTGTTGATGCCCTTGACCTCGGTCTGTACCAGCTTGTCGAGGTTGGTGATCGAAGTGTAGAGGTTGACCGGCGGGTTGAGCAGCAGCACTTTCTTGAAGTTGAAGCTGCGGCGGGTTTCGTCGAGTTTGGCGACAAACGCCGCATCCAGACCGCCCAGACTGTAGCCGGTGAGGTAGAAGTCAGTGACCGGCAGCGAAGCGTTTTGGGCACGCACCGCTTGCATCACGCGGTACATGTCTTCGGCGTCTTCCTGCGTCACGCCGGGCGTGGCGTAGCGCGAGGCGGCGCTGATGAAGTCGAAGCTGGTGGGCGACGACAATTGCACCACGTGGTAGCCGGCCTGGTAATACAGCTTTTTCAGGTATTCGTTAATGCTGCTGTCAAACCGCGCGCCAGTGCCGGCGATCAGGAAGATCAGTGGCGCAGCGTGGTCCTGCTTGGCGATGCGGTAGGTGAGCTTTTTCACCGCCCAGAAGTTATCCGGCAGGCTGAACTCGCGCTCGGGGCGCATCGTCAGGCTGTAGTCGGATTGGTTGATCTCGTCGTCGCTCGGCAATTTCGGCCGAAGGTCCGGCGGTGTGGTCGCGATCGTCGCTTCGAACGGGTTGGTCAAAGGGTAGCCATAGGTGGCCTGGTCTATGTCGACCGCCAGTGCTGACGCACTCAGAAAAAGGCTGCCCAGCAGGGCAACACAGCGCAAGGAACGGAGCATGACTTTATCCCTAAGAGGAAACGTGCTGAATGAAGTTCGCAGGCTATGACCACCGCGTTACCACCGAAGTGCCAGCACTCGGCACGAAAAGTCGGAAAAAAACGTCGGAATCGGGGTAATAGTAGCCAGACGATACACTTTGCGACGCTTTGTTGAACACTTATCTGCGTACACACCTTGCCAACGGCCACCGGGGGATTAAGCTGAGCGCCGTTTTTGCCTATCGGAGTGCCCTGATGTCCCCTCGCTTGCCATGGATCCTGCTGCTTATTGCCCTGCCGTTATGGCTGGCCGCCAGTTATGGCGCACGTTATGGCTTTATGGAGGATGGGCAGTGGGTCGGCATCTGCGTCGATGAAGCCAGCCGCTGGGAATGCCAGCTGCGTTCGAACCTTGGGCTGATGATTCACTTCAAGGTGCTGGGCTGGGCGGCACTGGTGACGGCGGTGTTGGCGTTTATTGTGCCGGGGCGGTTGGGGTGGGGGTTGGCAGTGTTGGGGCTGGTGTTCGGGTTGCCGGCGTTGGCGTTGTACAACACCACGTTTGCGGTGTTTGCGGTGGTGATTGCGGGGTTGCGGTTGGTCAGGAAGCCAAGGGCAGTCTGACAGGGCCTCATCGCAGGCAAGCCAGCTCCCACACTTGATTGGGTTCACATACTCCTAACTGTGAACACGGACAGTGTGGGAGCTGGCTTGCCTGCGATAGCGGGGTCAAGCCTTGCGCACCTGCAAGCAACGCCACAAAGCCACAACCATCAGCACGCTGACCACCGCCCAACCCCAAGCCTGCTGGTTCAGCAACCCTTCGCGATACAACTGCGGTGCAACGCCGGCGCCGATGATAAAGGCCAGCAGCGCGATCTCCCGACGCGGCCCAGCCACCGGACGAACCAGATACACCAAAGCCGGCAACACCAGCGCCGCACTCGGAAAGCTGCGATAACGCGGGTCAAATACCAACTCAAGCATCATCACCGCCCCCGCAAACCCGGCAATCGCCACCAGCAGGCCTGCGCGCCTCTCCAGCCAGTTAAATGCGCGCTCGCGCCAGCCTTCTCGTGAGCTCAAGGCCAGGGCGGCATGGGCCAGCACCAGCAGGTTCAACGCCACCAGCAAGCCTGCCCACACCCATTCATCGTTGAAGCGCGCAGTGAGGCGGGTCAGTTCGGCCCAGGTGCCAATAGAGCAGGCGGCCACAGCGCCCAGTAACGGCAAAGCCATAGCGGCGCGGGTGCTGCGTACGCGAC
The DNA here is from genome assembly GCF_002022275.1 of Pseudomonas fluorescens. Classification (GTDB taxonomy): domain Bacteria; phylum Pseudomonadota; class Gammaproteobacteria; order Pseudomonadales; family Pseudomonadaceae; genus Aquipseudomonas; species Aquipseudomonas fluorescens_AJ. Next base: position 5,130 of record NZ_MSDF01000026.1, read on the forward strand.
CACCCAGCGCCAGTGTGCCCAGCAGGATAATCCCGCCCACGCCCAGCCACAGTGGCCAGTACGGCACGTTGCTCACTGGCCCGGCGAGGATGCCCTTGTCCTGGCGATCGGCATCAAACAGACCCCAGTAACCGCCAACCGCGCCTTCACTCGCGCGCTTCCACGGCTGGTCAAACGCTTCGATCAGGTTGTAGCGCCAGCCGTTGGCTTCGGCCATGGCGACAAAACCGCGCATGAACTTGGCCTCGTTGACCCGGCTCGGCACCGCGGTTTCGCGCTGGCGGCCTTCGCTGGGCCAGCCGGTCTCACCGATCAGCACGTCCTTGGGCGCGAATTTGTTGCCGAATGTCTGGCGTACATCGCCCACATGCTTGAGTGCCTGGTCGATGCCCGAAGGATCATCTTCCCAGTACGGCAGCAGGTGAATGGTGAGGAAGTCTACGGCCGGGGCGATTTCCGGGTGTTTCAGCCAGAACTCCCATACGTCCGCATAGGTGACCGGCTGCTTGATGTGGCTTTTGACTTTGTGGATCAGCGTCACCAGCTGTTTGGCGGTGACTTCCTTGCGCAGCAGGGCCTCGTTGCCGACGATCACCGAGGTGACCACGTCCGGGTTGGCATTGGCTGAGGCAATCAACTGGTCGACTTCTTTTTCGGTCGCTACCGGGTCACTGCTGACCCAGGCGCCGATCATCAACTTCAACCCGTGCTTGCGCGCGAGGTCCGGCAAGGCTTCCAGGCCGGTCATGGAGTAGGTGCGGATGCATTCAAAACGGGTGGCCAGCAGGGCCAGGTCGGCGTCCATGCGCACGGGGCGCAGCGTGAACGGCTGGTCGAACGGCGATTGATCCTTGTCGAACGGCGTGTAGGACGCGCATTGCATCTTGTGGCTGGCGCTGGCGACGTCCGGAAGTACCACCGGCCGGCCGAGGCCATACCAGTAGCCGACAAGGGCCAGCAGACCGAGGATCAGGGCGAAAAAATAGGGCAGGGCAGGGAAGCGGGCATTCGCGGGCATGGTCGGCTTATCTGGGGGAGCAAAGGCGCGCATCTTACCCGGATTTGTCCCGTCCCAGTGGGGCTGCATAATTTTGACATGCAAAGTTCGGGCGGGATTCTGACGTCAACGCCTGCAAAGCATCCTGCTGGCTATGTGATGTCGTTTCCTGCTTACCTGAGGTCGCAGTCAGAGCAGGTTCCAAGCCCCGGCAGGTTGATGATCAAGGCGTCAGCACTCCACTGATGGGGCAGCAGCTGGATTATGCGCGTGAAGGGGGCGCGGTGCACCACCATAACAACTAGGTTGACGTCGCTCGGCATCCGTCGGGCGCAGCACTTTCGGGGAAGTACGATGAAGATGCGACGACTCTTGGGCGCAGCTGCCACTCTGGTAGTTGCGATGAGCTCCACACTGGCCAGCGCCGACAGCAAAACCCTGAGCATCGGCTATGTCGATGGCTGGTCCGACAGCGTGGCCACCACCCACGTGGCGGCAGAAGTGATCAAGCAAAAGCTCGGTTATGACGTGAAACTGCAGGCCGTCGCTACCGGGATCATGTGGCAGGGTGTAGCCACCGGCAAGCTCGACGCCATGCTCTCCGCCTGGCTGCCCGTGACCCACGGTGAATACTGGGCCAAGAACAAGGACAAGGTGGTCGACTACGGCCCCAACTTCAAGGATGCGAAAATCGGCTTGATCGTGCCGGAGTACGTCAAAGCCAAGTCCATCGAAGACCTCAAGACCGACACCACCTTTAAAAACAAAATCGTCGGCATCGACGCCGGTTCAGGCGTGATGCTCAAGACCGACGAAGCCATCAAGGCTTACGGTCTGGACTACAAGCTGCAAGCCAGCTCCGGCGCCGCCATGATCGCCGAACTGACCCGTGCCGAAGACAAGCAGGAATCCATCGCGGTCACCGGCTGGGTGCCACACTGGATGTTCGCCAAGTGGAAACTGCGTTTCCTCGACGATCCAAAAGGGATTTATGGCGCGGCTGAAACTGTTAACAGCATCGGCAGCAAGGGCCTGGAGAAGAAAGCGCCGGAAGTCGTGGCGTTCCTGAAGAAATTCCAGTGGGCCTCCAAGGACGAAATCGGCGAAGTCATGCTCGCGATTCAAGAAGGCGCCAAGCCTGAAGCGGCAGCCAAGGATTGGGTCGCCAAGCACCCGGATCGTGTGGCTGAGTGGACTGCCAAATAATCATTAACCTGTAAATGTGGGAGCGGGCTTGCCCGCGATAGCGGTGTATCTGTCACTCATATGTTGACTGGTACACCGCTATCGCGGGCAAGCCCGCTCCCACATTAATTTCACCCCCTGTAAATCCTCCTGCGTTCTGACAATCCCTCGCTACACTCGATCTAAGACTAAGGTCGTCTGGAACCTCTACGGCAGCCGCATACAGTGGATACGTTCCAAAATAATAAAAAGCTGTGCTGCGAGGATAAAAACAATGAACGACAGCATTTACCTCTCGATTCAAAACAGCCCGCGTTTCAAGGAGCTGGTCAGAAAAAGGGAACGATTCGCCTGGATTCTCTCGGCGATCATGCTAGGGCTTTACTCCGCTTTCATCCTGTTGATTGCTTACGGGCCACAAGTCCTGGGGGCCAAGATCAGCCCCGGTTCGTCGATTACCTGGGGCATTCCCCTGGGCGTCGGACTGATTGTGTCCGCCTTCATCCTGACCGGCATCTATGTACGCCGGGCCAACGGCGAATTTGACGACCTGAACAATGCGATTCTCAAGGAGGCTGCGCAATGATCCGGCGTCTATTGGCTGTATCCGGCGCTTCACTGTTTGCTCCTGCCGTTTGGGCGGCGGATGCGTTGACCGGTGAAGTGCACAAGCAACCGCTGAATATCGCTGCGATCCTGATGTTTATCGCGTTCGTCGGTGCCACCCTGTGCATCACCTACTGGGCGTCCAAGCGCAACAAGTCGGCGGCTGACTACTATGCAGCCGGCGGCAAGATCACCGGTTTCCAGAATGGCCTGGCGATTGCCGGCGACTATATGTCGGCGGCGTCCTTCCTGGGCATTTCCGCACTGGTGTATACGTCCGGTTATGACGGCCTGATCTATTCGATCGGCTTTCTGGTAGGTTGGCCGATCATTCTGTTCCTGATCGCCGAGCGCCTGCGTAACCTGGGCAAGTACACCTTTGCCGACGTGGCGTCCTATCGTCTCGGGCAAACCCAGATCCGCAGTCTGTCGGCGTGTGGTTCGCTGGTGGTGGTGGCGTTCTACCTGATCGCGCAGATGGTGGGTGCGGGCAAGTTGATCCAACTGCTGTTCGGCCTCGACTACCACGTCGCGGTCATCCTTGTGGGTATCCTGATGTGCCTGTATGTGCTGTTTGGCGGCATGCTGGCGACCACCTGGGTGCAGATCATCAAGGCAGTGCTGCTGCTGTCCGGTGCCTCGTTCATGGCGCTGATGGTGATGAAACACGTCAACTTCGACTTCAATGCCCTGTTCTCCGAGGCGATCAAGGTTCACCCTAAAGGTGAGGCGATCATGAGCCCCGGCGGTTTGGTAAAAGACCCGATTTCAGCATTCTCGCTCGGGCTTGCGCTGATGTTCGGTACGGCGGGTCTGCCACACATCCTGATGCGCTTCTTCACCGTCAGCGACGCTAAAGAAGCCCGCAAGAGCGTGTTCTACGCCACTGGTTTTATCGGCTACTTCTACATCCTGACCTTTATCATCGGTTTTGGCGCGATCCTGCTGGTCAGCACCAACCCGGCGTTCAAGGATGCTGCAGGCGCCTTGCTCGGCGGTAACAACATGGCGGCGGTGCACCTGGCCAACGCGGTGGGCGGCAGTATCTTCCTGGGCTTCATTTCGGCTGTGGCGTTTGCCACCATCCTCGCGGTGGTTGCCGGCCTGACCCTGGCCGGTGCTTCGGCGGTGTCCCATGACCTGTACGCCAGCGTGATCAAGAAGGGCAAGGCCAACGACAAGGATGAGATTCGCGTGTCGAAGATCACCACCATCGCCTTGGGCGTCTTGGCAATCGGTCTGGGTATCCTGTTCGAAAGCCAGAACATCGCGTTCATGGTGGGCCTGGCGTTCTCCATCGCGGCCAGCTGTAACTTCCCGGTGTTGCTGCTTTCCATGTACTGGAAAAACCTCACCACCCGTGGCGCGATGATTGGCGGCTGGTTGGGCTTGATCAGTGCCGTAGGCCTGATGATCCTCGGCCCGACCATCTGGGTCTCAATCCTGCACCATGAAAAAGCCATCTTCCCGTACGAGTACCCGGCGCTGTTCTCGATGATCATTGCGTTCGTCGGCATCTGGTTCTTCTCCATCACCGACAAGTCGGCGGCAGCAGAGAAAGAACGTGCACTGTACTTCCCGCAGTTTGTGCGTTCGCAGACTGGCCTGGGGGCGAGCGGGGCGGTTAATCACTAAACGCTGTAACCGTTACAAAAAAATGCCCCGGTCGTGAGATCGGGGCTTTTTTTTGCTTTTATTGCGGGTGGATATCACAAAACTGTTTCTCAAATTCTGCACAAATAAAAACGGCCCCCTTGTGAAAGGAGGCCGTTTTTTAGACCAAATTGTTAGATGCTTACTTGCGATCTTCCAGTTTGGTGATATCACGCGACTCGTAGCCGGTGTACAGCTGGCGCGGGCGGCCAATCTTGTACGGGCTGGAGAGCATTTCTTTCCAGTGCGAGATCCAGCCTACGGTACGTGCCAGGGCGAAGATCACGGTGAACATGCTGGTTGGAATGCCGATCGCCTTGAGGATGATCCCCGAGTAGAAGTCGACGTTCGGGTACAGCGAGCGTTCGATGAAGTACGGGTCGGTCAGGGCGATCTCTTCCAGGCGCATGGCCAGTTCGAGTTGCGGATCGTTTTTGATGCCCAGTTCCTTCAGCACTTCGTCGCAGGTCTTCTTCATCACGGTGGCGCGCGGGTCGCGGTTCTTGTAGACCCGGTGACCGAAGCCCATCAACTTGAACGGATCGTTCTTGTCCTTGGCCTTGGCGATGAATTTGTCGATGTTCGAGACATCGCCGATTTCATCGAGCATGGTCAGCACGGCTTCGTTCGCACCGCCGTGGGCAGGGCCCCACAGTGCGGCGATACCGGCGGCGATACAGGCGAACGGGTTGGCACCCGAGGAACCTGCCAGGCGTACGGTGGACGTCGAGGCGTTCTGTTCGTGGTCGGCGTGGAGGATGAAGATCTTGTCCATCGCGGCGGCCAGCACCGGGCTGATCGGTTTGATCTCGCACGGCGTGTTGAACATCATGTGCAGGAAGTTTTCCGCGTACGACAGGTCGTTGCGCGGGTACATCATGGGTTGGCCCATGGAGTACTTGTAAACCATCGCGGCCAGGGTCGGCATCTTGGCAACCAGGCGGATCGCGGAGATTTCGCGATGCTGCGGGTTATTGATGTCCAGGGAGTCGTGATAGAAGGCCGACAGGGCGCCGACTACGCCGCACATGACGGCCATCGGGTGGGCGTCGCGACGGAAGCCGTTGAAGAAGGTCTTCAACTGCTCGTGAACCATGGTGTGGTTCTTCACATTACTGACAAACTTGGCTTTCTGCTCGGTCGTTGGCAGTTCGCCATTGAGCAGCAGGTAGCAGGTTTCGAGGTAGTCCGACTGCTCGGCCAGTTGCTCGATCGGGTAGCCCCGGTGAAGCAGAATGCCATTATCGCCATCGATATAGGTGATCTTCGACTCGCAAGAGGCGGTCGACATGAAGCCTGGGTCGAATGTGAAACGGCCCGTGGCCGTCAGGCCCCGTACGTCGATAACATCGGGACCAACGGTGCCGGTTAAAATGGGCAGCTCGACGGGGGCTGCGCCCTCGATGATCAACTGCGCTTTTTTGTCAGCCATGTGGCCTCCTATTTATGCTTCAAATCATCAGACAGACCCCCCACGCAGGGCCCGCACCACTATATTGATATAAATCCAGATGTCAATTTGCCTAAAGTCTTGCTCCAGAAGGCTTTAACCGTACTTTTTCGTCGAAATTGACTGCCATTTACGCCTTTTATCCCGCTAACGCAATCAGCTATTAGGGTGAGGAGCGCGCGTTGTCATTAGTAACCTAACTGTCTATACTCGGCCACCGACCGCCAAGGGCTTTTGGGCTTGCTTTCATTGGGGGTCGCACTCCCTGGGTGGTGCTTACCTGACCAGTGCACTCCCCAACAACTTTGCCCTGATTGTTAGGGGCTCTTCAGTGTGAAAAAAAGCCGTGAATAGCCAACGACCTGTAAACCTAGACCTAAGGACCATCAAACTCCCCATCACCGGCGTTACGTCGTTCCTGCACCGTGTTTCCGGCATCATCCTGTTCCTCGGCCTGGGCATCATGCTTTATGCATTGAGCAAATCCCTGGGTTCCGCGGAAGGTTACGCCGAGGTGAAGGCATGCTTGACCAGCCCGCTGGCCAAGTTCGTAGCATGGGGCCTCCTGTCCGCTCTGCTGTATCACCTGGTAGCCGGCGTGCGCCACTTGATTATGGATGCGGGCATCGGTGAGACGCTGGAAGGCGGCCGCCTGGGCTCGAAAATCATCATCGCCATTTCCGTGGTGCTGATCGTTCTCGCAGGAGTTTGGATATGGTAACCAGCGTTACGAACCTATCGCGTTCGGGCCTCTATGACTGGATGGCGCAGCGTGTGTCTGCGGTCGTTCTCGCGGCTTATTTCATTTTCCTGATCGGATACCTCGTCGCACACCCGGGCATCACCTTTGAACAATGGCATGGCCTGTTCGCCCACAATGCGATGCGAATCTTCAGTCTGCTGGCCCTTGTAGCCCTGGGCGCACACGCCTGGGTCGGCATGTGGACCATCGCGACCGACTACCTGACGCCGATGGCGCTGGGCAAGTCCGCGACCGCAGTCCGTTTCCTCTTCCAGGCAGTCTGCGGCGTTGCAATGTTCGCTTACTTCGTCTGGGGTGTGCAGATTCTTTGGGGTATCTGATTCATGGCTAACATTCCAACTATTTCCTTCGACGCCATCATTATTGGTGGCGGCGGTGCTGGCATGCGCGCAGCGCTGCAGCTGGCCCAGGGCGGTCACAAGACTGCCGTGATCACCAAGGTGTTCCCGACGCGTTCCCACACCGTATCGGCCCAGGGTGGTATCACCTGCGCCATCGCGTCCGCCGACCCGAACGATGACTGGCGCTGGCACATGTACGATACCGTCAAGGGTTCCGACTACATCGGTGACCAAGACGCTATCGAATACATGTGTCAGGAAGGCCCGGCTGCGGTCTACGAGCTGGACCACATGGGCATGCCGTTCTCGCGTACCGAACAGGGTCGTATCTACCAGCGTCCATTCGGCGGCCAGTCGAAGGATTACGGTAAAGGCGGGCAGGCTGCCCGTACGTGCGCCGCGTCCGACCGTACCGGTCACGCACTGCTGCACACCCTGTATCAGGGCAACCTGAAAGCCGGCACCACGTTCCTGAACGAGTACTACGCGGTAGACCTGGTGAAGAACGCCGACGGCGCATTCGTTGGCGTTATTGCCATCTGCATCGAAACCGGCGAAACCACCTACATCCGCGCCAAGGCTACTGTTCTGGCAACTGGCGGTGCAGGCCGTATCTACGCCTCGACCACCAATGCCCTGATCAACACCGGTGACGGCGTCGGCATGGCACTGCGTGCCGGCGTGCCGGTACAAGATATTGAAATGTGGCAGTTCCACCCGACCGGTATTGCCGGCGCGGGCGTACTGGTTACCGAAGGTTGCCGTGGTGAAGGTGGATACCTGATCAACAAGCACGGCGAGCGTTTCATGGAGCGTTATGCTCCGAACGCGAAAGACCTTGCAGGTCGTGACGTTGTTGCCCGTTCGATGGTTAAAGAAATCATCGCCGGCAACGGCTGTGGCCCGAACGGCGACCACGTACTGCTGAAACTCGATCACCTCGGTGAAGAAGTACTGCACAGCCGCCTGCCAGGCATCTGCGAACTGTCGAAGACGTTCGCACACGTTGACCCTGTTGTTGCTCCGGTTCCGGTTGTTCCAACTTGCCACTATATGATGGGCGGCGTGCCGACCAACATTCATGGCCAGGCGATCACCCAGAACGCTGAAGGCGTGGACGAGATCATTCATGGTCTGTTCGCGGTAGGCGAAGTGGCGTGCGTATCGGTACACGGTGCCAACCGTCTGGGCGGCAACTCGCTGCTCGACCTGGTGGTGTTCGGCCGCGCTGCCGGCCTGCACCTCGAAAAAGCGCTGACCGACGGCATCGAATACGATGACGCCACCGACGCCAACATCGAAACAGCCCTTGCCCGTCTGAACGCTCTGAATGAGCGCACCGATGGCGAAGACGTGGCAACCCTGCGTCGCGAGCTGCAAAGCTGCATGCAGAACTACTTCGGTGTATTCCGTACCGGCGAATACATGCAGAAGGGTATTGCCCAGCTGGCCGACCTGCGCGTGCGCATCGCCAACGTCAAGATCAACGATAAGAGCCAGGCGTTCAACACCGCTCGTATCGAAGCCCTTGAATTGCAAAACCTGCTGGAAGTGGCTGAAGCGACTGCGATTGCCGCCGAGGTTCGTAAAGAATCCCGTGGTGCTCACGCTCGTGAAGACTTTGAAGACCGCGACGACGAAAACTGGTTGTGCCACACCCTGTACTTCCCGGGTGACAAGCGCGTAACCAAGCGTGCCGTGAACTTCTCGCCGAAGACGGTGCCGACGTTTGAACCGAAGATTCGGACTTACTAAGGGTGGCTGCCATGTTGAAAGTCAGTGTTTACCGCTACAACCCTGATCAGGACGCCGCGCCGTTCATGCAGGAATTCCAGGTCGATACCGGTGGTAAAGACCTGATGGTGCTGGACGTGCTGGCCCTGATCAAAGAGCAGGACGAAGGTTTCTCCTATCGTCGCTCTTGCCGTGAAGGTGTGTGCGGTTCCGACGGCATGAACATCAACGGCAAAAACGGCCTGGCGTGCATCACGCCGCTGTCTGCTGTGGTGAAAGGCAACAAGCTGATCGTTCGTCCTCTGCCAGGTTTGCCGGTTATCCGTGACCTGGTCGTCGATATGAGCATCTTCTACAAGCAATACGAGAAAGTTAAGCCATTCCTGCAGAACGACACGCCGGCTCCGGCCATCGAACGTCTGCAGTCCCCGGAAGAGCGTGAAAAGCTCGACGGTCTGTACGAGTGCATTCTGTGCGCTTGCTGCTCGACCTCGTGCCCGTCCTTCTGGTGGAACCCGGACAAATTCCTGGGTCCAGCTGCACTGCTGCAAGCGTATCGCTTCCTGGCAGACAGCCGTGACACCAAGAAGTCCGAGCGTCTGGCTTCACTGGATGACCCGTTCAGCGTATTCCGCTGCCGCGGGATCATGAACTGCGTCAACGTATGTCCCAAAGGCCTGAACCCGACTAAGGCCATTGGTCACATCCGTAACATGCTGCTGCAAAGCGGCGTGTAACCGACGTTGTAACAAAGCAGGACCGTTGTGCCCGTAAATGCTACGGCGCAGGCTTCAACCGGCGCCGTAGTTTTAACTTGAGCAGCGACTTACAAAGCCGCGGCTCTTATTTTGAAGAAATGAGACAAGCAGGGGCATTCGGGTTGGTACCCGAACTATCAGCGTGATCCTAAGTGGCTTGTTTTGGTCGCTGCACTTGGCCTTTTGCAAGCAAACTCGGTGTTTTCGCCGGTGGTGTCCCCAAATCGAGGGTGACCAAGCATGCAAGAAAGCGTGATGCAGCGCATGTGGAACAGCGGCTATCTTTCAGGTGGTAACGCTGCCTATGTGGAAGAGCTTTATGAGCTCTACCTGCACGACCCTAACGCTGTGCCAGAAGAATGGCGCACCAAATTTCAGACGTTGTCTTCAGACGGCAACGCTGCCACCGATGTATCGCACGCAACGATTCGCGATCAATTTGTGCTGCTGGCAAAGAACCAGCGCCGCGCCCAACCGGTTTCCGCCGGCAGCGTGAGCAGTGAGCACGAGAAGAAGCAAGTTGAAGTATTGCGACTGATCCAGGCTTACCGGATGCGTGGCCACCAGGCGGCCCAGCTTGACCCGCTGGGGCTCTGGAAGCGTCCTGCACCTGCAGACCTGTCGATCAATCATTACGGCTTGACCAATGCCGATCTTGATACGACCTTCCGTGCCGGCGACCTGTTCATCGGCAAAGAGGAAGCGAGCCTACGCGAAATTCACGAAGCGTTGCAGCAGACATATTGCCGCACCATCGGCGCTGAATTTACGCACATCACCGATTCCGAGCAGCGCCACTGGTTCCAGCATCGCCTGGAAGGCGTGCGTGGCCGTCCGGTGCTGTCCGCCGATGTGCGCAGCCACCTGCTGGAGCGCGTGACTGCCGCTGAAGGTCTCGAAAAATACCTGGGTACCAAATACCCGGGCACCAAGCGTTTCGGCCTGGAAGGCGGCGAAAGCCTGATTCCAATGCTCGACGAGCTGATCCAGCGTTCCGGTTCCTATGGCACCAAGGAAATCGTGATCGGCATGGCTCACCGTGGTCGCCTGAACGTGTTGGTCAATACCTTCGGCAAGAACCCGCGTGAGCTGTTCGACGAGTTCGAAGGCAAGAAGAAGGTTGAGCTGGGTTCCGGTGACGTTAAATACCACCAGGGCTTCTCGTCCAACGTAATGACCACCGGCGGTGAAGTTCACCTGGCCATGGCCTTCAACCCGTCCCACCTGGAAATCGTTTCTCCAGTGGTCGAGGGTTCGGTGCGTGCCCGTCAGGATCGTCGTAACGATTCTACCGGTGAGAAGGTTCTGCCGATTTCCATCCACGGTGACGCGGCATTCGCCGGTCAAGGCGTGGTCCTGGAAACGTTCCAGATGTCGCAGACTCGCGGCTTCAAGACCGGCGGTACGGTTCACATCGTCATCAACAACCAGGTTGGCTTCACCATCAGCAACCCGCTGGACGCGCGCTCTACCGAGTACGCGACCGACGTTGCCAAGATGATCCAGGCGCCGATCCTCCATGTGAATGGTGATGATCCGGAAGCCGTGCTGTTCGTAACCCAGCTCGCCATCGACTACCGCATGCAGTTCAAGCGTGACGTGGTCATCGACCTGGTTTGCTACCGCCGTCGCGGTCACAACGAAGCGGATGAGCCTAGCGGCACCCAACCGTTGATGTACCAGCAAATCACCAAGCAGCGCACCACCCGTGAGCTGTACGCCGACAGCCTGATCAAGGCCGGTGTAGTGGACGATGCACGTGTTCAGGCGAAGATCGATGAATACCGCAACGCGCTGGATAACGGCCTGCACGTGGTGAAAAGCCTGGTTAAAGAGCCGAACAAAGAGCTGTTCGTGGACTGGCGCCCTTACCTGGGCCACGCCTGGACGGCGCGTCACGACACCTCGTTCGATCTGAAAACCCTGCAGGAACTGTCTGCCAAGCTGCTGGAAATTCCGGATGGCTTCGTTGTACAGCGCCAGGTTGCGAAGATCTACGAAGACCGTCAGAAGATGCAAGCCGGCGGCCTGCCGATCAACTGGGGTTACGCTGAAACCATGGCGTACGCGACCCTGGCGTTCGAAGGTCACCCGATCCGCATGACCGGCCAGGACATCGGCCGTGGTACGTTCTCGCACCGTCACGCGGTTCTGCACAACCAGAAAGACGCGGGTACCTACATCCCGTTGCAAAACCTGTACGACGGCCAGCCACGTTTCGACCTGTACGATTCGTTCCTGTCCGAAGAAGCCGTACTGGCGTTCGAATACGGTTACTCGACCACCACGCCTCAGGCGCTGGTGATCTGGGAAGCCCAGTTCGGCGACTTCGCCAACGGTGCCCAAGTGGTTATCGACCAGTTCATCACCAGCGGCGAGCACAAGTGGGGCCGTCTGTGCGGTCTGACCATGTTGCTGCCACACGGTTATGAAGGTCAGGGTCCGGAGCACTCCTCGGCCCGTCTGGAGCGTTACCTGCAGCTGTGCGCCGAGCACAACATCCAGGTGTGCGTGCCGACTACCCCGGCCCAGATCTACCACTTGCTGCGTCGCCAGGTGATCCGCCCGCTGCGCAAGCCACTGGTAGTGCTGACGCCGAAGTCGCTGTTGCGTCATAAATTGGCCATCTCGACCCTGGAAGATCTGGCCGACGGTTCGTTCCAGACCGTTATTCCAGAAATCGACACACTGGACGCCGCCAAGGTCACTCGCCTGATCCTGTGCAGCGGCAAGGTCTACTACGACTTGCTGGAAAAACGCCGTGCCGAAGGCCGCGAAGACATCGCCATCGTGCGTATCGAGCAGCTTTACCCGTTCCCGGAAGACGACCTGATGGAGGCCATCGCGCCTTACACCAACCTCACGAATGCCGTGTGGTGTCAGGAAGAACCGATGAACCAGGGCGCTTGGTACAGCAGCCAGCATCATTTGCGTCGCAGCATCGGTAACCACAAAACAGGCCTCGGCCTGGAGTACGCCGGTCGTGATGCTTCTGCTGCACCTGCGTGTGGTTATGCGTCGATGCACGCCGAGCAGCAGGAAAAACTGCTGCAAGATGCTTTCACTGTTTAACGCCTTCGCGCTGACTGAAACCGAATTTTAAGGACCCACAGATAATGGCTATCGAAATCAAAGCCCCGTCATTCCCGGAATCGGTTGCCGATGGCACCGTTGCCACCTGGCACAAGAAACCAGGCGAGGCCGTCAAGCGTGACGACCTGATCGTCGACATCGAGACCGACAAAGTCGTTCTGGAAGTGTTGGCCGAAGCTGACGGCGTGCTGGGAGCGATCGTTGCTGAAGAGGGCGCTACCGTCCTGTCGAACCAGGTACTGGGCTCGATCGAAGAGGGCGGCGCTGCTGCCGCTGCACCTGCCGCTGCTGCCCCGGCTGCCGCTGCTGCTCCAGCCGCTGCTCCGGCTTCCGGCGCTGAAGACCCGATCGCTGCACCGGCTGCGCGTCAGCTGGCTGAAGAAAACGGCATCAACCTGGCGTCCATCAAAGGCACCGGTAAAGACGGCCGTGTGACCAAGGAAGACGTGGTTGCTGCCGTTGAAGCCAAGAAAAACGCTCCAGCTGCCGCCCCTGCCAAGGCTGCTGCTCCGGCTGCCGCTGCGCCTGTGTTCGCCGCTGGCGACCGCACCGAGAAGCGCGTACCGATGACCCGCGTACGTGCCACCGTGGCCAAGCGCCTGGTTGAAGCACAGTCGAACATGGCGATGCTGACCACGTTCAACGAAGTCGACATGACCGAAGTCATGGCCCTGCGTTCGAAGTACAAGGACCTGTTCGAGAAGTCCCACAACGGCGTACGCCTGGGCTTCATGTCGTTCTTCGTGAAAGCGGCTACCGAAGCGCTGAAACGCTACCCGGCAGTCAACGCCTCGATCGACGGTACCGACATCGTTTACCACGGCTATGCAGACGTCGGCGTTGCCGTGTCCAGCGACCGTGGCCTGGTGGTTCCGGTTCTGCGTAACGCCGAGCTGATGAGCCTGGCTGAAATCGAAGGCGGCATTGCCGGCTTCGGCAAGAAAGCCCGTGACGGCAAGCTGACCATCGACGAAATGACCGGCGGTACGTTCACCATCACCAACGGTGGTACCTTCGGTTCGATGATGTCGACCCCGATCGTTAACCCGCCGCAAGCGGCGATCCTGGGCATGCACAACATTCTGCAGCGTCCAATGGCGATCAACGGCCAAGTCGTGATCCGTCCGATGATGTACCTGGCGCTGTCGTACGATCACCGCCTGATCGATGGTAAAGAAGCCGTGACTTTCCTGGTGACCATCAAGAACCTGCTGGAAGACCCGGCTCGTCTGCTGCTGGATATCTGATAGAAGCAGCTGCAGGCCCTGGGGCAAACTGCCGGATATGGCAGCTTGGCCCTGGGCTTGCGGCTTGAAAGCTTGCTGCTAAATAGAGGAACTATTTTCATGTCGCAGAAATTTGACGTTGTAGTGATTGGTGCAGGTCCTGGCGGCTACGTTGCCGCCATCAAGGCCGCACAACTGGGCCTCTCGACTGCTTGCATCGAAAAATACACCGACAAGGAAGGCAAACTGGCGCTGGGCGGTACTTGCCTGAACGTGGGTTGCATTCCTTCCAAGGCGCTGCTGGACAGCTCCTGGAAATTCCACGAAGCCCAAGACGGTTTCGCGATCCACGGCATCAACCATGCTGGCGTGACCATGGACGTGCCAGCAATGGTCGGCCGTAAAGCCAACATCGTTAAAGGCCTGACTTCCGGCGTTGCCACCTTGTTCAAGGCCAACGGCGTTACTTCCCTGCAAGGCCACGGCAAACTGCTGGCCGGCAAGAAAGTTGAAATCACCAAGCCAGACGGCTCGGTAGAAGTCATCGAAGCCGAAAACGTGATCCTGGCTCCAGGTTCGCGTCCAATCGACATCCCGCCTGCTCCAGTGGACCAGAACGTGATCGTTGATTCGACCGGCGCCCTGGAATTCCAATCGGTTCCAAAACGTCTGGGCGTGATCGGCGCTGGCGTGATCGGCCTGGAACTGGGTTCGGTATGGTCCCGTCTGGGTTCTGAAGTGACTGTGCTGGAAGCCCTGGACACGTTCCTGCTGGCCGCCGACACCGCAGTCTCCAAAGAAGCGCTGAAAACCCTGACCAAACAAGGTCTGGACATCAAGCTGGGCGCCCGCGTTACCGGTTCCAAGGTCAACGGCGACGAAGTCGTTGTGACCTACACCGATAAAGAAGGCGAGCAGACCATCACCTTCGACAAGCTGATCGTAGCCGTGGGTCGCCGTCCGGTGACTACCGACCTGTTGGCTTCCGACAGCGGCGTGAACATCGACGAGCGTGGTTTCATCCACGTTGACGATCACTGCGCTACCACCGTGCCTGGCGTATACGCCATCGGCGACGTGGTTCGCGGCATGATGCTGGCGCACAAGGCTTCCGAAGAAGGCATCATGGTTGTCGAGCGCATCAAGGGTCACAAAACCCAGATGAACTACGACCTGATCCCGTCTGTTATCTACACCCACCCGGAAATTGCATGGGTCGGCAAGAACGAACAGCAGTTGAAAGCTGAAGGCGTTGAAGTTAACGTCGGCACCTTCCCGTTTGCTGCTTCTGGCCGTGCCATGGCAGCCAACGACACCGGTGGTTTTGTCAAAGTCATCGCTGATGCCAAGACTGACCGCGTATTGGGCGTCCACGTGATTGGCCCGAGCGCTGCAGAACTGGTTCAGCAAGGCGCAATCGGTATGGAATTCGGCACCAGTGCCGAAGACCTGGGCATGATGGTCTTCTCCCATCCGACCCTGTCCGAAGCGTTGCACGAAGCAGCGTTGGCTGTGAATGGCGGCGCCATCCACATCGCCAACCGCAAGAAGCGCTAAGCGAGATAATAAGAAACCACGGCGGTTGCCCGTCGTGAGCCTTGCGCGCAAGACTCACCGCGGAATATCCGCTGGACGCAGTCTTGCGCAGCTTTACGGGCCTTGAGCCCAGCAAGCTGTGCAAGCAGCAGTCACAGGTGGCGCGGCACTCATAATGAGCGCAGCGCCGAATGCGCAGTACCTAACGAAGACGGTAAAAAGCATGAATCTTCACGAGTATCAGGGTAAGCAGCTGTTCGCTGAATACGGCCTGCCAGTATCCAAGGGCTACGCAGTAGACACCCCGGAAGCAGCAGCAGAAGCTTGCGACAAAATCGGTGGTACCGAGTGGGTTGTCAAAGCCCAGGTCCACGCTGGTGGTCGCGGTAAAGCGGGCGGCGTTAAGCTGGTTCGCAGCAAAGAAGACGCCAAGGCCTTCGCACAGCAGTGGCTGGGCAAGCGTCTGGTGACTTACCAGACTGATGCCAATGGCCAACCAGTCACCAAGATCCTGGTTGAATCGTGCACTGATATCGCTAAAGAGCTGTACCTGGGCGCTGTCGTTGACCGTTCGAGCCGTCGCATCGTGTTCATGGCCTCCACCGAAGGTGGCGTGGACATTGAGAAGATCGCCGAAGAAACCCCAGAAAAAATTCTGAAAGCCACCATCGATCCACTGGTTGGCGCTCAGCCATTCCAGGGTCGCGAGCTGGCTTTCCAGCTGGGCCTGGAAGGCAAGCAAGTTGCCCAGTTCGCCAAGATCTTCGTAGGTCTGGCCAAACTGTTCCAGGATCACGATCTGGCCCTGCTGGAAGTGAACCCGCTGGTGATCAAGGCTGACGGCGATCTGCACTGCCTCGACGCCAAGATCAACATCGACGCCAACGCCATGTACCGTCAGCCTAAGCTGAAGACTTTCCACGATCCGTCGCAAGACGATCCGCGCGAAGCGCACGCTGCCAAGTTCGAACTGAACTACGTAGCCCTGGAAGGCAACATCGGTTGCATGGTCAACGGTGCTGGCCTGGCCATGGGTACCATGGACATCGTCAACCTGCATGGCGGCAAACCAGCCAACTTCCTCGACGTAGGCGGCGGTGCTACCAAAGAACGCGTTACCGAAGCGTTCAAGATCATCCTGTCCGACTCCAACGTCGCTGCAGTACTGGTCAACATCTTCGGCGGCATCGTTCGTTGCGACATGATTGCCGAAGGCATCATCGGTGCAGTGAAAGAAGTTGGCGTTAAAATCCCGGTTGTTGTTCGCCTTGAAGGCAACAACGCTGAACTGGGCGCTAAAGTACTGGCAGAAAGCGGTTTGAACATCATCGCGGCTACCAGCCTGACCGACGCTGCTCAACAAGTTGTTAAAGCTGCGGAGGGCAAATAATGAGCGTCCTGATCAATAAAGACACCAAAGTTATCTGCCAGGGTATTACCGGTTCGCAAGGTAGTTTCCACACCCAGCAAGCCATCGAATACGGCACCAAGATGGTTGGTGGCGTAACTCCGGGCAAAGGCGGCACCGAGCACCTGGGTCTGCCAGTGTTCAACACCGTGAAAGACGCTGTGGCTCAAACTGGCGCTACCGCCAGCGTGATCTACGTCCCGGCTCCTTTCTGCAAGGACTCCATCCTGGAAGCAGCTTTCGGCGGCATCAAGCTGATCGTCTGCATCACCGAAGGCATTCCTACCCTGGACATGCTGGACGCTAAAGTTAAGTGCGACGAGCTGGGTGTTACCCTGATCGGCCCTAACTGCCCAGGCGTGATCACCCCAGGCGAATGCAAGATCGGCATCATGCCAGGTCACATTCACTTGCCAGGCAAAGTCGGTATCGTTTCCCGTTCCGGCACCCTGACCTATGAAGCTGTCAAGCAAACGACTGACGCCGGTTTCGGTCAGTCGACTTGCGTCGGCATCGGCGGTGACCCGATCCCAGGCTCCAACTTCATCGACATCCTGAAGCTGTTCCAGGAAGACCCGAAGACCGAAGCGATCGTGATGATCGGTGAGATCGGCGGTTCGGCTGAAGAAGAAGCGGCTGCCTACATCAAGGCACACGTGACCAAGCCGGTTGTTTCCTACATCGCTGGTGTGACTGCCCCTGCTGGCAAGCGCATGGGCCATGCTGGCGCAATCATCTCTGGCGGCAAGGGCACTGCAGACGAGAAGTTTGCTGCCCTGGAAGACGCAGGCGTTAAAACCGTGCGTTCCCTGGCAGACATCGGCAAAGCTTTGTCCGAGCTGACCGGTTGGGCTACCAAGTAAGCCTCGTGCTTAGTTGACGCTGAACCAACACAAAGGCCACCTTCGGGTGGCCTTTGTGCGTTCTGGATGCTGGAAAGTATGCGGTCAACTGTGGGAGCTGGCTTGCCTGCGATGCGGCCGACTCGGTCCATCAGGTAGATCCAGTCGATGCCATCGCAGGCAAGCCAGCTCCCACAGTTGATTGTATTGCCACCTTTAAGTATGAAAACGCGACATAAGAATGTCGCTTATCGGACAGTTCGCCCCGCAACAGTGCGTTTGTCAGCCTATTTCTGTAACCTACCCGCCTCTTTATGCGTGCGCATCCCAAAAGGAAGCCCCGCGCTAGACCGGTCGGCCCCCATCCGGGTCGGCAGCATTTCCCTCATCCACAGGGAAGCCCTCTCTAAATTCCGATTCAGTAGTGTGGTATTTCCTCAAATGAAAGTGTTGAAAAGCCAGGACATCCTGGCGTTAGGCTTTATGACTTTTGCCCTGTTTGTGGGCGCCGGCAACATCATCTTCCCGCCTATCGTTGGTTTGCAGTCCGGGCCGCATGTCTGGATGGCGGCGCTGGGCTTCCTGATCACCGCAGTCGGTCTGCCGGTGGTCACCGTGATCGCCCTCGCCAAGGTCGGCGGAGGCATGGACGCGTTGAGCAGCCCGATCGGCAAGATCGCCGGTGGCCTGCTTGCAGCGGCGGCGTATCTGGCCGTTGGCCCGCTGTTCGCCACCCCGCGTACCGCGACCGTTTCATTTGAAGTGGGCCTGGCGCCGCTGACGGGTGAAAGCCCGCTGGCGCTGTTCCTCTACAGCTCGGTGTACTTCCTGCTGGTGTTCTTCATCTCCCTGTACCCGGGTCGTTTGCTGGACACGGTAGGGCGCTTCCTGGCGCCATTGAAGATCATCGCCCTGGCCGTGTTGGGCATCGCCGCCTTTGCGTTGCCGGCCGGTGATGTGGGCGTCGCGACCCCTGAATATGTGGCAGCGCCGTTCTCCCAGGGGTTTATCAATGGTTACCTGACCATGGATACACTGGGTGCGCTGGTATTCGGGATTGTCATCGTCAACGCCATTCGTTCGCGTGGCGTGGAATCGCCAAAACTGATCACCCGCTACGCGATCATCGCCGGACTGATTGCCGGCGTGGGCCTGGCGCTGGTGTATATCAGCCTGTTCCGCCTGGGTTCGGGCAGCCACGCGGTAGCTGCTGGCGCCAGCAATGGTGCCGCGGTGCTGCACGCTTACGTGCAACACACGTTCGGTTCCCTGGGCAGCGGCTTCCTTGCCGTGCTGATCTCCCTGGCATGCCTGGTCACCGCTGTAGGCCTGACCTGCGCCTGCGCCGAGTATTTCAGCCGCGTATTGCCACTGTCGTACAAGACGCTGGTGGTGATCCTGGCGGTGTTCTCGCTGTTCGTGTCCAACCTGGGCCTGACCAAGCTGATCGCGTTCTCGATACCGGTGCTGACCGCCATCTACCCGCCGTGCATCGTGCTGGTAGCTCTGAGCTTCTGTAAGGACTTCTGGCAGGAGCAAGGCCGGATCGTCGGGCCGGTGATGCTGGTGTCGTTTATCTTCGGTTGCATCGACGCGCTCAAGGGCGCCGGGCTGGCGGACTGGATGCCTGCGCAGCTGGCGCATTTGCCGCTGAGCGAGCAAGGCCTGGCATGGCTGGTGCCGTCGGTGATGACCCTGGTGGTTGCGGTGGTGATTGACCGGATGCTCGGCAAGCGTAGCGAAGCGATCGCGTAACACGGCTTCGACGCTGTACCGAAATGCCCCGTATCAATCGATACGGGGCATTTTTTATGTGTGTGACGCTACACCTTCTAAAGTTGGAACATGGTCAGTGTGGGAGCAGGCAAGCCAGCTCCCACCTATTTGAACCGCGTTCGCTTTCATCCACAGTGCCCAAGGACCCGCATGTCGTTCGTCGAAAACCACCAAACCCATCTGCTCGCCGCGCTCTGGTTCGTCCTCTGCTGGGGCGGCTACACCCGTTACGCCACCTGGAAAGCCCGTGACACCGCGTGCCTGGCCAGCGTGCTGCACCTGTACCGCGAAGACTGGATGCGCCGCATGCTGCTGCGCGACAACCGCATTGCCGACGCCAGTGTGATCGGCAACCTGGAACGCAACGCCTCGTTCTTCGCCTCCAGCACCTTGATCATTCTCGCCGGTATCCTCACTGTGCTCGGCGCGTCCGAGCGCGCGGTGTCATTGCTTGCGGACATTCCCATGGTGCAGCAGGCGTCTCAGGGCCTGTCGGAAATCAAGTTGCTGTGCCTGGCGCTGGTGTTCGTCTACGCGTTCTTCACGTTCAGTTGGTGCATGCGCCAATACAATTTTGCGGCGGTGCTGGTGGGGTCGGCGCCCATGGTCGGTGAGAAACATGTGTCGGAACAGGAGCGCAAGGCTTTTGCGTTGCGGGCGGCCCGGGTGATTTCCATGGCGGCCAACCAGTTCAACTTTGGGCTGCGTGCTTATTACTTCGGCATGACCATGCTGGCCTGGTTCGTCAGCCCATGGTTATTCATGTTGATGAGCAGCGGGGTCGTGTTGGTGCTGTACCGTCGGGAATTTCATTCCGATGTCCTGCAAGTGATGGTCTACACACCGACCCATCTACCGGATACGCCTAAAGAGGCGGTGCATTAATCGAGCGCGATGAGGTTAATTCAACTTTCCGGTCCTGATAAAACAGCAGACAAAGAAAAGCCCGCTCTATAAGCGGGCTTTCTTTTCGCAGCAACAACCAGAAGATTAGTTCTTGGCTGGTTCTGCTGGAGCAGCAGGAGCTGCTTCTTTTGCAGCGGCGGCGTTCGATTCAGCCTGAGCTTTGGCAGCATCGGCGTTTTCTTTCGCAGCGTCGTTCACTTTATCCTGTGCTTTGGCCATGTCTTTCTGAGCTTGCTCGGAATGTGCAGCAGCGTCTTGGGCTTTGTCTTCGGATTTCTTATCGCAGGCAGCGAGACCGAGGGCAGCGGCCAACATCATGGAAATAGCTAAAGTCTTACGCATGGGGTGTTTCTCCTTATGGATATATCTACTGGCCTTTCGAGCTTGGGGGGCCAGCATTAGTTCCTTTTATCCAAGAGATATATAAAGCTTTTCTAAAAGGAACTTTTTGCGGCGGGCTCCATTCACCGTATTCACACTAATAAGAGTCTGGAATCAATGACCGAAAACCCCTTGTTAGCGCGTGCCACGCGCTTCGTGTCGGCCTTGCGCCATTGTCAGGTGCTAGGCATTGCTGTTCATGCCGCGAGCGAGGAGGGCATGACGTTGGTGTTGCCGTACGCCGAGGCGATTGTCGGCGACCCTCAAAGCGGCGTGATCCACGGTGGCGCTCTGACTTCCCTGATGGACACCGCCTGCGGCATGGCCACCCTGTGCGTTTTGCCGGAGTTCGAGGTGTGCCCGACCCTCGACCTGCGTATCGACTACATGCATGCCGCCGAACCGCATAAACCGGTGTACGGCTTCGCCCAATGCTATCGCGTCACCACCGACGTGATCTTCACGCGCGGCTTTGCCTACCAGGACGACCCGCAGCAGCCGATTGCCCATGTGGTGGGCACTTTCATGCGCATGGGCAAACGCCTCAAAGGCACACAAGGGCTGGGCAGTACGATCAAGGGGGAGCAGGCATGACGCACCGATTCAAGACCCGTCTCGAACAGGCCCACGAGCGTGGCAACTACGAAGCGCTGCTCGATCTGATTCCCTATGCCCGGTTGATCGGCATTGAATGCACGCGCCTGGGCGATGAGTTGCTGTTCAAGATGCCCGCCAACAAGGACAACATTGGTAACCCGATATTACCGGCGCTGCACGGCGGCGTGATCGCAGGCTTCATGGAGCTGTCGGCGGCGTTGCATCTGCTGGTATTCACGGGTGCGCCGGGTGTCCCGAAAATCATCGACTTTTCCCTGGATTACCTGCGTGCCGGCCAGTTTCGCGACACTTACGCCAAATGCCAGGTGTGGCGCCAGGGCCGGCGCGTGGCGAATGTGGCCATCACCGCGTGGCAGAGCACCCCCGCCGAACCGATTGCTACCGCTCGTGCACATTTCAAGATTGAGGAATTGGCCCGCCCTTGAAATCCTCGTCTTAGCCCCCAACTTTGATGACAACCCGCCGCCAACCCTTGAGGGCGCGGCCACTGCCATCCAATTGGAGTTTGATGACCATGAGTGTGGAAACTCAAAAGGAAACCCTGGGCTTCCAGACCGAGGTGAAGCAACTGCTGCACCTCATGATCCATTCGCTGTATTCCAACAAGGAAATTTTCCTTCGCGAATTGATCTCGAACGCCTCTGACGCTGTCGACAAATTACGTTTCGAAGCCCTGTCCAAGCCTGAGTTGCTGGAAGGTGGCGCCGAACTGAAAATCCGTGTGAGCTTCGACAAGGACGCCAAGACCGTCACCCTCGAAGACAACGGTATCGGCATGAGCCGCGAAGACGCGATTACCCATTTGGGTACCATCGCCAAATCCGGCACCGCAGACTTCATGAAGAACCTGTCGGGCGACCAGAAAAAAGATTCGCACCTGATCGGTCAATTCGGCGTGGGCTTCTACTCGGCCTTCATCGTGGCTGACAAGGTTGAAGTGTTCAGCCGTCGCGCCGGCCTCGCCGCCAGTGAAGGCGTGCATTGGTCGTCCAAAGGTGAGGGCGAGTTTGAAATCGCCACCATCGACAAGGCCGACCGTGGCACCCGCATCGTGCTGCACCTTAAAGACGCTGAAGATGAGTTCGCTGACGGCTACCGCCTGCGCAACATCATCAAGAAGTATTCCGACCACATCGCTCTGCCGATCGAGTTGCCGAAAGAACAAGCGGCTGCCGAAGGCGAAGAGCAGCCTGCGCCGGAATGGGAAACCGTCAACCGCGCCAGCGCCCTGTGGACCCGTCCGCGTACCGAGATCAAGGACGAGGAATACCAGGAGTTTTACAAGCACATCGGGCACGACTACGAAAACCCGCTGAGCTGGAGCCACAACAAGGTCGAAGGCAAGCTGGAATACAGCTCGCTGCTCTACGTACCGGCCCGTGCGCCGTTCGACCTGTACCAGCGTGAAGCGCCGAAAGGCCTGAAGCTCTACGTACAGCGCGTGTTCGTGATGGACCAGGCAGAGTCCTTCCTGCCGCTGTACCTGCGCTTCATCAAGGGCGTGGTCGACTCCAACGATTTGTCGCTGAACGTGTCGCGGGAAATCCTGCAGAAAGACCCGATCATTGATTCCATGAAGTCGGCGCTGACCAAGCGCGTGCTCGACATGCTGGAAAAACTGGCGAAGAACGAGCCTGAGCAATACAAAGGCTTCTGGAAAAACTTCGGTCAGGTCATGAAAGAAGGCCCGGCGGAAGATTTCGCCAACAAGGAAAAAATCGCCGGCCTGCTGCGCTTTGCTTCGACCCATGAAGAGGGCGGTGAGCAGGTGGTGTCCCTGGCCGAATACCTGGCACGCGCCAAGGAAGGTCAGGACAAGATTTACTACCTGACCGGCGAAACCTACGCCCAGGTCAAGAACAGCCCGCACCTGGAAGTCTTCCGCAAGAAAGGCATCGAAGTGCTGCTGCTGACCGACCGTATCGATGAGTGGCTGATGAGCTACCTCAACGAGTTCGACGGTAAATCCTTCGTCGACGTGGCCCGTGGTGACCTGGACCTGGGTAACCTGGACTCCGAAGAAGAGAAGAAAGAAGCCGAAGAAGTCGCCAAGTCCAAAGAAGGTTTGGTTGAGCGGATCAAGGCGTCCCTGGGCGAGGCTGTCAGCGAAGTGCGGGTTTCGCACCGTCTGACCGATTCCCCGGCGATTTTGGCCATCGGCGAAGCGGACCTGGGCATGCAAATGCGCCAGATCCTTGAAGCCAGCGGCCAGAAAGTTCCGGATTCCAAGCCGATCTTTGAATTCAACCCGGCTCACCCGCTGATCGAGAAGCTCGACGGCGAGCAGAGCGAAGAGCGGTTTGGCGACCTGTCGCACATCCTCTTCGACCAGGCGGCCTTGGCCGCTGGCGACAGCCTGAAAGACCCGGCAGCCTATGTGCGCCGACTGAACAAGCTGTTGGTTGAACTGTCGGTTTAACACCGTTGTAGAAAAACCCGCTTCGGCGGGTTTTTTCGTTCTAGTGCACCTCAACTGGAGTAAATGATGAGCCAAGTCACTGTGCGTTCCGTGGTCTATCAGATTGATGGCCAGTCTTATGAAAGCCGTCTCGCGTTCGATGCCAGCCAGAAAGGCCCACTGCCGGGCCTGCTGATGGCGCCGAACTGGATGGGGGTGAGTGCGGGTGCCGAAGAAATTGCCAAAAGCGTCGCCAGCAAAGGCTATGTGGTGCTGATCGCTGACCTGTACGGGCAGACCGTGCGCCCGTCGAATGGCGACGAGGCCGGCGCCGCGATGATGCCGTTGAAGAATGACAACGCCAAGCTGCTCAAGCTGTTGCAGGCGGCGTTTGAACAGCTGCAGGGTCAGGCAGAAGTCGATACTTCGAAGCTTGCGACCTTCGGCTTCTGCTTTGGCGGTTTCTGCTCGCTGGAACTCGCACGTACCGGCGCGCCGTTGAAGGCCGCCGTATCGTTCCACGGCACCATCGACACACAAAACCCGGCGGGCGCAAAAAACGTCAAGGGCTCGGTGCTGGTGCTGCACGGTGCATCCGATCCACTGGTGCCAAAAGAGCAACTGCCGGCATTCGAAGCTGAAATGAACGCCGCCGGTGTGGATTGGCAATTGTTGAGCTACGGCGGCGCGGTGCATTCCTTTACCGACCCGCATGCCAATGTGCCGGGCAAGATGATGTATGACGCGAAGACCGCGAAGCGGGCGTTCAAGTCGATGCATGACTTGCTGGATGAAGTGTTTCAGGCCTGATGGCCCCATTGCAGGCAAGCCAGCTCCCACATTTGGAATGCATTTCAACTGTGGGAGCGGGCTTGCCCGCGATGACTACCTGACCGGCAACTCAATCCTTTCAGACTCCCCCGGCACCGTCGGCCAATCCCCGGCCGCCCACCGCTGCCTGGCCTGTTCAATCACCGCCGGGTCGCTCGCCACAAAATTCCAGTTGATCCGCCGTGGCCCGTCCAGTGGCGCGCCGCCAAACACCACCAAGTGGCAATCGCTCTCGGCGAACAGTGTCATTTCCTGCCCAGCGGGCAACACCACCAAGCTGTGAACCTCCAGCGCCTCGCCATCCAGCTGTGCCTCGCCTTCCAGCACATACACCGCCCGTTCTTCGTGTTCATCCGGGATCAGCAAGGTTGTAGCCGTCTGCATCCGCACCTCGGCGTAGAGCGTGGGCGAGAGCACCGGTACTGGCGATTTGAGGCAAAAACCACTGCCGGCGATCAGGCGAATCTGCACGCCCAGGTTGTCGCTGACCGGCAGGCTCGCCGCCGGGTGATGGCTGTAATGCCCGGGCCCGGTCTCGTGATCCTTGGGCGACGCCAGCCATACTTGCAGCCCGTGCAGGCTGAAACCCTTGGCCTTGACCGCCTCGGGCGTTCGCTCCACGTGGGCAATCGCGCTGCCGGCGGTCATCCAGCTCACGTCACCGGCTTCCACCACCTGGTCCGAACCGAGGCTGTCCTTGTGTTGCAACGCGCCTTCAAACAGATAGGTCAGCGTCGACAGCCCGATATGTGGATGCTGGCGGATATTCATGCCAGTGCCCGGCGCGTAACGGGTCAGCAGCATATGGTCGAAAAATACAAAGGGCCCAACGCTGCGGCATTCGCGCGAGGGCAGCGGACGCAGGATGGGCTGGCCTTCGACGTCTTCGGGGCGGGGGCGGATCACGGTGGTCATGGGGCATCCCTGTCTGAGCGGGTTGGATGCTACTGAGCATAACCCGCTCGACGGGAAGTTGGCGTTATTGGCTGAAGGCGCCTTCGGACAGTCTGGTCTCGATAGTGACCTCAGCCGTGGTCATCAGCTTGTGCACCGGGCAGCGGTCGGCGACGCGGTGCAGCTCGTCACGCTGTTCATCGGTGAGCACGCCCTTGAGGGTCAACTTGACGTTCAGTGTGTATTTGCCCTTTTGCTCCTCGGTGCTGTCGTGGGTCACTTCGACAGTCACGCCGGTGAGGGGAATATCTTTCTTCTGGGCGTAGAGCTTGACGGTCAACGCCTTGCACGAGGCCAGGGCGGCATCGAAATAGTCATGGGGGGAGGGCGCCGAGTCGTCACCGCCCAGGCTCTTGGGCAGGTCAGTGAACAGTTCGTGATTATTGATGTTCACGCTGTGGCGAAAGTTGTCGTGGTTCAGAGTATTGACGGTAACAGACATGGCAAACCTCACACAGTGGCAGGAAGAAGGTCATGCAGTTATAGAGCATGCTGGCACTCTGGTGTTCCGCGTGATTTGCCCTCTGAACCCCGGCTGGCGTCAGAAGGTCTACCGTAACTAGCCCCCATCGAGGTTGTACCGTGCCCTGGAGCCGCCTGAGTCTTGCCCTGTTGTTCGCTGCCGGCAGTGTTGCCGTGCAGGCCCGTGACTATGCCTACAGCGATGCGCACCTGCATTACGTCGACTTCTTCCAGGAAACGGCGGGCATGGACAAGCTGCTCAAAGCCATGGCTGACGCGCGCATTGAACACGTAATGATTTCCGGCATTCCTGTGGCGAAGAAATGGCATGAAGACGAACCCAAGCGCCCGCGCTACTACGCCGGTGATGACGCCGACGCCTATTGGTACAGCGCCACCGATGTGATCGTTGCTGCGGCGGTTAACAGGCTTACGCCTGAGCAACGCCAGCATTTTCACCCGTTCCTGTCCGGTTTTAATCCCAATGACAAGAACTCCGCCGCCCATATCCAGCGCATGCTCGACCTCAACCCCGGGTTGTGGCAAGGCATCGGCGAAGTGTTCACCCGCCACGATGACCTGACCGCTTTGACCGCCGGTGACACCCCGCGCGCCAACAACGAGGCCATGACGCGCATCTATCACCTGGCCGCGGAAAACGATTTGCCGGTGATGCTGCATTCCAACATCACCTCCAAGCGCGAGCGCAACCCGTTGTACTTGGCGGAAGTTGAACAGCCACTGCGCAACCATCCGCACACCCGCTTTATCTGGGCTCACGCGGGTACCAGCAAAGAGATCCACCGCCATCAGGCGCAAATGGACTTTTTGCTGCCGACCTTGAGCCGGATGCTGGAGGCGTATCCCAACCTGTACATCGACCTGTCCTGGAGCATGCTCACGCCGTATCTGCTTGATGACGCAGGCCAACCCCGTGCGCAGTGGCTACAGCTCGTAGAGCGCTTTCCGGAGCGCTTTATGCTGGGGTCGGACGTGGTAGGGCGTTTCAACAAGTTGGGTAAGGAAATGCACCGCTTTGATCCGTTTCTGGACGCGTTGCCTGAGGACGTCGCCCGAAAAGTTGCGCGGGATAACTTCCTGGCAATTCTGCCGAAGGCCGCTCGCGATGAGCAGGCACATTGATATCGCCTTTTCGTCCGACACAAACACCCTGAAGCGGCATTCCTTTCTTGAGGCTTGCTGCACGTGGTTGCAGCGCACATGGAAGGAATCCCTGAAAATCGCCTAGGGCGTGGCAAGTGGCGACAGCATGGGCGCAAGCAGGTGCAGCGGGCGGCTGCGGCGCGAGCGGTGGATTGTCATTTGATGAATATTCTTGATTCATCGGATCAGACGTCGACTGGGGCACATCAGACGAGTGCGGCTAGTCAGGAATTGTCGCGGTGGCTGTGGATTTGAACACGATGGTGGGGCGGTTTTCGGTGTAGGGGGTATATCCTTTTTTTGGGTGATAGCTGATATGGGTTCCGCCCTTACGGCGGGTCACTTTGGAAAAGAGCCCCAAAGTAACCAAAGGGCTCTTGCCCCACCAC
>NZ_MSDF01000011.1 GCF_002022275.1 Pseudomonas fluorescens
CCAAGGATGGCCCATCGCGGCGGCCCACGGATTCAAGCCGGAGTGAGGGCACACCGAGCCTAAGCGAGGTGCCGAGTGTTGGGGCAAGAGCCTTTTGGTTACTTTTGGGCTCTTTTCAAAAGTGACCCGCCGTAAGGGCGGAACCAATCCAAGCCATCACCCAACCAACGGATATACCCCCCCACCAAAACCAAAGCAAAAAAAAGGGCCTCACATCGCAAGGCCCTTCCCGTTTTTTTGAATCGATTCAACTCTGCGGCCTCATGCCCTGAGACATCCCGAACATGAACAGCAACAACTCATGATCAGGTTTCGCCGCCACACTCACCTTCGCAACGCGTGGCAGCGGGCATTGCCCACCGCCTTGCACTGCATGAAGGACCTGTGTGCGAGGCAGTTCCCAAGCGACCAGAGCCAAGGCTGCAATGCCCAACGCCCCGACCAGGAACAAACCTCGTGCTATTTCTAGCTTCATCTGGTTAAACCCTTGATAGCGCTGCCAAACGCCGTCTCGTAAAAGTAGCTGAGTTTTTTCCAGTCGGTATCGTTGAACGACGAATGGCGGCGCAATTGCAGCATATCGTGGGAGGCCGCCCGATAAGCGGTCAGGCGCTGGCGGCACTTCTCAAAATCCAGCAGCGCCACTTCCACAGTCGCCGAGTCGCCTTCGCCAGTCACCCGTACAAAGACGTGCTTGATGTACAGGCAACCATGCTGCCAACGCCCCTTGTGCATACGCGCCAGGGTCTCAGCCATTTCCTTGAGCAAGCGCTCATGCACCGCTTCGCCAAACCGTTCGCGGCCACCGGCGGCGTACCAGTTTTCGATTTCGTCGAAACCATCGAGCGACGCGGTCACCAGCAAGGCTTTCCACTGATGCTCCGGGTCGCGACGTGCCTCGCAGAACACCATCTCCGGCACACGCACATTCAGCAAACGCAGGCCCTTGAGCGCATCGCGCTCACGCAACACGGTCGGACGCCCAAACGGGTGCAGCCAACTGCGGTAGATATGCCCGGTCTGGCGTTTGCTGTAGAGCAAACGGCCATTTGGACTTGTCACGCGTTGCACACCGCTTTCACCGCCGCGTCGACGGTTAGGCTCCTCGACCCACTCACCCTGCAGACGCCAGAAAAAATCAAATCGTTCTTCGGGAGCTACATGACTGCCTACTACGCACTCAACTGCCATCCTGTTACCTCTTACGCAATACATACACTCGCCACATGGCGTAGAGCGGTATGAAGTCCAGAGATTCCTGAACACGAAAACCGGCCTGCTCGAACTCTGCCTCAACAGTAGCAGCCGGTAACACAAACCGGTTTTGGTAACCTTCCTGCTCACCTTTTTTGCGACGCTTCACTTCGGCGCGCTTGCGTTTCCAGGCCTTGAAATTGCCATCGACCCACAGCGAAATAATCACGCTGTCGCGGCTAACACGCTGAAACTCCCGCAGTATCGCCAGCCTGTTTTCCGGATCGCCAATATGGTGCATCAAGCGCATACAGAAAATACTGTCGACCGAGTTATCTGGCAAATCGATATCAAAGGCAGAGGTGTGCAAGGGGCGTACCCGTTTCACCACGTCTGCGGGTTGAGCGCCTGTAGCGACTTTCAACATCGACTCCGAATTGTCGGCACCGATGATCACACGGTTGGGCTTCTCGGCCAACAACGGCCAGAAACGCCCTGCCCCACAAGGAAGATCCAGCACCAGGCCTGGCTCACCGGCCATAGCCAGTGCACCGCGCGCCAGTTGCTCGTCGCGTTTGTGGGACAACCGGCGAGCCAGATTATCCTGATGCTTGCGCAAATATTTCTGCGCATGCCGGTCGTCGTACTTTTCAGAAAATTCGAGCTTGGTCGGGGTAGACATCAACGGATCTCCAGTAGCTGATGCCTACAACCTTAAGCAGCCAACTGTGATCAACAGGTCAACCCGTTGTGAAAAACTTGTCCTGTCCAATCTCATACATTTCAAGACTTTACAGACACAAGAGATGGCATGGGGCCATCTTCGCCGAATTGCCGCGACCCTTGGCAGGATAGCGGCAAGGCGAACGGTCAGGGCTTGACCTGGCTTAACTCAACATGAAAGCGGCAGCCGTTAGGCTCCATGGTGCTCAAGCTGACGCTCCAGCCCTGGCTTTCACAGATGCGCTGCACCAGCGACAATCCCAGGCCCAGGCCATCACCGCGCTTTTCACTGCCACGTACGAAGGGCTCGAACATCGCTTCGCGTTTGTCTTCCGGAATGCCGACGCCGGAGTCTTCCACCACAAAACCGCTGGGTTCCAGAGTCAGGCGGATAAACCCCTGCTCGGTGTAATGCAGGGCATTGCGCAACAGGTTGCCCATCACCGCGTGCAGGAAGGTGGTGTTGTAGCGCGTATCCAGCGGGTTGCCCGGCTGATAGCTCAATTCCAGGCCTTTTTGCTCAATAGGATCACGCCAGATGCCGAGTAAGTCCTCGGCGACCTGAGTCAGGCTGACCTGCGGCGACATGGCCGAATCGTCGTGCTTGGCGCGCGCCAGCATGAGGAAGGTCTGCACCAGCTCACGCATTTCTTCGCAGGCACGGGCAATGCGCAGCACCTGGTTGCGGCCACGCTGATCGATCGCCGGGTTTTCCAGCAACAGCTCGCACGAGCTGGCCAGCACCATCAGGGGCGTGCGCAATTCATGGCTGACGTCGCTGGTGAACATTTGCTCGCGGGACAACGCCTGGCGCAAACGGCCCAAGGTGGCGTCAAAGGCCACGGCCAACTCGCCGACTTCATCAGCCGCGTAATCCGGCGCCAGGGGCGGGGCCAGGCCAAGCAATTGGTCGCGGTGCCGCACCTGGCGAGCCAGACGCACCACTGGCGCCATCACTTTGCGCGCCAGTACCCAGCCGAGAAACACCGCCAGCGCCAGGCTCAACACGAAGCCAACCAGTACGACCGCAAACAGCACGCGCTCGCGCTCTTCGAAATCGCTCTGGTCTTGCAGCAGCACGTACCGTCGGCCATCCACCACTTCGACCATGGCATGGTACGACAGCGCCTCGCGGAACACCTCATGAAAGCCGGGTTCCAGGTGCCGCAAATCCTTGGGCAGCTCGAAATCCCCGGGGCCGCCGCTGAAATAGAACAGTTGATCCGGCTCGGGTCGGTGGTTCCAGTCCTCGACGCTGTCCATCAGCAGCAAGCGCTGCAAGTCACCGCCCAGGCCCGCCGAGATCAGTTTCTCTTCCACCAGGTGCACGGTCGCGACGATGCCCATGGCGAATGCCCCCGCCACCAACGCACTCATCAAGGCAAACGCGATGATGATCCGTTGGGCAAGGCTTTGCTTAAACTCCATCACGCCCCTCAGCCAGGCGATAACCCACGCCGTGCACCGTTTGCAGCAACGGTTTGGCGAACGGTTTATCGATCACTTGGCGCAGTTGGTGGACGTGGCTGCGCAGGCTGTCGCTGTCCGGGCAGTCATCGCCCCACAAGGCTTCTTCGAGAATTTCCCGGCGCAGCACGTGCGGGCTTTTCTGCATCAACACGGCCAGCAGCTTGAGGCCAACCGGGTTGAGTTTGAGCAGGCGCCCTTCGCGGGTCACTTCGAGGGTGTCGAGGTCGTAGCTCAGGTCGCCGACTTGCAGCGCACGACGCCCGCCGCCTTGGGCACGGCGCAGCACGGCTTCAATGCGCGCAGCCAGCTCCGACAAGGCAAACGGTTTGAGCAGGTAATCATCGGCACCCGACTTAAAGCCCTGCAGCCGGTCATCCAACTGGTCGCGCGCGGTGAGCATGATCACCGGCGTGTCGCGGCGCGCGTCTTCGCGCAGACGTTTGCACAGGGTGTAGCCATCGATGCCCGGAAGCATGATGTCGAGCACGATCAAGTCGTAATGTTCGGTGGCGGCCAGGTGCAGGCCCGACAAACCGTCCTGCGCACAGTCCACGGTGTAGCCTTTTAGCCCCAGGTAATCGGCCAGGTTGGCCAGAATATCGCGGTTGTCTTCAACCAGTAGAATTCGCATGGGCAGTGTCTCCGTACGCGGTAACGGCCGTGTTGGCTCGCGCAGCTTAAGGCCAAGTGGGGCTCAGGGATAGACCTGAGACGGCCGCCTATAAAGGTTTTCAACCAATTGTCAGGCTGAACGAGATTTTCACTATAGCTTCACAAACTGACTACAGTGTCAGGGCGAAGATCGCCGCCCATCGATATAAGGAACATGGACATGGGGTTTCTCAAAACGGCGCCTGCGCGCTATTTGCTGTTGGTGACCGGTGCCTGGCTGGTAATTTTCCTGCTCACGCGCAGTGTGCTGCTCATCACGCACCTGGACGAAGTCGGTGGCAACCTGCTGCCGGTGTTTGGCGTGGGTCTGCTCTACGACTTGGGCTTTTTGGCCTACGCCGCCCTGCCGCTGGGCCTGTACCTCCTGCTCTGCCCGCCCGCCCTGTGGCGCCGCCGGGGCCATCGCTGGTTTTTGCAGGCGGTACTGACCGTCAGCCTGTTCGCCATGCTGTTTACTTCGGTGGCCGAATGGCTGTTCTGGGATGAGTTCGGCGTGCGCTTCAACTTTATCGCCGTCGACTACCTGGTGTATTCCGATGAAGTGCTGAACAACGTGCTGGAGTCTTACCCGATCGGCAAGCTGCTCAGTCTGTTGGCGATGCTCGCGATTGTGTTGAGTGTGGTCCTGCGTAAACCGTTCAACGCTGCGATGAGCGCCCCGCTCCCGCCACTGCGCGGCCGCTTGCTCAATGCCGTCAGCCTCTTGGTAGTCGCCGGCCTCAGCCTGCAACTGATCAGCCAGGACAGCCCGCGAGCCCAAGGCGGTAATGCCTATAAGAACGAGCTGGCAAACAACGGCCCGTATCAGTTTTTTGCCGCGTTCCGTAACAATGAACTGGACTACACCCAGTTTTACCAAAGCCTGCCCGCCGACGTGGTCGCCAAACAACTGCGCGCAGAGCTCAGCGAACCCAACGCACGCTTTATCGGCAAGGACCCGCTGGATATCCGTCGCGCCATCGACAACCCGGGCACGCTTCGCAAACCCAACATCGTGCTGGTGACCATCGAAAGCTTCAGCGCCAAATACATGGGCAGCAACGGCGACGGGCGAGACCTCACGCCCAACCTCGATGCCTTGCGCAAACAAAGCCTGTACTTCAATAATTTCTACGCCACCGGCACCCGCACCGACCGTGGCCTGGAAGCGATCACCCTGGCGATTCCACCCACGCCCGGGCGCTCGATCGTCAAGCGTATCGGCCGTGAAAGCGGTTTCGCCAGCCTCGGTCAACAACTCACCGCCATCGGCTACGACAGCGTGTTCGTCTATGGCGGGCGCGGTTACTTCGACAATATGAACGCGTTTTTCAGCGGCAACGGCTATCGCGTCGTCGACCAGAGCAGCGTGCCTGAAACCGAAATCTCCTTCAAAAACGCCTGGGGCATGGCCGACGAAGACCTGTACCGCCAGACCCTGAAACTGGCCGATGCCGACTACGCCAAGCAGCAGCCGTTTTTGCTGCAACTGATGACCACCTCCAACCATCGCCCCTACACCTACCCGGACGGGCGCATTGATATCAAATCCGGCAATGGCCGCGACGGCGCGGTGAAGTACACCGACCATGCCATTGGCGAGTTCCTTGAGGCGGCGCGTCACAAACCCTGGTTCGACAACACGATCTTTGTGTTCGTCGCCGACCACACCGCCGGCAGCGCGGGCAAGGAAGACCTGCCCATCACCAACTACCAGATCCCGCTGTTCATCTATGCGCCGAAGATGATCGATGCCCGGGAAACCGCGCAGCTGGCCAGTCAGATCGACCTGGCGCCGACCTTGCTCGGCCTGATTAACCTGAGCTACGAATCGACCTTCTTTGGCCGCAACCTCTTGCAAGACAACCCGTTACCACCGCGCGTGGTCGTCGGCAACTACCAGCACCTGGGGTTGTTCGACGGCAAGGACCTGGCAATTCTCAGCCCGCGCCAGGGCCTGCGCCGCCACGACCAGGCACTGGCCGAAAGCCAGGAGTTACGCGTGGGCAGCGATGACCCGTTGATCCTGCGTGCAATCACCTACTACCAGGCCGCCAGCTATGGGTTCAAACAGCAGTTGCTGAGCTGGAAAGCCCCGAAGGAAGCGGCGCCGGTGATTGGCGTACGCTGAAGGTAGGCCCTTGCCCTTGCCTACCCCAGGGCAAGGGCGTAACACTTGCGCCCATTCTCCGGCGACGACGCCCTGTTCATGTCCAATACCCTGCTGCTGATTGAAGATGATCGCCCGCTGGCCGCGCTGACGGCCGAGTTCCTGCGCGCCGAAGGTTTCACCGTTGCGGTGGAGCACCGCGGCGACCGCGCGGCCCAACGCATTCACGACGAACAACCCGCGCTGCTGATTCTGGACGTGATGCTGCCGGGCATCGACGGCTTCACCCTGTGCCGGCAGATTCGCGACAGCTACCCCGGGCTGATCCTGATGATGACTGCGCTGGATGAAAATGCCGAACAACTGACCGGGTTCGACGTCGGGGCGGACGATTACGTGGTCAAGCCCGTCGACCCGCTGCTGTTGCTGGCGCGCATTCGCTCGTTGCTGCGCCGTCACCCGCAAGCGCCACGCGCGTCTTACCAATGGGGCGGGTTTCGGCTGGACCTAAACAGTCATTTCGCCTGGCTCAACGACACGCCTTTGCAGTTCTCGGTGGCCGAGTTCGAGTTGCTCGCGATCTTCGCCCGCCATTGCGGCGTATTGCTGACCCGGGAAAAACTCCTGCAAAGCTTGCGCGGCCTGGAGTACGACGGCCTTAACCGCTCCGTGGATATGCGCGTCTCGCGCCTGCGCAAAAAACTGATGAGCCTGGAATGCCCGGTGACTATCCAGACCATCACGGCCCAGGGCTATCTGTTTGTCGAAATCCCCCAGGGCACCTCGCATGCTGACTAAAGTGCGCCCCTGGATGGCAGCCGTGGCGGGTACAAGCTGGGCCGCCGTGACGTTTTATCTGCTGTGGCTGTGCGCCAACGCGGCGGTGTACATCGGCGACTACAGCTTTTTGCGCTTGATGGCCGGGCCGGCGTACCTGGTGGCCGAAGAGATCAAAGCCCTGCCCGCCGAAAAGCGCGAAGCGCGTATGGATGCGCTGCGTGCACGCTTTCAGTACCCACTGAAGCTGGTGTCGATGGATGACCTCGAACTGCCACCCGAGGCGTTGGTGATGCTCAAGCATCAGCAACCGGCGCAGAACAGTGACGAGGACACCACCTATTTCCCGCTGGACGCCAACACGCTGATCCAGTTCGGGCCAATGTGGGGAACGGCCGCCGCCAAAGACCTGATGCAAATGCCCGTTTACTGGGTGACCGCAGGCGTCGCGAGCCTGCCGCTGGTGATGTTGCTGTGGCTCGGTTCACGTTCACGCCGTCGGCGGCGCACCGAACTGGCCGCGATCAACGCTTGCCTGGCCACGCTGGCACGCTCACCCAATGCCATGCTGCCGGCCATGGGCAAGGAATGGACGCCGCTACTGTTGACTCTGCAACAGCACGCCCAGGACATCAGCGCCATGAACGACCGTCATCGCGAAGTTTCCCAGGCCGTGTCCCACGAACTGCGCACGCCGCTGGCGCGCATGCGGTTCGCCTTGACGCTGCTGGGCAAAAGCGACGACCCGCCCACCCGCACGCGCCTGCAGGAACGCTTGCAAACCGACGTCGAAGAACTCGAAGCTCTGGTGCGCGCCAGCCTGGCGTTTGCTCGCCTGGCCAGCGCGCCCACCGATCTGCAGCATGAGACGATTATCCTGCGTGACTGGCTGCACCAGGAGTTTGCCTTGCTGGACGGGCACCATCGGCAACTTAGCCTGGAGACCGAACCTGCGGACCTCGCACTGATCGGCGACCGTGCCTTGCTGCACCTGATTGTGCGCAACCTGCTGAGCAACGCCATCACCTACGCCCGCGACCAGGTGTGCGTCAGCGCGGCCTACCAGGGCGAGCACCATTTGGTGTTGCATGTGGACGACGACGGCCCCGGCGTACTGGCGGAAAACCGCGAAAAAATCTTCGAGCCCTTTGTGCGGCTTTCCATGGGCGGTGACGAGCCCGGTGGCTTCGGCCTCGGCCTGGCGCTGGCCAAACGCGCGACCCAATGGCATCGCGGCGAACTGTCGGTGACCCGCAGCCCGCTGGGCGGTGCACGCATGAGCCTGATTCTGCCACTGCGGCCTTTGTAGTCTTAAGGCAACGAACAACCCGTGGCGAGCGGGCTTGCCCCGCGCTGGGCTGCGAAGCGGCCCTAAAACCTGACGACGCGAATCATCTGTTGCACCGCGCCGCTTTAATTGGGAGCGCTTCGCACTCCAACGCGGGGCAAGCCCGCTCGCCACAATGTTACAGCCTGTGACAGTGAGGCATTCCCATCTCTCGTAACCTGCGCACCAGAATTTAAGGTTGGAGAGCCCATTCATGCGTACCCCGAAAAAGCCTTTGCCACGGCTGATGTTGTCGCTGTGCATCGCAGCCAGCGCGTTGCTCGCTGGCCAGGCGTGCGCCCTTAACCCGGTGGCGCCTTTGCTGCCCACCCAATGCGGTGACCACCCTGCCATCAAGGTCAACGCCCAGGACTACTACGCCAGCACCTTGAAACGGCTGGGTATCGTGGTGGCCGGCAATTGGGAGCGTCCCAGGCGCGCCTGCTCTGAAAAACTCGCGCACCTGCCTGTCCCTCGCCCACTCAACCAAACTGTTGCACCGCAACCCCTGGCACTTATGCCGGCTGCCGGATTAACCCTGGCGCGCGGCATGACCTTCAAGAAGTTGCTGCGCCGCCGCTCAATCGGCTGAACGTTTGAACCCCCATAAAAAAACCCCGCCTGCATCACTGCAGGCGGGGTTTTTTAAGTGCCGGGTAAGGCTGGCTTACATCATGCCGCCCATGCCACCCATGCCGCCCATGTCTGGCATACCGCCGCCGCCAGCGCCTTCAGCCTTCGGCTTGTCGGCAATGGCTGCTTCGGTGGTCAGGATCAGACCGCCGATGGAAGCTGCGGCTTGCAGCGCGGAACGGGTTACCTTGGTAGGGTCCAGGATGCCCATTTCGATCATGTCGCCGTAGACGCCAGTCGCAGCGTTGTAACCGTAGTTACCTTTGCCGTTCTTGACTTCGTTGACCACAACGCTTGGCTCGTCGCCGGAGTTGGCAGCGATCTGGCGCAGCGGTGCTTCTACTGCGCGACGCAGTACAGCGATACCCACGTTCTGGTCAGCGTTGTCGCCGGTCAGGTTGGTCAGGGCTTCCAGAGCACGGATCAGTGCTACGCCACCGCCAGGTACCACGCCCTCTTCAACGGCTGCGCGGGTTGCGTGCAGGGCGTCTTCAACGCGGGCTTTCTTCTCTTTCATTTCAACTTCGGAACCAGCGCCAACCTTGATCACTGCAACGCCGCCGGACAGCTTGGCCAGACGCTCTTGCAGTTTTTCACGGTCGTAGTCGGACGAAGTTTCAGCAACCTGGGCACGGATCTGGGTGATGCGCGCCTGGATGTCAGCTTCTACGCCAGCACCGTCAACGATGATGGTGTTTTCTTTGGAGATGGTCACGCGCTTGGCACTGCCCAGGTTTTCCAGGGTAGCGCTTTCCAGGCTCAGGCCGATCTCTTCGGAGATAACGGTACCGCCGGTCAGAACAGCGATGTCCTGCAGCATGGCCTTGCGACGGTCGCCGAAGCCTGGAGCCTTGACGGCTGCGACTTTAACGATGCCACGCATGTTGTTCACAACCAGCGTCGCCAGAGCTTCGCCTTCAACGTCTTCGGAAACGATCAGCAGTGGGCGGCCGGCTTTGGCAACGGCTTCCAGTACTGGCAGCATTTCGCGGATGTTGGAGATCTTTTTGTCGACCAGCAGGATCAGCGGGCTGTCCAGCTCGGCAACCATGGTTTCCGGCTTGTTGACGAAGTACGGGGACAGGTAGCCACGGTCGAACTGCATGCCTTCTACAACCGACAGTTCGTTTTCCAGGCCAGTGCCTTCTTCAACGGTGATCACGCCTTCTTTACCGACTTTTTCCATGGCTTCGGCAATGATGTCGCCGATGGAGCTGTCGGAGTTGGCGGAGATGGTGCCTACCTGAGCGATTGCCTTGGTGTCAGCGCATGGTTTGGACAGGTTTTTCAGCTCGGCAACAATGGCGATGGTCGCCTTGTCGATGCCGCGCTTGAGGTCCATCGGGTTCATGCCGGCAGCGACGGCTTTGTAGCCTTCGTTGACGATGGCTTGAGCCAGAACAGTAGCGGTGGTGGTGCCGTCGCCTGCGTCATCGTTGGCACGGGAGGCAACGTCTTTGACCAGCTGCGCGCCCATGTTTTCGAAACGGTCTTCCAGTTCGATTTCTTTGGCGACGGAAACGCCGTCCTTGGTGATGGTCGGAGCGCCGAAGCTCTTCTCGATGATCACGTTACGGCCTTTAGGGCCCAGGGTCGCTTTTACTGCGTCAGCCAGGATGTTGACACCGGTGAGCATTTTCTTGCGGGCGGAATCGCCGAATTTAACTTCTTTAGCAGCCATGATCGATAATCCTTAAATACTTTGGAGTAACGGGAAAATGAGCGGGGAAATCAGTCTTCCAGAACGGCGAGAATCTCGTTCTCAGCCATAACCAGCAGGTCTTCGCCATCAACTTTCACAGTGTTGCTGCCGGAGTAAGGGCCGAATACAACCTTGTCACCGACTTTAACGGCCAGCGCACGCACATCACCGTTTTCCAGAGTCTTGCCTGGGCCTGCAGCGACGATCACACCGTGGTTGGCTTTTTCAGCAGCCGAACCTGGCAGAACGATACCGCCAGCGGTTTTCTTTTCTTCTTCGCTGCGACGGATTACGACGCGGTCGTGCAGAGGACGAAGCTTGCTCATTGTCGATCTCTCCTAATTGTGTTTTTCATCGGCCGGTATCGGTACCGGCGGGTTGTCTTCCGGCTGTGCCGGTCGCGGCTCGCAGAGCAAGTCGCGGAAGTCTGTCTGGTGTCGCCACCAGAAACCTTGCGGTGACCGTTACATAAGGGCGCATAAGCTTATTACAAGGGGCCATGGCGGAAATTTTTTGTGTCTGCCAACGGCTGAAAAAGGCACGGCACCCTGAGGTGCCGTGCCATTGAAGCGGTTATTTGCTGTCGCGGTGCTCGAACTCGCCTTCGATCACATCACCTTCACGCCCCAGCGGCTGGCGCGGAGCCGGGCCGCCACGGGGTTGCAGGTCGTCGGCGAACGCACGCTGACGAATCGCAGCCTCTTCGGCGCGCTGGCGCATCTTGCCGGCCAGCAGCTTGCGGGTCACCGGCAGCAACATGATCAGGCCGACCACGTCGCTGATAAAGCCCGGCAGGATCAACAGACCACCGGCCAGGGCCATCATCAGGCCTTCCAGCATGGTCTGAGCCGGCAGCTCACCGCGATTCAGGCTTTCACGGGCACGCAGCGCCGTGGCCAGACCGGCGACGCGCAGCACCAGAACGCCAAGCATCGAGCCGAGAATGATCAGCAACAGGGCCGGGAAAAACCCGATCGCGCTGCTGACTTGTACGAATACGAACAGCTCCAACACCGGGAATAGCAGAAAGAGCAATAAAAAAGGGCGCATCAAATGGTTCCTCAACGCAAGAATGCCTTGCCAGTCCACCTTAGATGACGTCGCCATTTCGTGAATTCAAGCGTTGGCGGGTTATTTTTTCGGCCAGACCTCGGCGTGAGCCAATGAAACCAGGGCTTCGCGCACTTGTGTCGGATTGTTGCAAGGCTCTGCAAACGGCAACCAATATAAGGATTGGCCTATACGCAAGTGCATGCCTTCGCTGTCGATACCGGCCAGCTGCGCAGGCTCGGTGGTCGGCAAACCGCTGAGTTCGACGTAATGGGCGATGGCCTTGGTGTGATCGCTGTTCATGTGTTCGATCATGCTGCGCTCGGCCTTGCCCGCGAATGGGTTGGCGAGGGTCAGTTGGTCAACCCAGTGAATCGCGCCGAAGCCGCCGATATAGCGGTGACGTACCGGCTTGAGCACCCAGAAATCAAAATCGTGGGCCTTGTGATAATTGGCCGAGTCCGGGAAGTAACGGTAATAACGCTCGGCTGCTGTTTCAATGGCAGCTTCATCTTCGATTTTCTCGGCTTCGGCCAGGTAAGTCAGGCGCCCCACCGCTTGCACGTCATCGGCCTCACGCTCACCCACCAGCAGCGAGCACTTGGGGTCTTTTTGCAGGTTATGGGTGTGCTGGGCGATGCGGCTGATCAGGATGATCGGCTTGCCCTGCGCGTCCAGGCAGTACGGCACGACCGAGCCAAAGGGAAAGCCGGGCATGGCTTTGGACAGTGTGGAGAGGGCCCCACGGTATTCCTTGAGCAACAGCTCTCGGGCGTTCTTGGCAACGTGCGCGCTCAACGTATGACTCCTCGGATATCGGGCCGCCCAAACCATATGGGAATGGATCTCAACACAAGGTAATCAATATCCGCGCAGGTTGCCAGAGGCCGTCCGGCAGGTTTTGCCAGGCCTTATTACCAGGCCACGCCAAAGCCTGCGGTGTAACGGGTCTTGCTCAGGCTGCTTTGCGAGTCGCCACTGATAATGTCGCGCTCGGCCTTGAGGTTGAGCGACGCCCATTCGGTGACTTTGTAACGCAGGCCCATCTCCGCATCCAGGGAGTAGGCGGCCGGCCCGTCGAGGGGCTTGCCCACTTCACCATTGGTGAAGAACTCCACGGTCTTGCCCACCAGGTAGCGGTTGTAGTTCCACTTCATGGCCAGGGAATAGAAGTTGTCCTTGCCGCCATCGGCATATTCGTAATCGGTGCGGTTAACCAGCGAGCCGAGGGAGAACGCGCCGAGCTCATCATCCCAGAACTGGTAGCCTGGGCCGGTACCCACGGTACGCTGACGGGACAGGTCTTCGACCTTGTCACGCTTGTAAGTCAGGCGGCCTTGCCAGAACCAGTGTTCGGTGATGAAGCGGTCCAGGTCATATTCCAGCGCCCAGTTGTCTGTGGTGGTCACGTCATCCTGGAACTCACGGTTGTATTCGCCTTGAGCGGTGTGGCGCCACTGGCCGTGACGGGCGGTGGTCTTGAAGTCGACGTCGTAATCGTTGGTGTCTTTGTCGGCGCGTTTGTAGTCCAGCGCCAGGTCAACGTTGCCCTTCCACACCAGGTCTTCGATCACAGGTTTGGGTTTGAGGATCTGCTGGATGCTTGCCAGTTCAACCGTCTTGGGCGCCTCGCCGTTGGCCAGCACCACCTTGCCATCATCCGCCGCTTTCAGCGATTTGGCTTTCTCACCGGTGTAGGCGTCCTGCTTGACCAGCAACTCCTGGTCGCTTTCCAGGGTTTTGACCTGCTTCCAGTCCACCGGAATGGCCCCGGCGTAGTCGGTCTGGATCAGCAGTTTACCGCCGTCGAAGACCTTGATCTTGCCGGTCAGGCGATCGCCGTTCTTCAACCAGACGGTGTCGGCCAGCAAGGGCGTGGAGGCACTGAAAACAGCAAGGCACAGCAGGGTTCTGGACAACATAAGCAAGTTCGGGGCTCAAGTTTGACAAAAAAGGCGGCATTATCGTGTTAGATAACGTCTTAGCAAGGACTGACTCAGGTATTTGTATTCAGTTCAGTACTCGCCGCGATATTTACAGACGTTTCTGACAAAAATGCCGACGATCTCAACGGATGTGCCCACAGTGATTCAACCCGCCGAACCCCCGCAAAGCCCCGCCGAAATGCGCCGTACGGCGCTTTACCTGACCCTGGCGCAAGTGCCTGAAGGGTGCGTGGTAAGTTACGGCGAATTGGCGCACCTGGCAGGGCTGGGTCGCGCAGCCCGCTGGGTCGGGCGCACATTGAGCCAGTTGCCGGACGACACAAAGCTGCCCTGGCACCGCGTGCTGGGTGCCGGTGGTCGGATAAGTCTGCCGGTGGGCAGTGCCTCCGGCGACGAGCAACGTGCGCGTTTACGCAGCGAAGGTGTCAGTATCCTGAACAATCGCGTTGATATTCAGCGCCATGGCTGGCGCCCGGTAGAGCACAGCGGTTAGAGTGCGCGCTTTGTTTCCGCAAATCTGAGGCAGACTCCAGCCCATGCCCCGTAAAACCTGGCGCGCCGCGCTCGCCGCCTATGCCAGCCCCTCGACGTTAGTACTGTTGTTGCTCGGTTTCGCCGCCGGCTTGCCTTACATGTTGGTGTTCTCGACGCTTTCCGTGTGGCTGCGTGAGGCCGGTGTGGCCCGCGAGACCATCGGCTATGCGAGCTTGATCGGCCTGGCCTACGCCTTTAAATGGGTCTGGTCGCCGCTGCTCGACCAATGGCGCCTGCCGCTGCTCGGTAAACTGGGGCGTCGTCGCTCCTGGCTGGTGCTTGCCCAGACGCTGGTGATCCTCGGGTTGATCGGCATGGGCTTTTGCGACCCGCAAAAGCACCTGTCCTGGCTGATCGCCATTGCCGTCATCGTCGCGTTCGCTTCGGCCACCCAAGACATCGCGGTAGACGCTTACCGCCTGGAAATTGCCGACGACAGCCGCCAGGCCGCCCTCGCCGCCAGCTATATGTCCGGTTATCGCATCGCCGCCCTGCTCGCGACCGCCGGCGCGCTGTTTTTTGCCGAAGGCTTCGGTTCGACGGGCTTCAACTATAAGCATTCGGCGTGGACCGGCACCTACGTGCTGTTCGGCGTGCTGATGATTCCCGCACTGCTGACCACCCTGTTCATGCGCGAACCCAATGTGCCACTGCGCACCCAGTTGCAGGCCGGGCGCTACAGCTTTGCGCACCAACTGGTCTCGGTATTTGTGCTGATCGTGTTGCTGGTGTCAGTACCGGCGATGTTCACCCAGCTGTACAACACTGATTTTGCCAGCGTGCTGTTCCACGGTGTCAGCCTGTGGGAACTGCTGATGGAAGACCGCGCGTTCCTGCGCGCCATCCTCTATATCATCCTGACCACGCTGTGCCTGTCCGCCATGGGCCGCCGCGGTTTGGCGCCAGTGCTCACACCGGTCAACGACTTTATCCTGCGCTACCGCTGGCAGGCGTTGTTGCTGCTTGGGCTGATCGCCACCTATCGCATGTCCGACACGGTGATGGGCGTGATGGCCAACGTGTTCTACATCGACCAGGGCTTTACCAAGGACCAGATTGCCGGGGTCAGCAAGATCTTCGGCCTGATCATGACCCTGCTCGGCGCGGGCATGGGCGGCTTGCTGATCGTGCGCTTCGGCATTCTGCCGATCCTGTTTATCGGCGGCGTGGCTTCGGCGGCAACCAACCTGTTGTTCGTGATGCTGGCCGACATGGGGCCGGATCTGCAGATGCTGATCTTCACCATTTCCCTGGATAACTTCAGCTCGGGCCTTGCGACGTCGGCGTTTGTCGCCTACTTGTCGAGCCTGACCAACCTCAAGTTCTCCGCGACCCAATATGCGCTGCTCAGCTCGATCATGCTGTTGCTGCCACGTTTGATCGGCGGCTATTCGGGGGTGATGGTGGAGAAGTTCGGCTACCACAACTTCTTCCTGATTACCTGCATGCTGGGTGTGCCGACGTTGCTGCTGATTGCGTTGCATTGGTTTCAGGAGAATCGGCGGGCGAAGTTGAACCCACCCGCCGAGGACTGATCCGACGCGGTCAATGTGGGAGCTGGCTTGCCTGCGATAGCGATGGTGAATCCAACGCCGCTATCGCAGGCAAGCCAGCTCCCACAGACCCCTCTGCATTCTGATGCCTGTACTCCGGCAGCCCACGCCCGTACAATCCAGAGTCATTTCAAGTTCAAGCAACCGACAACGGCCTACCATGCGCACCAGTCAATATTTGCTCGCCACACAGAAAGAAACGCCTTCCGACGCGGTCGTGATCAGCCATCAGCTGATGCTGCGCGCCGGTATGATCCGCAAGCTGGCCTCGGGCCTGTACACCTGGCTGCCCATGGGCTTGAAGGTGATGCGCAAGGTCGAAGCCATCGTTCGTGAAGAAATGAACGCCGCCGGCTCTCTCGAAGTGTTGATGCCGAGCACCCAACCGGCTGAACTGTGGCGGGAATCCGGGCGCTGGGAAGAGTACGGCCCTGAGTTGCTGCGCTTCAAGGACCGTCATGGCCGCGATTTCTGCGCCGGCCCGACCCACGAAGAAGTGATCACCGACCTGATGCGCAACGAGCTGAGCAGCTATAAGCAGCTGCCGCTGAACCTGTATCAGATCCAGACCAAATTCCGTGACGAGATCCGCCCACGCTTCGGTTTGATGCGCGGCCGCGAATTCATCATGAAGGACGCCTATTCGTTCCACGCTGAT
Organism: Pseudomonas fluorescens; assembly: GCF_002022275.1. Lineage (GTDB taxonomy): Bacteria > Pseudomonadota > Gammaproteobacteria > Pseudomonadales > Pseudomonadaceae > Aquipseudomonas > Aquipseudomonas fluorescens_AJ. The sequence goes on from NZ_MSDF01000011.1 coordinate 16,329, forward strand.
CAGGCGTCCCTGCAGGTCACTTACGACCGCATGCACCAGGCCTACTGCAACGTGTTCACGCGGCTGGGCCTGAAATTCCGCCCGGTTGAAGCGGACAACGGCTCCATCGGCGGCGCCGGCTCCCACGAATTCCACGTATTGGCCGAGTCCGGCGAAGACGACATCGTGTTCAGCAACGGTTCCGACTACGCAGCGAACATCGAAAAAGCCGAAGCCGTGCCACGGGAAACTTCCCGCGCCGCACCGGCTGAAGAGCTGCGCCTGGTGGACACACCAGAGACCAAGACCATCGCGGCCCTGGTGGAAAAATTCAATCTGCCGATTGAAAAGACCATCAAGACCCTGATCGTGCGCGCCGAAGAAGAAGGCAAGCTGATCGCCCTGGTGATCCGTGGCGACCACGAACTCAACGAAATCAAAGCCGCCCAGCAACCTGGCGTCGCCAGCCCGCTGGTCATGGCCACCGATGCCGAACTGCGCGACGCCATTGGCGCCGGTGCCGGTTCCCTCGGCCCGCTGAACCTGCCTTTGCCGATCATCATCGACCGTTCGGTCGAGCTGATGAGCGACTTCGGTATCGGTGCGAACATCGACGACAAACACTACTTTGGCGTGAACTGGGAGCGTGATCTGCCGGTTCCGACCGTTGCCGACCTGCGCAACGTGGTGGCCGGTGACCCAAGCCCGGATGGCAAGGGCACCCTGGAAATCAAGCGCGGCATCGAAGTCGGGCACATCTTCCAGCTGGGCAACAAGTACAGCAAGGCGATGAAGTGCGAAGTGCTGGGCGAGAACGGCAAGCCGATCACCCTGGACATGGGCTGCTACGGCATCGGTGTTTCCCGCGTGGTTGCAGCTGCCATCGAGCAGAACAACGACGAGAAAGGCATCATCTGGAGTGACGCCCTGGCGCCGTTCCAGATCGCGCTGGTACCGCTGCGCTACGACAACGAGCAAGTGCGCGAAGCCACCGACAAGCTGTACGCCGAACTGACGGCGGCCGGCTTTGAAGTGTTGCTCGATGACCGGGACAAGAAAACCAGCCCGGGCATCAAGTTCGCCGACATGGAACTGATTGGCATCCCGCACCGGATCGTGGTCAGTGACCGCGGCCTGGCTGATGGCAATCTGGAATACAAGAGCCGGACCGAAGCCGAAGCCCAACCGTTGCCGGTGGCTGACGTGCTGTCTTTCCTTCAGGCGCGTATTCGTCGCTGAAAAACCAGATCAAGAGAAGTCATGTTCAAGCGAAACACCAGAGCCCTGGGGGGCGCCGCCTTGTGCGGCGCCCTGCTGGTCAGTGGCTGCGCCAACCAGATGTCGCAACGCAGTGAGCACGAGGAGCGGGTCGAGCGTAAGTTGCTCGACCACAGCCTGCAGATTGATGTAGGCGAACCCAAAGTGCTGGAACTGCCGCAACGCCGGGTGCGCATTCACGAGCAGAAGACCTTTGAGGTCACCGAGTTCGAAGTCACCCGCCGTTACGATCGTTACACCCCCTATCAGCCCTGGCGCAAACTCTATGAGATGCCCCTGGGAGCGGTCGCCCTCGTGGCGGGCGCGGGGGCAAACGTGGCCAACATTTTTGCCCTCGGCAACTTGCCCACCAGCATGACACGTGACTGGCTGAGCTACGGCGTGGACGGCATCAACCCATTCATGAACGTGCAAAGCCACGGCCGTGCGCAACAAAACCTGGCGGGCATCGATGAAGTCCAGCGCGACAAGCGCACGGAGTATTCGAGCCTGCCCTGGAGCGAGCGCCCGGTGCAGGTCACTGCCGGCAAACAAACCTTTGACCTGACCACCGACCGTAACGGCGTGCTGCGCCTGAACCTGTTGGACAGCCCCTTTGCCGAGCACGATCTGAATCGCATCACCACCCTGAAAATCAGCGTGGAAGATGGCCAGGACGACGTGCATTCGGACTCGACCCTGGCGATCAGCAACACCCTGCGCGGCAAGTTGCTGGAAGCCCATGGCCTGATCTATGACGACCTGGAAGATGACGAGGTGAACCAGTGGGTGCACCGGGTCAAGCGTCTGTCGGAGTTGGGCCTGGAAGAAGAGGCCAGCGAGCTGGAACAAAGTTTGATCGAACTGACGCGTAATGATCCGGAGTTGCAGCAGGAGTTTCTGCAAGCGCTGACCAAGGATGCAGGACGGTTGGTCGCGGATCCTGGCGCACGCCAAGCCCCCTGATCAGATGAATGTCTAAATGTGGGAGCTGGCTTGCCTGCGATAGCGGTGGGTCAGCTTGCATTTGTAGAGGCTGACACACAGTCATCGCAGGCAAGCCAGCTCCCACAGGTTTGACCCGGTGTTTACCAGGGAAATTGGAGCTGTTCATTGCCGCTGCTGAGGTCGAGTAGCCTCACGCCAATGCCTAATAGCCGCACCGGTTTGCCCCCGCGATTAAACGCCTGCGTCAGCAGCTGTTGATAACTCTCCAGATCCCGCCCTGCCCCGGCCTGCTCCAACGTCGTCTGGGTAAAGTCATGAAACTTCACCTTCACAAACGGCTTGCCCGCGCGGTAACTGCTGTCGATGCGCGCCATGCGCCCGGCCAGGGTTTCCATCAGTTCCGGCAGTTTCGCCAAACAACTTGAAAGATCCGGCAGGTCCACGTCGTAGGTATTTTCCACACTGATCGATTGCCGACGGCTGTCGTTTTGCACTGGGCGGTCATCAATCCCACGGGCCAGGCTCCAAAGCCGCTCGCCAAAACTGCCGAATTCGCGCACCAGCGCCAGCTTGTTCCACTCACGCAGCTGCAGGCAGTCTTCAATACCCAGCCGCGCCAGCTTGTCTGCAGTCACTTTACCCACGCCGTGCAACTTGCTCACGCGCAGTTGGGAAACAAAATCTTCGACCTGGTCCGGGGTAATCACAAACAGGCCGTTGGGTTTTTTCCAGTCACTGGCGATCTTGGCCAGGAACTTGTTTGGCGCCACACCTGCAGACACGGTGATATGCAGTTGGTTGGAAACACGGCGGCGGATGTCCTGAGCGATGCGCGTGGCACTGCCGCCAAAATGCGGGCTGTCCGAAACGTCGAGAAAAGCTTCGTCCAGCGACAGCGGCTCGATCAAATCGGTGTAATCGCGAAATATCGTCTGGATTTCTTTCGACGCTTCTTTATAGGCATCCATGCGCGGCTTGACGATGGTCAGGTCCGGGCACAGCTTCAAGGCGTGGCGCGATGACATGGCCGAGCGCACGCCATACGCCCGCGCTTCGTAGTTACAGGTGGCGATCACCCCGCGCCGATCCGCCGAACCACCCACCGCTAAAGGCTTTTGCGCCAGGCTCGGGTCATCACGCATCTCGATGGCGGCGTAGAAACAGTCACAGTCGACGTGGATGATTTTGCGCTGCGTCATATAAACAGAGGGTGTAAACCAACGGACGGCCAGTATCGCATTCACCCCTGTATATAGCACCAGTAGTTTGAATCTTCCGCGTAAGCGGTAGGAAGATTCAGCGATGAATTTATTTTCTCAATCGAAATTGGCATCCCGATAGAGCTGAAACCCTCGGCCCGACTGGCTCGGCGCTCTTTTCAAGCCAACCTTGGAGAGCTAACCAATTGAACCACAAGCGCTTTTCTTCAATTCACAGGTTGACACACCTGCGTTCCTCTGTAGAATGCCGACACACAGACGCGGGATGGAGCAGTCTGGTAGCTCGTCGGGCTCATAACCCGAAGGTCGTCGGTTCAAATCCGGCTCCCGCAACCAAACATCAAAAAAGGCTACTCTAAAGAGTGGCCTTTTTTGTGCGCCTCTGTTTTACCTTTGTACAAAATTGTAAGACAAAAAAATCTTTGCCCGTCGCGCACTTACTGCATGCGGGTCACGCAAAGCGGCTATTTCACACTTATTTGACCCATCAGCTTATTAACGGTTGACACCTCGCCGCTGGACTGTAGAATGCCGCCCACAGACGCGGGATGGAGCAGTCTGGTAGCTCGTCGGGCTCATAACCCGAAGGTCGTCGGTTCAAATCCGGCTCCCGCAACCAAACATCAAAAAAGGCTACTCGAAAGAGTGGCCTTTTTTGTATCCGGTAAAAAAGTTCTTCTGAAACAATGACATGGCATCTTTCATGAAACCGTACACGGTTTGTAGAGTCCATCTCATTGCAAGCTATGCTCAATGCTCAAGCGCTACCCTCTACGACCAATGGCCGCAGTCGCCGCACCCGGCGATACGCGTTAATATTTGTAATTATTTTGTCCATAGGGATTGGTAACTTGGCTGGATACCTCCATCCTGTCGCGCACAATCCACGAGGTGATTGATGCGCGCCAACTCGTCTGAACCACAAGACACCGTTACAGCAGAACAACCGATCACTCCCACCCGTTTGCGTTGGCTGGATCTGTTGAGCAAATACCGTCAGCCAATCGGGCTGGCCGTTACCCTGTTGCTGTTCGCAATCGCCCTGATCGCCTGCCGACACCTGTTGCTGGAACTGGACCTTTACGCCCTCCACGACTCGATCCTGGAAGTGCCCAAGCCTGCCCTGCTCGGCGCATTCGGCGCAGCGGTCGCCGGTTTTATCATTCTGTTGGGCTATGAGTTCTCCGGCGCGCGCTACGCCGGGGTGAAACTGCCGGCCAAAACCCTGGCCATGGGCGGTTTCACAGCCTTCGCCATCGGCAACGCGATTGGCTTGTCGATGCTGTCGGGCGGTTCAGTGCGCTACCGTTTATATGCACGCCATGGCATCGGCGCTTCGGAAGTGGCCCACATGACCGTGTTTGCCAGCCTGGCGCTCGGCACTGCCCTGCCGCCGCTGGCCGCATTGGCCACGCTGAGTAACTTGCCGGCCGCCTCCACCTATTTGCATCTGTCCCAGGGTTTGCTTGGCGGCATTGCTGGCGCAGTGCTGCTGTTGTCGATCGCGCTGTGCATCGGCATTTATCGCCGTCGCCTGCCGGATCAGCCTTACCCGGACAACCTGCTGGTCAAGGCCGGGCGCCGTACGTTGCGCTTGCCTGGCCGACGCCTGACCTTCCTGCAATTGATCATCACTGCACTGGACGTCGCCGCTGCCGCCACCGTCCTTTATATGCTGCTGCCGGAAGCGCCACCGTTCGGCCCGTTCCTGCTGGTGTACCTGCTGGCTTTGGCCGCCGGTGTACTCAGCCATGTGCCGGGTGGCGTCGGTGTGTTCGAAGCGATCCTGCTCGCCGCATTCGCCGATAAACTCGGCGCCGCGCCATTGGCTGCCGCCCTGTTGCTGTACCGGATGATCTACGTGGTGCTGCCGCTGTTGATCGCCTGCGTGTTCCTGCTGGTCAACGAGGCCCAGCGCTTGTTCCAGACCCAGCAGAGCCTGCGGGTCGCCTCGGGCCTGGCAGCGCCGGTACTGGCCGTACTGGTTTTTTTGTCCGGCGTGGTCCTGCTGTTTTCCGGCGCCACGCCGGAGATCGATTCACGCCTGGAAAACATCGGCTTCCTGATTCCCCACCGCCTGATTGATGCCTCGCACTTTGGTGCCAGCCTGATCGGCGTGCTGTGCTTGCTGCTCGCTCAGGGCTTGCGTCGACGTCTGTCGGCGGCCTGGATGCTGACCATGGTGCTGCTGCTGACCGGCGCCCTGCTTTCGCTGCTTAAAGGCTTCGACTGGGAAGAAGCCAGCCTGATGATCATGACCGCGGTGCTGCTGGCGATCTTCCGTCGCTCGTTCTACCGCGCCAGCCGCCTGACCGAACTGCCCTTCTCGCCGCTGTACCTGGTGGCCAGCGTGTGCGTACTGGGTGCGTCGATCTGGCTGCTGCTGTTTGCCTATCAAGACGTGCCCTACAGTCATCAACTATGGTGGCAGTTCACCCTCGACGCCAACGCCCCGCGTGGCCTGCGCTCGTTGCTGGGCGCCGCAGTATTGCTGGTGATCGTCTCGCTGACCTGGCTGCTGCGCACCGCGCGCCCGATCATTCACCTGCCGACCCCGGATGAACTGGAGCGCGCCACCAAGATCCTGATGGCCTCCTCCCAACCTGACGGCGGCCTGGCACTGACCGGTGACAAGGCGCTGCTGTTCCACCCCAACGACGAAGCCTTCCTGATGTACGCCCGCCGTGGGCGCAGCCTGGTGGCCTTGTACGACCCGATCGGCCCGACCCAACCGCGCGCCGAGATGATCTGGCAGTTCCGTGACCTGTGCGACATCCATCACGCCCGCCCGGTGTTCTACCAGGTACGCGCCGAGAACCTGCCGTACTACATGGACATCGGCCTGACCGCGATCAAACTGGGCGAAGAAGCCCGCGTGGACCTCAAACGCTTTGACCTGGAAGCCAAGGGCAAAGAGATGAAGGATTTGCGCTACACCTGGAACCGTGGCACCCGGGACGGCCTGTCCCTGGAGATCTTCGAACCGGGCCATGCGCCGATGGATGAATTAAAAGTCATCTCCGACGCCTGGCTGACCGGCAAGAATGTGCGGGAAAAGGGCTTCTCCCTGGGACGTTTCAGCGACGACTACCTCAAGCACTTTCGCATTGCGATTATTCGCTTCGAAGGGCGCCCGGTGGCCTTCGCCAACCTGCTCGAGACCTACAACCACGACCTGGCCAGTCTCGACCTGATGCGTGCGCACCCGGACGCGCCGAAGCTGACCATGGAATTCATGATGGTTGGCCTGATTCAACATTATAAGAACCATGATTACGCCCGCTTCAGCCTCGGCATGGTGCCGTTGTCGGGCTTGCAACCACGCCGTGGTGCCCCGCTGACCCAACGTTTGGGCTCAATGGTGTTCCGCCGTGGCGAGCAACTGTATAACTTCCAAGGTTTGCGCCGCTTCAAAGACAAGTTCCAGCCTGACTGGGAACCCCGTTATATGGCCGTGCCCGCAGGACTTGATCCGCTGGTGGCACTGGCCGACACCGCTGCCCTGATCGCAGGCGGCTTGACTGGATTGGTGAAACGCTGATGATTCGACGCTCCTGGCGGTATGTATTGGCCGTTGTAGTGCTGCTCGCGCTGATCGCGGGCGCTGGCTTCTGGTACTGGAACCGCCCTGCCCCGCAGCCGACCCTGGAGCAATTGCCCCAGGCCGACGGCTCGGTGATGACCCGTGTAACGCCGAACGGCTCGGCAAAAGCCCGCGTGGCCGTCGCCGTGCTGGCCGACGAAACCCTGACCGACAGCCAACTGATTGCCTTGAGCCAGGGCGGCTCGGCGCAAATCGTTCAAGTGATCCTGCCAAAGGACGACTGCAAGCTGCAGGAACAAGCGCTGCAAAGCGCTCTGGCCCAGCTTAAAGGCCCGGCGACCCTGGTCAGCGGCATCGGCCCGGGTGCAAGTCTGGCCTGGCGCTGGTTGGCAGCACAGAACGACGACAAGGCCAACGCCATCTCCGTCGGCTTCGCCATGACGCAGGAAGGGTGTAAGGACCCCCTGCCGAAAACGTCCGCACACGGCAATTGGCTGGTGGCATGGAACGACAACCCTGACGATGATGCCGCCAGCTTCGTACGCGATACCCCGCGTGCAACCACCAGCATCAGCGATTACGACATTCACTACCCGCAAGTGCTGAACAACGAGCTGCGCAAGCAGCTGGTCGGTTCGGACAACGGCGGCCTGGCGATTCCAGTAGTGGAAGTTCCTGCTGGCCAAGCCAAGGACACCGTCACCCTGTTCCTCTCCGGTGATGGCGGCTGGCGCGACCTGGACCGCGACGTGGCCGGTGAAATGGCCAAGATCGGTTACCCGGTCGTCGGTATCGACACCTTGCGCTACTACTGGCAGCACAAGACCCCGGAACAAAGCGCCAAGGACCTCACCGAGCTGATGCAGCACTACCGGCAGAAATGGGGCACCAAACGCTTCGTGCTGACCGGTTACTCGTTCGGTGCCGACGTACTGCCTGCCATCTACAACCGCCTGCCGGAAAACGAACAGCAGCGCGTCGACGCAATCATCCTGCTGGCGTTCGCTCGTACCGGCAGCTTTGAGATCGAAGTGGAAGGCTGGCTGGGCAACGCGGGTAAAGAAGCCGCCACCGGCCCGGAAATGGCCAAGCTGCCGGCTGACAAAGTGGTGTGCATCTATGGCGCCGAAGAAGTCGACGAGAGTGGCTGTACCGACAAGACCGCCGTCGGTGAAGCGGTGAAGTTGCCTGGCGGGCACCACTTTGATGAGAACTACCCGGCGCTGGCTCAGCGGTTGGTGGACATCATCGTGAAGCATCAGGCCAAGGATAAAGCCGAGTAATCTCCACCGCTGTGGCGAACGGGCTTCCGTGGCGAGCGGGCTTGCCCGCGTTGGGCTGCGAAGCAGCCCTAAAACCAGACGCCGCATTCTGCCTGACAGAATGCGGCGTTTTTTATTGGGGCGGCTTCGCCACCCAACGCGGGCAAGCCCGCTCGCCACAACAAGCCAGCTCCCACATTTGTTTTTGCGGTGCCAACAAGATCTAGCGCGGTTCGATGTGCGCAATCATCAACTGCACGGTTTCATTGCCACGAAACTCGTTCACATCCAGCTTGTAGGCCAATTCCACCCACTTCACCGTCGGGTTTGGCCACACCTCGCGGTCCACGCCAAACGCAATGCCATCGAGCTTCACAGCCCCGCATTCGCTCTTGAGCACCACCTTCAGGTGCCGCTCCCCTACCACCCGCTGCTCCACCAACTGAAACACACCGTGAAACAACGGCTCGGGAAAGTGTTGCCCCCAAGGCCCGGCATGCCGCAATGCGCGCGCCAGCTCCAGGTGAAACTCTTCCACCGCCAGCGTGCCATCGGACAGCAGCCGGCCGGTCAGGTCTTCTTCACGCAGTTGCCGACGCACCTCAGCATCAAAGGCTTCGGCAAACAGCGGGAAATTTTCCTCAGGCAATGTAAGGCCTGCCGCCATGGCGTGACCGCCGTACTTGGCGATCAGGTTGGGATGCTGGCTCGCGACCACTGCCAGCGCATCACGGATGTGAAACCCTTGCACAGAGCGCCCTGAGCCCTTGAGCAGGCCATCACCGGCGTCGGCGAAGGCGATGGTCGGGCGGAAATAGCGCTCTTTCATGCGCGACGCAAGAATACCGATCACGCCCTGGTGCCATTCCGGGTCGAACAGACACAAACCATACGGCATTGACTCCACCGGCAAGTCCTTGAGCTGGGCGAGCGCCTCGCGCTGCATGCCTTGCTCGATGGATTTGCGGTCCTGGTTCATGCCGTCCAACTGCGCTGCCATTTCCCGCGCGGCGGCAACGTCGGTGGTGAGCAGGCACTCAATGCCCAGGCTCATGTCATCCAGACGCCCGGCGGCATTCAGCCGTGGACCGAGGATAAAACCCAGGTCGGTGGAGGTAATGCGCGAGGCATCGCGCTTGGCGACGTCGAGGATCGCCTTGATCCCCGGCCGCGCACGCCCGGCGCGAATGCGCTCCAGGCCTTGATGCACCAGGATGCGGTTGTTGGCGTCCAGCGGCACCACGTCGGCGACGCTGCCAAGGGCAACCAGGTCAAGCAGCTCGCCGATGTTCGGCTGCGGTGTGTTGGCGTACCAGCCGAGGCTGCGTAAACGCGCGCGCAAGGCCATCAGCACGTAAAAGATCACGCCCACGCCGGCCAGCGCCTTGCTCGGGAACTCGCAGCCTGGCTGGTTCGGGTTGACGATGGCGTCTGCCGCCGGCAACTCGTCGCCCGGCAAGTGGTGGTCGGTGACCAAGACTTGCAGCCCCGCCGCTTTCGCCGCCGCCACGCCTTCGACGCTGGAGATGCCGTTGTCCACGGTGATCAGCAACTGCGGCGCGCGCTGCAGCGCCACAGCGACGATTTCCGGGGTCAGGCCGTAGCCGTATTCGAAGCGGTTGGGCACTAGATAGTCGACATGTGCTGCACCGAGCAAGCGCAGGCCCAACGTGCCCACCGTGCTGGCTGTGGCGCCATCGGCGTCAAAGTCGCCCACGATCAGAATGCGTTGGCGCTGTTCCAGGGCCGTCACCAGTAAATCCACCGCTGCATCGATGCCTTTAAGCTGCTGATAAGGAATCAACCGCGCCAGGCTTTTGTCCAGCTCGGCTTCGGACTGCACCCCGCGTGCGGCGTAGAGACGGGTCAGCAGCGGTGGCAATTCACCGAGAAACGGCAGGACAGCAGGCAACGGGCGGGGATCGATACGCATGGGGTGACGGAAGCTTCTCTTCTGATAAAACGGTTAAACAGCAATTCTGAACACAACACAGATCAACTGTGGGAGCTGGCTTGCCTGCGATAGCGGTGGGTCAGGTGGCACATCTGCTGCTGATACACCGCTATCGCAGGCAAGCCAGCTCCCACAAAAGCCCGCTTAAGCAGGGTTAATCGCGTTCGCCGACCAGCCATTCCAGCTGCACTTCATGCTGGCCACGGTCGTCGGTCACGAAAATCGTGCCTTCACTGATCATCACGTCCCACTTGATCACGCGGGGCATGTCCTTGGCCAGGGTCTCGAGGACTTCCTGCGGCACAGCGGCGATGTGAACGTTTTTCAGGTTCTTCGCCACCGGCACCACCTTGCCTTCCCACACACGCAAGCTGCCGTAGGCCAGCAGGCTGGTGCGCTCGGTGCGGCGCGAACACCAGGTGAGGCGGTCGGCGTCGGGCTGGCCGACTTCGATCCAGTGCAAAACCCGGTCATCCAGGCTTTTTTCCCACAGGGCTGGTTCGTCTACATCTGACAGACCACGCCCGAACGCCAGTTGCTCGTTGTAAAACAGGGCGTAGGCCAGCAGGCGCACGGTCATGCGCTCTTCGGTTTCCGAAGGGTGGCGAGCGATGGTCTGTTTAACGCTCTCGTACACCGAACGATCGAGGTCGGTGAGGTTGAGTTCGAACTTGTAGGTCGTGGACGGCTGGGCCATGAACGGGCTTCTAGAGACAGGGAAAGGCGGCCAGTCTAACCGATGGTGAGGTCATTCAACGAATACTGCGCTGCATCATCCTTATCCCTGCGCTGCTCGCCTATGTTAAAAGGCATCACACCACCGCACCTGCTTGCCAAGGATCCTCATGTCGTTTAATGCCAAACCGCTTGCCGGCCTGAAAGTCATCGAACTGGGCACCCTGATCGCGGGACCGTTTGCCTCCCGTATCTGCGCCGAATTCGGCGCCGAGGTGATCAAGGTCGAATCCCCGGACGGCGGCGACCCGCTGCGCAAATGGCGCAAGCTGTATGAAGGCACCTCGCTGTGGTGGTTCGTGCAGGCGCGCAACAAAAAATCGTTGACCCTGAACCTCAAGCACCCGGACGGTCTGGCGATTCTCAAGCAGTTGCTGGCAGACGCCGACATCCTGATCGAAAACTTCCGCCCCGGCGTCCTGGAAAAACTTGGATTGAGCTGGGAAACCTTGCACGCCCTGAACCCGAAACTGGTGATGGTGCGCCTGTCGGGTTTTGGCCAGACCGGGCCAATGAAAGACCAGCCGGGCTTCGGCGCGGTGGGTGAGTCCATGGGCGGCTTGCGCTATATCACCGGCTTCGAAGACCGCCCGCCAGTCCGCACCGGGATTTCCATCGGCGATTCGATTGCCGCCCTGTGGGCGGTGATCGGCGCGCTGATGGCGTTACGTCACCGCGAAGTCAACGGCGGGCTGGGCCAGGTGGTGGATGTGGCGCTGTACGAAGCCATCTTCGCGATGATGGAAAGCATGATTCCGGAGTTCGACGTGTTCGGTTTCATTCGCGAACGCACGGGCAACATTATGCCGGGCATTACGCCGTCATCGATCCATACCAGTGCCGATGGCAAGCACGTGCAGATCGGTGCAAATGGCGATGCGATCTTCAAGCGGTTCATGTCAGCCATTGGCCGCGAGGACTTGGCCAACGATCCGGTGCTCTCCAGCAACGATGGGCGTGACAGCCGCCGTGATGAGCTGTACGGCGTGATTGATCGTTGGGTTAACTCGTTGTCGCTGGATGAGGTGGTCGAGGCGCTGAACAAAGCCGAGGTGCCCGCCAGCCGCATCTACAGCGCCGAAGACATGCTGGGCGACCCGCAGTTTCTGGCGCGGGAAATGTTCCTCAAGGCCCAGCTGCCGGGCGGCAAGGACTTCAAAATGCCGGGAATCGTGCCCAAACTTTCCGACACGCCCGGCAGCTGTGAATGGGTCGGGCCGCAACTGGGTGAACATAACAGCGTGGTGCTCAATGACTTGGGTTACGACGCAGCCGCCATTACCCGTCTGCGCGAGGATGGCGCCATTTGATGGTTCGCCATGCCCCGCGCTGGCTGGTTCAGCTGTGCTTCGCCGGCGTGATGGCGGGCGGCTGGCCGGTGCCCGCGAGCGCCGAGCAAACGCTGACCTGGTTGCTGCGCGACTTGCCGCCCGTGACCATCTTCGACGGGCCACAAAAAGGTCTTGGCGTGCTGGATCAGCTGTTGCCGATACTCAGCGAGCGCCTGCCGGAGTACCGCCACGAAGTGATGCACGTCAACCGCGCCCGTGGCATTCAAATGTTACGCGCAGCGTCCCTCACCTGCGACCCATCATTGCTGTGGACGGCCGAGCGCGCCCAGTACATCGTATTTTCCGCTCAGGCCTTCGTAGTGGCCAGCAATGGAGTCACCGTCCGACGCAGCCAGCAGGAAGCAATGGCGCCCTTTATTAAAGAGGGCCAATTTGACTTGCAAGCCTTGCTTCGCGCCCATACAGCGCGCGTGGGTGCAACCGCAGAGCGCAGCTACGGCCCGGTCATTGATGAACAACTCAAGCACGCCGCACCGGATTCAGTGGCGCTGCATTACGGCAATGATGCCCTTGGCAGCCTGCTGCAAATGCAGCGCCTTGGGCGGCTGGAGGCAGTGTTGGGGTATGCGCCCGAAATCCGCTACCACGCGGCGCAGCAGGGCATCGCGACTACAGAGCTGATGTTCTATCCCATCAAGGGCACGGCGCCTTACCAGCACACGCACATCGGTTGCTCGAACACGCCTGAAGGTCGCCAGGCCTTAAAGCGCATCAATCAGGTGTTACGCGACATCCCGCAGGAACCGCTGCAGCAATCCTACGCGGCATGGTTGGACCCGGTGATGCGTGAGCACTACCTGCGCGATAACCCGAGCTTTTTCCAGGATTCTCCTGAGCCGTGACAAATCCCGGGCAAAAAGAAACCCCGAAGAGTGGGGAGACACTTCGGGGTTAAACGTGGCCAACAAAGACCAGTACAACAAGCCACAAACACCGGAGCACAATGTTTGCTCTTGCTGTTAAAAAATCTGACCGGCCATGCTGTAGGAAGTTTCCTCAGATAAACATTTCTTCATGCGCAGGCAGCGCCACGGGTCTGAGCGGCATTACGCAAAGCGGCGATGACCGAGGGTTCCAGGCGCCCTTCGGCGATCTTCAAGTCGCGCAGCAAGCAATCCACCACATCCACCAATACGCGTTTATCCGTCAATTGCGCCCGGTCAACTTCACGCTCGACGACGATAGCGCCAGCGGGGTTCTTCACGGTCACCAAGCACTCGCCCTGCACACCGGAGGTGGTCAGCGTAACCTGATAAGGGCTCAGTGCTTCTTCGAGCAATAGGCTGATACTTTCCATCTCGATCACCACTCAATAGTTCGGGAACAATCGTTTCAACGGGAGCTGCATCTATCCTAAGTGACTGGTTCTGACGTAGGAAAGTTCGCTTTATCGTCTTTATGGGTTCGTCAGGGGGTGACGTAATCCAGCATGCGCTTGCAACATGACAGCCAGAAAACGGCGGCACATAACTGCTTACTCAATAGGTAGGCGTTTTGGGGGGTGCTGGAGGCTGAGACCGAGGGTCGATCCTATACTCGGTGAGTGCTGGTCATGCTGCCAGGCAGAGGAAAGCGCATGTCAAATGGCCCTTATTGCGAAGGATGAAGATGATGGTGGAAAACAAAGAGCAACAGGCAACGATGGAGAAAATGAATGCCGATGTGTGGCGTATTTATGCCGAAATATCACGCATGCAGGCTGAACAAGACAAACTCAAATCTGAATCTTTGAAGATTAATTGCGAGACTTTCTGGTACCCGGTGGCTATCGCAACAGGCTTCTATGCCGCCGTCGGCACCGTGATAGTGGTCGCGCAGAAACTCTTCTCGTAACGCTCGACCGGGCCTGCCATAAACAAAAAACGCCGCTGACCCAAGGAAGGGAAAGCGGCGTTTTTGTCTGTGCAGTTTGCCTTACAACGGCTTACCCCGATTCCCATGCTGGCTCACAAACGCCTGCACAGCCTTCAGGTCATTGGCCAATACAGTGCAACGTTCTTCACGCTCAAACAGATCAGCCAAATGCTCCGGCAACTCCAGCGCCTTGCCGACACCCGCCTTCTCCACTGCTTCCGGGAATTTGACCGGGTGTGCGGTACCGAGAATCACCATCGGGATATCCAGGCTGCGACGGCATTCACGTGCAGCCTTCACGCCGATGGCAGTGTGCGGGTCGAGCAGCTCGCCGGTCTGGGCGTAGACCTCGGCGATGGTTTCGCAGGTCTGCGCATCGTCCACAGCCAGGGAGTCGAATAGCTTGCGAGTTTCGGTCCAGCGCTCTTCCTCCACGCTGAAACCGCCACCGCTCTTGAAGGAATCCATCAAACCAGCAATGGCTGCACCATTGCGGCCGTGCATGTCGAACAGCAAACGTTCGAAGTTCGACGACACCATGATGTCCATCGAAGGCGACAGGGTGGCGTGCAGGGTTTCCTTGACGTACCCATTGCCGCTCATGAAGCGGTGCAGAATGTCGTTGCGGTTGGTGGCGACGATCAACTGGTTGATCGGCAGGCCCATGTTGCGTGCCAGGTAACCGGCGAAGATGTCGCCGAAGTTGCCGGTCGGCACCGAGAACGACACCGAACGCGCCGGGCCGCCCAGCTGCAAGGAGGCGTGGAAGTAGTAGACGATCTGGGCCATGATCCGCGCCCAGTTGATCGAGTTCACCGCAACCAGGCGCGTACCTTTCAGGAAGCTCTGGTCAGCGAAGCTGTTCTTGACCATTTCCTGGCAGTCATCGAAGTTGCCTTCGATGGCGATGTTGTGGATGTTCTCACCGAAGATGGTGGTCATCTGGCGACGCTGTACTTCCGACACACGCTTGTGCGGGTGCAGGATGAAGATGTCGACGTTTTCGCAGTGCTTGCAGCCTTCAATGGCGGCCGAACCGGTATCACCGGAGGTGGCGCCAATAATGACCACGCGCTCGCCGCGCTTTTGCAGCACGTAATCGAGCAGGCGGCCCAGCAGCTGCAGGGCGAAGTCTTTAAACGCCAGGGTCGGGCCGTGGAACAGTTCCAGAACCCACTCATTGCCATTCAGTTGGCGCAACGGCGCGATGGCATTGTGCGAAAACACGCCGTACGTCTCTTCCAGAATCTTCTTGAAGTCCGCATCCGGAATGCTGCCGGTGACGAACGGGCGCATCACCCGGAACGCCAGCTCGTGGTACGGCAGGCCAGCCCAGGAAGCGATTTCTTCCTGGGTAAAGCGTGGCAGGTTTTCCGGCACGTACAGGCCGCCGTCAGTGGCAAGGCCTGCCAGCAAAACGTCTTCGAAATTCAGGGCCGGTGCCTGGCCGCGGGTGCTGATGTAACGCATGACTGGCTCCTCTACAACATTCTCGAACAGAGGCCGCCGCACACACGGGGCCTCTGGAACAGATCGGTTAGTTCAAGTGCTCGACGCGGATGCGCACCACCGGGCCGACCACGCCTTGCAGGGCTTCAAGGGCGGCGATGGCATCGTTCATGTGCTGCTCGAGCACGCGATGGGTCAGCAGGATCATCGGCACCTGGCCGTTTTGCTCCTCGACTTCCTTCTGCATGATCGACTCGATGTTGATACCGCGCTCCGACAGAATGCTCGCCACCTGGGCCAACACGCCCGGGTGGTCCTGAGCCTGGATGCGCAGGTAGTAGGCGCTTTCACAGGCTTCGATCGGCAGGATCGGATGGGCCGACAGCGAATCAGGCTGGAAGGCCAGGTGCGGCACGCGGTTTTCCGGGTCGCTGGTCATGGCGCGAACCACGTCCACCAGGTCGGCGATTACCGACGAAGCCGTCGGCTCCATGCCGGCGCCGGCGCCGTAGAACAGGGTCGAACCGGCAGCATCACCGTTAACCATCACGGCGTTCATCACGCCATTGACGTTGGCGATCAGGCGGTCGGCCGGGATCAGCGTCGGGTGCACCCGCAGCTCGATACCCGCTGGCGTACTGCGCGCCACACCGAGGTGCTTGATGCGGTAGCCCAGGGCTTCGGCGTAGTTCACGTCGGCCGTGGTCAGCTTGGTGATGCCTTCGGTGTAGGCCTTGTCGAACTGCAGCGGGATGCCAAAGGCGATGGACGCCAGAATGGTCAGCTTGTGCGCCGCGTCGATGCCTTCCACGTCGAATGTCGGGTCGGCTTCGGCGTAACCCAGCGCCTGGGCTTCGGCCAGCACGTCTTCGAAGGTACGGCCCTTCTCGCGCATTTCGGTGAGGATGAAGTTACCGGTGCCGTTGATGATGCCGGCGACCCAGTTGATACGGTTGGCGGACAGGCCTTCACGGATCGCCTTGATCACCGGAATGCCACCGGCCACCGCCGCTTCGAACGCCACGATCACGCCCTTCTCGCGGGCCTTGGCGAAGATCTCGTTGCCGTGCACGGCGATCAGCGCCTTGTTGGCGGTCACCACGTGCTTGCCGTTCTCGATGGCCTTGAGCACCAGCTCACGGGCCACGGTGTAGCCGCCGACCAGCTCGATGACGATATCGATTTCAGGGTTGGTTGCTACTTCGAAGACATCGTTGGTAATCGCAATACCGGTCGTTTGGAACTGAGGCTTTGGCGAACGCGTGGCAATTTGCGCCACTTCAATCCCGCGGCCTGCGCGGCGGGAAATTTCCTCAGCATTACGCTGAAGTACGTTAAAGGTGCCGCCACCGACGGTCCCTAACCCACAGATGCCTACTTTGACCGGTTTCACTGAAGAACTCCCCATGAAACGGCCGACGCTAGGTCGGCCGTGGAAAACAGCCGCACAACTGCGGCTTTCAATTAATGACTCGCTGACTGATCAACGGGCCATGATCGTCAAAGGTTCGACGATGCTGGTTTATTTGGCACTCAACGCCAGTTTGGCAACTTGCGGTGCCGGCTGGTAGCCCGGAATCACCTGGCCGTCAGCCAAAACGATGGCCGGTGTACCGTTCACGCCGATCGACTGACCCAGTGCGAACTGCTTGGAAACCGGATTGGCACACTTGGCCGCCTTGATTTCCTTGCCATCGACCATTTTGTCCATGGCAGCTTTCTTGTCGGCCGAACACCACACGGCTTGCAACTGCTCGTCACCCGGCGAACCCAGGCCCTGGCGCGGGAAGGCTACATAGCGCACTTCCACACCCAGCTTGTTCAGCGCAGGCACTTCGGCGTGCAGCTTGTGGCAATACGGGCAGGTGGTGTCGGTGAACACGGTGATGTGGGTCTTGGTCTCGCCGATGGCCGGGTACACCACGGTTTCAGCCACTGGAATGCCGTTGATCAGCTTCGACACACCCAGGCGCTCGGCCTTCTCGGTGAGGTTGACCGGCTTGCCGTCTTTGAGCTGGAACAGGTAACCCTGAACGATGTACTGGCCGTCAGCGCTGGCGTACAGCACGCGGCTGCCCTTGAGTTTGACTTCATACAGGCCGGCCATCGGGCTGGCGCTGATGCTTTCGATCGGGGTGTCGAGCTGCAGGGCGGCCAGGCTCTTGCGGATGGTCTGCTCGGCAGCGTCATCGGCGAAGGCAAGGGTGGAAACCAACGCAATGGCTGCGGCGGCAATAATCTGGGTCAAGCGCATGGGAACTCCTGAAGGCAGATGCAGGGACGGGTGAGGAACACCGCTTGGAAACACGGGCCAGGACCGTCCCCTTTGCTAACCGGCAAAGCCTACCACAATTGGGCCCAAGGGCAGCCCGTGGCGGGCTAATTTGGGTTTTTACAGGATGTTTTCAGCCGCGTGGGTGATGCTTGGCGTGCATATCCTGCAAACGTGCGCGTGCCACGTGGGTGTAGATCTGGGTTGTGGATAAATCGCTGTGGCCGAGCAGCATTTGTACCACGCGCAAATCCGCGCCATGGTTGAGCAAATGGGTGGCAAATGCATGGCGAAGCGTGTGCGGCGAAAGGCTCTTGCCGATCCCGGCGACCCTGGCCTGATGCTTGATCCGGTGCCAGAACGCTTGGCGGGTCATCTGCTCGCCGCGCAAGCTGGGGAACAATACATCGCTGGGCCGCCCGCCGAGCAATTCCCCACGAGCGTCACGCATATAGCGCTCCACCCACACGATCGCCTCCTCGCCCATCGGCACCAGCCGCTCCTTGCTGCCTTTGCCCATCACACGCAGCACGCCCTGGCGCAAGTTGACCTGCTCCAGGGTCAGGCTGATCAGCTCAGTCACGCGCAGGCCGCAGGCATAAAGCACTTCGAGCATGGCACGGTCACGCTGGCCGATGGCTTCGCTCAAGTCGGGGGCGGCGAGCAACGCGTCCACGTCAGCTTCCGACAGGGATTTGGGCAAGGGCCTGCCGAGTTGCGGCATGTCGACTTGCAGGGTCGGGTCGAGAGCGATCAGTTTTTCCCGCAGCAGGTAGCGATAAAAGCCACGCACACCCGAGAGGAATCGCGCCGTCGAGCGGGGTTTGTAGTTCTGCTCCAGGCGCCAGGCCAGGTGGTCGAGGATCAGCTCGCGGCCTGCATTGATCAGCTCGAGGTTTTTTTCCTGCAGCCAACCGTTGAACAGGGCCAGGTCACTGCGGTAGGCCTGACGGGTATTGTCTGACAGGCCTTTTTCCAGCCACAGGGCGTCGAGGAAGCGGTCGATCAGAGGGTGGTCAATGGCGGGCATGGGGACTCAAGCTGATTATTGGGGGCACGGGCAGATCCTATCGCAGGCAAGCCAGCTCCCACAGGGAAATGCATTCCACCTGTGAGATGGCTTGCCTGCGATGGCCGCGACGCTGCAGACAAATTTCAGGCACAAAAAAGCAGCCCGTAGGCTGCTTTTTTCTGCATCGGGAAGCTGGACTTAAGCCAGTTTTTCCTTGATGCGAGCTGCTTTACCGGACAGGTCACGCAGGTAGTACAGCTTGGCTTTACGTACGTCACCGCGACGTTTAACGGCCATGCTGTCGATTTGCGGGCTGTAGGTCTGGAAAGTACGCTCTACGCCAACACCGTTGGAGATTTTACGAACAGTGAAAGCACTGTTCACACCACGGTTACGCTTGGCAATTACCACGCCTTCGAACGCTTGCAGACGCGAACGGTCGCCTTCCTTCACTTTCACCTGAACGACAATGGTGTCGCCCGGGGCAAAGGTAGGGATCTCTTTGGTCATCTGCTCTGCTTCGAGTGCAAGGATGATTTTGTTAGTCATGCTGTGCTCCTAAGGTAAGTCAATGGACCTACCATCGATACGTTGTTAACTATCGTCCCGCGCGAGGATGTATTCCTCGAGCAGCTTCTTCTCTTCTCCAGAAAGCGAGCGGCTTTCCAGAAGATCGGCGCGTCGTTCATAGGTCCGACCAAGGGACTGCTGTAAACGCCAACGCCGGATGTGTGCGTGATTGCCACTTAGCAATACGTCGGGAACACGCTGATCCGCATACACCTCCGGTCGGGTGTAGTGCGGGCAATCCAGCAAACCATCCGTGAAGGAATCTTCCTCCGCGGAGTCCGCATGCCCTAAAGCTCCAGGCAGCAGTCGTGTAACCGCATCTATCAGGACCATCGCCGGCAGCTCGCCGCCAGACAGGACATAGTCCCCAATCGACCACTCTTCATCGACATGAGCTTCAATAAAACGCTCGTCAATGCCTTCATATCGACCGGCAATCAGGATTAAGGCCTCCTCATTCGCCAGTTCGCGGACCCCAGCCTGTTTCAGCTGACGGCCTTGAGGGGACAGGTAAATTACCTTCGCCTTCTCCCCGGCGGCGGCCTTGGCCTGAACCAACGCGTCTTCCAGGGGCTTGATCTTCATCACCATGCCCGGGCCACCGCCAAATGGGCGATCGTCCACAGTGTGATGTCGATCCGTCGTGTAGTCTCGCGGGTTCCAACAGGTGAGCTGCAACAGCCCCTGTTTCACCGCCCGACTGGTGATGCCGTACTCGCTGATGGCGGAAAACATCTCGGGAAACAAACTGATCACTTCAATGCGCAGATTAGCCACGCTTAGAAGTCCGCATCCCATTCCACCTTCATCTCGCCCGCTGCCAGGTCGACGGCCAACACGCATTGCTTCGTATAAGGCAACAGGCGTTCGCGATCATCCAGGCTGCCAGCGCAAGGCTTGACCACCATTACATCATTGGCGCCGGTTTCCAGAAGATGATCGATTTTCCCGAACAATTGCCCGAGTTGATCAATAACCTTCAGACCTTCCAGCTGGTACCAGTAGTACTCGCCGTCGGTCAATTCAGGGAACAGGTCTCGCGGCACGCAGATCTCATAACCGGCCAGAAGACGAGCTTCTTCACGATCATCAAGACCCTTGAGCTTTGCGACCAGGAACTTATCGTTCCCGCGTCCACTGACCAGCTCGACCTGTTTCACGCTACCTTCGCGCTTAAGCGTCCAGGTTTTGTACTGCAACAGGTTTTCAGTCGGATCAGTAAAGGAATACACCTTCACTTCGCCGCGAACGCCATGAACCGAGTAAATCTTGCCGATAACGATCAAATCATCAGCAACAGCTGGCGTCGCGTTCATATTGCTCAGGCTGCGGCCTTAGCCGAGTCCTTCAACAACTTGGCAACACGCTCAGAAGGCTGTGCACCAACGCTCAGCCAGTAGGCTACGCGCTCTTGGTTCACGGACAGGCGGACTTCTTGACCACGAGCGATCGGGTTGTAGAAGCCAACTTGTTCCTTGTGAGAGCCGTCACGTGGGTTGCGGCTGTCAGTTACGGTCAAGTGGTAAAACGGGCGCTTTTTGGAGCCGCCAAGGGCAAGACGGATTGTTAGCATGTGAACATCGTTCCTGTAGTCGGTGCTGCAAATCTAAATGCACAGCGGGCATAGGTGCCCGAAAGGCCGCATATTCTAAGGAATATCCGGACTTTTGCAAATGTCTTTTTCTGGCGCCTATCAGCGTGCCACTCAGATCTGCTATAGAGCCGTCGGTTAAAACGGCTGATCAGCTCCCGCCAGACGGCGGGTTTGCTGGAGATCCCACATCCCTGTGGGTCGGAGCAGGAGTGAACTCCCGCTCGAATTCTTTACATTTTGGGCATGCCGCCGCCGGGCAACATACCGCCCATGCCGCGCATCATCTTGGCCATTCCGCCTTTTGCGGAGAATTTCTTCATCATCTTCTGCATCTGCTTGTGTTGCTTGATCAAGCGACCGATGTCCTGCACCTGGGTGCCGGAGCCCATGGCGATCCGGCGTTTGCGCGAACCGCTGATCAGCTCAGGGTCGCGGCGCTCGGCCGGGGTCATGGAGTTGATGATGGCTTCCATCTGCTTGAACTGCTTCTCTGCCGCGCCCTGGGCGTTGCCCATCTGCGCCAGGTTCACACCGCCGATGTTCGGCAGCTTGTCCATCAGGCCGCCGAGGCCGCCCATGTTCTTCATCTGCTGCAGCTGATCGCGGAAGTCTTCAAGGTCGAAGCCCTTGCCCTTCTTCAGCTTCTTGGCCAGCTTGTCGGCCTTGTCCTTGTCGAGCGTCGCTTCGGCCTGCTCGATCAGGCTGAGCACGTCGCCCATGCCGAGGATGCGCGAGGCAATACGCTCCGGGTGGAACGGCTCGAGCGCTTCGCTCTTCTCGCCCATACCGATGAACTTGATCGGCTTGCCGGTGATGGCCCGTACCGACAGCGCGGCACCGCCACGGGCGTCGCCGTCGACCTTGGTCAGAATCACACCGGTCAGCGGCAGCGCGTCGCCGAAGGCCTTGGCCGTGTTGGCCGCATCCTGGCCGGTCATGGCGTCGACCACGAACAGCGTCTCGACCGGGTTGATCGCGGCATGCAGCGCCTTGATCTCGCCCATCATCTCTTCATCGATGTGCAGGCGACCGGCGGTATCGACGATGAGCACATCGATGAATTTCAGCTTGGCTTCTTTAATAGCCGCGTTGGCGATGTCGACCGGCTTCTGGCTCAGGTCGGACGGGAAGAAGGTCACGCCTACTTCGCCTGCGAGCATTTCCAGCTGTTTGATAGCGGCCGGACGGTAAACGTCAGCCGACACCACCATCACGGACTTCTTCTTGCGCTCTTTAAGAAAGCGCGCGAGCTTGCCGGCGGTGGTGGTTTTACCCGCACCTTGCAGGCCGGCCATCAATACGACGGCCGGTGGCACGGCGCTGAGGTTCAGGTCTTCGTTGGCCGCGCCCATCAGGCTTTCGAGTTCGGCCTGGACGATCTTCACAAACGCCTGGCCCGGCGTCAGGCTGCGGGACACTTCGGTGCCCACTGCGCGCTCTTTGACCGAGTTGACGAAGTCTTTCACGACCGGCAGGGCCACGTCGGCTTCCAGCAACGCCATGCGCACTTCACGCAGGGTGTCTTTAATATTGTCCTCGGTCAGCTTGGCCTTGCCGGTTACGTGGCGCAGCGTCTGCGAGAGACGGTCAGTCAGGTTTTCAAACATGCGCGATCCTTTCAGGCCCTATTCATCGAAGTGCATCGGTAGACCAAGGTAATGACGGCCCAGGCTGTGGTAAATCGCTATTAAAAACAGCGCTCGGCGAGCCTGCGGCGTGGGCAGGTCGCGGATTATAGCGAAGACTGCGCCGGTGCACACCCGCTGTCTGGCCCGGGAGTCTTTCGTGGAACGCAGGGGTATGCCAAACTCAGCGCCTTTCGGGCTTGTCTATCAGGATTTATGGTCCCCTTGTCACCCAGTTTGCTACCCAGCCTCGCCGCCGCCCTTTTGTATGCCGCTGCGACCCTCTATCAGGGCACTCGTCTTGCCCAAGGCACCAAGGCGGACAAACGCCTGCTGGTCGGCCTTGGCGTCCTGGCCCTGCTGGCCCATGCCGCGAGCCTGTTTACTCACTTGATGACGCCGGTCGGCCTGGGCCTGGACTTTTTCAGCGCCGCCAGCCTGATCGCCGCCGCCGTGATCGCGCTGACGCTGATGGCCTGCTACCGGATTCCCGTCGAAAACCTGTTGGTGCTGCTGTTCCCGCTGGGCATGCTGACGGTCCTGCTCGCGCAATTCGCGCCGACCGGCACCGTGCAAGTCATTGATGAAGAGCCGGGCATCCTCGCCCATATCCTGCTGTCCCTGCTCGCTTACGGCATGTTCACCATCGCGGTGTTTCAGGCGCTGCTCCTGCTGCTGCAGGACCATCAGCTGAAAAACAAGCACCCGTCCGGGCTGATCAAGAACTTCCCGCCGCTGCAAACCATGGAAAGCCTGCTGTTCGGCTTCCTGTGGGCCGGCTGGACGCTGCTGTCGCTGTCGCTGATTTCCGGCTGGCTGTTTGTCGAAAACCTGTTCGCCCAGCACCTGGTGCACAAAACCTTGCTGGCATGCCTGGCCTGGGTGGTGTTCAGCGTGTTGCTGTGGGGGCGCAACCGCCTCGGCTGGCGCGGGCACAAGGCGATTCGCTGGACCCTGGCCGGTTTCTGCCTGCTGATGCTGGCCTATTTCGGCAGCAAGCTGGTTCGCGAATACATCCTGCATATCTGACGGGCAGCGATCATGGACAACTTGCCCTTGGGGCCGATGCTCGCAGTAATCGCCTTGCTGGTGTTATGGGCGGCGCTGTTTACCGCCATCGAAGCCGCTCAACAGCACCTGCTGGCCCTACGCCCCGGTACACGCCAGGGCGACAAGGCCGCCGCCCGCCTTAGCTTTCCGCGCAACAGCCTGATCCTGTGCAACAGTCTGTGCCGCGCCGCCGTGGTGATTCTGTGCACACTGCTGGCGATCTATGCCTGGGCGCTGAACGGTCCATGGCTCGGCTGGCTGATCTCCTGCGCGGTGTTGCTGATCCTTGCCGACTACCTGCCGCGCGCCCTGGCCATCCGCCACCCGCACGCCGTGCTGGGCTTTGGCAATACGCTGCTCGGCGTACCGCTGAAAATCCTCTACCCGCTGGCCTGGCTGCTCAATGGCATCAGCCTGATGCTGCTGCGCCCTTTCGCGCGCAAATCCGGCGTGGTGAAAAAAAGCGACGAGCCGCAGCCCGACCATGACGACGAACCCGAGCCCGAGGCCGACGACAACCGTACGCCCGGCATGCCCGGCATCCATGCTCTAGATAACATTACGGTCAACGACATTCTGGTGCCGCGCAGCGAAGTGGACGGCATCAACCTGGATGACTCGGATGAAGAGATCATCGAGCAACTACGCACCTCCCAGCGCACGCGCCTGCCGGTTTTCCACAGTGACATCAACCAGGTTCAGGCGGTGCTGAATACCCGCCAGATCCAGCACTTGCTGCCCGACGCCAGCCTGACCAAAGAGGCGTTGCTCGCGGCCTGCCATGAGCCCTACTTCGTACCGGAAAGCACGCCCCTGCAACTGCAATTGCTGAATTTCCACAAGCAGCAGCGGCGCCTGGGCATGGTGGTGGACGAGTACGGCGAAGTGTTGGGCATCGTCACGCTGGAAGACATCCTCGAAGAAATCGTCGGCGAATTCGAAAGTGATCAGGCTGTGGATAACCCGCATATTGAAGCGCAACCAGATGGCCGCTACATCATCGACGGCGCCGCCTCGATCCGTGAGCTGAACAAGAGCCTGGGCTGGCACCTGCCCAGCGACGGCCCCAAGACCCTCAACGGCCTGGTGACCGAAGCGCTGGAGACCATTCCGGATTGCGCGGTGTGCCTGAAAATCGGGCGCTACCGCCTGGAAATCCTCGAGACCGAGGACAACCGCGTCAGCAAAGTGCTGATCTGGCACACCAGCCGAGTGCCGGTCGCCGTCTGACTCAAGCCAGTTCATGTGAGCACTGGCTTGTGTGGGAGCTGGCTTGCCTGCGATGCAGGCACCTCGGTGTATCAGTGACACTGAGGTGATGCTATCGCAGGCAAGCCAGCTCCCACATTTTGATTTGCGGCGCTTGAGCTACTTGTTGGATCCGCAAACCCCTTCCTATAATCGCCCGGGCTTACCAAAGCCCCGCCCGACCGTGTGCTACCCGCACTCAACGTGTCCCGGCAACGCCTTACCGTCTGACCGGTGTTTGCTCCCATCCCGAGCCACCCCGCTGACACCCCTGATCCTTGGGTGTTCGACCAATAATAATCCGCGACCACACGCGCAACGACCGTCAGGGATACCTCAATGAGCACCACCTATAACGAGGCTGCCACCGCCGCCCCGACCAACTCCACCGCACGGGTGGCGACGGCGAGCATCGTCGGCACCGCGATCGAGTTCTACGACTTCTATATCTACGCCACCGCCGCCGCGCTGGTGATCGGGCCGGTCTTCTTCCCGCAGACCTCCGGCACCGCGCAGATGCTCGCGTCGTTCCTGACCTTCGGTATTGCCTTTATCGCCCGCCCGCTGGGCTCGGCGCTGTTCGGCCACTTTGGCGACCGCATCGGGCGTAAGTCCACGCTGGTAGCCTCCCTGTTGCTGATGGGCGTGTGCACCACGCTGATCGGCTTGTTGCCGGGTTATGACAGCATCGGGGCCTGGGCGCCGATCCTGTTGTGTGTGCTGCGTTTCGGCCAGGGCCTGGGCCTTGGTGGGGAATGGGGCGGCGCTGCGCTGCTCGCGACCGAGAACGCACCGAAAGGCAAACGCGCCTGGTTCGGCATGTTCCCGCAGTTGGGCCCGTCGATTGGCTTCCTGGCAGCCAATGGCCTGTTCCTGATCCTGGCCATGAGCCTGAACGACGAGCAATTTCGCAGCTGGGGCTGGCGCATCCCGTTCATCCTCAGCGCCGCGCTGGTGATGGTCGGCCTGTATGCACGACTGAAGCTGCATGAAACCCCGGTATTCGCCAATGCCGTGGCCAAAGAAGCGCCAGTGAAGGTGCCGTTGGTGGAATTGTTCAGCCAACACTGGGTGCCGGTATTGCTGGGCGCAGCGTCGATGGTGGTGTGCTACGCACTGTTCTATATCACCACGGCGTTTTCCCTGAGCTACGGCGTATCAACCCTGGGCTACAGCCGCGAAACCTTCCTCGGCCTGCTGTGCTTTGCCGTGCTGTTCATGGGCCTGGCGACACCGATTGCCGCCTGGGCCAGCGACCGTTTCGGGCGCAAGCCGGTGCTGATTGTGGGTGCGGTGCTGACCATTCTGTCGGGCTTCACCATGGAACCGCTGCTGACCCACGGTTCAACCTGGGCCGTGGCGTTGTTCCTGAGCCTGGAGCTGTTCCTGATGGGCGTGACGTTCGCCCCGATGGGCGCGATGTTGCCGGAGCTGTTCCCGACGCGCGTGCGTTACACCGGTGCTTCGGCGGCGTATAACCTGGGCGGGATTGTCGGCGCCTCGGCGGCACCGTTCTTCGCGACCAAGCTGGTGGCGATGGGTGGGCTGAGTTATGTGGGCGGGTATGTGTCGGCGGCAGCGGTGCTCAGCTTGATTGCTGTGTTGTGCCTGAAAGAGACGCGTAACAACGATTTGAACAGCGTCGCCTGATAGACCGCTATCGCAGCGATGCGGCGACCCGACAAGCCAGCTCCCACATTAGAAAGCATTCACACATCAAACTATGTGAACCCGATCAAATGTGGGAGCTGGCTTGCCTGCGATGGGCGCGACTCGGTTACAGCTCTACAACGACAGCCTTCGAAGCCCGGGTAGCCTTCGCCCGAGCCGCTTCAATCGACTCATCCCTCGCCAGCGCCACACCCATCCGACGCTGACCATTCACTTCCGGCTTGCCAAACAACCGCAACGCCGTGTCCGGCTCGCTCAACGCCGCACCAAGGTTGGCGAATGCCGTCTGGGTCGACTGCCCTTCCACCAGAATCACCGCCGAAGCCGAAGGCCCGAACTGACGGATCAACGGAATCGGCAGGCCCAGAATCGCGCGGGCGTGCAGGGCGAACTGCGACAGGTCCTGAGAAATCAGAGTCACCAACCCGGTGTCATGCGGGCGCGGCGACACTTCGCTGAACCACACCTGATCACCCTTGATGAACAACTCCACGCCAAACAGGCCACGGCCACCCAGCGCTTCGGTTACCGCTTTGGCTACGCGCTCGGATTCAGCCAGGGCAATCGGGCTCATGGCTTGCGGCTGCCAGGATTCCTGATAGTCGCCCTTCTCCTGACGATGGCCAACCGGCGCACAGAACGTGGTGCCGCCAATGTGGCGCACGGTCAGCAGGGTGATTTCGTAGTCGAAATCGATAAAGCCTTCGATGATCACGCGGCCTTTACCGGCGCGGCCGCCTTCCTGGGCGTAATCCCAGGCTTTCTGCACGTCATCATTGCTGCGCAGCAGGCTCTGGCCCTTGCCCGACGAACTCATCACCGGCTTGACCACGCATGGGAAACCCAGGTCTTGCACGGCCTTGCTGTAATCTTCAAAGGTGTCGGCGAAGTGGTACGGCGAAGTCGGCAGGTCCAGCTCTTCGGCGGCCAGACGGCGGATGCCTTCGCGGTTCATGGTCAGCGAAGTAGCGCGCGCGGTCGGGATCACGGTGAAGCCTTCGGCTTCCAGTTCGACCAGCGTGGCGGTGGCGATGGCTTCGATTTCCGGCACGATGAAGTGCGGCTTCTCGGCTTCGATAACGGCACGCAAGGCGGCGCCATCAAGCATGTTGATCACGTGGCTACGGTGCGCAACCTGCATGGCAGGAGCGTTCGCGTAGCGATCCACGGCAATCACTTCAACGCCCAGGCGTTGCAGTTCGATTACCACTTCCTTGCCCAGCTCACCGCAGCCACACAGCAAAACGCGGGTCGCGGTTGGCGACAATGGAGTTCCGATTCGGGTCATCTCAGGTCCTCAGGGGAGCGGATCATGGGGAGAAAGGCCGGCATTTTACATGAACTGTAAAAATTGGCCTTAGTTGACGACGGCCCGTTTGCGCAGGCGCCAGGCCATGATCAGCCACACCACCGTGACCCCGGCGAATTTCGACACCAGCGCAGTGCCCGCCACAGCAGGCGTGAGCGCGCCGATCAGGCCGAAGAAGATAAAGGTGTCGAGGGGAATGCTCAGCGCCGAACTGATCCACAGGCGATCGTGCAACGGGCGCTTGGTGATGCTGAACACCAGCCAGTCAATGCACTCGGACACCGCGAACGCCGTGGCGCTGGCCAGGGCAATGGCCGGGTCGGAGGTCACATAGGAAAGCACCAGCGCGGCCAGCATGGCGATGATTGCACCGTGGCCGAAGCGGGTTTGCACCATGTCGCGCAGGATGAAGACCAGGCCACCCCAGGCGGACCAGATGACATCCAGGTGTGGGGCGGTGGAGAAAGCGAAGTTGATCAGCACGACGCTGCTGATGTAGGCGATCAGGAAGAGCATGGGGGATGGACCTGTGAGCAATCGGCACAGGGTACTTCACAATTGGAAATATGTCGTCTGGGCGGGCCTCATCGCAGGCAAGCCAGCTCCCACATTTGACCGAGTTTATCCTGTAAGAATGCGGTCAAATTGTGGGAGCTGGCTTGCCTGCGATAGCAATCTCTCAGCCGCCGGATTTCCCCGAAACCATAAACATCATCCCCCCCGCCACCGCCCGCTCATGACACAACCCCAACACCACCCGGCGCTCGGCATTGTCCATGCGACTCCAGCGCGTAATCTCATCCACCGTCCGCTGGCAACCCGTGCAAATATCATCGTCATCCAGCGCGCAAATGCTCACGCACGGCGAGGCGACGGGGCGTTCAATCGGGTTCATTCTTCCTGCTCAACCAGATCACGCGCATAGCGCTGCGCGTTGTGCACATAGTGCGCGGCGCTGGCTTCGAGCATGCGTTTCTGCGCCTCGGTCAACTCGCGCACCACCTTGCCCGGCGAGCCCATCACCAGCGAACCATCCGGAATTTCCTTGCCCTCACCGATCAGCGAGTTCGCGCCGATGATGCAGTGTTTGCCAATCTTCGCGCCGTTGAGGATCACCGCGTTGATGCCGATCAGGCTGTAATCATCCACCGTGCAACCGTGCAACATGGCGTTATGGCCGATGGTCACGCCGGTGCCCAGGGTCAGCGGGTAACCCATGTCGGTGTGCATCACGCTGCCGTCCTGCACGTTGCTGTTCTTGCCGATCAGGATCAGCTCGTTGTCACCACGCAATACCGCGTTGAACCAGACGTTGGCGCCCTCCTCCAGCTTGACCTTGCCGACCAGCGTGGCATTCGGCGCCACCCAGCTCTGTGGATGCGTCTCGACGCGGGCGTCGCCCAGGCGGTATTTCATGGTTTTTCCTCACGGCTGGCCATTCAAGCGATGGCTTAGATATTGATGAAGCTCTTGGGTGGCTGATGCAGGCTGATCTTGGCGTCGTCATAGAGCAGGTTGATCAGCTCGACGATCATGATCGCCGTCAGCCCCCAGATCTTGTATTCGCCGAACCGGTAACTGGGCACATACCAGCTGCGGCCCTGGTAATCGATTCTGTGGGTATGTTCGCGCGGGTCCTGTCGAAAAAACTCCAGGGGCACGCTGAAAACAGCGGCTATCTCGGCATCGTTGGCCAGGTACTCGACGTAATCGGGAATCACCCCGACATAAGGCGTGACCCGAATGCCATGCAAGGAGATCAGCGGGCTCAATGGGCCGATGACTTCAACCAGGCCGGGCGGCAGGCCGATTTCTTCTTCGGCTTCGCGCAAGGCGGTAAAGATCAGGTCGGGGTCTTCAGGGTCGCGGCGCCCGCCGGGGAACGCCACTTCGCCGCCGTGGGTCGACAGGCCGCTGGCGCGCAGGGTCAGGATCAGCTCGGGTTCGTCACTGCGGGTAATCGGCACCAGCACCGCGGCCTCGGGGAAACGCCCGTCGGTTTCCAGCGTGTGGGGGGTGTGGTTGCTTACCCGGCGAAGTAGCTCGTCCAGCATGAGTCATCTCGGTCTGTTGGCTACCTTGCATCATGCACCAAAGCTGGCGGGCGCCCAACCCCAAAACCCGGTGCATGTCGCGAAACGACAACTTGCAGGGCCCTGCCCGCCACGCCAAGATAGGCCGACTTTCCAGGAACCCCAGCATGAACTTCTGCAGCCAGTGCGGTAAACCGGTTACCCAGCGCATTCCCGAAGGCGACGGCCGCCTGCGTTATGTGTGCGACCACTGCTCGACCATTCACTACCAGAACCCCAATATTGTCGCCGGCACCGTGCCGGTCTGGGGCGATAAAGTGCTGCTGTGCCGCCGCGCCATCGAGCCGCGCCTGGGTTACTGGACCTTGCCCGCAGGCTTTATGGAAAACGGCGAAACCGTGGAACAGGCCGCCGCCCGCGAAACCCTGGAAGAAGCCTGCGCCCGCGTGCGCAACCTGAGCATCTATACCCTGATCGACGTGCCACACATCAGCCAGGTGCATATTTTCTACCGCGCCGAGCTGGTCGACCTCGACTTTGCCGCCGGCCCCGAGAGCCTCGAAGTGAAGCTGTTCGATGAAGCCGACATCCCTTGGTCCGAGCTGGCTTTCCGCACGGTCGGGCGTACTCTAGAATACTTTTTCGCTGACCGTCGGCAACAGGCGTTCCCGGTGCGCAGCGAAGCGGTACCGCCCATGGGCAAACCCACCGAATAAGAACCGGCCGATCGCCATCAAGGGAAACTGTGTCAATGCGTCTGTTGCTCGCTCTGATCTGCCTGTGTTTCGCGACTTTTTCTTCAGCCTCCACGGTGCAAATCCTCGGCGGCAAACCTGTCGAAAAAATTCTGGTGCTCAAGTCCGCCCACCAGTTGCAGCTGATCAACGACGGCAAGCCGCTCAAGACCTATCGCATTTCCCTCGGTAAAAACCCCAAAGGCACCAAGCAGTTCGAAGGCGACCGCCGCACACCGGAAGGCTTCTACTGGATCGACTGGCGCAAGACCAGCGACCGTTTCAACCTGGCCATGCACATTTCCTACCCGAACATCAGCGACGCCGCCCGCGCGCGCCGCGAGGGTGTGCGGCCGGGCAGCATGATCATGATTCACGGCACGCCCGACACCGAGGACTACCCGGAACAGTGGTTTCACACCCTGGACTGGACCGACGGCTGCATCGGCATGCGCAATGTGGACATGCGTGAAGTCTGGAACCTGGTCAAAGACGGCACCATGATCGAGATCCGGCCGTAATCCGCGACCGTTCGTAAAATAATTCAAAAATAATTCCTGCCCCACGCAGCGCCTGCCGGTGAATACCAGTGCAGCGCGCCGGGCTGCGCAGTTCTGCGCGCGATACAGACCTCTCTAATACCACTTCATACCAGGCCCCATTGCAGGGCCCTAAAACCCTTGCTTGCACCGTTTTGGCTGCATTGACATGGTATTTAAGTGGTATTAATTTTCGGCCAATACCGGGCGACAACATTCCAATAACGCATCGGAAACCTTAACGATGAATCCCATCCTGGGCTTACGCCCCGACGACAAAAAATCCACGCCGCTGTACCTGCAATTGGCGCGCAAGCTGGAAGCGGCGATCCACGCCGGCCAGTGGACGTCCGAACAGGCACTGCCGTCAGAGCGCGCCCTCAGTGAACAACTGAGCATTTCGCGGGTGACCGCCCGCAAAGCGCTGGAAGTGCTGTTTGAGCAAGGTCTGATCCGCCGCAGCCAGGGTTCCGGCACGTTTATTACGCCGCGCCTGGAACAACCGCTGTCGCGCCTGTCGGGGTTCAGCGAGATGCTGCGCCTCAAGGGTTTTGTGCCCAGCTCCCTGTGGCTTGAGCGCGATATCACCCCGCCGACCCACGAAGAACTGATCCGCCTGTGCCTGTCGACCAGTGACAAGGTCGCGCGCATGAAGCGCTTGCGCAAAGCCGACGACACGGTGATGGCCATTGAAATGACCGTGGTCCCCGCCTCAGTTCTGCCACAACCGCAGGCCTTGGGCAGTTCGCTATACGAATACTTTGAAAGCATCGGCAAGCCCATCGTCCGCGCCTTGCAGCATGTGCAGGCAATCAACGCCTCGGACGAGTTCGCCAGACTGGTAGGCATCGCCCCCGGCACCGCCATGCTGTTGATGACCCGGGTCGGCTACACCGCCGACAACACGCCGATTGAAATCACCGACACCTACTGCCGCAACGACTACTACGACTTCGTCGCAGAGCTGCGCCGCCACGACTATTCCGCTGAACTGCGACTTTAGAGAACTGCCCATGTCCGAAGACAACATCCTCACGCCCGGCGGCTGGATTCGCGGCCGCCTGGTGCACGAGCACGGCAAGGTGACCGCCATCGAAGGCGTGCCTTGCGACCCGGCTGACAACGATTTGCCCTACCTGCTGCCCGGCTTTATCGACCTGCACGTGCACGGCGGTGGCGGCAAAGACATCATGGAAGGCGTCAGCGCATTCGAGACCATCACCCGCACCCACGTGCGTTTTGGTACGACTTCGCTGCTGGCCACCACCATGACTGCACCGGTGGACGAAATCTCCAGCGTGCTCGGCCAGCTCGGCACCTTCTGTGAGAGGCGCCCTACAGGCAGCGCGCGTGTTCTCGGCGTGCACCTGGAAGGCCCCTACATCAATCCGGGAAAACTCGGCGCCCAACCCAACTTCGCTCACACCGCGTTGATGGAAGAAGTGGAAGCCTACCTGCGCCTGGCGCCGATCCGCGTGATCACCATCGCGCCGGAAATCGCCGGCCACGACGGCCTGATCCGCGCCCTCAGCGCACGCGGCATACGCATGCAGATCGGCCACACCCTGGGCAGCTATGAAGAAGGCGTCGCCGCCCTCGCCGCCGGCGCCACCAGTTTCACCCATTTGTATAACGCCATGAGCCCGCTGCATCACCGCGAGCCAGGCATCGTCGGCGCCGCCCTGGCCCACGCCAAATACGCCGAATTGATTCCGGATTTGCTGCACGTGCACCCCGGCGCCATGCGCGTGGCCCTGCGCGCGATCCCCTGCCTGTACTGCGTCACCGATTCCACCGCCGCCGCCGGTATGCCCGACGGCGAATACAAGCTGGGCAGCCACACCGTGACCAAGTGCCTGGGCGGCGTGCGCCTGGCCGACGGCACCCTCGCCGGCAGCACCCTGACCATGGATCAGGCACTGCGCAACCTGGTGAAAATCGGCCTGCCGATCAGCGAAGCCTCACAACGCCTGTCGCAATTTCCTGCGGACTACCTGGGCCTGGAAGAACGCGGCCGCCTGCAACCCGGCAGCTTTGCCGACTGCGTGCGCCTGGACCGCTCCCTGACACTCACCGACGTAATGGTCGAAGGAGAAACCATTGACTTCAAAAATGCTTGAAGAGGCCCTGGCCTCCTCGGACGCCGTCGCGGCGCAACTGCAACGCCTCAGCCCGATGCTGGAAGAAGTCGCCGGCCGCCTGCGCCGTCAGCCACCGCAAGTGGCAATGACCATCGCCCGTGGCAGCTCGGACCACGCCGCCAGTTACTTCGCCTACATCGCTATGCAGCACGTGGGCATTCCGGTGGCGTCGCTGCCGATGTCGGTGGTGACCTTGTTGCAGGCGCCGCTGAAAGTCAGCGGTCAGGTGGCGTTCGGTTTCTCGCAGTCGGGGCAAAGCCCGGATCTGGTCAACAGCCTGCGCCTGCTGCGCAAACGCGGCGCCCTGAGCATTTCGCTGGTCAACGCCGAAGACTCGCCGCTGGAAGCCGCCTGTGAATTCCACGTGCCACTGTGCGCCGGACCGGAACTCAGCGTTGCCGCGACCAAAAGTTTTATCGCCACCCTCAGCGCCAGCGCGCAGTTGATCGGCCACTGGAACCAGGACCTGTTGCTGCTGCAAGCCTGCCAGGCGTTGCCCGAAGGTTTGCGTGAAGCGGCCAGGCAGGATTGGACCCCCGCCATCAATGCCCTGCGCGACAGCGAGCGCCTGATCGTAATCGGCCGGGGCGCCGGTTTTGCCATCGCCCAGGAAGCCGCGCTCAAGCTCAAGGAAACCTCGGCGATCCAGGCCGAAGCCTTCAGCAGCGCCGAAGTGCGCCACGGGCCGATGGCCTTGATCGACGAAAACTACCCGTTGCTGGTGTTTGCCCCACGCGGCGCCGAGCAGGCTGGCCTGTTGAGCCTGGCGGCCGACATGCGCCAACGCGGTGCCCGCGTGTTGCTGGCCGCGCCGGACGATGTGGCCGAGCGCGACCTGACCCTGAGCCGCGCCGAGCACCCAAGCCTGGACCCGATCCTGGCGATTCAAAGCTTTTACGTCATGGCTGCAGGCCTGGCGGTTGCCCGGGGCATGGACCCGGACCAACCGCGCCACCTGAGCAAAGTTACCCGCACTCACTGAGTCGCGTTTTCCTGATGAGTACCGTGCCCATGTCTTACAACAATAATGAATTGACCCTAAGCGCCCCCCTCAGTGGCCCGGTGCTGACCCTGGGCAACGTTCCCGACGAAGTGTTCGCCAGCGGCGCGATGGGTGACGGCATTGCCATCGACCCCTTGAACGACTGCCTGCACGCACCGTGCGACGGGGTGATCATCCATGTCGCGCGCACCGGGCATGCACTGACGATTCGTGCCGAGAATGGCGCCGAAGTGCTGATGCATGTGGGCATCGACACCGTCGAGCTGAATGGCGAGGGCTTCGCGTTACTGGTGAAGGAAGGCGCGCGGGTCAGCCAGGGCCAGGCGCTGGTGCAGTTTGATCTGGACCGCATCGCGCGCCAGTGCAAAAGCCTGATCAGCCTGATCATCCTGACCAATGGCGAAGGCTTTGAACTGCGGCCGATTGCCGGGAACAACGTCAAGCTCGGCGAACCGTTGTTGCAGATTGTGGCGCGTTCAACCTCCGCCACTCAGGCGCCTGTGGATAACTCGGCCGCTGAAGTACGCGCCAGCGTGCGCATCACTCACCGTGGCGGTTTGCATGCGCGCCCCGCTGCATTGATCCGCAAGACGGCGCAGGGTTTCAGCAGCCAGGCCCATCTGCATTTCGCCGGGAAGTCGGCCGCGTGCGACAGCCTGATTGGCTTGATGGGGCTGGGGATTGGCGAAGGCGATGAGGTGCGTGTGAGCTGTCGCGGCAAAGACGCCGAGGCTGCGTTGCAGGCGTTGGTTGCCGCGTTGTCCGTAGCCGTTAAAGAAGAACATCACGCACCGGTTGCCGTCGCTGTGCGCCGGGCGAACACCGAAGCCGGTGTGCTGCAAGGTGTGTGCGCCGCACCCGGACTGGTGTGCGGGCCGTTGTTTCGTCTGACCGGCATTGAATTACCGGAAGACACCCGCAACCACTCCGCCGACGAACAACTGCAACATCTGGACACGGCCCTTGAGCAAGTGCGCGGCGAAATTCGCAACACCCTGACCCACGCCCGCCAGCGCAAAAACGTCGAGGAAGAAGAGATCTTCGCGGCGCACCTCGCCTTGCTGGAAGACCCGGCCCTGCTGGACGCGGCCACCGGCGCCATCGAACAGGGCAGCGCCGCTACCCATGCCTGGCGCGATGCAATTCAGGCGCAGTGCGCGGTGTTGCTGGCCTTGGGCAAGCCGCTGTTTGCCGAGCGTTCCAATGACCTGCGCGACCTGCAACAGCGTGTGTTGCGCGCGCTGCTGGGTGAGGCCTGGCACTTCGAATTGCCTGCGGGCGCGATCGTCAGCGCCCATGAATTGACCCCCTCGGACCTGCTGCAACTGAGTGCACAAGACGCTGCCGGTATCTGCATGGCCGAAGGTGGCGCGACGTCCCACGTGGCTATTCTGGCGCGCGGTAAAGGCTTGCCCTGCATCGTCGCGTTGGGCAGCGACGTACTCGACGTGCCGCAAGGCCAGCGCGTGGTACTCGACGCCGCCAACGGTCGCCTGGAACTGGCACCCAGCGACGCGCGCCACGCCGAAGTGCACCAGATTCGCGACGCGCAAAAGCTGCGCCGCCAGCAGCAACAGGCCCAAGCCCGGCAGCCCGCGCGCACCACCGATGGCGTGACTATCGAAGTTGCCGCCAACGTTGCCTCCAGCGCCGAGGCTCAAGTGGCGTTTGAAAACGGCGCGGACGGCGTTGGCCTGCTGCGCACCGAATTTCTCTTCGTCGACCGCCGCACCGCGCCGGACGAGCAGGAACAACGCCACGCCTATCAAGCCGTGCTCGATGCCATGGGCGACAAGTCGGTGATCATCCGCACCATCGACGTAGGCGGTGACAAACAGCTCGACTACCTGCCACTGCCGGTTGAAGCCAACCCAGTGTTGGGCCTGCGCGGCATTCGTCTGGCCCAGGTGCGCCCTGACGTGCTCGACCAGCAACTGCGCGCGCTGCTGCAAGTGTGCCCGCTGGAGCGTTGCCGCATCCTGCTGCCGATGGTCAGCGAAGTGGATGAGCTGCTGCAGATTCGCCAACGCCTGGATGAATTGTGCGTGGAGCTGGAACTGACCCAACGCCCCGAACTGGGCGTGATGATCGAAGTGCCCGCCGCCGCGTTGATGGCCGAGCAACTTGCGCTGTATGCAGACTTTTTGTCGATCGGCACCAACGACCTGTCGCAGTACACCCTGGCCATGGACCGCGACCACGCCGGCCTCGCCGCGCGGGTCGACGCCTTGCACCCGGCGCTGCTGCGGCTGATCGCCCAAACCTGTGCCGGCGCGGCGAAACACGGTCGTTGGGTCGGCGTGTGCGGCGCCCTCGCTTCCGACCCGCTGGCCACGCCCGTTCTGGTGGGCCTGGGGGTCAGCGAGCTGTCGGTGAGCCCGCCGCAAATCGGAGAAATCAAGGACCGCGTCCGCCATCTGGACGCGGCGCAATGCCGGCAAATCAGCCAAGGCCTGCTCGACCTGAGCAGCGCCAAAGCCGTTCGCCAAGCCTGTCAACACCACTGGCCGCTGAGCTGACAACAACAAGAAAAGGAGACTCGCCATGTACCAACATTTCATCGAAGGCCTGCAACGCCTGGGCCGTGCACTCATGCTGCCGATCGCGATTCTGCCGATCGCCGGCCTCTTGCTGCGCCTGGGCGACACCGACCTTTTGAACATCGCCGTGATGCACGACGCGGGGCAGGCGATCTTCGCCAACCTCGCACTGATCTTCGCCATCGGTATTGCCGTGGGTTTCGCCCGCGACAATAACGGCACGGCGGGCCTGGCAGGCGCCATCGGTTATTTGGTGATGATCTCCACGCTCAAGGTGATGGACTCCACCATCAACATGGGCATGCTTGCCGGTATCGCCAGTGGGTTGATGGCGGGCGGGCTGTATAACCGCTTCAAGGACATCAAGCTGCCGGAGTATCTCGCGTTCTTTGGCGGGCGACGGTTTGTGCCGATTGTCACCGGGTTCAGCGCGGTCGGATTGGGCGTGATCTTCGGCCTGATCTGGCCGCCGATCCAGCACGGCATCAACAGTTTCGGCGTGTTGCTGATGGAAAGCGGCAGCTTCGGCGCGTTCGTGTTCGGCGTGTTCAACCGCCTGCTGATCGTCACCGGCTTGCACCATATCCTCAACAACATGGCGTGGTTTGTGTTCGGCAGCTTTACCGATCCGGTGACTGGCGCGGTGGTAACCGGCGACCTGACCCGTTACTTCGCCGGTGACCCGAAAGGCGGCCAGTTCATGACCGGCATGTTCCCGGTGATGCTCTTTGGCCTGCCCGCAGCATGCCTGGCAATGTACCGCAATGCGCTGCCGGAACGCCGCAAGGTGATGGGCGGGATTTTCCTGTCGATGGCACTGACCTCTTTCTTGACTGGGGTGACGGAGCCGATTGAATTTGCATTCATGTTTCTTGCGCCGTTCCTGTACCTGATTCACGCCGTGCTGACGGGCCTGTCGATGGCGGTCACCAACCTGCTGAACATCCACCTGGGCTTTACCTTCTCCGGCGGGTTTATCGACATGGTGCTGGGTTGGGGCAAGTCCACTAATGGCTGGCTGGTGTTCCCGGTCGGGCTGGCGTACGCGTTGATTTACTACAGCGTGTTCAACTACTGCATTCGCCGCTTCAACCTGAAAACGCCGGGGCGTGAAGATATTCAGGTGGTGCAGGCTGAGGCGATGACCGATAACCAGCGGGCCAGCGCGTATATCCGTGCGCTGGGTGGTGCGGCCA
The DNA here is from genome assembly GCF_002022275.1 of Pseudomonas fluorescens. Classification (GTDB taxonomy): domain Bacteria; phylum Pseudomonadota; class Gammaproteobacteria; order Pseudomonadales; family Pseudomonadaceae; genus Aquipseudomonas; species Aquipseudomonas fluorescens_AJ. The sequence goes on from NZ_MSDF01000011.1 coordinate 54,420, forward strand.
ACTTGCTGAGTGTTGGCGCGTGCACGACGCGCCTGCGCCTGGACATGGTGGATCGCAATAAAGCCGTGGATGCCGAGCTGAAAGCGCTGGGCGCCATGGCTGTGGTTCGGCCGGGGAATGGCGGGAGTTTGCAGGTGGTGGTGGGGCCGATGGCCGACAGCATTGCGGATGAGATTCGCTTGGCCATGCCTTCGTTTGTTGCCAGTGCGCCGGTGAGCGTTGCGCCTGTGGATAAGCCGGTGGCGGTGAATGTGCAGGAGGCCGAGAAGTGGCTGAATGCCTTGGGTGGCCGTGGGAATGTGCGCCAGCTGGAAGCGGTGGCGATGACCCGGTTGCGGGTGGAGTTGGGGGATGATTCGGTGTTGTCTGAAGCTGACCTCAGTGCGCTGGGTTGCCAGGGAGTGAGCCAGTTGGATAGCGGTGTTTGGCACTTGTTGATTGGTGACAAAGCCAGCGGATTGGGTGAGGCGCTGGAGCGGTTGGTCAGTGGCCGTGAAGTAGGCGCCAGGGTGTAAATCATCACTGCTTGGACTGACCTCATCGCAGGCAAGCCAGCTCCCACATTTTGAACTGTGAATACATTCAAATGTGGGAGCTGGCTTGCCTGCGATTGGCCTTAACTGGCGCCTGATGATTTGAGTTCGGGCACCTCATTCAAATCCAACACTCGCTCCACCATCAACTGGATACCTTCAAGCATCCGGTGAGCTGCCAGCGCGATATTTCGTTGGACGCCATTGACGTCAAAGGCCAGATGCCCCGTTAGAGCCAGTACTGACTCAATATCCTGAGCGGCATTGGCGAGCAGGGTTTCACTATCGAGGCTGAGCCTTACGGTGAAGAGTTGGTCAGCGGGTAGAGAATCAGATGGGGGATTTGGGCTGTCTTTGATCATGGTAAAACTCCTAACAAAAGTGGGAGCTACCGACATCACTTGCAGATGATGGGTGGCAGCTGTGTACGGGTCTGCAAGACCGAGTTGTTAGGAACCCCGGCAGACCCAGAGATCTCCCGCACACAGCCACCATAAATCAATGATCGCTTCGTCAAAGCGGCACGATTATAGGTGCACTGTTGGTCACTAACAAATTATCGGCGGGCTTGCAGTCCCGGTCGCCACATTGGCAGCGACCCGAGAAGATTAGTGACGCCAGTTCCGAGGGACAACCTGAAAGACTTGTAAGAAACCTCCGAGAGCTGAAGAAATAGCAGACAACAAAAACCCGGCCTAAGCCGGGTTCTTGAATCGCTATCCGCACCTAAGCAAATGCTCCACGCTGCTCAGCTTCGTAATGCCGAGTCTGAAAAGGCATCAGCGCTTGAACCTTCAAACCCAGCCCCTCACTCAGCCCCCAGGACAGCGCCAGCTCATCACGGCGACTGCGCAGCGCAACAACGCCCTGAGGCTTCACCTCCCGTTTGGAAGCAGTCGCCGTAAACAGCTCAAGAGCGTGCAGCGCTTCCACTACCCGGTTATCTGTCACACATGAAAAACGCGTGAAGCGCTCCAGCAGATAGCCCGCGCGACGAAGCTCCAATTCACTGGAGTGAGCATCCAGAAAATTCTTCACTTCACCCACAAGATTCGCGTCCGAGTACCAAACGGCTTTCGCTGCGCTCACCAACGCATCGTCATCAGCCTGATTCAAAGGGCTTTTGACGAGCGTGTCCAAGGCGGATGATAAGACGGGACCGTTAAAAGGCTTCGCCATCTGCAGGCTCCAGATAATCGTGCAAGATATTGTTCAAAATGGATCTGGGTGGTTCTTTGTTGCCAACATACATATCAATCGCCTGCAACGCCAGCCGACGGAGCTCAGTGGTCAAGATGAAGCCAGCCCTCAACAACGCCATGATGTCGCTTACATCCTGATCAGTGGCTCTGCCCAATTTGGAGATTGCAATATCGATCGGCGCAGCTATATGCAGATGCAGTACGGACTCCACAGGAAACTCTTCCAAAGGAAGACTTCGCTCCCAGTAATCTTCGTGAAGTGGGCCGAAGCTGGTGTGGTATTGAAGGTCATAGTTCAACTCCATCACACGGCCGGACTGCTCATCGAAAAACTGTTCAGGGAATTCCGCCAACAGTGTCTGAAGGCGCAGCTTGTTTCGAAAACTGGCGCAGTAAATCTCCGCATCAACATCCGTGGAAATACGATGGTGCGTATATAAGTGGACCGCACAACCACCAAAGACAATGACCTTGACCGCGCCGGGCTTCGCCCCCTCAAGCATCAACTCCACTTCGATGGATTTGAACATTGAAACCAAGGCTTGCCCGAGTGGAGTGTGGGTATTGAGGCGAGGAACGACTACATCTGGAAACTCCATTATTGAATCTCAAGCCGATACGACGTTGCTGAACGGGCGTTGAATTCAAATCCCGATCACTGGTTATTCAGCGACCGCTGGAGGCTATTGGGGCGGGTTCCGAGGGACAACCTGAAAGGTTTGTAGGAAAGGTCTGTGGCGCCTGTCCCGACGCCATCGCGGGCAAGCCCGCTCCCACATTGGGGGGCGTTTACAAATCAAATGTGGGAGCTGGCTTGTCGGACCGCCGCATCGCTGCGATGAGGCCCTTGCAGCCAACAAAAAACCCGCTGACCAAACTGGCCCAGCGGGTTTCTTGTTAATGCAGCGTGCGAATCAAAAATCCGCCAACTGCCACACCTCATACGCCGGTGTCTCATACGGGTGGCTGAGTTTCAGAGCAGCCACAACAGCCACAATCAACTCATCCGCCACCACCAACTCAACCTTCCACTCTTCAACCACTTCAACCTGGCCCACTTGCCCGATAAACGGCTGGCTGCCGTCCATCGCGCGGAATTGGCCCTGGCCCAGTACCTGCCAGGCGCAGTTGTCGTAGTTGCCGATGCGCCCGCCGCCGGCGGCGAAGACGGCGGTTTTCACCGTCTCCACATGGCTGGCAGGTACAAAGAAGGCGAGCTTGTACACCGTCTTAGTTCACCCACACGCGAGCGTTGCGGAACATGCGCATCCAGGCGCCGTCCTCGTCCCACTCTTCCGGGCGCCACGAGTTTTGCACGGCGCGGAATACACGCTCCGGGTGCGGCATCATGATGGTCACGCGACCGTCGCGGCTGGTGAGGCCGGTGATCCCGCGCGGCGAACCGTTCGGGTTGGCCGGGTAGGTCTCGGTGACCTTGCCGTGGTTGTCGACGAAACGCATGGCCACGCAGCCGGACAGGTCGGCTTCGAGCAAGGCTTCTTCGCTGGCGAACTCGGCGTGTCCTTCGCCGTGGGCGATGGCGATTGGCATGCGCGAACCGGCCATGCCTTGCAGGAAGATCGAATTGGATTCCTGCACCTGCACCATGGCGACACGGGCTTCGAATTGCTCCGAACGGTTGCGCACAAAGTGCGGCCAGAACTCGCTGCCCGGGATCAGTTCGCTGAGGTTGGACATCATCTGGCAACCGTTGCACACACCCAGGGTGAAGCTGTCGTTGCGCTCGAAGAAGCCCTGGAACGCATCGCGCGCACGGCTGTTGAACAGGGCCGATTTGGCCCAGCCTTCACCGGCACCCAGCACGTCGCCGTAGGAGAAACCGCCGCAGGCGACGAGGCCTTTGAACTCGTTGAGGTCAACGCGACCGGCGAGGATGTCACTCATGTGCACGTCGATCGCATTGAAGCCGGCACGGTCGAACGCAGCCGCCATTTCCACCTGGCCGTTGACGCCCTGCTCACGCAGCACGGCTACCTGTGGGCGAATGCCTTTCTTGATGTAAGGCGCAGCGATGTCCTGGTTGACGTCGAAACTGAGCTTGGTGCTCAGCCCCGGGTTGTCTTCTTCCAGGATCACGTCAAATTCCTGCTCGGCGCACTGGACGTTGTCGCGCAAACGCTGGATCTGGTAGCTGGTTTCAGCCCACTGGCGTTGCAGCAAGCGGCGCTGGCCGGCAAACACGGTATCGCCATTGAAGGAGATATTGATTTCACCGTTATTGATCGGCTGGCCGATCACGGCCACGCAGTCGTCCAGGCCAGCGGCGCTGAATTGGGCGAGTACGTCTGGCGTTGCGTCCTGGCGAACCTGGATCACGGCGCCCAACTCTTCGTTGAACAGGATGCCGTTGATTTCGGAAGCATCCTCGGCAACGCTGTCGAGCACGATGTTCAGGCCGCAGTGACCGGCGAAGGCCATTTCCACGACGCTGGTCAGCAAGCCGCCGTCCGAACGGTCGTGGTAGGACAGCAGGTGGCCGTCGGCATTGAGGCCCTGGATCACGGCGAAGAAGGCTTTGAGGTCTTCTGCGTCATCGACGTCCGGCGCGTGTTTGCCGAGCTTGCCATGGGTTTGCGCGAGGATCGAGGCGCCCATGCGGTTCTGGCCACGGCCCAGGTCGATCAGGATCAGGTCAGTGGTGCCCTTGTCCATGCGCAGTTGCGGGGTCAGGGTCTGGCGAATGTCGGTAACCGGCGCGAAACCGGTGACGATCAGCGACAGCGGCGAGGTCACGCTCTTGTCGGTGCCGTCTTCGTTCCAGCGAGTGGCCATGGACATCGAGTCCTTGCCCACCGGAATGGTGATACCCAGCTCCGGGCACAGCTCCATGCCGACAGCCTTGACGGTGTCGTACAGGCGCGCGTCTTCACCCGGGTGGCCGGCAGCGGACATCCAGTTGGCCGACAGTTTGATGTCAGACAGCTTGCCGATACGCGAAGCCGCAATGTTGGTGAGGGTTTCACCAATCGCCATGCGGCCCGACGCCGGGGCGTCCAGCAGGGCCAGCGGCGTGCGCTCGCCCATGGCCATGGCTTCACCGGTGTAGACGTCAAAGCTGGTGGCGGTGACCGCAACGTCAGCCACCGGCACCTGCCACGGGCCGACCATTTGGTCACGGGCAACCAGGCCGGTGATGGTGCGGTCGCCGATGGTGATCAGGAAGCTTTTGCTCGCCACGGCCGGGTGGTGCAGCACGCGTTCGATGCTGTCGGCCAGTTCCAGTGTGCTTGGGTCGAAGTCATCGCCCAGCTCGGCTTCACGCACGGCCGAACGGTGCATGCGCGGGGCTTTGCCCAGCAGCACTTCCAGCGGCATGTCGACCGGGCTGTTGCCGAAGTGGCTGTCGGTAACAGTCAACTGCGGCTCGGCAGTGGCTTCGCCGACCACGGCGAACGGGCAACGCTCGCGTTCGCAGATGGCCTGGAAACGCGCAAAGTCTTCAGGGCCAACGGCCAGTACGTAGCGTTCCTGGGATTCGTTACTCCAGATTTCGTGCGGGGCCATGCCCGGCTCGTCGTTTGGAATGTTGCGCAGTTCGAAACGGCCACCACGGTCGCCATCGTTGACCAGCTCCGGGAAGGCGTTGGACAAACCGCCGGCGCCGACGTCGTGGATGAAGCTGATCGGGTTCTTGTCACCCAACTGCCAGCAACGGTCGATGACTTCCTGGCAGCGGCGTTCCATTTCCGGGTTTTCGCGCTGTACGGAAGCAAAGTCCAGGTCCGCCGAGCTGGTGCCGGTGGCCATGGAAGAAGCTGCGCCGCCGCCCAGGCCGATCAACATGGCCGGGCCGCCGAGGACGATCAGCTTGGAGCCGACCAGAATCTCGCCTTTCTTGACGTGTTCTTCGCGGATGTTGCCCATGCCGCCAGCCAACATGATCGGCTTGTGGTAGCCGCGCACTTCATCGCCACGCGGGGTGGTGATGGACTGCTCGAAGGTACGGAAATAGCCGGTGAGTGCCGGGCGACCGAATTCGTTGTTGAACGCGGCGCCGCCCAGCGGGCCTTCGATCATGATGTCGAGTGCGGTGACGATGCGCTCAGGCTTGCCGTACGGCACTTCCCACGGCTGTTCGAAGCCCGGGATCTGCAGGTTGGACACGGTGAAACCGGTCAGGCCCGCCTTTGGCTTGGCGCCACGGCCGGTGGCGCCTTCGTCACGGATTTCGCCGCCGGAACCGGTGGCTGCGCCCGGGAACGGGGCAATCGCGGTCGGGTGGTTGTGGGTCTCAACCTTCATCAGGATGTGCACCGGCTCCTGCACCGCGCCGTACTGGCGGGTTTCAGGGTCCGGGAAGAAACGGCCGGCGACGGAGCCGACGATCACCGAGGCATTGTCCTTATAAGCAGAAAGAACGCCTTCGCTGTGCATCACGTAGGTGTTCTTGATCATGCCGAACAGGCTTTTTTCCTGGCTTTCGCCGTCGATGTCCCAACTGGCGTTGAAGATCTTGTGACGGCAGTGCTCGGAGTTGGCCTGGGCAAACATCATCAGTTCGATGTCGTGCGGGTTGCGCTTCAAGCCGTTGAAGGCGTCGACCAGGTAGTCGATCTCGTCTTCGGCGAGCGCCAGGCCCAGTTCGGTATTGGCCTTCTCGAGGGCGGCGCGGCCACCGCCGAGCACGTCAATCGCGGTCAGCGGCTTGGGTTCGGCATGGCTGAACAGACCGGCAGCCTGTTCCAGCTGGCTGACGATGATCTGGGTCATACGGTCGTGCAGGCTGCTGGCGATCAGCTCGGCTTCGGCGTCGCTGAACTGGCCAGCCACGTAGAAGGCGATGCCGCGTTCCAGACGCTGGATGCTCGACAGGCCGCAGTTGCGGGCGATATCGCTGGCCTTGCTCGACCAGGGCGAGATGGTGCCGAACCGTGGCAGAACCAGGAACAAGCGGCCAGTCGGCTCTTGAACGGGAACGCTTGGACCGTACTTCAGAAGGCGTGCGAGCACTTGCTGTTCGTCGGCGGTCAACACGCCGGTAACGTCGGCGAAGTGAGCAAATTCAGCATACAAGCCTGTAACCGCTGGAACCTTTTGGCTCAGTTGCTCAAGGAGTTTGCTGTGGCGAAAGGCAGAAAGGGCAGGAGCGCCGCGCAGGATCAACATCTTCGGGACAGCCTCGGGAAGGGGGTGTGCTTTGAGGCCGTGCATTCTAGCGTAAACCGCCGCCAACGGCACCCGAAACGGCACCGCTGGCCGTTGCCGAACGTCAGTTGGCAGGGTTTGCACAGTATCGGGGCGTTTTCGAAGCCGTGGCGCGCAGTTATTTTAACCGTCACAAACCCTTGCCAACCCGCATTTCTGCGGGCTGCAGCCCGGTTTTGCGGGCGCTAGCAGACAAGTCCCCTGCTGTCGAGATATGGCGCGGGGGGGCGTTTGCGTATACTGCGCAGATGTTCTCCCCTACTGCTTTGCGCCCGCGATGCGCCAAATGGCTGCTCGCAACCGGACTCTTCCTGATGCTCAGCGCCTGTGTTGATAAACCCAGCACGCTCGAGCGAATCAAGGAGGACGGCGTATTGCGGGTGATTACCCGAAACAGCCCCGCCACGTATTTCCAGGACCGCAACGGTGAAACCGGTTTCGAATACGAACTGGTCAAGCGTTTTGCCGACGATCTGGGCGTGAAACTCGAAATCGAGACCGCCGACAACCTGGATGACCTGTTCGGCCAACTGGGCAAACCCAACGGTCCGGTATTGGCTGCCGCGGGTCTGGTGAGCAGCGCGCAGCGCGAGCAACAGGTGCGTTTCTCCCATCCTTATCTGGAAGTGACCCCGCAGATCATCTACCGCAACGGCCAGTCCCGCCCGACCAACGCGGCAGACCTGGTGGGCAAGAAGATCATGGTGCTCAAGGGCAGCACCCATGCTGAGCAATTGGCGGCGCTTAAAAAGCAGAATCCTGCGATTGAATATGAAGAGTCCGACGCTGTAGAGGTCGTCGACTTACTTCGTATGGTCGACGAAGGGCAAATCGACCTGACTCTCGTCGACTCCAACGAAGTCGCCATGAACCAGGTGTACTTCCCCAACGTGCGCGTGGCGTTCGACCTCGGCAATGCCAGCAACCAGAGCTGGGCCGTGGCGGCGGGTGAAGACAACAGCCTGCTGAACGAGATCAACAGTTACCTGGACAAGGTCGAGAAAAACGGCACCTTGCAGCGCTTGAAAGACCGCTATTACGGGCATGTTGATGTTCTCGGTTATGTCGGCGCCTACACTTTCGCCCAGCACTTGCAGCAGCGCTTGCCGAAATACGAAAAGCACTTCCGCGCCTACGCCAAGGAAGAAAAGGTTGATTGGCGGCTATTGGCCGCCATCGGCTATCAGGAATCACTGTGGCAGCCTGCCGTCACCTCCAAAACCGGCGTACGCGGCCTGATGATGCTGACCCAGAACACCGCGCAGGCGATGGGCGTGTCCAACCGCCTGGATGCCAAGCAAAGCATCATGGGCGGCGCCAAGTACCTGGCGAAGATCAAGGATGAACTGGACGACAGCATCGCTGAGCCGGATCGTACGTGGTTCGCGCTCGCGGCCTACAACGTCGGCACCGGGCATCTGGAAGATGCGCGTACGCTGGCGAAGAAAGACGGTCTGAACCCGAACAAGTGGCTGGACGTGAAAAAGATGCTGCCACGCCTGTCGCAGAAGCAGTGGTACAGCAAGACGCGTTATGGCTATGCGCGCGGCGGGGAGCCGGTGCATTTTGTAGCGAACATCCGGCGGTACTACGACATTCTGACGTGGGTGACTCAGCCGCAGTTGGAAGGTAACCAAGTGGTGGAAGGCAACTTGCACGTGCCGGGTGTGGATAAAACCAAGCCGCCGGAAGATAACCAGCAGCTATAAACACAATTATCCAAACACCACAAAACTAATGTGGGAGGGGGCTTGCTCCCGATTGCAGAGTGATAGTCAGTGCATCAGTTGACTGAGCCACCGCTATCGGGAGCAAGCCCCCTCCCACATTTGGATCTTTGCTTGGATTAAAGGCCAGTGAGCAGATGCACCACTCCCCCCGCCAACACCATCACTCCAGGCACACCTGCCGCTTTTAACGCCGCACCATCCAACCGCGCCACATCCTGCAATTGCACCCGCACCCGCGTCAGAGCCACACGCTGTTGCGACTTGAGATTATCCGCCCCGCCCAACGCCGTCAGCACCTGCGCCGACAGCAAGCCCTGCTCTGGCGCTACCACGGTTTCGGCAATCAAATCCGGCGTCAGCGCTTTCCAGAACGCTCGCTGCAATTTCTCCAACATGCTCAGTGCTCCAAAACAGGTGAGGTATCAACAGTGGCCACGTGGTATTGGCTCAGGGCCTCACGCACTTGGGCGGCTTCTTCCAGGCCCAGCACCTGACGGGCGATGAGTTGGCAGTCGGCCAAATCCAGCTCGCGCACGGTGGCCTTGATGGTCGGGATCAACGGCACGCTGACCGACAGTTCATCCACCCCCAGTCCGATCAACACCGGCACCGCCAGGGCTTCGGACGCCAGCGCGCCGCACACGCCGACCCACTTGCCATGGGCATGCGCGGCCTTGACGGTGGTGGCGATCAGGCGCAGCACGGCCGGGTGAAAACTGTCGGCCTGGCTGGCGAGTCGTGGATGATCGCGGTCCATCGCCAGGGTGTACTGGGTCAGGTCATTGGTGCCGATAGAGAAGAAGTCCACATGGGGCGCAAACACATCCGCCATCAATGCGGCGGACGGCACTTCAATCATGATGCCCAGCTTCGGCAGCTCGGTGAGCCCCAGCGCCAGCGCTTCTTCTTCAAGAATCTGCCGGGCCAGGTGCAGCTCGGACAACAGGCTGACCATCGGCAACATGATGTGCAGCCGCGCAAAACCGGCGCTGGCGAGGATCGCGCGGAATTGTTCACGCAGCAGTTCAGGGCGCTCCAGGCACAGGCGAATGCCGCGCAAGCCGAGGAACGGGTTGGTTTCAGCCTCCATCGGCACGTAGGCCAGCGGTTTGTCGCCACCGACGTCGAGGGTGCGCACCACGAGGTTGCGTTCGGTGCCGAGGGCGCGGGCAATGGCGGTGTAAGTGCCAGCTTGCTCCTCGGGGCTTGGCGCGCGGTTGCGATCCAGATAGAGAAATTCGGAACGCAACAGGCCGACGCCTTCGCCGCCCAACGTCAGGGATTGCTCGACTTCCTGTAACGAGGCGACGTTGGCGGTGACTTCAACGTGATGACCGTCGCGGGTGGTGGCTGGCAAGGATGCCTGCGCCACGTCGCGCTGACGGCGCAGAATCTGCTGTTGGCGCGCCGCTTCCAGCTGTTCGATTTCCGCCAGGTTCGGGTCTAAATGCAGCTCGCCTTTGTCGGCATCCAGCAGCACTTGTTTGCCATTGGCCAGCGCTAAAACCTGCACCGGCACACCACAAATGGCCGGCAAGCCGAGGGCGCGGGCGAGGATCGCGACGTGGCTGGTCGCACCGCCGCCGACGGTGACAAAACCCAGCACTTTGCGTGTGTCGAGGCTGGCGGTCTGCGAGGGGGTCAATTGCTCGGCAATCAGGATCGCGCGCTCGGGCAACTCCCAGGCGCTGTCTTGAATGCCGAGGATAAGTTTCAGCACGCGCTGGCCGACGTCGGCCAGGTCCGCCGCACGTTCGGCGAGCAGGGCATTGCCCAACGTCTTGAACTGATTGGCGGTCGCGACCGTGGCGCTGTTCCAGGCAAACGCGGCGCTCTTGCCTTCGGCCAACAGGCCGTGGGCTTGTTCGAGCAAGGTCGGGTCTTCGAGCAACTCCTGATGGGCGCGGAAGATTTCGGCCTGGGCACTGCCGGATGCCTTGGCTTGCAAGGCTTGCAGCGCCGCGGTTGCCGACAGCAGGCCGCGCTCCAGTGCAGCGCGTTCGGCGGGTTCACCGGCGCCCTGCTCAGTAATAATTAGCTCCGGCTCGGCGACTTGAACCACTTGGCCAAATGCGGAACCCGGCGATGCACACACACCGCGCAGCAAGGTCGCCGACGACACGGGCGTGACAGGCTCAACCCCTTCAACCACGGCAGCTACCGCTTCGCCGCAGCCTTCTGCCAACAAGGCGACCAATGCTTTGATCGCCGCTTCGGCGTCGTCACCCGCCGCACTGACCTGCAGCGAATCGCCCTGCACGGTTTGCAGCGCCATGATCGCCACCAGGGATTTGGCGTTGGCGCTCTGGGTTTGCTTGTGCAGGTAAATGCTCGCGTTGAAACCTTTGGCTGCCTGGGCAAACACTGCCGCCGGGCGGGCGTGCAAGCCATTGGCGTTGGGCAAGGTCAGTGGTTTGGAGAACAGTGCGTCGCCCTCCTCCTCGACCGGCGCCTCAACCGCTTCACCTGGGGATAACTGCAACAGGGGCTGACCCAACTCGACGAGGCCGTCCGCCAACACGGTAAACGGCTCGCCGCTGACCACCAGCATCAACGTCAGCAAACTGCGCGCGTTGAGCGCCACGTAGTCGGCATTGAATTCAATCAGCGGCTGCCCGGCCTCCACGCGCTGGCCTTCCTGCACCAGGCGCGTGAAGCCCTGGCCCGCGAGGTTCACGGTGTCCAGGCCAATGTGCAGCAGCACTTGGACGCCGTTCTCGTCGGTGATGCTGACCGCATGACCACTGTCCTGAATATTGCTGATCACCCCGGCCAATGGCGCGCAGAGGGTCTGCGAGGTCGGGTCGATGCACAGGCCGTCGCCGATCAAGCGGCTGGCGAACACCGGGTCGGGCACTTTATCCAGCGCCAGCAGCACCCCGGACAGGGGCGCCAGCAGTTCCAGGGGTTGCGTTGTGGTCATGACTTCACCTGCTGTTTTGTTCTGTAAAAATCATAGGGCGAACGACACTCCAATGTGGGAGCTGGCTTGCCTGCGATGCAGGCGACTCGGTGTTTCATCAAGACCGAGGTGATGCCATCGCAGGCAAGCCAGCTCCCACATAAAGCCCGTTCACTTAAATCCGAGCTATTTCCACCAATATTCAACCTGCACACCAAAGTTCGACCCATGCCGCGCCGTGCCGTAGGCGCCGGTGTCGGACAACGCCGAGCCCGCCGCCAGTTCATTCGCCGCGCGCTTGGCGGCTTCGTTCCAGGTGGCGTAGGTGTAATACAAACGCACTTCCGGGCGCGCCCAGAAATCCGGGCCGTTGGGCGACCAGGTCGGGGCGAAGGTAAATTTGCTCAGCTTGCGCGTACCGCCCGTGGCCTCGACCTGATCATGCCCAAGTTCGGTGACCAGTTTGAACTGCTCGCTGATGGCATAGGCCGGGCGCACACCGATGGACATCCACGTCTGATCCGACGAGCCCGGGCGAATATCTTTCTGGTACACCGCCTCGACCTGCCCACCGAAACGCGGTGTCACCTGCCAGTCGAAAAACTCCACGGCGCGGTAGCTTTTGCTGCTCTTGTCCAACGTCGTGTCGCCGGTGTAACCCAAACCCGTGCCAGGACCTTCACCGTACTGCAGGGCGAACTTGTTCTTGCCGCCAAGAAACGGTTTTTGCACATGCTGCGCGGTGATCGCCCAGCCGCTGTTGGCATCGCGGCCGCCCGCTTTGTCGATGTAGCTCAGGCCAAATTCCAGCTCGCCGCCTGGGTTGGTCTTGAAGCCGGCCACGTTAAAGTCGTGTCGCGTGGCGTATTCCTTCTGGTACAGATTGTCCTTGCGGGAGATGGCGTAGCTGTACTTGAGGTCGCCGATTTTCACGTCCTCAACACCACCGCCCGTGGCGCTCTGGTTCCAGTAGTAGAAGTCGGAAATATGGATGTCATTACGTTTGTAGTAACGCCGACCGGCCCACACCGAGCCGCCATTCAGGCTCGGCAGGTTGGACCACTGCGCATACATCTGCGGCATGCGTGCCGAGCCGTTGTCTTCGCCCTGAAATTTCAGGGCGCGATCGTATCTGTTGTAGAGCGATGCCATGGCATCCACGCTGAGTACCGAGCCGTCATCGAGGGTCAACAGGTCCTGGCGCAATTCCAGTTCCGCGTATTGCTCGCACTCGTTGCCCAGACGGTATTTGGATTGCGCCCCCGGCAACTGGAAGCATTGCTGCTTGCCACTGCCGGTTGAAGTGCCTGCGCCGCTGCGCAGATAGCCGGCAAATTCCAGCGCTTGAGCGCCAAAAGGTGCAGAAAGACAAGACGCAATGAGGCCCAACTTTATTGTTGTTTTCATGAAGCACTCCGATATTTTTATTATGTTTTTGATGAAGCACCCCCGCACTCCCGGGCAGGGGTTGAAGCGGCCTCAGTCCTTGAGGTGCAGCACAAACGACTCGTAAGGGCGCAGCCTCAGCGTGGCTGTACGCGGCGGGCAGTCGGGGTAGTTGCTGATCAACAGGCGCTGCTCTTGCGCGGTATTGATCACGTGATCAGGCAGCTGGATTTCGCACGGCGTGCCGTAGAAGTTGTTGAGCACCAGCAGGCGCTCGCCATGGCCTTCACGCAGGTAGGCCCAGACCTGTAGGTGGTCTTGCAGCAGCTCGCGGTACACGCCCGCCTGAATCAGCGGCTCGTGGCGACGCAAAGCGATCAGCGCGCGGTAGTGATGCAGTACCGAATCCGGGTCATCCAGTTGGCTCGCGACATTGATCTGCGCAGCATTTGCCGGAATGCCGATCCACGGTTCGCCCGTGCTGAAACCGGCATTTGCTTCGGCGTTCCACTGCATCGGTGTGCGGCCGTTGTCGCGGGATTTCTGCATGATTGCCGCCATGCTCGACGCCTCGGACTCACCCGCATCGCGCTTGAGGCGGAAGATGTTCAGGGTCTCGACATCGCGGTACTGGTCGATCTTGTTGAAGCCCGGGTTGGTCATGCCCAGCTCTTCGCCCTGGTACACATACGGCGTGCCCTGAAGGAAGTGCAGCGCAGTGGCGAGCATCTTGGCCGAGACCACGCGGTGCTCGCCGTCGTCACCAAAACGCGAGACCACCCGCGGCTGGTCGTGGTTACACCAGAACAACGCGTTCCAGCCGCCACCGGCCTGCATGCCCAATTGCCAGTCGGAAAAAATCTGCTTGAGTTGCAGGAAATCAAAGTCCGCCCGCACCCACTTTTGCAGGTTCGGATAATCGACTTTCAGGTGATGAAAGTTGAAGGTCATCGACAGCTCTTTCGACTCCGGCCGCGAGTAGCGGATGCAGTGCTCAAGGCTGGTGGACGACATTTCGCCGACGTTGATCAGGTCATGCCCTTCGAAGACCTCGCGGTGCATTTCATGCAGGTACTCGTGCACGTTCGGGCCATCGGTGTAGAAGCGGCGGCCGTCGGTGTTGTCTTCGGGGAAATCAGCGGGTTTGGAGATCAGGTTGATCACGTCAAGGCGGAAACCGCCCACGCCCTTGTCGCGCCAGAAGCGCATCAACTTGAACACCTCGGCGCGTACCTTGGGATTGTCCCAATTCAGATCGGCCTGGGTGTGGTCGAACAGGTGCAGGAAATATTGGCCGGTTTGCGCCTCGTATTCCCAGGCCGAGCCGCCGAATTTGGATTCCCAATTATTTGGCTGGTCGCGCCAGATGTAGAAGTCGCGGTACGGGTTGTCGAGGCTGCTGCGCGCTTGCTGAAACCATTCGTGCTCGATGGAGGTGTGGTTGACCACGATGTCGAGCATCAACTTGATTCCCCGCTTGGCGGCTTCGGCGATCAGCAGGTCACAGTCGGCCATGGTCCCGTAGCTCGGGTCGATGGCGTAGTAGTCGCTGATGTCGTAGCCGTTGTCGCGTTGCGGCGAGCGCAGGAACGGGGTGATCCACAGGCAATCCACGCCCAGCCATTTCAGGTAATCAAGCTTGTCCACGATGCCCAGCAGGTCACCGGTGGCGTTACCCGCGTGGCTGTGGAAGCTTTTGGGGTAGATCTGGTAGATCACCGAGTGTTGCCAGTTTTGCATGGTGGGTTCCTTCAGTTATTTGTGTGCTGGCCTTTAGGGCCTCATCGCAGGCAAGCCAGCTCCCACAGTTGAATGTGTTCACAAATCAAGGTGGGAGCTGGCTTGCCTGCGATAGCGTCAGATCAGGCGACCCTGTACCCCGGCCGAACAATCTTCATGCTCAACGCACAGGTCAAAACAAACGGCACGACCATCGCAATCACCATCCCGATCACAAACACCGGGATGTACTGCGGAAGGATCGAGATAAACGCCGGCAAGCCACCGACGCCGATGGCCGACGCCTGCACCTTGTTCATCGACAGGAAAATGCTGCCCAGCGCCGAGCCCAGCAGCGCGGCATAAAACGGAAACTTGAAGCGCAGGTTCACACCGAACATCGCCGGCTCCGTGATGCCGAAATACGCCGAAATCGCCGAGGTTGACGCCATGCTTTTGTCCCGCGCATTGCGGGTCATATAGAACACGCCAAGCGCCGCACTACCCTGGGCCAGGTTGGACATCACGATCATCGGCCAGATAAAGGTGCCGCCCTGTGTGGAGATCAACTGCAGGTCCACCGCGAGGAACATGTGGTGCATGCCGGTGATCACCAGCGGTGCATACAGCAGACCGAAAATCGCCCCGCCGAGCATCGGTGCCAGGTCAAACAGCGTGACCACGCCTTCGGTGATCAGGATGCCGAGGTGACGGGTCACCGGGCCGATGATCGCCAGCGCCAGCACGCCGGTGACGACGATGGTGGTGATCGGTACAACCAGCAGTTGAATGGCGTTGGGCACCCGCGCCCGCAGCCATTTCTCGATGACGCTCATCACATACGCCGCCATCAGAATCGGCAGGATTTGCCCCTGATAGCCGACCTTCTCAATCTTGAACAGGCCGAAAATATCGAAGTACGGCAGGCTCTGGCCGTCCAGCCCCGCCACCGCTTTGCCGTAGTTCCAGGCATTGAGCAGGTCCGGGTGCACCAGCATCAGGCCAAGCACGATGCCGAGGATTTCACTGCCGCCAAAACGCTTGGCTGCCGACCAACCCACCAGCGCCGGCAGGAACACGAACGAGGTGTTGGCCATCAGGTTGATCAGGCTCCACAGGCCATCCAGGTTTGGATAGGCCTCCAGCAAGGTTTTGTCCGCGATGAACATGCCCTTAGCGCCCATCAGGTTGTTCACGCCCATCAACAGGCCGGCGATGATCAGCGCGGGCAGGATCGGCATGAACACGTCGGAGAACACGCGCACCAGACGCTGCATGGCATTGGTTTTGTCGGCGCCTTTCTTCTTCACGTCGGCGATGGTCGCGGCGGCGAGGCCAGTCTGTTCGCGCAGGGCGGCGTAAACCTTTTCCACTTCGCCGGGGCCGATCACCACCTGGAACAGGCCGCCGGTGAAGAACGAGCCCTTGACCAGATCGACCTGGTTCAGCGCGCTGCTGTTGACCAGGCTCGGGTCCTTGAGCGCCAGGCGCAGACGGGTCACGCAGTGGGCAGCTTGCTCAAGGTTGTCGCTGCCGCCGAGGTTCTCGAGAATCTCGCGGGCAATGGTTGAATAGTCGTGGCTCATGCTTGTTTTCCACTTGGTTTTTTTTATTTGGGGGCAGTCATTGGCAGCACGCCGAGGGCAAAAGTACTCGTCTGTACGAGTTAAAGCAACAACTCGTACAGACGAGTTTAAAAATGTTTATCTATTTGCGACCCGCGCTTCGCTGTAAGCCACAGATATCCGAGGGTCTAATGGACAAACCCCACCCGGCCCACTAAGGTTCCTGCCGTGAACGCGCCGTTCACCTTCACCACGTCGGGCACAGAGCCATCCCCATGAGCAAATACAACCAGATCTATACGGATCTGCTTGCCAGCATCACCACTGAACGGCTGCAACGCGGCACGCGCCTTCCCTCCGAAACCGAATTGATGGACGCCTACCAGGCCAGCCGTGGCACTGTGCGCCGTGCTATCGAGCAGTTGCAGGAGCGTGGGTTCGCGCAAAAAATCCACGGCAAAGGCACGTTTGTGCTGTCGCCGAACCCGATTGAGTTCCAGCTGGGCGGCATCGTCAGCTTCCACGAAACCCACGCCGACCTGGGCGATGACGTACGCACCGAAGTCGTCGAATTCAGCCAGTTCGCACTGGAAGGTTCACTGCTGCAACACATCGAAGCCGAGCCCGGCACGCTGATCACCCGCATCAAACGGGTACGGCGGATTGGCGGCAAACGCGTGATTCTGGACATCAACCACTTCGTCGCCGACGTGATCCCAGGGCTTGACCGCTCGATTGCCGAACAGTCGATCTACGCGTTCATTGAGCAGACCCTGCAGCTGCAAATCGCCTACGCCCAGCGCACCATCGAAGCCCTGCCCCGCAGCAAAGACGACCAGGCGCATCTGGACCTGGATGGGCAAAGCCATGTGATCGTGGTGAGTAACCAGACGTTTTTGCAGGATGGGCGGCAGTTTGAGTACACCGAGTCGCGGCATACGCTGGATAAGTTTTACTTTTCGGATATTGCGCGGCGGTGAACATGAGGCGGGAAGATCATTGCACTGCGATACTCTTGGCCAGTCCTGCCGCCCATGCAGTGGTCATCTTCTCGCCTATCAACTCGAAATCGGGGTGAGTGCTTCGGTATTCTGAAAGCTCTGCCATCGCGCGGGTCATGCCGCTTTGCACTCTGGCAAGCAATTCGTTGCAACGTGCCTCAGTCAAACCGCAGGAACTGCGCCCGAACTGGACCAGCATCTTGCGCTTTGGCCAAGCCTTCGAACCGCCGAGCAGCAAGCCCATGATGTCGTTGCTGCTGTACACCGTGGTGGTCACCAGATCGTAAGCCGGGGCAAGCCAAACGTCTGCGTCCTCGGCGCAATTCTCATACAGCAGACCGAAGTTTTTCAGGTGTGCATCACCGTTCTGGATACCGGCAGAAAGCGCCACCATCAGGAAGAAATCTTCCAGCGTTCTGGTGACACGGCTTGGCGTGACAAATGACCTGATCAGCTTCGCGCATCCCTGGTAGCTTCCGTCATATTTCTTCGCGGCACCCCATCCTGATAGAACGCACATATCCTCGAATCCGAGGTAAGCGCTTGCACCGATGTCGAACCGTTTTACCACCAAGAGCTTCCCATGTGCGCTGAGCTGAAATTCAGGCACCTCGAGGCCGCAATGGAGTGCTGCTCGCATGCAGAAAAACTCATTGGCCGCCAATTGGGGAAAGTCAGATTCGCTGAACGCCTTCACCAAGTGTGTCGCGCCCCGATGGGTCAGACGTTCAATACCGGGGGTCATGTCGTCAACGTCGCGTACCAGCACTTTCGGTTGAACACCCGAAACCCCTGAGTAGGCTGCGTAGGTTTTCAGGAGGTCATCGAACAGGTCTTTTGCTCCGTCATATACCAACAACTCGGAGAGTTTGACCTCAGGCAGTGACCCGTCGCCCGCGTCATGGGCAACACTGATACGACCCAGTTGGTGTGGCCCCACAATGCCCAGCAGAGCGAAGTCGTCAAAGCCGCGCACCGACTTGCTGAAGCGTCGCACAAGCTCGTCCTTGAGATGCCCTTCGGGGATGTTCATCTCAAACAAGGGGTGTATCCCATACTCCCAGTTGTAGCTCTCAAGCCGCACCGGCATGGTCAGGGAAACGGCGTTCTCTTCGGCAACCGTGTCGTTATACGAGAAAATCGAATCGCGTCTGTTCTCCTGACCTCGGCCGAGTGCTCCTGCAGCCACACCGCCTACACCGATATACAACCGATCACTTTGACTCGTCATGGATGTTTCCTGATTTCAGCTCATCAAGGGTCATGCGCCGACGCTTGGGGATAGCGGTCAATTCGTATCCCAAGCCCTCAAGGATGGCCGCGACCTTGCGAATCCCCACTTCCGGGATGGTGTTGTTTTCAATCCCCGAGATGGTGGCGCGACTCATGCCATGCCGTTGCGCGAGCTGAGTTTGAGAAAGGCCGGCGGTTTTGCGCAGGTTTTTGATCAGTAGTCCTAGATCGTTCATATCAAAGTGCATCCAATTCAATGCAAAATTACACAATATTGCATTAATGCATCCTATACAATGCACTTAATTTTGAATACTGCTTTATTCGCGCGCGGTTCCTAGTTGAGCGTTCGCACACCAGAAACACAAACCTCCCACCAAGCGACTGTACAAAAAGGTAGCCTGGTGAAGCAGCTTGTTACCGTTGAGATATATCGCTACTTGGCAAACAAATACAACCTTCCGTAGGATGCGTTCGT
Source organism: Pseudomonas fluorescens (assembly GCF_002022275.1). GTDB lineage: Bacteria > Pseudomonadota > Gammaproteobacteria > Pseudomonadales > Pseudomonadaceae > Aquipseudomonas > Aquipseudomonas fluorescens_AJ. The sequence continues at coordinate 73,335 of NZ_MSDF01000011.1, forward strand.
GGCTATGGAACACCTTCCTTCTAACCTCCTATGACCTAGGGGTTTCGCTCTCCACACTGCGCCTGCTTCTTGCAGGCGTTTTTACATCAGCTGTAAAACGACGCTGCAACTCGTCCACGACGGCGACCCAAGGAGAAAATCAAGCATGAATCAGGAGCTGTTCCTGCGTCGCCGTAGCAAAGTTCACGTCCCGATGGGCACTGGCACTGGCGCTGCGACGCGCGCTCAGGTCGCGTCGGCGGTCCGGGAAGTCGCGGCATTCCGATGCGTACTATCAGAGTCCCTGATTGAACAAATCGGCACGTTGTCAGCGACAGAACTCAAGCATTGGTTGAGCGAAATCATCGGAATCCTTCAACGGCAAACTGGTGCTCATGTCCAGCACCGGCCGTTTTACCCTGACTTTCCAGAGCAGGTCCTGACCGCCTCCGAGGGGGAGTTGTACCTTAACGCCGTCATTCACTACTTTACGCTTCTGCGTTTACCGCCAACTGAACATTCGCGACCTGCGATGCTTGAAGGCAACTTCATATCCCGCGTTATCGAACCGGGAAGCGTCAATGAATTTGAGGCACTGCTTGAGCCACTGGTTTCATCACGCACTTCGCTCTCCGAAGATGAAGCCGCCGATGTCGCCTGGTTTATCCGAACATACAAAAACGATGTGTTCCGCCTACTGCCTGAAGCCATTCCGTTCCGGGAGATCCGCGCACAGATTGGCGGCGCACTTATCCTGCAGGTAGCCGGCGATGCACGGGTGGGCGCATTCCTTGAGAAAAACGTCGAAACAGCGACTGACGTGCTACGACTCGCGGTCGCTCTGAATGGTGGAGATGTGTCGCTAGCGACAGCTTCGACACGTTTCACAGCCATGAAGCGCTCTATACGCCGTCTGCTTTTGCGCCTACTCGACCAAATACCCAACGCTGTAGAAGACGTGATGCGCCATGCTGAACGCTGGAAACGCCTGTCTGAAGTACTGCATCCGGGTGACTACGCCGATAAATACCCACGAGCGCTGGCCGCGATCACGGCAGCGCGGCGCAATGATGCGCCTGCTTCGTTTGGGTCACGTGTAGAAACTTTGTTTGCCCAGCGCCACATCGTCACGCTCACGCATCTATTACAGAGTCGTCCTGGTGAGTTCGCACGACGGTTGGACGCAACCCTAAGACGAGCAGCAGAACCACAGCCGGTTCTAGACGCGTTCGAGGCGGTTGCGGCACACGTGTCCTCACCTGTTCTGCTGCAACTGCTGACCCAAGTACGTTCGCCACGCCCTCTTCCTCTGCGAGCGTTCACGCCGAAAGGTGCGCTGGCCAAAGTCTATGCCATCAAAGATCGGCGCGAGTCTCTAACACCGGACGTGCTGGCGCGTGCAGCCCGAATCTGCGAGGACGCTCTCGTAAAACGTTTTGCGTCGCTACCGCCGCTCGGTCGCTGCTTCATCGATCCCGAATTACGCGAATACAGAGTGCCGCTGGCACAGCGTGCCTCAGCAAAGTCACTGCGTACGCTGGTGCGCGGCAGTCGGTTGCCAATCCCTGATACGCGCTTCATTCGCCTGTTCCTGTGGTGGAAGAACGGTCGTGCACGTACGGACATCGACTTGTCTGCAGCATTTTTTGACACCGACTTCGTCTTCAGAGAAGCGGTTGCGTACTACAACCTCAAGGGTTACGGCGGCTACCACAGTGGCGATATCGTGGACGCGCCCAAAGGGGCGTCAGAGTTCATCGACCTCGACCTTGATATCCTCGTCAAGAAGGGTATCCGCTATGTCGTCACGTCTATCAACTCCTATACCCAGCAACCGTACTGCGATCTTCCAGAATGTTTCGCTGGCTGGATGGCCCGCGCGGACGTGGCGTCGGGTGAAGTATTCGAGCCTAAATCCGTGTTCGACCGTATCGACATCGCGTCCGACACAGTTATCTGTCTTCCATTCGTGATGGACTTGCAGGAGCGACGCATGATTTGGGCCGACCTGGGACTCACTTCATCACCGCGCTGGAACAACGTCGACAACAACCTCAGCGGGGTATCGTTGATGCTGCGAGCGTTGGTGCATACGCCACGGCCGGATTTGGAAACACTGTTCGACTTACATGTTCGAGCGCGGGGAGAGCGAGTGGCTTCGCCACAGCAAGCGCAGACAGTGTTTGCGCCTGATCACGGGATAACACCTTTCGATACGGACTTGATTCGAGCAGAGTTTCTCTAATACCTGTCACCTGGTTATCAAGTCATACCGAGGTGATGCCATCGCAGGCAAGCCAGCTCCCACATTGGGTTGGTGGTGTTTGACTCACCGCGTACCAAAAACACAAAACCCCGGCCAAAAGACCGGGGTTTTGTTATTCAGCGTTCACCTGCTACCGCAGGATCACTCCCACTCAATCGTCGCCGGCGGCTTGCTCGACACGTCATAAGTAACGCGCGAAATGCCTTCGATCTCATTGATGATACGGCCGCTGACAGTCTCCAGCAGTTCGTACGGCAGGTGTGCCCAGCGGGCGGTCATGAAGTCGATGGTTTCCACCGCACGCAGCGCAACGACCCACGCGTAACGACGACCATCGCCTACAACACCGACGGATTTCACCGGCTGGAACACCACGAACGCCTGGCTGACTTTGTGGTACCAGTCGGCTTTGCGCAGTTCTTCGATGAAGATGTGGTCGGCGCGACGCAGCAGGTCGGCGTATTCCTTTTTCACTTCACCGAGGATGCGCACGCCCAGGCCCGGGCCCGGGAATGGGTGGCGGTAGACCATGTCGTACGGCAGGCCGAGTTCCAGGCCCAGACGGCGGACTTCGTCCTTGAACAGTTCGCGCAGCGGTTCTACCAGCTTGAGATTCATTTCCTCAGGCAAGCCACCCACGTTGTGGTGGGACTTGATCACGTGAGCCTTGCCGCTTTTGGCGCCAGCCGACTCGATCACGTCAGGGTAGATGGTGCCTTGGGCGAGGTACTTGATGTTGTCCAGGCTGGAGGCTTGGGCATCGAAAACGTCGATGAAGGTACGGCCGATGATCTTGCGCTTCTTCTCCGGGTCGGACTCGCCGGCCAGGTTGTTGAGGAACTGGTCCTCGGCGTTGGCGCGGATCACTTTGACGCCCATGTTCTCGGCGAACATGGCCATCACTTGTTCGCCTTCGTGCAGGCGCAGCAGGCCATTGTCGACGAACACGCAGGTCAGCTGATCGCCGATGGCTTTGTGCAGCAGCGCGGCAACGACCGAAGAGTCAACGCCGCCGGACAGGCCGAGCAGCACGTTGTCGGTGCCGACTTGGGCGCGCACGTTGGCGATGGCGTCTTCAGCGATTTTCGACGGGGTCCACAGGGCTTCACACCCGCAGATGTCGAGAATGAAGCGCGACAGGATGCGCCCGCCTTGCTTGGTGTGGGTCACTTCCGGGTGGAACTGCACGCCGTAGTAGCCGCGCTCGTCGTTGAACATGCCAGCAATCGGGCAGCTCGGGGTGCTGGCCAGGACGTGGAAGTCTGCCGGCATTTTGGTGACCTTGTCACCGTGGCTCATCCACACGTCGAGGCCGAACAGGCCGTCGGCGTCGATGTGGTCTTCGATGCCGTCCAGCAGGCGGCTCTTGCCAACCACGTCGACACGGGCATAACCGAATTCACGCAGCTCGGAACCTTCAACCTTGCCGCCCAGTTGCTCGGCCATGGTTTGCATGCCGTAGCAGATACCGAAGACCGGTACGCCCAGGTCGAATACCGCTTGCGGGCAGCGCGGGCTGTTGGCTTCGTGCACGGACTCGGGGCCACCGGCGAGGATGACGCCTTTCGGGGCGAATTCGCGGATCGCTTCGTCATCCATGTCGAACGGATGCAGTTCGCAGTACACGCCGATTTCGCGCACGCGGCGGGCGATCAGCTGGGTGTACTGGGAACCGAAGTCGAGGATCAGGATGCGGTGGGCGTGAATGTCGAGGGCCATGAAGTCAGTCTCGTCTAATGAATCAGAAACAACTCGGGGCTGAATAAGACAGCCCCGGTTACTTAACATTTTGCTGGAAGCATCAACCTACGCGGTAGTTTGGCGCTTCCTTGGTGATCTGCACGTCGTGGACATGGGATTCAGCCATGCCGGCGCCGGTGATCCGAACGAACTCAGGCTTGGTGCGCATTTCTTCGATGTCGGCGCTGCCGGTGTAGCCCATCGAGGAACGCAGGCCGCCCATCAGTTGATGGATGATCGCGCTGAGGGTGCCTTTGTACGGCACACGGCCTTCGATGCCTTCCGGAACGAGCTTCTCGGCGCCTGCCGAGGAGTCCTGGAAGTAGCGGTCGGAGGAACCTTGTGCCTGGGACATGGCGCCCAGCGAACCCATGCCACGGTAGGCCTTGTACGAACGGCCCTGGAACAGTTCGATCTCGCCTGGCGCTTCTTCAGTGCCAGCAAACATCGAGCCCATCATCACGCAGGAAGCACCAGCAACGATGGCCTTGGACAGGTCACCGGAGAAACGGATGCCGCCGTCGGCGATCAAAGGAACGCCAGTGCCTTCAAGGGCCGCGGCGACGTTGGCGATGGCGCTGATTTGCGGCACGCCGACACCGGCGACGATACGCGTGGTGCAGATCGAGCCAGGGCCGATGCCGACTTTTACGGCGTCAGCGCCGGCTTCAACCAACGCCTTGGCAGCAGCGCCGGTGGCAATGTTGCCGCCGATGACCTGGACTTCCGGGAAATTCTCTTTGACCCAACGCACGCGGTCGATCACGCCTTTGGAGTGACCGTGGGCAGTGTCGACCACCACCACGTCAACGCCGGCAGCCACAAGGGCGGAGACGCGCTCGCCGGTGTCTTTGCCGGTGCCGACTGCAGCGCCAACGCGCAGACGACCTTGGTCATCCTTGCTGGCCAGCGGGTAAGCCTTGGCTTTTTCAATGTCGTTGACGGTCATCATGCCTTTGAGGGCAAATTTGTCGTCAACGATCAGCACGCGCTCGATGCGGTGCTTGTGCAGCAGCTCGCGAGCGTCGTCCTTGTCGGCACCTTCGCGCACAGTGACCAGGCGCTCTTTAGGCGTCATCACTTCACGGACGGTAATTTCAAGGCGGTTTTCGAAACGCACGTCACGGGAGGTGACGATGCCGACCAGGTCACCATCGTGCAGCACGGGAACACCGGAGATGTTGTGCAGGCGGGTCAGGTCGAACAGGTCACGTACGGTGGCGTCGGCTTCGATGGTGATGGGATCTTTCACCACGCCGGCTTCGTAACGCTTGACCTTGCGCACTTCGGCAGCTTGCTGCTCGATAGTCATGTTCTTGTGGATGATGCCGATGCCGCCTTCCTGAGCCATGGCGATTGCCAAACGGGCTTCGGTGACGGTGTCCATGGCAGCAGAAACAAGGGGAATATTCAGCTCGATGCCACGGGTTAGGCGGGTCTTGAGACTGACTTCGTTAGGAAGCACCTCGGAATAACCGGGCACTAGGAGAATGTCGTCGAATGTCAGAGCTTCTTGGCTGATACGCAGCATCGCGGGGGCTCCCGAGCGGGAAAATGGAAGCGCGCCATTATATACATGCACCCTCTCAGGCTCAATGTAAAACTCTGACAAACTTGGTAATACTGATAGAAGGGTTACAACTCGACTTTGACCCAACTCATCTTCTGGTCCAGCCAGTCGGCAAATTCGTCGATAAAGCTCTGCTTGAACCCCGCCTCGGCCCAGTTATTGAAGATGAACCCAAGGTTGGAAAACCCGCATTCCTGCAGGAACAGGAACCCGTTGATGTCATCTTCATGCCCACACAGCGGGCAGGTGAAGTTGTCGGTGTGGCCCGGCATCCAGTCTTCGAGGCTTTCGAACAAGGCTTCGCCGACTTCCTTGAGGCACTCCGGGCAGCCGGCTTCTTCGAGAAAGCCTTTGGCGGGGGTATAGATGCAGCGCTTGTAGATGATTTCGAGGCCGTTGACCGGCTCGTTGAACGGCAGCGCTTCCGGGTGCAACACCACCGCGCGGGCGCCGTCGGCCAGGGCGTAGCCCATGCGGTTGCCGGTGCGCCCGCAGGTGGTCAGCTCTTCCTTGATGATGTTCTTGCGCACCAGCCAACGCACAATCGCCCGCGCGCGGGGTTCGTGGACGGGTAAGGTGGAGATTTTCGGGACAAGGATGCTTTGGGAATTCATGGGAGTCCTGCGGTGTGGCTACTGGCGCCATCGCGGGCAAGCCCGGCTCCCACATTTGATGTGTAAATACATTCAACTGTGGGAGCGGGCTTGCCCGCGATGAGGCCCTGAAGGCTGGCAGCTTAATCCCTGCCCCACACAGGTCAAGTACTCAAATACCGCCCGATCAACGCAATGCCACTCGCCAGCACCAACCACGTCACCAGCCTGATGAAAGCCTCACGCGACATACGCATCGTCAACCTGCGCCCACACCACAACCCCAGCGCCATCGCGGGCAACAGGCACACCGCCAACATCAACAACGCCAGATCCGCATACACCCCGGCAATCAGGAAGAGGCTCAGACGCACCACCGTGCTGCAACTGATCAATGCACTCTGGGTAGCTTGCGCCGCCGCCTTGGGCAAACGGCTGTTCAGATAGATCGCATATAAAAAGCCGCCACTGCCAAACAGCGCACCAAACAGCCCGCCGACCGTGCCCATGGGAATTGCCCAGCCTTTAGCGAGCTGCGCGGGCCGAGCCCTCACCGCCAAGCTATAAATCGCATAAGCGCTGATAAACAGCCCCATCAACAGCAACAACAGATCCGAATGCAGGTTGAGCAAAAACACCACGCCCAGCGTGCACCCTATCGCCATGCACGGTAGCAATCGCAACAGCTCCGGCTTATCCACATCCCGTCGCGATTGCAGCAGGTTGCCAAACGCCGCCACGAAATCCAGCAGCACCAACAGCGGAATGATCTTCGACAGCGGCATAAACAGAATAAGGATAGGACCCGCCACCAGCGCCGTGCCAAACCCGGCGATGCCGAACACGATATAGGCCAAGACGATGCCCGCGCCGATCACCAGCCATTCCCCACTGCCAAACGACCACTGGCTCATCAGCTCAACCGGGCTCATGACTTATTCCTTGAAAGAGATGGGCCCCACTTTAGCCATCGGTGAGTGTTGCGACTAATATCTTCAAAGCCCCCCACCCATCTCGAAAAGGCATGACGCGTGATCTCCACCCGGCAACTGCGCTACTTCGTCGAAATCGCCGACAGCGGCAGCTTCAGCGCCGCCGCCGAGCGTCTGTTTGTGGCGCAATCGGCGTTAAGCCGACAGATCAAAGAACTGGAAAACCAGCTGCAAACCCCGTTGTTCGAGCGCACCGCACGCCAGCCCCGACTGACGGCTGCCGGTGAAGCCTTTTATCCACGGGCGCGCAACCTGCTCAGTGAATTGCTCAAGGCCAGCGAGATGGCCACGCAGGTCGGCAATGGCCAGCTGGGTACCCTGCGCCTGAGCCATTCGAGCACGGTGCCGATGAGCGGGCCGTTATTGCAAGGTATCAGCACCTGGCTGGAGCGGTGCTCGGGTGTGTCGATGGACATCGTCAAACTCTCCTCCGAAGCGCAGTTGGAGGAAATCGCCGACGGTCGCCTGGATATCGGCCTGCTGCGCCTGCCGGTGTTGCGCCAGCGCGAAGGCGTGCGCGTGGTGCCTTTATACAGTGAGGAATTATTGCTGGCGGTGCCGCCGGAACACGCGCTGGCACGCAGCAATACGCGGGTGGAGTTGGCGCAGCTTAAGGACGAAGCATTTATCTCGATCCCCCATCCCCAGCGCGGCGGTCTGAGTTACTTGTCAGCCGAGTTGTGCATGCGCGCGGGATTTTTCCCCAAGGCGGCGCGCGTGATGTCGCGCAAGACCACCCAGCTGCAACTGATTCAGGCCGGCTTCGGTATTGCCTTGTTACCAAAATCCATGAAGGACATCGCCCCCGCCAACGTGCACTTTCTGCCCCTGGCCGACCCGAACTGCCTGAGCACCGTGGCCCTGGCCTGCGCACAGGCGCCCAGCGCGCTCGTAGAGCAGTTCTGTCAAACGCTGCACGAATGCCTATAAACTGCCGCCCATGATTAAAGATCCTTTTGCCCGCTTAAACCTGGACCGCGAAGTCCTGACTGTCAGCCAGCTCAACGGCCGCGCGCGGGTGTTGCTGGAAGACGTGTTCACCAATATCTGGGTCGAAGGCGAGATCTCCAACCTCGCCCGCCCGGCCTCCGGCCACGTGTATTTCACCCTCAAGGACAGCGGCGCCCAAGTGCGTTGCGCGCTGTTTCGCAACAATGCCGCGCGAGTGCGCCAGGCATTGAAGGACGGCCTGGCGGTGAAAGTGCGCGGCAAGGTTTCGCTGTTCGAGGGCCGCGGCGACTACCAGTTGATCCTCGACACGGTGGAGCCCGCCGGTGACGGTGCGCTGCGCCTGGCCTTTGATGCGCTGAAGGAAAAGCTCAGCGCCGAAGGCCTGTTCAGTGCCGAGCGCAAGGTGCCACTGCCGGCTCATCCGAGGCGCATTGGCATCATCAGTTCGCCGACCGGCGCGGTGATTCGCGACATCATCAGCGTATTCCGCCGCCGTGCGCCGAACGTTGAACTGACACTGATCCCGACCGCCGTGCAAGGTCGCGAAGCGATTGCGCAAATTGTACGCGCGCTGAAACTGGCGGATGCCCGGGGCTTTGATGCGTTGATCCTGGCCCGTGGCGGTGGCTCGCTGGAGGACCTCTGGTGCTTCAACGAAGAAGCCGTAGCCCGCGCCATTGATGCGTGCGTCACGCCGATTGTCAGCGCCGTCGGGCATGAAACCGACGTTTCCATCAGCGACTTTGTGGCCGATATCCGCGCCCCCACACCCTCCGCTGCTGCTGAATTGCTCGCGCCGGACGCCAGCCATCTGGTCCGCCAAGTCGAAAACCTGCATCGCCGCCTGGTGATGCTGATGCGCAACCGCCTGACCCACGACCGCCTGCGCCTGGAAGGCATGGCCCGTCGCCTGCGTCACCCCGGCGAGCGCCTGCGTCAGCAAGCCCAGCGTCTGGATGACCTGGACATGCGCCTGCGCCGCGCTTTCGAACGCAACCTGAATACCCGCCGCGAACGCCTGATTCGCCTGGAAACCCGCCTCGCCGGCCAACACCCCGGCCGCCAGTTGGCCCTGCTGCGCCAACGCCTGGACAGCCTCGCCGAACGCCTGCCGCGCGCCATGCGCGATGGCCTCAAGGCGCGCCGCTTGCAACTGCAAAGCCTGGTGCAGACGCTGCAGGTCGTAAGCCCGCTGGCGACGCTGGGCCGTGGTTACAGCATCTTGCTGGACGAACGCGGCCACGCCATTCGCAACGCTGCGCAAACCCATACCGGCCAGCGCCTGACCGCGCGCCTCGGTGAAGGCCAATTGCAGGTGCGGGTGGAAGACAACCACCTGACGCCCGTCACCCTTTCGTTACTGGATTGATTGATGCCACGTTTTCTCAGCTTGTTGATGCTCGTTTGCCTGACCTTTAACGCCCACGCCGACAGCTACATCACACGCTTGTTGAACAAGCCGGTGCCTGGCGGCGTTGCGGTGGTCGACCTCGGCACGTCGGCCGCGGCGCCCAAGGCCACTTACTTGAATCGGCCAGTGCTGGTGGTGAAGGAACAGAACAACTGGCTGGCGATTGTAGGGATTCCGCTGACCACCAAACCCGGTACCGAACGCATCACCAGCGGTGCGCAAAACCTGCCGTTCGTGGTGGGTTTCAAGAAATACCCCGAGCAGCACATCACTCTGAAAAACAAAAGCCAGGTGAACCCCGACCCCGCGCAGCTCAAGCGCATCGAGGGCGAACTGGCCGTGCAGCTCAAGGCGTATCGCAGCTTCAGCCCGAACACCCCGAGCAACTTACTGCTCGACAAGCCGGTGAACGGGCCGCTGTCGAGCAAGTTTGGCGTGCGCCGCTTCTTTAACGGCGAGGAGCGCAACCCGCATTCAGGCCTGGACTTCGCAGTCGGCGCCGGCACCCCGATCAAGACCCCGGCGGCAGGCAAGGTGATCCTGACCGGCAACTACTTCTTCAACGGCAACACCGTGTTTGTCGACCATGGCCAGGGCTTTATCAGCATGTTCTGCCATATGTCGAAGATCGACGTGAAAGTCGGCGACCAACTGGCGCGCGGCGCAGTGGTCGGCAAGGTCGGCTCGACAGGCCGCGCGACCGGGCCGCACATGCACTGGAACATCAGCCTCAATGACGCCCGGGTGGACCCGGCGATCTTTATCGGCGCTTTCCAGCCCTGATAGGGAAGATGAGACAACTGGCCTCATCGCGGGCAAGCCCGGCTCCCACATGGGAACACCCTTCACTGTGGGAGCTGGCTTGCCTGCGATGGCGCCAGGCCAGTCGACTCTATTGCGCAGCTGGCAAATGCTACGCAAACAAAACATGAACTATTGAAATTTATAGCAATAAAATCTCGCCCCATACGCAAAAAGCAGAACTTCTCTCAATTTTTCTCGGCTGCTTGCCATCTTTCACCTCTGCGGTTAGGGTTGGGCTTATGAAAACCTCTCACACCCTCATTCAGCTCCGCCAGCACCGCAGCCTGTGCCTTGTCAGCGCACGACTGCCAGGCTGAATCGATCTGCCTCGCCCCCAGCTTCATCCCCAAAAACAGTTTCACGGCAGGCCGCCTTTTCTCGGCCCCTACAGCAAAGGATTTCCCGATGAGCATGCTCAAAGACCCGTCTTCGAAGTACCGCGCGTTCCCGACCATCGATATTCCGGACCGCACCTGGCCGTCGAAGACCATCACTGAAGCGCCAATCTGGTGCAGCTCCGACCTGCGGGACGGCAACCAGTCGCTGATCGAGCCGATGGATGCGGCGAAAAAACTGCGTTTCTGGAAGACCCTGGTTGCAGTGGGCGTGAAGGAAATCGAAGCCTCGTTCCCGGCCGCGTCGCAAACCGACTTTGACTTCGTACGCACCTTGATCGAAGACAACCACATCCCCGAGGACACCACCATCCAGGTGCTGACCCAGGGCCGTGAAGACTTGATCGCACGCACCTTCGAATCCCTGCGCGGCGCCAAAAAAGCCATCGTGCACTTGTACAACGCCACCTCGCCGTCGTTCCGCCGCATTGTGTTCAATCAGGACAAGGACGGCATCAAGGCCATCGCGGTCAACGCGGCCAAGCTCTTCGTCAAATACGCCGCCCAGCAACCGGAAACCCAGTGGACCTTCGAATACTCCCCGGAGACGTTCAGCGCCACTGAGCTGGAGTTCGCCAAGGAAGTGTGTGACGCGGTGATCGAGGTGTGGAACCCGTCGCCTTCACACAAGATGATCCTCAACCTGCCCGCCACCGTTGAGTGCGCCACGCCGAACATCTATGCCGACCAGATCGAGTGGTTCGGCCGCCATATCAACCGTCGCGACAGCGTGATCATCAGCCTGCACACCCACAACGACCGTGGCACCGGCGTGGCCGCCACCGAGCTGGGCCTGATGGCCGGCGCCGACCGTGTTGAAGGCTGCCTGTTCGGCAACGGCGAGCGCACCGGTAACGTTGACCTGGTGACCGTGGCACTGAACATGTACACCCAGGGCCTCGACCCGCAGCTGGACTTCTCCGACATCGATGGCGTGCGCAAAGTCGTCGAAGAGTGCAACCAGATCCAGGTGCACCCGCGTCATCCGTACGTCGGCGACCTGGTTCACACCGCCTTCTCCGGCTCCCACCAGGACGCGATCCGCAAGGGCTTCGCCCAGCAGAAAGACGACACCCTGTGGGAAGTGCCGTACCTGCCGATCGACCCAGCCGACATTGGCCGCAGCTACGAGGCGGTGATTCGTGTGAACAGCCAGTCGGGCAAAGGCGGCATCGCCTACCTGCTGGAGCAGGAATACGACATCAGCTTGCCGCGCCGCATGCAGATCGAATTCAGCCAAGTGGTACAGGCCGAAACCGACCGCGTGGGCCTGGAGATGACCGCGCCACAGATCTACGCCTTGCTGCAGCGTGAATACCTGCAAGCCAACACCCCGTACGCGCTGGTCAGCCATCGTTTGCAGGAAGAGAACGGCAACAGTTTTGTCGAGGTGGAAGTCTCGGGCAAAGGCCAGGGCGAAACCAACCTACACTGGAAAGGCAAAGGCAACGGTGCGCTGGAAGCGCTGGTGGCCGGCCTGCCGATTGGTGTGGAGATCATGGACTACAACGAACATGCGATTGGCGCGGGGACCAATGCCAAGGCAGCGGCCTACATTGAGCTGCGCGTGAATGGCGAGCGTCCGGTGCATGGCGTGGGTATTGATGAAAACATCACCACGGCGAGCTTCAAGGCACTGTTCAGTGCGCTGAACCGTTCGCTGAGTCAGCAGGAAGCCAAAGCGGCGTAAACCACCACTGATCGTTCCCACGCTCCGCGTGGGAACGATCTGGTTAGGTGAATTCGAAGGTATCGGCATCAAGGTTCGCCGGGAACCGCGTGCGATACGCCGCCAATTCCGCAGCATTCAGGCTCACCTGAAACACCCCGTCCGCCTCCCCCGCGCTCAGCAAGGTTTCACCCTGGAAATCCAGCACCTGGCTGTCCCCGGTGTAAGCGAAGCCCTTGCCATCCGTCCCCACCCGATTCACCGCCGCCACATAGCACAGGTTTTCAATGGCCCGCGCCGGCAGCAGCCGATTCCAATGCAGACGTCGCGCACCCGGCCAGTTGGCGGTGTACAGCAGCAAGTCCGTGTCCTGTGCATCACGACTCCAGACCGGAAACCGCAGGTCGTAGCAAATCAGCGGACGAATGCGCCAGCCCTTCAGCTCAAACTGCACCTGACGCTCGCCCGGCGTGTAGTGGTTGTGCTCGCCCGCCATACGGAACAGGTGGCGCTTGTCGTAATGCCACACCTCACCGTCCGGCCGCGCCCACAACAAGCGGTTGCGGTGGCTGCCGTCTGCAGCCTGGATGATCACGCTGCCGGTGATCACCGCGTTGTACTTCGCCGCCTGAGCCTGGAGCCAATGATGGGTCGGGCCACGCTCCGGCTCGGCGAGGGTCTCAGACTCCATCGAAAAACCCGTGGTGAACATCTCCGGCAACACGATCAGGTCGGCGCCTTTGGCTTGCTCCAGCAACAGCTCGAAATGCTCGAGGTTGGCCTGGCGGTCATGCCACACCAGGCTGGTCTGGACCAGGGCGATATTCAGGTCGGGCAACGCCGTCAGATCACGCATAGTTTCTCCGCCGCCTGCTGCAGCGTCTCCTCGCGTTTGGCAAAGCACAAGCGCACCAGGCGCTGGCCTTGAGGGGGGTGCTGATAGAACACCGAGACCGGAATCGTCGCCACGCCGTGTTCGCGGGTCATCCAGAGCGACATGGCGACGTCATCCAGGTCCGGGCGAATCTGTGAGTAATCCACCAGTTGGAAGTAAGTGCCGGTCACCCGGGTAAAGCTGAAGCGCGACGGCGCCAGCAGGTCGCAGAACAGGTCGCGCTTGGCCTGGTAGAACGCCGGCAGCTCTTCAACGTGTTCCGGGTGTTCAGCCATGAAGTCGGCCAACGCGTACTGCAGTGGCGTCACGCCGCAGAAGTTGACGTATTGATGCACCTTGCGCAGCTCGGCGGTCAGGGCCGGTGGCGCGACCACGTAGCCGGTTTTCCAGCCGGTGACGTGGTAGGTCTTGCCGAAGGAGCTGACCACAAACGCACGCTGATACAGTTCTTCGTGGGCCAGCACGCTGACGTGGGGCACGCCGTCGAACACCAAGTGTTCGTAGACTTCATCGCTGACCAGGTAGATATCACGGTCGCGGATCAGTTCGGCCAACCCGTCCAGCTCGGCGCGGCTGATCAACGCGCCGGTCGGGTTGTGCGGGGTATTAAGGATGATCATGCGCGTGCGGGGCGACAGCGCGGCCTTGAGCTTTTCGAAGTCCAACGCAAAGCCGTTCAGGCTCAGTTGCACATGCACGCAACGACCACCGGCCAGCTCGACCGAAGGCTCATAGCTGTCGTAGCACGGGTCGAAGACGATGACTTCATCGCCGTTGCGGATTACCGCTTGAATCGCGCAGAAGATCGCGGCGGTAGCACCAGGGGTGATTGTCACTTCGCTGTCGGGATTGACCGTGGCGCCGTAGCTGCGGGCGATCTTCGCCGCCACTTGCTGACGCAACGCCGGCAGGCCGGTCATCGGTGAATATTGGTTGTGCCCGCTGGCCACATGCTTGCCGACCGCATCGAGCAAGCCTTGAGGGCCGTTGAAGTCCGGGAAACCCTGAGACAGGTTAAGCGCCCCAGTTTCAGCGGCGAGTTGCGACATGGTGGTGAAAATGGTCGTGCCGACATTCGGCAGCTTGCTGGTGATCATCGGTGGCCCCTGCAGGTGAGCCCCAAGTTTTAAGCTGCCCGTTGCATTGGGTCAAGGCACAAACCGTCGCGCACAAAAAAGGGCTCATCAAGAGCCCTTTTTTACGAGGTCGAAATCAGCGCTTGTCGCGGCGCTTTTTGTCGGCCTTTTTGTGGTGCGACATCATCCGGCGCTTTTTGTTGACCTGGCGGTCGGTGAGGCTGTTCTTGTTGCCTTCGTACGGGTTATCACCCCCCTTGAACTCGATACGGATCGGCGTACCGACCAGTTTCAAGACGCGGCGATAGGTGTTTTCCAGGTAACGAATGTAGGACTTCGGCACCTTCTCGATCTGGTTACCGTGGATCACGATGATCGGCGGGTTGGCACCACCCAAGTGGGCGTAACGCAGTTTGATCCGGCGGTTGTTGACCATCGGCGGTGCGTGCTCGCCAACGGCATCTTCCAGGATCTGGGTGAGGCGGTTGGTCGGCCAGCGGGTGACCGCAGACTTGAACGAGTTCTGTACGGACGCGTAGAGGTTACCCACGCCGGTACCGTGCAGTGCCGAGATGAAGTGGATATCAGCGAACTCGACGAAGAACAGGCGACGCTGCAGCTCGATCTTGACGAAATCGCGCTCGCTCGGCGTCATGCCGTCCCACTTGTTGATCGCGATCACCAGTGCCCGACCGGCCTCCAGGGCAAAGCCCAGCAGGTTGAGGTCGTGGTCCACCACGCCTTCGCGGGCGTCCATCACAAAGATCACCACGTTGGCGTCTTTGATCGCTTGCAGGGTTTTGACCACCGAGAACTTTTCAACTTCCTCGTGGATCTTGCCGCGCTTGCGCACACCGGCGGTGTCGATCAGCGTGTACTTTTCCTCGTTACGTTCGAACGGGATGTAGATGCTGTCGCGGGTGGTGCCGGGCTGGTCATAGACGATTACGCGGTCTTCACCGAGCATGCGGTTGACCAGCGTCGACTTGCCAACGTTCGGGCGGCCGATGATGGCGATCTTGATACCGTCTTTTTCGCTCGGGCCAGGAATGCGCTTGGCTTCCTCACCTTCGGCGACGATTTCTTCTTCGCCTTCTTCCGACTCGTCTTCATCTTTCGGGAAGTCGCTCAGGGCGATTTCCAGCATCTGCGTGATGCCACGACCGTGAGCACCGGCGATTGGAATCGCGTGGCCCATGCCCAACGGAGCGAATTCAGCGCGGGCCATTTCAGGGTCGATGTTATCGACCTTGTTGGCGACCACGTAGGAACGCTTGTTACGCTTGCGCAAGTGCTCCGCGATCATCTGGTCAGCCGCGGTGAAACCGGCTTTGGCGTCTACCAGGAACAGAACGACGTCGGCTTCTTCAATGGCGAGCAGCGACTGCTCGGCCATTTTTTCGTCCATGCCATGTTCGTCACCGGAAATACCACCGGTGTCGACCAGAATATAGGAGCGCCCTTGCCACTTTGCCTCACCGTATTGGCGATCACGGGTCAGACCGGACAAGTCGCCGACGATGGCGTCGCGAGTCCTGGTCAGGCGGTTGAACAAGGTGGACTTGCCGACGTTAGGTCGGCCCACCAGGGCGATTACGGGAACCATGCGGCTCTCCACTTCGTTATTTCAGAAAATACAAAAGCCGCTGCAAGGCAGCGGCTGGTGCTCGGGGCAGCATAATAAAATGCCGCATGCCCCGCCGAAGCGGGGCCGCCTGGGTGTTACCCCAAGCATGGTTCTTACTTGATGGTCAGGGCTTCCAGCTTGCCGCTGTTGCCAAACACATAAAGCATGTTACCCACGACCAGCGGACGAGCACGCAGGCCGTCGCTGTCGATACGCTCGCGACCAACGAAGCGACCGTCTACCTGGCTCAGCAGGTGCAGGTAACCTTCGAAGTCGCCTACCGCTACGTAGCTGGAGAACACTTCCGGGGCCGACAGTTGACGACGGGCCAGGGAGTCGTTGCTCCACAGTGCAGTGGTGGAACGCTCATCGACACTTTCAACGGTGCCGGAAGCGAGGCTTACGTAGACGCTGCCAAACCCTTGGGCGACACCGGCATAGCTGGAAGCATCACGCTGCCAGTTGATGCGGCCGCTTTGCAGGTCCAGCGCCGCAACGCGGCCCTGGTAGGTGGCGACGTAAATGGTTTCACCCGACAACAGCAAGCCACCGTCGATGTCCACTACGCGGTCCAGTTCGGAACGGCCTTGCGGGATGGCCACACGGGTTTCCCAGGCCGGCACGCCGTTCTGGGTGTCCAGGGCGACTACTTTACCGGTCGACAGGCCTGCAACGGCCAGATTATTGGTCACAATCGGACCACTGGTGCCGCGCAAGGTCAGCACCGCAGGGGTGCTGTCATACAACCAGCGCTGGTTGCCGGTAGCGGCATCCAGACCGATGACACGGTCATCCTGGGTTTGCACAACGACAACATCGCCGTTGGTGGCCGGGGAAGCGAGTACTTCACTGGTCACGCGAGCGCGCCATTTCTCTTCGCCGGTGGCCGAATCCAGAGCCACCACGTCGCCTTTGAGCGTGCCGACCAGCACGAGGCCATAGCCGACGCCCACACCACCGGAAACCGGCAGGTCGAGGTCTTTCTTCCACTTCACGTCGCCGTTCATGCGATCCATGGCGATGATCACGCCAGTGGAGTCAGTGGCCACGATGTTGTCGCCGTCGATTGCCGGCTGCAACAGGTTGTAGAGATCGCCTTGGCCGTCACCGACGGAGCGGCTCCATTGCTTTTGCAGGACCACTTCTTCCTTGAAGCTGGTCAGCTCGGCCGGAGGCAGTTCTTTTTTACTGTTGCTGCTGCAACCCGCGGCCAAAACGGCCAGAGCCAGCAATGCTGCATGTTTCCAACGGATCACGTCACGCATCCCCTTTGGCCAAGTCGTCCAGCTTGATTTGTAAGCCACCGACCGCCGCTTCATCAGACAGCGCCGCCTTGGCCTTTTGGTACGCAGCATGGGCTTCATCGGTACGACCCAATTGGACCAACAGGTCGCCCTTGAGCTCTTCACGAGTGGCCACAAATGCCTTGTCAGCATCGCCGTCGAGCAGTTTGAGTGCTTCGTCAGCCTTGTTCTGTGCCGCCAATACCTGCGCCAGGCGCTGACGTGCGATTTCACCCAGGGTCGGGTTGGTCGGTTTGTCGGCGATGGCCTTCAGCTCGGTGGCGGCGTCATCCAGCTTGCCGGTGTCGACCGCAACTTTCGCGACGAACAGGCTGCCGTACTGGGCGTAGGTGCTACCGCCAAATTCGTTTTTCAGCTTGCTGGCCAAGTCTGCAACCTGAGCAGGGTCAGGTTTGCCATCCGGTGTCAGCGTGGTTTCCAGCAATTGCTGATAGAGGATCGAGGCGCCCTGGGACTGGTTGGCCTGATACTTGTGCCAGGCTTGCCAGCCGAACACCACCACTAAAGCCAGCAGACCGCCAGTAACCAGGGGCTTGCCGTTACGCTGCCACCAGTCCTTGAACTCGGCCAGTTGATCATCATCAGTACTCGACACCCCAATACTCCTTAATCGCTAAATTCGGCTGTTCGACAGCTTCAACCCTGCACGACGCAGGTGGCCAAGTGCGCAGCGAGCGCATCAAAGGCAATGTTCTGTTGCTCGCCCTGGCCACGCAGGGGTTTGAAACCTATCACCTGCTGGGCCAGTTCGTCATCGCCGAGGATCAGTGCGTACAGCGCACCGCTCTTGTCGGCCTTCTTGAATTGGCTCTTGAAGCTGCCGGCGCCGGCATTGACTTGCAGGCGCAGGTTAGGCAGTTGGTCGCGTACTTTTTCGCTCAAGGCCAGGGCTGCCAGTTCGGCGGCCTCGCCAAAGGCACACAGGTACACGTCCACCTGACGGGAAATGGCTTCCGGGACTTGCTCCAGGGTTTCGAGCAGCAAAATCAGCCGCTCGATGCCCATGGCAAAACCCACACCCGTGGTCGGCTTGCCGCCCATTTGCTCAACCAGGCCGTCGTAACGACCACCGGCACACACGGTGCCCTGGGCGCCAAGTTTGTCGGTGACCCACTCGAACACGGTCTTGCTGTAGTAATCGAGGCCGCGCACCAGCTTCGTGTTGATCACGAATGGAATACCGGCCGCATCCAGGCGAGCCTTGAGGCCTTCAAAGTGCGCGCGGGATTCGTCGTCCAGGTAGTCGGCCATTTTCGGCGCGTCGACCAGTACGGCCTGAGTGTCGGCGTTCTTGGTATCCAGCACACGCAACGGGTTGGTTTTCAGACGGCGCTGGCTGTCTTCGTCCAGCTTGTCGAGGTGGGCCGACAGGTACTCGACCAGCGCAACCTTGTAGCGGCCGCGGGACTCGCTGGTGCCCAGGCTATTGAGTTCGAGCTTGACGGCGTCGCGGATGCCCAGCAGGCCCCACAGGCGCCAGGTCAGCACGATCAGCTCGGCGTCAATGTCCGGCCCCTCGATGTTGAACACTTCCAGGCCGATCTGGTGGAACTGACGATAACGGCCTTTCTGTGGGCGTTCGTGGCGGAACATCGGGCCGATGTACCACAGTTTCTGTGGCTGGCCGGCGCCGGTGAGGCCGTGCTCAAGCACAGCACGCACGCACGCGGCAGTACCTTCCGGACGCAGGGTCAGGGAGTCGCCGTTGCGGTCTTCAAAGGTGTACATCTCTTTTTCGACGATGTCGGTGACTTCGCCGATGGAGCGTTTGAACAGTTCGGTGAATTCGACGATCGGCATGCGGATCTGCTTGTAACCGTAGTTATCCAGCAGGCGCGCGACCGTGTTCTCGAAGTAGCGCCACAGTGGCGTCTGCTCCGGCAGGATGTCGTTCATGCCACGAATGGCTTGCAGAGACTTGCTCACATCTGATCCTTAAATTCGTTCAATCAGCCGCGCGCGATCAGCGCTGCGTCAGCTGCGACCTTTTCGGCCGCTTTCTGGCGGATCAGTCTTTCGAGCTCATCCACCAGATTGTCATTCGTCAACTTCTGCGCCGGCTTGCCGTCGATGTAAATCAGGTTCGGTGTACCACCGGTCAGGCCTACGTGCGCCTCTTTGGCTTCACCCGGGCCGTTGACCACGCAACCGATCACTGCAACATCCAGCGGTACCAGCAGGTCTTCCAGGCGCAATTCCAGATCGTTCATGGTCTTCACCACGTCGAAGTTCTGCCGCGAGCAGCTCGGGCAGGCAATGAAATTGATACCACGGGAACGCAAACGCAGGGATTTGAGAATGTCGTAACCGACCTTCACTTCCTCTACGGGGTCTGCCGCCAGGGAGATGCGGATAGTATCGCCAATCCCTTCGGCGAGCAGCATACCGAGACCCACCGCAGATTTCACTGTGCCTGAGCGCAAACCGCCCGCTTCAGTAATACCCAGGTGCAGCGGCTGCACGATTTCCTTGGCCAGCAGGCGGTACGCTTCTACCGCCATAAACACGTCGGAGGCCTTTACGCTGACCTTGAAGTCCTGGAAATTCAGGCGTTCAAGGTGCTCAACGTGGCGCAGCGCCGATTCAACCAGCGCCGCCGGAGTCGGTTCGCCGTATTTCTTTTGCAGATCTTTTTCCAGCGAACCGGCGTTCACGCCGATGCGGATGGGGATGCCGCGGTCACGGGCAGCGTCAACCACAGCGCGCACCCGGTCTTCGCGACCGATATTGCCCGGGTTGATGCGCAGGCAATCCACGCCCAGTTCGGCCACGCGCAAGGCGATCTTGTAGTCGAAGTGAATGTCGGCGACCAGCGGCACCTTGACCAGTTGCTTGATACGGCCGAAGGCTTCGGCAGCGTCCATATCCGGCACCGAGACGCGCACGATATCGACGCCAGCCGCTTCCAGACGGTTGATCTGGGCCACGGTGGCGGCCACATCATTGGTGTCGCTGTTGGTCATGCTCTGGACTGCGATGGGGGCATCGCCACCCACCGGCACCGAGCCGACCCAGATTTTGCGCGATACGCGACGTTTGATTGGAGATTCGCCGTGCATGACTATTGTCCCAACTTCAGGCGAGCGGTCTCGCCACTGGTGAACGGCGCCACGTCCACAGGCTGGCCGTTGTAGGCCACTTGCGCGCCACGGGCAAAGCCCAGACGCAGCGTCAAAGGAGGCTTGCCGCCCTGGTCAAGCGTATCTCCCTTGCGCTTCAGACCGCTGAACAGCACTTTGCCGTTGCCATCGGTGACTTGCGTCCAGCAGTCAGCGACGAAGGTAATCTGGATATGGCCATCACCGGCGATCAACGCTGGCGTGGTCGGTGCAGAAATAGCGGGCGCTGCCGGAGCGGCAGGTGCTGGGGCCTGGGTCGGCGCAACCGGAGCATGGGCCTGGGTAACGGGCGTTGCCGGGGTGGCAGGTACCGCTGGCGCTGGCACTGCAGCAGGCGCAGTGCCCGCTTCAACGGCCGGTTGCTCGGCAACGGCTGGCGCTTCTGGCGCGGCTTGACCTTCAGCGACCGCCTGGTCCTCCGGCTCATCCAGTGGATGAATCTGGGTGGTGCCGTCGGCGCTTTCGACCTCGACGTGCTCCATGGCGTTGCTGGTCAGGTCTTTGGCGCGCTGAGTGGTCTGGTCTTGCCACCAGACGAAACCGCCGCCAATCACCGCAATCAGCAACAACAGGCTGACAATTCGCAAAATCGTGTGGGAAACCCGCACTGGCTCTTCAATACGGCCCAGGCCATGCACATTGCTGCCCTGGGAGTCGGTGCCGGTGAACTGGTCGAATTCCTGGACCAGCACGGCCTGATCAATACCCAGCAACTTGGCGTAAGCGCGGATATAGCCGCGGGCAAAAGTATGCCCAGGCAGCTTGTCGAACGCGCCGGCTTCCAGATTGCCGAGTGACGTGGTGGTCAAATTGAGCTTGAGGGCCACTTCTGCCAGCGACCAACCATTGCTTTCGCGGGCCTGACGCAAGGTCTCGCCTGGGTTTACGCGATTAGCTGCTACAACTTCCGGGTGCGCCGCTTTCATCATTGCTCCGACAGGTATTGCTGATATTCCGGCGTACCGGGATAGAGTCGTTCGAGTTGCTGGCCAAAACGTGCGGCCGTGTCGCGTTCTTCATGAACCGTCGCCAGGCGCACACCGAGCAATAGACTACGTGCATTTTGCCCGCTGAGCAGGCTAAAACGCTCGTAATAGTCACGTGCCGGCACATAATGCCTGTCTTCGTAAGACATCTCAGCCATTTCGAGCAATGCCCGAGGCTGTCGACCATTCAAATGCAGGGCTTTTTCCAGTTGCTGGCGGGCGCTGTCGCGCTGGCCGAGGCGCATCGAGGTCACCCCAAGGTTCTCGAACACCCGCGACCGTTCCGGGTAGAGGGTATCGGCGCTGGCCTGCTGAAAATAACCAGAAGCCTGGTCGTAACGTTTCTGCGAGAACAGGAAGCTGCCGTAGTTGTTCAGCAACCGAGGGTCGGCAGGACGCGAGGCCAATGCCTTCAGGAAATAGTGATCAGCCAACTCGGGTTCGGCCTGCGCCTGGAATACCAACGCCAGCGCGGCGTTGGCGTCAGCATCGTCGCCGTCCAGCTCAAGCGCCTTTTTCAACGGCACTTTGGCCTGCTCGTTCATGCCTTGGCGCAGGTAACCCAAACCCAGTTGCACATAGGCAACTCGCGCCTCATCACGGCCTTTATCGGTGTGCAAAGGGCTGTCCTGGCCCGATGAAACACAACCGGCCACGAAGCCGGTAACCAGTAAAAGCAGCGCGAGGCGCAAGGGCATAGAGATCCTCTCTCAGATTCGATTCACAGCAATCAGCGGTAAATCGTCGGCAGCGCTCTGTTCGCGTCCGGCGATATAACGCTCGCTGCGGCGGGTGCGGTCCATCACCTGCCCTACCAATTGGCCACAGGCCGCGTCGATGTCTTCACCACGGGTGGTGCGCACAGTCACGTTGTAGCCAGCCTGGTGCAGTTGATCCTGGAAACGGCGGATGGCGTTGTTGCTCGGCCGCTCGTAGCCAGAATGGGGAAACGGGTTAAACGGAATCAGGTTGATCTTGCACGGGGTGTTCTTGAGCAGCTCGATCATCTCGACGGCGTGCTCGACCTTGTCGTTGATGTCCTTGAGCATGGTGTACTCAATGGTCAGCACACGTTTCTCGCCCAAGGTCGCCATATAACGCTGGCAAGATTCGAGCAGCATCTTAAGCGGATACTTCTTGTTGATTGGCACCAATTGGTTACGCAATGCGTCATTCGGTGCGTGCAGCGACAACGCCAGGGAGACGTCGATGTGCTTGGCCAGCTCATCGATCATCGGTACCACGCCGGAGGTCGACAGGGTGACACGGCGCTTGGAGATGCCGTAACCCAGGTCGTCCATCATCAGGTGCATGGCCGAGATGACGTTGTCGAAGTTCAGCAGCGGCTCACCCATGCCCATCATCACCACGTTGGTGATGGCACGGTCGACGGTTGCCGGGACGCTGCCAAAGGATTTGTTGGCAATCCACACCTGGCCGATGACTTCGGCGGCGGTGAGGTTGCTGTTGAAACCTTGCTTGCCGGTGGAGCAGAAACTGCAGTCCAGGGCACAGCCTGCCTGGGACGAAACGCACAACGTGCCGCGTTTGCCCTGGGGAATGTAAACCGTCTCGACGCAGCTGCCGGACGCCACGCGCACCACCCATTTACGGGTGCCATCGGTGGAAATGTCCTCGCTGACAACCTCGGGACCACGGACCTCAGCAATGACCTTGAGCTTGTCGCGCAAGGCTTTGCTGACGTTCGTCATGGCGTCGAAATCGTCGACGCCAAAGTGGTGAATCCACTTCATTACCTGACCGGCACGGAAACGCTTCTCCCCGATTGAGTCGAAGAATTTCTCCATTTCCGGCTGAGTCAGACCCAGCAGGTTGGTTTTAACAGTCGATGTAGTCATGGATTCACCCTCACTCTTTAAGCCAATGCTTAGCGAGCGGTTACTTCAGTAGCAGCGAAAAAGTACGAAATTTCGCGGGCAGCAGCGGCTTCGGAATCCGAACCGTGTACAGCGTTGGCGTCGATGGATTCAGCGAAGTCAGCACGGATGGTGCCGGCAGCCGCTTCTTTAGGGTTGGTAGCGCCCATCAGCTCACGGTTCAGAGCGATAGCGTTTTCGCCTTCCAGAACCTGAACAACAACAGGGCCGGAGATCATGAAGGCAACCAGGTCGCCGAAGAAACCACGAGCGCTGTGCTCAGCGTAGAAGCCTTCAGCTTCAGCTTTGGACAGTTGCTTGAGTTTCGAAGCTACAACCTTCAGGCCGGCTTTTTCGAAACGAGTGGTGATCTCGCCGATGACGTTTTTTGCAACAGCGTCAGGCTTGATGATGGAGAAAGTACGTTGAACAGCCATGGTGTAACTCCAGAAACGGTAATTTACGAAAAATTAAACCCGCGAATTATACGCGGGTTATTGGGTATTGCCTAACTGCGTAAAAAGGCGACTCAGTCTGCTTCTTCGATCCACAGGCCTTGAATCGCCTCCAGAACCTTTTCGCCACCCCGGTCCGGGATGTCGTCGAAGTCCGGCAGCGCCATTACCAGATCTCGCAGCTTGACGAAGTTCACAGTAAGAGGATTGACCTCCGGGTGAGCTTCAGCAAGTTGTATAGCGATTTCTTGTACATCAACCCATTTCAGGCTCATGACATTTCCTTGAATCAATGCGGCGCTTCGGCCGCATGGTTGAGCGAATATTTCGGAATTTCGACGGTGATGTCTTCAGTCCCGACCTTTGCCTGACAGCTTAGGCGCGATTGCGCCTCAAGGCCCCACGCACGATCAAGAAAGTCCTCTTCCAGTTCATCCGCCTCTTCAAGAGAGTTGAAGCCCTCGCGAATGATGCAGTGACAGGTGGTGCAGGCGCAGACACCGCCGCAGGCACTTTCGATTTCGATGTGGTTGTCATGGGCAACTTCGAGGATGGACTTGCCGGTCTCAGCCTCCACGACCATACCGTCCGGGCAATGCTCGGCGTGTGGCAGAAAAATGACCTGCGGCATTAATTATTCCTCGATTTCATTCAGGTTGCGTCCCGACAGGGCGGCTTTTACCGATTGGTCCATACGACGGGCGGCAAAAGCATCGGTCACTTGCGACAGACGTTTGGTCTGCTGCTCGATGGCATAACCATCGGTGCCTTTCATCAATTCGGACAGTTCCTGCATCTGCAGGTCAATGACCATGCGCTCTTCAGCGTCCAGCAGGCGCTCGCCATCCGCTTGAAGGGCGCCCTGCACCGCTTCGAGCAGGCGCTGGGCGTCGACTTGCTGCTCACGCAATACGCGGGCGACCTTGTCGTCACCGGCGTATTGGAACGAATCCTTGAGCATCTTGGCGATTTCGCCGTCGGTCAGGCCGTAGGATGGCTTGACCTGAATGCTGGCTTCCACGCCCGACGCCAATTCACGCGCGGCGACGCTGAGCAGGCCGTCGGCATCCACCTGGTACGTCACGCGAATTTTCGCTGCACCCGCGACCATGGCCGGGATACCGCGCAATTCAAAGCGCGCCAGGGAGCGGCAATCGCTGATCAGCTCGCGTTCGCCTTGCAGCACATGAATCATCATGGCCGTCTGGCCGTCTTTGTACGTGGTGAAGTCCTGGGCACGGGCGACGGGGATGGTGGTGTTGCGTGGAATCACCTTCTCCATCAGGCCGCCCATGGTTTCGAGCCCAAGGGACAACGGAATCACGTCGAGCAGAAGCAGTTCACCACCATCGCGTTTGTTGCCCGCAAGGGTGTCGGCCTGGATCGCAGCGCCAATGGCGACTACTTGATCCGGGTCGATTTCGGTCAACGGCTGGCGGCCAAAGGCTTCGGCCACAGCGTCGCGAACACGGGGCACACGGGTGGAACCGCCGACCATGACCACAGCGGCCACGTCTTCCAGCTCGATACCGGAGTCACGCACGGCGCGGCGGCAGGCTTTGAGGCTGCGGGCGACCATCGGTTCTATCAACGAATCGAAGGCTTCGCGGGTGAGCTGGGCCGACCAGGAACCGTAGGAAACGTCGACAGAAGCGGCGTCAGTCAGCGCTTCTTTAGCGGCGCAGGCGGTTTGCAGCAGGCTGCGCTGCTCACCCGGGTCCAGGTCGGCAGACAAGCCAGCACCCGTGATGATCCAGCCCGCAATGGCGTGGTCGAAGTCGTCGCCGCCCAAGGCAGTATCGCCACCGGTGGCCAGCACTTCGAAAACACCGCCCGTCAGGCGCAAAATCGAAATATCAAAGGTGCCGCCGCCCAAGTCATAAATGGCGACCAGGCCTTCAGCATGCTGATCGAGGCCATAGGCCACCGCCGCCGCAGTCGGCTCATTAAGCAGGCGCAGCACATTCAGACCGGCGAGTTTTGCCGCGTCTTTGGTGGCTTGGCGCTGAGCGTCATCGAAATAGGCCGGAACCGTGATCACCGCGCCGACCAATTCGCCGCCCAAGGTGGTTTCCGCACGCTGGCGCAGCACCTTGAGGATGTCGGCCGACACTTCCACCGGGCTTTTCGGGCCCTGGACGGTGTCGATGAACGGCATATGCGATTCGCCGCCGACAAAGCGGTACGGCAGCTGGTCGCCCAATTGCTTGACGTCGGACAGACCACGACCCATCAAGCGCTTGACCGACAGCACAGTGTTCAAAGGATCAGTAGACGCAGCCAATTTGGCCGACTCGCCGACTTCGGTACGATCGGCGTGATAGCGCACGGCGGACGGCAGGATGACCTGGCCATCGGCGTCGGGCAGCGGCTCGGACAGGCCGCTGCGCAAGGCAGCAACCAGGGAATTGGTGGTGCCCAGGTCAATCCCGACCGCCAGGCGACGCTGGTGCGGTTGAGGGCTTTGGCCGGGTTCGGCGATTTGCAGTAGGGCCATGGTAATCAGGTCTTATCTGTCTATCAGGCGTGCATCACGGGCAGCACTGGGTTAATCGTCGAGGCGCTCTTCTAGCTGGCGCACTTCGTAGGTGAGCTTGTCGAGGAACTGCATACGCCGCATCAGGCGTTCGGCCTGTTCACGCTGCGCTGCATCATCCCAACAGGCTGCGAAGCTTTCATTGAGCTCGTCCTGGGCCACTTTCAGACGGCGCTTGAAGACTGCGACGCCAGCCACATCGGCCTCGTCCTGCAACTCTTCGAGTTCTTCGCGCCACTGCATCTGCTGCATCAGGAAGTCCGGGTCGTGCACCGTGACTTCCATCGGCAACTCGCCACCTTTCATCGCGAGCAGGTAGCGCGCGCGTTTGGGTGGGTTTTTCAGCGTCTGATACGCCTCGTTGAGGCTGGCCGACTGCTCCAGCGCCAAGCGTTGCTCACGCTCGGAAGCGTCAGCAAAACGGTCCGGATGCACTCCACGCGCCAACTCTCGGTAGCGCGTGGCAAGCTGCTCAAGGTCCAGCCGAAAGCTCGGCTGCAGCTCGAATAAAGCGAAATGACAAGGAGTACCCACGAATAG
Organism: Pseudomonas fluorescens; assembly: GCF_002022275.1. GTDB lineage: Bacteria > Pseudomonadota > Gammaproteobacteria > Pseudomonadales > Pseudomonadaceae > Aquipseudomonas > Aquipseudomonas fluorescens_AJ. The sequence goes on from NZ_MSDF01000011.1 coordinate 100,120, forward strand.
CCTCAGATGTTGAAGCTTTCGCCGCAGCCACATTCACCGCGCACATTGGGGTTGTTGAACTTGAAGCCTTCGTTCAACCCTTCCTTGACGAAATCGAGCTCGGTGCCGTCCAGGTAAGTCAGGCTTTTAGGGTCGATGATCACTTTCTCGCCGTGACTCTCGAATACCTGGTCTTCCTCAACCACCTCGTCGACGAACTCCAGCACATAGGCAAGGCCGGAACAGCCCGTGGTGCGAACACCCAGACGAATCCCCTCACCTTTGCCGCGCCCATTCAGGGAGCGGCGAATGTGCTGCGCGGCCGCTTCTGTCATGCTGATAGCCATCGTTGACTCCTTACTCGTCGCCAAATGCTTAGATCAAGCCTTTCTTCTGCTTGTAGTCGCGAACGGCCGCCTTGATGGCGTCTTCTGCGAGCACGGAGCAGTGGATTTTCACTGGCGGCAGGGCCAGTTCTTCGGCCAGCTGGGTGTTGCTGATAGTGACAGCCTCATCCAGCGTCTTGCCTTTCATCCACTCGGTGGCGAGGGAGCTGGAGGCGATGGCCGAACCGCAGCCGTAGGTTTTGAATTTGGCGTCTTCGATAACGCCAGCCTCGTTGACCTTGATCTGCAGGCGCATTACATCGCCGCACGCCGGAGCGCCGACCATGCCGGTGCCGACATCAGGGTCTTCCGCGTTCATCTTGCCGACGTTGCGCGGGTTTTCGTAGTGGTCGATGACCTTTTCGCTGTAAGCCATGGTACTGAATCCTCACTCATCAGGGCCGCTCTGGAACCCTGTAAAAACGCCTGCGTTTTCCGCCACGTTCCTACAGAGCTGGGGTGGCGGCTTCTATAGTTAGTGTGCCGCCCACTCGATCTTGGAAATATCGACACCGTCTTTGAACATGTCCCACAGCGGCGACAAAACGCGCAGCTTGTTGACGGCCTCGCAGACTTTCTGCGCGGCGTAGTCGACTTGTTCTTCAGTGGTGAAGCGGCCGAATGTAAAGCGGATCGAGCTGTGTGCCAGTTCGTCGTTGCGGCCCAGGGCGCGCAGTACGTACGACGGCTCAAGGGATGCCGAGGTGCAGGCCGAACCGGACGAAACCGCCAGATCCTTGAGCGCCATGATCAGCGACTCGCCTTCGACGTAGTTGAAGCTCAAATTCAGGTTGTGCGGTACACGGGCAGTCATGCTGCCGTTGATGTACAGCTCTTCAAGGTTTTCGACCTGCTTGTAGAAGCGATCGCTCAGGGCCTTGATGCGCACGTTTTCGGCAGCCATGTCTTCTTTGGCTACACGGAAGGCTTCGCCCATGCCGACGATCTGGTGAGTCGCCAGGGTGCCCGAACGCATGCCGCGCTCGTGACCGCCGCCGTGCATGGTGGCTTCGATGCGCACACGTGGCTTGCGGCTCACGTACAGCGCGCCGATGCCTTTAGGGCCGTAAGTCTTGTGGGCAGAAAACGACATCAGGTCGACTTTCAGCTTCGACAGGTCGATATCGACCTTGCCGGTGGACTGAGCAGCGTCGACGTGCAGCAGGATGCCCTTGGAACGGGTCAGCTCGCCGATGGCCGCGATATCGTTGATGGTGCCGATTTCGTTGTTCACGTGGATCACGGAAACCAGGATGGTGTCTTCACGCAGGGCCGCTTCAATCATGGCCGGGGTGACGATGCCGTCGGTAGTCGGCTCAAGGTAGGTGACCTCGAAACCTTCACGCTCCAGTTGGCGCATGGTGTCGAGGACAGCCTTGTGCTCAATCTTGGTGGTGATCAGGTGTTTGCCTTTGGTCGCGTAGAAATGCGCCGCGCCCTTGATTGCCAGGTTGTCGGACTCGGTGGCACCGGAGGTCCAGACGATTTCACGCGGGTCTGCGCCCACCAGGTCAGCAACCTGGCGACGAGCGTTCTCGACCGCTTCCTCGGCTTTCCAGCCGAACACGTGGGAACGGGAGGCCGGGTTGCCGAAGTTTCCGTCAACCAGCAGGCATTCGCTCATCTTTTGCGCGACACGCGGATCAACCGGGGTGGTCGCTGAGTAATCAAGGTAAATCGGCAATTTCATGGACTTTCTCCTAAATCAGGCTGGCTGGCGTGCCGTTAGCTCTTCGGCTGTCACTCGACGGCGGACGCTTCAATCTTGTCCAGACGCGGCGCCTTGGTGTTGCAACGGCGCTGGTCCTGACGCTGGGCTACTTCTTGCACCTCACGGCGAGTCACAAGATCAGCCAAGCTGATACCACTCAAAAACTCATGGATCTGCAGGCTCAAGTCACACCACAGGTGGTGCGTCAGGCAGGTGTCGCCGGCATGGCAATCACCCAGGCCCTGGCATTTGGTGGCATCGACGGATTCGTTGACCGCGTCGATCACCTGAGCGACCTGAATGCCCTGCATGTCGCGGGACAACTGATAGCCACCACCCGGCCCACGCACGCTGGAGACCAGATTGCTGCGGCGCAATTTGGCGAACAGTTGCTCAAGGTAGGACAGGGAAATGCCTTGGCGCTCGGAGATATCGGCCAGGGACACCGGCCCAGTTTGCGCGTGCAAGGCCAGATCCAGCATGGCGGTTACCGCGTATCGGCCTTTTGTAGTCAGTCTCATGGACAAGTACCAAGGTGTTTCAGAATGGGGGCAAGTATGCGATTCCCGAGTATTTAAGTCAACTATAAGACCTAGTACTTTAGTCAGGATTAGCCGTAAAAGGGCGCGCGAAGCATAGCAGGATGGGGTGGGATGGAACAGCGGGAACAGGGCCTGGCCGTGATCTCAAGACCAATGGAGAGCAAATGTGGGAGCTGGCTTGCCTGCGATAGCGGTGGATCAGTGACTCAAGGGGTGGCTGGCAGACCGCTATCGCAGGCAAGCCAGCTCCCACAGGAGACTTTTGTCGACCTTGAGACCTAGCCTGCCTTGGTGGTGGCAGTTTCGCTCTTGATCTCGGCGAAATCTTCTTCGCGCAGCTCAGGCAGATCTTTCGCACAGTAAGGGCTGCCCAGATCCTTCAGCGCGCCGCACATACCCTCCAACTTGCCATCCACGGCTTGCAGATGATCCAGCAACTGGCCAATGGCGCGAGCCACCGGGTCGGGCATGTCTTCGCTGACACCATAAGCATCAAAACCGATCTTCTCGGCCATGGCCTTGCGCTTGGCTTCCTGCTCATCGCCGACTTCCGGCTTGACGATGATTCGGCCAGGAATACCCACAACAGTTGCGCCGGGCGGTACAGCCTTGGTGACTACGGCGTTGGAGCCGACCTTGGCACCCGCACCAACAGTAAACGGCCCCAACACCTTGGCGCCCGCCCCCACCACCACGCCATCGCCCAACGTCGGGTGGCGCTTGCCTTTGTTCCAACTGGTACCGCCCAGCGTCACACCCTGATAAAGCGTCACGTCATCACCAATCTCGGCCGTCTCGCCAATCACGATGCCCATACCGTGATCAATAAAGAAGCGACGCCCCACCTTGGCCCCCGGGTGAATCTCGATCCCGGTCAACCAGCGACCGAAGTTGGAGACCAGCCGCGCCAGCCATTTCCAGCCCATGCCCCACAAGGCGCCGGACAGGCGGTGAATCCAGATCGCGTGCATGCCCGGGTAGCAGGTCAGCACTTCAAAGGCGTTGCGCGCCGCCGGGTCTCGGTGGAAAACACTCTGGATATCTTCTCGCAAACGCTCGAACATTTTTAATCCTTCCGCTTAAGAAGCTCACCACGGGCCGCTTTTTGGGTTTCCGTGAGGATGCCACGCAATATATTCATTTCCGCCCGGCTGACCGAGCTGCGCCCGTACAGGCGACGCAGGCGCGCCATCAAGTGGCGTGGTTTTTCAGGGTCGAGAAATTCGATGGCCACCAGGGTTTGCTCCAAGTGCTCATAGAACCGCTCCAGCTCGTCCATGGTGGCCAACTCGCCACTTTTGGTCGACGCGACTTCGTCCTTTTCCACTTTGCTCGGCTGACCTTGTGCGGCCAGCCAGGCCATGCGCACTTCATAACTCAACACCTGCACCGCTGCCCCGAGGTTCAGCGAGCTGAACTCAGGGTCTGATGGAATGTGCACGTGGTAATGACATCGCTGCAGCTCTTCATTAGTCAGGCCGGAGTCCTCACGGCCAAATACCAAGGCGATTTCGGCGCCGCCGGCGGCCTCTTCGACTACTTTGGTGCCGCACTCACGCGGATCCAGCAGCGGCCAGGGGATGCGACGGTCACGGGCGCTGGTGCCGAGCACCAGGTTGCAGCCGACCAATGCGTCTTCCAGGGTGGCGACAACCTGGGCGTTTTCCAGCAGGTCATTGGCGCCGGACGCGCGGGCATCGGCCTCGTGGTGCGGGAACACGCGCGGGTCGACCAGCACCAGGCGCGTCAGCCCCATGTTTTTCATGGCTCGCGCCACCCCGCCGATGTTGCCGGGGTGACTGGTATTGACCAAGACGACACGTATGTTTTGCAGCAAGGGAGGCGCTCTCGGACACGGGAAAGGGGAGCAAATCTTACAGAACAGCCTAAGGTTATGCCATGAAAGCTAACGTCGTCCTTCACCTGAAGAAAGTTTCTGCTAGAATGCTCGGCTTTCTTTAACAACCTTAGGTGACACATCCATGCAGCCCATGCTGAATATCGCGCTGCGCGCCGCCCGCAGCGCCAGTGAATTGATCTTCCGCTCCATCGAGCGCCTGGATACCATCAAGGTCGACGAAAAAGACGCCAAGGATTATGTGTCCGAGGTGGATCGCGCCGCAGAACAGAAAATCATCGACGCTCTGCGCAAGGCCTACCCTACCCACGGCATCCTCGGTGAAGAAACCGGCCTGCACAAAGGCAGCGGCGAAGGCGAAGACTACCTGTGGATCATCGACCCACTGGATGGCACCACCAACTTCCTGCGCGGCATCCCGCACTTTGCCGTGAGCATCGCCTGCAAATACCGTGGCCGCCTGGAACACGCCGTTGTTCTGGACCCGGTTCGCCAGGAAGAATTCACCGCCAGCCGTGGCCGTGGCGCCCAACTGAATGGTCGCCGCCTGCGTGTCAGCGGCCGCACCAGCCTTGACGGCGCCCTGCTGGGTACCGGCTTCCCGTTCCGTGACGACCAGATGGACAACCTGGAAAACTACCTGGGCATGTTCCGCGCCCTGGTTGGCCAGACGGCCGGCATCCGTCGCGCTGGCGCTGCGAGCCTGGACTTGGCTTACGTTGCCGCCGGTCGTTTTGATGCGTTCTGGGAGTCGGGCCTGTCCGAGTGGGACATGGCTGCGGGTGCGCTGCTGATTCAGGAAGCCGGCGGCTTGGTGAGCGACTTCACTGGCGGTCACGACTTCCTTGAGAAAGGCCACGTGGTTGCCGGTAACACCAAATGCTTTAAAGCAGTACTGACGGCTATCCAGCCGCACCTGCCGGCTTCGCTGAAGCGTTAAGCGAGCGACCACAAAAAAGCACCCCGAGGGGTGCTTTTTTTATGCCTGGGATTTGGGGAAACCCCAGCCCCAACTGACCTGAACAAAATCCAATGTGGGAGCTGGCTTGCCTGCGATAGCATCACTGTGGTCTTACACGAAAGACCGAGGTGTCTGCATCGCAGGCAAGCCAGCTCCCACACAAGCCAGCTCCCACATTTGGATCGATTGCAGGCCTGGGAACTACTGCTGGTTCTGGCCCAGGATCAAACGACCTTCTTTATCCACAGGAATCTGGCCACCCGGATCACGGTCCATGCGCACCGAACCTTCCTTGCCATCCAGGTTGTAACGCACGTCATACCCGACAACCTTGTCGCTGATGTCGTTAACGGTGTTACAGCGAGTCTGCGTCGTGGTGTAGGTATCGCGGTTCTGCATGCCTTCCTGAACCTTGTTACCGGCGTAACCACCACCTACCGCACCGGCGACAGTCGCCAGCTTCTTGCCATTACCGCCACCGACCTGGTTGCCCAACAGGCCACCGGCCAGTGCACCGACCACGGTGCCGACGATTTGATGCTGATCCTGCACCGGCTTCTGCCGGGTCACAGCGACGTCCTTGCAGACTTCGCGTGGGGTCTTGATCTGGGTTTTCACCGGCTGCACTGCCAGCACTTGCGCATACTCAGGGCCGCTTTTTACCAGGCTGTAGGTGGCAACAGCACCCCCGGCAGTCACACCGACAGCACCCAATACCGCACCAACCAGTAACGACTTGTTCACGTGAACCTCCTGACCATCACAAGCGGACTGAAACGTCCGCGCTATACCCAGCCTTGGAGCAAAAAAAAAGGCACGAGTTCAATACTCGTGCCTTCTTTGTAACAGCAGATCAACAAACGCCCATCAAGGGCGGTCGTCGACCTCCTTGCCGGTAGCAGCAGGAGGGATCAAGTCTTCGCTGTTGAGGTTCAGCCAGATCAGCACCACGTTGGCGATGTAGATCGACGAGTAGGTACCCGCCAGCACGCCGATAAACAGCGACAGCGAGAAGCCCCACAGGTTGTCGCCGCCGAAGATCATCAGGGCCGCAATCGCCAACAGCGTGGAGATCGACGTTGCCATGGTCCGCAGCAGGGTCTGGGTGGTGGAGATGTTGATGTTCTCGATCAACGTCGCCTTGCGCAGCACGCGGAAGTTCTCACGAACCCGGTCGAATACCACGATGGTGTCGTTGAGCGAGTAACCAATGATCGCCAATACCGCTGCCAGCACCGTCAGGTCGAAGGTGATCTGGAAGTAGGCCAGAATACCCACGGTCACCACCACGTCGTGGATCAGCGAGACAATCGCGCCGACACCAAACTTCCACTGAAAGCGGAACGCCAGGTAGATCATGATGCCGACCAGCGCCATCAGCATGCCGAGGCCGCCCTGGTCGCGCAGCTCTTCACCGACTTGCGGGCCCACGAACTCGACGCGCTTAACCGACGCCGGGTTATCGCCGCCGACCTTCTGCAAGGCCTCGGCAACCTGGTGACCCAGTTGCGGGTCTTCGCCTGGCATACGCACCAGCAGGTCAGTGGTTGCACCAAAGCTCTGCACGATGGCTTCGTGATAGCCGGCCTTGACCAGCTCGTTGCGCACCAGGGTAACGTCGGCCGGCTTCTCGTAGGTCAGCTCGATGAGCGTACCGCCGGTGAAGTCCAGACCGTAGTTCAGACCCTTATGGAACCAGCTGAACAACGCCAGAACGGTAAGGAGCACAGTGACGCCGAACGCAATGTTGCGAACGCCCATGAAGTTGATTGTACGTAACATGGCAGCCCCTTAAATCCACAACTTCTTGAAGTCACGCCCGCCAAAGATCAGGTTGACCATTGCGCGGGTCACCATGATGGCCGTGAACATCGAGGTAAAGATACCGAGGGACATGGTTACCGCAAAACCTTTGACCGGGCCGGTGCCCATGGCAAAGAGAATCCCGCCGACCAGCAAAGTGGTCAAGTTGGAGTCGAGAATCGCGGTAAATGCCCGGCCGAAGCCTTCGTTGATTGCACGCTGTACCGTCATGCCATTGGCGATCTCTTCACGAATCCGCGAGAAGATCAGCACGTTGGCGTCTACCGCCATACCCATGGTCAGTACGATACCGGCGATACCTGGCAGGGTCAGCGTAGCGCCCAGCAGCGACATCAAGGCCAGCAGCATCACCATGTTGCCCGCCAGGGCTACGGTGGCGATCACGCCGAAGAAGCGGTAGATGGCAATGATGAACAGGGAAACGAACAGCATGCCCCACAAGGCGGCGTCGATACCCTTGGTGATGTTGTCGGCACCCAGGCTTGGGCCAATGGTGCGTTCTTCAGCGAAGTACATCGGCGCCGCCAGGCCACCGGCACGCAACAGCAGCGCCAGTTCGGACGATTCGCCCTGGCCGTTCAGGCCGGTGATGCGGAATTGAGCACCCAGCGGCGACTGGATGGTCGCCAGGCTGATGATCTTCTTCTCTTCTTTAAAGGTCTGCACCGGCACGTCTTTCTCAACACCATTCACCATTTGCTTGGTGTAGGTGGTAACCGGACGCTGCTCGATGAAGATCACCGCCATGCTGCGACCGACGTTGCTGCGCGTGGCGCGGCTCATCAATTCGCCACCGTGGCCATCCAGACGGATGTTCACTTCAGGCGTACCGTGCTCGCCGAAACCGGCTTTAGCGTCAGTCACCTGGTCACCGGTGATGATCAAGCCACGCTCGATCAACGCTGGAGGACGGTTGCCTTCACGGAACTCAAACTCTTCGGAAGTCGCGCGAGTAGCACCCGGGTCAGCCGCCAGGCGGAATTCCAGGTTGGCGGTTTTACCCAGGATACGCTTGGCTTCAGCAGTGTCCTGTACGCCCGGTAGTTCAACCACGATGCGGTTGGCACCCTGACGCTGAACGATCGGCTCGGCCACACCCAGCTCGTTGACGCGGTTACGTACCGTGGTCAAGTTCTGCTTGATGGAGTATTCACGGATTTCCGCGATCTTGGCCGGGCTCATCGCCAGACGCAGTACAGCCTGACCGTTGAGGTCGGCGGGTACGATATCGAAATCATTGAAATTCTTACGGATCAGGGCACGGGCCTGTTCGCGCGACGCTTCGTCAGAGAAGCCCAGCTGGATGGCACCGTTGAGCTGCGGCAGGCTGCGATAACGCAGTTTTTCTTTGCGCAGCAGGCTCTTCACGTCGCCTTCATAGACTTTCAGGCGTGCGTCGAGGGCTTTGTCCATGTCGACTTCCAACAGGAAGTGAACACCACCGGACAAGTCCAGACCCAGCTTCATCGGGTGCGCGCCAATGCTGCGCAGCCATTTTGGCGTGGTCTGTGCCAGGTTGAGCGCGACAACGTAGTCGTCACCCATGGCCTTGCGCACAACGTCTTTGGCCGGCAATTGGTCTTCTGCCTTGGTCAGGCGCAACAAACCGCCCTTCGCATCAGCTGCCAACGTTGCCGCTTTAACCTGGATGCCCGCGTCGGTCAGCGCTTTGCTCGCGCGTTCCAGGTCAGCCTGATTGACTTGCAGCGAGGTGCTGGCGCCAGTGATCTGGATCGCAGGGTCATCAGGATAAAGATTGGGAGCGGAATAAATAAAACCGATCGCCAGCACCGCCAGGATCAGTACGTATTTCCACAGAGGGTATTTGTTCAGCATCACGCCGCCCGCTTATAACGCGGGGCGCCTTGCGCGCCCCGTCGATTGGTAAAGGTTGTTACTCAGATCGCTTTCAGCGTGCCTTTTGGCAGCGTGGCGGCAATGGCGCCCTTCTGGAACTTCATTTCTACGGTGTCGGAGACTTCCAGAACCACGAAAGCGTCGGAAACCTTGGTGATCTTGCCAGCGATACCGCCGGTGGTCACAACTTCGTCGCCTTTCTGCAGGCTGCCCAGCAGGTTTTTCTGCTCTTTGGCGCGCTTGGCCTGTGGACGCCAGATCATCAGGTAGAAGATGACCAGGAAGCCGACCAGGAAAATCCACTCGAAACCACCGCCCAATGGGCCGGCAGCAGCAGGCGCAGCGGCGTCAGCCATGGCGTTAGAGATAAAAAAGCTCATTTAGCACTCCAGTTGCAAATAGTGAATCTTAGGGTCGGAAAACTCAGTCCAAGGGCGGCACAGGGAGCCCGCGCTTGGCATAGAAGGCATCGACGAAGGCGGCCAATGTACCCTGTTGAATAGCCTCGCGCAAACCAGCCATCAGGACTTGGTAGTGACGCAAATTGTGGATGGTATTCAACATGCTACCCAGCATTTCCCCGCACTTGTCCAGATGGTGCAGATAAGCACGCGAGAAGTTCTGGCAGGTGTAGCAGTCACAGGTGGGATCCAGCGGCGAATCATCATGGCGATGGAACGCGTTACGGATCTTCAGCACGCCTGTATCGATGAACAGATGCCCATTGCGGGCATTACGGGTTGGCATCACGCAATCGAACATGTCCACACCGCGGCGCACACCCTCTACGAGATCCTCCGGTTTGCCAACGCCCATAAGGTAACGAGGTTTTTCAGCGGGCATCAGGCCCGGCAGGTAATCCAGCACCTTGATCATCTCGTGCTTGGGCTCGCCCACCGACAAACCGCCGATGGCCAGGCCGTCAAAGCCGATCTTGTCGAGGCCTTCCAGCGAGCGTTTGCGCAAGCTTTCGTGCATGCCACCCTGGACGATGCCGAACAGCGCCGCGGTGTTGTCGCCGTGGGCGTTTTTCGAGCGCTGGGCCCAACGCAACGACAACTCCATGGAAACGCGCGCCACGTCTTCGTCAGCCGGGTACGGCGTGCACTCGTCGAAGATCATCACGATGTCGGAGCCGAGGTCGCGCTGCACCTGCATCGATTCTTCCGGGCCCATGAACACTTTGGAACCGTCGACCGGCGAGGCGAAGGTCACGCCCTCTTCCTTGATCTTGCGCATGGCGCCCAGGCTGAACACCTGGAAACCACCGGAATCGGTGAGGATCGGGCCTTGCCACTTCATGAAGTCATGCAAGTCGCCATGCTTCTTGATCACTTCCGTGCCCGGGCGCAGCCACAGGTGGAAGGTGTTGCCGAGGATGATCTCGGCACCGGTGGCGACGATGTCGCGGGGCATCATGCCTTTAACGGTGCCGTAGGTACCGACCGGCATGAACGCCGGGGTCTCGACGGTGCCGCGCGGGAACGTGAGGCGACCACGACGAGCCTTGCCATCCGTGGCCAACAATTCAAACGACATACGACTCATAGTGGTTCCTCAAGGCCCGCTTCTTTGGGAGCAGTCGGCGCAGGGTTACGGGTGATAAACATCGCATCACCGTAGCTGAAAAAACGGTATCCATTGTCGATGGCGGCCCGGTAGGCGGCCATGGTTTCCGGATAACCGGCAAATGCCGACACCAGCATCAACAGCGTGGATTCCGGCAAATGGAAGTTGGTCACCAGGCAATCGACCACATGGAACGGCCGGCCCGGGAAGATAAAGATATCGGTGTCGCCACTGAACGGCTTGAGCACGCCATCGCGCGCCGCACTCTCCAGCGAACGCACGCTGGTTGTGCCCACGGCAACCACCCGACCGCCACGCGCCTTGCACGCCGCCACCGCATCCACCACTTCCTGGCTGACTTCCAGCCACTCGCTGTGCATATGGTGGTCTTCGATGTTATCCACACGCACCGGCTGAAACGTGCCGGCCCCCACGTGCAGGGTCACATAGGCGCTCTCGACGCCCTTGGCGGCAATCGCATCCAGCAGCAACTGGTCGAAATGCAGCCCGGCTGTTGGCGCGGCTACCGCGCCGAGGCGCTGGGAGTACACCGTCTGATAGCGCTCGCGGTCCGAGTCTTCGTCGGGGCGGTCTATATAAGGAGGCAACGGCATATGGCCGACGCGCTCCAGCAACGGCAACACTTCCTCGGCGAACTTGAGCTCGAACAACGCATCATGGCGCGCGACCATCTCGGCCTCGCCACCGCCATCGATGAGGATATTCGAACCCGGTTTCGGCGACTTGCTGGAGCGCACATGGGCCAGCACGCGATGGCTGTCCAGCACCCGCTCCACCAGAATTTCCAGCTTGCCGCCGGACGCTTTCTGGCCAAACAGCCGTGCCGGAATCACCCGGGTATTGTTGAACACCATCAGATCGCCAGGGCGTAAATGCTCAAGCAAATCAGTGAATTGACGGTGTGCGAGGGCACCGCTCACCCCGTCCAGGGTCAGCAGTCGACTGGCGCGACGCTCGGCCAAAGGGTGGCGAGCGATCAGCGAATCAGGGAGCTCAAAAGTAAAGTCAGCAACGCGCATGATGGGGTTCGTCTAGCAGGGCCGGGAAGTCTAGCGGAAATAGTGAAAATAGACCATGAAACGTGATTGACCAACGGTAATCTCATCTCTATACTTCGCCGCCATTGAGCCCTGATGGCGGAATTGGTAGACGCGGCGGATTCAAAATCCGTTTTCGAAAGAAGTGGGAGTTCGATTCTCCCTCGGGGCACCATCTTAAAGAAAGACCTTGAAATTCAAGGTCTTTTTTTTCGTCTGCAGAAAAGTGAGACTGTGCAGGCGCACGCAGAAACCGAGGAGCCGGGACCATGGAATTGACGCTGGAAGCTGTTGCGCTTTTTGCTCTCAAGCTGGTGCATGAGACAGAAGGCGCGAGCCCGATTCTGCGGGATGATTTGGTGATGGATGGGTATGAGCGGGAAGTATTTGGGTTGTTGGTGCGCCAGGGGGATTTGGTCGGGATTCAGGGGAAGCTGGATGAGTGCGTCTCCCAGGCATTGAACGCGCTAGGGGGCGCCGAAACGGTGCTCGGCCGTGAATTGCTCAAACTGTCCGTAGAAGTGCAGCAGGCGCATAGCCTTGAAGAACTAAGCGCCCCGTTGACCCACCTTCAGGACTACCTGAAAGATATCCAGTGAGTCGGTAATCAGCATTCCCGCCAGATAAACCATCAACACCGCCACGCCCGCGTCCAGCCATCGCCAGACGACGGGCAAACGAAACAGCCCCGTCAATCGCTGGCAACCCAGCGCCAGGAACACAAACCACACCAATGACGCCGTCATCGCGCCTGTCGCGAATAGCGCTTGTTGGCCCGAGGGTTTGGCCGCGCCGATAGAGCCGATCAGCACAACGGTATCGAGCCAGGCGTAGGGGTTGGCGAAGCCGAGAACCACCGCTGAGCGCAACAGCCCTCGTTGTGAGTTGCCGCCTCGAGTGTCCGGCATGGATTGGTTACGGATGCAGGCGAGCAAGCGTTGGCTACCGAACCACAACAGATAAGCCGCGCTGGATACCAGCATCACTGCCATCACCTCTGGCCAACTTTCCAGCAGCGAACCTAGTCCTGTGACGCCACCAGCAATCAGCAGGACATCGGCCAGCACGCAGATAGCGACCACGCCCCAGATGGGACCGCGACTGACAGCTTGGCGGATGACCAAGGTGTCTTTTGGGCCAGGGGCGATAAAAAGCCCGAGGCCAAGCACCAACCCCTCGATGAAGTAAGGCGTCATGGCGACCTTTCGAATTTGATGTAAAGGAATGAAACACACGCCAGAATCGCAACGGTCAGCGCGGCGTGTAGTGTGCATACCTCACTAAACGCAGCGGCGAGCAGGTTGTCTTTTTTGGCGTACAAAGGTGAGGCATGACTATCAGAACGCGAGACACCCTAAGGGCGCTGATTACCCGACGCAGCCGAGAACTGGGCAAATCCATGACCACCTTGGCCAAGGAAGCCGGTATTTCCCGAACCTACCTGTACGGATTGGCAGGCGGCGCCTCACAAGATCCCTCTGTACGCACCCTGATCAAACTGGCCAAAGCGCTCCATGTCTCCCCACTATTACTCTTCCGCTACTTCGCCGACCTGGCCGGCGCACCAGCCGACGCCCATGCAATGGCCGCCACCAACCGCGCCATCAACCTGCGCGATCCCAGCGACATCGCCGTATTCAACGCAGACGTCACCACGCCCGACCAAACCGTCGTGCTGCCCGGTGAAACCTTTCAGAAAATCTGGGAGATCCAGAACCTCGGCACCCGCCCTTGGCGCGGGCGGAAGCTGGTACGGCTAGACGGCGAATACGTCATCGCCCGCCGCACCGACTCGGGCGCGCTCTTGGAAGTGGTGATGGACACGCACCTGCGCAGCCTGAACAACGAAATCCCGATCGCCGAAACCCTGCCCGGTCAGCCGGTGCACATCACCGTCGAATTCGCCGCGCCGAAGGAAACCTGCACGGTCACGTCAATCTGGCGGATCGAGGATGAACACGGTCAAGCCTGCTATGGCCCCGCTTTCATCCTGCACGTGATCGTCAACGTCATGGCGCGCTGACCCTAGCGCCGCCCTTCCACCGCCATCCGCACCGCCAGCCCCATCAACACCGACCCCATCAGCCAGCGCTGCACCACCTGCCAACCCGGACGGGTGACAAAGAACACCGCGATGGAGCCCGCCATGATGGCAATCACTGAGTTAACGCTCACGCTGATTGCGATCTGCGTAAAGCCCAATATCAACGATTGCGTCAAAACACTGCCATGGCCGTTCGGGTCGATGAACTGCGGCAGCAGCGACAAATACATCACCGCCACCTTGGGGTTCAGCAGGTTGGTCACAAAGCCCATCATGAACAGCTTGCGCGGGCTGTCTTTGGGCAAATCCCGCACCTGGAACGGCGAACGCCCACCCGGTTTGAGCGCCTGCCACGCGAGATAAATCAGATACAACGCGCCGCCGATTCGCAGCGCGTCGTAGGCAAAGGGCACCGCCATCACCAACGCAGTGATCCCCAACGCCGCACACAGCATGTAAACCACAAACCCCACCGCAACCCCGCCCAGCGAGATCAAACCGGCCGTGCGCCCCTGGCAAATCGAGCGCGAAATGAGGTAGATCATGTTCGGGCCGGGCGTGAGCACCATGCCGAGGGAGATCAGCGCATAAGCCAGCCAGCTGGACAGTTCGGGCATCGTCGGGCTCCGTTTTTTGAAACATCTAGCCAAGGTTGCAAGGTTGGCCGCCATGGTAGGGCGTTCAAAATGCCCGCGTTAGATACAGATCCGCGACCAAAACGGCATACACCCAAGAGGCAGGCCCATGATCGACTTCAACAACAAAGGCTTCTTCAAGCTCAAACAAAACAATGAATACGCCGAACGCGTCTCGGCTCTGCTGCTGGACGATGAAGAAATAGTCGACGCCTACAAGGCGATGCGCGACGGCGTGGTGTTCACCACCAAACGCATCATCGCCGTGAACGTGCAGGGGATTACCGGCAGCAAGAAAGACTTCACCTCGTTGCCGTACAAAAACATCGTGGCGTATTCGGTGGAAACGTCCGGCACGTTTGACCTGGACTCGGAGCTGGAGATTTAATTTTCGTCGCTGGGAAAAGTGAAGTTCGAATTCACCGGCAAGACCTCAATCGTCGAAATCTCCCGGATCATTTCCAGGCACCTACTGAGCTGATCAACAGGCAAAAAAAGACCTTGGCTTCCCAAGGTCTCTTTAACTGCTTACACGGTGTAGCAAGTACATGCGGATCAAAAATGTGGGAGCTGGCTTGCCTGCGATGACGCCAGCCCCAACACCCTCAATTTACCCGACTACACACCAACCGCCTCCCCCTCCTCCATCACCCCATTCGGCAACATCCCATTCGCCAAATCATCCACCACCGCCTTCGCCATCTCCCCCAAATAATGCGCCGCCCACGCATAACGGTCCGCGCTCGTATCCATGGCAGCGTCCAGCGCGAGCATTTTGGAACAGTGCAACAGCTCGGAGGCATGCTCCAGGGCTTCGCGAATAGGCACGCCAGCGTTGACGCGGAAAAGGCGGTGCAGGTTTGGTTGATTGCCGCAGGTGGAGAAGGTGATGACGCCGAGGGTTTTGTTGAGGGGTGGGTTGATCATTGGGCACCTCCGGATTTAGCCGGAGTTTCGGTTGCAGTGCTACGAGGGTACGACCTGTCAGAAACGCTCATGGATTTAGCTCCTAGTGTCGAGAAGCTGCCACATTCGTTATCAGGCGAAAGGGTGGCAGCTGTGCGCAGGCTGATAAACCGGGACAATAGGAACCCGGCAGGCCCGAAGGCCTCCCGCGCACAGCCGCCATAACACGGATGTGCGGACGCAAAAAAAAGCGCCGGCATAGTGCTGAAGACGCTTTAGCGCCTATTGTTCCACGGGTTATCAGGCCCGGTCACTGAATTTGCAGTGACGGCTGCGAAGGTAGTTTGGAAAGCACTTATGTAAAAGCTGAAGTATGTGCCGAAAAGTGTCTAACTGAAGATCTGAACGCGCGGATGAACCAGCGCAACTGCCCGTACTAGAGAGCGCAAGGATTCAGGCGCCTTTTCCCACATCCACCATCGAATAACCCCGACATCAGCTTCCAATCCGCCCTCGTACGCTCACTCCCCCAGCACAAGGAAGTGAGCCGGTCATGTCAGAACGCTTTTACCCTCCCACCGAAGAAGAAAAGCTCAGGCGTCGAATCCTGAGCCGGCAACCGCCGCGCGCGCCCTACTCACCGCCGATCAATCCATTCACTCCCACACCCGCGCCAAAACCTGTGCCTGCCAAACTTCCTGGTTGCACCTTCACCAAACCCTGCCAACTGCCCGACGGCATCATTCACTACACCAACCCCACCGGTTACGTACCGCTGGAGCTGATCAAGGACTACGGCCATTTCAGCCTGTTGGGTGGGCGCGAGGTGGACAGCCAGGGCGCGATCGCTCTGAGCAAGATCAGTGGCAGTGCCCTGCCCGTTGGCTTGGGGCAGTTGGCGTTGCGTACGGCGGTGGTGGAGTCGGCAGCCACCGCCGCTGGCACAGTCGCCGGTGGGCTGCTGATGGGCTTGGTGGCGCTGGTTTGGCCCTCAGAGCTGGGCGACAGCGCGCTCTACAGTGAGGAGCAGCTGCGTTCGATGCAGCGGGCGCGGTCTCAGATGCGTTTGCAGGTTGAGCAGCGTGAGGACGGCACGCTGAAGGGGTATGGGTTTTACACGGGCAACCATGCCGATTGCAGATGATTGATGTGGTGCAGTTCCAACGCCGTGGCGATCAGTTTGTGGCGGATTTGGGTGAAGGCGCAGAGCTGGTCTGGACGCCTGCGGTTGATCCGGGGGACACCCTGGGTATTCCGGCTTTGGAGGCTGCGCCGCAGGCGCCGGTGATGTGGATTTACCCGCCGACAGAGAAGGCGGCGCAAATTCTGGTGAACCCGGTTTATCCGCCGGAGTACCGGGATTTTATTCTGGTGTTCCCGGTGGAGTCGGGGGTTCGGCCGCTGTATGTGGTGGTCAGTGTTCTAGCTGGCGATCACAAGTACCACAAGGCTCCTAAAGCGGAGCAAATTACCGGCTTTTTGAATCTGATAAAGGCAAAGCCTAAAACGCCCAAGCAAGGAGGTGCCGGATTAAGAGAGCGCTGGATTGATGAAAAAGGACGGACAATTTATGAGTGGGACTCACAACACGGCGAGTTGGAAGCCTACCTGGCAAGTGATGGAAGCCACCTCGGCGCCTTCAGCCATATAACCGGCAAGCAGCTGAAACCAGCAAAGAAAAAACGAAATATCAAAAAGTATTTGTGAGGCTACATGGGACTTAAAGTGAGATTGGAGTGGTTCGACAAGACCACGGAGTGGTTGGTTGGCACGGAAGAGTCAAAGGATTTGGGAGAGGATTACTCCGTCGTTACAAAGCTAGGGCTCTCGAAGGAGGAGGCAGTCAATAACGGCCTGTTTGAATTGCGCCGGGATTGGCTATCGCATGTACAGCCATTCTTCGCGCATGAAATCACTCTTGCAGACAGCGACTATTTCGTAGCGCTCGATTACCAAGATGCTCAACGGTGACTCCACTCAGGAGAAATTGGATCTGATGCGCAGACTCTCACTAACAAACAAAAAACTCCACAACATCCCCAGGCACCTCAGAGCACTGGCGCGCTGGGCCGACAGTTTCGAAGGCTATTTCTACAAAGAATTACCGCTACAGCCTGACTTCGTAAACGAAAAAATCCCCGTTATCGAAAATCTTGTGGAGGGCAAGCAGACCACACCGGAAATTCTGGCGAACTGTGCCCAACAGTTGATCAATGTCGCAGGCCATCTGCTTCAAGCACGACCAGACGACGCCCCTGAATGCTGGATTGTCGCCTGCGTCATGGTTCCGGACATGTTCTCAAGCCGGGTCTGTGTCTACACCGATAAAGCTCGCTATCTCGGCCACACTCAACCCTTCGACTATGACTACTTCTGCCAAACCCGAATCATAGGTCGAAGCTTAGCCGCCGAATGGAACCTGACCCTGCCAACGGGGCTTTACGAAGTCGGCTTTCACTTCACCCATGAGAATGAAGACGGATATACGTTCGAGTCAGAGCATTGGTACTTCGGCGAGGTCAACACGACCGATGAAGAGCCGGGCGGTGAGCGCTGGAAATACCAGACCTTCAAGTCTTTCCAGGCGCAGCATCCGCATTTGTTCGGTCCGGCCTCTTAGCCCGACTTCGCCCCACTCCCGAGTACTACCCGCTCACTCCTCAACAGGTCAACGGCATCGAAAAACCTGCCTCATCAGTCTTTCCAAAAACTGTATCACTGTATTTGGCGTGCGACGCCTAAGGGCCACACTCAGCGTCAAGGATCACAAATACAAACCGTCGAATTTGCCGATGAAGGTGAGCCGAAAAAATAGCCATGAAAATCAGATTGCGCTGGTACGAAAAACACAGCAATGACTTGAAAGCAGATGAGTATTCAGTGGATATCGACGACGCCGACAGTTCTTTTGAAGCACTGGGCTTGAGCGATGAGACCGCAATATATGCCGACGTTTTCAATGTTCTCCCGAGCTGGATAGCAATCCTCCAACCCCATTTCCAGCATGTAATAGCGCCCAACCTTTACGACTATCAAATTTCTTTCCGCTACCAAGGCGCTTGGCCCCCGCCCCCCAAACAATCCAAGAAGGCGTCCTGACGCAATGAGACCCACAATCAAAAAGCCCCTCCTCTACCGCTCCGTCAACACCCGAACCCATGGTGTGCGCCATGGCAGTTTTTGCGCTTATCGTTATGAACGGCACACCAAAAGCGAAAAGGACTCACTGTCTACCCGCAGCTCAATGCACAGCCACCAACGACACGGTTTTGACTACACGCCGCTATTCCGATTTCTCCTGTCCAAAGTCGGTCAGCCGTGGGACAAGGTGTTCAGCGAAGCCAACGCCCGCCTCGATCGCCCGGAGCCTGTATTCTGGATGGTTGCGCTGCATGAATGCGATAAGAAGGAATATGTGAGGACAGATGAATCCGCCTATTTCAGCGGCTTATGGGTCGACGAAACAGGCCTGCTGCAAAAAGTTAACCCTCACTTGACGCCCGAACTGATGAAGCCGTTTTGCGACTGCTGCACCCACACCTTCAACGGTGTGGTCTTCCCGCCGGTTCCATCGCGCAATCCGTAAAGCTCAACCGCGCACACAACCCACCCCGCTCCAAATTCCGCAACGTCAACCTACATCCAATCTTCCCCACAATCATCTCCACTATCGCCAGCCCCAACCCCGCCCCATTGGCATTCCCC
>NZ_MSDF01000018.1 GCF_002022275.1 Pseudomonas fluorescens
GCGGCGTGTAGTTCAGCTCACACAGCCCGGCGTGGCCGGTACCGGCGTTGTTCCACGGGTTGGAACTTTCCGCGGCACCCGAATCCATCAGCTCAACGACTTCCAGCTTGAGGCCGGGGTCGAGCTCTTTGAGCAATACGGCCAGGGTGGCACTCATGATGCCGGCCCCTACCAGTACTACGTCGACTGCTTCGTTATGCGCCATTTAACGCGTCTCCAAAATCTGCAGCACCAAATTGACGGCATGGCTGCCAGGAGTGACGGGGCGGTTCACGTGTTGCCCCAGGTTACCCATGGCCAGGATCGCCATGTCCGATTCTTCGCAATTTTTTTGCAACTTCAGCGCACGCTTCCTGCCGGGCTAACCTGCCTATGAACGCATTCATGGGCGCCTGTGGCAATTCGACTTATGGTCAAAGCGTGCAATTCGTGCAACCAAATCCGTAGCGGACAGGTTTCAAGCTCCGGTTTTTGAGGCCTGCTCGGTCCTGTGTGGTTGGGCTGTTCCAGACGCTGATGGTGCTTGTACAAACGCCAAACTATTCATTTGCTCGCCACACTCTTGTGAAGTTGTGAAAACCCGTTTTTTCACGCTCTTTTGAAGACGTGAACCTCAAAAAAGGGCTGCCCCAGCCTGGCACCTGGCCCGAAGTCCTTGCCGACACGCGGCAATACGGGCAAACAACTCAAGTGGCCGAGCGCAATGGCAGCTCTGGCAGATTCGGTAAAGAGGGAGGGTTTGCAAGGAAAACAGCAAGCACGCCAGCTTCACTCGATCTGTGTGGGCGGCTCTCTGTGGGCGATTTGGGGGCTAATGCCTGAGCATTAACGATGTTGCGAGGCCCGATCAGGAGACGTCCTTATAATCGGGGGGAGATTGTAGCGAAGAACGCTAGGGAAATGGGCGTGTTTTATGACTTTTATTAGTGCTTCGGTCAGGAGGCCAACGCATGCTGCGCATGCGCGTGCACAGGATGCGCGCTGACCCGGGCGCTGGCCGGCAGCGGGCGGTGCATCCAGCCCAGTCGTGTCTCGGCCACTTCTACCCAGCCTTCACCGACGGGCGGCAGGCTGCACTGCTTGAAAGCCAGGCAATAGCCATGACTATCGAGCAAGGCATAGTGGCGCAGGCGGGCGTTTGGCAGGAACAGCGATTTGAGCAGGCGCATGGCTTTGTACCGGTTGCGTTACATGCTTGAAGGTTGCCAGTGTGCCATGACATTGGAATGACGGATTTATGTGAAATTGTAATTCACGCAGGCCTTCAGCCCCCGTTCAGGATCGCTGGTGGGTGGTGCGTCTGCACCGTTATACTGGCCGCCTGTTTGCACCTAGTCCTGGAGAAATGAGTATGTTGCAACGCCTGTTGTTCGGTTTGATCACTGTGACCAGTTTGACCCTGGTTGGCTGCGCCAACAGCCCGCAACAACTCAGCCCGCAACCAAAAATCACCACGCAGTTGGCCCCGGTCGGCCACGGCCAGCCGGTGTCGGTGCGTGTGGTCGATGGTCGTCCGTCGCCAACCCTGGGTTCGCGTGGTGGCCTGTACCCGGAGACCGCGTTGATTTCCGTCACGGGCCAGGACGTACTGCCCAAGCTGCAGGCCCAGGCTGAAGCCGCCGTCCGCCTGCTGGGTTTCACTCCGGCCAATTCGCCGGGCGCACCTCAGTTGACCATCACCTTGGCCGAGCTAAAGTACCAGTCGCCTAAAGAAGGCCTGTATGTGACCGAAGCCTCCATCGGCGCGACCTTCAAGTCTGACGTCAGTGCCGGCACCCGTCGTTACAGTGGTCGCTATGGCGCTTCCCTGAACCAGCGCTTTGGCATGTCGCCAAATGAAGAGACCAACACCAAGCTGGTCAGCGATGTACTGAGTGACGCACTGACCCGCTTGTTCAAAGACCCAAGCATCGGCCAACTGCTCAGCTCGCAGTAACCGTCAGCCAACAAAAAACCGGGCTCAGCGATGAGCCCGGTTTTTTTGTGCCTGCAACCTTCATGCAGCCGTTTCGACATAAAAGTCCAGCACACTCACGCCAGTGAGCAGGTCCACCTCCGGCAGGTCGGCATGCGGGTGCCCGCCGAGGGCGCAGTACACCAGCCAGTGGCGGTCCTGGACGTTGAAGGCCAAGGCGCCGACCAGCGCCTCTTGCTCATCGTTTGGGGTGATCAGGTACAGCCGGTCCTGGTTTTGTGCGTGCAGCATGACAAGTTCCCGAGCGTTCGAAGGGCAACAGAGTGGCCTGTTAAGGTGACGTTCAGGTGACGCTGTAAATTACTGGATACATTAACCGTACATGGGGGACGGAGCATTTCAGGCGCAGGACGCCACTATCATTCAGGTTTGTATCTGAATTGATACCAAGACACTGATCGACCGAGGTTTGCGATGGCGCTGCCCGCACTGCTCATTAACGTTGTGGCTTTATTGGTGGCCTGCCCGGGTGCAGCGCTGCTGTTCATTACTCGCCTGCGCGAACAACGCGCGATGGCCGACCTGACCGCACAGAGCGAAGATCGCGCGATCGACCAACCGATGTTGTTTCTGGATGTGCGCACCGAACGGGCGCATCGTCTGGCTTACCGCGTGGGGTTTGCCTGCCTTGTGTTGGCGCTGGCCGCGTCCTGGCTAAGCACCCACCTGTAGGAACAACCCAAAACAAATGTGGGAGCGGGCTTGCCCGCGATGAAGGAGTGTCAGCACCGGATTTGCCGACTGACACACCACAATCGCGGGCAAACCCGCTCCCACATTTTTTTGACCGCTTGTTACAGGGGGATCCCGGCCTTTACCCGATATTGATTGCGCACCGGCGTCGCATACTGCACCACCAGAAACGGCCGATGTTCAGCCGGGCACTCATTCAAGCGACGCTCCCACTCCGCTTTGGCCTTCGCTAACTCATCCGCCGGGAACACTTCAGCCGCCGTCGGCACTTGCAACTGCGGGTCAGCATCAGCCCATTGCGCGTAGGCCAGGTAATGCACCGGGAATAAACGGTAACCGCCGAGAATCTGCCGGTCCATTTCAATGGCCAGCAGCTTGGTGTCCTCGAAACGCTCGGTGATCGGCGGTGCAAAGTTCACGTGCACGCGGCCCTTGTAGCCGGTAATTCCGAGGGCGATGCTCACGTCGTCTTCGCCCGGAGCTTTGCTGTAGGTGCCGGTAGTGGCGCGGATGTACAGTTCGCGCGCCTTGGCCGAATCGCACGGGTCGTACTCGTAGCTGATCGACACCGGCGTCAGGTTCAGCGACTGGATCACCTCGGCAAACGGCTCCTCCTTGCGGCTGACGTGGAACATCTTGAGGATCGCCGACTCGGTCCGGTCATCGCCATCTTTGGCGCGGCCTTCGGCCTGGGCGATCCAGATCGACTGGCAGTCGTTGCGGATCGAATGGTTGATGTAGGCCGACAGCAGGTTGAACGCCGCCATCTTCTCCTTTCGCCCAGTGATTGAGCGGTGCACGATGAAGCTCTTGTTCAGGCGCATGAGGTCGCTGACAAACGGCTTTTGCAGCAGGTTGTCGCCGATGGCAATGCGCGGCGTCGGCAGGCCGGCGTGGTACACGGCGTAGTTGACGAAGGCCGGGTCCATTACGATGTCGCGGTGGTTGGCGAGGAACAGGTAGGCGGTGCCGGATTTGAGTTGCTCGACGCCGGTGTAGGTCACGCCGTCGGTTGCCCGGTCGATGGTGTGGTCGACGTAGTATTCGACTTTGTCTTGCAGCGTGGCCACGGTGGTGACGCCGGCGAACTCACGGCGCAGCCTGCGGGCGATCATGGGCTTGAGCAGCCAGCCCAGAGCGCCGGCAAAGCGCGGGAAGCGAAAGTGGGTCAGGATGTCCAGAAAGGCCTTGTCACTGAACAGACGTGCCAGCACTGCCGGGACTTCGCTGTCGTTGTAAGGTCGGATGGTATCGAATTCGCCCATCATGCTCTCTTGTTAGAAACGGCTAGGGTAAGTAAAGGAACATCAGGGTGCGGCCGCAATTGTGGCGCTGCCGAGAATAGCCCTGTAAATAGACCGGCGATTATACGCACAAGTCACCTGGGAGACCGCGATGCTGGAAACTGCGACGTACGATTGTCCTTATTGTGGTGAAGAAGTTGAAACAACCGTGGATTTGTCCGGTGGTGATCAGGTTTATATAGAAGACTGCCAGGTATGTTGCCGACCGATCATTTTCAATCTGCAGGTCCACGGTGACGAGTGGATGCTTGAAACCCGTAGCGAAAACGAATAACAGGTACGCCCATGCAGCGAATCTACGAACCGGAAAACCTGATGGAAGGCGAGCTGCTGCAACACATGCTCGCCAGCGAGGGCATCGACGCGCACCTGGTGGGCCGCCATTTGCTCGGCGGCACCGGTGAATTGCCGATTTTCGGGTTGCTGGGGCTGGAAGTGGATAACGACCGTGCCGCCTACGCCCGCGAGCTGATTCTGGCTTACATCGGCGCGCAGCCGCTGCCCGGTGATGAACCCGACAGCTTGCCCGACGTGTTGGTCTGTTAGGCTGTCGGTCGGTTTACCCAAGAGTCGTGTTACCCCATGTGTGGACGTTATGCCCTGTTTCGCTGGAACCCTACGTTTGCTGCCTTGCCGGGCTTCCCGGCTGATCAGCAGGCCCAGTGGAACATCTCCCCCAATGATTCCGTGCTGATCCAGCGCCTGAGCGAAGGCCAGCGCAGCCTGGCCCGCGCCCGTTGGGGCCTGACGCCGCCCTGGCTGACCGACATGTCCCGCACACCCGCCCACGCCCGCGCCGAAACCCTGGCCGAGCAACCGATGTTTCGCGAAGCGTTCCGCCAGCGTCGTTGCCTGCTGCCTGCCAATGGTTTTTACGAATGGCGCGGCACTCAGCGCAAACGCCCGTATTGGCTGACGCCGGGGGAGGGCTCCACGCTGTTTTTTGCGGCGATCTGGGAAGCGTATCCGGTGCAGGAGCAAGTGTGGCTGAGCACGGCAGTGGTGACTCAGGCCGCGCAAAGCCAGCGGCGGCCGTTGATTCTGGATGCGGCGGGGCAAGAGGCTTGGTTGAATCCGGAGACGCCGTTGCATCAATTGCAGGCATTGCTGGCCGCTGAGCCTGTGGCGTTGCGCGAGCGGGTGCTGGCCAATATGGTCAATGATCCCAAGCTCAACGGCCCCGAATGCCTGACGCCGGGTTAAGTCAGTGATTTTGCGGTTGAATTGATGGGCGCCATCGCAGGCAAGCCAGCTCCCACATTCAGAATTGTGAATACAGTCAATGTGGGAGCTGGCTTGCCTGCGATAGCGGTCGCCTGTCCTGAACTGGCTGATCAACCGCTGCTGTGTGGGATGTATCTGAAACCAGGCGGTTAAACGTCTGTTGTATCTGGCGCCGATACAAATGACCGCCTACGATACGCGCCATGTTTTCACGGCGTGTATTCAGGGAGAGCTTCATGAAGAAGTCATTGGCGGTAAGTGGCTTGGTTGCAGCGATGCTGCTGGCGGGCTGCCAGTCGGTTAACACTACCAGCGGCGGCGCGGTGGGGGTCGAGCGCAAGCAGTACATGTTCAGCATGCTGTCGAGCCAGGAAGTCGACCAGATGTATGCCCAGTCTTATCAACAGACACTGGGAGAGGCGAGCGGCAAAGGCATGCTGGACAAGACCAGCGCCAACGCCAAGCGCGTACAGGCAATAGCCAATCGCCTGATCGCCCAGGCCCCGACTTTCCGCCCCGATGCGGCGCAGTGGAAGTGGGAAGTGAACTTGATCAAAAGTGACGAGATGAACGCCAACTGCGGGCCTGGCGGCAAGATTTTCGTGTACAGCGCGTTGATCGATAACCTCAAGCTCACCGATGACGAGCTGGCGGCGGTGATGGGCCATGAAATCGCCCACGCCTTGCGCGAGCACGGGCGTGAAGCGATGTCCAAGGCTTACGGCATCCAGATGGCCAAGCAGGGCGCCGGTGCGCTGTTCGGTCTCGGTCAGGACAGCATGGCGCTGGCCGATACCGTGGCCAACTACGGCATGACCTTGCCGAACAGCCGCGCCAACGAAAACGAAGCCGACCTGATCGGCCTGGAGCTGTCGGCCCGTGCCGGTTACAACCCGAACGCAGCCATTACCTTGTGGAACAAGATGGCCAAGGCTTCGGAAGGTGCACCGCCGGAGTTCATGAGCACGCATCCGGCCTCCGACAGCCGAATTGCTTCGTTGCAGGCGGCGATTCCGAAGGTGATGCCGCTGTATCAGCAGGCCAAAAAATCCTGAGTTGATTGATCGTTCCCACGCGCAGCAAAGGAATGCATCCTGTGACGCTCCGCGTCACGCTGTTAAGAGCGGACGCAGAGCGTCCAGAGCGGCATTCCCACGCAGAGCGTGGGAACGATCATCGCGGTTTAGATCCACCCGCTGCTCTGCATGGCCTTGTACACCGCCACCACCGCCAGCACGAAAAACGCCGTCGCCGCCAGCCGGCGAATCAGGGTCAACGGCAGCTTCTCGGCTGCAAAATTCCCCGCCAGAACCACCGGCACGTTGGCAATCAGCATGCCCAGCGTGGTGCCGATAATCACCAGCCACAGCTCCGGATACTGCGCCGCCAGCATCACCGTGGCGATCTGCGTCTTGTCACCGATTTCCGCGAGGAAGAACGCGATCAGCGTGGTCAGGAATGGCCCGAACTTGCGCGTGGTACTGGCTTCGTCGTCGTCGAGTTTGTCCGGCACCAGAGTCCACAACGCCGTGGCGCAGAAGCTCGCTGCGAGGATCCAGTGCAACACCGCATCCGAGAAGAAACTTCCGAACCAGGCCCCCACGGCACCGGCCGCCGCATGGTTGGCCAGGGTCGCGGCGACGATGCCGGCGATGATCGGCCAGGGTTTGCGAAAGCGTGCGGCAAGGATGAGCGCGAGCAGTTGCGTCTTGTCGCCGATTTCGGCCAAGGCAACGATTGCGGTAGGAACGAGTAATGAATCCAGCATCAGGTAAGCTTCCAGGGGCGGGTCGACACGGCTATGACACGTACAGCCTTCCCGCCCCGGGTAAGGTGTTCGTGTCATAGGTCTTGTCAAACCCCGGTCCGTCTGTGCGGACTCCTGGGTCGCATACGCCATGGCCTGTTGACCAAGTATGTTGACGTATGCCGGACGAGCATGGCGCTCGTGGGAGACTACTCCCCTAGGACGGAGCGGATTCTGCCTAGGCAAAACCCATTCGGCAAGCCTTCTTTTTCAAACGCCCGTCAGCCGCGCTTGGCACGATAAATGCGAAAACCATTGCCTTCGGCCTTGATTGCACACACGCCCAAGTGCTCTTCAATTAACGGTTGGTATTTGAGGAAGCTGTTGGCAACCAAGCGAAGTTCGCCGCCTTTTGCCAAGTGTTTCGCCGCTTTTCGCAGCAAGTTCTCGGTGGCGAAATAATCGGTGTGCACCCCGACATGGAATGGCGGGTTGCTCAAAATCGCGTTCAAACCCATCGGCGCAGCGTCGATGCCATCACCGGTCAGCACCTCGGCTTCCAGGCTATTGGCAGCCAGGGTCAGGCGACTGCTGGCAGCGGCAAACGCATCCACGTCGAGCATCGTCACGGTGTTGTGCGGGTAGCGACGTTTGACCGCAGCGCCCAACACGCCTGCACCGCAACCGAAGTCCAGCAAGTGACCGCTCGGCAGCTTATCCAAATGTTCCAGCAGCAACTCGGTGCCGCGATCCAGGCGACCATGGCTGAACACGCCCGGCAAACTCACCACCTTGAGCGGGCCTTCTGCCAACGGCACTTCGAAGACCTGAGCCAGGCTCTCCAGCGCCACCGCTTGCGGGGCATTGGCCACCGTGACCTGCCACAGCTGGCAGTGCCGCGCGTTATCGAGCTTGCGCGGCTTGCCAAAGGGGATCATCTGCTTGGCGGCGCTTTCGATACCGCCTTTTTTCTCGCCGACCAGAAACAGCTCGGCGCCGGGCAGGCGCGCGGCCACGGCGTTGAGCAGGTAGTCGGTGAGGTCCTTGGACTTGGGCAGAAAGATCACCGCCGCATCGAACGCGCGCTCGGGCACATTCACGCCGAACAGGCTGCGCTCGGGGAAGCGCGCATCCAGCGCAGCCTGGTCGCCGGCATGCCAGCTCCAGCCGTGGGCATTGGGCAGGCGGCCGAGCAAATCATCGGCGGGCAGGCCGACCAGCAGCACGTTGCCTTGAAAAAGTTCGGCCTGACGAAGCAGTACTTCACTGCGCGGATCCATGGTCTGCTCCTTGAAAAGGGGCGCAGTTTATCAACTGACGACGCGCAGCGGGGCGCCGCTGAAAAAGCCCCGAGCGTTTTCGGCCAGTTGGCCGACGATGCGCTGACGCGCTTCGCGGCTGCCCCAGGCGTTGTGCGGCGTGACGATCAGGCGCGGAATGTCGCCGGCCAGCAGCGGGTTGCCATTTACCGGCGGTTCCACGCTCAGCACGTCGGTCGCCGCGCCGCCCAAGTGGCCGCTGCGCAATGCGTCCGCCAAGGCTTGCTCGTTGATCAAACCACCGCGTGCGGTGTTGACGACAAACGCGCCGGGCTTGAGCAACGCCAGTTCACGAGCGCCGATAAAGTCGCGGGTATGCTCGTTGAGCGGGCAATGCAAGGTCAGTGCGTCGACCTGCGAGAGCAGTTCATCCAGCGGCACGCGGTCGGCGCGGGCAGGGCGCCCGGGAATTGCGCCGAGCAGCACGCGCATGCCAAACGCTTCGGCCAGGCGCGCCACGGCGCCGCCCAGTTCGCCATGGCCGAGCAGGCCGAGGGTTTTGCCTTCCAGTTCGACAATCGGGTAATCCAGCAGGCAAAACTGTTTGGCCTGTTGCCATTTGCCCGCGTTGACATCCTGTTGATAGTCCTTCAACCGCGTCGCCAGATTGAGCAACAGCATGATCGTGTGCTGCGCCACTGAAGGCGTGCCGTAACCGTGACAGTTGCTCACGCTGATGCCGTGGGCACGCGCGGCAGCGAGGTCGACGTTATTGGTGCCTGTGGCCGACACCAGAATCAGCTTGAGTTCCGGGCAGGCCGCCAGGGTTTCAGTGTTGAGTGCAATCTTGTTGCTGATGACCACCTGAACGCCTTGCAGACGCTCGACCACATTCTGCGGCGTGGTATCTGAAAACAGCTCGAGTTCGCTGAAGCTGTTTCGCAGCTCGCTGAGGTCGAGGTCCCCCAGGTCCAGGGACGGGTGATCAAGGAAGACGGCGCGGCGATTGTTCATCATCAACTGTACCTTTTGCGACAGGGTTCGAAGGCGTAATCTCCGGAGCCTATCAGATGAAATAATCAGTTACTTAATGGAGTGAGCATGTACGCCGCCGAGTTTTTGACCGTAGCCTTGATTCACTTGTTGGCGGTGGCCAGCCCCGGCCCGGATTTCGCCGTGGTGGTGCGTGAAAGCGTGACCCATGGCCGCCGCGCCGGGACCTGGACGGCGCTGGGCGTCGGCTCGGCGATTTTCCTGCACGTGGGGTATTCGCTGCTCGGGATCGGCTTGATCGTGTCCCAGTCCATCGTGCTGTTCAATGCGCTTAAATGGGCGGCAGCGGCGTACCTGCTGTACATCGGCTTCAAGGCCCTGCGCGCGCAGCCGGCCAAGCCTGCCAGTGAAGAAGACCTGCACCGTGAAGTCGGCGAGCGCACGGCGCGCGGCGCGTTCACCTCGGGCTTCGTGACCAATGGCTTGAACCCCAAGGCCACGCTGTTTTTCCTTTCGTTGTTCACCGTGGTGATCAACCCGCATACGCCACTGGCGATTCAGGCCGGTTATGGCGTGTACCTCGCGGTGGCAACGGCGTTGTGGTTCTGCCTGGTGGCGATGCTGTTCAGCCAGCAGCGCGTGCGCGCGGGGTTTGCGCGGATGGGGCATTGGTTTGACCGGACCATGGGCGCGGTGTTGATTGCGATTGGCGTGAAGCTGGCCTTCACCAGCATGAAGTAGACACAGTACAAATGTGGGAGCGGGCTTGCTGTGGCGAGGGAGCTTGCTCCCGCCCGATCGCGCAGCGGTCGCCGGCTTTTTTGGGGGCGCTTCGCACCCCAGCGCAAGCAAGCTCCCTCGCCACAGCAAGCCAGCTCCCACATTGGATCTCCATCGGGGCTGAGTACTGGCGCAAAGCTAGCATTCATTGGCCGCGACAAATCATTCCTTTGGCTGATTTGGCTGACACATAAGGTCTCTACAGTGCAGGTCTTCAAGCCAAGACCGTGCAGTCAGATAAGGGATTCGTATGTTGCAGACCCGTATTATTCCGCCCGCCGAAGGCGCGTACAGATACCCGCTGTTGATCAAACGCCTGTTGATGTCCGGGACCCGTTACGAGAAAACCCGGGAAATCGTCTACCGCGACAAGCTGCGTTACACCTACCCGACCCTGATCGAGCGCGTTGCGCGCCTGGCCAATGTATTGACCGAAGCCGGGGTCAAAGCCGGTGACACGGTGGCCGTGATGGATTGGGACAGCCACCGTTACCTGGAATGCATGTTTGCCATCCCGATGATCGGCGCGGTCATCCACACCATCAACGTGCGCCTGTCTCCGGAACAAATCCTCTACACCATGAACCACGCCGAGGACCGCTTTGTGCTGGTCAACAGCGAGTTCGTGGGGCTTTATCAGGCCATCGCCGGGCACCTGACCACGGTCGACAAGACGCTGTTGCTGACCGACGGCGAATCCAAGACCGCCGAGCTGCCGGGTCTGGTCGGCGAGTACGAAACATTACTGGCGGCCGCCAGCCCCAAGTACGACTTCCAGGACTTCGACGAAAACTCCGTCGCCACCACCTTCTACACCACCGGCACCACCGGCAACCCCAAGGGCGTGTACTTCACCCATCGCCAGCTGGTGCTGCACACCATCGGCGTGGCGACGATCATGGGCAGTGTCGACAGCGTGCGCCTGCTGGGCACCAACGACGTGTACATGCCGATCACGCCGATGTTCCACGTGCACGCCTGGGGCCTGCCGTACGTGGCGACCATGCTTGGCCTGAAACAGGTCTACCCCGGCCGTTACGACCCGGAATACCTGGTGGAGCTGTGGCGCAAGGAAAAGGTCACCTTCTCGCACTGCGTACCGACCATCCTGCAAATGGTGCTCAACGCCAAAGCCGCGCAGGGCGTGGATTTCGGCGGTTGGAAAATCGTCATCGGCGGCAGCGCGCTCAATCGCACGCTGTATGAAGCGTCCAAGGCGCGCGGGATTCAGCTGACCGCTGCGTACGGCATGTCCGAGACCGGGCCGTTGGTATCGTGTGCCCATCTCAATGAAGAATTGATGGCCGGCAGCGAAGACGAGCGCACCACATATCGCATCAAGGCTGGCGTGCCCGGGCCGTTGGTGGAAGCGGCGATTATCGACGGTGACGGCAACTTCCTGCCCGCCGACGGAGAGTCTCAGGGTGAGCTGGTGCTGCGCGCGCCATGGCTGACTGAAGGCTATTACAACGAGCCGCAGAAGGGCGCTGAGCTGTGGGAAGGCGGCTGGATGCACACCGGCGACGTGGCCACGCTGGACGCTTTCGGTGTGATCGATATTCGCGACCGCATCAAGGACGTGATCAAGACCGGCGGCGAGTGGATCTCGTCCCTGGCGTTGGAAGACCTGGTCAGCCGTCACCCGGCGGTACGCGAAGTAGCGGTGGTGGGCATCGCCGACCCGCAGTGGGGCGAGCGCCCGTTTGCGTTGCTGGTGGTCCATGATGGCCATGTGATAGGTGCCCGCGAGCTCAAGGAACACCTCAAGCCCTTCGTTGAATTGGGCCATTTGAGCAAGTGGGCGATCCCCAGCCAGATCGCCGTTGTTACTGAAATTCCCAAGACCAGCGTCGGCAAGCTCGACAAAAAACGTATCCGCGTTGACATCATTGAATGGCAAGCCAACAACAGCACCTTCCTGTCTACTCTCTGAAACCTCAAAGCGTGCCCTTTTGGGCACGCACTGCTCTATCTCGTGCCTTCACTTGTGATTTCCGGATTTTCAGCCATCCTTCCCGCGTCGACTGTCGTCGACGTGGCGAAAGGACTGTGGCAGACGGGTTGGTGATACAAATCACACTTTAGAGGGATCAAGCGATACCCCCTGCTGGCTATAGTCCCACCCAGAGTTTTTCATGGATGTTGCGTTTCGGGGCATGGGGCCCCGGTTGCGAGGCGGCATTGGAATCGTTGTATTCCGGCCGTTACAGGCATCCAGAGAAACAACTCACTGCCATAACAATAATGCACATGGAGTAGCGTCGATGACCTCAGTAAATCAGTTCTGGCGCCGGGCAAGACTGCCTTTGGCCGTCAGTCTCGCTTCTACGCTCGCCGGGCCCGCATTCGGCGTCAGTTTCAATATCGGTGAAATCGAAGGCAGCTTTGACTCCTCCCTGTCGGTGGGGTCCAGTTGGTCGACTGCCGGTCGAAACAAAGACCTGATCGGTGCCAACAACGGAGGCAGGGGCCTGTCCCAGACCTCCGATGACGGTCACCTGAACTTCGACAAGGGCGATTCCTTTTCGAAGATCTTCAAGGGTATCCATGACCTTGAGTTGAAATACGGCGACACCGGCATCTTTGTGCGTGGCAAATACTGGTACGACTTCGCGCTGCAAAACGAAGACCTGGACTTCAAGAACGTCAGCAATGACAACCGCAAAGAGGGCGCCAAGTCCTCCGGCGGGCAGATTCTCGACGCCTTCATCTACCACAACTACACCATCGCGGATCAGCCGGGTAACGTGCGGTTCGGCAAGCAGGTAGTGAGCTGGGGTGAAAGTACCTTCATTGGCGGCGGCATCAACTCGATCAACCCGATCGACGTGTCCGCGTTCCGTCGTCCGGGCGCCGAGATCAAGGAAGGCCTGATTCCGGTCAACATGTTCTACGTGTCGCAAACCCTGACCGACAACCTCTCCGCCGAGGCGTTCTATCAGCTGGAGTGGGACCAGACCGTTGTGGATAACTGCGGTACGTTCTTCTCCCAGCCGGATGTGATTGCAGACGGTTGCGGCGATAACCTGCGCGTGTTGAACAAGCGTTCCACGATTCCCGGTGCGGCCTTGCCAACTCTTAACGCCCTGGGCGTGGATATAAACAACGAAGGCGTACTTGTGCGTCGTGGCGGCGACCGTGATGCACGGGACAGCGGCCAGTTCGGCGTTGCCATGCACTACAACTTCGAACCGCTGGATACTGAATTCGGCGCCTACTTCATGAACTACCACAGCCGCGCACCGATTTTCAGTGCGACCGGTGCGCCCGCCTCGGCGTACACACGTCCGCTGGGGCCGCTGGGAGCGTTGCGTCCGTTGATCGTGGCGGGCAGCTCGCGGTACTTCGTCGAATACCCTGAAGACATCCGCCTGTACGGTTTGAGCTTCTCTACCACGTTGCCTACCGGCACCGCGTGGAGTGGCGAGCTGAGCTATCGCCCGAATGCGCCGGTGCAATTGAGCACCACGGACATTCTGTATGCGGGTGTGACGCCGATTCCGGGCTTTGGTAACGCATCGGTGCTCAAGGGCACACCGGGCCAGGACCTGCACGGCTATAACCGTAAGGAAGTGACCCAATTCCAGACCACGTTCACGCACTTCTTCGACCAGGTGATGGGCGCTACCCGCCTGACCACCGTGGGTGAAATCGGCGTGACCCACGTGGGTGGCCTCGAGAGTAAAAACACCGCACGTTATGGCCGCGATCCGGTCTTCGGTCCCGGCACACTGCCTGGCGGTTTCTGCAACGCACTCAACAACTCCACCGCCACCGGCGCGGGCTTGCCGAACGCTGCTGGCCTGAACACCAATTGCAACAATGACGGCTACACGACGGCGACATCCTGGGGCTACCGCGCCCGGGCCATCTGGGAATACCCGGATGTGTTTGCCGGTGTGAACCTCAAGCCTAGCGTGGCCTGGTCCCACGACGTCAAAGGTTACTCGCCAGGCCCTGGCGCCAACTTTGAAGAAGGTCGCAAGGCCGTCAGCCTGGGTGTGGATGCCGAGTACCAGAACACCTACACCGTCGGCCTGAACTACACGAACTTCTTTGGTGGCAAGTTCAGCACCGTGGATGACCGTGACTTCATTGCCTTGAGCGCTGGCGTGAACTTCTAAGACTGTCTTTTTCAGATGCATGCATTTCAGGAAGAACCAGAACATGAAAATAACTAAAAGTCTGTTGCATGTGGGTGTGCTCGGGCTGTCGATCCTGGCGAGCAACGTCATGGCGGCAGTCTCGGCGGATGAAGCCGCCAAGCTGGGTACGACCCTGACGCCGATGGGCGCTGAAATGGCCGGTAACGCGGCAGGTACCATCCCGAAATGGTCACCACTGCCTACTAACGCCGGCGCCGTGGATGCCCGTGGTTTCCTCGCCAACCCTTACGCAAGCGAGCAACCGCAGTTCACCATCACTGCGCAGAACGTCGAGCAGTACAAAGACAAGCTGGCGCCGGGTCAGTACGCGATGTTCAAGCGTTACCCGGATACCTTCAAAATGCCGGTCTACCCGAGCCATCGCGGCGCAACTGTGCCGGCAGATGTGTTTGCCGCCATCAAGAAGAACGCCACCACCACCAACTTGGTGTCGGGCGGCAACGGCCTGGAAAACTTTGAAACCGCCGTGCCGTTCCCGATTCCGAAAACCGGCGTGGAAGTGATCTGGAACCACATCACCCGTTATCGCGGTGGCAGCGTGACCCGTCTGGTGACCCAGGCCACGCCGCAAACCAACGGCTCGTTCAGCCTGGTGTACTTCAAAGACCAGTTCGTGTTCCGCGACAAGATGAAGGACTTCGACCCGAAAAACCCGGGCAACGTGCTGTTCTACTTCAAGCAGCAAGTAACCGCGCCAGCCCGTCTGGCCGGTGGTGTGCTGCTGGTACACGAAACCCTGGACCAGGTTAAAGAGCCGCGTTCGGCGTGGGTCTACAACGCCGGCCAGCGCCGTGTGCGCCGGGCGCCGCAAGTGTCCTATGACGGCCCGGGTACCGCCGCCGATGGCCTGCGTACCTCCGACAACCTCGACATGTACAACGGTGCGCCGGACCGCTACGACTGGAAGCTGGAAGGCAAAAAAGAAATCTACATCGCCTCCAACAGCTACAAGGTCGACGACCCGAAGCTCAAGTACGCCGACATCATCAAGGCCGGCCACATCAACCAGGACCTCGCACGTTATGAGTTGCGTCGCGTCTGGCACGTGGTGGCGACCCTGAAGGAAGGCCAGCGCCACATCTACGCCAAGCGTGACTTCTTCATTGACGAAGACACCTGGCAAGCGGCCGTGATCGACCACTACGACGGTCGTGGCCAACTGTGGCGCGTCGCCGAGGCCCACGCCGAGAACTACTACGACAAACAAGTGCCGTGGTACGCCCTCGAAACCCTCTACGACCTGCAGTCCGGCCGCTACCTGGCACTGGGCATGAAGAACGAAGAGAAGCAGGCGTATGACTTCGGCTTCACCGCCACCACCGCCGACTTCTCGCCTGCGGCCTTGCGTCAGGATGGTGTTCGCTAAGCTTTACGCATAAACCCCATGTGGGAGGCGGTCAGTGTGGGAGCTGGCTTGCCTGCGATAGCCTCACCTCGGTATGTCTGACAGACCGAGGTGACAGCATCGCGGGCAAGCCCGGCTCCCACACGGGCAACCTCCCACATTTTTTGTCGCAGTTCTTTTTCAGGCAAATGTTGCAAAGATCTACAATCCCGCCGCTTTTACCGCTAGTCTGCGGACATCTGCAATGCCGACAATAGCCTTCTACAAGAGCCCGGCGATGACTGATCTGTCCCGAATCCAAGGGCCTGCCAGCGCGGTTATTCCAACACTGGAAGCACGCTTCTACAGGCCACCGCTGCCCGACGGCTACGTGCTGCGCCCGCGCCTGTGCGAGCGGCTGAGCGCTGGCCTGGACGGGCGATTGCTGCTGGTCAGCGCACCGGCGGGGTTTGGCAAAAGTTCGTTGGCGGTGGAGTTCTGCCAGAGTTTGCCAGCCCATTGGCACAGCCTGTGGCTGGGCCTGAGCCCACGGGATAACGACCCGGGGCGTTTCCTCGAGCGCCTGCTCGACGGCTTGCAACACTACTTCCCGCAACTCGGTGCCCAATCCCTGGGTTTGCTGAAAATGCGCCAACGCCATCAGCCTTTTGCCTTCGAAGAATGGCTCGATGGCTTGCTCGATGAACTGGCTGAGCACCTTTCTACACGTGCACCTTTATTGCTGGTGCTGGACGACTACCACCTCGCCCAAGGCCCGGTGCTGGATCGCTGCCTGCAATTTTTCCTCAATCATTTGCCCGACGGCCTGGTGGTGTTGGTCACCAGCCGCCAGCGCCCGGACTGGCATCTGGCGCGGTTGCGCCTGTCTCGTCACTTGCTGGAGTTGCACGAACAAGACCTGCGGCTGACTCACGATGAATCCCTGGCTGTGCTGGACCGGCACAGCAACTCATTGCGCGGCGAGGCGCTGGATAACTTGATCCGGCGCAGTGAAGGCTGGGTGGCTGGCCTGCGTTTTTGGCTGCTGGCGCTCTCCGAAGCCGGCAATGAAGGCGCCTTGCCGCAACACCTGCACGGTGGCGAAGGGCTGATTCGCGATTACCTGCTCGAAGAAGTGATCGACTGTCTGCCCGTAGAAGTTCAAGCGTTTTTATACGACACGGCGCCTCAAGACCGTTTTTGCAGCGAGCTGTGTGACGCCGTGCGCGATGCTCACGACAGCGCGGAAATCCTGCGTTACCTGCAGGCCCATCAAGTTTTTCTGGTGCCGCTGGACGAAAGCGGCCACTGGTTTCGTTACCACCATCTGTTCTCCGACTTGCTGCGCACCCGCCGGGCGAGCAGTGCAACCTTGCCGATCGCCAGCCTGCACCTGCGCGCTTGCCGCTGGTTCAACGCCCAGGGCTTGATCGATGAAGCGGTAGAACAAGCGTTACGCGCGGGCCATCTGGATGTGGCGGCGAATCTGGTCCAGAACCTTTCAGAGGAGCAACTGCTTGCCGAGCAGAATGTCGGCATGTTGCTGCGCTGGAAGATGGACTTGCCCGACAGTCTGCTGATCAGCACGCCGCGCTTGATTGTGCTCTACAGTTGGGCCCTGGGCCTGGCCTGCCAGCTGGATGCGGCGGAAGAACTCTCCGGTTACCTGAGCCGCTTCCTGCCGGCGCCGTCGGCCACTGCGCAAAAATCGATGTTGGCCCAATGGCTGGCGTTGAGCGGGATAATCGCCCGGGGCCGTGGCGATCGTGAATTGACCCAGCGTTATTGCAGCGAGGCGTTGGAAAGCCTGCCGCACAAGCGCTACGGCCAGCGCCTGATGTGCCTGTCGACCCTGTCCAACCTGGCGATTGTCGACGCCGACCTGTGGCGCGCCCGCGGCCTGAATCGCGAATCCCTGGAGCTGGCGCAGCGCGTCGGTAATCCATTGTTCGAGGCGTTGGCCCATTACGACCGTGCACGCGTTCTGCAAGCGCGGGGCGAAATTCTGCGTTCACTGGATGAAGTACGCCAAGGGCTGCAGCGCCTGCAGGGCTTGGCGCCTCAACGGCTGTACGCCGTGCGCGCGCGGTTATCGCTCTACGAGGGTTTTTTGCTGTTGGTGCGCTGTCAGCCGGAAGCCGGGCTGGCTCGCTTGCGCGCCGGGCTGACCGAAGCGCGCGCCTGCCGCGACATCAGCGTGTTGATCGGGCATTGCGTGATTGCCAACTTCGAAGGGCGGCGCAACGACTTTCCCAAGGCCTTCGCCGAGCTCGCCGAGGCCGAGCGTTTGATGCACATCTGGGACGTGCCGCCGATCTACTATCTGGCGATGATCACGTTGATCAAATGCGAGCTGTGGCTGGCCCAGGGCCGCACTGACCTGGCCGACGCCTGGCTGAAGCGGCTGGGGCAAACCTACAACGGCGAACACGCCGCGGCTGCGCCGGAGTTTCATCCACATCTGCCGCAACACATTGGGCTGCAGCAAGCTGCGCTGGATGCCACTCGCCATCAGCCTGACGCCGCCTTGCAACGCCTCCAGGTACTGGCGCAACAGGCGCACAGCAGCGGGCGTCAGATGATTGCATTGATGGCCCTAACCCAGCAGACGTATTTACTGCTTGAGTGCGGCCAGGAAGTGAAGGCCCGGCCAGTCTTTGCCCAAGCCCTGGAGGCTGGCGCCGGTGGCGCGCTGCAACCTTTCCAGCGCCTGCTGGAAAACTACCCGGACTGGATGCGTGAGCAACTGGGCAAAGACCCGCATGGCTTGCTCAATCAAAGCCTGCTGGCGCTGTTGCCGGCGGTCGCTGGCACCCCGGCGTCATCCAGCCACGAAACCCTCAGTGCCCGCGAACTGGCGGTGCTGCAACTGATCGCCCAAGGCTGTTCCAACCAGGAAATCAGCAATCAGTTGTTCATTTCGCTGCACACGGTGAAAACCCACGCCAGCCATATCAACAGCAAGCTGGGCGTGGAACGCCGCACCCAGGCAGTGGCGCGCGCCAAGTCGATGGGCTTGCTGGCCTGATAATCGGCCGCTCCCCTGTGGGAGCTGGGCTGCCTGCGATGGCCATAGGTATCTACACAACTTTAACTCTACGCATAAACCCGAGCAGATAGGGCTGTTGTGGCGAGCGGGCTTGTCCCGCGTTGGGCTGCGTAGCAGCCCCAAAGGGAAGAATGCGGTGGGTCAGGTACTCCAGCGCGTCCGGTTTTAGGGCCGCTTCGCACCCCAACGCGGGACAAGCCCGCTCGCCACAGGAAAATTCGGTAGCCCCTG
This sequence comes from Pseudomonas fluorescens, assembly GCF_002022275.1. GTDB lineage: Bacteria > Pseudomonadota > Gammaproteobacteria > Pseudomonadales > Pseudomonadaceae > Aquipseudomonas > Aquipseudomonas fluorescens_AJ. Next base: position 18,746 of record NZ_MSDF01000018.1, read on the forward strand.
AAAGTTGTGTAGATACCTATGCTGCGACGGCATCAACTCTGCATGCCTGATGTACCCAGGTATCTGTATCACAGGCAAGCCAGCTCCCACCGGTTTACTGCGGCGCAGTCGGGCACGTTTTTAGCGACGTGTCGGCGGTTTTGCTGATCAGGGCGGCGAAGCGCTTGAGGTTGTTCTGATGCGCCACTACCAGGTCGTCAATGCTCGTGCCCGCCGGCGTTTGCAAGGTGGTGCGGCAGGTCAGTGGTTGAGCATCACCGCCAGTGGTTGGCCGCAGGCGCCAGCGCACGTCGAGCAGTGCGTATTGGCCCGGCACCGAGTCGAATCGCTGCACTTCAACGCGCAACGATAAGGGCTGCCGGGAATGACTGTTGGCCAGTTGATCCACCAGCGCACTTTTCAGCTCATCGGCCAAGGTTGCGGCCCACCACTGGGTTTCAAGAATCGCCACGCCACTGTCCCCTTGGCGAATCACGATCTGTGCACGGTCAACCTGGGGCGGCACGCTGATGCTTTCAATGCGGATATCGCCGGCCTGTGCCTGAGTGCTGTTATTCCAGTGCACCGGGGTGAGGGTGTGGAAGGCAATCGGTTCACTGCGACACGCCGCAAGCAGCACCAGCGCGGTGACCAAGGTGATCTTCAACGGAAATCTCATGGCTGCTCCAATGCTCATTTGCGGGGTGGTCCTTGCAGGTCCGTCGGTGCGGCGTTGTCGGGGCGACCGCGAATCAGCGACTCCGGATGCCGGCCCAGGTAGTCCGACAACTCGCGCAAGGAGCGCGACATGCGCGCCAGCTCATCCAGCGTCTGGGTCAGTTGTTCTCGCTGCGGCGAGTCCTCGGCCAGGGTCGAGTTGGCTGACTGCAACGTCTTGCTCACGTCACCCAGGGTGCTTTGTACGCCGGGCAAGGTCTTGGCGTTGAATTGGTTGAGCCCTTTACGCAACTCGACGAGGCTGCCGTCAAGGTTGCCGGCGATGCGCTCGATCGGCAGTTGGTTGAGCTTGTTAACGATGCCTTCGAGTTTTTCCTGCAATTGTTCCAGGTTGCCGGGAATCGTCGGAATGCTGACCGGGCGCAGGCTCGGGTCAAACGCGACTTTTTCGGCTTTGGGGAAGAAATCCAGGGCAATGTACAGCTGGCCGGTCAGCAAGCTGCCGCTGCGGGCTTGGGCGCGCAGGCCGTTTTCGATAAACGTGCCGATCAAGCGAACGCCGCCCGCTTCATCGTTGGGATCGTGGTTGGTGGCCTTGAGCAGCTTGGTGTTCGCCTCCCCGAGCAGCTGTGGATAAATCACGATGCCGACGTTGATCGGAAAGCTGCGCTTCTTGGCGTCGAAATCCAGGTTGATCGACACGACCTTGCCGAATTCGACGCCGAGGAATTCAACGGGCGCACCGACCTTCAGACCGCGCAGCGCCTGATCAAAGCGCAAGCTCATGTACTGGCCTCGGCCATTCGGCGGGGCGAGGGCGTTCTGCTGGTCGTCGAACAGCTCGTAGGTGTGATCTTCGGCGGCCGGTTTATCGTTTGGGCTGTAGGGCGGCGCCTGGAAAGCGATGCCGCCGGCCAGCATCGAAGACAAGGACTCCGTTTTCAGCGCGAAACCATTGGCGCCGACGCTCAGATCAATGCCGCTGGCGTTCCAGAATCGCGTGTTTTCGGTGACATACACATCGTTCGGCGCATGCACGAAGACCTCGACTTTCAAGCCTTTGCCATCATCATCCAGCTCGTAGGCCACGACCTGGCCGACCTGGATTTTGCGGTAATACACCGGCGAGCCGATATCCAGCGAGCCCAGGTTCTGGGTATGCAGGGTGAAACGTTTGCCCGGCTCGCCATAGGTGATGGGCGGCGGGTTTTCCAGGCCTTTGAACTGTTTGGCGCGGGTGTCGGACTGGCCGATATCGGCACCGATGTAGTCGCCGGACAGCAGGGTGTCGATGCCCGAAACGCCGCCCGCACCGATGCGCGGGCGCACGACCCAGAACTTCGAATCTTCACGGGTGAAGCTTTCCGCCTGCTTGGCCAGTTTGATGGTGGCGTTGACGCTTTTCTGGTCGTCACTCAAGGCCACGTCGGAGACTTGACCGATCACCACGTTGCGGTATTTGACCTCGGTTTTGTTGGCGACCAGGCCGCTGCCGGTCTTGAAATTGAGGACGATGGTCGGGCCCTGTTGCAGCACGCTGTGCACCACCAGCGAAATACCCACCAGCACCGCGACAATCGGCACGATCCACACCAGTGACACGCTGAAGCGCCGCGTCTTGATTTCAGGTGAGCCGGCAGGGGTGTCAGCGTTGTGTGAACTCATCCGAGATCTCCTTGTTGTGTGGGTTTTCCCAGATCAGGCGAGGGTCAAAACTCATGGCGGCGAGCATCGTAAACACCACCACCAGGCCAAAAAACAAAATACCCAGGCGCGGCTCGATGGTGCCCAACGCCTGGAATTTGACCAGTGCGGCCACCAGTGCAACCACGATCACATCGAGCATTGACCAGTAGCCGATCAGCTCCACAAACCGAAACAGTTTCGAACGCTCCTTTCGCGCCCAAAGGCTGTTGCGTTGCACGGTGACCAGTAACAGCGTGAGTGACACGAATTTAATACCGGGCACTGCAATACTTGCGATGAAAATGATCAGTGCAATGTCCCAGGCGCCATGCTGCCAGAACTCCAGCACGCCGCTCATGATGGTGCTGTCGGCGCCTGAGCCGAGCATCGTGGTGTTCATCACCGGCAATAAATTGGCCGGAATATAAAAGGCGAGGGCCGTGAGCATGTAGGCCCAGGTGCGCGTCAGGGACTTCACCTTGCGCCGGTGCAGAGGCGCGCCGCAACGGTCGCATTCGGTGGGCTCGGCGGTCATGTCGCAGGGTTGGCCGCACGCATGGCACAGGCACAGGTTCAGCTCGCGGGCGGTGGGTGGCGTGTTCATACGCTATCCCACAGGTCGCGTACATCGCGCCCGGCAATGCGGATCAGCAACAGGGCGAGGGCGGCGAGGGCGAACAGCCCGGTGCCGGGGATCACGTCAAGCATGCCGGCCAGCTTGAACACCGCGACCATCGCGCCTAACAGGCAGACTTCGAGCATGCTCCAGGGCCTGAGTGCTTCCAGCCAGCGCATGCACAGTTTGAACGCCGGTGAGCGCCTGCCGGTCAGGGCGTAACTCAATACCCAGATCAGCAACAGCAGTTGGAACACCGGCGCGATGATGATGGAAATCGCCGCCACCAACGCAATAAAAGTGATCGGTCCCAGGCTTAGCGCAACCACCGAATCCCACAGGGTCGCGCTGTTTTTCAGGCCTTGCAGGCTGATGCTCATCACCGGGTAAAAATTGGCAAAGGTCCACAACACCGCCGCCGTGATGGTCAGCGCTAGGCGCTGTTGCACTGACAAGCCGTTGTAGCGCTGTATGACCCCTGCGCAGCGTGTGCACAGGGCCTTTTGATGTTTGGCGAGCGTGACTTTTTCATACACGCGGTCGCAGTGTTCGCAGATGATCCGTTGATTCGCCATAAATCTTGCTCCAGGCGCGACGCGCTACGGACTTGGATGGCTGCGGGTTCAATGGCGCTTGAATAGCTTAGCAGTTGATGTGATCCCTTCCGAAGCGGGGGCAACCTCAACCATACTGCGTCTGGAATGTGCCATAGAGCTTGCAGGAACGCCCATGATTCTTGAAAAAACCGCGCTGATTCGCGAAACCTTTCCCGTCGGCCCGTTGCAGTGCAACTGCACCATCATTGGTGACCCGGTCACTAAAAAAGCCATCGTGGTCGACCCGGGCGGCAATCACGAGCTGATTCTGGCACGCCTTGATGCGCTGGGGCTCAAGGTGGTGAGCATCATCCATACCCACGCCCATCTGGATCACTTCCTGGCCTCCGGCCAGTTGAAGGAGAAGACTGGCGCGACGTTGCACTTGCACAAGGAGGATCAATTCCTCTGGGATAACCTGGAAATGCAATGCCAGATGTTTCGGGTGCCCTACACGCCGGTCCCTTCACCGGATCGCTGGCTGGAAGATGAAGAAGAGCTGGCGTGTGGTTGCGGCGTGGCTTTGCATACCCCGGGGCACACGCCGGGGTCGATGAGTTTCTGGTTCGCGGATGCCAAGCTGTTGATCGCCGGCGACACGTTGTTCAAGCGAGGGGTGGGGCGTACCGACTTGTGGGGTGGTGACCAGGCGACGATCGTGCGTTCGATCAAGAGACGTTTGTACACGCTGGACGAGGGCGCGACGGTGGTTACCGGGCACGGGCCGGACACTCGCCTGGGCGATGAGATGCGTGAGAATCCGTTTGTTCGGGCGTAGGGAATAACCACGGGGCAGGGGGTGTTCTACACAAAGAATCGTCGTAGCAGCTCGCGTTCAGCCTGCGTCTGCTACGGTTTCTGTAGCGGTAATCCTGGCCAATGTTTTGTTACAGCTCGGAAAGTGGTCACGGAATTTTTGCCGTATGTCGCGTTCCAAACTCGGCACAGGTCTATTGCCAATATCCTTTGCACCACAGAATGCAAAAGTAGGAGCTCCCTTCATGTTCACTCCGCGTCGTCTTCTTGTCGTTGCCACCGCCGTAGCCCTCTTGTCCGGCTGCGCTTCACCCAATCCTTATGACGGCAGCCAGGGGCAGGCAAATAACGGTTCGCAAGGTGGTATCAGCAAAACCGCCAAATACGGCGGCCTCGGCGCTCTGGCCGGTGCCTTGGCGGGTGCAGCCATCGACCACAACAACCGCGGTAAAGGTGCGCTGATCGGCGGCGCAATCGCCGGCCTCGGCGCTGCGGGTTACGGCTACTACGCCGACCAGCAGGAAAAGAAACTGCGCGAGAGCATGGCCAATACCGGGGTTGAAGTGCAGCGCCAGGGCGACCAGATCAAGCTGATCATGCCGGGCAACATCACCTTTGCCACCAACTCGGACGCGATCTCGAGTAGCTTCTACACGCCGTTGAACAATCTGGCGGGCTCGCTCAAGCAGTTCAACCAGAACACTATCCAGATCGTCGGCTACACCGACAGCACCGGCAGCCGCCAACTGAACATGGACCTGTCTCAGCGCCGTGCGCAGAGCGTGGCCAACTACCTGACTTCCCAAGGCGTCAGCCCGACCAACCTGAGTGCGCGCGGTGCCGGCCCGGATAACCCGATTGCCAGCAACGCCGACGTGAACGGCCGCGCCCAGAACCGCCGCGTTGAGGTCAACCTCGGCCCGATCCCGGGTCAGCAGTACGGCCAGCCGGCAGGTCAGCAGCAACAGCAGCAGCAGGCGCCGCAGCAGAACAACCAGTTCCAGGGCAACCCGTACCAGCAGTACCAGTAAACGCTAGCCACAAAAAAGGGCGCCGTGCAGTCAATGCACGGCGCCCTTTTTTGTGAGCAGCGTTTACATCAGTCGATGTATTCGAAGAGCTTCACAATCTTCTGCACGCCGGACACGCCCTGTACCAGGTTGGACGCGCGAGTGGCTTCCGCCTGGGTCAGCAGGCCCATCATGTAGACGATGCCGTTATCGGTGACGATCTTGATGCGTGAGCCCGGAACGGCGCTGTCGGTCAGCATCTGTGCCTTGATCTTGGTGGTCAGCAACGCGTCGTTACTGATAGCCAGCAGGGTGATCGGGTCCATGACCTGCAGTTCGTTGTGGACCTTCTTGACTCGCTGAACCGTGGAGGCGGCTTGTTCAGCCTGGGCCTTGAGATCGGCGCGCGGTGTTTGCCCGGCCAGCAGCACTACACCGTTGAAGCTGGTTACAACGATGCGTGACGCGCCATTGCCCAGGTCGGTAGCCGCCTTGGCGACGTTGACCTTGACCTTGGTTTCAATCAGCGAGTCATCGATGGTGCTGCCGAAGGTGCGGGTGCCCCGGTCGTCCTGGATGGGGGTGTCGCGTGTCGCAGTGATTGCCGTGCTGCAGCCGCTGATGGCGAGGCACAGCGTGATGGCCAAAAGGCTGAGGCGGTTAACGGTCATTCTTCACTCCCGAACAGTTGGCTGTCGATCAGATCGCACAGGCAGTGGATCGCCAGCAGGTGGACTTCCTGGATACGTGCGGTGACGTTGGCCGGGACGCGAATCTCAACGTCCTCAGGCAGCAACAGCGAGGCCATGCCGCCGCCGTCGCGTCCGGTCAATGCTACGACAATCATTTCGCGATCATGTGCGGCCTGGATCGCTTGAATAATATTGGCCGAGTTGCCGCTGGTGGAAATCGCCAGCAGTACATCGCCGGGTTGGCCCAGTGCGCGGATCTGCTTGGAGAAGATTTCGTTGTAGCTGTAGTCGTTGGCGATCGAGGTGATCGTCGACGAATCGGTGGTCAAGGCAATGGCCGGCAAGCTCGGGCGCTCACGCTCGAAGCGGTTGAGCAGCTCGGAGGAAAAGTGCTGGGCATCGCCGGCCGAACCGCCGTTGCCGCACGAAAGCATTTTGCCCTCGTTGAGCAAGGCATTGACCATGACCTGACTGGCTTGCTCGATGTGCGGTGCAAGTACGTCCATCGCCTGTTGCTTGGTGTCGATGCTGGCCTGGAAAAGCTGGCGAATTCGGGATTGCATGTCCATCTGTGTGACCTTAAGTAGCGCGGCTGTTTGGCACAGGAATGTGCAGCCCGCAAAGCAAAGAGCAAAAGTGTGGGGTGAAGATGTCCGGTGAATCAGCTGTCGAAGGCATTTTTGAGCCAGTTCAGATCAGCATGGCCTGCCGGTGTGCTTTCTATGGCAACCACATCGAAACGGCAGGGTGAGTCAGCCCAGCGATGCTCTTTTTGCAGGAAAAACTGCGCGGCGAGTATCAGCTTCTGACGCTTGCGCCCGTCGATACTGGCGAGCGCGCCACCCCATTGTGCGTGTTTTCTGTAGCGGACTTCGACGAATACTACTGTATCGCCGTCAAGCATGACCAGATCAAGCTCACCGCGTTTACACAACCAGTTCTGCGCCAGGAGGCGCAGACCGTGTTGCTGCAGATACAAAAGAGCCTGGAGTTCGGCATCCTTGCCGCTTTGCGCGCGGGACCGCTCGGGCATCAGCGCGGGGTGTCCGGCAGGCGTTGGATGTCGCCGCCGACGAACTTCGCCCATGGCAGCTGGCGGTCGACGCGCTGGTTGGCGTTGATGCCCAGGCTGCCCGAGAGGCCGTCAACACGCGTATCCGGCAGCGCCTTGAGTTGGCCCAGGCGCGGTGCCAGGCGGTAGGCGTCTACGCCCATCGCATACAGGCGGCCGAGGCTGCCATTGGCTTGCGGCCATTGTGCAGCGACCTGGTTGCGCAGCGGGTCGGTGGTATTAAGCAACCAAGGCGTTTCGCAGAACATGACGTTGGTCATGTCCAGGTACTGGTTTTTGTCGCCGCTCGCGCTGAACACGTGGGACGTCGCATACACAGGCACATCACCGGCGTACTGGAAGTTAAGGGTTGGCTTGATCTGCTGGGCCAGTTGCGGCGGTACGGCCAGGAAAATGAACTCGATGTCCTGGCGACGCGACGGCTGCGCGGCTACGTCGGTACCGACGGTGCTTTGCAGGCTTTTGGCGCGACCTTCGCTTTTACGCAGCTGGAACAGGTCGGCAATTTGCTGGGCGAGGGCGACCGGCTGATCAACATATTCAACGCCGACCACGGTACCGCCATTGGCTTCCCAATCCTGACGGAACGCCTTGTAGACACGCTCGCCCCATTCGCCACGCGGCACCATGGCAGCGGCGCGGTGCAGGCCGTCGGCACGGGCACGGCGCGAGACTTCGCGGGCTTCGTCTTCAGCCGCCAGGCCAAACTGGAACAGTTGCGGCGGGTTTTGATCGGCTTCGCTGTAGTTCAGCGCCAGGGTTGTAATTGGCAGCTGCGGGCGGGCGGCGAGCTGTTTGACCAGCGGCTTTTCCAGCGGGCCAACCACCAGTTGCACACCGGCGGCCTGGGCCTTGGCGTAGAAGTCGTCGATGGAGGTCAGGCGCGAACTGTCAAAAAACTCAATGACCGGCGGCTTCTGCCCGGCCTGTTCGGCCTGGAAGTGAGCTGCCATGAAGCCTTCACGCAACGCCTTGCCAACCGACGCCAAAGGACCGTCCTGCGGAAGCAGCACGGCGATCTTGTTCAGCGGCTGGCTGGCCAGCTCCTTGAGTTTGGTCAGTGGGGTAGGCAGATTCACTGCCGCCGGATGGCCCGGGTTCTGCGCGCGCCAGGTATCAATGGCCGCTTGCTGCTGTTCCAGGGTGCCGGCGCCCTTGACCGCCTGGGCCAGGGAGATCCAGCCGTCGAGTGTCGGGTTGCCGGTGGCCTGCAACTGTTCGGCCGGCAGTGCGGCGATCAGCGTCCAGATGGCTTCGTGATTGCTCTTGGCTGCATCGCCGGTAAGCAGTGGCGCCATGGCGACACGCTCGCGAGCAGCGGCCAGGGTCTGGCCATCAGCCTCATAAGCGCGAGCATGCACGGTGCCGGTGCGGATCTGCTGATCAGTCGGCAACTCCTTCAGGCTTTGCAGGCTGGGATGGTTCAGGGCGGCCAGCGCAGCCTTGGGCTGGTTGCGCGCCATGGCCAGCTCGGCAGACAAGGTGCTGGCGAAGACTTGAGCGGCGGGCTTCAGGACGTTCAGAGGCACTTGCGCCAGAATTTGCGACGAGCGACCAGGGTTGTTCTGGTGGAACGCCAGGTCAGCGGCACTCAGGCGCAGCAGCGCTGCCTGTTCTGGCGTCTTGGCATTGGTGGCCTGTTCGAGCAGTTGCTCGATACTGGCATCCGGGGTCCGTGGAAGGTCGCCAAGGCTGGACGAGGGCGAGCTGGCACACGCGGCCAATAAGGCGGCGAGGCAGAGGGCGGAGAGCAGCCGCAGGCAAGCGATCATGTATGCGTTCCTGATACCGAACAAATTAGCGTGGAAGTGTACCCAAGCACTGGCCCAGGCGCGATGTTAGTGGCGTGAAACCGTTGATTTAGATCGTGCAAATGTTGCGAGCGCGCATCAACAGTCGACCTTGCGGGCATATTATCGAGGCGCCTACGCGCTACAATGCGACTTTTCCCAACCATCGAGGTGTGCGTTTTGACTGCTCCAGGTCCTTTGAATTCCACTGCAGGCTCGCTTTTTGTCGTGGCGACGCCCATTGGCAACCTGGACGACATCAGTGCCCGCGCGCTGAAAGTGTTACGCGACGTTAAGTTGATCGCGGCAGAAGACACGCGGCACTCCCAGCGGTTGATGCAGCATTTTGGTATCAGCACGCCATTAGCCGCGTGCCATGAACATAACGAACGCGAAGAAGGCAGCCGTTTTATCACCCGCTTGTTGGCCGGTGATGACGTGGCACTGATCTCCGATGCCGGTACGCCGCTGATCTCCGACCCGGGTTACCACTTGGTTCGCCAGGCGCGAGCGGCTGGTATCAATGTAGTGCCTGTTCCGGGGGCGTGCGCGCTGATTGCGGCACTATCGGCCGCAGGCCTGCCGTCAGACCGGTTCATTTTCGAGGGTTTTCTGCCGGCCAAGGCCGTGGGGCGTCGTGCGCGTCTGCAGGCGTTGAAGGAAGAGCCGCGCACCCTGATTTTCTACGAAGCCCCGCACCGTATCCTGGAATGCCTGCAAGACATGGAACTGGTATTCGGCGGCGAACGTCTGGCACTGCTGGCGCGCGAACTGACCAAGACCTTTGAAACCCTCAAAGGCCTGCCGCTGGAAGCGTTGCGCGCGTTTGTCGAGGGTGACAGTAACCAGCAGCGCGGCGAGTGCGTGGTGTTGGTGGCCGGCTGGACTGCGCCGGTAGAGGAAGATGCTGTCGGCAGCGAAGCCGTGCGCATCCTTGATCTGTTGCTTAAAGAGATGCCGCTCAAGCGTGCTGCAGCCTTGGCGGCGGAGATCACCGGTTTGCGCAAGAACGTGTTGTATCAAGTGGCGCTGGATAAACAGAAAGGCGAATAGTTCCGGGGTTAAACCGGTATTCCGTCTGAACGTGATGGCATTAGTACTTGTCCTGAAGCCGCCGTGCCGTTAACCTGCGCGGCGGAGAGTCGATTGGACAGTCGCTGCCCTCTATGAAAATTAGGGGGGGGAGGAAAGTCCGGGCTCCATAGGGCGAAGTGCCAGGTAATGCCTGGGAGGCGTGAGCCTACGGAAAGTGCCACAGAAAATAACCGCCTAAGCGCTTCGGCGCCGGTAAGGGTGAAAAGGTGCGGTAAGAGCGCACCGCACGTCTGGCAACAGTTCGTGGCTAGGTAAACCCCACTTGGAGCAAGACCAAATAGGGTCCCAAGGCGTGGCCCGCGCTGGGACCGGGTAGGTTGCTAAAGATGTCCAGTGATGGCCATCGTAGACGAATGACTGTTCAAGACAGAACCCGGCTTACAGATCGACTCTCCACCTTTTTTCCTTCTGTCCGAATCTCGGGCAGAAACCCGGTAGTAACGCAAGAATCCCTCCCTGCCGAATCATTGGCAGATGCATCTTCGTAATACCAAAAAAATCTTACTCTTAATAAATTACTTTAACTTCAAGCTATAGCTCCATGAGCTATCTGCGGTTATTGAGTCAAAAACATCGCCAAACTCTCGTTTCTCCTCCTTTTACGTTCCTAAATCTCCGTTCTGTAAGGCTTTTCCTTGAATCCGCGCCTTGACGGTGTGGTGGGCGCATTCCTATAGTGTGCGCAAGTGGCGGAAAGTGGCACAAAGTGGGTTTTTTGAACGTAAAACGCTAAAATTTGGAGAAACGCATCTGTGTTTCGCGGAGCTAACGCTATCAGTCTCGATGCAAAAGGCCGTCTCGCCATGCCGAGCCGGTATCGTGACGAGCTCATTTCGCGAAGTTCAGGCCAGTTAATCATCACGATTGACGCCGTTGATCCTTGTTTGTGTGTTTACCCCCTCGATGAGTGGGAGTTGATTGAAACCAAGTTGCGCGCTCTGCCTTCATTGCGTGAAGAAAACCGCCGCCTGCAGCGTTTGCTGATCGGTAATGCCGTCGACCTCGAGCTCGATGGCAGTGGTCGTTTCCTGGTGCCGCCGCGTTTGCGCGAGTACGCCAAGCTGGATAAGCGCGCAATGCTGGTGGGCCAACTGAACAAGTTCCAATTGTGGGACGAAGATGCCTGGGATGCTGTGTCTGCAGCGGACCTGGCTGCTATTCAACAACCGGGCGCCATGCCTGATGAACTGCGTGATTTGATCCTGTGACTATTGATAGCGGCTTTAACCACATCACCGTACTGCTTGACGAAGCCGTTGAGGCTCTCGCCGTACGCGCGGATGGCTGCTATCTGGATGGCACCTTCGGCAGGGGCGGGCACAGCCGGTTGATACTCAGCCAGCTCGGGTCCGACGGAAAACTCCTCGGGTTCGACAAAGACCCTCAAGCGATTGCCACCGGGCAAGCGCTAGCGGCCGAAGACGGCCGCTTTGTCGTTGTGCAGCGCAGCTTTGCCGAGTTGGGCGCCGAAGTGGCCGAGCGTGGCATGGCGGGCAAGGTGGCCGGGGTGTTGCTCGACCTGGGCGTGTCTTCGCCGCAGCTTGACGACCCGGAGCGCGGCTTCAGTTTCATGAACGACGGCCCGCTCGACATGCGCATGGACCCTACTCGCGGCATCAGCGCTGCCGAGTTCATCGCCACCGCGCCTCATGAAGAAATCACCCGTGTGTTCAAGGAATACGGTGAAGAGCGCTTCGCCGGTCGCATGGCCCGCGCCGTGGTTGAACGCCGTGAGATCCAGCCGTTTGAGCGCACTGCCGACCTGGCTGAAGTGCTGAAAGTCGCCAACCCGGCGTGGGAAAAGGGCAAGAACCCGGCGACCCGCGCGTTCCAGGGCCTGCGTATTCACGTCAACAACGAATTGGGCGATCTGGACGCCGGCCTCGAAGCCGCTCTGGACGCGTTGGAAGTGGGCGGTCGCCTGGTGGTGATCAGCTTCCACTCCCTGGAAGACCGCATCGTCAAACTGTTCATGCGTCGTCTGGTCAAGGGCGAGACCGATAACCTGCCGCGCAACCTGCCGGTACGTTTCGAAGCCTTCGTGCCGAAAATCAAAATCCATGGCAAAGCGCAGTTCGCTTCCGAAGCCGAGCTCAAAGCCAACCCACGTTCCCGTAGCGCCGTCATGCGCGTCGCGGAGAAGTTGCGGTGAGCAAGCTTTTCGCCAAGCCCCTCCCGGGCGGCAGCTTCTTTATGTTGCTGCTGTTTGTCGGCGTGCTGGTGTCCGCAATTGCGGTGTCCTACAGCGCGCACTACAACCGTCAACTGCTCAATACCCTCTACGGGGAGTTGAGTGTGCGTGACAAAGCGCAAGCGGAGTGGGGCCGGCTGATCCTTGAACAAAGCACCTGGACGGCGCATAGCCGCATCGAAGTGCTGGCGACCGAGCAACTGAAAATGCATATCCCGGGCGCGGCCGACGTTCGCATGGTGGCGCCATGATGAAGCTCGAGGGTGCACTCTACCCATGGCGCTTCCGCCTGATGCTCGGCCTGTTGGCCTTGATGGTCGGCGCGATTGCCTGGCGGATCATTGACCTGCAAGTGATCGATCGTGACTTCCTGATCGGCGAGGGCAATGCCCGTAGCCTGCGTCACATCCCGATTCCTGCGCACCGTGGCCTGATCACCGACCGTAACGGCGAGCCTCTGGCCGTGAGTACGCCGGTGACCACGTTGTGGGCTAACGCCAAGGAACTGCAAACCGCCAAGGAAAAATGGCCGGAGCTGGCTGCCGCGTTGGGTCAGGACCCGAAAGCCTTGGCCGAGCGTCTTGAAGCCCAGGCCAATAAAGAATTCATCTACCTGGTTCGCGGTCTCACCCCCGAACAAGGCCAGCAAGTACTCGATCTTAAAGTCCCCGGTGTCTACGGCATCGAGGAGTTTCGTCGTTTCTACCCGGCCGGTGAAACCACCGCGCACATGGTTGGCTTTACCGACATTGATGACCACGGTCGCGAAGGTGTCGAGCTTGCCTACGATGAATGGCTGGCCGGGGTCCCCGGCAAACGCCAAGTCATCAAGGATCGGCGCGGCAGACTGATCAAGGATGTCCAGGTCACCAAAAACGCCAAGGCCGGTAAGCCCTTGGCGTTGTCGATTGACCTGCGCCTGCAGTATTTGGCCAACCGCGAGCTGCGCAACGCGATCATCGAGAACGGCGCGAAAGCCGGCAGCCTGGTGATCATGGACGTGAAGACCGGCGAAATCCTCGCCATGGTCAACCAGCCGACCTACAACCCGAATAACCGTCGCAACCTGCAGCCGGCGATGATGCGTAACCGCGCAATGATCGACGTGTTCGAGCCGGGTTCGACCATGAAAGCCATCTCCATGAGTGCTGCCCTGGAAACCGGGCGCTGGAAGCCGAGCGACAAAGTCGAGGTTTACCCAGGCACGCTGCAGTTGGGCAAATACACCATCCGTGACGTGTCGCGTACTGAAGGTCCAGTGCTGGATTTGACAGGTATTCTGATCAACTCCAGTAACGTGGGCATGAGTAAGGTCGCCTTCGACATCGGCGGCGAAACCATTTATCACCTGGCGCAAAAGGTCGGTTTGGGTCAACCCACGGGTCTGGATTTCCCGGGCGAACGTGTGGGTAACCTGCCGAACTACCGCGACTGGAAAAAGGCCGAGACCGCCACGCTTTCCTATGGCTACGGCCTGTCGGTGACCGCGATCCAGCTGGCCCATGCTTTCTCTGTATTGGCCAATAATGGCCGAATGGTTCCGCTGAGCTTGATCCATGTCGACGAAGCGCCGAAAGCCACCCAGGTGATCCCGGAAAACGTCGCCAAGACCATGCAAGGCATGCTGCAACAAGTGATCGAAGCACCACGCGGCGTATTCCGCGCCCAAGTGCCGGCGTATCACGTGGCAGGCAAGTCGGGTACCGCGCGTAAAACGTCGGTCGGCACCAAGGGCTACGCCGAAAACTCTTACCGCTCGCTGTTCGCCGGTTTCGGCCCGATGAGCGATCCGCGTTACGCCATCGTCGTAGTGATCGATGAGCCAAGCAAGGCCGGCTACTTCGGTGGCCTGGTATCGGCGCCGGTGTTCAGCAAAGTGATGTCCGGCACCCTGCGCCTGATGAACATCACGCCGGACAACCTGCCGCCGACTCAACAAGCGAACGCCGGACCACCGGCCGCTGCTGTAAAAGCCAATGGAGGGCGCGGCTGATGTCTCTGAGCCTGAACAAGATTTTTGCCCATGCCGGTCGCGATCTGTTGATCCGCGAGCTGAGCCTGGATAGCCGTAATGTGCGTGCCGGTGACCTGTTCCTGGCAGTGCCTGGTGGCAAGTACGATGGCCGTGCGCACATTGCCGATGCTCTGCAGCGCGGCGCCGCAGCAGTTGCTTATGAAGTGGAAGGCGCCACCGTTCTGCCGATCACCGACGTGCCGTTGATTCCGGTCAAGGGCCTGGCTGCGCAGCTGTCCGACATTGCCGGGCGTTTTTATGGCGACCCGAGCCGCCACGTAAACCTGATTGGTGTCACCGGTACCAATGGCAAAACCAGCGTGACCCAATTGGTTGCGCAGGCGCTTGACCTGCTGGGTCAGCATTGCGGCATCGTTGGCACCCTGGGCACCGGCTTTTATGGCGCGCTGCAAAGCGGCCTGCACACCACGCCAAACCCGATTGCCGTGCAAGCCACCCTGGCCGACCTGAAAAAGGCCGGTGCTAAAGCGGTTGCCATGGAAGTCTCCTCCCACGGTCTGGATCAGGGCCGCGTTACGGCCTTGGCCTTCGACGTGGCAGTGATGACCAACCTGTCCCGCGATCACCTGGACTACCACGGCACTATGGAAGCCTATGCGGCGGCCAAGGCGAAGCTGTTTGCCTGGAATGATTTGAAGTGCCGGGTGGTCAACCTGGACGATGCGTTCGGTCGCCAGTTGGCAGACGAAGACAGCGAAGCGCGCCTGATCACCTACAGCCTGGAAGATTCCAGCGCGTACCTGTATTGCCGCGAAGCCCAGTTTAACGATGAAGGCGTGCTCGCCACATTGGTCACGCCGCAGGGCGAGCACCATTTGCGCAGCACCTTGCTCGGCCGTTTCAACCTGAGCAACACCTTGGCGGCCATCGGCGCCTTGCTCGGCCTGGATTACGCCCTGGATGAAATCCTGCGTGTCCTGCCGAAGCTGGAAGGCCCGGTAGGTCGCATGCAGCGCCTGGGTGGCGGCAAACAGCCGCTGGTGGTGGTTGATTACGCCCATACCCCGGACGCTCTCGAAAAAGTGTTGGTCGCCCTGCGTCCACACGCCAAGGGCAAGCTCCTGTGCCTGTTCGGCTGCGGCGGTGATCGTGATCGTGGCAAACGTCCATTGATGGCCGAAATTGTTGAGCGCCTTGCCGACGGCGTGCTCGTCACTGACGACAACCCCCGCAGCGAAGCGCCGAGTCAGATCTTTGATGACATCCGTGTCGGCTTTAAAGATGCGTCTGCAGTCAGCTTCGTCGCTGGTCGTGGCGCCGCCATTGCCCAACTGATCGCCAGCGCCAGCGCTGATGACGTGGTGGTGCTGGCCGGTAAAGGTCATGAGGATTACCAGGAAATCAACGGCGAGCGCCACGCCTTCTCCGACTTGGTCGAGGCTGATCATGCCTTGACCGCCTGGGAGGTCGCCCATGCTTAAAGCGATGACGTTCAGCGAACTGACCCAGGCCCTTTCGGCCCGCGTACTGTCGAGCGATTGCAGCTTTGACGGTGTCAGTATCGACAGTCGCAACATCAAACCGGGCCAGCTGTTTGTCGCACTGGCAGGCCCGCGTTTTGACGGCCACGACTACCTGAACGACGTTGCCGCCAAAGGTGCCGTTGGCGCGTTGGTACAGCGTGAAGTGGCAGATTCCACCTTGCCGCAACTGCTGGTTGCCGATACCCGTTTGGCCCTCGGCCAGTTGGGTGCTCTGAACCGCGTCGCCTTTGACAAGCCCGTTGCAGCCGTCACCGGTTCCAGCGGCAAAACCACGGTCAAGGAACTGCTCGCCGGTATCTTGCGCACGCGCGGGCCGGTGCTCGCCACCCGGGGCAATCTGAACAATGATTTTGGCGCTCCGCTGACCCTGCTCGAACTGGCCCCGGAACACACGGCGGCCGTGATTGAGTTGGGTGCGTCGCGTGTTGGCGAAATTGCCTACACCGTGGCGCTGACCAAGCCCCACGTTGCGATCATCAGCAACGCCGGTACCGCTCACGTGGGCGAGTTTGGCGGCCCGGAAAAAATCGTCGAAGCCAAAGGCGAAATCCTTGAAGGCCTCGATGCATCGGGCACCGCTGTATTGAATCTTGACGACAAGGCCTTCGAAACCTGGCGTGTACGCGCCGCCGGGCGCAAGGTCCTGACGTTTGCCGTGCTGAACGCGGCGGCTGACTTTCATGCCTCGACTATCACCGTCGATGCCCGTGGCTGCCCGTCCTTCACCTTGCACACCCCGCAGGGCAGTGAGCATGTGCAGTTGAACCTGTTGGGCAACCACAACGTCGCGAATGCCTTGGCTGCCGCCGCTGCCGCGTACGCCTTGGGCGTGTCGCTGTTCGGTATCGCCACCGGTTTGGGCGCGGTGCAGCCGGTCAAAGGCCGCACCGTGGCGCAACTGGCGACCAACGGCATGCGCGTGATTGACGACACCTACAACGCCAACCCGTCCTCTATCAATGCCGCGGTTGACCTGCTCAAAGGCTTTACCGGGCGCAAGGTGCTGGTGCTGGGCGATATCGGCGAACTGGGCGATTGGGCTGAACAAGGCCATCGCGAAGTCGGCGCCTACGCCAGCGGTAAAGCCGATGCTCTTTATGCAGTGGGCACGAACATGGCGCACGCCGTTAACGCCTTTGGCCTCGGTGCGCAGCATTTCGCCACCCAAGCCGAGTTGATCCAGGCACTGACGGCGGCTGAACACGATAAAAACACAACCATTTTGATCAAAGGATCGCGCAGCGCGGTGATGGAAAACGTCGTCGCTGCCCTGTGTGGCTCAAGTACGGAGAAACATTAATGCTGCTGCTGCTGGCTGAGTATCTGCAACAGTTCCACAAAGGCTTCGCGGTCTTTCAGTACCTGACCCTGCGGGGGATTCTGGGTGTGCTGACCGCGCTGTCTTTGTCGCTGTTCCTGGGGCCATGGATGATCCGCACCCTGCAGAACCTGCAAATTGGTCAATCGGTTCGTAATGACGGCCCGCAGTCGCACCTGTCCAAATCCGGCACCCCGACCATGGGCGGCGCGCTGATTCTGTCGTCCATCGGCATCAGCACCTTGCTGTGGGCTGACCTGCACAACCGCTACGTCTGGACGGTGCTGCTGGTGACCTTGCTGTTCGGCGCCATCGGCTGGGTTGATGACTATCGCAAAGTGATCGAGAAAAACTCCAAGGGGCTGCCAAGCCGCTGGAAGTACTTCTGGCAGTCGGTGTTTGGTCTCGGCGCTGCAATCTTCCTCTACACGACTGCCCCGAGCGCGGTTGAAACCACGTTGATCATCCCGATGCTCAAGGACGCCAGCATCCCACTGGGCATTGGCTTCGTGGTGTTGACCTACTTCGTGATCGTCGGCTCCAGCAACGCGGTCAACCTGACTGACGGCCTCGACGGCCTGGCGATCATGCCGACGGTGATGGTCGGCGGCGCGCTCGGCATCTTCTGCTACCTGTCGGGTAACGTGAAATTCGCCGAATACCTGCTGATCCCGTACGTGCCGGGCGCGGGTGAACTGATCGTGTTCTGCGGCGCGCTGATCGGCGCCGGGCTGGGGTTCCTGTGGTTCAACACCTACCCCGCACAAGTCTTCATGGGCGACGTCGGCGCACTGGCGCTGGGCGCGGCTCTGGGCACCATCGCAGTCATCGTTCGCCAGGAAATCGTGCTGTTCATCATGGGCGGTGTGTTCGTGATGGAAACCCTGTCGGTGGTCATCCAGGTGGCCTCCTTCAAATTGACCGGGCGTCGTGTGTTCCGCATGGCGCCGATTCACCACCACTTTGAACTCAAGGGCTGGCCTGAGCCGCGTGTGATCGTCCGTTTCTGGATCATCACCGTGATTCTGGTACTGGTCGGCCTTGCCACCCTGAAACTGAGGTAGAAACGAGTGTCCCTGATCGCTTCAGACCACTTCCGCATCGTTGTCGGCCTCGGCAAGAGCGGCATGTCCCTGGTTCGCTTCCTGGCGAACCGGGGCACGTCGTTTGCCGTGGCCGATACGCGGGAAAATCCACCGGAGCTGGTCACGCTGCGCCGTGACTACCCGCACGTGGAAGTGCGTTGTGGCGAGCTGGACGTCGAGTTTCTGTGCCGTGCCGACGAGCTTTACGTGAGCCCGGGCCTGGCCCTCGCGACACCCGCCCTGCAAGCGGCAGCGGCGCGTGGCGTGAAGCTGTCAGGCGATATCGACCTGTTTGCGCGTAATGCGAAGGCGCCGATTGTGGCCATCAGCGGCTCCAACGCGAAAAGCACTGTGACCACTCTGGTCGGCGAGATGGCGGTTGCGGCGGGCAAGCGTGTGGCGGTAGGCGGAAACCTCGGCACCCCGGCACTGGATTTACTCAGCGATGACATCGAGCTGTACGTCATGGAGCTGTCGAGCTTCCAGCTGGAAACTACTCACGACCTCGGTGCCGAAGTGGCCACCGTGCTGAACGTCAGCGAAGACCACATGGACCGTTACAGCGGCCTGCCGGCGTATCACCTGGCCAAGCACCGGATCTTCCGTGGCGCCCGGCAAGTGGTGGTCAACCGTCAGGATGCCCTGAGCCGTCCGCTGATGGGCGAAGGCCTGCCGTGCTGGACCTTCGGCCTGGGCAAACCCGACTTCAAAGCGTTCGGCATTCGCGAAGAGAGCGGCGAGAAATATCTGGCCTTCGAATTCCAGAACCTGATGCCGGTTCGCGAGCTGAAAATCCGTGGTGCACACAACCAGTCCAACGCCCTGGCGGCCTTGGCGCTGGGTCACGCCGTTGGCCTGCCGTTCGATGCGATGCTATCCAGCCTGCGCACATTCGCCGGTCTTGAGCACCGCTGCCAATGGGTACGCGAGCTCAATGGCGTGAGCTACTACAACGACTCCAAGGCCACCAACGTCGGTGCTGCGCTTGCAGCGATCGAAGGCCTGGGTGCCGATATTGAAGGCAAGCTGGTGCTGATCGCCGGTGGCGACGGCAAGGGCGCTGACTTCAAGGACCTTAAAGGCCCGGTGGCCGCGCATTGCCGCGCCGTGGTGCTGATGGGGCGCGACTCCGACGTGATCGCCGCTGCCTTGGGCGACGGTTTACCGCACGTGCGCGCGACGTCCCTGGACGATGCCATCGCCCAATGTAAAGCCCTGGCGCAGCCAGGCGACGCCGTGCTGCTGTCGCCAGCCTGCGCCAGTTTCGACATGTTCAAGAACTACGAAGAACGCGGCCAGCTGTTCGCCCGCGCAGTGGAGGCCTTGGCATGAATTTCAGAAATATCATCAAGCCGTACCCTTCGCCGATCATCACCGGGCGTGGTATCGACCTTGATTTCCCGATGCTCGCCGGCTGCCTCGCGCTGCTCGGTCTGGGCCTGGTGATGATCACCTCGGCGTCCTCCGAAGTGGCCGCCGTGCAGTCGGGCAACACCCTGTACATGATGATTCGTCACTTGGTCTATCTGGTGATCGGCCTCGGTGCAGGCATCGTGACCATGATGATCCCTATTGCCACGTGGCAACGCCTGGGTGGGCTGATGCTGATCGGTGCCTTTGGCTTGCTGATCATGGTGATCCTCCCCGGTATCGGGCGTGAGGTGAACGGTTCGATGCGCTGGATCGGCTTCGGCGCATTCAACGTGCAGCCGTCGGAAATCGCCAAAGTGTTCGTGGTGATCTACCTCGCCGGTTACCTGGTACGCCGCCAGAAAGAAGTGCGCGAAAGCTGGATGGGCTTCTTCAAGCCCTTCATCGTGCTGCTGCCGATGGCGGGCCTGTTGCTGATGGAGCCCGACTTCGGTGCCACCGTCGTAATGATGGGCGCTGCGGCGGCGATGCTGTTCCTCGGCGGGGTGGGCTTGTTCCGGTTCGCCCTGATGGTGGTGCTGGCGGTGGTTGCCGTCTATCTGCTGGTCGAAGCGCAACCGTATCGTATGGCTCGTCTGATTACCTTTACTGACCCCTGGTCCGATCAATTCGGCTCCGGTTACCAGCTGACCCAGGCGCTGATCGCCTTTGGTCGCGGCGGATGGCTGGGCGTGGGGCTGGGGAACAGCGTGCAGAAGCAGTTTTACCTGCCGGAAGCGCATACCGACTTCGTGTTCTCCGTGCTTGCCGAAGAACTCGGTGCAGTGGGTTCGCTGTGCACCGTTGCACTGTTCCTGTTCGTCTGCGTGCGGGCGCTTTACATCGGTCTTTGGGCCGAGAAAGCCAAGCAGTTTTTCGCCGCCTATGTGGCGTACGGCTTGGCGTTCTTGTGGATCGGCCAGGTGCTGATCAACATCGGTGTAAACATCGGCCGTTTGCCGACCAAGGGTTTGACCTTGCCTTTTCTCAGCTACGGCGGCAGTTCGTTGGTCATCTGCTGCGTCTGCCTGGGCTTGCTGCTGCGCATCGAGTGGGAGAGTCGCACCCACCTGGGCAGCGAAGAGATGGAATTCAGCGAAAGCGATTTCGCCGAGGAGCCGAACCATGGGCGCTAACGTGCTGATCATGGCGGGCGGCACCGGGGGCCATGTGTTCCCGGCCCTGGCGTGTGCGCGTGAATTCCATAACCGTGGCTACACCGTGCACTGGCTCGGTACGCCGCGCGGCATCGAAAACGAATTGGTCCCGAATGCCGGTTTGCCGCTGCATTTGATCAACGTCACCGGGTTGCGTGGCAAGGGTAAATTGTCCCTGCTCAAGGCGCCGTTCGTGTTGCTCAAGGCCGTCTGGCAAGCCCGTAAAGTGATTCGCGAATTGAAGCCTGTGTGCGTACTGGGCTTTGGCGGTTATGTGACGGGCCCTGGTGGTGTCGCCGCCAGGCTCGCTGGCGTGCCGGTGATCGTGCACGAGCAGAACGCTGTCGCCGGCACTGCCAACCGCCTGCTCGTGCCGTTGGCCGCGCGGGTGTGCGAAGCCTTTCCGAAGACCTTTGCTGCCTCGGACAAACTGCGTACCACCGGCAACCCGGTGCGTACCGAACTGTTCATGGACATCGCCCGCCAGGCATTGGCCGGGCGCAAGGCGCACCTGCTGATCATGGGGGGGAGCCTGGGCTCTGAGCCTTTGAACAAACTGCTGCCTGAAGCCCTGGCGCAACTCCCCGTGGAATTGCGTCCGGAAGTCTTCCATCAGGCCGGCAAGCACCATGGTGAAGTCACCGTCCAGCGTTATCGCGAGGCCGGTGTCGAGGCGGATGTGCAGCCCTTCATCAAAGACATGGCCCATGCCTATGGCTGGGCCGACCTGGTGGTCTGCCGCTCCGGCGCGTTGACCGTCAGTGAACTGGCCGCCGCCGGTCTGCCGTCCTTGCTGGTGCCTTTGCCCCACGCCATCGACGATCACCAGACCCGCAACGCCGAATATTTGGCCGGGGAGGGCGCTGCCTTCCTGCTGCCGCAAAGAACGACTGGCGCCGCCGATTTGGCCGCACGCCTGACCGAGGTTTTGATGCAACCGGAACGACTCAACAGCATGGCGAGCACCGCAAGCCGCCTGGCCAAACCTGACGCAACCCGCACCGTGGTCGATATCTGCCTGGAGGTGGCCCATGGTTGAGAATCAGAAAGCCATGCCACAACCGGAAATGCGCCGCATACGTCGCATCCACTTCGTCGGTATCGGCGGCGTGGGCATGTGCGGCATTGCCGAAGTGTTGCTGAACCTGGGCTACCAAGTGTCCGGCTCGGACTTGAAAGAGTCGCCGGTCACCGATCGCCTGAAAACCTTCGGCGCACAGATCTTCATCGGCCACCGTGCCGAGAACGCGGCCGAAGCCGACGTGCTGGTGGTGTCCAGCGCTGTGAACACCTCCAACCCGGAAGTGGCGACTGCTCTTGAGCGTCGTATTCCCGTAGTGCCACGCGCCGAGATGCTTGCTGAGCTGATGCGCTACCGTCACGGCATCGCCGTCGCCGGTACCCACGGCAAAACCACCACCACCAGCCTGATCGCCTCGGTGTTTGCGGCCGGTGGCCTGGACCCGACATTCGTCATCGGTGGTCGCCTGAATGCTGCGGGCACCAATGCCCAGCTCGGCACCAGCCGTTACCTGATCGCCGAAGCCGATGAAAGTGACGCGAGCTTCCTGCACCTGCAACCGCTGGTCGCCGTGGTCACCAACATTGACGAAGACCACATGGCCACCTACGACGGTGACTTCAACAAGTTGAAGAAAACCTTCGTCGAGTTCCTGCACAACCTGCCGTTCTATGGTTTGGCTGTGGTGTGCCTGGACGACCCGGTGGTGCGCGAAATTCTGCCGCTGGTCAAACGTCCAACCGTCACCTACGGCTTCAGCGAAGACGCTGACGTGCGCGCCATCAATGTGCGCCAGGAAGGCATGCAGACTTACTTCACCGTGCTGCGCCCGGACCGCGAGCCGCTGGATGTGTCGGTGAACATGCCGGGCAACCACAACGTTTTGAACTCGCTGGCTACCATCTGCATTGCTTCCGATGAGGGCGTCAGCGATGAAGCCATCGTTGAGGGGCTGTCGCGATTTGCCGGTGTTGGCCGCCGCTTCCAGGTCTACGGCCAACTGCCGGTAGAAGGCGGTGACGTGATGCTGGTGGACGATTACGGTCATCACCCGACCGAAGTCGCCGCCGTGATCAAGGCCGTACGTGGTGGCTGGCCGGAGCGCCGCCTGGTGATGGTTTACCAGCCGCACCGCTACAGCCGCACCCGCGACCTGTACGACGACTTTGTGAATGTATTGGCCGATGCCAACGTGCTGTTGCTGATGGAAGTTTACCCGGCCGGTGAAGAGCCGATTCCGGGCGCCGACAGCCGCAAGCTGTGCAACAGCATTCGTCAGCGCGGTCAGCTGGACCCGATCTACATCGAGCGCGGTGTGGACCTGGCCCCGATCGTCAAACCGCTGCTGCGTGCCGGTGACATTCTGCTGTGTCAGGGCGCCGGTGATATTGGCGGCCTGGCCCCCAAGTTACTCGCGAGCCCGCTGTTTGCCGTGCAGAAGGGGACGTCGAAATGACCACTGACTACGGCTCCCTGTTTTCCACCCTCGCACCTGCCGACTTCGGTCGTGTAGCGGTGCTGTTCGGCGGTAAAAGCGCCGAGCGCGAAGTGTCGCTCAAGTCCGGTAATGCTGTGCTTGAAGCCCTGCAAAGCGCTGGCGTGAACGCCTTCGGTATCGACGTGGGCGATGATTTCCTCGCCCGCCTGCAGGCCGAAAAGATCGACCGCGCGTTCATCATTCTTCACGGCCGCGGCGGTGAAGACGGCAGCATGCAGGGCCTGCTGGAATGCGCAGGCATTCCCTATACCGGCAGCGGCATCCTCGCGTCGGCACTGGCCATGGACAAGCTGCGCACCAAACAGGTGTGGCACAGCCTGGGTATTCCAACGCCGCGTCACAGCGTTCTGTGCAGCGAAGACGATTGTATTTCTGCAGCCGAGGAACTGGGCCTGCCTTTGATCGTCAAACCAGCCCATGAAGGCTCCAGTATCGGCATGGCCAAAGTGAACTCGGCCGCCGAATTGATCGACGCATGGAAAGCGGCAAGTACCTACGATTCGCAAGTGTTGGTGGAACAGTGGATTTCCGGTCCCGAGTACACCATCGCCACCCTGCGTGGCCAGGTTTTGCCGCCTATCGCATTGGGCACGCCCCACACTTTTTACGACTACGACGCCAAGTACGTGGCTTCCGATACTCAGTACCGGATCCCGTGTGGCCTTGACGCAACCAAGGAACAGGAATTGATGGACCTCACGGCGAAAGCCTGTGAGGCGCTGGGTATCGCCGGTTGGGCGCGGGCAGACGTGATGCAGGATGACCAAGGGAATTTCTGGTTCCTTGAAGTCAACACCGCTCCCGGCATGACCGACCACAGTTTGGTACCCATGGCTGCTCGTGCCGCCGGTCTGGATTTTCAGCAGTTAGTGCTGGCGATTCTGGCAGCCAGCATAGAGCCAAGAGGCTAAGCACATGAACGGCGCATCGCTTCGTCATCAGCCCCCACAAGCACCCGGCCGCAAGCCGGTGCCACGGGGTGCGAGCCGGATGGTGGCTAAAGAGCCGATGTCGGCGCGCCTGCCCAAAGCCAACTTTGGTTTCATCAAGGCGCTGTTCTGGCCGGTGCTGCTGGTGGTGTTGGGTTTCGGCACTTACGAGGGCGCACAGCGTCTGCTGCCGTATGCCGACCGGCCGATCACCAAGATCAGCGTGCAGGGCGACCTGAGCTACATCAGCCAGCAAGCCGTGCAGCAGCGCATCGGCCCGTATCTGGCGGCGAGCTTCTTCACCATCGACCTGGCGGGTATGCGCGCGGAGTTGGAGCAAATGCCGTGGATCGCTCACGCCGAAGTCCGCCGCGTATGGCCGGACCAGGTGACGATCCGCCTGGAAGAACAACTGCCCGTGGCCCGCTGGGGCGATGGCGCGCTGTTGAACAACCAGGGCCAGGCGTTCACCCCGCGTGAACTGGCGAACTACGAGCACCTGCCGCAGTTGTTCGGGCCGCAGCGGGCGCAACAGCAAGTGATGCAGCAGTACCAGGCGTTGAGCCAGATGCTGCGGCCGTTGGGTTTCTCGATTGCGCGACTGGAATTGCGTGAACGGGGCAGCTGGTTTTTGACGACCGGGGCAGGCAGTTCCGGCCCGGGGATCGAGTTGTTGCTGGGACGCGGCAACCTGGTGGAAAAGATGCGCCGCTTTATTGCCATCTATGAAAAGACCTTGAAAGAACAGATTACGAACATTGCGAGCGTCGACCTGCGTTACGCCAACGGCCTGGCCGTCGGCTGGCGTGAACCGGCTGCGCCGACGACAGCCAAACCCGCTGTCGCGAAGAATTAAGAAGAGGCAGGACCCATGGCAAACGTGCAAAGCGGCAAAATGATCGTCGGTCTCGATATCGGCACCTCCAAGGTGGTGGCGCTGGTCGGCGAGGTCGGGGAAGACGGTGTGATCGAAATCGTCGGTATCGGCACGCATCCGTCCCGGGGCCTGAAGAAGGGCGTGGTGGTGAACATCGAGTCCACCGTGCAATCGATCCAGCGCGCCATCGAAGAAGCGCAGCTGATGGCCGGTTGCCGGATTCACTCGGCGTTCGTCGGCGTGGCCGGCAACCATATCCGCAGCCTGAACTCCCACGGCATCGTGGCGATCCGCGACCGTGAAGTCAGCGCCGCCGACCTTGAGCGTGTGCTCGACGCCGCCCAGGCCGTGGCGATCCCGGCTGACCAGCGTGTGCTGCACACCCTGCCGCAGGACTACGTGATCGATAACCAGGAAGGCGTTCGCGAGCCTCTGGGCATGTCGGGCGTACGTCTGGAAGCCAAGGTTCACGTAGTGACCTGCGCCGTCAACGCCGCACAGAACATTGAAAAATGCGTGCGCCGCTGTGGCCTGGAAATCGACGACATCATTCTTGAGCAGTTGGCCTCGGCCTACTCGGTACTCACTGACGACGAAAAAGAACTCGGCGTTTGCCTGGTCGACATCGGCGGCGGTACCACTGACATCGCGATCTTCACCGAGGGTGCGATCCGTCACACCGCCGTGATCCCGATCGCCGGCGACCAGGTCACCAACGACATCGCCATGGCGCTGCGTACACCGACCCAGTACGCCGAAGAAATCAAGATCCGCTACGCCTGCGCCCTGGCCAAACTGGCCGGTGCCGGTGAAACCATCAAGGTGCCAAGCGTCGGCGACCGTCCACCGCGCGAACTGTCGCGCCAGGCCCTGGCCGAAGTGGTCGAGCCGCGTTACGACGAGCTGTTCACCCTGATTCAGGCCGAACTGCGCCGCAGCGGCTACGAAGATTTGATCCCGGCCGGCATCGTGCTGACCGGTGGCACCTCGAAGATGGAAGGCGCGGTCGAACTGGCCGAGGAAATCTTCCACATGCCGGTTCGCCTGGGCGTGCCCCATGGCGTCAAAGGCCTGGGCGACGTGGTGCGTAACCCGATTTATTCCACCGGTGTGGGCTTGCTGTTGTACGGGCTGCAAAAGCAGACCGACGGCATTTCCCTGTCGGGCCCGAGCATCCGTGACAGCTACCGCAACAACGACGACGAAGCGAAAGCACCGTTGTTCGAGCGGTTGCAGGCTTGGGTAAAAGGCAATTTCTAAAGATTTACCGCAACACCGCAGCAAGCAGTAGGCGAAAAAACTAGAGATAACGAAAGGAGAGGGAACATGTTCGAACTCGTAGACAACATCCCCGCAAGCCCGGTCATCAAAGTGATCGGTGTCGGCGGTGGCGGCGGCAACGCTGTCAACCATATGGTCAAGAGCAACATTGAAGGCGTTGAATTCATCTGCGCCAACACTGATGCCCAGGCGCTGAAAAGCATCGGCGCGCGGACCATCCTGCAATTGGGCACAGCCGTGACCAAGGGCCTCGGCGCTGGCGCCAATCCGGAAGTCGGCCGTCAAGCCGCACTGGAAGACCGCGAGCGTATTGCTGAAGTGCTGCAAGGCACCAACATGGTGTTCATCACCACCGGCATGGGCGGCGGTACCGGTACCGGTGCAGCTCCGATCATTGCCGAAGTGGCCAAGGAAATGGGGATTCTGACAGTTGCTGTCGTGACCCGTCCGTTCCCGTTCGAAGGCCGCAAGCGCATGCAGATCGCCGACGAAGGCATTCGTCTGCTGTCTGAAAGCGTCGACTCGTTGATCACCATTCCCAACGAGAAGCTGCTGACCATCCTGGGCAAGGACGCAAGCTTGCTGTCCGCGTTCGCCAAGGCTGACGATGTACTGGCCGGTGCCGTTCGCGGTATCTCCGACATCATCAAGCGCCCGGGCATGATCAACGTCGACTTTGCCGACGTACGTACCGTGATGAGCGAAATGGGCATGGCGATGATGGGCACTGGCTGCGCCAGCGGTCCGAACCGTGCACGTGAAGCCACTGAAGCGGCCATCCGCAACCCGTTGCTGGAAGACGTGAACCTGCAAGGTGCACGCGGCATCCTGGTGAACATCACCGCCGGTCCTGACCTGTCCCTGGGTGAGTACTCCGACGTGGGTAGCATCATCGAAGCCTTCGCTTCCGAGCACGCGATGGTCAAAGTCGGCACCGTTATCGATCCGGACATGCGCGATGAACTGCACGTGACCGTGGTTGCTACCGGCCTGGGCGCGAAAATCGAGAAGCCTGTGAAGGTCATCGACAATACCGTTCATACCAGTCACACCAGCCACGTCAGCCAGCAAGCTGCCGCTCCAGCGCCTTCGCGCCAGGAACTGCCGTCTGTGAACTACCGTGATCTGGACCGTCCGACCGTGATGCGCAACCAGGCTCAGGCCGGTGCTGCGGCGTCCCGTAGCCTGAATCCGCAAGATGATCTGGACTACCTGGACATCCCGGCATTCCTGCGTCGTCAGGCCGATTAATGGAATGTATCAGGGCTATGAAGGTGATTGGTGTTCAGCAAAGGTCTGGTCTGTTATTATCGCCAGCCTTTGTTGATACCAGTTCGCAATTTGCGCTGAAGCGGTCCAAGCCATGATTAAACAACGCACCCTGAAGAATATTATCCGTGCCACAGGTGTAGGTCTGCACTCCGGGGAGAAGGTATACCTGACCCTCAAGCCCGCACCTGTCGACACCGGCATCGTGTTTGTTCGTGCCGACCTGGACCCTGTGGTGCAGATTCCTGCTCGCGCGGAAAATGTTGGCGAAACCACGATGTCGACCACGTTGGTCAACGGTGACGTGAAAGTGGACACGGTGGAGCACTTGCTCTCGGCCATGGCCGGTTTGGGCATCGATAACGCCTACGTCGAGCTCTCCGCGTCCGAAGTCCCGATCATGGATGGCAGCGCTGGACCCTTCGTATTCTTGATTCAATCTGCCGGCCTGGAAGAACAGGACGCAGCCAAGAAGTTCATTCGCATTCTGCGGGAAGTGACAGTAGAAGACGGCGACAAACGCGCCACCTTCGTCCCGTTCGAAGGCTTTAAAGTGAGCTTTGAGATCGATTTCGATCACCCGGTATTCCGTGACCGCACCCAAAGTGCAAGCGTGGATTTTTCCAGCACTTCGTTCGTAAAAGAAGTCAGCCGCGCCCGTACCTTTGGTTTCATGAGTGACATCGAGTACCTGCGCAAGCACAATCTCGCACTCGGCGGCAGCGTTGAAAACGCCATTGTGGTCGACGCGGATGGTGTACTGAACGAAGACGGCCTTCGCTACGAAGACGAATTCGTGAAGCACAAGATCCTCGATGCAATCGGTGACCTCTACCTGCTGGGCAATAGCCTGATAGGCGAGTTCAAAGGCTTCAAGTCGGGCCACGCCCTTAACAACCAGCTGCTGCGCAAGTTGATTGAGCAGACAGACGCTTGGGAAGTTGTGACCTTCGAAGATGCCAGCACCGCACCGATCTCTTACATGCGTCCCGTTGCGGCGGTGTAAGTAACAACTCTCTTTTCGTTAGTTTTGAAAGGCTGCCTTCGGGTGGCCTTTTTTTATGCCCGCAATTGTGTGAAAGAGCCCTCTGTGGGGGGCAGCCTGTTGTGGCAAGCGAGCTTGTTGTAGGGAGTGAGCTTTTTGTGGCGAGCGAGCTTGCTCGCGTTGGCCCGCGAAGCGGGCCCAAAAGGCCTGCATCAATATATCTGACAGAATAAGGCGCCTGGTTTTGGGGCCGCTTCGCAGCCCAACGCGAGCAAGCTCGCTCGCCACAACAAGCTAGCTCGCCACAGAGGCTCAGTTAACCTGATTACAGGCCCGCAGCATCGACTATACGATTGCGCCCACTGTGCTTGGCCTCATACAACGCCTGATCCGCACTGAGCAACAAGGCTTCCAGTGATTGGCGACTGCGTTTATCCCACGTGCTCATGCCGATGCTCACGGTAATCGCGCCTTCTGCATTGGGCATGCGCGGCAAGTGCTCGACGCTGCTGCGGATATGTTCGGCGATCACCCAGGCCCCTTTGGCGTCGGTATGGGGCAGTACCACTGCAAATTCCTCCCCGCCATAACGCGCCGCCAAATCGGCCGGGCGCCGGATGTTGTCGTCAATCACATGGGCAACCAGGCGCAAGGCCTCGTCCCCGCCGTGATGACCATGGCGGTCGTTGAAGGCCTTGAAGTGGTCAACGTCGATCATCAGCAGCGTCAGCGGCTCGGTGGAGCGCTGCGCACGGTCCCATTCCAGCCGCATCCGTTCGTCGAGGGTGCGACGGTTCGCAAGGCCCGTCAGCGCGTCAGTGGCTGCCAGTTCTGACAGCACCTGCTCGGCGCGGTGACGCCGGCGCAGTTCGTTGCTGAGCATCCAGGTCAGCCACAGTAGCCCGATGCACAGCACACCCGTCGCCATACTGACCAGAATGGCGGCACGCCTCCATTGGGCGAACACTTCATCGGCAGACAGCGCCACTGCTACGATCAGTGGCAGGTTGCCGACGGTGGAGAAGGTGTAGAGCCCTGGCTGGCTATCGACACTAGAGACGCCCTGAAAGCTGCCATCGTGCTCCTTGAGCATGCGCGCTACATTCGGGCGCTGGCTCAGGTCTTTGTTAATCATGTCCAGCTCCAGCATTGGCTCCTGCGCCAGCAGGATGCCCTGTTGGTTGATCAGGTTGATGGTGCTGTCACTGCCGATATTCAGCCCGCTGAACAACTGATGGAAGTACGACAGGCGCATCGACGCCACCGCCACGCCCTGGAAGCGCCCGTCCGGTGCGGAAACACGGCGGCTGAACGCTATCCGCCAAGGGTCATCACACACGCAGCGCGCCAGAAACGGGCGGCTGATGTACAGGCCGATGTCGGGGTGGGTGCGGTGTATCTGGAAATAGTCGCGATCGGCAAAATTACCGGTCTTGGGTGTCAGCAGTGAGGAGTCCGCGATCACTTCTCCATTGCCGTCCAGCAGCAGAATGTCGCCCTTGTACGGCGCGGCGGTGGAGCGGTCGAACAGCACCAGGTGGCGAATGCTGGCAGAGACGCTGCTGAGGTCATTGCGTTCGGTGGCAGCGATCAGGCCTGTGAGCGCCAAGTCATAGAGCTCCACGTTGCGCAGCACGTCCGCGTCGATCAATTGAGTGATGTTGTTCGCCGTGCGCTTGGCGGCCTGCAAGGTGTTGGCATGCTCACGGATCAGCAGCGCAGTGACGATCGCGACGATCACCAGCACCGTGAGGACGCTTCCTGCAATCAGCAAGCGTTCCGGGCGGCGTGTGTGGCGTGGGAGGCTCGGGCTCATCGGCTTACTTCTGCTTCGAGGATGCCCATAGCTTAGTAGGCAAACGCAGATTCAGTGTGGGAGCTGGCTTGCCTGCGATAGCGTTGTACCCGTCGACGCGTTTACATCTGGTGCACCGCCATCGCAGGCAAGCCAGCTCCCACCTTTTGAGCGTATTCCATAGGACGAGCGGCGTTAGAACACGTCGATCGGATAATCCACGATCACCCGGTATTCATCCACATCCCGGTCCACTGCCGAATAGCCATTGCCGCCACGGTTAGTTGCCCACTGCAGGCGCACCGCCAGATCCTTGGCCTTGCCGCCTTGCACCACGTATTTCAGGTCGATATCGCGTTCCCAGTGCTTGGCATCTTTACCGTCGGCGCTGTACCAGGCGCTGTAGCCACGGCTGTTGGGGTCGACTTTGGTCAGGTCGGTCTTGCCGCTGATGTAGGAGACCGCCGAGGTCAGGCCGGGCATGCCGAGGCCGGAGAAGTCATAGACGTACTTGAGCTTCCACGAGCGCTCGTTCGGGCCGTTGAAGTCGGAGTATTGCTGGGAGTTGTCCAGGTAAATGCTGTCGCCCTGGGCGATGTAATCGAACGGCGTGTTGCCATTGACCCGCTGATAGGCGGCGGTGACGCTGTGGTTGCCCACGCCGACGGTGAAATGCAGGCTGTAAGTGTTGTTGTCGATGCCGCCCAACAGCGACTGGCCGGTGTCCTGGGTGTGGTAGTAGTGCAGGCCCGGGTTGAGGCTCACCCACTCGTTCAGCGCGTAGGTGTAGTCCAGGTCGTAGTAATACTGATGCCATACGTCTTTCAATTTGGAGGCGTACAGGTTGCTGGTTAAACCCGGAATGCCGCTGAACGACACGCCGGCCCAATTCAGGTGCTGGCTGTCGGTGTTGTCCGGCAATGCGCCATAGCTGGTGCCGATGCGCCGGTGGCCGCTCTGGTTGTAGAGCTTGGTGAAACTGGCCTGGCCGCCTTCGAGCATCCAGCCTTCGAAACTGTGGTTGGTCACGCTGACGCCACGGAAGGTCTGCGGCAGCATGCGGGTCATGCCGCCGGCGATCACCGGGTTGTTGAGGAACAAGTCGCCAGCTCTCAGCTCCGTGTCGAACGCGCGCATTTTCAGGGTGCCGCCTGCGGTGGAGAACGAGCCGGGTGCTTTGCCGTTGCCACTGCCGTAGGGAAGGATGCTGGAGCCATCAGTGCCGCCACCGCCGTCAAGCTTGAGGCCGAGCATGGCATTCACGTCCAGGCCGAAGCCGACGGTGCCTTGGGTGTAGCCGGATTCAAATGTGCCGAGAAAGCCTTGGCCCCATTCCTTGCTGTCATCGGTGTGAATGTCGCGCCGGTCGCGGTTCATGTAGTAGTTGCGGGTGTTGATTTTGAGGCTGGCGCCTTCAACGAAACCGTCGGCGGGGGTGGGGTCTGCCGCGTGGGCGAGAGGGGCGATCGTTGTTGCAATCGCGAGGAATAACGGGGTAAGCGTCAGCGAGTTCTTCACCGGTGTAGCTCCTTTGGTCTATCGACAACGGCCAGTGTCGTGGGGGTGTGCCTGGCCTTTTTTTACGGCAAAAAAAAGCCGCTGAAGTCAGCGGCTTTAAACAGATTCCCAGTGTAGAGCCCTGGAAATAAGTCGAGGGAAATTCGGGTGAGCGTGAACCTGTCCTGCCGTCTCGCTCATCGGTGCGTCAAAGTAACGCAGGTGAGCGGTGCGATACAGAGTGTAACAAGATAATAACTATTGCCCAAACGGCAACAGTAAGACCGCTGGAGCTCCCACATTTGACCGGGGTGCCTTAGACGGGCAACGTAATGCCAAAGGTATTACCGCCACCCTCACTGCGCACAAACACATCCCCGCCGTGCATCAGCGCAATCGCCTTGACGATCGCCAACCCCAACCCGTGATTCGCCCCGCTGTTGCTGCGCGATGCATCCACCCGATAAAACCGCTCGAACAACCGTGGCAAATGCTCACTGGCAATCTCATCACCCGGGTTGGTCACCCCGATCGATACCTGATGCTCCTGCATTTCAATGTTCACTTCGATCAATCGCCCCGGCGCGGTGTGTTGCACCGCGTTGCTCAGCAGGTTGATCAGCGCGCGGCGCAGGTGGGCTTTTTCGATATGCACCAGGGCGTCGCCGCGTACGTGCACTTTTACCTGGGCGTCTTCGAGGATGAAGTCCAGATAGTCGAGGGTCGTGGCGACCTCATCGGCCAGCGAGCTTTCGATCAGCTTGGTGGCCTTGCTGCCCTGATCGGCACTGGCCAGGAACAGCATGTCATTGATGATCGAGCGCAGGCGTTCCAGCTCTTCGAGGTTGGATTGCAGCACTTCGAAATAATGCTCGGCCGAGCGCCCACGGGTCAGTGCCACTTGGGTCTGGCCGATCAGATTGGTCAGCGGCGAGCGCAGTTCATGAGCCACATCGGCATTGAAGGATTCCAGGCGCGAATAAGCCTGTTCCACCCGATCGAGGGTGGAGTTGAACGAATTAACGAACTGGCTCAACTCCGGCGGCAGCGGCGACAATTGCAGGCGCCCGGAGAGTTTGGGTGGCGCCAGTTTCTGCGCTTCATCCGAG
The DNA here is from genome assembly GCF_002022275.1 of Pseudomonas fluorescens. GTDB lineage: Bacteria > Pseudomonadota > Gammaproteobacteria > Pseudomonadales > Pseudomonadaceae > Aquipseudomonas > Aquipseudomonas fluorescens_AJ. The sequence goes on from NZ_MSDF01000018.1 coordinate 51,657, forward strand.
AGTTTGCCCAGCGGTTTGAGGCCGATCCGCGAGACCCAGAACCCCAACAGCGCCGCCAGCACCACGCCGACAAACGCCAGGCCGATCAGCGCCATCAACAGTTGGTGCTGGGTGGCGTGGAAGTTCTCGGTGTCGATGGCGATCATGAAACGCAGCGGCGGGCGCTGATCCTTGGCCGGGAACTGGCTGACCAGTGCTTTGAACGGGTGTTTGTGGCCGGCCAGGCGCAGGTCGCGCTTACCGGTGCGGCCTTCGGCGAAGGCGCGGATCTGTGCGTCGGGGTTGCCGTATTCGTAGTTCGGATCGCTGCTCACCACCCAGAACCGGATGCGCTTGTCTTCTTCGCTGAGTAACTTCAGTTTGGCGGTAATTTTCGCCCAGTGATCCGGCGTGCCGAAGCGGTTGACCGAAGATTCCAGCACGCTGTAGCGCGCATCCAGCTCGGCGCCCGGTAACAACCCCAGGCCCCGGTCCACCTGTTGGTACAGCGCGCCGCCGATCAATACAAAGATCAGCAACGCCACCAGGGTGAACATGCCGCTCAGGCGCAGGGCGATGGAGTTAGCCGACACTGCGATTCTCCAGCACGTAACCCATGCCGCGAATGGTGTGCAAAAGCTTAGTGTCGAACGGCCCGTCGAGCTTGGCGCGCAGGCGTTTGATCGCCACTTCGACCACGTTGGCGTCGCTGTCGAAATTGATGTCCCAGACCATTTCCGCAATTGAGGTCTTGGAAAGGATTTCACCCTGACGCCGCGCCAACACGCTGAGCAGCGAGAACTCCTTGGCCGTCAGGTCCAGACGCACGCCGTTGCGGCTGGCTTTGCGGCTGATCAGGTCGATCCACAGGTCGGCCACGGTGACTTGCACCGGTTCATGGCCGCCGCTGCGGCGCGTCAGGGCTTGCAAGCGCGCCACCAGTTCCAGGAAGGAAAACGGTTTGCCCAGGTAATCATCCGCGCCTTCACGCAGGCCACGGATGCGGTCTTCCACGCGCTCGCGGGCGGTGAGCATGATCACCGGCGTCTGCTTGCGCGCACGCAGCGCGCGAAGCACGCCAAAGCCATCGAGGCCCGGGAGCATCACGTCGAGCACGATCACCGCGTAATCGTTCTCCAGCGCCAGGTGCAAACCCTCGACGCCTTCGCGTGCCACATCCACGGTGTAACCCTGTTCCGTCAGGCCGCGATGCAGGTAGTCCGCGGTTTTTTCTTCATCTTCAATAATCAGGACGCGCATGAGCCTTTTGTTCCAGGACGGGGCCTAGGCCTTAATGTGTGGTCGCCAGCTCAAGGGCTGGTTTGGGTCTGTGGAAAAACCGTTCAAGGTACAAGTATATGACCGGAGTGGTGAACAGCGTCAGCGCCTGACTCACCAGCAGCCCGCCGACCACCGCGATACCCAGCGGTTGGCGCAGTTCGGCGCCTGGCCCGGAGCCCAGCATCAGCGGCACCGCACCGAGCAACGCGGCGAGGGTGGTCATGATGATCGGCCGGAATCGCGTGACGCACGCTTCATAGATCGCCTCCTCAGGCGGCAGCCCGCGCACACGCTGAGCCTCCAGCGCAAAGTCGATCATCAGGATGCCGTTTTTCTTCACGATGCCGATCAGCAATACCAGGCCGATCAGCGCCATGATCGAGAAGTCCTGGCCGAGCAACCACAGCATGATCAACGCGCCCAGGCCCGCCGAGGGCAGGGTGGAAATGATTGTCAGCGGGTGCACGAAACTCTCATACAGCACACCCAGAATAATATAGACCGCCACCAGCGCCGCGAGGATCAGCCACGGCTGGCTGGCCAAGGAACTCTGGAATGCCTGGGCTGCGCCCTGGAACGTGCCGATCATGGTGGCCGGCATGCCGATTTCGTTCTTGGCCTGGTTGAGCATGATCACCGCATCGCCCAACGCCACCCCAGGTGCCAGGTTGAACGACAGGTTGGCGGCCGGGAACATGCCGTCATGGCTGATTGACAGCGGGCCCACGGTAGGCGGGTCGACCTTGGCCAGCGCCGACAGCGGCACCATTTCATTGGTCAGCGGCGAGCGCAGGTAGAAGTAGTTCAGGCTCTCGGCCTTGCCGCGTTGCTGGCTGTCGAGCTCCAGCACCACTTGGTACTGGTTGATCTCGGTCTGAAACTCGTTGATCTGGCGCTGGCCGAACGCGTCATACAGCGCCTGGTCGACGTCGGTAGCGGTCAAGCCGAAGCGCGCGGCGGCCTGGCGGTCGATGCTGATGTGGGTGATGCTGCCGCCCAGTTGCAGGTCGTTGGACAGGTCGCGAAATGCCGGGTTGGCGCGCAGTTTTTCGGTCAGGCGCTGGGTCCAGGTGTTCAGCGTCGGGCCGTCGTTGCTCTTGAGCACATATTGATACTGGGCGCGGCTCGGGCCGGAGCTGAGGTTGATGTCCTGGCCGGCACGCAGGTACAGCACGATGCCCGGCACTTTCGCCAGTTTCGGGCGGATCCTGTCGATGAACTGGCTGGCGGACACGTCGCGATCACCGCGGTCTTTCAAGGCGATCCAGAAGCGCCCGTTGGCGATGGTCTGGTTGCTGCCGGTCACGCCCACGGAGTGAGAAAATGATTCCACTGCCGGGTCAGCCTTGACGATTTCGGCGAGGGCCTTGTGTTTGGCGACCATGTCCGGGTACGACACGTCGGCCGCCGCTTCGCTGGTGCCGAGTACAAAACCGGTGTCTTGCACCGGGAAGAACCCCTTGGGAATAAACACGTAGCCGACCACGGCCAGGGCCAGAGTCACCATGAAAATGGCCGCCATGCTGCGCTGATGCGCCAGCGCACGGCGCAGGTTGCGTGCGTAGCCCGCGAGCAGGCGTTCGCTGAAACCGGGTTTGTCGTGGGCATGGTGAGTGGGTGCGCGCATGAACAGCGCAGCCAGCGTGGGCGCCAATGTCAGCGAGACCACCACCGAAATCAGGATGGTCGAGGTGGCTGTCAGCGCAAATTCCTTGAACAGTCGCCCGACCACACCGCCCATGAACAGCAGTGGAATAAACGCCGCCACCAGCGAGAAGCTGATGGACACCACGGTAAAGCCAATCTCGCCGGAGCCCTTGATCGCTGCTTCGCGTTTATCGAGGCCGGCCTCCAGGTGACGGTGAATGTTTTCCACCACCACAATGGCATCGTCCACCACAAAACCCACGGCGATCACGATCGCCACCAGCGTGAGGTTGTTCAGGCTGAAGCCCATCAGGTACATCAGCGCAAAACTCGCCACCAGCGACACGCCGAGCACGCTGGACACAATCATCGTCGCCGACAATTGGCGCAGGAACAGCGCCATTACCGCCACCACCAGCAAAATCGCGATCAGCAGGGTCACTTCCACTTCATGCAGGGACGCGCGGATGGTCTTGGTACGGTCGGTCAATACGCTGACTTTTACCGAGGCCGGCAGCATGCCTTCCAGGCGCGGCAGTTCTGCCTGAATGCGGTCCACGGTCTCGACGATGTTCGCGCCGGGCTGGCGTGAAATCACCAGGTTGACGCCCGGGGTGTCACCGGACCACGCCTGCACGTAGGCGTTTTCCGAACCGTTGATGACTTTGGCGATGTCACGCAGTTGAACCGGTGCGCCGTTCTTGTAGGAAACAATCAGCTGGCCGTAGTCGTCCGGGTGAAACAGCTGGTCGTTTGTCGACAGGGTCGACACGCTGTTCTCACCGTAAATCGCGCCTTTGGCCAGGTTCAGGCTCGATTGCTGGATGGCCACACGCACGTCGGCGAGGGTCAGGCCGATGGCTGCGAGTTTATCCGGCGAGGCCTGTACACGAATCGCCGGGCGTTGCTGGCCGGTGATGTTGATCTGGCCGACGCCGTCGATCTGGCTGATCTGGCGGGCCAGCAGGGTTTCCACGTAGTCGCTCAGTTCGGTGCTGGGCATGCTGTCTGAACTGACGCTGAGGATCAGCACCGGGCTGTCCGCCGGGTTGACCTTTTTCCAGGTCGGCAGGCTGGGCATGTCGCTGGGCAGTTTGCCGGACGCGGTGTTGATCGCGGCCTGGACTTCCTGCGCGGCGGTATCGATGCTCTTGGTCAGGGTGAACTGCAGGGTCAGCAGGCTGGAGCCCAGCGCACTGCTGGAGGTCATCTGGGTCATGCCGGGGATGGCGCTGAATTGCACCTCCAGGGGCGTGGCGACCGACGACGCCATGGTGTCCGGGCTGGCGCCGGGCAGGGTGGCGGTGACCTGAATCGTCGGAAATTCCGCTTCCGGCAGTGGGGCGACGGCCAAACGCGGGAAGGCAATCACCCCGAGCAGCACCAGAGCGAAGGTCAACAACAGGGTGGCGACCGGATGATCAACGCACCAGGCGGAAGGCGAACGGCTGCCGCTCATGGCTGCACCTTGGCGTCGACGGTCTGGATCACTTGCGGTGGCTCTTTAAGCACTTCCACTTGAGCGCCAGCCTTGAGCCGCGATTGACCATCACTGACCAGCACATCCCCGGCGTTCACGCCCTTGATGATGTTGATCTCGCTGTTCTGATAGGCCACTTGCACCGGCACAATCTCCACCTTGTCACCGTTGACGCGGTACACAAAGTGCGAGTCCAGGCCACGTTGCACCACGGTTGGCGGCACTGTCAGGGCATTTTTGTCGAGAGCCGTCTGGATCTTGATGGTCACCAGTTGCCCCGGCCACAGACGCTGCGAGGCGTTGGTGAATTCTGCCTTGGCGCGCAGGGTGCCGGTGGTGGAACTGATCTGGTTGTCGATCAGGCTCAAGTGGCCTTCGCCGAGCAGGTCGCCGGTCTGGCCGTCGGTGTCGGCGCCCTGATAGGCGTCGACGCTGGCTCTGTCAGGCGCGGCGATCAGGCCTTGCAGGGTTGGGAGCATTTGTTGCGGCAGGGAAAATTCGACGGCGATCGGGTCGATCTGGGTCACCGAAAACAGGCCCTGGGTATCGCTCATGCGCAGGAAGTTGCCTTCGTCCACGCTGCGAATACCGACGCGACCGGTGACGGGGGAGCGAATTTGAGTGTAGGAAAGCTGCACCTGCGCTGAGTCGATCGCGGCCTGATTGCCTTGCGCAGTGGCCTTGAGCTGATTGACCAGCGCTTGTTGCTGGTCATAGGTCTGCTTCGACACGCCGTCGTCGATGCTCAGTTCCTTATAGCGCTTGAGGTTGACCAGCGCCACTTGCAACTGCGCCTGGCTTTCGCCCAATTGCGCCTTGGCCTGGTCGAGGCTGGCGCGGATCGAACGGTCATCAATGGTCGCCAGCAAATCGCCGGTCTTGACCAGTTGACCCTCTTTCACCAGCAATTTGGTGAGGATGCCGTCGATCTGCGGGCGAATCACCACGCTGTGCAACGACAGCACCGAGCCGATGCCGCTGACAAACCGCGGAATGTCCTGCTGCGTGACGCTCACCACCCGCACCGGGATTGCAGTGGGTGCCGCCAGTTTGGTCTTGGCCGGCCGGGTCCACACCCAGGCTGCAATGGCCACTACCACGAGGACACCCACGATCAGGGCGGTTTTTCGTTGAATGTGCATGGGGTGAGGCGCCGGGGCAAAGGGTGGGAAGGATAGGGGCTCTTTATAACGCGCCAATCCGGTCAGCACAGTGACCGCTATCTGACGGCGCTGTCAGTAAACTCCCGCCGTTCGTACCGGCGGTGGTTAAAGATCCGAAGCGCGCAGGTATACTGCGCGCCTGCGTGGCCCGCAACCGGCCCGCCTCATTTTTTGCACACCCCGGAGCTTTCATGACTTCCCCGACACAACCCCCTGTTGAAGCGGCCGACCTCGTCGATCCGGCCGACGCTGAAAGCGTTGAAAAAGCCGAGATCCCGGCGTTCAAGTTTCCGTTCAAACCGGGTGAACTGGCCGGGGCCAAGAACGCTGCCCAGCCTTGGTACAAGAATGGCGCCAAAAACGGCCACACCAAGTCGCCGGGCATGGCCCCGCCGGGCACTCGCCGCTCAATGGGTAAACGCTGAGACTAATCCGCTGAACGCAATGTCGGCATTCGCCTACAACGGTTGCTGACTTTTCTGCTTGTAGGTGTACGTCCGCTTCTAGAAAGCTGCACAGCCTTTCCTTCGCCCCGGCTATTTTTGTCGGCGCCTGGCGAGGCTGATCTTTCCGGAAAAGGACGTCCCTTGTGGTCCTCATACACCTATGCCTGGCGTTTGCTCTATTGCTGTCGATGGATGCCGCGGCGGCTGCTGATCAACCGCGGGGCGAAATTCGCTTTGCCGTCGCCGCGCAGTTCCCTCCGTTTCAAAGCCGTAATCAGCAAGGCGAGCTGGTGGGGCTCAATATCGACTTGGGCAATGCGCTGTGCAAACAGCTCAACGTGCGCTGTACCTGGGTTGATCAGGTGCTTGTGGAAAACTTCCCGGCCCTTGAGGCGCGGCAGTTCGACGCGATCATGGGCATGGCGCCCACCTCAAAGCGGCGCCAATGGGTGAGTTTCACCGACAACCTCTATCCATTCACCACTCGGCTGGTGGCTCGCAAGGCTTCCGGTTTATTACCCACCGCACGCTCGCTTAAAGGAAAGCGAGTTGGCGTGCTCCTGGGCAGTAATCGCGAGGCGTTTGTGCAGTCGGAATGGGCGCCGGCAGGCGTCATCGTCAAGAGTTTCTGGCTTAATGACGAACTGATGCGAAGTCTTGTGGCGGGTCAGATCGATGCGACGTTGCAAGGTACCGTGGAGATTCGCAGAGCATTGCTTGACACCGCCGGGGGGCAGGATTTCGACTTTCTTGGCCCGGCTGTTTCGGCTGAATTATTGGGTGACGGCGTGGCCATTGCATTGCGTAAGCCTGACATCAACTTGCGCAATGAGCTCAACCACGCGCTGGAGCGGCTGATGCAGAGCGGTGAGTACCTGCGGATTCTGCAGTCCTACAACCTGGATGACCCGACTCCCCGTCACTGAGGTAATCGGCGGTCAAGCAAAATGCTGACTACTATAAGTTTGGGAATTCTCCTACTAAGTAAACAGGCGTGTCGTAGTTAAAGACCGGTTAGTGCTTGTTAGAACGTTGGGCGTGTTCGGGCCTTCAGTGGCTGAGCCCGAATGCCTGACACCACTTTCGCACAGGACAGGTTTATGACTACGGCAACAAGAATGCTGACGCTCGCTCTGATGATATTTGCCGGGAGCGGTTGCGCTGTTGCTCCCCCTCCAACCATCCCGTGGAGCGAGATACGATTTGGCGTCGAGGCGGATGTACCGCCTTTTGAATACCGCAATGCGCAAGGCGATCTCGTGGGTTTGGATATTGAGCTGGGTAACGCACTGTGTGCTGAGCTCCAGGCGCGTTGCGTGTGGGTCGACCAGCCTTATGCAACCAATATTGCAGCGCTCCAGGCCCAGCGTTTCGACGCGATCATGCCGATGACCGCGACCCCGCCACGGCGTCAAATAGTCGACTTCACCGACCCACTCTATGCCCTTGAAAACCGGTTGGTGGCCCGTGTGGGTTCCAACCTGCTGCCAGAGCCCAATTCGCTGAGGGGCAAACGCGTGGGTGTATTGACGGGCACTAGCCGCGCAGCCTATGCCATGGCACGGTGGGCGCCGCAAGGGGTGCAGGTGATTAGCTTCAATCTCAACACTCAACTGATCAAGAGTTTTCTGGCTGGTGAGTTGGACGCGACCTTGCAAGACAGCATTGAAATCAGCGAGGCGTTGTTGAACACCCCTCAAGGCACAGCGTTTGCCTTTGCCGGACCGGCTATCCAGGATGAGTTGTTGGGCAGTGGCCCCGCCATTGCTACGCGCAAGACCGACCCTGAATTGACCGCGGCACTGAACAAGGCGCTGCAGCGCTTGAAAGACAACGGCAAGTACGCGGCCATTACCCAGCCTTATCTTGCACCGACGTCAAGCCAACCTGCACCTGCCGAGATGGTATTCACACCGGGGGGCAGTGGGTTGCCGTTCTCGGAAACCGTGAAGGCCGCCAACACACTCTATATCTCGGGACAGTTGGGCAGTGATAAAGACGGCAAGCTGGTGCCCGGGGGGATCCGCCCGGAAACCGGCCAAGCGCTTAGAAACATGCGCGACATTCTGAACAAACAGGGCGTGAGCATGGGTGAAATAGCCCAGTGCATGGTGATTCTTGCCGACATCAAGGATTTCAAGGCAATGAACGAAGTCTATGTCGGCTATTTTCCGAAGGATAAGCTTCCGACGCGAACCACCTTTGCCGCGGGCAAGCTGCTGGATGATGCCCGGATCGAAATCCAGTGCACGGCGATCAAACAGCCTAAGCCTGTCGCAATGAAATAAACGCGTAGTTGGCCGGCACCTGGGTTGCGATCTGGGCGCCGGCATCCAACAGTTGTTCAGCGATGTCCATTCCGGACACGTGAAACACCCACTCATTGGCGGGTGAGGGCTGATTGATCGCCAACTCGATCGCCTGCGCAAAAGCATTCATATCTGGCAGGTACGCAGTAAACCCATCGCCCTTGAGCGCCGTGGTGCGAATGCCGAGCAAGGCGCACACCGCTTCCTTGGTCTGTACATCGTCGCGGTCGGCCTGGCGTGATTGGCGAATCAGGTCTGCGAGTTCCAGGTCTATCAACTCACCGCCGACGATCAGCGCCGGGCCCTGTTCCCAGGATTCCGGCGGGCAGTCCTTGGCGGCCGGGTTGAGCGGGATGTGCGGGTTGATTTCCATCGGGTAGATGCGACAGACCAATGGGCGGCGTTCATAAATGCCGCAGCGGTTGTCTTCGTCAAGATTCCGGCAGCGCCCGGCGTTGTAAGCGGCCAAGGTGATTGCCACAAAGGCCTCGGTATTGCCGCTGGGCACCACCACCGAACGGCGCTCGGCGTGCTCGCGTTGTTGTTGAGGCAGGCCCAGACCGTTGCCCAGAAAACCTTCTACCAGAACGATGACGTTACCGCCGTCCGCCGCCCACTGCCGGGCTTCCAGGAGGGTCAGGGGCACGTGGTGGTCGGTGCAGCATTTGCCGCAACCTACGCAGGAAAAGTGAGTATTCATGGAGGATCTGTCACCAGGCAAGGTCAGAGGGCACTCGTTGGCGGTGACGGGTTTTTACCTCTGTTCACCGCTTGGGCTCTCTGGAAGCAAGTTATGCGCCAGTGCCCGTCAGCTCTCGGGGACGACGTCACGCAGGACAAAGACCATGCCCGCACTTTCATACAGTTGCCGCGCACGCAGGTTGCTTTCCCGTACCTTGAGGTCCACGTAGGGCTCGCCGCGTTGTTTGAACACGTGGAAAGTGTGCAGCAGCAAGGCGCGGCCCAGCCCCTGGCCCTGGGCGCACGGGTGAATGGAGAGGTTTTTGATAAAGGCGCTGGTCCAGCATTGGGCCACGCCGAGAATTCCATCGGCGTTGCTGGCGACCAGGCACAGCGTGGGGTCGAATTCGGCATCGGTAGTGAACCGTCGCCGCCATTCATCCAGCCCGGCGACACGCCCACCGCCGCTGTTCTGGGTCATGCTCAGCACTGCGTGAATGGCCGGAGCCAGCTCGTCACGGTAGTGATCCAGTTGCGTATTCGGCGGCCATTGCGGGGCGGGCAGGCTGCCGGTGAGGTCGCGACGCAACAGCTGGAAATAGTCGGCCAACGCTTACAAACCCTTTTGCGCCACGGTTTGGGCGGCCACGACCAGGCACTTGGTCAGCTCCGGTGAGGAAAACTTGGTGAGCACTGCGTCGGCACCGGCCAGGCGGGCTTTTTCGCTGTTCATCGCGCTGTCCAGGGACGTGTGCAGCAGCACATAGAGGTGCTGAAAATCCGGGGTTTCGCGCAGGGTGCGGGTGAGGGCATAACCGTCCATCTCGGACATTTCGATGTCGGAGACCACCACGTTGATCTGCTCGACCGTGCCCTGCAGTTCCAGCAGCACGTCGATGGCTTCCTTGGCGCTGCGGGCGGTGTGGCAGGTCAACCCGAGGTTGCGCAAGGTGTGTACCGATTGCTGCAACGCCACCTGGCTGTCGTCGACCACCAGGATGTGCGCATTGCCCAGCACTTCGGCCTCTTCCATGGTCAGGTCAGTAGGCGCCGCTTCAATCGGTGCCGGGGCGATGCCGTGGATGACCTTTTCGATGTCCAGCACTTGCACCAATCCGCCTTCGACCTGGGTCACGCCGGTGATAAACGCGCGGTTGCCGCCGGAGCCATACGGCGGCGGGCGGATATCCGTGGTCAGGCAGTGCACGATCTTGCTCACGGCCTGCACATGCAAACCCTGCTTGGAACGGCTGACGTCAGTGACGATCAGGCAACCGCCGTTGGGGTCCTGCAACGGCATTTCGCCCAAGGCACGGCTGAGGTCGATCACCGACAACGACGCGCCGCGCAGGGTGGCGATGCCTTTGACGTGCGGGTGCGACTCCGGCAGCTTGGTCAGCGGCGGGCAGGGGATGATTTCACTGACTTTCAGCAGGTTGATCGCCATCAGCTTGCCGCTGCGCAGAGTAAAGAGCAGAAGCGAGAGTGAATCTGCGCGGGCTTTGGTGGTGGACATAAAAACCTTCTGTGGATCAGGGATGACGAACTTCTATGGAAGGTTATCGACTTGAGGACGCCAGGCTTTAACCGGGTTTTGTGTCGGACTGGCTTGTGTGGGAGCTGGCTTGCCTGCGATGCAAGCGCCTCGGTCTGGCAGTTGCACCGAGGTGAAGCTATCGCAGGCAAGCCAGCTCCCACAGGGGGAACGTGTCAGCCCTTCCACACTTGCGGGTTCACCAGATCCTGCGGACGCTCGCCCAGCAAGGCGCTGCGCAGGTTCTCCAGGGCGCGGTTGGCCATGGCTTCGCGGGTTTCATCGGTCGCCGAGCCGATGTGAGGCAGGGTCACGGCATTGCTCAGCTGAAACAGCGGCGACTCGGCCAGCGGCTCCTGCTCATACACATCCAGCCCGGCGCCGCGAATACGCCCGGTTTGCAGGGCTTCGATCAGCGCCGGTTCATCTACCACCGGGCCACGGGAAATGTTGATCAGGATCGCGCTGGGCTTCATCAGCTCCAGCTCGCGGGTGCTGATCAGGTGACGGGTCTTGTCACTCAACGGCACCACCAGGCAGACGAAATCCGCCTCGGCCAGCAACTGGTCCAGGCTGCGAAATTGCGCGCCCAGTTCCTGTTCCAGCTCAGTCTTGCGGCTGTTGCCGCTGTACAGAATCGGCATGTTGAAACCCAGGCGGCCACGGCGGGCAACGGCGGCGCCGATATTGCCCATGCCGACGATACCGAGGGTTTTGCCGTGTACATCGCAACCAAACAACGGCGCGCCGACGCTGGCTTTCCATTGGCCGGCCTTGGTCCAGGCGTCCAGCTCGGCGACACGGCGTGCGCTGCTCATCAGCAGGGCGAACGCCAGGTCGGCGGTGCTTTCGGTGAGTACGTCCGGGGTGTTGGTGAGCATGATGCCGCGTTCGTTGAAGTACGCCACGTCGTAGTTGTCGTAGCCCACCGACACGCTGGAGACCACTTCCAGTTTGCTCGCGCCTTCCAGCTGCGCGCGGCCCAACTTGCGGCCTACGCCGATCAAACCATGGGCGTGGGGCAGGGCTTCATTGAATTGGGCATTGATGTCCCCGCGCTTGGGGTCGGGCGAAATCACCTCGAAATCCTGTTGCAGGCGTTCGATCATTTGCGGGGTGACACGGCTGAAGGCGAGGACAGTCTTTTTCATGGCAGGCGGGCTCATCGACTACGGGAGAATGCCAAGCAAGCTAACATTCCTGGTCAAGGTTGTCAGGACACTGCAGATCAAAAGTGGGCAGGGGACAAATGTGGGAGCTGGCTTGCCTGCGATGCAGGCAACTCGGTGTATCAGGCAGACCGAGTTGTTGCTATCGCAGGCAAGCCAGCTCCCACATTTGATCTCAATTGTTTGATGGAAATCAGGTCGCCAGCCGAGCGCCGCCCAAGCCGCCACTCAACTCATACGCTGCCAACTCCGCCTGATGCGCCGCCAGAATCTCCGGCAACGAACCGCGCAGGTATTCCACCCACGTTTTGATCTTCGCATCCAGGTACTGGCGCGACGGGTAGATGGCGTACAGGTTCAGCTCCTGCGAGCGGTAGGTCGGCATCACCCGCACCAGCGTGCCATTGCGCAGGCCTTCGATGGCCGCATACACCGGCAGCAGGCCGACGCCCATGCCACTGGTGATCGCGGTTTTCATCGCGTCGGCCGAGTTGACCAAAAACGGCGAGGTATTGATCGCCACGCTTTCCTGGCCTTCAGGGCCGTTGAACGTCCATTTGTCCAGCTGGATCACCGGGCTCACCAGGCGCAGGCACGCATGGTTGAGCAAATCCTGAGGGCGTTGCGCGCAGCCCTTGGCCTTGACGTAATCCGGTGAGGCGCAGGCGATGCTGTAGGTGATGCCCAACCGTTGCGACACAAACCCCGAATCCGGCAGCTCGCTGGCCAGCACGATGGACACGTCGTAACCCTCGTCGAGCAGGTCCGGCACGCGGTTGGCGAGGGTCAGGTCGAAGGTCACGTCGGGGTGAGTGCGGCGGTAGCGGGCAATCGCGTCGATCACGAAATGTTGGCCGATGCCGGTCATGGTGTGCACTTTCAACTGCCCGGCCGGGCGCGCATGCGCGTCGCTGGCCTCGGCTTCGGCTTCTTCGACGTAGGCGAGGATCTGCTCGCAGCGCAGCAAATAACGTTTGCCGGCTTCGGTCAGCGCGATGCGTCGGGTGGTGCGGTTGAGCAAGCGGGTTTGCAGGTGGGCCTCCAGGTTGGAGACCGCGCGCGAGACGTTGGCGGTGGTGGTGTCCAGTTGCACGGCGGCGGCGGTGAAGCTGCCGGCCTCGGCCACGCAACTGAAAGCGCGCATGTTTTGCAAAGTGTCCATGGAGTGTTCTCAAGGGAGATAGCAAATTGTGACAGAAAGTTACGCCGTCCAGTGATCCCTACCAACGGATTATCGCCTGAACGGTAACAAAGATTCACAGGAATGCCAGCTTATCGTCCTCCATGGCGCCCCCTAGAATTGCGCCACCTCTCCCGCATCACCATCTCAGGATTCGCTTGCCGTGCCGCTTCGCATCAGCAGAGAGCTGAAGACTCTCAGTGTTTGGGCCTTATCGTTAGCAATCAGCGGCTGCATCGGAACCGGAGGAATCGCCCCTCAGGGCCAGGCCCTCAACGCCAATACCCTGGCCACCGATGCCGCGATCCAGAGCGCCGCGAAGGATGCCCACTGGCCCACCGCGCAATGGTGGCAAGCCTACGGCGACCCGCAATTGAACCGCTGGGTCGACCTCGCCACACAAAACAACCCGAGTATGGCCATGGCTGCCGCGCGGGTGCGTGAAGCACGTGCGTTGGCCGGGGTTGCCGAGTCCGCCGAGTCGTTGCAGATCAACAGCGACACGACGCTCAAGCGCCACAACTGGCCGAAAGATCAGTTCTATGGCCCGGGCGAGTTGAGCGGTGCCAATACCTGGGACAACATTGCGTCCCTGGGCCTGAGCTACGCACTCGACCTGTGGGGGCGCGAAAGTAACACCACTGAACGCGCTGTCGACCTGGCGCACATGAGCGCCGCCGAAGCCCGCCAGGCCCAGCTCGAACTGCAGAACAACGTGGTGCGCGCCTATATCCAGCTGTCGTTGCACTACGCCAACCGCGACATCGTCGCCGCCACCCTGGCCCAGCAACAGCAGATTCTGGACCTGGCCAACAAGCGCCTGAACGCCGGAATCGGCACGCACTTCGATGTCAGCCAGGCCGAAACCCCGTTGCCGGAAACCCACCGCCAACTCGACGCCGTGGACGAAGACATCGCCCTGAGCTGCAACCAGCTTGCGGCGTTGGCCGGCAAAGGCCCGGGGGAGTGCGCGCAGCTGCAACGCCCGAGCCTGTCCCTCGCCGCGCCGCTCAAGTTGCCTTCGAGCTTGCCCGCCCAATTGCTCGGCCAGCGCCCCGACGTGGTCGCCAGCCGTTGGCAAGTCGCGGCACAGGCGCGCGGCATTGATGTGGCCCACGCAGGTTTTTATCCCAATGTGGATTTGGTTGGCAGCCTCGGCTACATGGCCACCGGCGGCGCCATGCTGGGCTTTCTGAGTGGCGAAAAACTCAACTACACCATCGGCCCGGCGATCACCTTGCCGATCTTCGACGGCGGCCGTTTGCGTGCGCAATTGGGCGAGGCGAGTGCCGGGTATGACATCGCTGTTGCTCGGTACAACCAGACGCTGGTCAACGCGCTCAAGGGCATCAGCGACCAATTGATCCGCCGCGAATCCCTGGACAAGCAGTCGGCCTTCGCCGCGCAGTCGGTGGCTTCGGCGCAGAAAACCTACGACATCGCGACCATCGCCTATCAACGCGGCCTCACCGATTACCTCAATGTGCTGAACGCCCAGACGTTGCTGTTCCGCCAGCAGCAGATCGAGCAACAGGTGCAGGCCGCGCGTTTGAGTGCCCACGCTGAACTTGTGACCGCATTGGGCGGTGGCCTCAGTGCTGGAAACGATGTGCCACAAGACGCCAAGACCCACCCAAGCAAAACCCCGGCGGCGCTCGCCGTGTTTGATCACTGAGTAAGATTCGATGACCCCCTTGCCTGCACCGCTGCGCCTGTTGCACTCCCTGGAGTGGCGCCGTGGTTTTTTCGACTGGGCACGCAGCGACGGCGTGACCTGGGTGTATATCTTCAAGGTGCTGATCGCCGCGTTCCTCACGCTGTGGCTGGCCATGCGCCTGGAGTTGCCGCAACCGCGCACGGCGATGATCACTGTGTTTATCGTGATGCAGCCCCAGAGTGGCCAAGTGTTCGCCAAAAGTTTTTACCGCTTCCTTGGCACCCTGGCCGGCTCGGCGGTGATGGTCTTTCTGATCGCCTTGTTTGCGCAGAACACCGAGTTGTTCCTTGGCGCGCTGGCGATCTGGGTCGGCATTTGTACCGCTGGCGCCACGCGTAATCGCAACTTTCGCGCCTATGGTTTTGTGCTGGCGGGCTACACGGCGGCGATGGTCGGTTTACCGGCGCTGGCGCATCCGGACGGCGCGTTTATGGCGGCGGTGTGGCGCGTGCTGGAAATCTCCCTGGGGATTCTCTGCTCCACACTGGTGAGCGCCGCGATCCTGCCGCAAACCTCCAGCGCCGCCATGCGCAACGCCTTGTATCAGCGCTTTGGCGTGTTCGCGCTGTTCGTCACCGACGGCCTGCGCGGTCGCAGCGGGCGTGAAGCTTTCGAGGCCAGCAACGTGCGCTTTATCGCCGAAGCCGTGGGCCTGGAAGGGCTGCGCAGCGTCACGGTGTTTGAAGACCCGCACATGCGTCGGCGCAATGGCCGGCTCAGCCGCCTCAACAGCGAATTCATGAGCATTACCACGCGTTTCAACGCCTTGCATCAACTGCTCGAACGCCTGCGTGCGGATGAGGCCAACCACGTCGTCGCCGCGATCAAACCCGGCCTGCAGGACCTGGCCGAAGTGCTCGATGGTTTCTCCGGTCGCGCCTTAACCAGCCCCGATGCGGCAAAACTGGTTGCGCAGTTGAGCGCCTACAAGGACGGCCTGCCCGCCAAGGTACGCAGCCTGCGCGCGAGCTTCCAGGAGTGTGAACCGAGCGAAGCCGAGCAGCTGGATTTCCACACCGCCTACGAGCTGCTTTACCGCTTCGTCGACGACCTGCACAACTACGCGCAGACCCATGCATCGTTGGCCGACCACCGCCACGCACGCGAGCAGTGGGACGAAACCTTCATTCCCAAAACCAACTGGCTGGCCTGTGCGGCTTCGGGTATTCGTGCGTCGTTCATTCTTGTTGTGCTCGGCAGTTATTGGGTCGCTACAGCCTGGCCCAGCGGCGCAACCATGACCCTGATCGCCGCCGCCACCGTGGGCCTGTCTGCCGCCACGCCGAACCCGAAACGCATGGCGTTCCAGATGGCCTGCGGCACCCTGATCGGTGCACTGGTGGGCTTTGTCGAAATGTTCTTTGTGTTCCCCTTGATCGACGGCTTCCCACTGCTGTGCGTGATGCTCGCGCCCGTGATCATCTTCGGCTCTTTCCTCGCCTCACGTCCGCAATACGCCGGCGTCGGCGTGGGCCTGTTGATCTTCTTCAGCACCGGCTCGGTGCCGGACAACCTCACGGTCTACAACCCCTACACCTTCATCAACGACTACATCGCCATGGTTATCGGCATGCTGGTGTGCGCGGCGGCGGGGGCGATCATCTTGCCGCCCAATAGCCGCTGGCTGTGGCGGCGTCTGGAGCAGGACCTGCGCGAGCAAGTGGTGTACGCCATCAGCGGCAAACTCAAGGGGCTGGCGTCGAGTTTTGAAAGCCGCACCCGTGATTTGCTGCACCAAGCCTATGGCCTCGCCGTCGGCCAGCCGAAGGTGCAGCGCGACCTGCTGCGCTGGATGTTCGTGGTGCTGGAAGTCGGCCACGCGATCATCGAGTTGCGCAAGGAACAGGCGATTCTGCCGGTGCACCCGGCGTATGCCGAATCCCAGCCATGGCGCCAGGCGATCCGCGTAATGGGCCGCTCGCTGGTGCGGCTGTTCCTGCAACCCAGCGCCAGCAATCTGGAGCGCGGCCTGATTGCCGTCGACCACGCGATCAGCCGCGTGCAGGCCACCGACGAACCTTTCGCCCCGCACTTCGACACGTCAGCGCTGCGCCGGGTGAAAAGCTACCTGCACTTTATCCGCACCTCGCTGCTGGACCCGCAATCGCCGCTGGCGGCCTTCAAAGGATCTCCGAATGCCCCGTGAAATCGCCTTCCACGGCCTCTACATGCCGACCATGACCCTGATGTTTTTCATCGCGGCCGCCCTGGCCTGGGCGCTGGACCGCTTCCTGGCCGGGTTCGACCTGTACCGTTTTTTCTGGCACCCGGCGTTGCTGCGCCTGAGCCTGTTCGTTTGCCTGTTCGGCGCCCTGGCGCTGACCGTCTACCGTTGAGAATGCCCCGATGAAAAAGTTTTTCAGCCTGCTCGCGACCTTGCTGGTACTGGCCTTGGCGATCTGGATTGGCCGCACGTTGTGGGTGCACTACATGGAGACCCCCTGGACCCGCGACGGCCGCGTGCGCGCCGACATCATCAACGTCGCCGCCGACGTCACCGGCGAAGTGGTCGACGTGCCGGTGCGTGACAACCAGTTGGTGAAAAAGGGCGACTTGCTGATGCAGATCGATCCCGAGCACTACCGCATTGCGGTCAAGCAGGCGCAGTCACTGGTCGCCTCTCGCAAAGCCACGTGGGAGATGCGCAAGGTCAACGCCCATCGCCGCGCCGACCTGGATGCGCTGGTGATCTCCAAGGAAAACCGTGACGACGCCAGCAACATCGCCGACTCGGCCCTGGCGGATTACCAACATGCGCTGGCGCAGCTGGAAGCGGCTGAGCTGAATTTGAAACGCACGCAGGTGGTGGCGGCGGTCGATGGTTATGTCACCAACCTGAATGTGCATCGCGGTGACTACGCGCGCATCGGCGAGGCCAAAATGGCCGTGGTCGATATGAATTCGTTCTGGGTGTATGGCTTCTTCGAAGAAACCAAGCTGCCCCATGTGAAGGTCGGCGATAAGGCCGATATGCAACTGATGAGCGGCGAGACCTTGAAGGGCCACGTGGAAAGCATCTCGCGCGGCATCTACGACCGCGACAACCCCGAGAGCCGTGAGCTCATTGCCGATGTGAACCCCACGTTCAACTGGGTGCGGTTGGCCCAGCGTGTGCCGGTAAGGATTCATATTGATGAAGTGCCGGAGGGCGTGCTGCTGGCGGCGGGCATCACCTGCACGGTGATTGTTCGAGAGTTGCAGGTTGATTGAGTCTGACTAATACGCGAGTGCTTTGGCCCTCATTTTGCGCCGGCGTCTGACGCGCAACATACCGACAAAGCGGCGATGGTTTTTTGTATTGAGCAACAGTAGGCAGAACAGCGATTGAAACAACGGAAATAGCGCGAACATAGTAACGCGGTGGTTGCCCAAGTAGTCTGCCGCCAGCAAAGCGTTCAGGGCGGCGGCGCCGACAAGTAGAGCAGGGCCTGCGCGTAAACCTGCCGCTACCAGGGTCAAACCAGCGCAAATTATCAGCAGCAACGTCAGGCTCGCCGCTACCGCGTATTCGTTGGGGAGATAATTTATTCGGGAGTAATAGGACAGGCTATGTGAAAGGTTGCCTGAAATACTGACCAGGCTCATGGACACTGCGGTCCCCACTGTAAAAGCAAAACGTTGGGTGTAACGACGCAATGTTTGAGGTGCCCGAGGGGGTTCGTTTTTACTGCTCATGGTTGTCAAACTCCTCATATAAGGCGATGACGATTTGGTTGATATTCCCAGACAGGCTACTGCCAGTTATCGCAATAACTGCCCCCACTTGATCGGCTAACTGAATGAGAATGTCCTGACGTAATTGGGTATTACTGAATCGTTTTGGGAGCGTTCCGGCCAATTGCTTCAACCGGATCATTTCGCGAGCATGGCGGGGGTTTTGCAGGCGCAGAACTTCATGTGTCAGCTTTGCGCGTTCCTGTCGGCTCATGCGTCTTAAAATGTCAGTGACGCTGCGACCGGTGGTGCTTTTGATGGTCATGACGGTTTTTACGGTGACAAACGTTGTGCTGCCCGCGCCCACCAGCGAAATACCGTCCAAGGCTGAAGTCATTGCCTGATACCAGCTCAGGCTGTCGTAATAATCGTTCTCTGCCGGGTTGGTAAGTTCTTTGTAGGTTCGCCACAGGCCGTTGGCACATTGCACACCGCTTGCGGCCGCGGCTGTATAAGCAATGTAAGTGACGGCAAGAGTGGAACCTGCACTTAGGGGAGCCGTCGCGATCCCTACCTTGGCCACGACGATTCCAATCGCGGCCCCACTGCACGCCAGCGCCATGCCCGACGCCTCCTTCCACAACTGAGACTCTCGCGGTGAACTTGCCGCCAGCTGCGCGTAGTCATCGGCGGTCATCACCACCACAGCCATCTCCCGCAAAATCACCCGCTTGGGTTTGATACTGCATAACGGTACAAATTCGCGTAACACCGTCACACGATAGTCGGTGCCGATATGCACCACGCCGGCCCCGACGATAGCCGGGTCGGCATCGATGGTTCTATAAAGCCTGGGCAGGTCCAGCCGGCTGGTCAGTCGCTGGCGAGTTGTGGTGTGCGCATCCGGCACACCGCTTCGCAGGAAATCGCTCGGCATCCTTCCACCTGTGAGTAAACAGAGGTGAAAGAGCCTGAGGATTAGTGCCTTCAGTTGATGTCAGGTAGTTCGCCATATTTCGTAGGAACTGGCCCATTGAGCCAAACACAAACACTAAAGTGTGGGAGCTGGCTTGCCTGCGATAGCGGACTGTCAGTTGAAGTTTGTGCAGCTGACCCACCGCGATCGCAGGCAAGCCAGCTCCCACATTTTTTGATCGCGTCAGGCCTTGATGAAGGTTTCGTGCAGATGCCGCCACAGCAACGCGCCACTGGCTTGTTTCTCGAACACCACCGTGGCCCGGCGATCCGTCTGCGTGCCGCTGTCATCCACCTGATGCTCGCGGTAAGTCACCGTCGCGCCGCGCGCATGCCGGTCAATTCCAGTCATTTCACTCAAGGTAATCTTCAACCCCGGCCGCATACCGCCCAGGCGCGTGAACAAGGCCTTCACCCCGGCTGCATTCACCCGCGTTCCTGTGGCGGGTGCAACCATGCTGAACTCCGGTGAGAACCGTGCGAGCAAATTCTGCAAGGTGCCTTCAGGCGCAACCCCGGCAAACCATTGCTCGATCTCGACGTGGGTCTGGGTCACTTCTTCGAAAAAGTCGCTGTAGTCGATCATTTAAAGCACTCCATCCAATTCGAATCGTTTCTTCAACACCTTCTCCAGCAACGCCTTGGGCAACAACGCTGCCATCAACGGCAACGCCCGACAGCCATTGCCCGCGCGCAGCAGTCGAGGAGGGTTTGATTGTTGAACCGCCTTAAGCACCTGAGCCGCAAACTGCTCGGCTGAAGTCGGGTTGTTTTGCGAAGCCTGGGAGCGTGCACGAATGCCTTCGCGCAGCGGCCACCAGGGCGATTTCTCGTTAATCAACAGTTCAGCCTGGGCACCGGCGTTTTTGGCGAAGTGGGTGTCGATGGCGCCGGGCTGCACTTCCATCACCCGGATGCCAAACGGCGCCAGCTCCATGCGCAATGCATCGCTCAACGCGTGCACGGCGGCTTTGGACGCGCAGTACGCGCCGGCAAACGGAGTGACCAACACCCCGGACACGCTGCCGATATTCACCACCAACCCCTTGCCACGACGCAGTGCGGGAAACAGCGCTTTCGTCACGCCGACGACAGAAAACACATTGGTTTCGAACTGGCGCTGCATGGCTTCGGTGCCGCCATCGAGCAGCGGACCCATGCCGCCGTAACCGGCATTGTTGATCAATACATCCAGCTCGCCCCATTGCTCGGCGAGATGCTGCAAGGCGGCGCTGTCGTTGACGTCGAGTTGCACGGCGTTGAAGCCAGCGGCGGACAAGTCGGCGACGTCTTCGGGGCGGCGGGCGCTGGCCCACACGTCATAACCTGCGGATTTGAAGGCGTCGGCGAGGGCGCGGCCGATGCCGCTGGAGCAACCGGTGATAAGCACGTTGGGCATGGGTCAATCCTGTGTCAGTCCGAGAAGCTGCCTTGCAGGTGCTCGGCGCGAAATTCCAGGGTTTGCGCGCGGTAGCCGGGGCGCAAAGGCGGGGTGGGCAAGCAGTCGTCCCAGGTGGCGCCGGCCTGCAACTCGCCGGGGCCGCGATAGCGCGGGGCGGCGTAGACGTTGTCGGCCAGGTTGACGGTGTCGCCCGGGGCGTAGGCGGCGAGGCGCCAGCGCAGTTCGGTGAGGGGCACGTCGTTGCCGTTGTTGAGGATCAGTTTCAAAGGGCGGTCGGCGGGGCATTCCTCAGGGGCGTAGCTGATACGTAGCTCCAGGCGCGCCAGTTGCGAGGCTTCGCGGTTGTCCAGCCAGACGACCCAGACGGCGACGAAACCCAGGCCCACGGCGGCGGCGAGGGACACCGGCAAGGCTTTGGCGGGGTAGCGCAGAAGGAGGATCAGCCAGGTGATGATCAGGAGAACGCCGAAGAACATGGGGGCTGCCTCAGGAATGGATAAGCCATCCTACTGTGGGGCGGGCAGGTTGACTATCAGGTGTTCTTTGGGACGCCATCGCAGGCAAGCCAGCTCCCACAGTAGACCGGGTTTTACCTTGAAATACAGTCAACCTGTGGGAGCTGGCTTGCCTGCGATGACTTACTTACTGAGCAGAAGAGTCTGCCTGCAAACCATCAATGGAGGCCTCAACCAAGGCCAACCCGGTTTCAGCCAATTGCAGGCTGGCCCAATTCAGGTAGCTCTGGTGTTCAGTACACAGGTCTTGAGCCGCCAGGGTGAGCACGCGGGCGGTGCCCAGCACATAACTGGCATGTTCCAGCGCATGTTCGATGGGGATGCCGGGTTGTACGGAAAAAAGCGGTGCTTCACTGCGCTCGCTGGGGCCGAAGGGGGTGGGGCGGGTGGTTTGTTTGGACATGGTGAAACTCCTATGAAAATGGGAGTTGCCACGCTTCGCCGTCAAACGAATGGGTGGCAACTGTACGCAGGTTGACGGACCGGTCATAGGAACCCGGCGCGCTCGAAAGCGCCCCACGCACAGTCGCCATAACGCTGTGCTTGGTCCTATGAGTGTCCGAGGCCGTCAAACCTCATCACGAATGAGTCGTGACAGGCGCGAGGATAGGCAGGATGGGGGCAGGGGTCAATGCTGGCGGTTGTGCTTTCGGACGCCTTCGCGAGCAAGCTCTCATAGCCACTGCAAAACCTGGCCCATTGCTCAAGACAGCAGCTATCAAGTGGGCCTGACAACAATAGGGGAGCGCCGCTGCGACTGGAAATATCCGTTAATGAGTCTTTTTGGCTTTATTTGCCTGCGCTGACACTCAGGGGTACAGGAGTATTTCCGCGTGAATGCGTGGTGGTGCTCAGTCATCCAGTATGAGAGAGCCCTTATGATTGTTAGCCCTATCAGTACGGTTCACCAGCAACCGTCTTTTGTTCCTGCGACGCCAGTCGCGTCAACGCCGGAGCCCTTGCCTGCCAGCGAACCTGAGACCTCCTCTGCGAAAGGCATACGGTCAGGCCCACGGTTGCGGCGCAGTATCGAATGGGGAAGCTCATCCCTTACAAGTGGGGTGAAGTCAACGGGTGAGAATCCTGCTGGCAGCGATGTGCCCTTAACCAATCCGCTCATGCTGACGGAGGCTGCAAATGTCCTTAACACGCAACGCTTGGTACTCGCTTTGGAGGAGGTCCGAGCGTCCCTGACCAAAACCCCTGGGCAGGACGTGGCCGCGGTTCTTGAAACAATGAAGTTTTCCATTGAGCCGTTATCCGCATTTGGCCGTGCCTACGATTTTGCGCCGGGCGAGCAAGTGTCGGTGGCCTGGTTTCTACGGGAAAACAAACTGTACGTCCCTGCAGACCCTGAGCAACTGGTGAACCTCATCGACGTGAGTCACGAGCCAATACCTGAGCAGGCAGAACTTGGAAATCACTGGGGGCTGCTGTCTCAGTCAATGACGCTGGACACTGAACAACGCACGAAACTACGCACCATGACGAAAGAGGAGATGGCCAAGGTGCCGCCCGGTAACGGCACGTTCGCTGTTTTTCATCGGAAGTACGGCGCTTCGGTCCTGGGAAAAAATGCCGGCGAAACCCTCGAAAAGATGGTTGCGAGCCCTGAGCTTCGAATGCTGGGCCAACAGTTGGAGGCGGCGTTCAATACTGATGACACACCGATGTCCAGCCAGGTTTCTGATTGGATCATGGCGGCGATGGTGCTCGAACTTGATCCGCAGGCAGGCAGCAAGCGTGGCGTCGTGGCGGGCTACTCGCTTTATCAACCGGCCAACTGGGGTGTCAGCCCTTCAGTCGTGGTAGAGCGCCTGAGCCAGCACCTGATACAGCAGGGGAAGGTCAACGCGCAAATGGCACCGGCCGCTGCACGTTTGCTACTGGCGGGCGCAGCATCTGAATTTATTGTTGCCGATATACCCAATAATCTCGTGGTGGGGTCTGCGGCGTTTGCCAGGCTGTCGACGGTCGTGGAGACGCAAGAGATTTTGCGGCCGGGTGTAGCCTCGGTCACTGACTTTCAAGCGTTCATGAAGTTGGCCAGCCATAGCCCTGTCTCGGAGGTTGAGGCGGGCATTGAGGCCAAGGCTCAATCTCACGCCTTGATTGAGTGGGGAGTGGCCCAGGGCAGAGTCACCCGTAAGGACCACGAAGCCTACAGGGCAGACGAGGTGGCAGGGTTACGCGATGCGTTCAATGCAGAACTGGCTGCGTTGAAAAAAGCCGAGCAACAGTTGAGCGCAAACCTGCCAAACCGTAAAGCCATTGCGATTGAACAGTTAAAGGCGGCCTATGGTTCCGACGACCCGTTTGATGTGCGCACTATCCGCATTGCCAACATTGATGCCAGCGAGAGCGAGTACCACTCATTACTGGATATCTATATGGCCGGGAAAATGGACCGTATTCTTCCGGGGGAACGGTATGACTTTCGGTTAGGCAACCGCTTCCTGCGTGTCAAACAATTGGCCGATATCAATCAATTGTTCAGCAGCCAGTTCGATAGCTACTTCAAGGGTGTGAAGGAGGGGGTGGCGACGAGCGTCAAGCATCAGTTGTCGACGTTACCCCTGGAAGACAGACAGACCATCGCGTCGGGCAAGGTCGAGTTTTTTTCGTTGCGCAAAGCCAGTCTCGCTCAAGCTGAAGGCACAGAATCTGCGGCTGAGGCGCAGGAGGCCAAAGCGCGTTTTGGGCTCCTGATGCGAGTGGAGTCCAGGATCGACAAGAAAGGCAGCAGCCAGGACTACAAAAATCTGCGTTATGTCTATTACGAAGTTTTTCCCCTCCAGGGCATCATCCGCCGTCGCGACGACCTGCCCCGGTACCTGCCGAACCCGGCTCCCAGAGTCGCCGGTGCTGAAACCTACACGGAGCGTCAAGCCAAAGGGGTGAGTGTTTGGGTCGACTACGAGGCTTATCGAGGTGGCACCCCTGCGCAGTTGGAGAAATTCTCTGGCGGGCTGCTGACCGAGCGAGTCAAGGGGCCGTATCTGCCGGAGGTCAAAGCAGGTCAGGTCGCCAGTGCGTCGGTTCATACAAACCTGCGCTTCGACACGATTGGCAACGTGATGGCCGACCATCTGCTGCACGATCGTGAAGGCATGAAGTCGCAGGCTCGAGGGGTGACGGAGGTGGAAAGGGAGGAGGCCGGCATCAAGGCCGGGCATGATTTTGTCACCGGACTGATTCCATTCAAGACGGCAATCGAGCATGCCGTCAAAGGAAGTACCGGCGAGGCGATCAGGGACTTCGCGCTGGATATTTTTGGTTTTTTCGTACCGTTCAGTAAGGGGCTGGGTCAGGCCGGCAAAGTATTAGGCAAGGCGAGTGAGAAACTCGGCACGCGAGCGTTCAAGGCCTCGGACAGTATTTTGCGAGCAGTAGCCAGTGGCCTGAACCCCGTCGATGGCGTGGGGGACGTTGTCGTTGGCGGGGCGAAAACTGCCAAGACGGTGTTGCAGCGCAGTTACAGGGAGCTTAAGGAAATACTCCAGGGGCAGAATTTCACGTTTGCCGGGTCAGGCAAAATATCGGGCATTATCAACAGCGGCGACAGTCTCGCCGCGGGTCGTCAGTTGCCGGACTTGAGCCCTCACTCGCTGCCTGACAGCCTGCTGGAGGGCCGTACGGTAAAAGGCGACGGCACCTATCAAGTCGGTGAGCAGCACTACGTCCGCTACAGCGATGGCACCGGTATTAACAGAGTGTTTGAGATCAGCCGTGTGTACAAAGTCAACGGAGGGCATGTTCGGGTCATTGACCCTTCGAATCAGAAAACGGTGGCATTCCTGGCGCCCACGGGCACTGGCGAATGGCGATTGAATCAGTTGCCCGGAGGAATCAGGCCGCAAGCGCAACAGTCAGCCGCTACGGGAATAAGCATGATCAGGCCCCCAGCGAGCAAGCGATCTGCCGGGCAAAGCGCTGCGAGTGGGGTGTCAGGCGGCGAACCTGTCGCCAAAAAAACCAGGCTGCCTGAAAGCTTCCCCGGCGAAAAAGCGCTGCTGGATCCGCCTGTCAAAGGTACCAATCGGTTTTACCACTACACCGGGGAAAAGCCGCACGCTGCAATAACGGCCAGCCGCTACCTTGAACCCTCCAGTTCAAAACTGACCGGAGAAGCATTACCGCGCGGCAAAGGACGGCACTACTTTACTGATCTGGCTCCTGAGGACATGCCAACCACAAAAATCTCCGAGACTATTTTTGGGCGGCGTAAACATGGCAATGCGCTGGATAAGATGACCCATTACTACGAGATCAACACCACGGGGCTGAACATGGTGAAGAGTACGGAAAATCCACATATTTTTTACGTGGAAACACCGTTTTCCATTCCCTTGAGTTACAGGACAGCCCCGGGTTCCGACCTGACCTCGCGCATCATTTCGCACGGCGAGACGCCTTTTACGGCAGTGGTGTAAAACCCAAGAAAAAACCCCCACCCAACCCACTGCGGATAGGGGACGCAATGGGCTGGGTGAGGGTTTCTTTTACGACCGTGTTACTGCGCGATAGTTTTCACCGACACGCCACGCTCAACCGGCGTCGAGCGACCGTAGATATCTTCGAACCGCTCGATATCGTCTTCGCCCAGATAGCTGCCCGATTGCACTTCGATGATCTCCAGCGGGATCTTGCCCGGGTTGCGCAGGCGGTGCACCGAGGCGATCGGGATGTAGGTGGACTGGTTCTCGCAGAGCAGGAACACGTTTTCGTCACAGGTGACTTCAGCCGTGCCGCTCACCACGATCCAGTGTTCGGCGCGGTGGTGGTGCATTTGCAGCGACAGGCACGCGCCCGGTTTGACCGAGATGTGCTTGACCTGGAAGCGCCCGCCCATGTCCACCGAGTCGTAGGAGCCCCACGGGCGATAGACTTCGCAGTGGTTCTGGGTTTCGCTGCGGCCCTGGTCGTTGAGGGTCGAGACCATCTGCTTGACGCCCTGGACCTTGTCCTTGTGGGCAATCATCATCGCGTCTTTGGTTTCCACCACCACGATGTTGTCCAGGCCGATCACCGACACCAGTTTGCCGTTGCCGTGGATCATGCAATTGCGGCTGTCCTGGATCACCACGTCGCCTTTGCTCACGTTGCCGTGCGCGTCTTTATCGTTGACCGCCCACAGCGACGCCCAGCAACCCACGTCGCTCCAACCGGCACTCAGCGGCACCACGCAGGCGCGTTGGGTTTTTTCCATCACGGCGTAGTCAATGGAATTGTCCGGGCAGCAGGCGAACGTGGCTTCGTCGAAGGTCACGGTGTCGGCATCTTGCTCGCTGCGTTCCAGGGTCAGTACGCAGGTGTCGTAGATGTCCGGATCGTGTTTTTTCAGCTCTTCGAGGAAGCGGCTGGCGCGGAACAGGAACATGCCGCTGTTCCAGAAATAACCGCCGCTTTTGACGAACTCGACGGCGCGTTTTTCATCGGGTTTTTCCACGAACTGCTGCACGCGGCTGACGCCTTCGGGCAGCAGCGAATCGGCGGTGGACTTGATGTAGCCATAGCCGGTTTCCGGGCGGGTCGCCGGTACGCCGAACAGCACCATCTCGCCACGCTCGGCGGCCACGGTGGCCAGGGCCAGGGCGCGTTGCAGGGCTTTCTGGTCGTCGATCACGTGGTCGGCGGGCAGCACCAGCATCAGCTCGTCACGGCCTTCATTGACCAGCATCATCGCGGTCAACGCCACGGCAGGCGCGGTGTTGCGGCCGAAGGGCTCCATCAGGATGCGCTGGCATTCCAGCTTGCGGGTGCTCAGTTGCTCGTTGACGATAAAGCGGTGGTCCTTGTTGCAGACCACGATCGGGGAGTCCATGCCTTCAAACACCAGGCGCTCCAGGGTTTGCTGGAACAGCGTGTGCTCGCCGGTCAGGGCCAGGAATTGTTTCGGGAACTGTTTACGGGAAAGCGGCCAAAGACGTGAGCCGCTACCACCGGAAAGGATTACTGGGATCATGTGTTTCTCCTTGAATCAATTTGGGTCAGAGCTACGAAGGTTTGTCGTTTCACTCTTGTTTTTGTCTCGGGCCGAACTGACGCCTCGATCCTTGTGTGAGCCGGGCTTGTGTGGGAGCTGGCTTGCCTGCGATGCGGGCAACTCGGTGTTTCAGTTACACCGAGGTGCTGCCATCGCGGGCAAGCCCGGCTCCCACAGGGCCCTGCTTTTACAGGGGCAGTGGGGTCAGATTCGAAAATATGTTTAGCGGGTCGACACCGGGCGCTTGACCCAGACTGGCGAAATGCTCGCGCCAGAACCGGTCACATACAGCACCGCCGCTTCACCACGCTCCAGGGCAACCGGCTTCACGTCGCCTACTTTCTTGTCGCCGTCATACAACGCCAGGCTCACCTTCACCGGGTTGATTTCACGTTCGCCACGGCCTTTGGCGGCCACCGACTTGACCACGTCGGTCTTGCCATCAGCGGTTTTCAAGGTCAGGGCCTTGTCGCTGAGGTTCTGCACGCGCACCAGGGATTTCTGCTTGTTCTTGAACGGCGGCTCTTCGATCAGCTGTGGCTGGCCGGCGCCGCTGTTGACCAGGGTGTAATAGTGGTCGGCAGCGAGTTTGACCGGCACGGTCTGGCTGCCGATCTTGGCGCTGTAGTCGCCGCCCGGCATGAAGCTGAAGTCGCTGCTGGCCAGTGGCGCAACGTCGCTCAGGTTGGTGGCGCCGACGGTGGCGCTCACTTCCTGGTTCGACGCGTTGTACACACGCACAAAGCTTGAACCTTTCGGTGCGACAGGGCCGTACAAGGCGGCATCACCGGCGAAGGCCGACATCGAAACGATGCTCATGCCAGCGGCGAGGGCCAAGGTTTTGGCGAGACGACGCGGAGTTGTAGTGAAAGTCATGTGAGTGTCCTCTCTTTCAGTTTTGCGCCCGGTCGGGCGTCTCGGATTTTTGGTGTTTAACTGGGGTGTTCAGTGCCATATTCTGTTGGCGCGAACCGGCTTGTTTAAGCTGCGCAACCCACTGCGGGTCGGCATCACCGATTTCGTTGTTGATGGGCAGATAACGTTCCGGGAACTCCCAGATCAGCACCTGTGGCGGGCTGTTCTTGAAGTCATCGCTTTTCAGGTAGCTGAGCATCGGCAGGATCGGGCCGTGGCCGTCTTCGGAGTAGTTGATGACGTCGCTGTGCAAGGCTTGCTTGAGCGCGCCGACGAAGTTCCAGTTCGGGTTGGCGCTGTAGCTGGTGCCGACCAGTGCCACCGGGGTTTCGCTGTCGGTGAACAGGGCGTCGTCGCCTTTGTTTTCGGCCAGGTGCGTAACGCGTTTTTCCAGTGGCTCTTTCGGTGGCATCAGGTTTTCGAACAGCGGGTCCAGCGGCAGGAACAGACGCAAGTCACCTTTGTGTGGCTCGGTCTTCTCTGCTTCGGTGACAAAGCGCTGTGGCTCGCCGCTCAGTGGCGTCTTGGCGGCAATCACTTTGGCCAACTGTTTGGCGGCGACTTCAGCGCCGTCCGGCGTCCAGTGGGTGTCGGTGCGCAGGAACACTTGCTTGCCGCCCAGCTTGGCCTGTTGCAACGGGCCGAGCAGGTCCGGCGCGATGATCTTGTCGGCCGCCACACGGGCGTGGAAATCCTGATACAGGTTGGCGTGGATGCTCGCCGGTTTCACGTCGCCCAGGTGTTCCGGGTACAGGCGCACCTTGGCCGGCACAATCGCCATCACCAGCTGAATGCCTTGGGCCTTGAGCTTCTGGCGTACGCCTTCGACCAGCGCGTAGTTGCCTTGCAGGTTCTGGTCTTCATTGACGGCGGGGTTGAATTCCTCGTCGCTGTACAACCAGTGATCGCGGCCCAGTACCACGCCGGGGCGGCCTTCGTTGAACAGCTTGTAGTCCAGCGCCGCCCAGAGGTTGGTGCCGATGCGCTTGATCGGGAACTCGTCGTCGTAATGGGTCTCGACGGCTTTGGTCCAGCGGCCGTTAAGCACGGTCGCGTCGGCATTGGTGCTGAAGCCGAAGAAACTGCGCATCGACCAGGCGCCCAGGGCCAGCAGCACCAGCATGAACAGGCTGATATAGAGGACGCGTAATGAACGGGTCATGGTCGGCTCCCTCAAAATTGGAAGTAAAGGAACGGCGAGAAACTCTGCGCCGACAGTTTGAGAATCGACGCCACGAACAGCAGCAGCACTGCAGCGCGCATGGCGTAGCGTGGCCAATCAGCGGCCCAGTAGGCCGGTTGCACGGCGGCGTCTTTGCCCACAGTGAAACCTGGCTGGTGGATGCTGCCCGGGTTGTCGCCCGGCACGGCCTTGATCAGGCTCGGGTCGGCGGGCTTGTTTTTTTCGGCAGGGCGGTTGGTGTAGAAATCGCGCAGGCCGAAGAACGCCAATGTTGCGTACGCCACCACCAGGGTTGCGACTTGCAGGCCGGTGAGGTTGGCGCGGTTGAGTTCCGACAGCGACCACTCGCCAAAGCTGAACATCGCGCCGTACATCCGGCCGGCAACGTGCAGGTTTTCCGAGCGGAAGATCACCCAGCCCATCACCACCAGCAGGAAGGTGAAGGCCCAGCGCAGCACGTTGAAACTGCGCGGCGCGGTGTTGAGGCCGATGGCTTTTTCAATCGCCAGCCACATGCCGTGCCAGGCGCCCCACACGATGTAGGTGATGTTCGCGCCGTGCCACAGACCACCGAGCAGCATGGTCAGGAACAGGTTGCGGTAGGTGGTCAGCGTGCCTTTACGGTTGCCGCCCAGGGTGATGTAGAGGTAGTCACGCAGCCAGGTCGACAGGCTGATGTGCCAGCGGCGCCAGAACTCGGTGATCGACTGGCTGATGTACGGCTGTTTGAAGTTTTCCATGAAGCGGAAACCCATCATCAAGCCCAGGCCGATAGCCATGTCGCTGTAGCCGGAGAAGTCAAAGTACAGCTGCGCGGTGTAAGCCAGCGCACCGAGCCAGGCATCGCCCGTCGTCGGGTTTTGCAGGGCGAAGCAATGGTCGGCCACCACCGCGAGGGTGTCGGCGATGAACACCTTCTTGATGAAACCCTGCATGAACCGCGTGCAGCCCTCGGAGAATTTATCGAGGGTGTGCGTGCGGTTGTTGAACTGGTCGGCCAGGTCGCGAAAGCGCAACACCGGGCCGGCAATCAGGTGCGGGAAGATCGCCACGAACGCCGCAAAGTCGATCAGGTTGCGGGTGGCCGGCGTGTCGCCACGGTACACGTCGATGATGTAGCTGATGGACTCGAAAATGTAGAACGAGATCCCGATCGGCAACAGCACGTGGGTCAGGATGAACGGCTCAAGCCCTGCCGACTTCATCATCAGGTTGATGCTGTCGACGCCGAAGTTGGCGTACTTGAAGTAGCCGAGGATGCACAGGTCGATGGCCACGCCCAATAGCAGCCAGCGCTGGGCGGGCTTGGTGCGCACGCCTGCCGCACCGACCTTGAGGCCGATCCAGTAATTCCACAGCGTGACGGCGGCGAACAACGCCAGGAAGTCCACTCGCCACCAGGCGTAGAACACATAGCTGGCAATCAGCAGCAGCAGGTTGCGATAGCGTTGCCCGCTCAAGTAGTACAAGCCGAGAAAGATCGGCAAGAACAGAAACAGGAACACATTGGACGAGAAAACCATCCCGATCTCTCCATGTTTAACAGACAGTCAAGGGCCGCAGCCCCCCCAAACCCCCCCACGAAAATCGGGGGAGGCGGTATTGCAATTTCACTGAAGGAACCTGGTTAATTGTGGGAGCTGGCTTGCCTGCGATAGCTTTGTGTCAGTCGACATCAATGTTGAATGTCAGACCGCTATCGCAGGCAAGCCAGCTCCCACACTTGGACCGAGCCCAACCATCAGGAACCTTTGTTGCCCTTCTCATGCGTCGGGTCGTAGACCTTGGTCAGGTCTCCGCCCAACCGGAAGGTTTTGAACGGCTGCATCCCGTGCTTGCGCTCGAGTACATCCGGGGCGCAGGTGTAGAGGGTGCAGAAGGGCTCAAGCCAGGCAAATTTCATGTCTTCCTTGAGGTCCTTCATGTCCTGCTCTTTGCCGTTCTTCTTCTCGAAGATGTCCGGGTCTTTCACCCCGGCCAGCACCTTGTCACCCAGGCGTTTGAGTGCACCGTTGTTTTCCTGGCGCAGATCCACACCGTTGACCAAGGCGAAACTGGCGATCATCGACAGCGGCGGCAGGGCGTAGTTGTGGTACGACAAAGCCCGCTGCTGACGCTTGAGTTCGTTGGGCAGGAAGCCCTGGTCATCCACCTGATTGGCGCCGACCTTGTATTCCTTCACGGCCCAATCAAACAGGTCGCGGCGGTTGGTGGCGACGGACGTTGCCATCACCGACCAGGCGGCCCAGTAGGAGTGGTTGTTGGTTTTTTCCAGCGGCAGGTTGTCCCAGTCGCTGACAACCTGATCGGCGAGTTTGTTGAACCACGCTTCGATCAACTGCGACTCCTGCTGGTGATTGGCCAGCGGGTGCGAGTCGGAGAACTTCAGGCGCACATAAGCCGAAGCCATGCTGCCCAGCGCCCATTTGCGCATGGACTTGCCGGTGTGGTTGAAGTCCTTGGACATCAACGCATCCGCTTTGGCCCAACTGGTCAGCCAGTTGAGCGTGCATTCCAGCTGCTCCGGGCGACCGTCGCGCATGAACTGCATCACGCGCTTGCTGGTGTCTTTTTCCAGCTTGGTGATGTCGGCAGTGCTGTCGCGAAAGGCTTTTTCGGATTGCACGTTCAGCGTCGAACGGGCCTTGTCCGAACCTTCGTACTTGCTGCGAAATTGCAGCGAACCGGTGTACGGCGCCGGCATGGCGTCGCAGTCATTCTTGAAGTCGCCGGTCTTGAAGGCTTCCACTGGCGCGAAATAGCCCTGGGGCGGACGCAGTGGGGCGGCGGCGTTGACTGAGCCGGCGAAGATCGCCATGCCCAGCAGCGTTGGAATCAATAACTTCTGCATAGGTAACCTCATTGCCCGAGTGAGGCGGTTTTTTGACCGCCGCTTGGGAATACGTTGCGTGTGCAAATTTTCGCTTCAACCTTCTGCGCGGCCTGGCCCGCTTCGGGGCCCTGCACTTCTACGGCCAGCAAGTTCTGCGAGGCCCAGTCTTCATCGGTGCGCAGTTCGAAGGCGAAACGCCCGTCTGTATCGGATGTTTCGGGTTTTTCGATTTTGAGGTCCTCGTGGCGCCCGTTCATGTACCAGAGGGTGGCTTGCAAGGTTTTCACCGACGGGTCGGCGAAGCGGATATCGACCTGGTGACTGGCGTTACGCAGGTCTTTGTTCGAACTGTTGACCAGCAATTCGTTCTTGCCGGGTTTCAGTGTGGTGCTCGCGCTCATCTGCGCGGTCTTGCCTTCGCAGCCGTTGTCGAGCAGCGACATCATCTGGCGGTAGATGGTCTCCTGGTCGAGGCGGTACAGCGGCGAGAATTCCCAGATAAGGATTTTCGGCGGGCTCTTCTGGAATTCATCGCTGCCAAGGTACTGGATCATCGAGCCTTCAAGGCCACCGCCGGGGAAGGCGACGTTGAGAATGTCGGCACCGATTTCCTGTTCGAGGAAGCCGGCGAAGTTGTAGTTCTTGCCGCTGTGGCTGGTGCCGACCAGGGTGATCTGCGGGTTGCCGGTATCGCCGAACAGATCGCCGTCGCCCGCTTCGCCCTTGGGCTCGGTGGTGAACTGGTCCATGTACTGGATCGCGTAGCTGGTGCCGCAGAGTTGCCCGGCCATGTTGTGCAGGGTGCCGGTCTTGCCCATGCGCCCGGAGCGCACGGTTTCGAATTCACGCTTGGGAATGTCGGCGAATTCCGGCATCTGCTTGACCTTGGCACCGACGATTTTCGCCGTGCGCTGGGCGCCGTAAGGGGTCCAGTGTTGGTCGCCACGGAAGTAAAAATCGTGGGCCGGCAGTTCGTCCGGCAGTTGCTCATTGGTGAGCGGCGACAGGTCCGGCACCACATAACCCATCTTGGCGAAGCGGCCGAGCATGGTTTTGTAGTTGCCCAGCGCCTTGTCGAAATCGAATTTGGCTTTCTCTTCCGGGTTGAGCTTGTTGCGGTTCACCAGGCCACGGGTCGGCTGGTACACCACCACCAGTTCCACGCCCTTGGCCTTGAACGCATCGTGCAGCTGTTGCATGCGTTTGTAGCCGGCGGGGCTGGTGTCGAATTCGGTGCGCAAATCTTCCTGGGTACGGAACAGCCAGTCGCCCTGGGCTTGCACCAGGGTGGTGAAGTTTTGCTGGTAGCGCGTGGTGTAGTTCTTCGCGTCATGCGCGGCCGGGCACAGGCTGCAGCACGGTTCGGCGGTGAAGGTTGGCGCCTTCACTTCATCGGCGCGCACGCCCTGGCTGGCCGCGAGCAGGCCGAGGGTCAGGCCCGACAGGCTGAGCAATTTGATCATGTGTGGGTGCATAAGGGTCATCCTCAGTCCTGCATTTCGGTCTGGCGTTCGACAGGGTCGATCAGCACGGCTTTCTGCTGGCGCACCAGCAGGTCGAGAATTTCTTCCTGACGATCACCCAGCACGCCGTTGAAGCTGATCCCGCTGGATTTGGTCGGCGCCAGCATCGATACGCGGTACAGCTCAACGCTCAATGGCGAGTCGATCGACAGCGGCCCGCTGCCGTTACCCGCCAGTTCACCGCCGACCACGATCAGCGAAACCTTGGCGTCGAACGGGTCGAGGGCGATGTCGCGGTCGGTGTCGGTCAAGTCCTTGATGTGGCCGTAGACGCCGGTCAAACCGTTGGCCATCGAGGTGTTTTCGTACAGGCGAATGTTCACGCTGTTACGGATCCGGATGCCGTGGCGACGGTTTGCGATCACTTTGTTGCCCCACAGCAGGTTGTCGCTGCTCTCATAGAGGGTGATGCCGTCGGTGTGGTTGCGGTAGATCTCGTTGTCGGCGATCAGGTTGTTCACGCTGTTACGGTCGATCACCAGGCCCGAGAGCTTGTTGTCGTAGCTGCGGTTGTTGAAGATGAAGCTGTCGTTCACTTCCCGGGAAATGATGATGCCGTGCTTCTTCTTGGTGCCGTAGACGGTGTTGTCCGCGATGATCAGGCCGTGGGAACGGTCGTGCGGGTCAATGCCGTAGACGATGTTGTCTTTGTAGGTGTTGCCCTTGAGCACAAAGCCCGTGGTTTCGTAGCAGTAGAAGCCGTACCACATGTCCGAGAACTCGGAATCAATGATCCAGCCGGTCGGCTCGGGACGCTTGAGCACCTTGGCCATGTTCGGCGTGTACTGGGAAATACTCACTCCGTACGACTTACTGTTGGCGTAGCCGAAGCTGGCCATTTTGGTCTTGGAGATGTAGGTCTCGGTGCCGCCCCAGGCCAGCAGGAACGGGCGAAATTCCTTGGGCGATTGAAACAGTGCCGGGCCATTCGCCTTTTCATTCCAGCCGGTGATTTTGGTGTCACGCACAAACAGCTGGCCGTCGTTGATCAAGAACGAGCCGGCTTGCTGGGACAGGCGCAGCTCCTGGGTTTTCTTGTCGATTTCCAGGATGCCTTTGCGCCCGACCACGATCGGCAGCTTGGCCAGGAACACGCCCGGCGAGGTTTCGCTGAGGTACTGCTTGGGCACTTTGCCGAGCAGGTCCTTGAGGTTCATGTAGCCGTCATCCACAAAGATCGCCTGGGGAATGCCGTGCTGGCGCACCACCCATTCAGCCATCTTGTTGTCGCCGCCGATAAAGTCCTTCAGCGCATCTTCCTGCATCATGCGGCGGATGCTGACTTTGCCCGGCTTGCTGCGCACGATCTTCTTTTCCATGGCCGCCGCGGTGTAGCCCGACAGGTCAGGCAGGGCCGGCTTGGGCATTTCCAGCGGCGCAGTCGGCGGGCTGGAAATGGTGTAGGTCTTGGCCTGTTGCAGTTCCTTGGCGATGGTCGGCGCCTTGGCCGTCGTGTCGGCAAATGCAGTGGCGCTGGCCATCAGCATTGCCGCGACGAGTAGGCTTTGAGCATTCATTGCGCAGGCTCCCATCAGAATTTCCAGATCACGTCGACAAACGCGCGATGCATGTACGAGTCGACCCCGCTGCCATAGGCATCACCCGGCTTGAACACGCCGGCACGGAAACGCACCAGGGCCGACGGCTCGTCGATCGACTGGCTGAGTGCCGCCGGCAACAGGCCTTTCTTGAAGTACTTGGTGACGACCAGGTCCATCTCCTGACCCAGGTCTTTCTTGCCGTCTTCAAGCGGCAGGGACGTGCTGGACAGGATCGCGCCGGTCACGTCGTCGGTGTTGTTCTCCACGGCATCAATGCCGTTGCTGCCGACCGGCTTGTTGCCGTCCACGCGCCAGAACTTGTGATAGACCAGGCTCGCGTCGTAGTCCTCGCGCAGCTGCCAGGAACCGAACAGGCTCATGGACTGCATGTTGTTCATCTCGCCGCGAAACGCTTCGCCGAAGCGGTGCACGCGGGACTGGGTGCCGGTCCAGTTCGAACGGTTGCTTTGCAAGCCGTTCTGCTCGTAGTTGGCGCTGGCGCGGGAATAGGCCGCACCGACTTGCCATTGCGGGTCCAGACGCAGGCGGATGCCCAAGTCGGTAGCCCAGCCACTCACGTCGTCGCTGCGCTTGGCCTCTGTCGGGCGGGTGCCGTCGGCGTTCAAGGCGTTGACCGTGTCGCGGTCGCCTTTCATGCCGGTGACGCTGGCCCAGTAGTTGACGGTGTTGGTGTTGCGCCAGTTATAGGCGTCGCTGTTGGCTTCGATGCCGAGCCAGGTCAGGTCGCCTTTTTCGCGCTTGTCCAACGGGTCGGTGGCCACGCCCGGTTCGGCGTAGTCGAGCTTGCCGTCGTCATGGGTGTGGTGACCGCGCAGGCCAATCCACTGCCCCGGCGTCCACTGGTAGGCGGCGTCGGCGTAGAAGTGCTGACGGTCCTTGTCCTTGGGCGACAGTTCCTTGAGGTCGGTGCGGTATTCGCTGAAACGTTCGGCAGCGCCGACATTCGCCTTGAGCAAGGTGGTGTCGAAGGTCCAGTTCAACGCTTCGATATTGGTGTCGCGCCATTGGCCGTCGTCATTGCGCAGGCGCTGGCGACCGAACTTGAGGATCTCGCCGGGGTAGGGCGTAAAACCGCTGTAGCCGACCCAGAATTCGCGCAGGGCCAGGTAGTTTTTCTTGGCCTTGCGGTCGTCGTTGCTCGACTGTTCGGTGGTGTCGTCGGCCGACTGTTGCAGGGTGTCGGTCTCGATGATGTCGCTGGAGACCACGGCCTGGCCCATGGCGTAGGCGCTCCACGCGCCGCTTTCGCCGTAGATCCACGGGCGCAGGTCGAGGCCGATGCCGTTGACGTCGCCGCCTTTCTGCGTGCCGAGGTCGCGGTCGTCTTCGGACTGCGCGGTGGCTTTCACTTCAAGGCCAAAGTTCTTGGCTTCGGTCAGCGCGGCCAGGGTCGGGCACGACCACAGCAGGGCGAAGGTCAGGCCGATACCGGCCTTGACGAATGGGTTGAGCTTCATAGGGATTCCTCGCCGTCTTCGTCTTCCAGGGCGTGCAGTTGCAGCGTGCTCTGGGCCAGGGTGCCGCGCGTGGCCAGCTCCTGTTGCACCAGGCGTTGGCCTTCGGCGCGTTGCTCTGGCGTCAGCGGGGCTTCGAGCTGCGTGGCCAAATCATTGGCCTCTGGCGTGTCCTGGGCTTTAGCCAACTGGCTGAAGACATAGGCGTTCAATGGGTCGGGCTTGGTGCCCTTGCCTTGGGAAAACAATTGAGCGATGGCGAAGTCGGCGCTGTTCTGGCCGTTGCGCGCAGCGGTCAGCAGGTGGTCGAGGGCTTTTTGCGAATAGACCTTGCCCAGGTAACCACGGCGGTAGATCTGGCCGAGGTAGTAATCGGCGGCCACTTCCTTGCCCACAGCTTTTTCGAAATGCGCTTCGGCGGCCTTGGCGTCGGCCGGCACCCACTTGCCTTCGTAATAGAGCTTGCCCAGCAACAACTCGGCGCGCGGCTGGTCGGCGGCGCGGCCGTTGTCGAGGTACTTCATCATCTGGTCGACGTCGCCCAACTCGGGGAAGTCGTAGAGCAATTGCGCCAGGCTGACCCAGGACGCGGGGTAGCCGGGGGCGATTTTTTCCAGCAGCGCTTGCGCGGTTTTCTCGTCGGTCTTGCCCAGGGTTGCATCGCCCAACACGCGAGCCACGCTATCGACGCGCTGTGCGGTGACGGTGCCACGGCTGTAGCCGGCTTCCATCTGTTTGAGCAGTTCGGCCTGTTTTTCCGGCTCGGCTTTTTTCTGGTAGACCGTGGCCAGCTCGACGTAGCAGATGTCAGTGGTGTTGAGCGCGGCTTTGCAGATGCGCTCCACGTCATCCAGGTGCTGGTCGTAGGTGTCCTGGGTGCGATACAGCAGCACCTGGGCCAGGCCGGCTTCCGGATAACCGGCGGCCTGCCATTTGTTGATTTGCTGCTGAGCGTTCACGTTCGGGAAGCTGTGCGGGTATTGCAGGTACAGCATCGCCAGCGGAATCAGGGTGTTGCCTTCGCCATTGGCAAAGGCTTTTTTCAGCAGGCCTTCCGCTTCGTGTTGCTCGGCTTCGGTGGCGCCGGGCTTGGCCACCAGCAGGCGACCGAGGCGAGCCTGGGCGCGCGGCGAGGTGTCGGCGGCGGCGCGGTAAGTGGCCTCGGCCTGGCGGATTTGCTCGGGATCGCGGGTGCCTACCTGGATATCGGCCAGGCCGACTTGGGCCTCGCTGTAACCCAGGTCTGCCAGCTGCTGGTAGTTCTGCTGGGCGGTGACGGTGTCGCCGCGTTTCAGCGCTTCATTCGCCAGGCGCTGGTCGGGCAGGCCGGCGCAACCGGCCAGGCTGACGGCCAGGGCCAGTGCGCAGAAGGTCAGGGCGCAGTGAGATCTGTTTTCTGTGGGAGCTGGCTTGCCTGCGATGGCAGTGTTGGATTCACCACCGCTATCGCGGGCAAGCCCGGCTCCCACAGGGGACCGTGTTGTGATTGAAATAGGGTTCACAGGCATGTCCTCGCTTACAGACCGTTAGCCATGGCTTTATCGATCAGCCAGTTCAGCGAGGGGCCACGGTCGCTGGTCACTTCCACCGGGCGGCCGGCGTAGGTGCTGTCCAGCGGTGCGTCAGGCTTGATCTGCACGCGGATGTCGGAGGACAGGTCGGCGCTGTTCAGGCTGGTGCTGCTGACGATGGTGCCGGTGCGCAGTTGTTCTTCGTCGGCGACCTGGAAGTTCACCGGGGTCCCCGGGCGAACATCGGCGAACTGGCGATAGGTAAAGCGCGCTTCCACATTGGCCAGGCTGCCACGTGGCACCAGCTGGAAGATCACATCACCTTTGCTGGCGTATTGGCCGTCGGCGACCAGTTGCTGCGAGACCACGCAATCGCACGGGGAGGTCAGGGTGCCGGTCATTTGCTTGCCGAACAGTTCTTCCACCTTGGCCGGTTGCAACTGGTCTTCGTCCAGATGGCCCTTGAGCACATCGAGCATGCTGGTGCTGAAGGTGGCGAGTGGCGCGCCCTTGGCCGCCACCGCGTCACCCTTGAGCAGGCTTTGCACGGTGCCGTCGCGCGGCATGGTCACGTTCATCCCCGGTACGCTGACCAGGCCCGCCTGGGCGTGGCTGACGAAGTACATGCCGTACACCGATTTGAAGACAAAACCGAAGGCCGCGAGGCCGACGATGAAGATACCGGCGCTGAACACCACGGCACGCAGACGACCGAACGCGGTCATGCCGCTGCCGCCGTCCTTGACCTTGCGCGCCTTGGTGAAGTTGTCGCGTTGCAGGGTGGCGAGCACGTCGCCCATGGTCACGATGTCGCCGGACAAGTGCGAGGTGATCAGGTGACGCAGGGTGGAAATATCCTGTTGTTCGAGGTTCTGGAACTGGCAACCGGTGCGGCCAGTCTGGCGGTCGTAAGAGCGGATCTGCAGCTCAACGTCCATCGCCAGGCCGAGGTTATCGATCACGAATTGCAGGCGGCCCTTGTGCGTTTCGCCGACGGTCAACGGCTGGGTCGAGGTGAAGGCCAGGCCGCCGGCGGACAGGTCGATCACCCGGGCTTCGGTCGGCGTGCGGTCAGTGTTGAAGAAGCGCAGCTTGGCCGGGATTTTCACGCGGGCATGTTGGCGCTGGGCTTCGGATTCGTGGACAACGTTGGCGTTTACAGAGCTATTCATCAGGTGTTTTCCTAAGTTAATTCAGGCTTGGCAGGGTCAGACCATCATCAGCAACACGGCGACGAATATGCTGCCGGCGGAGAAGGTCATGGTCCGAGACGACCAGGTGTTGAACCAACGTTGAAAGCTGGCCAAATCGCGGGTCAGTTTGGTGTCCTGGCGGGTCCAGGACTGTTGATCAAGGCGGAAGAACACGTAGATCTTCACCAGCGCGCCCATGATCTGGTTGTAATAGAGAATCACCGGGTAGGCCGGGCCGATCTTGTGGCCGGAGCACGACAACAACAGGGTGAGAATCAGGCGGGTGATGCCGATCCACAGCAGGTAGGCGAGGATGAACGCGCCGCCGTATTTGAAGGTGGCGATGATCGCCACGGTCAGGCCGAGCAGGGAGGTCCACATCGACACGCGCTGGTCGAACAGCACCACGCTGGTGAACAGGCCGAGGCGACGAACACCCAGGCCGAGGGCGCGGGAATTCTGGCGCAGGTTGTTGCCGTACCAGCGGAACATCAGCTTGCGGCTGGCTTTGATAAAGCTCTTTTCCGGCGGGTGTTCCACGGTGTTGATTGCGGCGTCCGGCACGTAGAAAGTGTCGTAGCCCAGACGCATCAGGCTGAACCAGCTGGACTTGTCATCACCGGTCAGGAACTTGAAACGGCCCAGGCGCCAGTGTTGCAGCGAGTCGCTTTCCACGTCGGCGATAAAGCCCGGATCGGTGACCACGCTGGCACGGAACACCGACATGCGCCCGGTCATGGTCAGTACGCGCTTGGACAGAGCCATGGAGCACATGTTGATGTGGCGTTGGGCGAAGCGCAGCTTGTGCCATTCGCTCATGATGTAGCCGCCGCGCACTTCGCAGAACTCGTTGGTGGTCAGGCCGCCGACATTGCCGAACAGCTGGAACCACGGCACGGTTTTGCGTACCACGCCTTCGGCGAGCACGGTGTCGCCGTCGATCACGGCCACCACGGCACGGTCATCCGGCAGGTGGCGGGAGATGGCGCGAAAACCAAAGGCCAAACCGTCGCGCTTGCCGGTACCGGCGATGCGCACGAAGTCGAGCTTCACGTGGTCCGGCGGGTTCATGCGTTCCCACAGGCTTTTCACCAGCAACTCATCGGACATTTCCACCAGCGAGCAGACAACGGTGGTGGGGAAGCCGCATTCGATGGCTTCGCGAATCACCGAGCTGTACACCTGCGCGGTGGTCAGCGCATCGATACGGAAACTGGTGACCATCAGGAACACATGGGACGGGTCAGCGGCCTTGCCCAGCTTGCGCACTTTGCGGCGCAGGTGCGGGTACACCACGTACAGAAACAGCATGCCGCGAAAGAAATGCGTAGCACCCATCGAATAGCGCCAGATGCCAACGGCGCCAATCAGGAAAATAAAATTCTTCGACTGCGAGTCGAACGTACTCGCCGGCAACAGCAGGGCGAGTCCCATCAGCAGGCTGAGGAAGAACAGCCAGCCAGCGCATTGGAGCAGTACGTGTTTTAACTTGGACATAAGCGTCATCCGAAGGTGAAGAAGGCTTCAAGCTGCAGGCGCTGGGGATCAGGACACCTGCAGCTTGAAACTCGCCGTTGCTGTTACCAGCAAATGCCTTCGGTGCGACCACTCACACTGGTGGCCTGGGACATGAAGCCCACCAGATCGATCACTTGCTTGCCGTGGGGTGCGTTGTGCGCCAGCGCACGGAATTTCTCGTCGCGGTTGCCGAGGATGATCACGTCGGAGTTGTTGATCACATCATCGAAGTCCGAGTTGAGCAGGGACGACACGTGTGGGATCTTGCCTTCGATGTAGTCCTTGTTCGCGCCGTGTACACGGGCGTACTCGACGTTGCTGTCGTAGATGCTCAGGTCGTAACCCTTGCCGATCAGCATTTCCGCGAGTTCGACCAATGGGCTTTCGCGCAGGTCATCGGTGCCGGCCTTGAAGCTCAAGCCGAGCAGGGCGACTTTGCGTTTGTCGTGGCTTTCGACGATGTCGAAGGCGTTCTGCACCTGGGATTCGTTGCTGCGCATCAGCGAGTTGAGCAGCGGCGCTTGCACGTCCAGGGTGCTGGCGCGGTAGGTCAGCGCACGCACGTCTTTTGGCAGGCACGAACCGCCGAAAGCGAAGCCCGGGCGCATGTAGTACTGGGACAGGTTGAGGGTCTTGTCCTGGCAGACCACTTCCATCACTTCACGGCCATCGACGCCGACAGCCTTGGCGATGTTGCCGATTTCGTTGGCGAAGGTGACCTTGGTGGCGTGCCACACGTTGCAGGTGTACTTGATCATTTCGGCAACGGCGATGTCCTTGCGGATGATCGGCGCGTCGAGCTCTTCGTACAGCGACTGCAGGACATCGCCGGAGGCTTTGTCGAACTCGCCGATGACGGTCATTGGCGGCAGGTCGTAGTCGGCGATGGCGGTGGATTCACGCAGGAATTCCGGGTTCACCGCGACGCCGAAGTCGACGCCGGCTTTCTTGCCGGAGCAGTCTTCGAGAATCGGGATGACCACGTTGGCCACGGTGCCCGGCAACACGGTGCTGCGCACGACTACGGTGTGGCGGGTGGCTTTGTCACGCAGGACAAAACCGATCTCGCGGCACACGGCTTCGATGTAATCGAGTTCGAGGTCGCCGTTCTTCTTGCTCGGGGTGCCCACGCAAATCATCGACAGGTCAGTGTCACGGATGGCTTCGGCGAAGTTGGTAGTGCCGCGCAGTCGACCGGTCTCGATACCTTGGCTCAACAGTTCGCCCAGACCCGGTTCAACGATTGGCGATTTGCCAGCGTTGATCAGGTCGATCTTATCCTTGGAAATGTCTACGCCGACCACTTCATGGCCCCGTGCAGACAGGCAACCGGCACAGACTGCGCCTACGTAACCCAAACCAAATATGCTGATGCGCATCGCATTTACCTCTGTATTAATCATGCCAATTAGATGGCCGGAGTTCATGTTTGCAAACGTCACTGATGCCGCGAAAGTTAGGCGAATAGACGCCAACTTACCGCGTGCAGGCATGTTGAATAACGAGTGACTAATGATTGCACTCAAGTTGTGCGCAACGTGGCCTTGTTATTGGGGCTTGCCCTGAAATGCAGCCGGCCTTCCTGGGTAGAGGGCCTGACGCCAGTGCCGCAGGGTCTTGATAGGGGCTTTAAGCCTTTAAATATCAATACCTTGGGTTGTCTCACTGACACATTTAGGTAAGCTCGGCCGTGGCCTTATAGTTCGTGGCAAATCATCCTTGTCGCCGCTATTAACTAATCGGTTGGTAAAACGACCGTTGAGCAGAAGTTAAATTATGACAACTTCGCTACTTCCGTTGGTCGCCGTGTAAGTCTTCTCTTACAGCAACAGAGAATTTCGCTACCGGTGGTATGAGCGGTGCTTTAGGACGAAGTTCCTGGCCACTCATCCTGTTAGCTGACATTTCTTGAAATATTAAGAAAGATGGCACTGGTACTAAATTGATAGCACTTGCTATTTGGACCAGTCGTTATAGGGAGTTGGTGAGCGGGGATAGTTTTGTGCCACTAGTGTTTAAAAAAAGTGGTGCCACTACGAAAAAATTTCAGGAATGTCGAGTGAAAGATTCGTTAGGAATTCGACAGGATGTTTTTTGACGTCAAATAAATGACATTTTTCTGGCTGGAATAAGCAAAAAAATGTGGGAGCTGGCTTGCCTGCGATGGCGGTGGGTCAGTTGGCAACGTTGCTACTGATACACCGCCATCGCAGGCAAGCCAGCTCCCACATTTCGGGGAACCGCATTATTCCGCTGCGTGATCGCGCAGGAACACCAGGTTGTCCGGCTTGGACTGCTCTGCATTGAAGCGATAACCCTGCACATCAAATTGCTTGAGCTTGGCAGGGTCGTTGATGCGCTCCTCGATCACAAAGCGGCTCATCATGCCGCGGGCCTTTTTGGCGTAGAAGCTGATGATCTTGTACTGGCCGTTTTTCAGGTCCTTGAACTCGGTGTTGATGATCCGCGCGTTCAGAGCCGGGCGCTTGACCGCCGAGAAGTACTCGTTGGACGCCAGGTTGAGCAGCACGTCATCGCCTTGTGCGGCCAGTGCTTCATTCAGCCATTCGCTGATGCGCGTGCCCCAGAACGCATAGAGGTCTTTGCCGCGGGCGTTGGGCAGTTTGGTACCCATTTCCAGGCGGTACGGCATCATCAGGTCCAGCGGGCGCAGCAGGCCGTAGAGGCCGGAGAGCATGCGCAGGTGGTCCTGGGCGTAGCTGAAATCGGCGTCGCTGAAGGTTTCGGCGTTGAGGCCGGTGTAGACGTCGCCCTTGAAGGCCAGCAGCGCTTGTTTGGCGTTGGCTTGGGTGAATGCTGGGGTCCAGCTGCCGAAGCGCGCGGCGTTGAGGCCGCCGATTTTGTCGGAGACGTGCATCAATTCGCTGATTTGCGCTGGGGTCAGGTCGCGCAATTGTTCGATCAGCTCTTGGGAGTGGTCGAGGTATTGCGGCTGGGTGAAGCGCGGGGTGGCCGGCTTGGACTCGAAATCGAGGGTTTTGGCGGGGGAAATCACCATCAGCATGAGGTTGGCTCCTGGAATCGTGGGGGGATTCTAGGGGGTTGGGGCGTTTGACTCCACCTATGGTGGTGATAGAGGTGTGTGGTTTTTTGTGTGCATATCCGTTGCTGCGGTCACGGCGGCTTATGGTTCCGCCCTTACGGCGGGTCACTTTTGGAATGACCCAAAAGTAACCAAAAGGTCCTCGCCCCACCACTCGGCACCTCGCCTAGGCTCGGTGTGCCC
>NZ_MSDF01000005.1:0-7450 GCF_002022275.1 Pseudomonas fluorescens
GCCATCGCACGCAAGCCAGCTCCCACAGTGGTCGTGTGTTGTGCTCAAGAAGTTAGCTTCACTTCAAATGTGGAGCCAATACGGTAAACTCCGCGCACTGCTGTCTGGAGCTATTTATGCGCGAAGCGTTGAATCAAGGCCTGATCGACTTCCTCAAGGCCTCCCCTACTCCTTTTCATGCCACTGCCGCCCTCGCCCAGCGCCTGGAATCGGCCGGTTACCAGCGTCTCGACGAGCGCGAAACCTGGACCACCGAGGCCAACGGTCGCTATTACGTGACCCGCAACGACTCT
This sequence comes from Pseudomonas fluorescens, assembly GCF_002022275.1. Classification (GTDB taxonomy): domain Bacteria; phylum Pseudomonadota; class Gammaproteobacteria; order Pseudomonadales; family Pseudomonadaceae; genus Aquipseudomonas; species Aquipseudomonas fluorescens_AJ. The sequence goes on from NZ_MSDF01000005.1 coordinate 294, forward strand.
TCGATCATCGCCTTCAAGCTCGGCCGCCACTCGCCGTTGCTGGGCGGGATTCGCCTGGTCGGCGCCCACACCGACAGCCCGTGCCTGCGGGTCAAGCCCCAGCCGGAACTGCAACGCCAGGGCTTCTGGCAATTGGGCGTGGAAGTCTACGGCGGCGCGCTGCTGGCGCCGTGGTTCGACCGCGACCTGTCTCTGGCCGGCCGCGTGACCTTCCGCCGCGACGGCAAGGTCGAAAGCCAGCTGATCGACTTCAAGCTGCCGATTGCCATCATTCCCAACCTGGCCATTCACCTGAACCGTGAAGCCAACCAGGGCTGGGCGATCAACGCCCAGACCGAACTGCCGCCGATCCTCGCGCAATTTGCCGGGGACGAGCGCGTCGACTTCCGCGCCGTGCTCACCGAGCAGCTTGCACGCGAGCACGGGTTGAACGCCGACGTAGTGCTCGACTACGAGCTGAGCTTCTACGACACCCAAAGCGCAGCGGTGATTGGCCTGAATGGCGACTTCATCGCCGGCGCGCGCCTCGACAACCTGTTGTCGTGCTACGCCGGCCTGCAAGCCCTGCTCACCAGCGAAACCGACGAAACCTGCGTGCTGGTGTGCAACGACCACGAAGAAGTCGGCTCCTGCTCCGCCTGCGGTGCCGACGGCCCGATGCTGGAACAGACCCTGCGCCGCCTGTTGCCTGAAGGTGATGAATTCGTACGCACCATTCAGAAATCCCTGTTGGTGTCGGCAGACAACGCCCACGGCGTGCACCCCAACTACGCCGAGAAACACGACGCCAACCACGGCCCGAAACTCAATGCAGGCCCGGTGATCAAGGTCAACAGCAATCAGCGCTACGCCACCAACAGCGAAACCGCCGGGTTCTTCCGCCACCTGTGCATGGCCCAGGAAGTGCCGGTGCAAAGCTTTGTGGTGCGCAGCGACATGGGCTGTGGCTCGACCATCGGCCCGATCACCGCCAGCCACCTGGGCGTGCGCACCGTGGACATCGGCCTGCCGACGTTTGCCATGCACTCCATCCGTGAATTGTGCGGCAGCCATGATCTGGCGCATCTGGTGAAGGTGTTGGGCGCGTTTTACGCGAGTCGCGATCTGCCCTGATTTCATGGGTTGAATGTGGTCAAAAATGTGGGAGCGGGCTTGCTCGCGAATGCAGGGTGTCAGTCAAAACATCTGTGACTGATCCACCGTATTCGCGAGCAAGCCCGCTCCCACATTTAGTTTTGTATACACCTGATCTATATCACCTGCATTTCCAGCAATCCGACCTAAACTTGTCAGTATTCCCACTCCGACAAGGCCGTCGCCCCATGATCTCCATGTCCTCGTTCCACGCCATGCTTATCCCCATTCTGATCGGCATGATCATGCTCGCCGTCGGTTTCAACTTCCGCGACAAACCGCTGGGCGTGTTTGGCATGTGGATCGGCATGCTGCTGATCCTCGGCACGGTGGTTTACAAAATCCTCGCCAAACTGGCGGAATGACAAATGCACTCGCATCTGGCATAGCGGCCTCGTACACTCGGTCAATTCGTCGTTTTCAAGGTTGACCGCCTCGTGCTCTCCCGTCTGTTTGCCCTGCCCTGTTACCTCCTGATCGCCCTGCTCACGTTGCTGCCGCTCACGTCCGCCCAAGCCGTGAGCCTGCCCGGCTTGCTCGGCAATACCAGCAAGACTCAACCCCAGGCCGACGTGCCGCTGGGGCAGTCGCTGGACGAGGTTATCAAGACCCTGGAGAACGACCAGCAGCGCACCCAGCTGCTGAGCGATTTGAAGAAGCTGCGCGAAGCCACGCAAAAAGCCCAACCCGCCGCCGAACAAGGCGTACTGGGCTTGATCGGCGGCACGCTGGCGGGGCTGGAAGCCCAGTTCTCCGGCGCCGACAGCCCACTGGCGCGCTGGTCCAACGAATTCGACCAGGCCAAGGATGAACTCAGCGCGCTGATGCTGCCTGCCAGAGAGTGGCTTCCAATAATTTTCGGCTTTGCCGTAATCCTGGCGGTGTGGAGCCTACTGGCCGCTGCGCTGATCTGGCTCAGCCACCGTGTGCGCGAACGCTTCGGCCTGCCGGAAGAACTGCCGCAACACCCGCGCACCTGGGACATGGTGCGTTTCGCCCTGCGTAAACTGGGGCCCTGGCTGATCGCCCTGGTCATCACGATCTACTTGAGTTACGCCCTGCCCTTCTCCCTCGGTAAATCCCTGGCGATGGTGCTGGCGTATGCGCTGGTGGTCGGCACCTGCTTCTCGGCAATCTGCGTGATCGCCTTCTCGGTGCTCGATGGCCCGCACCGCCACCGCGCGCTGTACATCCTGCGGCACCAGGCCTTCCGCCCGCTGTGGTGGATCGGCAGTTTCGCGGCGTTTGGCGAAGCCTTGAGTGACCCGCGTCTGGTGCAGGCGCTGGGCCAACACCTGGCCCACACCGCCGCGACGGTCGCCAATGTGATGGCTGCACTGTCCACCGGCGTGTTTATCCTGCGGTTCCGCCGCCCCATCGCGCACCTGATCCGCAACCAGCCGCTGTCGCGTCGCCTGACGCGCCGCGCCCTCACCGACACCCTCTCGATCATCGGCAGCTTCTGGTATCTGCCGGCGCTGCTGCTGGTGTGCATCTCACTGTTCGCCACCTTCCTGTCTGCCGGTGACACCAGCACCGCCTTGCGCCAGTCACTTCTGTGCACGGTGTTGCTGGTGCTGTGCATGGTGATCAACGGGCTGGTGCGCCGCCACGCGCTCAAACCGCAACGCGGGCACAAACGTCACGCACTGTACTCGGAGCGCCTGAAAAGCTTCGTCTACACCCTGGCTCACCTGGTGGTCTGGCTGGTGTTTATCGAGCTGGGCCTGCGCGTATGGGGCCTGTCGCTGATTCGCTTTACCGAAGGCGACGGCCATGAAATTAGCGTCAAGCTGTTTGGCCTGGGCGGCACGCTGCTGTTTGCCTGGCTGATCTGGATCCTCAGCGACACGGCGATCCACCACGCCCTGACCCGCTCGCGCAAAGGCCTGGCCAACGCGCGCGCGCAAACCATGATGCCGCTGATCCGCAATGTGCTGTTCGTGACCATCTTTATCATCGCTGCCATCGTGGCGCTGGCGAACATGGGCATGAACGTGACGCCACTGCTCGCCGGTGCCGGTGTGATCGGCCTGGCCATCGGTTTTGGTGCACAGTCGCTGGTGGCGGATTTGATCACCGGCCTGTTCATCATCATTGAAGACTCCCTGGCGATTGATGACTACGTGGACGTCGGCGGCCACCTGGGGACGGTCGAGGGTCTGACCATCCGCACCGTGCGCCTGCGTGACATCGACGGCATCGTGCACACCATCCCGTTCAGCGAAATCAAGAGCATCAAGAACTACTCGCGGGAGTTCGGCTACGCGATCTTCCGCGTGGCGATCCCCTACAACATGGAGATCGACGACGCGATCAAACTGATGCGCGACGTCGGCCAGAAGATGCGCAACGACCCGTTGCAACGCCGCAACATCTGGTCGCCGCTGGAGATTCAGGGCGTGGAAAGCTTTGAATCCGGCAGCGCGATTTTGCGTGCACGGTTCAAGACGGCGCCGATCAAGCAGTGGGAAGTGTCGCGGGCGTTCAACCTGTCGCTCAAGCGCCATCTGGACGAGGCCGGGCTGGACCTGGCCACGCCGCGCTTGAGCGTGCAGGTGGTCACCGCCGGCACTGTGCAGGAGAAAGATCAACAACAATAAACAGGGAGAGGTAGTTATGCGTTTGACCGGTCTGACACACCCGTGGGTTTTCGGCATGCTGTGCGGCGTCGCCAGCAGTGCCGTGATTGCCGCCAGCAGCGGCCAGGACAGTGCCCGGGAGGAAATTGCCGCCCAGGCCAAAATCCTCGAACCGGCACTGCTGGAAACCCGTCGCGATATTCACGCCCACCCCGAGTTGGGCAACACCGAAACCCGCACCGCCGAACTGGTCGCCAAACAGCTTCGCGAGCTGGGCCTTGAAGTAAAAACCGGCGTGGCCCGCACCGGCGTCGTCGCCGTGTTGAAAGGCGGCCTGCCCGGCCCTACCGTCGCGCTTCGCGCCGACATGGACGCGTTGCCGGTCAAGGAAGTCGCCGACCTGCCCTTCGCCTCCAAAGCCAAAGGCACCTACCTCGGTAAAGAAGTCGACGTGATGCACGCCTGCGGCCACGACGCCCACACCGCCATCCTGCTGAGCACGGCGAAAATTCTGACCGGCATGCGCGACCGCCTGCCCGGCACGGTGGTGTTTTATTTCCAGCCGGCCGAAGAAGGCCCGAGCGACTTTATCCCCGACGGCAAAAACACCTGGGGCGCAAAAATGATGGTGCAGGAAGGCGTGATGAAGGCGCCCAAACCGGACGCGGTGTTCGGTTTGCACGTGTGGGCCGGTGTGCCCGCCGGGCAAATTGCCTATCGTCCCGGCCCGACCCTGGCCAGTTCGGACGACCTGCGCATCAAGATCCTCGGCAAACAAACCCACGCCGGCCGCCCCTGGGATGGTATCGACCCGATCACCGTGGGCGCGCAGACCATTGTCGGCCTGCAAACCGTGGTCAGCCGCCGCACGGATATTTCGTCATTTCCGTCGGTGGTGAGCATCGGCACCATCAACGGCGGCACCCGCTACAACATCATTCCCGAGTCGGTGGACATGACCGGCACGATTCGCTCCTACGACTACGGCATTCGCCAGAAACTGCACGCGGATGTGCGCCAGACCGTGGAAAAAATCGCCGAAAGTGGCGGCGCCAAGGCCGAAGTCACGATCATCGAGAAATACGACCCGACCATCAACAACCCCGCACTGACCGAGAAAATGCTGCCAAGCCTGCGCTGGGCGGCAAAGGATGATGTGGTGCAAGGGCCTCTGGTGGGTGGTGCCGAAGACTTCTCCTTTTACGCCAAGGAGGCGCCGGGGCTGTTTGTGTTTCTGGGCGTGACCCCACGGGATCAGGACATGAGCAAAGCGGCGCCGAATCATAATCCGGGCTTCTTTGTGGATGAGTCGGCGTTGGTGGTGGGGGTGCGGACGTTGGCGTCGTTGGCGTCGTTGGCGACGGATTATCTGTACACCAACACACCGCAGTAAGGCTTTATGTGGGAGCGGGCTTGCCCGCGATGAGGGCGTGTCAGTCAACGAATTCGGCGACAGACGCACCGCTATCGCGGGCAAGCCCGCTCCCACATTTTAATGGGGTGAATCAGCTAGCGAGTGCGGCGCTGTCCATCTTCTGGCGCAAACTCAACGGGCGCATATCGGTCCAGACTTCCTCGATGTAGGCCAGGCACTCTTTCTTCATGCCGCTCTTGCCCACGGTGCGCCAGCCTTCCGGCACGGCCTTGTAGTCCGGCCAGATGGAATACTGTTCTTCGTGGTTGACCACTACCTGAAACAGGATGTCGTCGCGGTCAAATACTGAGGTCATTGCTGTTCTCCATCGCTTAAAGGGCTGGCCGCGCACCACGCGCAGCACTGATATCTGTAGAAACGTATCAAGCCGTGAAAAAATTAGACGCTGGCGACCGCCGCCGCCAATGCGCGGCCGAAGATCTCGGCGACCTGGTCGACTTCGGCGGCGGTGATCACCAGCGGCGGCAGGAAGCGCACCACACAGCCATGTCGGCCGCCCAGTTCCAGGATCAGGCCGCGTTTGAGGCATTCGCGCTGCACCAGCGGTGCCAGTTGACGGTGCACCGGCGGGTGGCCCTGAATATCCGGCGCACCCGTCGGGTCTACCAGCTCAACGCCAAGCATCAGCCCGCGACCGCGAATATCCCCGAGTTGCGGGAAGTCGCGCTGCAGGATGCGCAGGTGCTCGACAAGGCGGTCCCCCATGGCGGCCGCGTGGCCTGCCACGTTGTGTTCCTTGAGGTAGCGCATCACCGCCGACCCCGCCGCCATGGCCATCTGATTGCCCCGGAATGTTCCGGCATGGGCGCCCGGCAACCAGGTGTCGAGCCAGTCGCGATACACCACCACCGCCATCGGCAGGCTGCCGCCGATGGCTTTGGACAACACCACCACGTCCGGAATGATGCCCGCGTGCTCGAAGGCAAACATCTTGCCAGTGCGCGCAAAACCGCTCTGAATTTCATCCACGATCAACGCCACACCCGCCTGCTGCGTGATACGTCGCAGGCCGCGCAGCCAGTCGAGGTCAGCCGGAATCACGCCGCCCTCGCCCTGCACCACTTCGACAATCACCGCCGCCGGCAGCAACACACCCGCTTCCGGGTCGTTGAGCAGGTTTTCCAGATAATGCAGATTGACCCGCACACCCTCTGCGCCGCCCAGACCGAAGGGGCAACGGTAGTCGTAAGGGAATGGCAAAAATTGCACGCCATTGCCGAGCAGCGCGCCCAGCGGCTTTTTCGGCCCCAGGCTGCCCATCAAGCTCAACGCGCCCTGGCTCATGCCGTGGTAACCGCCCTGGAAAGACAGCACCGTGCTGCGGCCAGTGGCGGTGCGCACCAGTTTCAATGCCGCTTCCACCGCATCGGTGCCCGTAGGGCCGCAAAACTGGATTTTCGCTTCTTGCGCCAACGCTTCCGGCAGCAGGCCGAACAGGTCCTGTACGAACTGATCCTTGACCGGCGTCGTCAGGTCGAGGGTGTGCAACGGCAACTCATCGCTGAGTACCTGCTGGATCGCTTCGATCACGACCGCATGGTTATGGCCCAGCGCCAACGTGCCGGCGCCGGCCAGGCAGTCGATGAAACGGCGGCCCTCCACGTCTTCCACGTAAATGCCCTTGGCACGCTTGAGTGCCAACGGGATGCGGCGGGGATAGCTGCGCGCGTTGGACTCCTGCTGCCGCTGGCGGGCCAGCAACGGCGTTTCTTCGAACTGGTAGAGCGTTTCCACAGGCTCAGGGCTGACCTGGGGGGCTTCGATACGGGTGGTCGCGACTGACATCTTTCGATCCCTCAATACGCTGGTGGAGCGTGGGTACGGACTTCATGTTCTTGAAACGCACCAGCGGTGGGGGGATTTAGGGGGTTCGTCGATTTTTGTCCGGTGTGGCAAGCCGGCTTGTCGGATCACCTGCATCGCAGCGATGGCATCCACCGGATGTGCCTGATGTACCGAGGTGTCTGCATCGCAGCGGTGCGACGATTCGACAAGCCAGCTCCCAC
>NZ_MSDF01000005.1:7550-46689 GCF_002022275.1 Pseudomonas fluorescens
CAAATAACGGATATGTACTCACTCAACCCCCGATACCGATCATTCAACGCATACAAAATCGCGCAAGTCTCGGCGTCCAAAAAACCGCAATAATCCCGACTGCGAAAGTGCATCTGAAACGCCCGAGTCCGCTGCTCAAACGCCTGACGATTCGACGCGGCCTTATACCCATACCGCTGAAACGCCCGCTCCACCTCAACCTCCGGCGGCAACCCCAGACAAAACCGCCGCTGATACATCGCCCGCGTGGCCTCATCAAACCAGGCCCCAACCCCCGCCTCATGCAAACACCGCCACGGCAGCCGAGGCCCCGGATCACTCTTGCGCCAATACGCCACATCCGAATGCCCAAGAACGTCCGTCGGCCCAATCTGCGGATACCGACCCAACACATCACGAACCAACGCCACCAGCACCTCCACCTGCGCCTGCCCATACGCCGGAAACGTAAACACCCCAGCGTCATCCCGCGCCAGGTTAACGATCTCCACACCAATCGAGCGGCTATTGAGGTTATCCCGCCCAGCCCAATAGCTCACCCCGGCATGCCAGGCGCGCTTGTCCTCATCCACCAGGCGAAACACCCGCAGCTCGTCATACCCCCGCGTACGGTAACCAGGCTCGTCAGGGTCGGGCAGCAAGTAATGCGCGCTGACGCCATGTCGGGTCAGGGTATGCAAAGACGACGCAAACGGCGCCGCGGTGTAATGCAGGATCACCTGACGCACGGGCTCGCCGTTGCGTTCGTTGAAATCCTGGGCGGGGAAACTGCTGTCAATCACCAACATAAGTGCTGTCCTTTTCAATCCAGGCCAACTCATTCGGCCCGTTCAAACGCAAAAAAATTACCGCCATCCTGAGGTGTTCAATCTCGGGAGGGCGGTAATTATTTAGGACGTGAAAAGAACGAATCAGCGGCGCAACGGCATGCCCAGGTCAACCCGCAAGCCGTCCGGCTGGCTGTCGAACTTCAACGAGCAAGAGCAGCGCTGTACGATCGCCTGGACAATCGCCAACCCGAGCCCGCACCCCTCGCTGCTGCCATTGCGCCAGAAACGCTGGGTCAGGTGTTGCATGTCCTCGCTGGAGATCTGCTTGCCATGGTCGCGCACGCGGAACACCACATTGTCGGTGCCCGTGAACACACTCAGCTCCACACGAGTGTCCGCCGGCGTATGGCGCAAGGCGTTATCCAGCAGGTTACGCAGGGCCGCAACGGCCAGGCCCACGGGCATTTCCACCGGCATGGCTGACAGGTTGGCGGGCAGGATCAGGTCGATGCGCGAGTTATCACCCGCATTGGCATCCTGAATCGCCAACCGCGCCACTTGCTCGGCGCTGGAGTGCATGCCGTCGTCAAACGACAGGTTGCCCTCGACCCGCGCCAGCAACAGCAATTGCTCCAGCGTGCGGTGCAAGCGGTCGGCGCCCTCCTCGGCGTGGGCCAGGGACTGGTCGCGCGCCGCGCCGTCGGTCATGCGCGCCACTTGCAGGTGGGTCTTGATCGCCGTCAGCGGGCTGCGCAGTTCATGGGCAGCGTCACCGGTGAGACGACGCTCGCGCTCAATAGTCTTGGCGATGCGCTGTAAAAGCTGGTTCTGGGTGTCGAGCAGCGGTTTCAGCTCGCTGGGCAGCGGGTGGATCTGCAACGGTTCGAGGGAATCGGCACTGCGGCGCATCAACGCGTCACGCATGCGGTTGAGCGGCACCAGGCTCTGGCCGATGCCCAACCACAGCAGGCACAGGCAACCGAGCAATGCCACGCCCACCGGCACCGACGCCGCCAAGAGGATCGACAGGTTCAGCGCCTCGCGCTCGACCTGGCGGTCGGCGGTGGTGATCAGCAAGTCGCCTCGGGACAAGGTGAAACTGCGCCAACCCACGCCGTCGATCATCTGGTCGCGAAAGCCACTTTTGCGCGACTCCAGGCCTTCATCCGGGGTGGTATGGCTGCGCGCGAGAATTTCCCCGCGCAAGGAGCTGACCTGACAAGCCATGCCCCCCGGCACATTCAACTGCTCGGTGCGCAAATGCGTGGTGCTGCTCATACTGGCAAGGCCCGGCATCTGCTCGGTCAGCCCCGCCACCATGCGCGCCGATGCCACCAGCCGCTGGTCGAGGGAAAACATCATCTGGTTGCGCAGATCGTTGAGCATCCAGGCTGCCGCCAGGGCCCAGATCAGCACAAAAGCGGCGCCCAGCTTGAACGTCAGGCGCAGGCGCAGGCTCATCACGAAACGGTTTCTCCCTCTTCAACAGCGCCGCCGTCAGCAGTGCCCAGGCGATAACCCAGGCCGCGCACGGTCTCGACAATGCCGTTGCCTAATTTGCGCCGCAGGTGGTGGATATGTACGTTCAGCGCGTTGCTTTCCAGTTCATCATTGAAGCCGTAGACGCTGTCTTTGAGCTGTTCGCTGGACAGCACGCGCCCCTTGTTGTGCAACAGGGCTTGCAGCAGCGCCTGTTCCCGGCGGGACAAGTCCACCGGCTGGCCGCCGAGGAATGTCTCGCGGCTGCTCGGGTCGTAGGCCAGGCGGCCGTGCTCGATCAGGTTGACGCTGCGCCCGGCCACGCGCCGCAACAGGGTTTGCAGGCGGGCGGCGAGTTCGCGCAGGTCGAAGGGTTTGAGCAGGTAGTCGTCGGCACCGGCTTGCAGGCCGTCGACGCGGTTGGTCACCGAGTCGCGCGCGGTCAGGATCAGCACCGGAATTTCGAGGCCCTGGCTGCGCTGTTGTTGCAGCAGCTTGAGGCCGTCTTCATCGGGCAAACCGAGGTCGAGCACCATGATGTCGAACGTGGCGGCTTTAAGCATCGCCCGAGCGGCGCCGGCGCTGGCCACGCGCTCGACGGTAAAGCCCTGGGCGCTGAGGCCGGCCACAATGCCGCTGGCGATCAGTTCGTCGTCTTCACAGACCAGTACGTGCATGGTTAACCCTTCATGAAAGATGGGGGAATTAAAGGTGCCGCCGATTAAGCGCAGATTATGCCGCTAAAACCGGCCCGCACCCTCTAGAATAGCCGCGGTTAATCATCGGTTAATAAACGCCACACATTGTGTGCCTAACTTGCATCGAACTAAGGCTTGACCATGCGGCATCTGTTTACCTTTCTGCTGGTGTTGTTCGCAGGGTTTGCCCAGGCAGCGCCGGGTAATCCCTTTGAGACCAAACCCGATTTTCTGCCGGTGGGCAAAGCCTTCACGTTTACCTCCGAGCGTCTTGAAAGCGGTGAAACCCAGCTGTATTGGCAGATTGCCGACGGATATTACCTGTATCAGCAACGCCTGAAGTTCGACGGCCTCGCGCAAAAACCGGCATTGCCTGAGGGCGAAGCCCATAGCGACGAGTTCTTCGGCGAGCAACAGGTGTATCGCCAGGGCCTGGAAGTGAAGATTCCAGCGGGTGCCACCGGCCAGGTCAAGCTGGGCTGGCAAGGCTGCGCCGACGCGGGCCTGTGCTACCCACCGCAGTCGATCACCGTGGATCTGGGCGGTAACCCGGCCGTTGCGGCGACCGCGCAAGCCCAGGACCAAAGCCTGGCCAGCGGCCTGCAGCAACGCAGCCTGGGTTGGAGCCTGCTGGTGTTCTTTGGCTTGGGTCTGTTGCTCGCATTTGCGCCGTGTTCGCTGCCGATGCTGCCGATCCTTGCAGGTCTGGTGGTAGGCAGTGGCGCCAGCCCGCGTCGCGGTTTTGCCCTGGCCAGCAGCTATGTCGTGTGCATGGCGCTGGTGTATGCGGCGCTTGGCGTATTGGCCGCGCTGCTCGGCGGCAACCTCGCCGCGCTGCTGCAAACGCCCTGGATTCTGGGCAGTTTCGCTGCACTCTTTGTCATCCTCGCCCTGCCGATGTTCGGTTTCTTTGAACTGCAATTGCCGGCCTTCCTGCGCGACCGCCTGGACAACGTCAGCCGTCAACAAAGCGGTGGCAGCCTGGTAGGTGCAGGCGTTCTTGGCGCCTTGTCCGGCTTGCTGGTGGGCCCGTGCATGACCGCGCCACTGGCTGGCGCGCTGCTCTATATCGCGCAAAGCGGCAATGCACTGCACGGCGGCCTGATCCTGTTTGCCATGGGCATCGGCATCGGTATCCCGCTGTTGTTGCTGGTGACCGTGGGCAATCGCTTCCTGCCCAAGCCAGGCACCTGGATGAACGTGCTCAAGGGCATCTTCGGCTTCCTGTTCCTTGGCACTGCCGTGTTGATGATTCGCCCGGTCGTGGATGCAAGCCTGTGGATCGGCCTGTGGGGCGCCCTCGCGCTGGTGATGGCTTACTGCGGTTGGACGCTGGCCCGCGAATACGGCCTGGCTGCCAAAGTGTTCGGCGCCGGTTCGCTGGTGCTCGGCCTGTGGGGCGCGGTGCTGGTAGTCGGCGCGGCGGGTGGCAGCGACGACCTGTGGCAACCGTTGAAGGTCTACGGCGGCGCCAATACTGCCGCTGCGCCGAGCGCCCACGACGCCTTCATGACCATCAACGACCCGGCCGTACTGCAAAGCCAGCTCGACAGCGCCAAGGCCCAGGGCCAATGGGTGCTGGTGGACTACTACGCCGACTGGTGCGTGTCGTGCAAGATCATGGAAAAACAGGTGTTCGGCAAACCCGACGTGATGGACGCCCTCAAAGACGTGCGCCTGCTGCGCCTGGACGTCACCGCCGACAACGCCGCCAGCCGCGAATTGCTCGGGCGCTACAAAGTGCCGGGGCCACCGAGCTTCGTGTGGATCGGCCCGGACGGTGAAGAACGTCGCGCCCAGCGCATTACCGGCGAAGTGGATGCCGAAGCCTTCCTGCAACGCTGGACCCAAACCCGGGACGCGCGCTGATGCTGACCCTGACCATCGGTACCTTTGCCATCGCCCTGAACCATATCCTGCTGATCGGCGCGCTGATTCTCGCCACCCTGGTGGGCTGGCGTGTGGCCAAGCGTGGCGGTGAGAACCCGGAATCGGTGCTGTTCAGCCTGTTCTTGCTGGGCATGCTGGTGGCGCGCGTCAGCTTTGTATTGATGTACTGGAGCGATTACCGCCACGACCCACTGCAGATGGTCGACCTGCGCGACGGTGGTTTCCTCGCCTGGCCCGGCGTGATCGCGCTGATACTCGGCGCCCTGCTGTACGGCTGGCGGCGCCCCGCCCTGCGCACGCCGCTGGGCGCCGGGGTGGTCACCGGCCTGGTGTTCTGGGGGCTGACCAGTGTGTCCCTGAGCCTGTACGACAAGGGCGCGCAACTGCCGGATATCACCCTGCGCAACGCCAATGGCGACGTGGTGCAACTGGCCGACTACAAAGGCGGCCCGCTGGTGATCAACCTCTGGGCCACCTGGTGCCCGCCGTGCCGTCGCGAAATGCCGGTGCTGGAGCGCGCGCAGCATCAACGCCCGGACGTGACCTTCCTGTTCGTCAACCAGGCCGAAAGCATGCAAAGCGTCAGCACGTTCCTCGCGACCCAGGGCCTGACCCTCGACAACGTGCTGTTTGACGCCAGCGGCCGCCTCGGCCAGGCCGTGGGCTCCATGGCGCTGCCGACCACGCTGTTCTATCAAGCCGACGGGCGTCTGATCAACAGCCACTTGGGTGAACTGTCCCAAGCCAGCCTGGCCCGCGCCATGGAACCCTTCGATACTGCCCCTGCAAGGAAACCGACATGCCAAGCCTCCGCCACCTGCTGACCCTGCTGCCACTGACGCTGGCGGCCACGCTGGCCCACGCTGAAGACTGGCCGGCACCGATCAAACAGATCGAGGCCAAAGGCGCAAAAATCCTCGGCAAATTCGACGCCCCCAGCGGCCTTACCGGGTATGCAGCGCAATACCAGAACCGCGGTATGGCCCTGTACCTGACCGCCGACGGCAAAAGCGTGATCGCCGGCAACCTGTACGACGCCCAGGGCACTGACCTGAGCAGCGCACCGCTGGAAAAACTGGTGTACGCGCCGATGGCCAAGGAAGTCTGGGCCAAGATGGAACACAGCAACTGGATTCAGGACGGCGATAAAAACGCACCGCGCATCGTCTACCTGTTCAGTGACCCCAACTGCCCGTACTGCAACATGTTCTGGGAGCAGGCGCGGCCGTGGGTCAAGGCCGGCAAGGTGCAGTTGCGCCACATCATGGTCGGGATCATCCGTGAGGACAGCCCGGGCAAATCCGCCGCACTGTTCGCCGCCCAGGACCCGCAGAAAGCCCTGGAAGAACACGAAGCCGCCGGCAAGGGCAGCAAATTGCAGGCGCTGGACAAGATCCCGGCGGATATCGAAGCCAAGCTCGATGCAAATATGAAGTTGATGGAAGAGCTGGAATTGTCGGCGACGCCAGCGATTTTCTATCTGGATGACAAGGGTGGGTTGCAGCAACAGCAAGGGGCACCGTCGCCGGAGAAGTTGTCCAAGATTCTTGGGCCGAAATAAGCGGCGCCTGGGCTGACGCCATCGCGGGCAAGCCCGCTCCCACCTTTTGAACTGTGAATACATTCAAATGTGGGAGCTGGCTTGCCTGCGATGAGGCCCTGACAGCCACTGAAGATCAGAGCCCCTCCAGCTCCGCCATCAAATCACTCAACCGGTCCACCTTCTCGGCACTGATGTCATTCGCCGCCAGCCCGTCGATGTACTCGGCCAACTCCGCCACTGTGCTGCACTCGAACATCGCCCGCAGCGGCACATCCCGTTGCAGGATTTTCTGCACGCGGGAGGCGATCTGCGTGGCCAGCAACGAATGCCCGCCCAGTTCGAAGAAGTTGTCCTGCACGCCCACCCGTTCGACTTTCAGCACTTCGGCCCAAATCGCCGCCAGGGTGGTCTCCAGTTCATTGCGCGGCGCCACATAGTCCTGGCTGTGCAACTGGCCGATTTCCAACTCAGGCAACGCCTTGCGGTCGAGTTTACCGTTGGCGTTCAACGGCAGACGGTCCAGCCACAACCAGTGCAACGGCACCATGTATTCCGGCAGTTCAGCGCGCAGGCGCTGCTTGATGCGGTCCAGGCGTTCGCTCGGGCTGAGGGCGGCATCGGCCGCAACCAAATAGCCCACCAAATGCTTGCCGTTGACACCTTCCTGTACGCCGACCGCGGCATCGCGCACTTCCGGTTGCTCGTGCAGGCGCGCTTCAATTTCACCCAATTCGATGCGGTAACCGCGAATTTTCACTTGATGGTCGATACGCCCGACGTACTCCAGCACGCCATCGCTGCGCCGGCGTGCCAAGTCGCCCGTGCGATACAAACGCTCACCCGGCGCACCGAAGGGGTTTGGCACAAACACGGATGCGGTGCGCAGCGGATCGCTGACATAACCACGCCCAACCCCTGTCCCGGCCACGCACAACTCACCGACAGCGCCCTGCGGCACCAGCTCCAGCGCGCCGTCCAAGAGGTACAAACGGTTGTTGTCGGTCGGTGTACCAATCGGCAGGTAAGTGCTGCGGGTGGAGGCCAAATCCACACGGAAGAACGCCACGTCGTCCGAACATTCCGCCGGGCCATAGGCGTTGACCAGGCCAATGTCCGGGTAACGCAGCAACCACTGGTGCGCCAGTTCCGGCGGCATCGCTTCACCGGTCGGCAGCATCCAGCGCAGGCCGTCCAGGCTGATGCGTTCCTGGGCGAGCATGCCCTGAATCAACGACGGCACGCTTTCCAGCACGGTAATACCCTGGGCCTGCACATGGGCCAACAAGCCTTGCGGGTCGTGGGCGATGGTGTTCGGCACGATATCCACTCGCGCGCCAAACAAGGGTGCGGCGAGGAACTGCCACACGGAAATATCGAAACTCTGCGACGCGGTTTGGGCAATCACATCCGCGCTGCTCAACGCCAGGTACGGCACCTTGCTCAACTGGTTGTTGAGCATGCCACGCTGTTCGACCATCACGCCTTTGGGCAAACCGGTGGAACCTGAGGTGTAGATCACATACGCGAGGTTGTCCGGGCCACTGTAGACGCCCGGGTTGTCATCCGCCTGCGCCAGCGCGTCCCACACCAGCAGCTTCGGCCGAGAAGAACAGGCGAATGCTTCGAGCAATTCCAGCGCCTGTTCGCGGCAAGCCTGCGTGCACACCAGCATGGGCGTGCGGCTCAGGTCGATAATGCGGCTCAGGCGCTGACTCGGCAGGCCCGGGTCCAGCGGCAAGTAACCGGCACCGGCCTTGAAGCTGCCGATGATCACGCCCAGCAGGTCGAGGTTGCGCTCGGCCAACAAGGCGACGGGTTGATCCAGGCCCACGCCCGCCTTGATCAGCGCGTGACCGAGGCGGTTACTGCGACGGTTCAGTTCGGCGTAGCTCCACTGCTGCTCGAGGCAGCTGGCGGCGATACGCTGCGGATGCGCGGCCACCTGGGCTTCGAACAACTCGATGTAGCTGCGCTCCAGCGGGTAGTCATGCTCGCTTTGATTGCAGCCCTCAACCAGAAACTCACGCTCCTGCTCGCCAATCAGCGGCAGGTCCGCCATGTCGCCATGGAAGCCCTGCACCAACGCCAGCAGCAGTCGCTTGAACTCGCCGAGCATGCCTTGCACGGTGGTTTCGTCGAAGTAACGCTTGTCGTAAGACAGGTGCAAACCAAGGTCATCGCCCGGGTAGCACACGGCGGTCAACGGGAAGTTGGTGTGGGTGCGGCCGGAATCCGACGTGGCATTCAGGCTTTGCGCACGGTCCAGCACCGAGACTTCCACCGGGGCGTTTTCGAACACGAACAGGCTGTCGAACAGCGGCTGGCCCTTGGGCAGTTCACTGTGCTCCTGGATCGTCACCAACGGCAGGTATTCGTACTCGCGCAATTGCATGTTGCTGTCGAGCAAGCCGCTCAACCACTGGCGCACGCTGAGACGCTGAGCGTCTTCCGGCAGTTTCACCCGCAGCGCAATACTGTTGATGAACAGGCCGACGGTGCGTTGCATCTCCGGCATTTCCACCGGGCGACCGGCCACGGTCACGCCGAACAGCACGTCACGATCGCCGCTCAAGCGTCGCAACACCAACGCCCATGCCGCCTGGGCAAAGGTGTTCACGGTCAGTTGATGGGCCTGGGCCAGTTCGCGCAATTGCGCGCCATCGCGGGCATCGAGGCGGGTGTAGCAATCGCCCACTACCATGCCGCCGCTGTGGCCCGCGTGTTCGCGCAGAAACGGCCGGTCGCTCGGGATCGGCGTGGTGCGCTCGAACCCTTGCAGGTTCTGCTGCCACCACTGGCGCGCCTCGGCGAGGTTCTGGCGTTGCAGCCAGGCGATGTAGTCGCGGTAACGCGGCGGCGTGGCCAGTTGCGCGTCGCGGCCTTCGCCCAGCGCCATGTAGAGTTCGAAGAAGTCATTCATCAGCAGCGAACGGCACCAGGCATCGATCAGGATGTGGTGGTTGCTCATCATGAACCAGTAGCGCGCTTCGCCGACGCGGATCAGGCGCAGGTGGAACGGCGCCTGGTTGAGCAGATCAAAACCGGCTTCGCGTTCGGCCTTGAGCAAGGCTTGCAGGCGCGGTTCCTGCTCGCTTTCCGGGTCGGCACTCCAGTCGAGGTATTCGATCGGCGTGCTGCCCGGCTTGTGGATCACTTGCAGCATGTCTTCGCCGACGTTCCAGCAGAACGAGGCGCGCAAGGCTTCATGCCGGGCGATGACCGCCTGCCAGGCCCGGGCAAAACGCTCAGGGTCCAGGGCGCTGTTGATGCGGTAGCGGTCCTGCATGTAGTAGAGGCCGGTGCCCGGTTCCAGCAGTGTGTGCAGCAACAAGCCTTCCTGCATCGGCGTCAGTGGATAGACGTCTTCGATGGCGCTGGCCGGCACCGGCAAAGCGTCCAGTTGCGGTTGCGTCAGGCGCGCCAGCGGGAAGTCAGACGGCGTGAGGCCGCCCGCGTCAGCCTTGAGGCAATGCGCGATCAGGCCTTGCAGCTCGGCCACATAGGCGTCCGCCAGTTCGCGGATGGTCTGCTGGTCATGGCGTTCGCGGCTGAAGGTCCAGCGCAGCACCAGTTCACCGCCGTACACCTGGCCGTCGACGCTGAGCGCGTTAGGCAGCGGCGCGTCCGGGTCATGGGCCTGGCCTGCCGACTCGTCCAGCGGATGGAACAGCGCATCGGCGCCAAAGCTCTGGTCGAATTGGCCAAGGTAGTTGAAGGTGATTTGTGCGCTCGGCAATGCGGCCATGGTCTCCCGGATCAGGTCGTCGGCCAGATAACGCAGTACGCCATACCCCAACCCCTTGTGCGGCACGCCGCGCAGTTGCTCCTTGATGGCCTTGATCGAAGCGCCCTGCTCCGCCTGAGGCGTCAAGCGCAACGGGTAAGCGCTGGTGAACCAGCCGACGCTGCGGGTCAGGTCGATTTCATCAAACAGGCTTTCGCGGCCGTGGCCTTCCAGCTGGATCAGCGCCGAGTCGTGGCCGCTCCAGCGGCACAATACGCGGGCCAATGCGGTCAGCAACAGGTCATTGACCTGGGTGCGATAGGCACTCGGGGCCTGTTGCAGCAACTGGCGCGTGTACTCGGCATCCAGGCGCACGCTGACGGTGTCGGCGTCGCGGTTGCGCAGCGAGCCTTGCGGGCGATCCACCGGCAATTCCAGCGCCGGGCCTGCCAATTGGTCCTGCCAGAGACTCAACTCTTCGCGCAGGGATTCGCTGCCGGCATAGGCCTGCAAGCGCGCCGCCCAATCCCGCAGGGCGCTGGTCTTGGCCGGCAAACTGACCGACTCGCCGTCACTGAGTTGGCGGTAGACGTTTTGCAGGTCTTCAAGCAAAACACGCCACGACACGCCATCGACCACCAAGTGATGGATCGCAATCAGCAAGCGCTGTTGGCCCAGTGGGCCATCCACCAGCAAGGCGCGCAGCAGCGGACCGTTTTCGAGGTTGAGGCTGCGCTGGGTGTCGGTGCACAAGGCGCTGCACTGGTCCATATCGCGCACTTGCGCCTGCATCAGCACGCCGCCCTGGGGCACGGCCAAATGTTCGGCGTGCCACTGGGCATCGCGCGGGGTGAAGCTCAGGCGCAGCGCATCGTGGTGGTCCAGCACGGCCAGCAGTGCCTGTTCCAGGCGATGCGGATCAAGCAGTTGCAGCGGTTTGAGCAGCAGCGCCTGGTTCCAGTGCTGACGGTTTGCAATGTCGGTATCGAAGAACCAGTGCTGGATCGGCGTGAGGCCCGAAGGGCCGGTCAACACACCTTGCTCGGCGGTGACCTGCTCGGTTCGCGTGGCCACGGCCGCCAGGGTTTGCACGGTCTGGTGCTGGAACAGGTCGCGGGGGCTGAAGTGAATCCCAGCCTGCCGCGCGCGGCTGACCACCTGGATCGACAGGATCGAATCGCCGCCCAGCTCAAAGAAGTTATCGTCCAGCCCCACGCGCTGCACGTTCAGCACCGCGCACCAGATGGCCGCCAGGGTTTGCTCAAGTTCGCTGCGCGGCGCCACGTAGTGTTGGCGATTCGCCTCCGGGTCCGGTTGCGGCAAAGCACGACGATCGAGTTTGCCGTTGGCGGTCAGCGGCATGCTGTCGAGTACGATCAGGTGCGCCGGCACCATGTAGTCCGGCAGCTGCGCCTTGAGATGCGTTTTCAAGGACTCGCGCAGGGCGCCGTGGTCGGCATCACTGACCAGATAGGCCACCAGCTGTTTGCCGCTCGGCGAATCCAGCGCCAGCACCACCGCCTCACGCACAGCTTCGTGTTCCAGCAGGCGGGTTTCGATTTCGCCCAGTTCAATGCGAAAACCACGGATTTTCACCTGATGGTCGATACGGCCCAGGTACTCCACCAAGCCATCGGCGCGTTGGCGCACCAGGTCGCCGGTGCGGTACAAACGGCCACCGTTCAAGGCGAACGGATCGGCGACAAACCGCTCCGCCGTCATCCCCGGACGCTGGTGATAACCCTGGGCCAGACCGGCCCCGCCCACGTACAACTCGCCGGTCGCGCCTTGCGGTACCAGCGCCAGGTCGGCGTCGAAAATATAGGCCACGCGGTCACCGATGATGCTGCCGATCGGCACGCTGCCGGCGCCCTCCTCCAACTCCTCAGGCGCAAGGCTAGCCAATGGCATCACCACGGTTTCGGTCGGGCCGTAGGCGTTGAAAAACACCTCGGGCTGGAAGGCGGCACGAATGCGTTGCAGGTGTTCGCCGGTCAACGCCTCACCGCCGGTGATGCACATGCGCACCGGCAACGTCTGGTGCCGGGTCGCCAGCCATTGCGCCAACTGGCTGCCGTAGCTCGGCGTGAAGCCCAGAACAGTGATGCGATGGTCACGAATCAACCCGCAGATTTCCTCGGCATCCCACTGGCCCTGCGCGCGCAACACCACGTGCGCACCGCTGAGCAACGGCACCAGCAAACGCTCGGTGGCGGCGTCGAAGTTGATCGAGTAAAAGTGCAGCTCACAGTCATCCGGGCGCATGCCGAAACGCTCGATCACAGCCTGGCAATGCATGGCGATTTCACCGTGGGACACCACCACGCCTTTGGGCTTGCCGGTGGAGCCGGAGGTGTAAATCAAGTACGCCTGATGTTGCGGCAGGCTGATAAACGGCAGCTCGTCCGCAGGGTAATTCGCCAGCACGGGTGAGTCATCTTCGAGGCACCAGCAGGCGACGCTCGCGGGTAATTCGCCAAGCGCTTCAAACATCGCCGCATCACTGAGCAGCAGGCCGATGCCGCTGTCTTCAATCATGTAATGCAGGCGGTCCAGCGGGTATTCCGGGTCCAGCGGCACGTAGGCACCACCCGCCTTGAGGATCGCCAACAGGCCGATGACCATTTCCAGCGAACGCGGCAGCGCCAGGCCAACGCGCACCTGCGGGCCCACGCCGCGCTCTCTCAGCATCCAGGCCAAGCGATTGGCGCGGGCGTCGAGTTCAGCGTAGGTCAGCGTTTCGCCTGCGAAGGTCAGTGCCGGAGCATCGGCGCGATCAAGCGCCTGCTGGCTGAACAGCTGATGGATGCACTGGTCGAGACGATGCTCACCGGCCTCGACGCCGAGGCTTTCCTGCAATGCGCGCTGCTCGGCGCCCGTCAGCAATGGCAATTCACTCAGGCGCTGGTGCGGATTGGCAATCAACGCTTCCAGCAGGTTGCGCCAATGCTCGGCCATGCGTGCAATGCGCGGCTCATCGAACAGATCAGTGCTGTAGGTCAGGCAGCAACCCAGACGATGGTCCAGATCGGTGACTTCCAGGTTGAGGTCGAACTTGGTCGCGCGGGCATCGTTGGCCAGGTACTCGACGGTCATACCGGCCAGTTGACGGCTTTGCTGGAACTCCCAGCGCTGCACGTTGCACATCACTTGGAACAGCGGGTTGTACGCCGCGCTGCGCGGAGGCTGCAGGGCCTCCACCAAGTGATCGAACGGCAAGTCCTGATGAGACTGGCCTTCGATCACGGTGTGACGCACCTGCTCGAACAGCTCGCGCACATTCATCTGCCCATTGAGCTGGCAACGCAGCACCTGGGTATTGAGGAACGCACCGATCAGCCCTTCGCTTTCCGGGCGAATGCGGTTGGCTACCGGGGCGCCGATGCGCAGGTCGGTCTGGCCGCTGTAGCGGTAAAGCAGCACCGCCAAAGTGGCGGTCATGGTCATGAACAACGTCAGGCCACGTTCGGCATTGAAGGCACGCACGCGGGCCGCCAGGTCGTCGCTCAGGTCGAAGCGGTACAACTCGCCCCGGTGGCTTTGTACCGGCGGCCGTGGGCGGTCGCCGGGCAGTTCCAGCAAGGGATGTTCGTGGCCCAGTTGGGCGGTCCAGTAATCCAGCTGGCGTTGGCGCTCACCGCTTTCCAGCCACTGGCGTTGCCACACGCTGTAGTCGAGGTATTGCACGGGCAGAGGCGCCAACGGCGAGTCGCGCTCGTCGATAAAGGCTTCGTACAGCGCGCTGAGTTCACGGGCAAAAATGTCCATGGCCCAGCCTTCGGTGACGATATGGTGCAGGGTCAGCACCAGGTAGTGCTCCTGCTCGCCGGCCTTGACCATGCAGGCACGCAACAGCGGACCGGTTTCCAGATTGAACGGCGTGTGGGCCTCAACATCGGCCAGTTGCTGCAGGCGCCGCTGGCATTCGCTTGCGTTCAGCGCAGTGAAGTCCTGCCAGTCCATGCGCAAGCCGGTGTGTGGCGAGACCTTTTGATAGGCCACGCCGTCGACGCTCGGGAAGGTGGTGCGCAGGGTTTCGTGGCGCATGCTCAGCGCTTGTAACGCCGCCTCGAAGCGCCCTACATCCAGCACGCCGCGCAAACGCGCCATACCGCCGACGTTGTAGGCCGGGCTGTCAGGCTCCATCTGCCAGAGGAACCACATGCGCTGCTGGGAATAGGACAGCGGCACCGGTTGGCGGCGATCCACCGTGGCGATGGCCGTCTGTTGGTTGCGTTGGCCCACGGCCTGAATCCGGCTCACTTGCTCGGCAAAGGCGCCCAGCTCGCTGGCGTCGAACAAGGTGCGCAACGGCAGTTCGACGTCACAGGCCTGGCGGGTGCGGGAAATGATTTGCGTGGCCAGCAACGAGTGGCCGCCGAGGGCGAAGAAGTCGTCGCGCAGGCCAATGCGTGGCAGCCCGAGAACTTCGCGCCAGATTGCGGCGATTTGCAGTTGCAACGGGGATTGCGGCTCAACGTGTTCGCGGGTTTGCCACACCGGCTGCGGCAAGGCACGGCGGTCGAGTTTGCCGCTGGGGCTCAGCGGCATGGCGTCCAGGCGCATTAACAGCGCGGGCACCATGTACTCCGGCAGTTCGGCGGCCAGCGCGGTGTTGACCGCCTCTTCATCCAGCTCGGCATGGGCGGTGTAATAGCCGATCAACTGACCGTCGCGCACCTGCACCACGGCTTGGGCGATACCGGCCAGGGCGAGCATGCGGGCTTCGATTTCTTCCGGTTCCACACGGAAACCGCGCAGCTTCACCTGCTGGTCGAGGCGGCCGAGGTATTCGAGCACGCCGTCGGCGCTCCAGCGCGCACGGTCACCGGTACGGTACAGGCGCGCGCCCTGGTGGTCGGCGACGAAACGCTCGGCAGTCAAACCGGCACGGCCGAGGTAACCCCGGGCCAGGCCGATACCGCCAATGCAGAGTTCACCCGGCACACCCAGCGGCACGGGGTTGAGCTGTTCATCCAGCACGCGACACATCACATTGCCCAGCGGCCGGCCAATCGGCGAACGCTCACCGTCTTCGGCGGTGCAGTGCCAGTGGGTAACGTTGATTGCGGTTTCAGTCGGGCCATAACGGTTGTGCAACTGCACCGCCGGCAATTGCGCCAACACGCGGTTGCGCAACTCGGCGGGCAGCGCTTCGCCGCCGGAAAACAGGCGACGCAGGCTGGTGCATTGCGCTACCAGCGGTTCATCGATAAACAGCTGCAGCAACGGCGGCACAAAGTGCAGCGTGGTCACGCCATGTTCCTGCACCAGCTGCGCGATGCGGTGCGGGTCGCGATGCTCGCCCGGCCCCGCCAGCACCAGGCGGCAACCGCTGATCAGTGGCCAGAAGCATTCCCACACCGACACGTCAAAACTGATCGGCGCCTTTTGCATCAACACATCGGTGTCATTGAGTTGGTAGGTAGCCTGCATCCACTGCAAGCGCTCGGCCAGGGCCGCGTGGGTGTTGCCCACGCCCTTTGGCTGGCCGGTGGAGCCCGAGGTGTAGATCACGTAGGCGAGGTTGTCGCCGTGCAAATGCAGGCCCGGCGCCTGGGTTGGCCAGCTGTCCAGGTGCAGGCTGTCCATGGCGATGACGCACACGCCTTCAGGCGTCGGCAATTGTTTCAGCAGCGCGGTCTGGGTCAGCAGCAGGTGCACGCCGCTGTCTTTGAGCATGTAGGCCAGGCGGTCGGCGGGGTATTCCGGGTCCAGCGGCACATAGGCGCCACCGGCCTTGATGATTGCCAGTAGACCGATCAGCAGTTGTGGCGAACGCTCGGCGGCGATCGCTACGCACACGTCCGGGCCAACGCCTTTGTCGCGCAGGTAGTGGGCCAGGCGGTTGGCCTGGGTGTGCAGTTGGGCGAAGGTCAGGCTGCCGCCCTGCCAGACCAGTGCGAGGTCGTCAGAGGTGTTCCGGTTGAGCAATTCCGGCAGCCATTGTTCGGCGGGCGTGCACGGTGCTTCGCTCCACGGGCGCTGCTCATCGTGTTGCATCAGCTTGAGGTCACCGATCGCCTGTTGCGGCTGCTCAGTGACGGCGTGCAGCAGGTGAGTAAAGTGCTCGGCCAGGCGCTGGATGGTCGCGGCGTCGAACCGTTCGTCGGCGTAGTCGAATGCCAGGCTCAGGCGTCCGCTGCGGTCCTCTTCAGTGTGCAGTTGCAGATCGAACTTGGCTTCTCGGCTGTGCCACGGCAGCTCATCGGCAAGCATGCCCGGCAGGCGACGCAAGGCGCTCAAGTCGCGTTGTTGGTGGTTGAACATCACCTGGAACAGGCCCTGTTCGCGGGCTTGCGGGAAGGCTTCGAGCAGTTGTTCGAACGGCAGGTCCTGATGAGCCTGGGCGCCTATGACCGTCTCGCGGGTTGCGGCCAGCAGCTGGTTGAACGGCAAGCGCCCCTCCAGCTCGGCGCGCAGCACCAGGGTGTTGATAAAGAAGCCGATCAGGCTTTGGGTTTCCTGACGCGGACGGTTGGCATTCGGCACGCCGATGCGGATGTCGCGCTGGCCGCTGTAGCGATAGAGCAGGCTTTGGAACGCCGCCAGCAACAGCATGAACGGCGTGGACTCATTGGCCTGCGCGGTCTGGCGAATCGCTTCGCTGAGGCTGACACTCAAGCGCACGCTGTGACGCGAGGCGCTGTTGACGTGCTGCGCCGAACGCGCATGGTCAGTGGTCAAACTCAGGGTTGGATGCTCATCGCCCAGCTGCGTTTTCCAGTACGCCAATTGGCGCTGGCCTTCGCCTTCCGCGAGCCACTGGCGCTGCCAGCTGCCGTAGTCGGCGTATTGCAGGGCCAGGGGCGGCAGCGCCAGGGTTTGCCCTTGGGTTGCGGCGGCGTACAGGCGCGAGAATTCCTCCATGAGAATAGTCAGCGACCAACCGTCGGCGATGATGTGGTGCAGGGTCACCAGCAACTGGTGGTCTTCATCGTCCAGACGCACCAGGGTCACCCACAGCAGCGGGCCTTTTTCCAGGTCGAACGAGGTGCGCGCTTCGTCTTCGCGGATCTGTTGCGCGCGGGCTTCACGCTCGGCGGCGGGAAGGTCGCGCAGGTCGATGACCTGCAGGTCGAATGCAACGCTGGCCTCCACACGCTGGAAGGCTTGGCCATCGCGCTCGTAGAAACGCGTGCGCAGCGCTTCGTGGCGCTGGATCAGGTGCTGGAAACTGGCGCGCACCGCGTCTTCGTCCAGTTCACCGCGCAGGCGCAGGCCGCCGGGGATGGTGTAGGCGCTGCTCTGCGGGTCCAGTTGCCAGGTGATCCACAGGCGGTTTTGCGCCAGGGATTGCGGCAGATCGTCCTGACGCGACAGTGCCTGAATCGCGCCTTGGGCGACGCCGCCGTCCTGCTGCAACTGCCCCACGTGGGCAGCAAAGGCGGCCAGGCTGGGCGCTTCAAACAACATCCGCAGGTTCAGCTCCAGCCCCAGGGTTTCACGCAGGCGCGCCACCACTTGGGTGGCAGTGATGGAGTTGCCGCCGAGCAGGAAAAAATGATCATCGGCGGCGACGGACGTCACTTGCAGCTGTTCGCACCAGATGGCGGCGATCTGGTTTTGCAGCTCGGATTCCAACGCCGCTTGGCCAGCCTGCGCTTGCAGAGCCGGGAACTGCGCATAGCTGTCGAGGCTGCCGTCGGCATGGCGAAGCGCGCAGGCCGCACGCTGCACCTTGCCGCTGGAGGTCTTGGGCAAGGCGCCGGGGTTGAGCAATACCACCACGCTTGGGGCTTCTTGATACGCCTCGGCCACGGCTTGGCGAATGGCTTTGATCAACGCTTCGGGCGGCAGGATTTTCTGCACGCTGCGGCTGATTTCCGCCGCGATGCCGATGCCTTCCAGGCCCTGGTCTTTCACGGCAAACGCAGCAACGCGGCCTTTGCGCACCACTTCCACTTCACGCTCGATGGTCTGTTCGATGTCCTGGGGGTACAGGTTGTGGCCGCGCACGATCAGCAGGTCTTTGAGGCGACCAGTGATGTACACCTCGCCTTCACGGATAAACCCCAGGTCGCCGGTGCGCAGCCAGGTGCGGCCCGCGTGCTGGACGAAGGTCTTGGCGGTGGCTTCGGGGTTGCGCCAGTAGCCGTGGGCGATGCTCGGGCCCGCGGCCCAGAGTTCGCCGACGCGGTTGTCGGGCAGTTCGGTGAGCGTGTGTGGGTCGGCGATCAGCACGGCATGCTCCGGCTGGCGGGTGCCGCAGCTCATGATTGCGCTGCCCTGCCCAGGTTCCGCGCGGTTGGCGGCCAAGGCCTGTTCATCCAGGCGCAACGCCGGGATGCCCTGGTCACGGGTGCCGCCGGCAACAAACAACGTCGCCTCGGCCAGCCCATAGGACGCGAAGAAGTTGTTCGAGGAGAACCCGCACGGCGAAAACTTCTCGGCAAAGCGCTCCAGAGTATCCAGGCGGATCGGCTCGGAACCGGAATAAGCCACGCGCCATGTACTCAAATCCAGGCGCTCCAGGGCCGTTTCGCTGACCCGTTCACTGCACAAGCGGTAGGCGAAATCCGGGCCGCCACTGATGGTGCCGCCGTATTCGCTGATCGCTTCCAGCCAGCGCAGCGGCCGGCCGAGGAAGTACGCGGGCGACATCAGCACGCAGGGCACGCCGCTGAAAATCGGCTGTAGCAAGCCGCCGATCAGGCCCATGTCGTGGTACAGCGGCAGCCAGCTGACGATCACGTCGTCCGGGTTGAGGTCGATGCCAAACCCGCGGCGGATCAGCACTTCGTTGGCGACCAGGTTGCCGTGGCTGACTTGCACGCCCTTGGGCAAGGCGGTGGAGCCGGAGGTGTATTGCAGGAAGGCAATGTCGTCGGGCTGCAGATCCGGCGCCAGCCAACCGTCTGCAAGTGATGTTTCAAGCGTGTCGACGCTCACTACCGGTGGCGCATTGTCGATGTGCGAGAGGCCATCGCTCAGGCTCGCGATGGACAGCAGCAGGCGCGGTTCGGCGTCGGCAATGATCGACAGCAAACGCTCCTGGTGGTGACGGCGGTTGGACTCCGGCGGGTAGGCCGGCACTGCGATCACCCCGGCGTACAGGCAACCAAAGAACGCCGCGACATAATCCGGGCCGCTGGGAAACAACAGCACCGCGCGATCGCCCGGCGCCGCATGGGCCTGCAGGGCGGCGGCGATGGTGCGAGCACGCTGATCCAGGTCGTGATAACTGAGCACCACACTGTGCTCGGCAGACTCGGCGAGGAAGCGCAGGGCAACCTGGTCCGGCGTCTGGGCGGCACGGCGTTGAAGGGACTGGACCAGGGTACGGGGAAGTTCGAAGGCGTCCATCATGGGGTTCCTGCCTGAAATCGGCTTACGGTAAATTCGGAAAGAGTGGTGGCGTTCAGCCGGCGACCCGCTGCCGCGCCGCGCCAGTGCGCCAGCGGGCCAGGTGTTCGTCGGCATAGCGGCGCAGGCAGCGCAGCACAGCGCTTTCGTGCTGCACGAGGAAGAAGTGGTGACCGTCGAACATGTCCAGGGAAAAGCCGCTGGCGGCGTCGGCTTGCCAGTCGAGCAACTGGTCGGCGCGCACGCTGTCTTGCTTGCCGCCAAAAACGTGAATCGGCAGGCCCAAAGGCTCGCGTACGCCGTAAATGAAGCTGCCGCACAGCAGAAAATCGGCGCGCAGGATCGGCAGCATCAACTGCATCAATTCGGGGTTGGCCAAGGCCTCTTCAGCGGTGCCCTTCAGCTCGCGCAGTCGGGCGATGAGTTGCTCGTCGGTTTTTTCAATGGCGTATTCACTGACATCACGGCGCGCCGGGCCGGCGGTGCCGGACGCAAATAACGCCAGTGGCGCGGGCACGCCACGCTCACGCAGGGCATGAACCAGCTCGAACGCCAACAAGCCACCCAGGCTGTGGCCGAACACGGCATACGGGCCGTTCAGGTCATGGCTGATTTCGTCAGCGAGTTGCGCGGCCAAGGCCTTGATATCGCGCTGCAACGGCTCATCCATGCGCATGCCCCGCCCCGGCAATTCCAGCGGGCACACCTGCAACCAGTCAGGCAAAGCCCGGCGCCAGCGTGCATACACCATGGCACTGGCGCCCGAATAGGGCAGGCAAAACAGGCGCAATCGGGTTGGCGTACTCATGGTGCGAGGACTCCAGACTGAAACACGCTGTGTGCACGATGAAAACCCATTTCGCCCTCCTGCGGGTGCTGATCCCTGGCCGTTTGCGCAACAGACCTGTCACCCAAGAGAACGGACGGAGGCGCCAGATAATTAGTCGTCGGGGACGAGTGAGACGTCTCTCACACCTAACGCGAAGGCATAAGATTAGTTCGTCTTCTCATTTGACAATCATTATCATTCAGCATAATTTGTTGCCCGATGTGTAGGAGGCTTCAGCACGGACGCCCTCCCCCAACCTCTTTTGCAACAAGGTGAATTCCATGACGGAACAAGTATCCACAGGCAGGTGCGACTCACCGCTTCTCCAGGCATTCGTCGACAATCGACTGATTCTGGTGAAGATCGCGGCACGTATTACCGGCTGCCGCTCGCGGGCGGAGGACGTGGTGCAGGACGCCTACTTCCGGTTGCAATCGGCGCCCACCATCACGTCATCGTTCAAGGCCCAGCTGAGCTATCTGTTTCAGATCGTGCGCAATCTGGCGATCGATCACTATCGCAAGCAGGCCCTGGAGCTCAAGTACTCCGGGACAGAAGAGGAAGGCTTGAATGTGGTCATTCACGGCGCTTCACCGGAAACCTCTCACATCAATTTCAGCACCCTGGAAAACATCGCCGATGCCCTGACGGAGCTGCCCCAGCGCACCCGTTACGCGTTTGAGATGTACCGCCTGCATGGCGTGCCGCAAAAGGACATCGCCAAGGAACTGGGTGTGTCGCCGACCCTGGTGAACTTCATGATTCGCGATGCGCTGGTGCATTGCCGCAAGGTATCGGGCAGCCATAGCGATACGTTTGCACGGCGGGTTTGATCCGTCGGATCAAAACAGCTGAAAACTGGCTTTTGTGTGGAAGCTGGCTTTTGTGGGAGCCGGGCTTGCCCGCGATGCAGACGCCTCGGTCTTACAGTTAGACCGAGGTGATGCCATCGCAGGCAAGCCAGCTCCCACATCAAGCCAGGCGATTCAGTTCAACCCACACCGCTCAAAAAACCGCTCCCGCCCCAGAATCATCAACGCCGCGCGCTTGTGCGGGAAGTCGAACTCCTTTTCGCAGTGGAAACACTGGTTGTGCATATGGCCGATCATCTTTGCGTTGTCGGCACGGGGTTCGGCCACCACACGTTGAGTGCGCGGGTCGTCGAGAAACAGGTAGTGCACCAGCGCCGATAACCAGCTGGCGACCTTGTGCGGCCCGCGGTGATGCTCCTCCCCCACCAGCATGTGAATGCCACGGTCATAATCGCCCGCGTCATAAAACGGCGCGATCCGGTCTTCCTTGGCCCAATAGGCTTCGAAATAGGCGAACGGCTCATCGTCAAAACAGCCGATCAGCGTCAGGGTATGGGGGTCGGCGTCGAGTTTGTCGAGGTACTCCCGGTGCTGTTCCAGGCTGCCGGTTTCCTGCCAGAAATTCGCCACGCGGGTGCTGTTCTGCCAGCGATTGAAGCGCGCCAGGTCCACGTCGACTTCGACGGTACGCAGGGAAATCCAGGCGCCCAGGCGCGCATCGAAACGCCGGTAGACTTCGCCGCGCGGCTTGGGCGCGCGGGCCGGATGGCGCTTGCCGGCGCTGATGATCATCTGCTGCGGGTAACTGCCACTCAAGGATTGGCCGAGCCACGGCTGGGGCAGTTGCCAGAACAGCGTGCGCTCGCAGCGAAACTGCCCCGCCACGTCGGTCGCCACCAACAGGCCGCTGCGCAACGCATCCTCGGGCACATGTTCAAGGTGCCAGACCACGCGCTGACGCGCAGGCTCCTTGACGAACAGCCAGTAACAGGCGCTCCACAGGGCGCGGGCGTTGGCGACGCTGTTGGCGTCCTGCAAATGCACGTGCAATTCATCACCGCGCTCAAGGCGCAGGCGAATCAGGGGCTGGCCTTCAAGGGTCAGGCTCAGGCGGCTGTCGGTTTCATCGGCATTCAGGGCGGGCCCAGCCGGCAACGGCAAGGCAGATAAATCATTCATGATGACGGCTCACGGTCTTCGGGGGCGATAGAAGAAGTGACGTGAACCGCGCGGGGAAATTTAGGCCGTCAGGGCGTCGCGGGGACCGCCGTGACGTCAATGCGGTAGGGCTCGAAGATTTTCAGCATCTGGCCGTTGTCCCGCAGACCTTTGAGCAAGCCTGCAAATGCGGCGCCGGTGATCGGCGCCTTTGGCCGCAGCAAGGCATAGTGATGATAGATCTGGTCAACGCGCTCCGAGACCAGGAACTGCCCGGCCATGTCCGCATTGCGCACCATGAAATCACTCAGGTAAGAGCGGGTTACCAGCGCAATGTCGGCCCGCCCACGCGCGACCATCAGCAGGTTGCTGTCATGGGAATAGGTCAATGTCGCGTTGAAGTGCTCGGCCATGTTCTTCGGGTCGGGGTTGAAGTTGGCGAATGCGTAGTGATAACCGCTGAACACCGCCAGGCGCTTGCCCGTGAGGTCGGCGAAATAGTGCTGATCGCGGCCAGGCTCACGCTGGGCGACGAAGATTTCGGCGTCTTCCAGGCCCATATCGACGCTGGTATGGGGAATGTCCTTCCAGCCCCAATTGGGGTTTTCGAAGATCGCCATGTCGACCCGTCCTTGCTCGAAATCCCGAAAGCGGCGCGGGATGGAGGTCGGCACCAGTACAAACTGGTAGTCGGTTTGCGAGGCGTTCAGGGCTTCGACCAACTGCGGCAGCAAACCGGTGTCGGCCCCTTGCTCGGGGCGTACGGTGTAAGGCGGGAAATGCGCGGCGCCGATCCTCACCAATTGCGCAGCCGAAGCCGGCACCCAGTACGCGGTGCCCAGTGCCCATAAAGTAAGTCCTGCAGCCAGCCGCCATGGCAAAAACATCAAGGCACACACCGTTAAACACATCGATGGCGATAAGCTAGGCGTTTTTGTCAGTCGAGACAACTTTTGCCATCAAATTAGTGGCTTAGTCAGCCTTGAGCACCATCAACAAGGCCTCTTCGGCCAACTGCTCAAGGGTCAGGCTGCCTTCAGCGCGGAACCAGGTGGTGGTCCAGGACAAGGCGCCCGTCAGGAAGCGCCGGGTAATAAACACATCGCCGCGGATATAACCGGCGGTCTTGGCTTCGCCCAGCACCTTCAGCCAGATCTGTTCATACACATCACGCAGCGCCAGCACCTGGGCCTGGCCGTCGGCCGACAGCGAGCGCCATTCGTACACCAGCACCGCCATCGCCTCGCCACTGCCGCCCATGATGGACTGCAATTCGCAGCGAATCAGCGCCAGCACGCGTTCGCGCACGTTCGTCGCTTCCTCCAGCGAGGCACGCATCATCGCGGTGTTGTAGTGGATGGTTTCCTCCATCACCGCGCGCAGGATCTCGTCCTTGCTCTTGAAGTGATGAAAGATGCTGCCGGACTGAATGCCCACTGCGCCTGCCAGGTCACGCACGGTGGTGCGCTCGAAACCCTTGTTGCGAAACAGGTGGGCCGCGGTTTGCAGCAACTTGCCTCGGGCACTGTCGGGGTCGGTCAACTGGCCGCCGTCGACCATGGTGCGCATCACCCGCAGGGCTTTTTGCTCATCCATGCCACTCTCCTTCACTTCTGCTGACGTCTTTGGCGGCAATTTAGGCCGTGGCCGTCAACCAAGCAAGCGCTTGGGCAAAACTTGTGTCGAGCGTTTACAAACCAAGCGCTTGCTTGGTAGTCTCGACGACAGCCATTCGGGGGAAGGATTTCTCATGAGCAAAACCGTTCGTATCGGCTGCGCCAGCGCCTTTTGGGGCGACACCTGCACCGCCGCCGCCCAACTGGTGCAAGGCGGCACGCTGGATTACCTGGTGTTCGACTACCTGGCGGAAGTCACCATGTCGATCCTCGCCGGCGCGCGGATGAAAGACCCCCACGCCGGTTATGCCACGGATTTCGTCGACGTGCTGACGCCGCTGCTGGCGGATATACAGCGCCAGGGCATCCGCGTGATCAGCAACGCCGGCGGTATCAACCCCCAGGCGTGTGCCGCCGCGCTGCAAGCGGCCTGCGATAAAGCCGGGGTCACGTTGAAAATCGCCGTGCTGCTCGGCGATGACCTGCAACCGCAGCTCAAACACCTGCACGGCATTGCCGACATGTTCAACGGCGCGCCGCTGCCGCCCCTGTGCGTGTCCGCCAACGCCTACCTCGGCGCGCCGGGAATTGTCGCGGCACTGGAGGTGGGCGCCGACATCGTCATTACCGGCCGGGTGGTCGACAGCGCCGTGGTCAGCGCGGCGCTGGTGCATGAATTCAACTGGTCCTGGCAGGATTACGATCACCTCGCCCAAGCCGCCCTGGCCGGGCACATCATCGAATGCGGCGCGCAGTGCACCGGCGGCAACTTCACCGACTGGCGCGACGTGCCGGACTACGAGCACATCGGTTTTCCCATCGTCGACGTCAGCGCCGACGGCCAATTCACCGTCAACAAGGTCGACGGCACTGGCGGCTTGATCAGCGAGCTCAGCGTCGCCGAGCAATTGCTGTATGAAATCGGCGACCCGCGCGCCTACCTGCTGCCGGATGTGATCTGCGACTTCAGCCAGGTCAAAGTACAGCAGCAAGGCAAAAACTGCGTACGACTGCACGGCGCCAAAGGCTCGCCGTCCACCGACCAGTACAAAGTCAGCGCCACTTGGCCGGACGGCTTCCGTTGCACCGCCAGTTGCCTGATCGCCGGGATCGATGCGGTCGAAAAAGCCAAGCGAGTCAGCCAGGCCATCATCCGCAAGACCTCGGAACTGTTCAGCCAACGCGGCTGGGCGCCTTACACCGAAGTCAACATCGAACTGCTCGGCAGCGAAGCCACCTACGGCGCCCACGCCAGTCGCCAGGACAGCCGTGAGGTGGTGGTGAAACTGGCCGTGCGGCACCCGAACAAGCAGGCGTTGGTGCTGTTTGCCCGCGAGATCGCCCAGGCCGCGACCGGCATGGCGCCGGGGCTGACCGGCATCGTCGGCGGACGGCCCACAGTGTATCCGTTGATTCGGTTGTTCTCATTTCTGATCGATAAGTCGGCCTGCGAGCTGGTGATTGACCTTCAGGGCAAGCACCACGCTATCGCGTTGCCCGCCTCTGCGCCCTTTCTCACACCGGCCGCGCCCCTTGATCCACCCAAGCCTCAGGGCCGCGCCGACGCCAGTGTGCCGCTGGTGAAACTCGCGGTGGCGCGCTCCGGCGACAAGGGTAACCACAGCAATATCGGCGTGATCGCGCGCCACCCCGACTACCTGCCATGGATCGCTGAAGCGCTGACGCCTGAAGTCATCGTCGACTGGATGGGCCACGTGCTCGACCCCCAGCACGGCCGCGTCGAGCGCTGGTATTTGCCCGGCAGCCACAGCCTGAATTTCCTGCTGGAAAACGCCCTCGGCGGCGGCGGTATTGCCAGCCTGCGCATCGACCCGCAAGGCAAGGCCTTCGCCCAGCAATTGCTGGAAATCCCGATTGCCGTGCCGCAGCACATTGCCGATCAACTCACTTAAAGGAGCGTTGCCGTGGCGTTCGACTCGATCTTCAAAGCCGACCTGTTCCAGGGGCAAACCGTGATCGTCACCGGTGGCGGCAGCGGCATAGGCCGGTGCACCGCCCATGAGCTGGCGGCCCTTGGCGCCCGCGTGATTCTGGTGGGGCGCAAGCCGGAGAAACTGCAAAACGTCGCGGCAGAAATCGCTGAAGACGGTGGCACCGCCCATTGGCAAGCCTGCGATATTCGCGATGAAGAGGCGGTGAAGGCGTTGGTCACGCAGATCATCCAGGAACACGGGGCGATCCATGGGCTGGTCAACAATGCCGGTGGTCAATACCCGTCTCCGTTGGCTTCGATCAACCAAAAAGGCTTTGAAACCGTGCTGCGGACCAACCTGGTGGGCGGTTTTTTGATGGCGCGGGAAGTGTTCAATCAGTCCATGAGCAAGCACGGCGGCGCCATCGTCAACATGCTCGCCGACATGTGGGGCGGCATGCCGGGCATGGGCCACTCGGGCGCGGCGCGGTCGGGCATGGACAACTTCACCAAGACCGCCGCGTTTGAATGGGGTTACGCGGGTGTGCGGGTCAACGCCGTGGCGCCGGGCTGGATTGCTTCCAGCGGCATGGACACCTACGAAGGCGCGTTCAAGGCGGTGATCCCGACCCTGCGTGAGCACGTGCCGCTCAAGCGCATCGGTACCGAATCGGAAGTCAGCGCGGCCATCGTGTTTCTGCTCAGCCCTGCCGCCGCGTTCGTCAGCGGAAGCACCCTGCGCATCGACGGCGCCGCCAGTCTGGGCAGCCGCGCGTGGCCGTTGCACAAGGCGCAGTCGCCGAACGAGCCGTTCAATGGATTTCACCGTGCCTATGTGCCGGATGTCCTCAAGGCGGAGCACTAAAGCATGCCGGTGATTGAAACCCTGATCGACACCCACAGCCCGCAGTTTGCGCAAAACCGCGAGGCCATGCTGGTGGGTATCCAACAGCTGCGCCAGCTTGAGCAGAACGTGTTTAGCAAGGCCCTGGAAGCCAAACCCAAGTTCGACAAGCGCGGCCAGTTGCTGCCGCGCGAACGCCTTGATTTACTGCTGGACCCTGGCGCGCCGTTCCTGGAATTGGCGGGCCTGGCCGGCTACAAACTTCACGACGACAAAGACGGCAGCGCCGCCGGTGGCGGGCTGATCGCCGGCATTGGCTATGTCAGCGGCGTGCGCACGCTCGTAGTCGCCAACAACAGCGCAATCAAGGGCGGCACCATTTCCCCGTCTGGCCTGAAGAAGTCCCTGCGCCTGCAACAGATCGCCATGGAGAACAAACTGCCGGTGGTGACCCTTGCCGAAAGCGGCGGCGCCAACCTCAACTACGCCGCCGAGATCTTCGTCGAAGGCGCACGCAGCTTTGCCAACCAGGCGCGCATGTCCGCCATGGGTTTGCCGCAAATCACCGTGGTGCACGGCTCGGCCACAGCCGGCGGCGCCTATCAGCCAGGGCTGTCAGATTACGTGGTGGTGGTGCGCGGCAAGGCCAAGCTGTTTTTGGCCGGGCCGCCGTTGCTCAAGGCGGCGACCGGCGAAGTCGCGACGGATGAGGAACTGGGCGGCGCCGAGATGCACGCTCAAACCGCCGGCACCGCTGAATACCTGGCGCAAAACGATGCCGACGGGGTGCGCATCGTGCGTGAAATTGTGAGCCTGTTGCCGTGGAATGATCGCCTGCCGCTCGCGCCGAAACGCACGTACGCAGAGCCGTTGTACCCCATCGACGAGCTGTTGGGGCTGATCCCCGACGATGCGAAAAAGCCCTACGACGTGCGTGAAATTCTCGCGCGGCTGGCGGATGGCTCGCACTTCCTGGAATTCAAAGGCGAGTTCGATGCCCACACGGTCTGCGGCCACCTGCACATCCAGGGCCGCGCCGTCGGTGTGATCGGCAACAACGGCCCCATCACGCCCAAGGGGGCGAGCAAGGCTGCACAGTTTATCCAGCTATGCGACCAGAGCCGCACACCGCTGCTGTTCCTGCACAACACCACCGGTTTCATGGTCGGCACCGAGTCGGAACAACAAGGCGTGATCAAGCACGGCGCCAAGATGATCCAGGCGGTGGCGAACGCGCGGGTGCCTAAACTGACGATTGTGGTCGGTGGCTCTTATGGTGCCGGCAATTATGCGATGTGCGGCCGCGGCCTCGACCCGCGATTTATCTTCGCCTGGCCCAACAGCCGCACAGCCGTGATGGGCGGCGCGCAGGCGGGCAAGGTGCTGCGCATCGTCACCGAAGCCAAGCAACTGAAGGACGGCCTGGTGCCGGACCCCAAGGTGCTGGACATGCTGGAACAGATCACCGCGCAGAAACTCGACAGCCAGTCCACCGCGCTGTATGGCAGTGCGAACCTGTGGGACGACGGGCTGATAGACCCACGCGATACCCGCACGTTGTTGGGCTTTGTGCTGGATATCTGCCACGAGGCCGAAGTGCGGCAATTACAGCCGAACAGCTTTGGCGTAGCGCGCCTTTGATCGTTCCCACGCTCCGCGTGGGAATGCAGCCAAGGACGCTCCGCGTCCCAACAGGGAGAACAAAAACAATGATCTTCACCCAGGAACACCAGGAACTGCGCCGCACCGTCCGCGCCTTCGTCGACCGCGAGATCAACCCTCATGTGGACGAATGGGAAAAAGCCGGGCGCTTTCCCATCCACGAGGTCTTCCGCAAGGCCGGCGACCTCGGCCTGCTGGGCATTTCCAAACCGGAACAATTCGGCGGCATGGGCCTGGACTACAGCTATTCGATCGTCGCCGCCGAAGAGTTCGGCACCGTTCGCTGCGGTGGCATCCCCATGTCCATCGGCGTTCAGACCGACATGTGCACCCCCGCCCTCGCCCGCTTCGGTTCCGATGAACTGCGTGACGAGTTCCTGCGCCCGGCCATCAGCGGCGAGCAAGTGGGCTGCATCGGCGTCTCGGAAACCGGCGCCGGTTCCGACGTGGCCGGGCTGAAAACCCATGCGCGCAAGGACGGCGACGACTACGTGATCAACGGCAGCAAAATGTGGATCACCAACTCGCCCAGCGCCGACTTTATCTGCCTGCTGGCCAACACCTCCGACGACAAGCCGCACATCAATAAATCGCTGATCATGGTGCCGATGAATACACCGGGCATCAGCGTCAGCCCGGCGCTGGAAAAGCTCGGCATGCACAGTTCCGAGACCGCTCAGGTATTTTTTGACGAGGTGCGCATCCCCCAGCGCAACCGCATCGGCCACGAAGGCGCGGGTTTCATGATGCAGATGCTGCAATTCCAGGAAGAACGTCTGTTCGGCGCCGCCAACATGATCAAGGGCCTGGAGTACTGCATCGACAGCACCATCGCGTACTGCAAGGAGCGCCAAACCTTCGGCAAAGCCTTGATCGACAACCAGGTCATTCACTTTCGCCTGGCTGAACTTGCCACCGAAATCGAATGCCTGCGCGCGCTGGTCTATCAGGCCACCGAGCAATACATCAAAGGCCAGGACGTGACGCGCCTGGCATCGATGGCCAAGCTCAAGGCCGGGCGTTTGGGCCGTGAGGTCAGCGACAGTTGCCTGCAATATTGGGGCGGCATGGGTTTTATGTGGGACAACCCCGTCGCCCGGGCATATCGCGACGTGCGGCTGGTGTCGATCGGCGGCGGCGCCGATGAAATCATGCTGGGCATTATCTGCAAATTGATGGGCACCTTGCCCGGGAAAAAATCATGAACACCCTGCTGCTCGAACCGCACAACGGGGTGCTGCACATCACCCTTAATCGGCCGGAATGTCGCAACGCGATGAGCCAGGAAATGGTCAACGAACTGCGCGCAGTGCTGGCTGGCCTGGATAGCAGCACGCGCGCACTGGTGATCAGCGGCGCGGGTGGGCACTTCTGCGCGGGCGCAGATGTGAAGGACATGGCCAGCGCAGGCGAGCGGATGCAGGCGTTGAACCGCGCATTTGGCACCCTGCTTCAAGAGGTTGAAGCGGTGCCGCAAGTGGTGATTGTGGTGCTGCAAGGCGCGGTGCTGGGTGGCGGGTTTGGCCTGGCGTGCGTGAGTGATATTGCGATTGCCGACCACCAGGCACAGTTCGGCTTGCCGGAGACAGGCTTGGGGTTGTTACCGGCGCAGATTGCGCCGTTCGTGGTCAAGCGCATCGGGCTGACCCAGGCAAGGCGGCTGGCGCTGACGGCGGCGCGGTTTGATGGCCTTGAGGCCGAGCGGCTGGGCGTTGTGCACTTTACCGAGCGTGATCCGCAGGCGTTGGCAGAGCGTTTGGATGAGGTGCTGGGGCAGGTGCTGAAGTGCGCGCCGGGGGCAAATGCGCGGACCAAGGCGCTGTTGCTGGCGAGTGTGGATGAGCCGCTTGAAGCTGTATTGGATCGCGGGGCGCAGTGGTTTGCCGAGGCGGTGAAAGGTGCAGAAGGGATAGAGGGGATGCAGGCTTTTGTGCAGAAGCGTAAGCCGGGTTGGTCTCGATGACGCTATCGCAGGCAAGCCAGCTCCCACACTGGAAAGTATTTACACATCCAAATGTGGGAGCTGGCTTGCCTGCGATGAGGCCAGAACAGACACCCAAACATTCAGGAATAACCCAATGCCCACATTCAGCAAAATCCTGATCGCCAACCGCGGCGAAATTGCCTGCCGTATCCAGCGCACCGCCCAAGCCCTGGGCTACCGCACCGTGGCCATCTACAGCGAAGCCGACGCCGACGCCCTGCACGTGCAGATGGCCGACGAAGCCGTCAACATCGGCCCCGCCCCCGTTCAGCAGTCGTACCTCAACATCGCAGCCATCCTCCACGCCGCCAAAATAACCGGCGCGGATGCTGTTCACCCGGGCTACGGCTTTCTCTCCGAAAACCCCGCGTTCGCCCGCGCCTGCCAGCAAGCCGGCCTCACGTTCATCGGCCCCAGCGTCGAAGCCATCGAGCTGATGGGCAGCAAACGCCTCTCCAAACTCGCCATGCTCGACGCTGGCGTCCCCTGCATCGCCGGCTACCAAGGCAGCGCCCAGGATGACACCACCCTGCAACAGGAAGCCGACCGCATCGGCTACCCTTTGATGATCAAGGCCAGCGCCGGCGGCGGCGGTCGCGGCATGCGCCTGGTGCACCACCCGAAAGACCTGCTGGCCAACCTCCACACCGCCCGCTCCGAAGCACACAACGCCTTCGGCAGCGAGGAACTGATCCTTGAACACGCCCTGATCAACCCACGCCATGTCGAAGTCCAGCTGTTCGGCGACAGCCACGGCCACCTGATTTACCTCGGCGAACGCGACTGTTCGATCCAGCGCCGCCATCAGAAAGTCATCGAAGAAGCCCCCTGCCCCGTCATGACGCCCGCGCTGCGCCAAGCCATGGGCGAGGCGGCGCTCAAAGCCGGTCGCGCGGTGAACTACGTCGGCGCCGGCACCGTGGAATTCCTGCTCGACCGCAAGGGCCAGTTCTATTTCCTGGAAATGAACACCCGCCTGCAAGTGGAGCACCCGGTCACCGAACTGATCACCGGCCTCGACCTGGTGGCCTGGCAACTGCACATCGCCGCCGGCCAGCCGTTGCCCTTGCAGCAACACGACGTGACCCTGACCGGCCATGCCATGGAAGTGCGCCTGTACGCCGAGGACCCGGCCCAGGGCTTTCTGCCGCAAACCGGCGAGGTGCTGCGTTGGGAGCCGGCGCCCGGTGTGCGCGTTGATCACGGCCTGCACGAAGGCCGACGCATCAGTCCGTTCTATGACCCGATGCTCGGCAAGATCATCGCCCACGGCGCTACCCGCGAAGAAGCCCGGCGCAAATTGCTGCGGGCGGTGGAAGACACGGTGTTACTCGGCGTGACCACCAATCAGCAATTGCTCGCCGACCTGCTCAAGCACCCGGATTTCGTCGCAGGCGATTTCAGCACCGGGTTTATCGCCGAGCACTTCAGCGAAATCCCGCCCCGCGCAGCGTCCAACGATCAGCTCGCCGTGGCCGCCGCACTGTTTTATCAACAAAGCGCCAACCGTCATCCACACGGTTTGGCGGGATGGAGCAACAGCGCCTCTGCGCCGTCAACCTTGCGCCTGGAGGCCAACGGCGAGATCCACACCCTCAGCGCGGCCCCTCTGCACCTCACCACTGACGGCCGCCACGCGACCTTCGTACTCAATGGCATCCGCAAACGCATCGCCTGCCACCTCGACGGCACGCAACTGTGGCTACCGGGCCTGCACGTGACAGACCGCACCCAGCAAGCCGCCCACCGCCAGGCCGACGTCAGCACCGGCACCGTCAAGGCGCCGATGGACGGTGCCATCGTCGACGTACGCGTCAGTGCCGGTGAAAGCGTCACCAAGGGCCAACTGCTGCTGGTGCTGGAAGCCATGAAAATGGAGCATCCGCTGGTCGCCGGCATCGACGGCGTGATCAAGGGCATCCAGGTGATTGCCGGCGATCAGGTGCGCAATCGCCAGGTTTTGCTGGAGATCGAATGAGCCCTAGGCGGAACTACAAGGCCGGGCTACGCTCTATCCCCATCAGGAAGGGATGAGTACGGGAACCTGCACGATGCCTCATTGGCTGATTATTGACCTTGAAGCCACAACGGATGAAGGCGGCTGGCCCGTGACGGAGATGGAAGTCATCGAGATCGGCGCCAGCCTGGTGAACCGTCAGGGCCGCGAGCTGGATCACTTCCAGCGCTTTGTACGGCCGCTGCGCCGCCCATTGCTGACGCCCTTCTGCCGCCAGTTGACCCACATCACCCAAGCCAACATCGACGCCGCGGCGCCGATCACCGAGGTGTGGCCACTGTTCGAGCGCTGGCTGGGTCAGCATCAGGCGCGCCTGGAAGGCTGGGCCAGCTGGGGTGACTACGACCGTGCGCAGCTTGAGCTGGAATGGCAACGCCACGGGCTGACCAGCGCCCTCGCCCAAACGCCTCACGTAAACCTCAAGCAACGCTTCGCCAAGGCACGGCGCCTGGACAAACCGCTGGGGCTCAACGGCGCCCTGCAGTTGGCAGGGATGCAGTTTCATGGCCAGCAACACCGCGCACTGGAAGATGCACGCAATACCGCACGGTTATTACCGCTGATACTGCCGGTCTAGGCAGCCCGCGTGCCCTTGGGCATACTGGCCGACCTTTGCAGACCCTTTTCCGAGGATTCACCCATGTTTAAAGTCAACGAGTACTTCGACGGCACCGTCAAGTCGATCGCTTTTGGCACCGCAGAAGGTCCGGCAACGATTGGCGTGATGGCCCCGGGTGAATACGAATTCGGCACCGCCCAGCGTGAAATCATGCACGTGGTGTCTGGCGCCCTGACCGTCAAACTGCCCGACGCCAACGACTGGGAAACCTTCGCTGCCGGCAGCCAGTTCAACGTACCGGCCAACAGCAAGTTCCAGCTGAAAGTCGCCGTGGAAACCGCTTACCTGTGTGAATACCGCGGCTGATTTTTCGCCCGGTCAAAAAAATGCCCGTCTCCTGTGAGACGGGCATTTTTTATGGGCGCAGCGTTTATTCGAGAACGGTCACCGGCATGCCCACTTCCAGGCGGCCCGGGCCATCGTTGACCAGGTTCTGGCCGAACATCACGTCGCCATCCGTCTCGCGGTAGGTTTTGAGGGTGGCCAGAGGTTCACGGTCAGCACTGCGCTCGCCGCTGGCCGGGTCGATGGTGGTGAGAATGCAGCGGGAGCAGGACTTGACCACGCGAAACTCTACCTCGCCGATGCGCACGCGTTTCCAGCCGTCTTCGGCAAAGGCTTCGCTGCCGTCGATGACCAGATTGGGACGAAAACGCAGCATTTCCATAGGCCGGCCGATGCGCCGGGACAAGTCGTCCAGAGACGCCTGACCGATCAGCAGCAAGGGGAAGCCATCGGCAAAACCGACCTTGTCGTCATCCTTGCCATATCCCGCCTCGGTGCTGCGCGCACGCTCCTCCGGCACTTGCACCAGGCGCGTCGGCTTGCCGATAAAAGCGCTGACCCAGGCTGCGGCGGCATCGCCTGC
Organism: Pseudomonas fluorescens; assembly: GCF_002022275.1. Taxonomy (GTDB): domain Bacteria; phylum Pseudomonadota; class Gammaproteobacteria; order Pseudomonadales; family Pseudomonadaceae; genus Aquipseudomonas; species Aquipseudomonas fluorescens_AJ. The sequence goes on from NZ_MSDF01000005.1 coordinate 41,303, forward strand.
ATCCGGCACGCGCAGGGTGTCACGCCAGATAGTCACGCCGCGCAGCTCGGCGTCGCTGCCGGGCAGTGCCACGTCCAGCGGCGTATGGCCAGGGGAACTCAGGGTCAGGCCGCCGGCGCCATTCCACAGTGCCGACAGTTGGCTCATTTTGGCCACCGCGCGCTGGGTGAGAAAGCGCCCGCTGGCCTCGTCCACCAGCATCCAGCGTCGATCCCCATCCAGCCCGAGTTTATCCAGGCCGATCTGCTGCAAGGTTTCGGCCTTGCCGGACTTCAAGGGGTAACGGTACAACGCGCTGAGACGAAGCATGGGCCTGCTTTCCTGAGGGGATAAAGCAACACCCTATAGGAGCGTGATCCGGGAATCAAAGGCCACTGAATCACCCTATGGCGGGTGAGCTGATTGTGGCGAGCAGGCTTGCCCTGCGTTGGGCTGCGCAGCAGCCCCATTCAAAGGCGAAGCAGTGTGTCAGGGGAAACGCGTCGTCGGGTTTTGGGGCTGCTTCGCAGCCCAACGCAGGGCAAGCCTGCTCGCCACAGGACGGAGGTCTGCCAAGCAACGTCAGGCGGGCACTTCGTCCAACATCAGTCGCTGACGCACCACATCCACCAGTTTGTCGGGCTGGAATTTGGAGAGGAAATTGTCGCAGCCGACCTTCTTCACCATCGAGTCATTGAAGCTGCCCGACAGCGAGGTGTGCAGCACCACGTAGAGGCTACGCAAGCGCGGGTCGTTGCGAATTTCAGTGGTCAGGCGGTAGCCGTCCATCTCGGGCATTTCGGCGTCGGTGAAGATCATCAGCAGCTTGTCGGTCATCACCTGACCGGTGTCGGCCCAGCCTTTGAGCATGTTCAGCGCCTTGAGGCCGTCGCTGGCGATGTGCATCTTCACGCCCAGTTGCCCCAGCGTGTCACGCAGTTGCGACAGGGCAACGTTGGAGTCGTCCACCAGCAGCACTTCGCGGCCACGGGCGCGTTCGAGCACCGGGTCTTCGAGTTTTTCACGGGAGACCTTGGCGTTGTACGGCACGATTTCGGCGAGGACTTTTTCCACGTCGATAATTTCTACCAACTGGTCATCGACCTTGCTGATGGCCGTGAGGTAATGCTGGCGCCCGGCGCTGGCCGGTGGCGGCAGGATGGCTTCCCAGTTCATGTTGACGATGCGGTCGACCCCGCCCACCAGGAACGCCTGCACCGAACGGTTGTACTCGGTGACGATAATCGTGCTGTTGGGGCCTGGCACCAGCGGGCGCATGCCGATCGCCTGGGACAGATCGATCACTGGCAGCGTCTGGCCACGCAGGTTGACCACGCCGCATACAAACGGGTGGCGCTGGGGCATCAGGGTCAGCTTGGGCAGTTGCAGCACTTCCTGCACCTTGAACACGTTGATCGCGAACAGCTGCCGACCGGCCAGGCGAAACATGAGGATCTCCAGGCGATTCTCACCCACCAGTTGCGTGCGTTGATCTACCGTGTCGAGAATGCCGGCCATTAAAAGCTCCTGATTGGGATTGTGCTGCTGACTTAAGGCTAGTTATCGGCGGCGAACGCCAGACCTTGACCCCCTGTAAAATGCCACGTAAATCCATTGATGTCACACTGACATCATGGTTTACTGCAATCGCCTCTTCAGACGGCGCTACAGCAACCTCGCGCGACATGCAAATCGACGTGAGGTTCCGCTGTGTAAGGGATTCCCCTATGAACAATCAGGCCCAACCTGATATTCGCGATATCTAATAGCCATTAATGTGACGCCATTCTCATTGCATGAATGGAGTCAGGCTTTTGTTTGCCATACCAAGCCCTCGGCCCACGTGTCTCCCAGACATTCACGTGGCGGCAACTGAAGTTGTGCAAGTGCCCCTGATAACGAGGGCGGCGCGCGGCGTTCGTTATCACTCAAATAAAGGTCCTACTGAAATTTCAGAAGTGGGCTACAGATTTCAGTCATATTTCAACGGTAGTTTTACGCCATTCACCCGGTGCGGCATCTCATCACCCAGCCTAATGTTGCGGAGACTTGCATGATGGACAGCGCAAACGAATGGCAAACTGCACTTCCTGAATTTCTGCTGGAAGCCGAAATGCTGCTGGCAAAGTCGGAAGAATGCTTGAACCACTTGCATTTGATTCGCAACGACAGCGATGCCATCGACTGCATGAAAGCCAGCCTGGCCAAACTGGCTGAAAAGGCCGAAGGCCTGGCCCTGCAGGCGATCAGCGAGTTCTCCCGCCATATTCAGTACCTGATTGCCAACGCCGTAAGCCCCATGCAACTGCACGATCAGGCCCTCAATGCCTTGCATGACTGCCTGACCCTGCTGGCGTGGCAACTGGAGCTGATCGACACGCGCACGGGAGAGTTGGGCCTGGATGAAAGTGAGCAAACTACGTTGATCGCAACGGTCACTTTGCAGATACCGCAAAAAGACTTCAGTAATAAACCGCAGCAGCGCGCGCACCACGCCTCGTGATGCGTTGAACAGGTCGTATTTAATAGCGCAGTTATCTAAAAACGACCGCCTCCCCCTCAATGGCTGCTTTTGATATGCGAGAAAACATATCAATTAGCCATCAGCGCAAATAACGATACAACTCAACTTAATTAATACAACTGCTTATTGTTTGAACGCTGGGATTACCGCCCAGGGCGTTTGCCTGCTTAATAAACCGTCCGTGCGAAGTGTCAGGCGACCAACGGTAATAGTGGTGGTACTATGCCCCGCTCGAAGTGACTCAACTTCATCATGTATAAAAACGATTCGGCACCGCATTCCACACAGAGCCCTGTCAGCCGCCGTGACCGGTCTTCCCGCAGTGAACCTTCATTGGCTCCATCCGCTATGTACGCCAGCCTCAAGTCACTCATCGCAAGGTCCGTGTCCCGCAGCAATGCGCGCCGCATGGTTCTCGTCCTGTGCCTTTGCTCGTTGCTGATCAGCCTGTGGGCCTACACCCGTTCCGCGCCGCTGCCGCTCTTGATCCTGTTGCTCAACCTGGCCACCTTGCTGGTGGTGGGCGTGCAACAGTGGCGCTCGCGCAAGTCGATCAAGTTTCAACCGCAGGAGCTGGCCGACCGTTTGTTGCAGGTCCAGGAAAATGAACGCCATCGCCTCAGCCGCGAGCTGCATGACGACATCGGCCAACTGCTGACCGCCGCCAAGCTGCAAAGCGAATGGCTCAAACGCCGCCTGCCGGACGACCTGCAAAGCCAGTGCACAGTGCTGTGCAACACTCTGAACGAAACCCTGGCCAAAGTGCGCGACGTGTCCGCCATCCTCAACCCACGTCAATTGGCCAGCCTGGGCCTTGAAGCGAGCCTGCGCGCGCACTTGCTCAAGACCCTGGAAAACACCCCGATTCACTGGAGCCTGGAATGCCAGCAACGGCTGACCGGTATCCCGGAAGAAATGGCCGTGGCGGCGTTTCGCATCACCCAGGAAGCCATCACCAACATGCTGCGCCATGCACAGGCGCAGAATTTGCTTGTACGCCTGCAACGCTTGCCCGAAGGCTTGTCGCTGATGATCTGCGATGATGGCCAGGGCTTTTTGCCCGCCATCAATCCCGGCCTGGAAGGCCAACGGGGGATGGCCGGGATGTCCGAGCGCATAGATCAGTTGGGCGGCACTTTGTCCGTCAGCAGCCAGCCAGGCAAAGGCACGCGGATCGACGCGCTTTTCCCCTGGGCGCCCCGCGCCCTAGAACGGGCCAGTTCCCCTAAGGTTTTAGAGTGACCTGCAAATTACTCCTGGTAGATGACCACGCACTGATCCGGGCCGGCGTACGCGCGCTGATTCAGGACGTTCCCGGCTACACCGTGATCGGCGAAGCCAGTGATGGTGCGCAGTTGCTGGAAAAATTCAGCGCCTTGCAGCCGGATATCGTGCTGCTGGACCTGTCGATGAAGCACATCGGTGGCCTCGACGCCTTGCAGCAACTCAAGGCCGCCTACCCCAAAAGCAAGGTGCTGATCCTGTCGATGCACACCGACCCGGAGCTGATCATGCGTGCCTTGGAGTCCGGCGCGCATGGCTACCTGCTCAAGGACACCACGGCCAACGAGCTGGAACACGCACTGCTGGCCTTGCGCAACAACGAGCGCTACCTGAGCCCCGCCATCGCCCACACGGTGATCAACCAGGCGCTGATACGCAGCCAGGGCCCGGCCTCCCCCATCGCCCAGAGCCACAACCTCACGGCGCGCCAGCTGGAGATCCTGCGCCTGATCGTGCGCGGCAAGTCCACCCGGGAAATCGCCCAGGGCCTGGGCCTGAGCATCAAGACCGTGGAGGCGCACCGCTCGCAGATCATGAAGCGCCTGCAGATATTCGATGTGGCGGGCTTGGTGTTATTCGCCGTTCGCGAGCAGATCATCAGCCTGGACGACTAGCGGCGAATTCACCGGCAGATGCACGCGCAAGGCTTTGGGCAACGCGCTGAAGCGCAGGTCGTCGCCTTTGAGCGGTTCACCGTCCAGGTTGATGTACAAACCTTCGGCCACCTTGATCTCAACCCACGGCAAGCGTGCGCGCACGAACATGCTGTCCAGGCCCCAACCGTCGCTCATCAGGGTCATCAACGTGCCGACCACCTCTTGGGGCGCCGGCAGGATGCTGATATCCAGCAGGCCATCATCGGCCAATGCTCCCGGGCACAACACATGCCCACCGCCTGCCTGGCGACCGTTACCGATGCCCAGCGCCAGCAGGTCGCCCTTCCAGTGGAAGCCTGGCCCTTCCAGCTCGCCATACGCCGCCTTCAACTCGCTGAAACGGGTCAGGCCGGTGAACAGGTAGGCGGCGCCGCCGAGGACTTTTTTCAGGTCTTCGGAGGTGTTGGCAGTGACCTGGCTGCCGAAGCCGCCGGTGGCCATGTTGAGGAACATTTGGCTGCCGGCCTGGCCGAGGTCGATGGCCCGGGGCTCGACATCGAGCAATGCCAGTGCTTCAGCGGGCTGCAGCGGTACACCGGCGGCCTTGGCGAAATCGTTGGCGGTGCCCAGGGGCATCAGCACGAGGCTGGCGTCGGTTTTGGCCAGGGCCATGGCTTCAGCCACGTCGCGCAGCGTGCCGTCGCCGCCACCGGCGATGAGGTGGGTGTAGCCGTCGGCCAGGGCTTCGTTGACCAGCCGTTGGGCGTCGCCGCCTTCCCAGGTGACCCGTACCGCCAGCTCCCAACCCTGCTCACGCCGAGCCTGCACGGCGGCGCGCACGTCCTCGTTGAGGGCTTGCTTGCCGTGGAGGATCAATAGGGCTTTGGGGGTGGTCATTGGGGGACTCCTGGGGTTTAGTGGTTCCTGAAGGATGTGGACATTTGGGGAGGGGGTTTGGTTTACCGAGTACATATCCATTTTTTCGGTAACGGCTGAAATGGGTT
>NZ_MSDF01000020.1 GCF_002022275.1 Pseudomonas fluorescens
GCCCTTTGGTTACTTTGGGCTGGGCCGGCATTCCGGCTCTTTTCCAAAGTGACCCGCCGTAAGGGCGGAACCCTAAGCCGCCGTTACCCAAATACCGGATATACACCCCCGTCCAAGCGTCAAACATTACAGCGCCATAGCAGGCAAACCAGCTCCCACAGTGTTCAGCGATTCAGTCGCCCAGGCGACAACATCGCCTCGGTCAAACCATACCCGACAAGCGCCTCAGGCAACGGCTCACCCCGCACCAACGCCGCACTCGCCTGGCCCATCGCCGGGGATGTCTGAATCCCGTACCCACCCTGCGCCGCAATCCAGAAAAACCCCTCCACCCGCGGATCAAACCCGCACACCAAATCCCCATCGCTGACAAAACTGCGCAACCCCGCCCAGGTACGTGTGGGGCGGCGGATGGTCAGGGTGGTGGCTTCTTCGATGTGGTAGATACCCATGGCGATATCCAGCTCTTCAGGCTGTACGTCGTGGGGCTCGACCGGGTCGGCGTTGGCCGGTGAGCCGAGGAACATGCCCGCGTCCGGTTTCATGTAGAACGAACCGTCCAGGGCTGCCAGCTCGGGCCAGGCGTGAATATCCACGCCCGCTGGCGGCGCGAAGGTGAAGGCACTGCGGCGCTTGGGTTGCAGGCCGATCCTGGGCACGCCTGCCAGCTCGGCAAGGGTGTCGGCCCAGGCCCCGGCAGCGTTGATCACCACGGGCGTGCTGAAGTCCTGGTGCGCCGTGCGCACTTGCCACACGCCTTGAGCGTCGCGGTTCAGATGCTGCACTTCGCTGTCGGTGTGGATCTCGCCACCATTGCGCCGAATCCCGCGCAGGAAGCCCTGATACAGCGCGTCGGTGTCGATGTCGCATACCGTCGGGTCGCAGAAGGCGCCGTGGACTTTCTCTGGGCGCAGGATCGGCATCATGTTCATCGCGTCCTCCACTTCCAGCAGCCGGGTTTGCGGCACCAGCGCCTTGGCTTTCAGGAATTGGCGTTGCAGCTCCACCGGATCGCCGATCAGGTCCACCACGATTTCACCACGGGGTGTCAGCAAGGGATGCTCGGTAAAACCGGCAGGCGGGTGGTCGAAGAAGGCACGGCTGCCCAGGGTCAGGGCGCGTACTTGCGGGGTGCCGTAAGCGGCGATGTACAGCGCGGCGGAGCGCCCGGTGGAGTGGTAGCCCGGCATCGACTCGCGCTCCAGCACGATGACGCGCGCATGCTGCGACAGCCAGTAGCCGGCGGATGCCCCGGCAATGCCGCCGCCGATGATGAGGTAGTCGGCGTGGTTCATGATTCCTCCGCAAGTTTGAAAGCGCTGAAACCAATGTGGGAGCTGGCTTGCCTGCGATGCAAGCACTTCGGTGTGTCAGTCACACCGCAGTGATGCCATCGCAGGCAAGCCAGCTCCCACACAAGCCGCTCCCACCGTTTTACTGCATTTCAACCTTTACGGGCGTTTGCGCTCCACAGCCCGCAACAGGTGCGTCGGCGGCGTCTCGCAACTGATCTTGCGACCCAGCAGCGTCTCGATCGACGGCAACTGATACGAGTCGTCTTCACCGGCAAAGCTGATCGACACACCCGCAGCGCCCGCGCGGCCGGTACGGCCGATGCGGTGTACGTAGTCGTCCGGTACTTCCGGCAGGGTGAAGTTGATCACGTGGCTGATGCCGTCGATGTGAATCCCGCGCCCGGCCACGTCGGTGGCCACCAGCACGCGGATCTTGCCTTCGCGGAAACCTTCCAGGGTCTTGATGCGCTTGTGCTGCGGCACGTCGCCCGACAGCTGCGCGGCGTTGACGCCATCGCGCACCAGGCGTTCTTCGATGCGGCGCACTTCGTCCTTGCGGTTGGCAAACACCATCACGCGTTCCCAGCCGTTGTCGTTGACCAGGTTGTAGAGCAGCTTGTACTTGTCGGCACCGGCCACGGCGTAGATGTGTTGCTCGACGTTTTCGCTGGCGACGTTCAGCGCTTCGATTTCGACGATGGACGGGTCGGTTGTCCACTGCTTGGCGAGGTTCATCACGTCTTCGGTGAAGGTCGCAGAGAACAGCAGGGTCTGGCGCTCGTTTTTCGGCGGGGTCTGGCGAATGATCTGACGCACTTGCGGGATGAAACCCATGTCGAGCATGCGGTCGGCTTCGTCCAGCACCATCACTTCGACCATGTCCAGGTGCACGTCGCCACGCTGGTTGAAGTCGAGCAGGCGGCCAGGCGTGGCCACCAGAATGTCGCAATGGCGCGCTTCGAGGTGCTTGAGCTGCTTGTCGAAGTCCATGCCGCCCACGAACGTCATGACGTTGAGGCCGGTGTACTTGGTCAGGTCGGCGGCGTCCTTGGCGATCTGCACCACCAGCTCCCGGGTCGGGGCGATGATCAGTGCGCGCGGCTCACCCATGTAGCGTTCTTTCGGCGGCGGGGTCTGCAACAGCTGGGTGATGATCGAGATCAGGAACGCGGCAGTCTTGCCGGTGCCGGTCTGGGCGCGGCCGATGGCGTCTTTGCCCGCCAGGGTGAAACCCAGCACCTGCGCCTGGATCGGCGTGCAATACGGGAAGCCCAGGTCCTGGATGGCGTGCATCAGTTCCGGAGCCAGTTTGAAATCGTGGAAGCGGGTTTTGCCTTCCTGAGGCTCGACGGCGAAGTCTTCGAGTTTCCACGGGATAACCGGCGGTTTCGGCGCACGTTCACGGCGAGCTGCTTTCGGCGCAGGAGCAGGAGCAGGCGCTGGTGCGGCCTCGGCAGGAGTGGCCTGTTCAGGTGGTGTCACCGGCGGCTTTTTCTCAGAAGCGACAGGTGCGGTCCGGTCAGGCTGTTTGCCGTCATTGCGGCTGCTGGCAGTAGGGACAGGAGCACTGGGAACAGGCGCGAGCGGCTCAGCCTCGCTTTTGCCGAACATCTTCTTAAGTGCTTTGAGCACGGTGATCTCATTAATTGGTTAAGGAATGTACGCCGGCCAGTGTAATGCAAGAATCGGGCGCGGCGTAGTGCGTCTGTCATGTGGCTACATAATGGGTGGTTTTCAGCCCAGGCGAGCGGTCAACCACGCACCGATATCGCGGATCTCCTCGGGTAACACTTCGTGACCCATTGGGTATTCCTGCCATGTCACGGTGACACCACGGGTCTTCAAATGCTCATAGGCGCTACGGCCCATCGCGTTCTGTACCACGTCATCGTACTGGCCGTGCAGGCATAACGTCGGAATGCGCTGTTGGCTGGCGGACAATTCCAGCTCATCACCAAAGGTCGGCGCGTAGGTGGAGAGGGCGATCACGCCGCCCAAGGGGCCCTGCCATTTAAGGAAGGCGGTGTGGAACACCACGGCGCCACCTTGGGAAAAACCGGCGAGGAAAACCCGCGAGGCGTCTATTCCGGTTCTCTTCTGGTCTTCGATCAGGTCCGTCACGGTTTTGGACGAGGTTTCCAGTTCTTCCAGGCTGATGGAGCGGGCCGGGCTCATGGCCTTGATGTCGTACCAGCTGGGCATCTCATAACCACCGTTGATCGTCACCGGACGGGTCGGCGCCTGGGGCAAAACGAAGCGGGTGGTGAGTAAAGTTTCCTGCAGCGCCTCGGCCACCGGCAAAAAGTCGTAGCGATCGGCACCCAGGCCATGCAACCAGATAACGCAGGCATCTGCGGGCTTGGCGGGCTGAAGAATCAAGGGTTCGGTCATGTCTGCTCCATATATGTGCGCGCGCTCCGATTGGGTGCATCGGAACGGTGCGCAATGCATTGATCTGTTAAGAGAATGTCGCAACGCTGAATCTTTTTCTATTGACCAAGGGTTGGAACGACTCAGCCAGCACTCTGGTACGGGCCTTGCTATGTGTTGGTCGATGTCAGGACTATCTCAGGACGGTAACACTATCAGTGACTGCCGCTTGTGGGATAGCAACTGGAATTACTGCGACGACTTCATGCCGCTTGACCTAAAAAAAGCCAACACAGGTCGATATCGCCTCATAAGGGTGCGCTGAAGTTCGAGCTTCGACACAACAAGAGCAAAACTGGAGGTTTGAATGAAGGTATTGAAATCCACCCTGGCCATCGTGTGTGCGGCGGCTGTACTGGGTGTGAGTGGTTTCGCCCAAGCGGGTGCCACTCTGGATGCCGTGCAGAAGAAAGGCTTCGTGCAATGTGGCGTGAGTGACGGCCTGCCGGGTTTCTCGGTACCCGATGCCAGCGGCAAGATCCTCGGGATCGACGCTGACGTGTGCCGCGCTGTAGCCGCTGCCGTTTTCGGCGACGCGACCAAGGTCAAATTCAGCCAGTTGAATGCCAAGGAGCGTTTCACCGCGCTTCAGTCCGGCGAAGTCGACATTCTGTCGCGTAACACCACCATGACCAGCTCTCGCGATGCCGGCATGGGCCTGAAATTCCCGGGCTTCATCACCTACTACGACGGTGTTGGCTTCCTGGTAAACAACAAGCTGGGCGTGAAAAGTGCCAAGGAACTGGACGGTGCAACCATCTGCATCCAGGCCGGTACTACCACCGAGCTGAACGTTTCCGATTACTTCCGCGCCAACAACCTCAAGTACACGCCGATCACCTTCGACACCTCGGACGAAAGCGCCAAGTCGCTGGAATCCGGTCGTTGCGACGTGCTGACCTCCGACAAGTCCCAACTGTTTGCACAGCGCAGCAAGCTGGCCTCGCCGAAGGACTACTCGGTTCTGCCGGAAACCATTTCCAAAGAACCGCTGGGTCCAGTCGTGCGTAATGGCGATGACGAGTGGCTGGCTATCGTGCGCTGGGTTGGCTACGCCATGCTCAACGCTGAAGAAGCCGGTATCACCTCGAAAAACGTCGAAGCTGAAGCCAAGTCCACCAAGAACCCGGACGTTGCGCGTCTGCTCGGTGCTGACGGCGAATACGGCAAAGACCTGAAAGTGAAGAAAGATTGGGTTGTTCAGATCGTCAAGCAGGTCGGTAACTACGGCGAAGTGTTCGAGAAAAACCTCGGCAAAGGCACTCCGCTGGAAATCGACCGTGGCCTGAACGCACTGTGGACCAACGGCGGCATTCAATACGCTCCCCCAGTACGCTGATCGTTGATGGTTCTGTCACCCGGTGGGCCAACCGCCGGGTGATGTTCTGTTCCATTTTTTCCGGGGCACTTCATGCAAACTCAAATCGGCGCACCAAAGCAGAAGCTCAGCTTCAGCGATCCCAAAGTGCGTGCGTGGCTCTTCCAGATCATCACGATAGTGGCGGTGGTCTCGCTGGGCTGGTACCTCTTCAACAATACCCAGACCAACCTGCAACACCGGGGCATTACCTCGGGTTTCGACTTTCTTGAGCGCAGTGCCGGCTTCGGCATCGCGCAACACCTGATCGATTACACCGAATCGGACAGCTATGCCCGGGTCTTTGTGATCGGCCTGCTCAACACCTTGCTGGTGACGGTGATCGGCGTGGTCCTGGCGACCCTGCTCGGTTTCATCATCGGCGTGGCACGCTTGTCGCCGAACTGGATGATCAACAAGCTGGCGACCGTGTATGTGGAAGTGTTCCGCAACATTCCACCGCTGCTGCAGATCCTGTTCTGGTACTTCGCGGTGTTCCTGACCATGCCGGGACCGCGCGCCAGCCACAATTTTGGCGACACCTTCTTTGTCAGCAGCCGTGGCCTGAACATGCCGGCAGCGCTTGCCGCCGACGGCTTCTGGCCATTTGTGGTCAGCGTCGTTGTGGCAATCGTGGCAATCGTGCTGATGGCGCGTTGGGCCAACAAACGTTTCGAAGCCACTGGCGTACCGTTTCACAAGTTCTGGGCGGGCCTGGCGCTGCTCATCGTGATCCCGGCACTCTGCGCGCTGATCTTCGGTGCACCGCTGCACTGGGAAATGCCAAAGCTGCAAGGTTTCAACTTCGTCGGCGGCTGGGTACTCATTCCTGAACTGCTGGCACTGACCCTGGCGCTTACCGTGTACACGGCAGCTTTCATTGCCGAGATCGTGCGTTCGGGCATCAAGTCCGTCAGCCACGGCCAGACCGAAGCCGCGCGCTCCCTGGGCCTGCGCCCAGGTCCCACGTTGCGCAAGGTCATCATCCCGCAAGCCCTGCGGGTGATCATTCCGCCGCTGACCAGCCAATACCTGAACCTGGCGAAGAACTCGTCGCTGGCCGCCGGTATCGGCTACCCGGAAATGGTTTCGCTGTTTGCCGGCACGGTGCTCAACCAGACCGGCCAGGCCATCGAAGTCATTGCCATCACCATGAGCGTGTACCTGGCGATCAGCATCAGCATTTCCCTGCTGATGAACTGGTACAACAAGCGCATTGCGCTGATCGAGCGGTGAGGAAACACGCATGAGTACGCATACTTTCAAACCTGATATGCCGCCGCCGGGCAAAGTGTTCGGGCCGATGGCCTGGATGCGCGCCAACCTGTTCTCCAGTTGGCTCAACACCCTGCTGACCTTGCTGGCGTTTTACCTGATCTACCTGATCGTGCCGCCGATTCTGCATTGGGCGATTCTGGACGCCAACTGGGTTGGCACCACGCGCGCCGATTGCACCAAGGAGGGCGCCTGCTGGGTGTTTATCCAACAGCGCTTCGGGCAGTTCATGTACGGCTACTACCCCGGCGACCTGCGCTGGCGCGTAGACCTGACCGTGTGGCTGGCCATCGTTGGCGTGGCGCCGTTGTTCGTCTCGCGGTTTCCACGCAAGGCGGTCTACGGCCTGAGCTTCCTGGTGCTGTACCCGATCATTGCCTACTGCCTGCTGCATGGCGGCGTCTTCGGCCTGACCAACGTGGCGACCAGCCAATGGGGCGGCCTGATGCTGACCCTGGTGATCGCCACCGTCGGTATCGCCGGCGCCTTGCCGTTGGGTATTGTGCTGGCATTGGGCCGACGTTCGAACATGCCGGCGATTCGTGTGGTCTGCGTGACCTTCATCGAATTCTGGCGCGGCGTGCCGTTGATCACTGTGCTGTTCATGTCTTCGGTGATGCTGCCGTTGTTCCTGCCGGAAGGCATGGGCATCGACAAACTGCTGCGGGCCTTGATCGGCGTGATCCTGTTCCAGTCGGCCTACGTGGCTGAAGTGGTGCGCGGCGGCTTGCAGGCGATTCCCAAAGGTCAGTACGAAGCGGCTGCCGCGATGGGTCTGGGTTACTGGCGCAGCATGGGCCTGGTGATTCTGCCGCAAGCCCTGAAGCTGGTCATTCCCGGCATCGTGAACACCTTTATTGCGCTGTTCAAAGACACGAGTCTGGTGATCATCATCGGCCTGTTCGATCTGCTCAACAGCGTCAAGCAAGCTGCCGCCGACCCGAAATGGCTGGGCATGGCCACTGAAGGCTACGTGTTCGCCGCCCTGGTGTTCTGGATTTTCTGTTTTGGTATGTCGCGCTATTCCATTCATTTGGAACACAAGCTCGACACAGGCCACAAGCGTTAGGAGTTGTTGTTATGAGCGAAGCGATCAAACAGCCTGTGAGCCCTGAAGGCATTATCCAGATGCAGGGCGTCAACAAGTGGTACGGCCAGTTCCACGTGTTGAAAGACATCAACCTCAACGTCAAGCAGGGCGAGCGCATCGTGCTGTGCGGCCCGTCGGGTTCGGGCAAGTCCACCACCATCCGCTGCCTCAACCGTCTGGAAGAGCACCAGCAAGGCCGCATCGTGGTCGATGGTGTTGAACTGACCAATGACCTCAAGCAGATCGAAGCGATCCGCCGTGAAGTCGGCATGGTGTTCCAGCACTTCAACCTGTTCCCGCACCTGACCATCCTGCAGAACTGCACGCTGGCGCCGATGTGGGTGCGCAAGATGCCCAAGCGCAAGGCTGAAGAAATCGCCATGCATTACCTTGAGCGCGTGCGCATTCCGGAGCAGGCTCACAAGTTTCCGGGGCAACTGTCCGGCGGCCAGCAACAGCGTGTGGCCATCGCGCGTGCGCTGTGCATGAAGCCGAAAATCATGCTGTTCGATGAGCCGACGTCGGCACTCGATCCGGAAATGGTGAAGGAAGTACTCGACACCATGATCGGCCTCGCCGAAGACGGCATGACCATGTTGTGCGTGACCCACGAAATGGGCTTTGCCCGCACCGTGGCCAACCGCGTGATCTTCATGGACAAGGGTGAAATCGTTGAGCAGGCAGCACCGAATGACTTCTTCGACAACCCGCAGAATGACCGGACCAAGTTGTTCTTGAGCCAGATTTTGCATTGATCGATGGATGAATGAATAAACCCGGCCCGGTGCCGGGTTTATTTTTGCCTGCTGGTTTTTTCAGGAGGCTTGTGCTGCGAGCGGTTGCGCGTCTTTCGCGATGAGCAGACGGTTCAGGTCATCACCGACAGCAAGGGCTTCTACCTCAGCCAGCAGGTGCGGATGTTTATCCAGCAGGCGCATCAATGTAAGCAACGGCTCCGGTGGAAAAATCTCGGCCCGTTCGTAGCGCGAGAATGCATTGTGCCCGCGGACGGTGAAGAGCCTCACTGCGTCTTTTTGTGTGAGGTGCAGTTTGCGGCGGATTCGCTTCATTTCGGCGGCGATGATTTTACGCGCGTCGATCAACAGCAGATCGGAAGCTTCTCCATAACGATCAGCGCTGTCGTCGTCGTGATCGAATTCAACTTCATGACAGACCTCGCATTCCCAACCTGCAATGTCCGGAATATCCCGAATCATTCCCCGGGTGTTGATCGTGAAAGTGCGACCTTCGAAATGTTGCATAGCGTCATGGCTACCGCAGCTCATGCATTGCTGGGTTCTCATAGGGTGTTCTCCTTGAAGGAGATTACGGGAGGACCACCGCCAGGGCGGTAAGTGACCTTGATGTAAATCTCCGTGCCGTAAATTTTGATCAGGTAAACGTCCTGCCATACCCGATGGTCTGCATAGGTCGTCATTGATTTGTGCAACATTGGTTTTTCAAGGGCGCAGACCACTTGTTGCATTTGGCTAGTGCACAACTTGAGTCGTCGAGCGCCTTCCCAGGCGCTGGCTGTGAACGCCCTTCTACCTGATCTCATGACTTCAGCTTTAACCAGCGCCAAGTCGTAGTGAGGTGTGTACTTTTCCATAAGACACCTGAGTCCAATAATTACCCTATAAGGGTAATTTTACCAATCGAAAATTCGGTTCATTTCCTTGCTTCAAAACCCTAGTGCGTTGCCTTTGTAGGCAACTCCGAATAGGCTGTAGGAAAATTCATCCTATGATTGGACGAAAGCGCAAAACCCATGACAGACATCGCCCCCTTGATCAAACGCTCCCTAGTCGATCAGGCCCTGGAGCAACTGCGCCTGCGTATCAGCCAGGGTGTGTGGGCCATTGGCGAACGCCTGCCCACCGAGCCCGAGCTGTCTGCCGAATTGGGCATCAGCCGCAACACCGTGCGCGAAGCCATGCGCGTGTTGGCGTTTTCCGGGCTGATCGAAATCCGCCAGGGTGATGGCAGCTACCTGCGTTCGATGACTGACCCGCTGGGCACGATGCGCGCCTTGTCCCATTGCACCCTCGAGCAGGCGCAGGAAACGCGGCAGATTCTGGAAGTGGAGGCGATCAGCCTCGCGGCGTTGCGCCGCACCGAGGAAGACCTCAAAGGCTTGCGCGAAGCGCTTGAAGCCAGCGGCGCGCTGTATCACGGAGACCTCGAGGCCTATATCAGCGCCGATCTGGTCTTCCACAAACGCCTGGTGGACGCGGCGCACAACCCGGCCCTTAGCGAGCTGTACCAGTACTTTTCCGCCATCGTCGGAGCCCAGTTGCGTCAGACCTTGAACATCACTCCGCGCCGCCAGGCAGTGTTCGACCTGCATATCGCCTTGCTCGAAGCCGTCGAAAAACAAGACCCGGAACGCGCCAAATCCCTCTGCCGGCAGTTGATCAATGAACCCTGAAACCAAACTCGAAGAGCTGTTGATCGACGCCGAAGCCGACGACGACACCGTGCAACACAGTCACCCTGTGGTCAGCCGCCCGTGGCTGTTGCTGCTGGGCCTGATCCTGGTCGCGCTGAACTTGCGCCCGGCGCTATCGAGCATGTCGCCGTTGCTCAGTGAGGTATCCAACAGCTTGGGATTATCGGCCGCCAAGGCCGGCTTGCTGACCACCTTGCCGGTGCTGTGCCTGGGCCTGTTCGCGCCGCTTGCCCCCATCCTGGCTCGGCGTTTCGGCGCCGAACGCGTGGTACTGGGGATTTTGCTGACATTGGCTGGCGGCATCATTTTGCGCAGTTCATTTGGCGAGGCCGGGCTATTTGCCGGCAGCCTGATCGCGGGTGCCAGCATCGGCGTTATCGGCGTGCTGTTGCCCGGTATCGTCAAGCGCGACTTCGCCAAACAGGCCGGCACCATGACCGGCGTGTACACCATGGCGCTGTGCCTGGGTGCGGCGCTGGCAGCGGGCGCCACGGTGCCGTTGAGTCACTATTTCGACGACAGCTGGAACATGGGCCTGGGTTTCTGGATTCTGCCCGCGCTGGTCGCAGCGTTGTTCTGGTTACCCCAAGTCGGACCGAAACACGGCGCCCATCAAGTCGCCTATCGAGTGAAGGGCCTGCTGAGCGACCCGCTGGCGTGGCAAGTCACCTTGTACATGGGGCTGCAGTCGTCCCTGGCCTACATCGTGTTCGGCTGGGTGCCGTCGATCCTGATCAGCCGTGGCTTGAGTGCCACCGAAGCGGGGTTGGCACTGTCCGGTTCGATCATCGTGCAATTGCTCAGCGCACTCACGGCGCCCTGGTTGGCCACGCGTGGCAAGGATCAACGCCTGGGCATTGTGGTGGTCATGGTGCTGACCCTCGGTGGGCTGTTCGGTTGCCTGTATGCGCCGATTGAAGGGTTGTGGGGCTGGGCGATTTTGCTCGGCCTGGGCCAAGGCGGTACGTTCAGCCTGGCGCTGACGTTGATCGTGCTGCGCTCGCGTGATTCCCATGTGGCCGCCAACCTGTCCGGCATGGCTCAGGGCATTGGCTATACGCTGGCATCCCTGGGGCCGTTGGCCGTGGGCGTGCTGCATGACTGGACCGGTGGCTGGGGCGCCACCGGTTGGGTATTTGGCGTGATCGGCGTGGGCGCGATCCTTGCCGGCCTGGGGGCCGGGCGCGCGTTGTACGTGGGTGTCAGCAGCGAGAGGCTTTGAACCTGCGCTGCTGCACGCCGTGGGTTTACAGGTAGTGGAGGGTGAACGTCACGGAGCCGTCGATAGGCTGCTCCTCGATTAACGTCAGGTTTTTGGACGGTGCGATGTTTACCTGGATGCTCAGCTCCGTCGTAAGGCGTTGTATCGGTATGGGGAGATAGTTGCCTGATCCGGCGAAAGCGGTGAGACCATCGTCCATGTAGGACAACTCGAAATCCCAGGTCTCACCGCCATCTCTTGAGCCAATGGTTGTAGCTCTCACCCCGTCTGCCTGGTTATACATCGACGCTACCTCGAGGTAGCCTAACTTTTCGCTGCCGTTGATAAGGCCGAGGCCGAAGTTGTAATAGTCGAGACTGGACTCTGTTCCTTCACGGTTGTCTTTGGCCGCCAGGGCAAACAGCGTCGCGGCCTCGCAATCCACTGTCATCTGCAGCTTTTGCGAGGGCAGGCGGGTGTGCGAATCGACCTTCAAGTCTTTAGCGGAAACCTTGCCATAATCGGCCACGCCGCCGTTGGCCAGGGAGGGTGTACAGGCACTTGGCGTAATCGTACCTTTGACAGCCAGGTCGATACTGGACGCAGCCACGGCGTTGCCGGCGCCCGCCAGTAACAGGGCGAACGAGAGGTTGCGAGGGATACTCATGGTGGTGCTCCTGACTAGGGAAAGTGGGACGCAGGGTTAGAGGTAATTGACGGTTAATGTCACGGAACCATCGATGCTTTCCTCTTTGTTCAACGTCAGGTTTTGCGACGCTGCGATGACGGCCTGAATCTGCAGGTCAGTCGTGAGTTGTTGTATCGCGATGGGAACGCGCTTGCCGTTTTCGGCGAATGCAGTGAGGCCGTCATCCATGAGATGCGGCTCACTCGCCCAGGTTTGCCCGCCATCGCGTGAGCCAATAACGAAGACGGGTACACCGTCCGCCATGCGGTTAGACAATGCTGCAGTGAGGTAGCCGAGTTTTTCACTGCCATTAATCATGCCGATACCGAAGTTGTAGTAGTCGAGCTCGGACTCCGACCCTTCACGGTTATCGGTGGGCGCGATGGCGAACAGCGTCGCGGCATCGCAGGTCACGGTCATCTGCATACTCTGGTGGGGCAGGTAAGTGGGCCAGTCAGGGCGCAGATCCTTGGCGGAGACTTTGCCGAAATCGGCCACGCCGCCGTCTGCCAGACTGGGTGTGCAGGCGCTGGGGGTGATGGTGCCGGTGACGGCCAGGTCGACGCTGGAAGCGGCCATAGCGTTGCCGCTGCTCGCCAGCAATGCGGCGACCAGAAGGTTGCGGGTGATGCTCATCGGTGTGGCTCCTGATCAGGTTGCAGGCTTATTGTTTTTAGAGATAGAGGACCGTGACCGTGACAGAACCGTCGATGGATACCTCTTCAGTCAAGGTCAGGGTTCTGGTGGGAGCGATCAACGTAAAGACCGCCATCTCGGTGGTCATCACCTTCACCGGAATCGGCGCGATACCCGTGTTGTTGGTTACGGCTACGGTACCTCCGTCCCACAGGCCGCCTCCTGGCCATGGGTTCCAGGTTACCCCGCCGTCATAAGAATTGATGAATCTGGCAGGCACATCGTCGGCCACCGCTGTATCAAATCCTGCGTAGAAGGAACCGAGTTTTTCATCGCCATTGATGATGCCCAGACCGAAGTTGCCCTCGTGCCCAGTGGGTACCGAGCCTGCTCGGTTATCGCTGCCTTGCAGTGCAAAAAGCGTGGCCGCATCACACGTGACTCTGAGTTCCAGGTACTCAGTGTCCAGTCGTGTGACTCTGTCGACATTAAGCGCCTTGGCGGAAAGTTTGCCGTAGTCAATCACGCCGCCGTTGGGGATGCTCGGTGTACAGGCGCTTGGTGTAATCGTGCCCTTTACGCTCAAGTCGACACTGGACGCAGCGAAGGCATGACCCGTACCCGCCAGTAACAAACCGGCGATCAGGGGGTGGAGGGACTTCTTCATGGTGTTGCTCCTAACTAGGGAAAGTGAGGTGTTTCAGGGTTTACAGGTACACAACTTCCAACGTCGCAGAGCCATCCATCGGCGTTTCCACGCTGAGGTCGAGGTTCTGCCGCGCGTTGATCGTGGCTTCCAGCTTCAGGGTGCTGGTGAGGGTCTGGATCGCCGACGGGCCGGAGGTGCTGCCCACCACATCGGTAAAGCCAAGCAGGCTGCGTGAGCCGACATCGATGGGGTTGAGGTTGGCGGTGCGCCAGGCCAGGCCGCCGGTGGTGGACTCGGTGCCGTACACCACGGCGAGGTCGTCGACCACGGTTTGCTTGGGGTCGAACGTCAGCGAGTACACGCCGATCTTGTTGCCGCTGCTGTCGAGTCCGAGCCCGTAGAAAATCTCGCTGTTGACGTGCGCCGTGCCGTCGCGGTTATCGCGCATGCGCAGGGCAAAGCGCCCGGCGGCGTTGCAGTTGACGGTCAGCGTCAGGTACTTGTGCGGCAGTCGGGTGCCGTTGGTGAGGTTGAGGTCGTTGCGCGAGATTTTGCCGAAATCGACCATTCCGCCACCAGACAACAGCGGCGTGCAGGCCATCGGCGTGATCAGACCTTTGACGGTCAGTTCGACGGTGGAAGCGGCCTGGGCGAATGAGCCGGCTGCAAGAAGCGAAAAAACGGCAAGAGGAATTAGAAGGTTTTTCATGAACATGCTCCTAGAGGTAGTTGATTTCGAGCGTGGCTGCGCCGTCGAGACGCACTTCGCTGCCCAGGTCCAGTGAACCCAACGGTGCAAGCACCGCCTCCAGGCTCGCCGTGGCGCTGAGTTGCTGGATGGGGTCGGGGCCGCTGGTACTGCCGGCGTTGGCGTTAAACCCCAAGTGGCGGTTGGCGCCGATGGCCAACGGGCTGGCACTGGAACTGCTCCACGGCGCTTTGCCGGTAGGGGAGTCGGTGCGGTAGAGCTGGGCAAAGCTGTCGGCGGTGGCGCGCAGCGGGTCAAATATCAGCGCGTAGCGGCCGATTTTTTGCCCCTTGGCGTCGAGCCCCAGGCCGTAGGTGGTTTCGTCACCAGGCCCGGTGGCCGAGCCCAGGCGGTTGTCCTGCAGGCGCAGGGCGAAGGCCGTGGGCGCATCGCACGCCACACTGAGCACTAACGGTCGTACGGGCAGGACGGTATCTTCGTCCATGTGCAAATCCATCACCGACAACTTGCCGAAATCCACCGTGCCGCCGTTGGACAGGCTCGGCGTGCAGGCCGCCGGGGCAAAGCGCGCTTGCAGGCGCAGCTCCCGCGAGCGCCCGGTGCTGATCGCGTCAAAAACACCGCTGGTTTCCCAGGTGACGGCATCGTTGACCCGCGAAGCGGCTTCACTGGCCCAGGCACTCGCCTCAAGCTGCAGCGACAAGCTGCGCCCACTGACCGGCACCCCGGCGCGCATCGGCACGATCCCGTGCTCCGGGCGCCAGCGCAGGGTGGCACCGGTGCTGACGGCAGGCTGGCCGCTGCCCGCAAGCAGCCCCAGTTCTACTGCCTGACCGTCGAGCAGCGCATCGCTCACCCGCAAGCTGTAACTGCCGCGCGGGGTAAACTGAAAACGCTCGGCACCGGCTGCAATACCGCGATAGAACAGGCTCATGTCAGTGGGGTTCGGGCAGTTCAGGGTCAGGCTCAAGCGGCGGTCGCCCAGTAGGCGTTCGGCTGATGGAACCAACGCAACTGCGCGGTTCATCAGGCCGAAATCCAGCACGGTTTCGCTCAGACTCAGCTGGCACTCATCGCCCCAGGCGTTGGCGCCCAACAGCAGGCCCAGCGACAGCAAGACGGGTTTGTGGCCCATGGTAGAAGTCCTCATGGTTGGCACCGCGCCGGTGCGGTTTCGTAATACACCTCGGAGTCGCCTTTCTCAGGCAGGTCGAAGCTCAGGCGGCAGCGGGGTTGGCCAGGGGCGCTGATCCACAGCGGGCGACGTTCGAGTACATCGGGCAGGAACACTTGACTGCCTTCCTGCACCAGCGTCACGAACTCGCCGTCGGCGGTACTCACGGTGGCGCCACGGGGCAGTGGTTGGCCATCCGCCGTGGTGACGTTGAGCAGTGCACGACGCGTCAGGGCCACGCCAAATTCGACTTTGTCTACCGCCCCGCGCCCGACGGAAAGCACGGCCAGGCCGTTGCTGATATCGGCGTTGCGCGGCAACGAACGGGTTTGCACTTCCACCGGGCTGCGGCCATAGGCGCTGAGTTGCGGCACCACGGCCTGGCCTTGCCAGTCGGTCCACACCGGACCGCTGGGGGTACTGACTTTGATCCCCGCCATGTCGCCCACCGACATCACCGCAAAGGTTTCGCGCACCGGGTAGGGCGAGAAGGTCAGGCCATCGCCGTGCAGCACTACGCCACCGCGCGCGCCGCCTTGATAGCTGGAACGCTCTGCGTCGCTGCGGGTGTAGTTGAAGTCCAGCTGGCTGTAATACGGCAGGGCCGAGACGCCCACGGACGACTCCACTTCGCGGTCACGGCTGTCGCGTTCCACGCCGACGCGGTAGCTCAACTGGTCATTGAGTTGCTCGCTGATGCCTGCGCCGATGCGGTGTTCGCCGCCGGCATTACGTGCCCATGCGCGGCCACGGCGGTTTTCACCGAGAGGTACGCTGATGTTCAGGTAGACACTGTCATCGCTTTGCTGGCGGCCGCCGACTTGCCACTCGGCACTGGCCGACACCGACACTCGGCCAAAGCTGGTGCCCCACGACGCCAGTGCGCGGCTGCTGCTGTCGCCGGTAAACGTCGATGAGCGCGAGATGCCCGCGCTGAACGCCCCCAGCATCGGATGCGACCACGACGCTGTGGCGCTCTGTTGGTCGCGGTAGCGCGAGCGTTGTTGTTCGCGGGTGTCAGTGGTGTAAGTGGAATCCTCCAGGTCGCGATAACCCAGGCTGCGCCAGGAGCCAGCGGTGGTGATCGCCCAGTGCTCAGTCAGGCGTTGGGACCACGACAGGTCGGTCTGCACGCCGCGCTCATTGCCTTGGCGACTGGCCTGGGCGAGCTGCGTAGAAATTTGAAATTGGCTGTCCTGCCACGGCAACCACCCAAGATTCAGCCCGGCAGCGCGGTAATCTTCTGCCGCCAATACACCGGTGCCCACGCTGACCTGAGGATGCAACGCACCGCTCCAGCCGCCACTGACCACCCAAGGCTCGGCGCCTTCGCCGTCACCGATTTTACGGATGCGGCCGGCGGCCACCGAGTAACCCGGCGACGGCAGGCCCAGGCCAAGCATGGCGGCGGGCACGGTGAAACGTCGCTCCTCACCGCTGGTTTCCTTGACCGTGACTTCCACGTCGGAGCGGCTGTTGAGGCGCCGCACATCGGTCAGCGAAAACGGCCCGGCAGGCACAACGGTGGAATGAATCAGCGTGCCGTTCTGGCGGATTTCCACCTGCGCCGGGCTGTTGGCGATGCCGGTGATGGTCGCGCCCTGGTTCTGGTCCTGCAGTGCGGTTTCGGTCAGCACCTGGGCACCGGTGATCTGTGCACCCGCCAGCACCGGGTTATACAGGTTGATCTGCCCCGCCTGGAACACCGTCTGTTGTTCGGCAAAAGTGCGCTGGGCGTAGGCGTCCAGGTGGGTGGTACGGGAGACTTTGTCTTGCCAGGTGCGCACCTGACGGCTGCGCACGATCCAGTCGCCGGCGTTGAAGCCGACTTCGGTGTTGGCCGAGGCAAAGCGGCTGTTGTCGTCGCCGTATTCGTTATGCAGCCCGGTGACGTCGTAGTTCAGCAAGCCGGCAAAACCGCCGGTCTGGTAGCCGGAAACGTCTCTCACGGCTGGGCGCAAGGCTTCGGTCGGCACGATCAGGGACAGGCTGAGGCTGGCTGGGTCTTGCTCGATCACGGTTTGCGGGTATGTGCCGAGGAAGTCATGACATTCGGCATTGTCAGCGGGTATATGCAAGATGCCCGCGTCCAGCAGCGCCTGGTTGAAACACAACGCGCCCTGGTGGTTGAACACTACGTCGACCCGGCCGCGCCGCTGGCCGTTGACGTTCAGGTTGAGGGCATGGCGCCCGGCGGCGAAGCGCGGTGCCTCCAACAGCAGATTGGCCAACTGAGGATCGATACCGCGCTGGGACAAGGTTTGCGGGTCAAACGATCCGGTGGACTCGTCGGCTTGGGTTTTGCCCGCCGGCAGGGTGGCCCCGAGGGTCAGCGCGAGGCTCGCCAGCAGGCTGCGGCGCACCCGGCGAGGCGAAACGCCAGGCATGGCTTCGCCGTCGCGGTCAGTCATTACTGTGCTCACAAGTCGTACTCAAATAATGGAAGCGTTCCCGTTCCATTCCCTGGCGCGGGCAGGCTTCTGGTGGCCTTCACTGTGAGGCCACTTCGTTATCAGGGCGCCGGGGAACCAGTCCCCCCGGCGCTGCGATCAGAGGGTGATCGGTGCTTGGTACGGTTCCACGGCAAAGCCATAAACGGTGGCCGGTTGTAGCTGCACGGTGCGGGCCGCGGCTTGGCTGGCCGTAACACTCAAGGTTTCACCCGGCAGTACGTAAGTGCGTGGTAACAATGCTGAACCGTCGCCCGGCAGCAGCTTCAATTCCTGCGCCATGCGCACCACGTAGGGCGTCGGGTTATGCACGCTCAATTGACTGTTTTGCAGGCTCCAGGTAAGCCCGGTCCACGGTGTGCGGTTGGGGGCCAGGCCCTTGGGATGCAAGATCACCGGCAGGTTCTGGCGCACGGTCACGCCGACCCGTGCGTGACCCGCTTGGCCGGCGGCTTTGCCCTGAGGCATGCCTTCGAAAATCACCCGCATCAAGTGCTGGGTCTGCAAGGGTTCAGGGGTTTGCAGGATGAAGCGGATCAGTTGGCTCTTGGAGGGTTCAACGCGCGACAGGGGCGGCGTAACGAACAGTCGAGAGGCTGTGTCTTCGGGGATGTTTTCCAGGGTCACGTGCAGCAAGGCGAGCTTGGCGTCAGTGTTGGTCACCGACACCGAGGCCTCACCGTCCGCCTCGTTGACGATCACCACCGAAGTGTCTGGCACCATGCCGTCGGCGAGTACCAGGGGCGGGCCCCACAGCGTCAGGGCCAGTGCGCCAATGTAGAGGCAGGCATAGCGCACGAAGTGGATGGCCCGTGTAAAGAGCGCAAAACAAGGGGAAACATGGCTACAAGTACCTCAGGTCTAGCACGATGGAGCCGTCCAGCGGCACCTCTTGGTCGAGGGTCAGGTAGGCGGCAGCGTTGATGGATGTTTTGATTTCCAGGCTGGCGGTCAGTAGGCGATGACGTTCCGGCACCAGCGTGCCGGGGTGTGCGAAACCCATGTAGTTGTCCGGGTAGGCATTGGATTCCGGGAACCAGGTTTCGCCCTGGTTGCTGGACGCCAGTACCAGCGCGCGCTGGTCGTCAGCCATCACCTCGCGAATCGCCAGGGACACCGAGCCCAGGCGCTCATCCGGCGCATGGATGTTGTTGCCCAGGCCGTAATAGAAACCCGGGCCCACCGAGGAGGCGGCACGGTTGTCCACGCCGACCAGCACAAACAGCACCGGCTCGTTGCAGCTCACATGCAGGTCCAGTGTCTTGCCGGGCAGTTGCGTGAACTCGTATTGATTGAGGGAACGGGCCGGCACCCGCCCATGATCGACGATGCCACTGGGTGACAACGTCGGCGTGCAGGCACTGGGAATGATGCTGCCACTCAGTGTCACCTCCACCGACGAGGCGCACAGCGCAGGTGTGGCGGTCAGGCACAGAAAAAGCGGCATCATGCGGCGTGAGAGCGTGTTCATGGTCGGGAGTTGAAACCGTGGTTAAGGGGACATCCGGTTGAGCGGGCGCTACGCACTGCGCTGCGCCCGCATGCCATTACAGGTATTTGACGGTCAGGGTCGCGGAGCCATCGATGGGCACTTCTTCGGTCAGGGTCAAGCCGCTGGTCGGGGCGATGCTGGGTGCGATGATCAGGTTGGCGACGAGTGACTGCACCGGTACCGGTGCAATGGTGGTGCTGTTGGCGACGGAGGTGATGCCGTTGTTGATCAGGAACATCAGGCGGGTCCAGGTCAGGCCGCCGTCGCGCGAGTCAATCGGGCCGAGTTCGGTGCCATCGGCCACTGGGGCATCGAGGATCATCGCGAAGTAACCGAGCTTCTCGTTGCCGTTGACCAGGCCCAGGCCGAAGGATGCGTCGTCGATGGTTGAAGCCGAACCTGCGCGGTTATCCTTGGGCTCGATTGCCATCAGCGTTGCGCCATCGCAGGTGACGGTTAGCTCCAGTAATTGATCATCCAAAGTCGTGTGCTCGTCAGCTTTCAGGTCCTTGGCTGATATTTTGCCGATCTCGACATTTCCGCCCTTGGACAGGGTAGGTTCACACGCACTCGGCGTAATCAACCCTTTGACGGTCAAGTCAACGCTGGACGCCGCCATGGCATTACCGGCACCGGTGATCAGCAGCGTGGCAAACAGGGAGTTCAGGGTCTTGTTCATGGTGTTGCTCCTAATAGGGTTAAGTAGAAAAAAACGGCTGCTTACAGGTACTTCAGTTGCAGCGTGGCCTGGCCGTCGATCGGCACTTCATCGAGCAAGGTCAGGTCGGTGGATTTGACGATGATGGTGAACGCGCGCAACCGCGCGCTCAGCGCTTTCAGCGCGATGGGTGTATTGGGCCCGCCGACGGCGGCAAACGACGTCAGCGCCTCGTGCCCCAGGTAAGGCGAGAGGTTCCAGTTGGCGCCGCCATTGCGCGAGATGATCACGTTGACCGGGTTTTCATCCGCCACCGGGTCAAACAGCGAGAACGCCACGCTGCCCAGTTTCTGGTCTTCAACGGTGGTGCCCAGGCCGTGATGCGCCGGGTTGATGGCAGAGGTGCCGGCGCGGTTGTCCACCGTGGTCAGGGTGAAATACGTCTCGCCCTCGCACACGACCTCAAGGCGCATTTCAGCGGCGTCGAGCAACGTGGGTTTGGTGGGTTGCAGGTCCCTGGCAGTCATCTTGCCGTGGTCAATCACGCCGCCATTGGAAAGGGTCGGCGTGCAGGAACTGGGGGTAATGCTCCCGGAGACACTGAGGTCGGCGCTGCTGGCGGCGAAAGCGCCCGGCGCACACGCAGCCAGCAAGAGAGCAACAGCGGTTCTGTTCATAGGCACAAGTCCTTGTGAGGAAGGGTTATAGGTAACGCAATTCGATGGTTGCTGAGCCGTCCAGGGGGACTTCGCTGGTCAGGTCAAGATTTTTTGAGGCGGCAATGAGGGCGATGATGCGCAGGTCGACCGCCAGGTTCTGCAGTGCCTTTGGCGTAGGCGAGTCGCCGAACGCGTTCAACGCATTTGTCGCCATATAGCTACCGGAGGAATTGACCAGCCACGTGTCCCCGTTGTCGTAGGAGAGCAAGGGCGACACGGGCGTATCCGCGACCGGATCGAACACACCGATCCCGTAGCTGCCCAACTTTTGATCGCCATTGATCAGGCCCAGGCCGTAATTGTGGGGCAGGGTGAAGTGGGCTGATCCCAAGCGGTTGTCTCGGCCGTACAGCGCAAACAAGGTCGGCGCTTCGCAGGTGATGTTCAACTTGAGCGTGACCGGCGGCAGCTGGGTAGAGATGTCGACCTTCAGGTCCTTGGCCGGGAGCTTGCCGAAATCGACACTTCCGTCGTCAGACAAACTGTGTACGCAGGCGCTCGGGGTAATGCTGCTCTTGACGTTCAAATCGACGCTGCTGGCAGCCAGCGCCCACGGGGAACAGATGACCAGCAAAGCGCCAGTAAGGGGGGAGATGAAAACGTTCATATCAACCGGCATTCCTATGTAAGGGCTTAAGGGACAGATTGCGCGGTGAAGTTGCCCAGGGTTTTTGGGGTTTTTGCGGGCACACGCAGCTTCAGGGAAAAGCGGGAGAGAATTTATCGCCGGGATGAAGTGCGGGAAATGCAACTATTACGAATGACAGGGTGGCAATGACATCGAGGGCTTGTTTAGTTGGAAAACCTGTTTAAACGCGGGTTGTCGTAGTTGTTGTATCGCTGTGCATCATTCGTTCGGGTATTTTTTCGCGCTCTTTGATTTTTTGAGGCCTTCATCGGGCCTCAACTAATCGCCTTGGGGCGAACGGTTCGAATGGGGTTGACGGCGTGCTGCTGGCCAGCCGGTCGGCCGGGTCGCTCTTGATGAGGGCACTATGCCGGGCAGTCATGCAGACCGCGATTTGCGCCAGGCATTACCTGGCTCTACCGCGACGAGTCATTGGTCGCGCGCACGGGTACTGGTGGTCGACGACCACCGCACCTATCGCTTGCTCTTGGACTCACTGCTGGAAAAGCTGGGCGTGGCCCACCAAAGTTGCAGCAATGGTGAACAGGCCCTGCATGCGTTGGCCGCCCAACGTTTCGATTTGGTGATCAGTGACTGCCGAATGCCGGTGATGGACGGTTATGCAATGACGCGCGAGTTACGGCGTCGCGAACACGCCGAAGGGCGGCCGCCCATTACGGTCCTGGCATTGACGGTGAGTCAGGGGCCGGAGGAAATCAATCGCTGCATGGCGTGCGGTATGGACGGTTGGTTGACTAAGCCCATCGGGCTGGCGCAGCTGCGTGAGGCGCTGTGCTACTGGCTGGCGCCGCTATCGTCTGCAGGTGCTATGGAAAAACATACGCGCCCATTGACGGTGCGCAGTCACACCTTTCCCAGCCGTACCAGCCTGATTGATGCATTTGGTGCCTGGGACGTGGTGGAACCGATGCTGTCCAGCCTGATCCAGGAAGCGCATGCAGACCTGGCGGTGTTGACCGATGCGCAAGTGTCCCAGGATGCCATCCTGGCCGCACAGTGTTTGCATCGCTTGGTGGGGAGCATCGCGTTTCTGGGTGAAACCGGCCTGGAAGGCGGCGCAATTGCGCTGATCAATGCCGTGCATGTATCCGGAGTGGCGCTGAATCAGTCGGCCCTGGATGAATTGCGACTACACGTCGAACGGTATCTTGATTACTTGGCTCATCTCTAAAGTCGGCGACGGAATTTATACTTTTCTATGTAGTACTTTTCCGTATGTATTTTCTCTTTGTTGTGTGGGCACTTGTGAAGGGCTCTTTAAACACGGGGCGGAACGCTTAATGAGTGATTTATTTCCTATTGTTGCAAAAAGACTATCGCGCTATTTTGCCAGTCTCAAATTGCCATCATGGAAAAGCCGATGATCCGCATCATTATTGCTGACGATCACCCTATTGTTCGTGTGGGCCAGAGAGTGGTGATCGAGGCCAGTGGTAAGTGCAAAGTAGTGGGCGAGGCCGATGGCCCGGATCAACTGCTTGATCTGGTGGACCGGGTGCCTTGCGATGTGATCGTTACGGACTTCGCCATGCCCGGGAATCAACAGGCCGACGGCTATGGTTTACTGGGTTTGTTGAACCGAAAGTACCCTGACTTGCCGGTAATTCTGGTGACCATGTTCGCCAATGTCGCGACCCTCAGAGCCGCCTTTGGCCACGGCGCCAAAGGCGTCATCGCCAAGAGCGCCTCCGCCAGGGAGTTGCCCAAGGCGTTGATGACGGTGACGCAGGGGCGCACTTTTGTCAGTGAGTGTTTGCGCGTGCAACTGGACCAGGCCTGCGTGGCGCAACCCACCCAGGCACCCAAGTTGTCGGGCAAGGAGCAGGAAGTGGTGCGCATGTTGGCCAGCGGTATGACCGTCAGCCAGATTGCGGCGCGCGTTAATCGCAGTATTTCAACTATCAGCAAGCAAAAGAGTACGGCAATGCACCGGTTGTGTATCTCGACCGATGTGGACTTGTTTACCTATGCGCGAGATGTCGGCATGGTGCCTTAGTTGATTTTTTTTAATGATCGGGTGTTCGTAATACGTGTATTGGGTATGTCGTAGTTGCCGGATAAATTCTTCGAGTCTCAAGTGATACTGCGCCGTGACTTAAATCTCCCATGTCATTTAAAGGTCGTAATGTTACGCCTTTTGGCCTGTGTCGCTTTGGAGGCAAACGCATGCTTGCGTACACGTGATGAATGAAAAAGTTGCGCAATTAACACATCAAGCTACAGGCCATTGGAGGTACAGGCGATCCAGGGTACGGCAAATGGGCATAGCCTTCCGCCCACGCGCAGACTATCGTGCAAGCCGGATAACAACAAAGCCCGGAGACCTGCCCATGAGTGATGCCCACGACGCCCTGATCACCCGCTTCTACCAAGCGTTCCAGCGCCTGGACGCCGAAGCCATGGCCGCCTGCTACACCGATGATGTGGTGTTCAGCGACCCGGCTTTCGGCGAACTGCGCGGGCGCGATGCCGGTGACATGTGGCGCATGCTCACCACCCGCGCCAAAGACTTTTCCCTGACCTTCGACCATGTGCGCAGTGACGAAACCACTGGCAGCGCGCACTGGGTGGCGACGTACCTGTTCAGCGCCACCGGCAATACGGTGGTCAACGATATCGGCGCGCGGTTTGTGTTTCGCGACGGCAAGATCAGTGAACACCATGACCACTTCGACCTGTGGCGCTGGTCGCGGCAGGCGCTGGGCGTCAAGGGCCTGTTGCTGGGTTGGTCGCCTGCGCTGAAAAACGCCGTGCGCGCCCAGGCGCTCAAAGGCTTGAAGGCATTTCAGGCCAGTCGTTGATAAGATTGGCGCCCCTTTGCTGTGCCGAATTCACCCGTGACCACGCCTGACCCCAAACCCTGGTTCGTCTACCTGGTGCGCGCCGCCAATGGCTCGCTGTATTGCGGCATCAGCAATGACCCGGTGCGCCGTTTTGCTTCCCATCAAAGCGGCAAGGGCGCGCGGTTTTTTCTGTCGAGCCCGGCGGTGGCGCTGGTGTACACCGAGCAATGCGCGAGCAAGGGCGATGCGCTGCGCCAGGAACGGCTGATCAAAAAATTGAAAAAGAGCGCCAAGGAGTGCCTGGCGGCCAGTGGATCATCAGGCTGACTGATGGGTTTCCATCACCCCGCTATACGGTTTTGCGCGCTAAGCTGGCGGCTCATTTATTGAGCGGAGCCTGGCATGTCCGAGTTGATCCTCCACCATTACCCGCAATCCCCCTTTGCTGAAAAAGCCCGCTTGCTGCTGGGCTTCAAGGGCTTGTCCTGGCACTCGGTGCTGGTGCCGCCGATGCTGCCAAAGCCCGATCTGACCGCACTGACCGGCGGCTATCGCAAAACCCCGGTGTTGCAGATCGGCGCGGATATTTATTGCGACACGGCCCTGATCGCCCGTCGCCTGGAGCAGGAAAAAGCCGCGCCAGCGCTGTTTCCACGTGGTCAGGAAATGAACACCCAAGCCTTCGCCGCCTGGGCCGACAGCGTGGTGTTTCACCATGCCGTGAGCCTGGTGTTCCAGCCGGAATCGGTGGCGGTGCGGTTTGCCAAGTTGCCGCCGGAAGTCTTGAAGGCGTTTATCGCGGACCGTGTGGGCTTGTTCACCGGCGGTACCGCCAACAAAATTCCGCCCGAGCTGGCACGGCATCAATGGCCGGCGATCATGCTGCGTGTGGAGCAACAATTGCAGCACGAGTCGGGCGACTTCCTGTTCGGCGAAGCGTCAATTGCCGACTTTGCCCTGGCCCACGCGCTGTGGTTTCTCAAGGCCACGCTGGTGACGGCACCGTTGGTGGATGAGTATCCGGCGGTTGTGGCGTGGCTGGGTCGGGTGTTGGGTTTTGGCCACGGCACCGCCAGCGAAATGAGTGCCGAGCAGGCCTTGGAAATTGCACGCAATGCCACTCCGGCGGTTTTGCCGGACGAAGTCTTCGTTGACCCCAACGGCTTCAAGGCAGGCCAGCAAGTCACCATCAGCGCGACGGACTACGGCGTAGATCCGATCGCCGGTGAATTGCTGTTTGCCGGCCGCGAAGAGCTGATCCTGCGGCGTACCGACGAACGCGGCGGCATCGTGCATGTGCATTTCCCGCGCTTTGGCTTCCGCCTGCAGGCGCAATAATTAAAATTATTTTCAAAAGAAGGTGAGGTAAATCCACCGCCCAACCGTGTAGTGCTTGAAACTGCGATCTATTCGCATTAACAGCGTTTTCTACACGGGTTCTCACAGCATGAAGTCGACGGCGGGCGGTTGGGTTAAACAGTGGCTGGGAGCCTCGGTATTGGCGGTATCCGGGTTGGCGTTGCTGCCTTTGAGCATCGCGCAGGCGCAGGAGCAGCAAAGCGCCCAGTTCACTTTCGCCCTGGCAGCCAAACCGCTGCCCCAGGCCCTGGCCGATTTCAGCCGGGTCACCGGGATCAGCGTGATCTATACCGATGAAGCGCCGTACGGTTTGAACGCCCCTGCGGTCAGCGGGCAGATGAGCGCAACCCAGGCCCTGCAACGCCTGCTCGGCAACTCGGGCTTTACCTTCCGCCAGATCGACGCCCGCACTCTGGCGCTGGAGCCGGTGCCCACCGACGGTGCGGTCAACCTCGGCGCCACCACCATCAGCGGCGCCAACCCGACGCAAGAGACCACCAGCTACCAGCCGCCGCCCACCAGTTCAGTGATGCGCTCCCACGGCCTGCTGCTGGAAACCCCGCAAACCGTCAACGTAGTGCCCGCCCAAGTGTTGCGCGACCAACAACCGCGCAACCTGGACGACGCCCTGGCCAATATCAGCGGCATCACCCAGGCCAACACCCTCGGCAGCACCCAGGACGCGGTGATGCTGCGTGGCTTTGGCGACAACCGTAACGGCTCGATCATGCAGGACGGCATGCCAGTGGTGCAGGGCCGCGCGCTGAACTCCACCGCCGAACGCGTCGAGGTACTCAAGGGCCCATCGTCGTTGCTGTACGGCATTCAGGACCCGGGCGGCGTGGTCAATATCGTCAGCAAAAAGCCTGAGCTGGTGCAGTCCACGTCCCTGACCGCACGCGGTTCGACCTTCGGCGACGGCAAGAATGGCAGCGGCGGCAACCTCGACACCACCGGGCCCATTGGTGACAGCGGTCTGGCCTATCGCCTGATCGTTGACCATGAAGACGAAGATTACTGGCGCAACTTCGGCACCCACCGCGAGACGCTGGTGGCGCCGTCCCTGGCCTGGTACGGCGACACCACCAAGGTAGTGTTCGCCTATGAACATCGCGAATTTCTCTCGCCGTTCGACCGTGGCACCGCCATCGATCCCAAGACCAATCATCCGCTGAACATCCCCGCGACGCGTCGGCTGGATGAGCCGTTCAACAACATGGAAGGCCGCTCCGACCTGTACCGTCTGGAAGTCGATCACGACTTGAACGACGACTGGAAAGCCCACTTCGGCTACAGCTGGAACCGCGAAACCTACGACGCCAGCCAAGTGCGCGCGGTCAAGGTCAACACCAACGGCACGCTGACCCGCAGCATGGACGGCACCCAGGGCGCGCTGACCACCGACCGCTTCGCCACCACCAGCCTGGAAGGCAAAGTCAACGTGGCCGGCATGCAACACGATCTGGTGTTCGGCCTGGACGACGAATACCGCAAAATCTACCGTGCCGACCTGATTCGTCAGGCCCCGCGCGGCACCTTCAACTACAACAACCCGGTGTACGGCAACGAAGTGGCGGGCACCACCGTCAGCGCGCCGGACAGCAACCAGACCGACCTGCTGCGCAGTGACTCGCTGTTCTTCCAGGACGCCATTCACCTGAACGACCAGTGGATTCTGGTGGGCGGCGCGCGCTACCAGATGTACGACCAATACGCCGGCAAAGGCGTGCCCTTCACGGCCAACACCGATGGCAACGGCCAGAAATGGGTGCCGCGTGCGGGCCTGGTGTACCGCTACACCGATGAATTGTCGTTCTATGGCAGTTACACCGAATCGTTCAAACCCAACTCGACCATCGCGCCACTGGCCAACAAAAGCGTGCTGGACGGCAGCCTCGAGCCCGAGCAATCCAAGGCTTGGGAGTTGGGCACCAAGTTCGACATGCCGGGGCGCATCACCGCGAGCGCGGCGTTGTTCAACATCGAAAAACGCAATGTGCTGGTGCAGGTTGGGGACGGTCTGGCGGCCGTCTACAGCGTGGCAGGCAAGGTGCGCTCGCGCGGCCTGGAGCTGGATGCCAGCGGCCAGTTGACCGACAACTGGAGCCTGATCGGCAGCTATGCCTACACCGACGCGGAGGTCACCGAAGACCCGACGCTGAAGGGCAACCGCCTGCAGAACGTGGCGAAAAACACCGGTTCGTTGTCGGCCGTGTATGACTTCGGCAGCATTCTGGGTGGCGATCAACTGCGCGTCGGCGCCGGTGCGCGTTACGTGGGCGAGCGGGCAGGGGACGCGGCCAACAGCTTCGAACTACCGAGCTACACCGTGGCTGATGCGTTCGCCAGCTATGACACCAAAGTCGACGGGCAGAAGGTCAAGTTTCAGCTCAACGTGAAGAACCTGTTTGATCGCACGTACTACACCTCTTCAGTGAACACGCAGTTTGTATCCATTGGCGATGCGCGGCAGGTGTCGGTGTCCAGTACCCTGACGTTCTAAGGCAATCGACATCCTGTGGCGAGCGGGCTTCCTGTGGCGAGCGGGCTTGCCCGCGTTGGGCTGCGTAGCAGCCCCAAAACCCGACACTGCGGTGTACCTGGAAAAATGCGGTGGCATTGAGAGGGGCCGCTTCGCGCCCCAACGCGGGCAAGCCCGCTCGCCACGACAAGCCAGAGCTGTTAGCGTTGCCGCCACTGAACACTTCGCGGGAAAACGCTACTGATGCAGTTGGGCAAATGGATACATACCGGCGCGATGCTGGTGGGCTTGAGTTTTTTACTGGGAGGCTGCGCGAGTGTTTCACCGACCTCAACCTCTCTGGACCAATTGCTCGCCGACCCGGCGCTGCACGGCGCCACGGTTTCGCTGATGGTGCGCGATGCGCAAAGCGGCAAAACGCTGTACCAACACAACCCGCGTACGCGACTGGTTCCGGCCTCCAACCTGAAATTGCTGACCACCGCAGCCGCGATGGATGTGCTGGGCCCGCAATACCGCTTTGCCACGCAATTGCTGAGCAACGGCCTGCGTCAGGGCGACCGCCTCACCGGCAATCTCTACCTGCGTGGCCTGGGCGACCCGACCATCCAGTTCGCCGATTACCAGGCACTCGCCGCACAACTGGCCAGCCAGGGTATTCGCCAGGTGCAGGGTGATCTTGTATTCGACGACACCTGGTTCGACGCCGAGCGGTTGGGCGTGGACTGGTCCCACGACGATGAAAGCACCTACTACGGCGCACAGATTTCGGCGCTGACTGTGTCACCCAATACCGACTTTGACGCCGGTACCGTGCTGGTCACGGCCAAGGCGCCGGTGCGCGGTGGCCAGCCAGTGAGTGTGGATATTTTCCCGCCCACCGATTACCTGCAACTGAGCAACCACGCCCTCAGCGGGCCAGGGAACACTTACGGCATCAACCGTCGTCACGGCACCAACCTGTTGCAACTGAGCGGCGCCGTGGCGCCGGGCAAGCAAAGCAAGCAATTGGTCAGTGTGTGGGAGCCGACGCAACTGGTCGCCAACCTGTTCGAACAGGCTTTGACGCAACAGGGGATCAGCGTGTCCGGGCGGCGGATAATCGGGGGTGCCACCCCGGTGGCAGTCACCGTGCTGGCCGAACATCAGTCCGCGCCGTTGCAGGAGCTGATCACACCCTTGCTCAAACTGTCGAACAACAACATGTCCGAAGCCTTGCTCAAAGCCATGGGGCGCAAGGCGTCCAACAGCGGCACGGCGGCGGCGGGTGCGGTGGCGGTGGCCGGGTTTCTCAAGCGTCAGGGGCTGGACACGGCGGCGCTGAATCAGGTCGATGGGTCCGGTCTGTCGCGGCTTAACCTGGTGTCGTCGCAAACCCTCACCGACCTGTTGCTGGCGGCCAGCAAACAACCGTGGTTTAACGCCTGGTATAACGCGCTGCCGATTGCCGGCAACACCGACCGCATGACCGGCGGTAGCCTGCGCTATCGCTTGCGCGGCACACCGCTGGAAAACAACCTGCATGCCAAGACCGGCTCCATGGGCGGCGTGTCGTCCTTGAGCGGCTACCTCACCGATGCCCACGGGCGCCGGTTGGTGTTTTCGATGATCACCAACAACTACGTCGTGGCAGGCGCGCACGTCAAAGGCGTGGAAAACCGCGTGGCACTCGCCCTGTCTCGCGGGGACGATTGATTCAGGGCTGATAGCCCATACGCCAGCTCACGGCCCGGGTCGCTGCCAGCAACTGCTGCGCCGCCGGGCCATCTTCATCAGCGTGAAACAGTGAGGTGGGGCCGACCACGGTCATTACCGCCGCCACCTGCCCGACCGCGTTGAACACCGGCGCCGACAACGCATCGACGCCCGGCATCAGCAAACCATGCACAAAGTGCAAGCCACGGCTGCGGATCTGTTCGCAGACGGTGGCGTAGGCCTGATCGTCGGCCAAGGCATGGGCGAGACCGGCCTGAACCTCGCGCTCACGCAACTCCACGGTTTCGCGCGACGGCAGGTAGGCGCTGAACACCAGCCCGGTGGACGAACTCAACAGCGGCAACACCGAACCCAGTTGGGTCACGACCGTGATGGCGCGCACCGCAGGCTCGATGTGCACCACGGTTGCGCCCTGATTGCCCCATACCGCCAGGAAGCAGGTTTCATTCAGTTCATCGCGCAGCTCCGCCAAGGGCAGGGCGCCGACTTTCAACACGTCCATGCTGCCCAACGCGGCCAGCCCCACACGCAACGCCTCGCGGCCCAAACCGTAATGGTTGGTGGCGGTGTTCTGTTCGGCAAACCCCGAGGCGATCAGCGCCTGCAAATAGCGATGCACCTTGCTTGCCGGCATCTGTACATGCTCGGCCAGGCGTGACAGCGAGGTCGCCGGTGCCAGTTCGGCCAGGGCCTTGAGGATATCGGTGCCCACTTCAGCCGAGCGGACTTTCTGTTTACCGGTGTCGCGGGGCTTTTCCATGGAGGGGCGAGAATCCGAGAGATGAATGGGCGTCTTTATAGCTTGACGGTCGACAGTGATCAAATTACGTTGTGCGTAACTGGATTACGATAAAAACAACTTCCGTACAGAGGATGATCCATGAACCTCGAATACCTGTCGGGCTTCGGCAATGAATTCGCCAGCGAAGCCTTGCCCGGCGCGCTGCCCGTCGGCCAGAACGCCCCGCAAAAAGCCCCCTACGGCCTTTACACTGAGCTGTTTTCCGGCACTGCCTTCACCATGGCGCGCAGCGAGGCCCGCCGCACCTGGCTGTACCGCATTCAGCCGTCAGCCAATCACCCGGCCTTTGTAAAGCTTGAGCGACAGCTGGCGGGTGGGCCGTTGGGCGCCGTGACGCCAAACCGCCTGCGCTGGAACCCGCTGGATATTCCAGGCGAGCCGACGGACTTTATCGACGGCCTCGCAGGAATGGTTGCCAATTCCGGGTCGGAAAAACCTTCAGGCATCAGTATCTATCACTACTGCGCGAATCGCTCGATGGAGCGCGTGTTCTTCAATGCCGATGGCGAATGGTTGATCGTTCCCGAGCAGGGCCGACTGCGCATCGCCACTGAATTGGGTGTGCTGGACGTCGAGCCGCTGGAAATCGTGGTGTTGCCCCGTGGCCTTAAATTTCGCGTGGAACTGCTGGATGCCCAGGCACGCGGTTACGTCGCCGAGAACCACGGCGCGCCACTGCGCCTGCCGGACCTGGGCCCTATCGGCAGCAACGGCCTGGCCAACCCGCGGGATTTCCTCACACCGGTTGCCCACTACGAAGACCTGAAACAACCCACAACACTGGTGCAGAAATTCCTCGGCGAACTGTGGGCGTGCGAGCTCGACCATTCACCGCTGAACGTGGTCGCGTGGCACGGCAATAACGTGCCGTACAAATACGACCTGCGCCGCTTCAACACCATTGGCACCGTGAGTTTTGATCACCCGGACCCGTCGATCTTCACTGTATTGACCTCGCCGACCAGCACCCATGGTTTGGCCAACCTCGACTTCGTGATCTTCCCGCCGCGCTGGATGGTGGCCGAAAACACCTTCCGGCCACCGTGGTTCCACCGCAACCTGATGAACGAATACATGGGCCTGATTCAGGGCGCCTACGACGCCAAGGCCGAGGGCTTTCTGCCCGGCGGTGCGTCGTTGCACAGTTGCATGAGCGCCCACGGCCCGGACGGCGAGACCTGCACCAAGGCCATCAACGCGGACCTGGCGCCGCACAAGATTGATAACACCATGGCCTTCATGTTCGAGACCAGCCAAGTGCTGCGCCCCACGCAGTACGCCCTCGAATGCGCGCAACTGCAACCCTCATACGACGCGTGCTGGGCCTCGCTGCCCGCCACCTTCAACCCGAACCGGAGATAACCCATGACTCAGCCAACTTCAACCCGCAGCTGGGTGACCTCCGCCAACGGTCACGCCGATTTCCCCCTGCAAAACCTGCCGCTGGGCGTGTTCAGCATCAACGGTTCTGCACCGCGCAGTGGCGTGGCGATTGGTGATGCGATCCTCGACCTGCACGCCGCGCTGGATGAGTTCGACGGTGAAGCCCGTCGCGCCGTTGAAGCCACTGCTGGCGGCCAGTTGAACGCGTTTTTCGAACTCGGCCGTGGCCCGCGTGTGGCCCTGCGCGAGCGCTTGCTGGAATTGCTCGCCGAAGGCAGCCAGCTGCACACCCGTGAAGCGCAAGTGCTGCACCGCGCCGCCGATTGCCAGATGCACGTGCCGGCGAAAATCAACGACTACACCGATTTCTATGTGGGTATCGAACACGCGCAAAACGTCGGCAAACTGTTCCGCCCGGATAACCCGTTGCTGCCGAATTACAAGTACGTGCCGATTGGTTATCACGGTCGCGCCTCGACCATCCGCCCTTCGGGCACCGAAGTGCGTCGCCCTAAAGGCCAGACGCTGCCCGCCGGCCAGACCGAACCGAGCTTCGGCCCGTGCGCGCGTCTGGATTACGAATTGGAACTGGGCATCTGGATCGGCCAGGGCAATGCCATGGGCGACTCGATTGCCATTGGCGACGCGGCCGAGCATATCGCTGGCTTCTGCCTGCTCAACGACTGGTCGGCGCGGGATATCCAGGCCTGGGAATATCAGCCGCTGGGCCCGTTTTTGTCGAAAAGTTTTATCACCAGCATTTCGCCCTGGGTGGTGACGGCCGAAGCGCTGGAGCCGTTCCGCAAAGCGCAACCGGCACGCCCCGAAGGCGACCCGCAGCCGCTGCCTTACCTGCTCGATAGCCGCGATCAGAAAGCGGGCGCCTTGGATATCGAGCTGGAGGTGTTGCTGACCACCGCCTCGATGCGTGAGCAGAACCTGCCGGCCCATCGCCTCGCCCTGAGCAACAGCTTGCATATGTACTGGACAGTTGCGCAGCTCGTTGCGCACCACAGCGTCAACGGTTGCCAGTTGCAGGCGGGCGATCTGTTTGGTTCGGGCACCCTTTCCGGGCCTGAAGCGGGCCAGTTCGGCAGCCTTCTGGAAATGACCGAAGGCGGTAAAAAAGCGCTCGAGTTGCCTTCTGGCGAAGTCCGCAAGTTCCTCGAAGACGGCGATGAAATCATCCTGCGTGCCCGTTGCAACCGAGAAGGGTTTGCTTCCATCGGCTTCGGCGAATGCCGTGGCACCGTGGTCGCGGCGCGCTGAGAGGGCAGGGCGATGGAACTCTATACCTATTACCGCTCTACCTCGTCGTACCGGGTGCGTATCGCCCTGGCGCTCAAAGGGCTGGATTTCACCGCGCTGCCGGTCAACTTGCTGGTGCCGCCGGGCGGCGCCAATCGGCAGCCGGAGTACCTGGCGATCAACCCGCAAGGTCGCGTGCCAGCGTTGCGTACGGATGAAGGCGAACTGTTGATTCAGTCGCCCGCGATCATTGAGTACCTGGACGAACGTTATCCACAGGCGCCGCTGCTTTCCACGGACTTGGCGACTCGTGCCCATGAGCGTGCGGTGGCGTCGATCATCGGCTGCGATATTCATCCGTTGCATAACTCCAGCACCCAGAACCTGCTGCGCCAGTGGGGGCACGATGAGGCGCAGTTGCTGGCGTGGATCGGGCACTGGATCAGCCAGGGGTTGGGCGCGGTGGAGCAGTTGATTGGGGACACAGGGTTTTGCTTTGGCGAGCAGCCGGGGTTGGCGGACACGTTTCTGATTCCGCAGCTGTATGCGGCGGAACGCTTCAAGGTGCCGTTGGCGGCGTACCCGCGTATCGGCCGCGTGGCGGCGTTGGCGGCGCAGCATCCGGCGTTCATTCAGGCCCATCCCGCCAACCAACCAGACACCCCTGAAACACCCTAAATCAATGTGGGAGCTGGCTTGCCTGCGATAGCGGTCCGTCAGTTAAGCATTTACTGACTGACATTGCGCCATCGCAGGCAAGCCAGCTCCCACAGTTGATCGGATTCACCCGAATAAAAATAATAAAGGTACCTTGCGATGCACAATCAGATTGCCAGCTTTCGAGCGGCACTCGACGCCCGTCCGGTGTCGCGCTACCAGTGGTTGATTCTCCTGTTGCTGGCGTTGCTGCTGGTCACCGACGGCTACGACGCCCAGGTACTCGGCTACGTAGTGCCCGCATTGGCCAAGGATTGGGGCCTGGAAAAAGCCGCATTCGGCCCGGTATTCAGTGCCAACCTGCTGGGGCTGACGTTGGGCTCGCTGCTGGTCACACCGCTGGCTGACCGGTTTGGCGTGCGGCGTATCCTGCTCGGTTGCGTGCTGATCTACGCAAGCCTCACGGTGCTGATGGTGTTTGCCAATTCATTGTCCACGCTGATGGCCGCGCGGTTTATCTGCGGTATCGGCATGGGCGGCGCGATGCCGAGCGCCATGGCGTTGATGTCTGAATATTCGCCGCCACGCATGCGTACCTTGATGGTGACGTTGGCCGCGTGCGGCTTTTCGTTCGGCGGCGCGGCTGGCGGGTTTGTGGCGGCAGGGTTTATCGAAGGCTACGGCTGGCAGGCGGTATTTCTGGCGGGCGGTGTGACGCCTTTGCTGTTGTTTCCGTTTTTGGTCTGGCTACTGCCTGAATCCCTGCCACGGTTGTTACGTGATGCGCCGCCGTATGTGCGATTGCGCAAAGTCACGGCGCGCATGCTGCCCGACTGGCAGCCGCCGCTGGCGAGCGAAGCTGAAAACAGACAAGAGCAGGGCAGCAAACTGACGGTGGTGGAGCTGTTCCGTCACGGCTATGCACGCCCGACGTTGCTTATCTGGGCGACCTTTTTCGTCAGCCTGATCCTGCTGTATTTCATGATCAGCTGGCTGCCGTCGCTGTTGCTGGAAAGTGGCTTGGCGCTGAAAGAAGCCAACCTTGTGACCTCGATGTTCCTGTTCGCCGGCACGCTGGGCGCCATCGGCATGGCCTGGTTCGCCGACCGCCTGAAAAGCAAGGTTCGGCTGCTGTCCGGCGTGTTGGCGGCGGCTGCGGTGTGCACCATTCTGCTCGGTCTGAACCACGACAACCCGCGTTATCTGGTGGCCAGCGTGTTTGCGGCCGGGTTCTGCATCATCGGTGGCCAATTGACCCTCAACGCCTTTGCCAGCAACTTCTACCCGGCGCACGTGCGCGCCACCGGCACCGGCTGGGCATTGGGCGTGGGGCGGTTTGGCTCAATCCTGGGCCCGCTGTTTGGCAGCATGCTGCTGGCGATGCATATTCCGGTGGAGCAGATTTTCTTTTTCTGCGCGATTCCGGCGGTGATTGCGGCGTTGTTGATTATTCAGGTGCGTTCGCCTGGGGCGGCGGCGCCGAAGAGCCCGCTGCAGGGCGATATTCTCAAGACTTCATCACATCTCTGACGCCTCAATTTAATGGCAAACAGGCTTATCTGTGGAGATGGGCTTTCTGTGGCGAGCGGGCTTGCCCGCGTTGGGCTGCGAAGCAGCCCCAAAACCTGGCGCCGAGTAAAGCCTGACACACCGCATTTATCTGTATCAGGGCCGCTGCGCAGCCCAACGCGGGCAAGCCCGCTCGCCACAAGGAGCCATGCGCCAGCAATGAATGTGTTTAGTGCATCACTGAGTTGGGCGGCAGGTGCCCCAGTCGCTCGGTCAGGCGCAGGCGCTGGATCGGATCGTCGCTGAGCAGCAAAGCGTGTTCCAGGTCAAAACGCTCGGCACTCGGGCAATCCAGGCGTTGGTACAGGCTGGCGCGTGCCAGGTAGTCGGCGGCGCTGGCGTTGCCCAGTTCCAGCACGCGCTCGGCATCGATCAGGGCGTCGAGCGGGGCGTCGTTAGACAGGTGCAGTTGGCGCAGGTTGCGTGACAGCCGCTGCAGAATCGCGCGCGGTTCGGCGGTGAGCAGGTGGTCCGATTGCAACTTCAGGTTGGGCCCGTATTGCCGGTGCAGCAGTTCGCGGCAGTCATTGGGGTACAGGCGTCGGCCGCCGCACGGGTCGAGCAAGTGATCGGCGCCGGGCACTCGCAGCAGGAAATGGCCGGGGAAATTCACACCGACCATGGGGATATTCAGGCGCCGCGCCATCTCCAGCGCAATCAGACCCATGACCAGCGGTTGCCCGCGTTTGCGCTGCAACACCTTGTCGAGCAGGGCGGCCGCCGGGCGCAGCGGGGTGAAGTCGTCCTGAGCGAACCCCAGGTCGTTCAGGAGTCGCAACAACGGTTGGCCGAGTTCATCGGCCGGGAGCATGGGCATGCCCACACTGACCTGTTGTTGCAGCACGACCAGGTCTTGCAGGATCTGCAGCGGCTGCACGCTCGGGTCGTGTTCAGCCGCAATCCACAGCGCGGCTTCAAACAGCGCAGGCGGGGAACGTTCGAGGCAGGCGAAAAAGGCTTTGCGGGCATTCATTGCGTTCTCCGGCGGATGCCCCCGTTTTAGCCTTGCTGAGAATGTTCGTCCAGCACCTTAAGCGATATCCCACGTGCTTATGTCGCTGCGCCCACGAAACAGGGCGGCTTATTCCAGCGTGCTTCAGCAGTTTTTTGCCGCGAGCCTATACTTGGGCCTCTACCAGAAGTGATTCGGGAGCTTGACGATGTTTGCTCTCATGCACAGCACCCGCCTTGAATCGCTGCACCTGAGCGTCGACCCGATCACCGGGCTGAAGGCGGTCATCGCTATCCATAACAGCCGCCTGGGCCCTGCGTTAGGCGGTTGCCGCTACCTTTCTTACCCCGACGATGAAAGTGCCGTGGCCGATGCCGCGCGCCTGGCCCAAGGCATGAGCTACAAAGCGGCCCTGGCCGGCTTGCCGGTGGGTGGCGGCACGGCGGTGATCATTCGCCCGGTGCACGTGGAAAGCCGCGCGGCGTTGTTTGAGGCGTTTGGCCGCTG
Organism: Pseudomonas fluorescens; assembly: GCF_002022275.1. GTDB lineage: Bacteria > Pseudomonadota > Gammaproteobacteria > Pseudomonadales > Pseudomonadaceae > Aquipseudomonas > Aquipseudomonas fluorescens_AJ. Next base: position 36,383 of record NZ_MSDF01000020.1, read on the forward strand.
CATCGAGAAGCTCGACGGCCGTTTCATTACCGCCATCGACAGCGGCACCTCGGTGGCCGACATGGATTGCATCGCCCAACACACCCGTTTCGTCACCAGCACCACCGCCGCTGGCGATCCTTCTTCCCACACCGCCATGGGCGTATTCACTGGCATCCGCACCACCGCCATGGCGCGCCTGGGCAGCGACAACCTAGAAGGCTTACGCGTGGCGGTGCAGGGCCTGGGCAATGTCGGCTATGCCTTGGCCGAACAGCTGCACGCGGCGGGCGCCGAACTGCTGGTCAGCGACATCGACCACGGCAAGGTGCAACTGGCCATGGAACAGCTCGGTGCGCACCCCATCGCCAATGATGCCTTGCTCAGCACGCCTTGCGACATCCTTGCGCCTTGCGGCCTGGGCGCGGTGTTCAACCGTCACAGTGTCGGCCAACTGCGTTGCGCGGCGGTGGCCGGCTCTGCGAGTGCACAACTGACGACTCTGGACATAGCCGATCAACTGGAAGGGCGCGGCATCCTCTACGCCCCGGACTACGTGATCAACTCCGGCGGCCTGATCTACGTTGCGCTCAAGCATGGCGGCGCCGAACTGCCCGGCATTACCGCCCACCTGTCGAACATCGGCACGCGCCTTACGGAAATTTTCGCCCACGCCCAGGCCGAAAAGCGTTCGCCCGCACGGGTCGCCGATGAGCTGGCCGAGCGCCTGCTTTACAAATAATCCAGGCATTAAAAAGGCCCTGAGCCAATGACTCAGGGCCTGTTCAATTCGGGCTTTATTCCGCCGCTGCGTTCAGCAACTCGGACAACGCGTCCGGCTGGCTCTTGAACGCCTTGGCAAATACATCGCGATTCTTCGCCATGTAGATCCCGGCTTCTTCCACCTGCTGCTCGCTCAGCGACGGCACGGCTTTTTGCAACACTTCTGCCAGCAACTCAGCGAGTTCAAGCATTTTGTCATGACGGTCAGCTTCGGCTTTATCCATGAACAAACGCTCCAGATCTCGGCTGCTGCGGTATACCACTTCGACGGCCATTCACCACCTCACATGCCTTCACGATAGTTGTCTTTTGCGACTACTGTATTTATATACAGCTAAAAGGATAAGCCAAACCACAGGGTTTGGGTAGCAGCTTTTTAATGTAGCCCGTAAATACAGGTTTGCAGTGCCTCATATCACGCCGCCATCATCTTATACCGGCTACTGGCCTTTTTTCTGCATGCAGAAGAACCGTCACGTCCAAACCGCATTATCCGGTCGAGTCGACCTAAGGAAGCATCATCGTGAAAATCAACTGGGCCGAAAAGCTGCGTCAGAACGTCCATGGGCTGGCCGAGTCGCTGGGCAATCTGTTCGTGGAGACGTTCCACTACCTGGCGCTGTTCGCCATTGGTGCGGTGACCGCGTGGGCGGCGGTGATGGAATTTTTGGGGATGCTGGAGAACGGACACATCAAGATCGATGACATCTTGCTGCTGTTCATCTACCTGGAACTGGGTGCGATGGTCGGGATTTATTTCAAGACCAACCACATGCCGGTGCGTTTCCTGATCTACGTGGCGATCACCGCGCTGACGCGTTTGCTGATCTCCAACGTGTCGCACCACAACCCGCCGGACATCGGCATCATCTACCTGTGTGGCGGCATTCTGTTGCTGGCGTTCTCGATTCTGGTGGTGCGTTACGCCTCGTCGGCGTTCCCCTCGGTGAAGGTTGAAGGCCCGCGCCGCAAGGGCGAGGCGAGCCCGGAGACCGAGAAAGGCGAGCTTTAAAGCCCGACGCTGAAGGGCAGTGCGCGAGTCGGTGGTGGCTGCAAGAGTTTGTGGCTGTCACCGTCGGTCATCACCGCCAGGATCTCCATGGCGCTGTGGCCCTGCTCGATGGCAATGCCGAATTGAATACTTTGCACCAAGCGTTTGAGCCGTTGCGGATCGTTGCGTTGTTCGGCGCTGATCATGCGTTTGGCCACCACGCCATCCTCTTTCGAGAGGGTGAGCATGATGCTGCCATCCAGCCGCTGGATGCTTAAGTTGACACGGTAGGTGGGCGTGAATGTGTCGGTGATGATCTGAAAAGGATTGTCCATGTGCGTTACCGCCTGATGAGAACATGCAGTCATTGACGACCGGTATCGGGATTAGTTCGCGTCTCCTGACCACCGGCCAAATTCCGTTTCCCTCAGAAGCTGTACAGCAAGGGCCGTGCCGTACAGCAACTCTCCAGGCGCTGAAATTCTAATGTGGGAGGGGGCTTGCTCCCGATAGCGGTGGATCAGCCAATGAATACTCGGCTGGAAGACTGCTATCGGGAGCAAGCCCCCTCCCACATTTATTTTGTGGTGTTCTTGATCGAGTGGTCTATTTCAGGGCAACACAGAGAAAACGATCGCAGACAGCGCAATCAACCCGATCACCACCACAAACACATTCGACACCTGCCCCGAATACTGGCGCAGCGCTGGCACGCGGCGGATCGCGTACATCGGCATCAAAAACAGCAGGCACGCGATGATCGGCCCGCCCATGGTTTCGATCATGCCCAGGATGCTTGGGTTGAACGTCGCCACAGCCCAGCAGGTGAGCACCATGAACAGCGCGGTGCTGCGTTCCAGCCATTTGGCCGACATTGAGCGGTTACGCCCGCGCAGGGACTTGACGATCAAGCCCTGAAAACCTTCGCTGGCGCCGATGTAGTGGCCGAGGAAGGATTTGGTGATCGCCACCAGTGCAATCAACGGGGCGGCGTAGGCGATCACCGGCGTTTCGAAGTGGTTGGCCAGGTACGACAGGATCGAGATGTTCTGCGCCTTGGCCGCGGCCAGGTCAGCGGGCGACAGCGCCAATACGCAACTGAAGCAAAAGAACATCACCGTCAGCACCATCATGCCGTGGGCGGTGGCGAGGATGCCGCCGCTTTTGCGCTCGGCTTGCGGGCCGTACACGCGCTTCTGGTCGACGGCGAAGGCGGAGATGATCGGCGAGTGGTTGAAGGAAAACACCATCACCGGGATCGCCAGCCACAGGGTCTTGAAGAACAGCGGCAGCGGCATGCCGTCGCCGGCCGAGGCGAAGAACGCGCCGTTCCAGTTGGGAATCAGGCTGAAGGCCAGCAACAGCAGGGCCGCGACAAACGGGTACACCAGCACGCTCATGGCCTTGACGATCACGCCCTGGCCGCAACGCACAATGGCCATCAGGCCAAGGATCAGCACCAGCGACAGGATCGCGCGAGGCAGCGGCGCCATGTGCAGTTGGTGTTCCATGAAACTGCTGAGGGTGTTGGTCAGCGCCACGCTGTACACCAGCAGAATCGGGAAAATGGCGAAGAAATACAGCAGGGTGATCAGCTTGCCTGCGCCGACGCCAAAGTGCTCTTCGACCACGTCGGTGATGTCACCGGATTTGCCTGACAGCACAAAGCGCGTCAGCCCACGGTGAGCGAAGAAGGTCATCGGGAAGGCCAGCAGCGCCAGCACGATCAGCGGCCAGAAGCCGCCGACCCCGGCGTTGATCGGCAGGAACAGTGTGCCCGCGCCGATGGCAGTGCCATAGAGGCCGAGCATCCAGGTGGTGTCGTGTTTGGTCCAGCCAGTGGTAACAACGGTGTTCTCTACAGACGGATTTTCGGCAGCAGGTGTACGTACATCGGTCATCGGTATTGCCTCGTTATTATTTTTGCGCGGGCTCACGTGTGGGGCGGGTAGCAGTGCTCGTCAGCACTCCACCCAGCTGACCGCCAGGCCGCCCCGTGAAGTTTCTTTGTATTTGTCGTGCATATCGGCGCCGGTGTCGCGCATGGTGCGGATCACCCGGTCGAGGGAAATAAAGTGTTTGCCGTCACCGCGCAGGGCCATCTGCGTGGCGTTGATCGCCTTGACGGCGGCGATGGCATTGCGCTCGATGCACGGCACTTGCACCAGGCCGCCGACCGGGTCGCAGGTCAGGCCCAGGTTGTGTTCCAGGCCGATTTCGGCGGCGTTTTCCAATTGTTCCGGGGTGGCGCCAAGGATGTCCGCCAGCCCGGCGGCGGCCATGGCGCAGGCCGAGCCGACTTCACCCTGGCAGCCGACTTCGGCACCGGAGATCGAGGCGTTTTTCTTGCACAGGATGCCGACGGCAGCCGCGGCGAGGAAGAAATTGACCACGTCGTCGTCAGACGCGTCGGCGTTGAATTTCATGTAGTAGTGCAGCACCGCCGGGATGATTCCCGCTGCGCCATTGGTCGGCGCGGTGACCATGCGCCCGCCGGCGGCGTTTTCTTCGTTGACGGCGAGGGCGAACAGGTTGACCCACTCCATGGCCGACAAGGTCGAGGTGATGACATTCGGCTTGCCGATTTCCAACAGGCTGCGGTGCAATTTCGCCGCGCGACGCGGTACATCCAGACCGCCTGGCAGGATGCCTTCATCGCGCAGGCCTTGCTCCACGCATTCGCGCATCACCGACCAGATATGCAGCAGGCCGCTGCGGATGTCGGCGTCGCTGCGCCAGGCGCGCTCGTTGGCCATCATCAGCTCGGAAACCCGCAGGCCGTGCTTGTTGCACAAGGCCAGCAGTTCGACAGCACTGGAAAAGTCGTAGGGCAATTGCACGTCGCTGGTCGGCGCCACGCCCGACTCGGCCTCGGCCGCTTCGATGATGAAACCGCCGCCCACCGAATAGTACGTTTGCTCGCTGAGCAGACCGTTTTCGCCATAGGCGTGCAGGGACATGGCATTGGGGTGGTAGGGCAGGCTTTCGTCCAGCAGCAGGAGGTCGGTGTGCCAGTTGAAGGCAATTTCCTGGCGGCCTGCGAGCAGCAGTTTGCCGGATTCGCGCAGTTGCTGAATGCGTGTGTTGATTGAGGTGGGGTCGACCTGATCTGGCCATTCGCCCATCAGGCCCATCACGCAGGCGCGGTCAGTGGCATGGCCGACGCCGGTGGCGGACAGCGAGCCGTATAAACGCACTTCGACGCGGCGCGTATCGGCCAGCAAGCCCTGGTCTGTCAGTGCCTGAGCAAAGGTCGCCGCCGCCCGCATCGGACCGACGGTGTGGGAGCTGGACGGCCCGATGCCGACTTTGAATAGATCGAAAACACTGATAGTCATGCTAAAGCCTTACAAGCAATGGAGGAGAAATCGCTGCCATGTTTTGTAGAGCGAGCGGAATTGGCGCGATACTGAGCCTCTGGATCGGCACTGACCAACGAATTATCCTAAGACACCCTTTAGCAGGACTAAACCCTATGAGCCGGCATTTACATGGCCAGACCTACGTCTGGTTGCACGTTTTTTCCTGTGCGGCGCGGCATTTGTCGTTTACCCGCTGCGCTGAAGAACTGCACATCACGCCCGGGGCGGTGAGCCAGCAAATTCGTCAGCTGGAGGAGCGTTTGGGCTTTCGGTTGTTCCATCGGCGCGCACGCGGTGTTGAACTCAGCGCCGAGGGGCAGCGGTTGGCGGCGACGGTCGGGGAGGCTTACGGCAGCATCGATGCTGAATTGCAGCGGCTGGACGCGGGCATGATCAGCGGCACGTTGCGCCTGCGCTCGATTCCGTCATTTCTGGGCAAATGGCTGACCCCGCGTCTGCCGCGTTTGCAGCAGCGTTTTCCGGATATCCAGCTGCGCATGGTCGCCGAAGACAGCAGCATCGCCCTGCACGAAGGCGACTTCGACCTGGCGATCGACTTGAACGACGGCAGCTACCCCGGCCTGTTATCCACAGCCTTGCTGGATGAGCAGATATTTCCGGTGTGCGCGCCGAGCCTGCTGCGCGGCCGCCCACCGCTGCACGGCCCGGCCGACCTGGTGCATTTCCCGTTGCTGCACGACATCACTGCCTGGCGTGGGAGTTATGAATACGCCGAGTGGGAGTTTTACCTGAATGCCATCGGCTATCACGACGCGGACGTGCGACGTGGCCACACGTTCAACCGCAACCACCTGACCATCGAAGCCGCCATCGCCGGCATGGGCGTGGCCATCGCGCGGCGCACCTTGCTCAATGATGAGCTGGAGCGTGGCACTTTGATCGTGCCGTTCGGCCTGGCCGTGCCCAACCACAAACGTTACGTGTTGTTGTACGCGCCAGGTGCGCTGAACCATCCGGGCGTGCGGGCGGTCCATGATTGGCTGGTGGAAGAAGCGGAGATTTTTCGCGGATTGCACCCCTTGGGAGAGGGGCAATTATGAGGTCGGTGGGGCGTAAGAAGATGTAACTAACTCCCCACCCTAACAGCGTTTTTGCTCGTAGTCAGACTTAATTTGTAATGTGTGATTTATCTTTGCAAAGGGGTTGAATTGTTCTTCTGACTGCTCAATTGTGTAATCAAGAGGTCATGGTTTCACCGCATCGGTGTTGCAGTTGTGATCTCTCGCGAGCTAGCTGAAATAAGGGAAAAACTATGCAAATCCAAGTCAATAGCGATAACCATATTGAAAGCAGCATCCGACTGGAGGAGTGGGTACGTACTACCATTGAAAGCACGCTCGAACGTTACGAAGAGGACCTGACCCGCGTTGAGGTCTACCTCAAAGATGAGAATGGCGACAAGCCCGGTCCCCATGATTTAAGTTGCCGCCTGGAAGCACGGCCAAAAGGTCATCAGCCGGTCTCGGTGTTGCATAAAGCCGATACCCTGGAACAGGCGATCGACGGTGCTGCTACAAAGCTTGAGCATGCACTGGAACATTTGTTTGGCCGACTGCAAGGCAAGCCTCGCGCTGCCGGGAAAAGCCAGCCGACCACCAAAGTGAATGAAGACGAGCTTGAACAGGAGTTTCTGGAAAAAGAACGCGCTGTGTTCAACGGCTGATAACTGACGGTTCTTTCATCCCCATCAAGACGGGCCTGCACATGCAGGCCCGTTTTCGTTTAGCGGCGGCGTCGGAAAAAATACCCGCTCAACAGTGCCAAACCACCCGCACCCAAACCCGCAAAGAGCATGGCCCAACCGGCGCCATGACGCAGCGCCGCCTGGGCATCAACACGCGCCAGCCCCAACGCATCCAGTTTGCCTGCCGCAATGCTCTGGCCTATGGCCGGCCAATCCAATGCCGTGGTTGCGGGCAGCAGGCTTGCAAGGTGATGGCTGATCCCCAGCAGCAGCACCAAACCCATCAGCGCGATGTTGAGTGCCAACGTAATCAAGCGCGCGCTGAGGTCGATACCCGACGCCATGCCCGCGCGATCAGCTGAAACCGAGCCGGTAGTGGTGTTGGTGGTCGGCGAGTTGGTCAGTGCCAAGCCCACGCCCGCCAACGCGCAACTGAACAGCACCAGCACAATGCTCGGATCTGCAGCTTGATTGGCTGCGGCCATCGCCATAAACCCCACGCCCATCAAACCCAGGCCCACCGGGATGATGCGCTCGGCGCCATAGCGCAAGGCCAGGCGTTCGGCCAGGGGCGGCACCAGCAAGGTCGGCAAGGTATAGGCGAGCAGTGCACCGCCGGTGGTCAGGGTGTCGTAGCCCAGCCCCGCCTGGAAGTAGAGCGGCAGGTAAATCATGAACGGCCAGAAGCTGAAGTTCATGCCGATAGAGCCCATCAACGCGCCGTTGAAGCGCTGAATGCGGAACACCGAAAAATCGAACATCGGATGATTGCTGCGTCGCTCAACCAGAATGAACAGCAGTAAACCGCCCACCGACAAGCCTGCCCAACCCAGCATGGCCGGTGTGCCAAAACCGCTCTCGCTGCCCTGGGTGATGAAGTAAACCAATGCAAACACCGACACCGTCAACGTGAGCATGCCCGCGATATCGAGGCGATGCTCGGCCGGGTCGCGCGATTCCTGCACGCTGATGCGCAGTAGTACCAGGGTGAACAGGGTCAAGGGCACGTGCACCAGAAACACCCAGCGCCAATCCGCCACAGCCAGAATCAACGCCCCCACCATCGGCCCGAAGCCCAGGCCTACACCCGCGATCACACCCCACACCGCAAAGGCCCGTGCCCGCGCCGCCGGTTCGCGGAACCTGTGGGAAAGAATCGCGAACTGGCAGATCATCATCGCCCCGGCGCCCACGCCCTGCACGAAACGCGCGGCGATCAGCGTGGACGCATCGTCTGCCAAGCCACAGGCCAGCGATGCCAGCCCGAACACCCACAGACACACCACCAGCATGCGCCGCCGACCGAAGCGATCGGCCAGGGTGCCTGCCGCCATCAGCACGCTGGTGCAGGCCAGTGTGTAGGCGTTCATGATCCATTGCGCGTCCTGAAAGCCGGTGCCCAGTTGCTGTTCCAGCGTTGGCAGAATGACCGGCACGCTGGAGATTTCCAGGCCGAACATCAGTGCAACAAGGCAGACGGCAGTGAGCGCCAGACCATCTCTGGCGGTACGCGGTGGGTGTGCGGCCGATAACGTGGCGGCGGGTGGCATGGGGTTCTCCTGAGGACGGGTGTATCGGGTTATTTTCAGGGGAATCCATTTCTTTATTCGTGATAAGTTTTCCGCTGATAAGGGAACAAAAGGCGACAATTTACCCATGGCCACTCCACGTTTTGACGGCGTCGAACTTTTTTTGCAAATCGTCGAAAGCGGCAACCTGACCGAGGCCGCCGAGCGTTTGAACCTCACGCGTTCGGCCGTGGGCAAAGGCCTGGCGCGCCTTGAAGCACGGCTGGGCACCTGCCTGTTACAGCGTTCCACCCGGCGCCAACGCCTGACCGAAGACGGTCAGGCGTATTACGAGCATTGCCTGCGCGCCTTGGCGGAACTTGAGGCCGCCGAATCGGTGCTTGAGAGTGGCCGCCAGATACCGCGCGGACGCTTGAGGGCGAGCCTGCCACTGGCATTCGGGCACCATTACGCCGCGCCGGCCTTATGGGGCTTGATGGACCGTTACCCGGAACTGGAGATCGAGATTTCGTTTTCTGACCGGCTGATAGACTTGGCGCAGGAAGGCTTCGACGTTGCGGTGCGTATCGGCCCGTTACCGGATACAGACCGCCTCAGCGCACGTCGTCTGGGCGAGCAGTCCGTGGGGTTGGCGGCGTCAGCGGAGTATTTGCAGCGTGCCGGGCGGATTGAAAGTATCGATGAACTCGTGGGTCACCGCGGCATTGCCTACCGCAGCAATACTGCGGTTCGCTCGGGCATGACATCGCCTCTGGTGCTCGACGACCTCCAGGCCGTGGCCGACGCCGCGATTGCGGGCGTCGGTCTGGCCTGGTTGCCGAGTTGGTTGATTGCGCATTACGTGTTGCGCGGGAAACTGGAAGCGGTACTGCCAGGCTACCGTGACCAACCCTCGCCGATCCATGTGATCTGGCCGACGGCGCCGCACATGCCGGCCAAAGTGCGCTGCGCCATTGATGCCTTGGTGGCCGGCACGCCGAGTTGCCTGGCGGGCAGTTAACCCCCAACCGACAAACTTATCCTCTGTGGGAGCTCCCACAGGGTGTCGCAGCGTTTGTAAGGTCCCGGCAATCAGAACGCGATGGACGTCTGCACATACACCGTGCGCGGCTCGCCCACGTATTTGCCCTTGTTGTTATCGTCAAACGAGCGCGTGTAGTACTGCTTGTTGAGGATGTTTTTCACGCCAACCGCCACGTTCAAATCCGACAGCTGCGGGCCAAAGTCATACGCTGCGCGGCTGCTGAACAACATATAGCCCGGGATACGACCCGTGCTGCCGTCGGCGCTTTCCGCCTGGGTGTTGGCATTGTCAGCAAACTGGCTGCTCTGGTAGCTGCTGTCCAGGTTGAGTTTCCAGCGGCCTTCGGTATAGCCGACGCCCAAGGTGCCTTTATGCTTGGACGAGAAAGGCACGCGGTTGCCTTTGTTCGGGCCGTCTTCGCGGATGGTTGCATCGACGTAAGCGTAGGTGGCGTACACATCAAAACCGGCGAGCGCCGGGCTCAAGCCGTCGAGGGCGTAGTTGATACTGGACTCGATGCCCTGGTGACGCGTTTCGCCACGGGCGATCACCGTATCGTTGGTCTGGTTGCTGTCGTACTGGTTGTCGAAGTTGATCAGGAACGCGCCGATTTCCGCACGCAAGGTGCCGTTGTCATAGCGCGTGCCGAGTTCCCAGGTGCGCGCTTTTTCCGGTTTCACTTCGCCGCTGGTGACGCGGTTTGGCATCTGGCTGTACTGCACGCTGCCGAACGAACCTTCGGTGTTGGCGTAGAGGTTCCAGTCGTCGGTGAGGTGGTAGAGCACGTTCAGCGCGGGCAGCGCGGTGTTGTAGTCGCCCTTGTACTTCACGTTCGTCAGGTTGTTGGTCTGCTGGGACTCGATCATCTCGTAGCGCACGCCCGGGGTGATGGTCCACTTGCCGATATCAATGCGGTCATCGACGAAAAACGCATTGGCTTCAGTGGCGCCACGCGTGTCGCGGTCGTTACGGCTATTGGTGTCTGGCAGTTGCTGATTGGCGGTGATCGGTGTGCGGTAGCGCAACTCGTGGCCGGCTTCGTTGATATAGCGGTAGCCAATGCCCACTTCATGGCTGGTCGGGCCGAGGTCGAAACCCTGAGCGAAACGGGTTTCGAGGCCGCGCACCCAGTACTCGCGCGGCGACAACGAAAGGAAGCTGCCCTGGTCGAGATAGCCATTACGCAAGGTGGTGGTGAAGAAGGTGTTGGCGGTGAATTCGCGGCGGTCTTCCTGGTAGCGGTAACCGGCGTTGAACATCGTACGACGACCCCAGAATTTGTCGTAGGGGCGGGTGGACTGATACGGGTCGGCCTTGTAGTCCTTGACGTTCAAACCACCGGGCATATCGGCCTGGCCTTCGTAGTACTGCGCCATGGCGTTGAAGCTGTTGGCGTCATCGAGCTGGTATTTGCCCTTGAGGATCAGGTCGTCGATGCGTGTGTTGCTGTTCTCGCGCCAGTCGCCGCCACGGGTGCCGGAATACAAAATCGCACCGCCCAGGCCATTCTCGGCGGTGCCGCCGGCCAGCAAATTGCCGGTGGTTTTGAAGCCGTCGTGGCTGGAGGACGGGCTGGTTTCAGTCTGCAAACCGCCTTTGACCGTCGGCGCATCCGGGATCGCGCGGGTGACGAAGTTGACGATGCCGCCAACGTTCTGCGGGCCATACCGCACGGCGCCGCCGCCGCGAACCACGTCCACCGCGTCCATGTTGCCCATGCTGATCGGCGCAAACGACAGCTGTGGCTGGCCGTAAGGCGCGAAGGGCACCGGGATGCCGTCCATCAAGACGGTGGAGCGTGAGGCGAGGCGTGGGTTGAGGCCACGAATACCGAAGTTCAGCGCCATGTCGTGGCTGCCGGTGCCGTTGTTGTCCGGGGCGTTGACGCCGGGAATGCGGTTGAGCACGTCACGGGCCTGGGTTGCGCCCTGGCGCTCGAACTCTTCGCGGCGGATCACATCACGCGCGCCGGGGTGTTCGAATACGTTGGTTTGCGCCGCATCGCCGAGCCAGTCGCCGACCACGTTGGAGGTTTGCAGTTCGAGGGTGGCCGGGGCGCTGGCAGGTTGCAGGCTGTAGGCGTTTTCGCCTTCGGCGCGGGCTTGCAGGCCGGTGCCTTCCAGCAGTTTTTGCAGACCTTCTGCGATGCCGTAATCACCCGACAAGCCACGGCTCTGCATGCCCGCCGTCACTTCTGAGCCGAAGGAGATCAGTACACCGGCTTCGCGGCCAAACTGGTTCAGGGCTGTTTCCAGCGAAGTCGGAGCAATGTGGTACGGCTTGGCATCCGCCGCCATCACGGACGGAAGTACGGTCAGGCTGAGGCTGGCGCCGAGCAGGAGTTGGCGCAGGGTGCGGGCGAGAAGCGTCGGTGGCTGAGGCATGAAGGGCTGTCCTGAGAAGGAAGGATCAAGGTGGCTTTCCTTCTCTGTCACGCGAGGGGTGGAAAACGGCTCACTGTTTTTGAAAATAATCTCAGGCGCGTGCCTGAACGGTCACCCAGTAGCGCGTGAAACGTCGCACCTTGACCGGCAAACTCACCTCCAGCAGGTCGAGAATGCGCTCGCTGTCGTCCAGCGGGTAGCTGCCGGACAGCAGCAAATCTGCCACCTGCGGGTCGCAATTGAGCTGACCACGGCGATAACGGCCCAGCTCATTGAGGAAGTCTTCCAGGCGCATATGCGCAGCCACCAGCATGCCGTCGGCCCAGGCGCCACTGTTGGCGTCGGTGGGGCGCGGGGTGTCCCAGCCTTTGCGGGTGAAGTTGACCTGGCGCGAGGCGTCGACGGTCAGCGGCAGGCCGCTGTAGCTGTTGGGCATCACGTCCACATGGCCATCGAACACCGCCAACTGGGTATGGTCGTTGAACTGGCGCACGTTCAGTCGCGCGGCCTGGCTGCTGAGCAGGCCCTGGGCGGTGAGTACGTTTAACGGTGCGTTGCCCGCACGGGCGGTCAGCAGGATTTCGCCTTCGAGCAGGCGGATCAAGCGCTGTTGACCATCGAAATGCACATCCACCGCGCTGCCGGTGTTGAGCTGCAATTGGCTGCCATCCGCCAGTTGCACCTTGCGGCGCTGGCCGACGGGGCTGCGGTAGTCGGCGGTCAGCGGCGGCAAAATGTGCTGCTGGCGCAAACCCCAGGCGGCGGCGGACCCGGCGCCGAGGATCAATAGCAGTTTCAAGGCCTGGCGGCGGCTGCTGGAGGTCGGCGCGTTCAACGCCGCATGGGCCACTGGTGAAGGCATGCCGCGCAGCCGCTGGTTCACGCGCTGGATATGGTCCCACGCGCGCTGATGTTCGCTGTGGGCCGCCAGCCATTGCTGCCAGGCCGCTTGCTGGCGCGGGTTGAGTGCGCCTTGCTGCATTTCCATCAGCCAGTGCACGGCTTGCTCGGCGACTTGCGTGGAGAAGTTCATAAGGCGAAGTAGCAGCGCATGGCGGCTTTATTCAGGTGACGTTTGACGGTGGCGATGGAGATGTCCAGTTCCGCGCCGATTTGTGCATAGGTCAGGCCGTCGAGCTGGGCCAGCAGGAACGCGCGTTTGACCTGCACGGGCAGGCCGTCGAGCAACTGGTCCAGTTCCATCAGGGTTTGCAGGATGATCGCGCGTTCTTCCTCCGACGGCGCCAGGTGTTCGGGCATCTGCGCGAGTGCGTCGAGGTAGGCGCGTTCCAGGTCCTGGCGACGATAGAAGTTGAATAACACGCGCTTGGCGACGGTGGTGAGGAAGGCCCGCGGTTCGACCAGTGTCGGCGCTTCCCGCGCGGTCAGCACGCGGACGAACGTGTCCTGGGCCAGGTCGGCCGCGCTTTCCGGGCAGCCGAGCTTGCGTCGCAACCAGCCGGTGAGCCAGTGGTGATGGTCCTGATACAAGACTTCAACGGTGTTAAGCGGCTGCAAGGCGAACACTCCATAAGCATCGGCATGCTTTAGAGAACAAGAATTGTTCGCATTGTAGGGCGCCCGATACAGTTCGGCAATCGGCCAGGGCAGGTGATTCATCCGTTCTCTTTTGCTTATGAGAATATTTATCATTAATATTGCGCGCTGATGAACCTGGCGCCTCCCGCATGAAACGCACACCCTCACTTCCGGCCTCTTACCGCCTCGCCGTCACGTCCCGCGTGCTGGCGGCCGTGGTCGGCGGTTATCTAATGGCCTCCCTGGCCGCCGTCTGCCTGGCGCTGTGGATGCCCACCTCGCGCGCCGACGCCGTTATTACCGGGATGATGAGTTCGTTTGTGTTCTACCTGCTCGCCGTTATCTGGTGCTTCGCCTGCCGCACGGCATGGCGCGCCTGGTGTGGCGTCATGCTGCCCTGCGCAGTGTTTGCGACCCTGGCGGGCGTGGGTTTCTGGATGGTGCGCACATGAAAGAGGGCTTTCGCCAGGCGATGGCCTGGCTGCACACCTGGGCTGGGTTGATCTTTGGCTGGCTGCTGTTTGCGATTTTTCTGACGGGCACCCTGGCTTATTTCAAGGATGAAATTACCCATTGGATGCAGCCCGAAGTGCAGGCCCACCCTTTGGACGACGCGCGCAGCCTCAGCGTCGCCCAACTGTATTTGCAACAACAGGCGCCTGGCGCCGCACGTTGGTTTATCACCTTGCCGGACAGTCGCGACCCCGGCCTGTCGGTGATGTGGCAAGACAAAGTGGACCCCGGCAAACGCGGCAATTTCATTCGCAAAGTACTCGACCCGGTGACAGGGCAAGCGGTGCAGGCTCGCGAGAGCATGGGCGGCGATTTTTTCTACCGTTTCCACTTCCAGCTGCAAATGCCCTACCCGTGGGGGCGCTGGCTGTCGACGATCGCCGCGATGGTGATGTTCGTCGCACTGATCACCGGCATCATTACCCACAAGAAAATCTTCAAGGACTTCTTCACCTTTCGCCCGCGCAAGGGGCAGCGCTCCTGGCTCGACGGGCATAACGCAGTGGGTGTGCTGGTGCTGCCGTTTCACTTGATGATCACCTACAGCAGCCTGGTGATCTTCATGAACATGGTGATGCCCGCACCTATTGTTGCCGCGTATGGCGACGACAGCCGAGCGTTCTTCAATGAAGTGTTTCCCTCTACGGACAATGCCCCTGCGCTCGGTCAGCCCGGGCACTTGTTGCCACTGCTGCCGATGTACAACCAGGCGCGTGAACAATGGGCGGGCGGGCATGTCGGGCGGTTGGTGGTGAATAACCCGAGTGATGTGAACGCCTCGGTCAATGTGATTCGTGCCGGCGCCGATCGCGTGGTGCATGATTTTGGCAGCGCGGTGTCGTTCAGTGGCACCACCGGTGAGCTGCTGCGGGTCAGTGGCGAGCAGTCGCTGCCGGCAGCAATCGGCGGCAGTTTTTACGGCCTGCACATGGGCCATTTCGCCGGGCCGGTGCTGCGCTGGCTGTATTTTATCTGCGGCCTGGCGGGCACGGCGATGATCGGTACCGGTCTGGTGATCTGGCTCGGCAAGCGTCAACTCAAGCACGCAAAAACCGGCGTGATGCCGTTTGAGCTTCGGCTGGTGGAAGTGCTGAACATCGCCAGCATGTCCGGGCTGATGATCGCCGTCGCCGCGTTTTTCTGGGCCAATCGCCTGTTGCCGGTGAGCGTTGCCGAGCGTTCAGGTTGGGAGGTGCAGGTCTTCTTTATCGTGTGGGCCCTGAGTTTGCTGCATGCCGCGTTGCGTCGAGGGCGCCAGGCCTGGGTCGAGCAATTGAGTGTCGGCGCATTGTTGTTTATCGCGATCCCGTTGCTGAACGCGCTGACCACCTCGCAGCATCTGGGCGTGTCACTCGCCAAGGGCGACTGGGCCATGGCCGGTTTCGACCTGACGTGCTGCGTCAGCGGCGTGTTCCTGAGCTGGGCAGCCTGGAAGATGCAGCACCGCACTGCGCCGCAAACCAGGGCCGCCCGCGCGCAGGGCTTGACCCTCAAGCAGGAGGCTCGCTGATGCTCCTCGCGCTGCTGATGTGCTACGCCGGGTTTTGCGCACTGTGCCTGTCTACCGACCGTCATCATGGCGAGTTGCTGCACAGCAAACCCTCGCCGCGTCGGCGTTTGAGTTTACGGGTGGTGGGCTGGTTGTTGCTGACGCTGGCCATCTGGCCTGCCGTCGCCGCCGCGGGCTGGAGCCAGGGATTGGTGGAGTGGTGCGCTGTGCTGATGCTCAGCGCGCTGCTGTTGGTGTTGCTGTTGCCGTATCGGCCAAGGTTGGCCTTGATTTTGGCGGGCGTCGGCCTGGTCGCCAGCCCTGTTGCGGCCTTCGCCTTATCCTGAGCTTTTTATGATGATCAGCACCCCACCGGAATCCCAGGACCGCCCGCACGCTGATGCGGCCGGCGGGCGTGCGCATTTCCTGCAGGTGTTTTTGTCCCAGCGTTCGCAGATGGAGGCGCTGGTCAGCCGTCGCGTGGGTTGCCGTGCCACGGCGGCTGACCTGGTACAGGACCTGTTCCTGCGCTTTTGGCGGCGGCCGCTGGTGCAGGTCGAAGAGCTGAGCACCTACTTGCTGCGTTGCGCCGGCAACATCGCCATCGACCATTTGCGCAGCGAAGGCGCGCGGGTGCGCAGCAGCGAAGGCTGGTTGCCGGAGCAGCAAGACAACCAAAGCTCGGAACCACAGGCGGCGCTCGAAGCAGGCAATGATTTGAGGCATGTCGAGGCGGCCTTGCGCAGCTTGCCGGCGCGCACTCGGCAGATTTTCCTGCTCAACCGCATTCACGGGCGCAAGTACGCCGAAATCGCCAAGGCCATGGGCCTGTCCCAAAGCGCCGTGGAAAAACATATGATGCGTGCCCTCGAAGCCTGCAAAGCCAGCCTTCGCGAGCCATCGCCCCCACGCACGCCAGGGAAAGCATCGTGAACGTCACCCCAACCCCCGCCCAGGAACAGGCCGCACTCGGCTGGTTGAGCCTGCTGCACGACAGTCCCAGCAGTGGTGATCAGGCCAGGTTCAGCCATTGGCTACGGGCAGACCCTGCGCACGTCGAGGCTTATTCCCAGGCGCAGGTGTTGTGGGAATTGAGCGAAGTACCGGCGCGCACATTGGCGGATGAAGAGGCGTTGGCCTTGCAGGGTTACCTCAACGCGATGAACACCTCGAAGCGCTCGCGGAGGGGGCGTTGGTCCAGCGCTTTGGCCGTGGCGGCGTGCTTGCTGGTGATGGTGTCGATGGGCGCGGGTTGGCAACCGTCGCGATGGGTTGATGATTTTGGCGCCGATTACGTGACCGCGCCGGGCGAGATAAAAACTGTCACCCTGGCTGATCAATCCCACGTCACTCTGGATGCCGACAGCGCCATCGACGTGGATTTCAGCCGTGGCGAACGGCACATCCGCTTGCGTCGCGGCGCAGGCTTTTTCAGCGTGACCCACACCGGTCAGCCCTTCGTGGTGGAGGCGGGCAGCGGTGAAGCGCGCGTGCTGGGCACTCAGTTCGAGGTGCGCCTGCAACCGGCGGGTGCTCAAGTGACTGTGTTGTCTGGTCGGGTCGGCGTGACGCCGTCCGACATAGGCCAACAGCAAATTCTGACGGCAGGCCAGCAAGTGGCCTATGCCGAAGGCGTGGCCGACACCCTGCACCCGGTCGACAGCGAATCACGTTTGGCTTGGCGCGACGGCTGGCTCAATTACTACAAGGCGCCGCTGGCGGATGTGGTCAAGGATCTGGGTCGTTACTACCCTGGCCGAATCTTCGTGCTGAACGACGAGATGGGCGCCAAGCGCGTCAGTGGCAGCTTTCCGAGCAAAGACCCGCAGGCGGTGTTGAATGCCTTGCAAGCCGTGCTCGGTTTTGAACAGCACAGCGTGCTTGGCCGGGTGATTGTGTTGCGTTAGGAGTGCTGAATGTGGGAGCTGGCTTGCCTGCGATAGCATCACTGCGGTATGTCTGACACACAGAGGTGTCAGCATCGCAGGCAAGCCAGCTCCCACACAAGCCCGATTCCACAAGGTTTGGGTTACTTCAGGGCGGCCATGATCGCATCGGGGTTGTAGTCGCGGATCAACGTGCCGTTCACGTCCACAAACGGAATCCCGCCGCCGCCCAGCGCCTCATACGCCTTGCGCGCCTGGGCGTCCTTCTCGATATCCAGCGCCTGGTACGGAATACCTTTCTGGTCCAAAAAACGGCGGATCTGCTTGCAGTAGCCGCACCACTCGGTGGAGTAAAGCGTCACGCGCGCCGAAGCGCGCACCTGCTCTGAAACCACCTGCGAAGGGTTGAACAGCCGCTCGATCTTGCCCCAGTTCTGGAAAACCACCACGACCAGTAACACCAGCAGAACTTTCTTGAGGACGCCGCCGAGCATCAGTTACGGCGCTTGAGCTGGTCGGTCAGTTGAGTCGGCAGGCCCTTGATGATCAAGGTGCCGGCAGCTTCGTCGTACTCGATCTTGTCGCCCAGCAGGTGCGCTTCAAAGCTGATCGACAGGCCTTCGGCGCGGCCGGTGAAGCGGCGGAACTGGTTGAGGGTGCGTTTATCCGCCGGGATTTCAGGCGACAGGCCGTAGTCCTTGTTGCGGATATGGTCGTAGAACGCTTTTGGTCGATCTTCATCGATTAACCCCGAGAGTTCTTCCAGGCCCATCGGCTCGCCGAGCTTGGCCTGGCTGCTGGCGTAGTCCACCAGGGTTTTGGTTTTTTCGCGGGCGGATTCGTCCGGCAGGTCTTCGCTTTCCACGAAGTCGCTGAACGCCTTGAGCAGGGTGCGAGTTTCGCCCGGGCCGTCGACGCCTTCCTGGCAGCCGATAAAGTCGCGGAAGTATTCCGAGACCTTCTTGCCATTCTTGCCTTTGATAAACGAAATGTACTGCTTGGACTGCTTGTTGTTCTGCCACTCGGAGATATTGACCCGCGCGGCCAGGTGCAATTGGCCCAGGTCCAGGTGGCGCGATGGGGTCACGTCCAGCTCGTCGGTCACCGCCACGCCTTCGCTGTGGTGCAGCAGGGCGATGGCCAGGTAATCGGTCATGCCTTGCTGGTAGTGGGCAAACAGCACGTGGCCGCCGGTGGAGAGGTTGGATTCTTCCATCAGCTTCTGCAGATGTTCCACCGCAGTGCGGCTGAAGGTGGTGAAGTCCTGGCCGCCGTCGAAATACTCCTTCAACCAGCCGCTGAACGGGTGCGCGCCGGACTCGGCATGGAAGAAACCCCAGGCCTTGCCCTGTTTAGCGTTATAGCTCTCGTTGAGGTCGGCAAGCATGTTCTCGATGGCGGCGGATTCGGACAGCTCCGAGTCGCGGGCGTGGAGAACTGCAGGGGTGCCGTCGGGTTTTTTGTCGATCAGGTGGACGATGCAATGACGGATCGGCATAGGCTTCTCGGCTGGTTGAAGGGGAGCGGTTGGCCTCCCCGAAAAGTCGCCCAGTGTACCGCACCCGTTGGCCAAGACACGCCTGGAAGGGTGTTTTGGGCGACCTCCGACGGCCTATATGCCTTTTTTTCACGGTTTAGAGCGATAAAGCTGACCAAATGGCTAGGTAGAAGCGGATATTTCCCCGTCTCTGTGCTAGTTTTGCCCCGTCTTACGCCAAGTCTCGGCGTTAAGCGTGCATTCAGCATCTGTCAGGTCGAACCAATCCCCGATTCAAGTATCTATAACCCCGATCTCCGTGGTTATAGCCGGGGGTGCCAGGCCATGATGGTCGGGCTCGACGGCTGACACTGCACTCTGCAATCCATATGAATTTGATAGGGAAGGAACACCACAATGGCTATTACTAAAGACCAACTGATCGCTGACCTGGCTGAAGCAGTAGACGCACCGAAGACCACCGTGCGCGCTCTGCTGGACCAACTGAGCCAGATCGTTGCTGATCAGCTGGAAAACGGCGGCGAAATCACTCTGCCAGGCGTTGGCAAACTGAAAGTGACCGAGCGTCCTGCCCGTACTGGCCGTAACCCTTCGACTGGCGCTGCCATCGAAATCGCTGCCAAGAAAGTTATCAAGCTGGTTGTGGCCAAAGGCCTGACCGACGCTGTTAACAAGTAAGACGCAGCAAAAAAAACCGTGCCTCGGAGCGATCCGGGCACGGTTTTTTGTTGCCTGCGATTTGAACTGTGGCGAGGGAGCTTGCTGTGGCGAGGGAGCTTGCTCCCGTTCGACAGCGAAGCTGGAGCCGGCTTTTGGGGCCGCTACGCAGCCCAGCGGGAGCAAGCTCCCTCGCCACAAAAGCTCGCTCCAGATTAGTCGCGAACCCAGCGCTGGCGCCAGATCTGCTGTTCGTTCTTGGTCTGGAACGTCCAGGCGACAAAACGGCTTTGCTTCTGCCCCTGGGACATCTCCACCACCTGGCTTTCCAGCACGCCGGCTTTTTTCAGGGCTGTCTCAATCGCGGGCAGGTTCGACGCTTTTGACACCAGGGTGCTGAACCACAACACCTTGTGGGCAAAATGCGCGCTCTCGGCGATCAACTGCGTTACAAACCGCGCTTCGCCGCCTTCGCACCACAATTCGGCCGATTGGCCACCGAAGTTCAGCACCGGCAACTTGCGTTTCGGGTCTGCCCGGCCCAAGGCCCGCCACTTGCGCTCGCTGCCCTTGGTGGCTTCGTCCATGGACGCGTGGAACGGCGGGTTGCACATGGTCAGGTCAAAACGCTCACCCGGCTCCAGCAAGCTCAGCAAGATCTGCTTGGGGTTGGTTTGCTGGCGCAGTTGAATGACCTTGCTCAGGTCGTTGGACTGCACGATGGCCTTGGCGGCGGCCACGGCGATCGGGTCGACCTCCGAGCCGAGGAAGTTCCAGCGGTACTCCATATAGCCAATCAGCGGGTAGACGCAGTTGGCGCCCATGCCGATGTCCAGCACCTTGACGATCGAGCCACGCGGGATCTTGCCGTCGTTGGTACTGGCCAGCAGGTCGGCGAGGAAGTGTACGTAGTCCGCGCGCCCCGGCACTGGCGGGCACAGGTAGTCCGCCGGAATGTCCCAATGCTGGATGCCATAGAACGACTTGAGCAACGCCCGGTTGAATACCCGCACCGCATCGGGGCTGGCGAAGTCGATGCTTTCCTTGCCATAAGGGTTGATGATCACGAATTTCGCCAGTTCCGGCGTGGTCTTGATCAGCGCCGGGAAGTCGTAACGGCCCGTGTGACGGTTGCGCGGGTGCAGGGTAGCTTCCTTGCGCGGCACCACGGGCTTGGCCGGGGTGGCGGTTTTAGGCTTCTTGCGCGGAGGTTTTGGCGTGCTGGGGGCGGTCATGATGATTCTGGTGTTGGCTCAAAGTGGTGGGCATTGTCACACATCCTGAGCACAACTCGCTTAAATGTGGGAGCTGGCTGGTTGTGGCGAGGGAGCTTGCTCCCGCTGGAGTGCGCAGCGCTCCTGTTTTTTGGGGCCGCTGCGCAGCCCAGCGGGAGCAAGCTCCCTCGCCACAAAAGCCCAGCTCCCACATTGATCGGGTTTTCACGGCCAAAAAAAGAGACCCGAAGGTCTCTTTTCTACACAGATTGCAGCTTAGAGGCTGGAAATCCGCGCATGTTGCTCCGCCAGCTTGCCCAGGGCCTGTTCGGCCTCGGCCAGTTTGGCGCGTTCCTTGTCGATCACTTCAGCCGGCGCCTTGTCGACGAAGGCGGCGTTGGACAACTTGCCGCCCACGCGCTGCACTTCGCCTTGCAGGCGGGCAATTTCCTTGTCGAGGCGGGCCAGTTCAGCGCCCTTGTCGATCAGGCCAGCCATCGGCACCAGCACTTCCATTTCGCCCACCAGCGCGGTCGCCGACAGCGGCGCATCTGCGCCAGCGGCCAGCACGGTGATGGACTCCAGCTTCGCCAGCTTCTTGAGCAGCGCATCGTTCTCGGTGAGACGACGCTGATCTTCGGCGCTGGCGTTCTTCACGAACACCGCCAACGGCTTGCCTGGCCCGATGTTCATCTCGGCACGGATGTTACGTGTGCCCATCATCAGGGTTTTGAGCCATTCGATATCGCTTTCGGCGGCCTCATCAATGCGCGTTTCGTTGGCCACTGGCCAAGGTTGCAGCATGATGGTCTTGCCTTCGATACCGGCCAGCGGCGCCAGGCGCTGCCAGATTTCTTCCGTGATGAACGGCATGAACGGATGCGCCAGGCGCAACGCCACTTCCAATACGCGCACCAGCGTGCGACGGGTGCCGCGCTGGCGTTCGATCGGCGAGTTTTCGTCCCACAGCACAGGCTTGGACAGTTCCAGGTACCAGTCGCAGTACTGGTTCCAGATGAACTCGTACAAGGCTTGTGCGGCCAGGTCGAAACGGAACTGGTCGAGTTGGCGGGTCACTTCAGCTTCAGTGCGCTG
This sequence comes from Pseudomonas fluorescens, assembly GCF_002022275.1. GTDB lineage: Bacteria > Pseudomonadota > Gammaproteobacteria > Pseudomonadales > Pseudomonadaceae > Aquipseudomonas > Aquipseudomonas fluorescens_AJ. The sequence goes on from NZ_MSDF01000020.1 coordinate 58,031, forward strand.
CAGCTGCGAGATGATCCAGCGGTCAGCCAGGCTCAGCTCGTAGGCTTCGCCGTTCTGGCCGCAGTCTTCGCCTTTGTCGAGCACGTAGCGCGCGGCGTTCCAGATTTTGTTGCAGAAGTTGCGATAGCCTTCGACGCGGCCCATGTCGAACTTGATGTCGCGACCGGTAGATGCCAGCGAACAGAAGGTGAAACGCAGGGCGTCGGTGCCGTAGCTGGCGATGCCGTCGGCGAACTCGTCGCGGGTCTGCTTCTCGATCTTCTTGGCCAGTTTCGGCTGCATCAGGCCCGAGGTGCGTTTCTGCACCAGGGTTTCCAGGTCGATGCCGTCGATAATGTCCAGCGGGTCCAGGACGTTGCCTTTGGACTTGGACATCTTCTGGCCCTGGCCATCGCGCACCAGGCCGTGCACGTACACGGTCTTGAACGGCACTTGCGGCGTGCCGTCTTCGTTCTTCACCAAGTGCATGGTGAGCATGATCATCCGGGCAACCCAGAAGAAAATGATGTCGAAGCCGGTCACCAGCACGTCGGTGGAGTGGAATTTCTTCAGGAATTCGGTCTGTTGCGGCCAGCCGAGTGTGGAGAATGTCCACAGGCCCGAGCTGAACCAGGTGTCCAGTACGTCGTTGTCCTGTTGCAGCGCCACGTCCGGGCCGAGGTTGTGCTTGGCACGCACTTCGGCTTCGTCGCGGCCTACGTAGACCTTGCCCGACTCGTCGTACCAGGCCGGAATGCGGTGGCCCCACCACAGTTGACGGCTGATGCACCAGTCCTGGATGTCACGCATCCACGAGAAGTACATGTTTTCGTACTGTTTTGGCACGAACGCGATGCGGCCATCTTCCACGGCGGCAATCGCAGGCTCGGCCAGCGGCTTGGTGGACACGTACCATTGGTCGGTCAGCCAAGGCTCGATGATGGTGCCGGAACGGTCGCCCTTCGGCACTTTCAGGCCGTGATCGTCAACGCTCACCAACAAACCGGCAGCGTCGAAGGCGGCAACGATCTGCTTGCGCGCTTCAAAACGGTCGAGGCCGGCGAACTCAGCCGGGATCTTGCCGTCGATGCTCTCGTTCAGCGTGCCATCCAGGTTAAACACCTGGCAGGCTGGCAGCACGGCGGCGTTTTTGTCGAAGATGTTCAGCAGCGGCAGGTTGTGACGTTTGCCGACTTCATAGTCGTTGAAATCGTGAGCCGGGGTGATTTTCACGCAGCCGGTGCCGAATTCAGGGTCGCAGTAGTCGTCCGCGATAATCGGGATGCGACGGCCGACCAAAGGCAGTTCGACGAATTTGCCGATCAATGCCTTGTAGCGCTCGTCTTCCGGGTTTACGGCCACGGCGGCGTCGCCGAGCATGGTTTCCGGACGGGTGGTGGCGACGATCAGGTAGTCGTTGCCTTCAGCGGTCTTGGCGCCGTCGGCCAGCGGGTACTTGAGGTTCCACAGGAAGCCTTTCTCGTCGTGGTTTTCCACTTCAAGGTCGGAAATCGCCGTGTGCAGTTTGGTGTCCCAATTGACCAGGCGCTTGCCGCGGTAGATCAAGCCGTCTTCGTGCAGGCGCACAAACGCTTCTTTTACGGCTTCGGACAGGCCGTCGTCCATGGTGAAGCGCTCGCGGCTCCAGTCGACGGACGAACCCAGGCGACGGATCTGACGGCTGATATTGCCGCCGGACTGGTCTTTCCATTCCCAGATCTTTTCCAGGAATTTTTCGCGACCGAGGTCGTGCCGGTTCTGGCCGGTGGCTTCCAGCTGGCGTTCCACCAGCATCTGGGTGGCGATACCGGCGTGGTCGGTGCCCGGTTGCCACAGGGTGTTGCGGCCCTGCATGCGGCGGAAACGGATCAACGCATCCATGATTGCATTGTTGAAGCCATGGCCCATGTGCAGGCTGCCAGTGACGTTCGGTGGCGGAATCATGATGGTGTAGGCATCGCCCGCGCCTTGCGGGGCGAAATAATTCTCGGATTCCCAGGTCTGGTACCAGGAAGTTTCGATAGCGTGCGGCTGGTAGGTCTTATCCATGCGCGGCGGGACCCTAGTTGGCATTTATTCAGGAAAGCCGACAAGTATAACGGGGGATAAGGCGCAGGGCGAGTTGAAGACGGGCTAAGGCTGACGCAAAACGATGTGGGAGCTGGCTTGCCTGCGATGGCGGTTTTCAAGTCAGCATCTTCTGCAACTGGTACACCGCTATCGCAGGCAAGCCAGCTCCCACAGGGGATTTTGGCAAGGCTCAGGATTGGTACTGGCTAAGCAACCGCTCCATCCGCGCATCCATTCGCCGTTTGATCTCGGCCTCGATATGCGGGGCAAAATCGTCGATCACGTCTTGCATGATCAATTGAGCAGCGGCGCGCAGTTCGTTGTCCAGGTGCAGCAGCAAAGCGTCAGGCGCTTTTTCAGCCGCGACGGGCGCGGGTTCTACAGCGGGTGCGGCAGGCACCGGCGCAGCAGGCTTGCCACCGACCATGTCGAACAACAGCGGAATCTGGACCTCGCCGTCGACGGCGTCGGTCAGCAGCGGCGCTTGTACATCATCATCACCGAGCAACTGGCGGATCGACTCCAGGTCGTCCAGCAGGTGGTCGTCTTTTTTTAGAGGGTTGGGCGTGTCCATCGTGTACTCAAAGTCGTTGAAGCCGGTGATCTTGCAGAGGATAGCCCTGTTCGCGGTAGAAACGGAAACTCTCCCGCGCGGCCTGACGAATAGCCGGGTCTTCCACCACCACTTCCGCCACGCGGGCAAAGGCCTTGGCAAAAACCGGTACTTTCAGGTCGAGGTTGACCAGCAGGTCAGTGTGATCGCCGCAACTGTCGCCCAAACCCAGTACTACCAGGCCTTCGGGTTCCACTTCCGCCGGGCCGTGCGGCACGAAACTTTCGCCCTTGAAGCGCCAGAGGCGGGCGTCCAGCTCATCGCGTTGGGCGGCATCGCTGCAATGCAGGTAGATGCGGTGGCCCATGCGCCAGGCTTTTTCGGTGAGTTTGCAGGCAAAGTCCAGGCGCGCGAGCGGGTCGGCGCTGGGCAAGATATAGAAGTCGACTTGGGTCATTGCGGTTCCTGAGACCGGGGCGGCGAGAGGGCCACCCCGGCGTCATCAGTTTCAGGCTTTGGCGCGGTCCAGCAGGTACTGGGTCAGCAGGGGAACCGGGCGGCCGGTTGCGCCCTTGTCCTTGCCGCCGCTGGTCCAGGCCGTGCCGGCGATGTCCAGGTGCGCCCAGTTGAAGTTTTTGGCGAAACGCGACAGGAAGCAGGCCGCGGTAATGGTGCCGGCTTTCGGGCCACCGATGTTGGCGATGTCGGCGAACGGGCTGTCCAGTTGTTCTTGGTACTCGTCGAACAGCGGCAGTTGCCAGGCGCGGTCGTCAGCGGCCTTGCCGGCGCTGAGCAGTTGCTCGATCAGCTCATCGTTGTTACCCAGCAGACCCGACGTGTGGGCGCCCAGGGCAACCACGCAGGCACCGGTCAGGGTGGCGATGTCGATCACGGCTTGCGGCTTGAAGCGCTCGGCGTAGGTCAGGGCATCGCACAGCACCAGACGGCCTTCGGCGTCAGTGTTGAGGATTTCAACGGTCTGGCCGCTGAGGGTGGTGACGATGTCGCCCGGACGGGTCGCGCCGCCACTTGGCATGTTCTCGGCGCAAGCCAGGATGCACACCAGGTTGATCGGCAGCTTGAGTTCCAGCACGGCACGCAGGGTACCGAACACGCTGGCGGCGCCGCCCATGTCGTACTTCATCTCGTCCATGCCCAGGCCCGGCTTGAGGCTGATGCCGCCGGTGTCGAAAGTGATGCCTTTGCCGACCAGGGCGTAAGGCTTCTCGGACTTCTTGCCGCCGTTGTATTGCATCACGATCAGGCGGGGTGGCTGGTCGCTGCCCTGGCCCACGGCATAGAACGAGCCCATGCCCAGTTCCTTGATCTTTTTCTCGTCCAGCACTTCGACTTTCAGACCCTTGAACTCTTTGCCCAATGCCTTGGCTTGTTCGCCCAGGTACGTCGGGTGGCAGATGTTCGGCGGCAGGTTGCCCAGGTCACGGGTGAACGACATGCCGTTGGCGATGGCCGTTGCGTGCGTCACGGCGCGTTCGACTTCAGCCTGTGCTGCCTTGATGGTCAGCAGGGTGATTTTCTTCAGGGCGCGGGGTTCGGCCTTGGTGCTCTTGAACTGGTCGAAGATGTAGCCGCCGTCTACCAGGCTTTCAGCCAGCAGGCGGGTCTTGCCGTAGCTGTCACGGCCTTTTACAACGACTTCATCCAACGCCAGTGCCGCATCGGCGCCGCCCAGGCCTTTCAGGGTGTTGAGGATGCCGCTGATGATCTTGCGGAACGGGCGGTCGCCGAGTTCGGCGTCCTTGCCCACGCCCACCAGCAATACGCGGTCGGCTTTGAGGTTCGGCAGGCTTTGCAGGAGCAGGCTCTGGCCGACTTTACCGGACAGGTCGCCGCGTTTGAGGATCGCGCTGATGGCGCCACCGCTCAGTTCATCCAGTTGCCTGGCGGCGACGCCGAGCTTGCGGCCTTCGCCGACAGCGACCACGAGGGTGGCGGTTTTCAACGTTTCCGGGCTAACGCTTTTTACAACCAATTCCATTTTCGGGTCCCTTATAAAGGTCTGTGAGCCAGGAGTCTGTACTCCGGCTTTGAAGCCAGGGCAGCTCTGTAAACCGCCCGCGACAAAGGCCGCAGTTTGAACCTCGCAAGCAAAGCCTGACAACCCTTGCCGCATGCTTTGTGCATGCGCATGAGCAAGCACCGTGACAGGCGCGGTCAATCACAGGATAATGCGCCATCTTTTTAGCCGACCCGTGTAAACGGGTCGACTCGGTATGCTTGCTTGTTTGGCCGCCCTAGCCTGACAACCCTGGAGTGTCTGGTTTGATTGTCTTCCGTTATCTGTCCCGCGAAGTCCTGTTGACCCTGAGTGCCGTGAGTGCGGTATTGCTGGTCATCACCATGAGTGGTCGTTTCGTCAAATTCCTTGCCCAGGCCGCCTCGGGCGCCCTGGATCCGGGCTCGCTGTTCCTGATCATGGGCTTTCGTCTGCCGGGTTTCCTGCAGTTGATCCTGCCACTTGGCCTGTTTCTCGGCATTTTGCTGGCTTATGGCCGGTTGTACCTTGAAAGTGAAATGACCGTGCTCTCCGCCACCGGCATGAGCCAACAGCGTCTGCTGGCCATGACCATGGTGCCGGCCGCTGGCGTTGCCCTGTTGGTCGCCTGGTTGAGCATGAGCCTGGCGCCCCAGGGCGCGATGCAATTCCAGTTGCTGCTGAACAAGCAGGACGCGATGACGGAGTTCGACACCCTGGAGCCGGGGCGCTTTCAGGCGCTCAACGACGGCACCCGGGTGACCTACACCGAAACCATGACCGATGATCGCTCCGACCTGGGCGGTGTGTTCATTTCCCAGAAGAATCTGGGCCAGAACCAGAAAGATCGCGGCATTTCGATTCTGGTGGCCAACAGCGGGCGCCAGGAAGTTCGCCCTGACGGCAGCCGTTATCTGGTCCTGGAAAATGGCTACCGTTACGACGGCAGCCCCGGGCTCGCGGACTACCGGGCGATCAAGTACGACACTTATGGCGTAATGCTCGCCAAACCCGAGATCAGCGAAGAAGTCACTGACCGCGATGCGCTCCCGACCGCATCGCTGTTCGGCAGCCAGGAACTGCGCTCCATCGCCGAGCTGCAATGGCGTATTTCCCTGCCGCTGCTGGTGTTCATCGTGACCTTGATGGCGGTGCCGCTGTCGCGTGTGAACCCGCGTCAGGGCCGTTTCCTCAAGCTGTTGCCCGCGATCCTGCTGTACATGGCCTACCTGACCATTCTGATTTCCGCTCGCGGCTCCCTCGAGAAAGGCAAGATATCGCCGGTTCTGGGCCTGTGGTGGGTGCATGGCATCTTCCTGACGATCGGCCTGGGGCTGCTCTACTGGGAACCCATACGTTTGAAAATGAAGAGCCGTCGTGGCCAGAAGGAGTTGGCTCGTGGCTAAGCTCGATCGCTACATTGGTAGCAGCGTACTGATCGCCATTTTGGCGGTATTGGGCATCATCCTTGGCCTGGCCTCGTTGTTCGCCTTCATCGATGAAGTGGGCAACGTCACCGACACCTACACCGTCACTGACGTACTGAGTTTTGTCGCGCTGACCGCGCCGCGTCGCCTCTACGACATGATGCCAATGGCCGCGCTGATCGGTTGCCTGATCGGTTTGGGCAGCCTGGCAAGCAGCAGCGAACTGACCATTATGCGGGCGGCGGGGGTTTCCATCGGCCGTATTGTCTGGGCGGTCATGAAGCCCATGTTGTTGCTGATGGCCTGCAGCGTGCTGATCGGCGAATACGTAGCGCCACCGTCCGAAGCCACTGCCCAGGCCAATCGTGCCCTGGCGCAGGGCTCAGGCGATGCTCAAAGCGCCAAACACGGCCTGTGGCACCGCCAGGGGGATGAATTCATCCACATCAACGCCGTGCAGCCAGGCGGCCTGTTGATCGGCGTGACGCGCTACACGTTCGACAAAGAGCGCCACATGTTGACCTCCAGCTTCGCCAAGCGCGCGCAGTACAGCGCCGAGAAATGGGCGCTGAGCGATGTCACCACGACCTATTTCCGCAATGTCGGGCAGGGCACCAAGGCCTATACCGAAGTGATCAACGTGCCGACCGAGGCATGGGACATCGCGCTGAAGCCGGAACTGCTCAATACCGTGGTCATGATCCCGGAAAGCCTGCCGATCTCCGGGTTGTGGAGCTATATCCACTACCTCAAGGATCAGGGCCTGAACAACGGCCGTTACTGGCTGGCATTTTGGGTCAAGGTGTTGCAGCCGGTGGTCACCGCTGCGCTGGTGTTGATGGCGATTTCGTTCATCTTCGGCCCGCTGCGCTCCGTGACCCTGGGGCAGCGTGTGTTTACCGGCGTGCTGGTGGGCTTTACCTTCCGTATCGCCCAGGACCTGCTCGGGCCATCGAGCCTGGTGTTTGGGTTCTCGCCGCTGTTTGCGGTGCTGGTACCGACCGCGATCTGCGCCGTAGCCGGGTTCTGGCTGTTGCGCCGAGCCGGTTGAGCCCGCGCTTATGATCAAAAAATGCCCCGTTCGAGAGATCGGGGCATTTTTGTTCTGGTCAGCAAAGATGACGTCCGGCCTGAGCATCAGGTACAATTCCCGGCTATTTTTCAGCGGGCAATCTGCCTGCAGCCTTTTTGAGTGTTGATCCGTGAGTGATTTGAGTCATATCCGCAATTTCTCCATCATCGCCCACATTGACCATGGTAAGTCGACGCTGGCCGATCGATTCATCCAGATGTGCGGCGGCCTTGCCGAGCGTGAAATGGAAGCCCAGGTCCTGGATTCCATGGACCTCGAACGCGAGCGCGGGATCACCATCAAGGCCCACAGCGTTACCCTGTACTACACCGCGAAAGACGGTATCAAGTACCAACTGAACTTCATTGACACCCCCGGCCACGTTGACTTCACCTACGAAGTCAGCCGCTCGCTGGCCGCCTGTGAAGGCGCGCTGCTGGTAGTGGATGCCGGCCAGGGCGTTGAAGCCCAGTCCGTCGCCAACTGCTACACCGCGATCGAGCAGGGCCTTGAGGTCATGCCGGTATTGAACAAGATCGACCTGCCACAGGCTGATCCTGACCGCGTCAAAGAAGAAATCGAAAAAATCATCGGCATTGACGCCACCGACGCCGTCGAGTGCAGCGCCAAGACCGGCCTGGGCGTCGACGAAGTGCTCGAGCGCCTGGTCAAGACCATCCCTGCACCCACCGGCAACTACGAAGATCCGCTGCAAGCGTTGATCATCGACTCCTGGTTCGACAACTACCTGGGCGTTGTTTCCCTGGTCCGCGTGCGCCATGGCCGTGTGAAGAAGGGCGACAAGATCCTGGTCAAATCCACCGGCAAGATCCACCTGGTGGACAGCGTCGGTGTATTCAACCCGAAACACACGGCAACCGTTGATCTGAAAGCCGGTGAAGTAGGCTTCATCATTGCCGGTATCAAGGACATTCACGGTGCACCGGTCGGTGACACCCTGACCTTGAGCTCCACCCCTGACGTTGACGTGCTGCCGGGCTTCAAACGCATCCAGCCGCAGGTCTACGCCGGCCTGTTTCCGGTCAGCTCCGACGACTTCGAAGATTTCCGCGAAGCCCTGCAAAAGCTGACCCTGAACGACTCGTCGTTGCAGTACACCCCGGAAAGCTCCGACGCCCTGGGCTTCGGCTTCCGTTGCGGCTTCCTCGGCATGCTGCACATGGAGATCATCCAGGAGCGCCTCGAGCGCGAATACGACCTGGACCTGATCACCACCGCGCCAACGGTTATTTTTGAACTGTTGCTGAAAACCGGTGAAACGATTTACGTCGACAACCCGTCCAAGCTTCCGGATCTGTCCTCCATCGAAGACATGCGCGAGCCGATCGTGCGGGCCAATATCCTGGTTCCGCAAGAGCACTTGGGCAACGTGATTACCCTGTGTATCGAAAAACGTGGCGTGCAGCACGACATGTTGTTCCTCGGTACCCAGGTGCAAGTGACCTACGATTTGCCGATGAACGAAGTGGTCCTGGACTTCTTCGACCGTCTCAAGTCCACCAGTCGCGGCTATGCTTCGCTGGATTACCATTTCGATCGTTACCAATCGGCTAATCTGGTGAAACTGGATGTGCTGATCAACGGCGACAAGGTAGATGCACTCGCACTGATCGTGCACAAGGACAACGCGCACTACAAAGGTCGGCAGTTGACCGAAAAGATGAAAGAACTGATTCCGCGCCAGATGTTCGACGTCGCGATCCAGGCCGCCATTGGCGGGCAGATCATTGCACGGACCTCCGTCAAGGCACTCAGAAAGAACGTACTGGCCAAATGCTACGGCGGTGACGTAAGCCGTAAGCGCAAGCTGCTTGAGAAGCAAAAGGCCGGTAAAAAACGCATGAAGCAAGTGGGCAACGTGGAAATTCCACAAGAAGCCTTCCTTGCGGTGCTCAGGTTGGATAGTTAGGTCCTATGTCACTAAATTTCCCGCTGTTGCTGGTCATCGCTGTCGCCGTTTGCGGCCTCCTGGCGTTGCTTGATCTGGTGTTCTTCGCCCCGCGTCGGCGGGCGGCTATCGCCTCCTATCAGGGCAGCGTCAGCCAGCCCGATGCGGTGGTCGTCGAGAAGCTGAACAAAGAGCCTCTGCTGGTTGAATACGGCAAGTCGTTCTTCCCGGTGTTGTTCATCGTGCTGGTGCTGCGTTCGTTCCTGGTGGAACCGTTTCAGATCCCTTCGGGCTCGATGAAACCTACCCTGGACGTGGGCGACTTCATCCTGGTGAACAAGTTTTCCTACGGGATTCGCCTGCCGGTGCTCGACAAGAAAGTCATCCCGGTCGGTGACCCGCAGCGCGGCGACGTCATGGTGTTTCGCTACCCGAGCGACCCGAACGTCAACTACATCAAGCGTGTAGTGGGCCTGCCGGGTGACGTGATTCGCTACACCAGCGACAAGCGTCTGTTCGTCAACGGTGAGTCGGTGGCCGAGAAACTGCTCGGCACCGAGCCGAACACCCTGGGCAGCGCCGAGCTGTACCAGGAGAAACTCGGCACGGTAGAGCACGAAATCCGCAAGGAAATGAGTCGCTACCGTGCAATGCCGGATGGCGAATGGAAAGTGCCTGCCGGGCACTACTTCATGATGGGCGACAACCGGGACAACTCCAACGACAGCCGTTACTGGGATGACCCCAATATTCCCAAGGACCTGCTGGGCATGGTTCCCGACGAGAATATCGTCGGCAAGGCCTTCGCGGTCTGGATGAGCTGGCCGGAACCCAAACTCAGCCACCTGCCGAACTTCTCGCGGGTCGGGCTGATCAAGTAATACAGGCGGCGCTGTGAACACAGCGCCGAATGCTTTTCTGGGGTGGGGACAATCATTGGCCCGGCCCCTTGCTGCATCAATCAGGATTTGAATTTGAACACTGCGTCAATCGTCGATGGCCGCCGGTGCCACCACACAGATATGGGTAAACCGTGAGCGTTTCTCTAAGCCGTCTCGAGCGCCAGCTCGGCTACACCTTCAAGGACCAGGAATTGATGGTCCTTGCCCTCACACACCGCAGCTTTGCAGGGCGTAACAACGAACGCCTGGAATTCCTCGGTGATGCCATCCTTAACTTCGCGGCCGGTGAGGCGCTGTTCGAGCGTTTCCCGCAAGCGCGCGAAGGCCAGCTGTCACGCTTGCGTGCGCGCCTGGTAAAAGGCGAGACCCTGGCCGTGCTGGCCCGTGGTTTCGGCCTGGGCGAGTACCTGCGGTTGGGTTCCGGTGAGCTGAAAAGCGGCGGTTTCCGTCGCGAGTCGATCCTGGCCGATGCCCTGGAAGCCTTGATCGGTGCGATCTACCTCGATGCAGGTATGGAGACGGCCAAGGAGCGCGTGGTCGCCTGGTTGGCGTCGGAGATTGAAAGCCTGACGCTGGTCGACACCAACAAAGATCCCAAGACCCGCCTGCAGGAATACCTGCAGTCCCGCGGTTGCGAACTGCCACGCTACGAAGTGGTGGATATCCAGGGTGAGCCTCATTGCCGCGTGTTCTTCGTGGAATGTGAAATCACCTTATTGAATGAAAAAAGCCGAGGTCAGGGTGTGAGCCGTCGTATTGCCGAACAGGTAGCGGCCGCTGCAGCACTGATTGCCCTGGGCGTGGAGAATGGCCATGACTGATTCAACCGCAACACGCTGTGGCTATGTTGCCATCGTCGGCCGCCCGAACGTGGGCAAGTCCACGCTGCTGAACCACATCCTCGGCCAGAAACTCGCGATCACCTCGCGCAAGCCGCAGACCACTCGCCACAACATGCTGGGCATCAAGACCGAAGGCACCGTGCAAGCGGTCTACGTCGACACCCCGGGCATGCACAAAGGCGGCGAGAAAGCGCTTAACCGTTACATGAACAAAACCGCTTCGGCGGCGTTGAAAGACGTCGACGTGGTGATCTTCGTGGTCGACCGCACCAAGTGGACCGACGAAGACCAGATGGTTCTCGAGCGTGTGCAGTACGTCACCGGCCCTTTGATCGTCGCGCTGAACAAGACCGACCGCATCGAAGACAAAGCCGAGCTGATGCCGCACCTGAGCTGGCTGCAGGAACAACTGCCGAACGCCCAGATCATCCCGATCTCGGCCCAGCACGGTCACAACCTTGAAGCCCTGGAACGCGTGATTGCCGAGCATCTGCCGGAGAACGAGCACTTCTTCCCGGAAGACCAGATCACTGACCGCAGCAGCCGCTTCCTTGCTGCCGAACTGGTGCGCGAGAAAATCATGCGCCAGATGGGTGCTGAGCTGCCGTACCAGATCACCGTCGAAATCGAAGAGTTCAAGCAGCAGGGCAAAACCCTGCATATTCATGCATTGATCCTTGTCGAACGTGACGGCCAGAAGAAAATCATCATTGGCGACAAGGGCGAGCGTATCAAGCGCATCGGCACCGAAGCGCGCAAGGACATGGAGTTGTTGTTCGATTCCAAGATCATGCTTAACCTGTGGGTGAAGGTGAAGGGTGGTTGGTCCGACGACGAACGCGCATTGCGTTCCCTGGGCTACGGCGACTTGTAATAACACCGCTGGACTAAAATGTGGGCGGGCTTGCTGTGGCGAGCAGGCTTGCCCTGCGTTGGGCTGCGAAGCGGCCCCAAAACTTGCCACTGAGGTCTGTCCGTAGAACCGGGTTGATCTTATGGGGCTGCTCTGCAGCCCAACGCAGGGCAAGCCTGCTCGCCACAGTGAGTGTTCACTCAGCACATTGATTGCTCTTCAGAGATTCCCCGTCTCATGTCCCAATCCCAACCCACCAGCCAACTCGCGTACGTCCTGCACAGCCGCGCCTACCGCGAGACCAGCGCCCTGGTGGACTTCATCACGCCCCAAGGCCGCCTGCGCGCAGTCTTGCGCAGTGCGCGAGGCAAGGCGGGTACTCAGGCCCGGCCTTTCGTGGCGCTGGACGTGGAGTTTCGGGGCAAGGGTGAGTTGAAAAACGTCGGCCGTCTGGAAAGCGTCGGCATCTCCCCTTGGCTGAACGGTGAGGCCTTGTTCAGCGGCCTCTACCTCAATGAATTGCTGATTCGCTTGCTTCCTGCCGAAGACCCACACCCGGGCGTCTTTGATCATTACGCCGCCACCTTGTTGGCCCTGGCCGAAGGCCGACCGCTGGAGCCGCTGTTGCGCGCGTTCGAATGGCGCCTGCTCGACGACCTGGGCTACGGCTTCGAACTGGCCAACGACCTGCACGGTGACCCCATTGCCGCCGACGGCATGTACCGCCTGCAAGTCGACGCCGGCCTTGAGCGCGTGTACCTGCTGCAACCGGGCCTGTTTCAGGGCACCGAGCTGTTGGCCATGAGCGAAGCCGACTGGAGCGCGCCGGGCGCATTGTCCGCCGCCAAACGTCTGATGCGTCAGGCGCTGGCTGTGCACTTGGGCGGACGGCCACTGGTCAGTCGCGAGTTGTTTCGAAAGCCCTGACAACCCCGTGTATGCTGTGCGGCGTTTCTTTCCCTTTTCAGGAGCGCTTCCGTGACCACCAGCAATCGCATTCTTCTTGGCGTCAACATCGACCACGTCGCTACCCTGCGCCAGGCCCGGGGCACCCGTTACCCTGACCCGGTCAAGGCCGCGCTGGACGCCGAAGAAGCGGGCGCCGACGGCATCACCGTGCACCTGCGCGAAGACCGCCGTCACATCCAGGAGCGCGACGTACTTGTGCTCAAGGATGTGCTGCAAACCCGCATGAATTTCGAAATGGGCGTGACCGAAGAAATGATGCAGTTCGCTGAACGCATCCGCCCGGCGCACATCTGCCTGGTGCCAGAGACTCGCCAGGAACTCACTACCGAAGGCGGCCTCGATGTGGCTGGCCAGGAAGCGCGGATCAAGGCTGCGGTGGAGCGCCTGTCCGCAATCGGCAGCGAAGTCTCACTGTTCATCGACGCCGATGAGCGCCAGATCGAAGCCTCGCGTCGCGTCGGCGCACCCGCCATCGAACTGCACACGGGCCGTTACGCCGATGCCACCACCCCAACCGAAGTCGCCGATGAGCTGCAACGCATCATTGACGGTGTGAGCTGCGGTCTCAAAGAGGGCCTGATCGTCAACGCCGGTCATGGCCTGCACTACCACAACGTCGAAGCCGTGGCCGCGATCAAGGGCATCAACGAACTGAACATCGGCCATGCGCTGGTGGCGCACGCGCTGTTCGTCGGTTTCAAAGGCGCGGTTGCCGAGATGAAAGCCCTGATTCTGGCCGCCGCCAAACCCTAAGCGAGCACTGTTTCAAACACACTGAAGATCAAAAATGTGGGAGCTGGCTTGCCTGCGATGACGGTGAATCAGTCAGCACATGTATTGGCTGACCCACCGCCATCGCAGGCAAGCCAGCTCCCACATGAGTATGCAGTGAATTCGGCATGCGGCAATGCGAAGCCTTACTGTTTAGCCGGTGCAGGTGTATCGTATCTGCCCTTTGCAGGCCCCGGGTCTGCGGCAGATACGTGAGGTTGTTGTGTCCCGATCCTTTTCCCGTCGACAAATCCTGGGTGGTCTTGCAGGCCTGGCCGTCGTAGGCGTCGGTGCCGGTGGCGCCTACCGCTACTGGCTGGGGAAAGTCGCCGAATCCGAGGCCGGGCACGATTACCAGCTGATTGCCGCGCCGCTGGACGTCGAACTGGTGCCGGGCCACAAGACCGAAGCCTGGGCGTTTGGCCCTTCGGCGCCGGGCACCGAGTTGCGCGTGCGGCAGGGCGAGTGGCTGCGGGTGCGCTTTATCAACCACCTGCCGGTCGCCACCACCATCCACTGGCACGGCATCCGCTTGCCGCTGGAAATGGACGGTGTGCCTTACGTCTCGCAACTGCCGGTATTGCCCGGCGAATACTTCGACTACAAATTCCGCGTGCCCGACGCCGGCAGCTACTGGTATCACCCCCACGTGAACAGCAGCGAAGAACTCGGCCGTGGCCTGGTCGGCCCGCTGATCATCGAAGAGCGCGAGCCTACCGGTTTCAAGCATGAACGTACCCTGAGCCTGAAAAGCTGGCACGTGGATGAAGAGGGCGCGTTCGTCGCATTCAGCATCCCCCGTGAAGCGGCACGTGGCGGCACGGCCGGGCGGCTGTCGACGATCAATGGCGTGCCCCAGGCGGTGGTCGATCTGCCGGCCGGGCAAATCACCCGCGTGCGTCTGCTTAACCTCGACAATACCCTGACCTATCGCATCAACATTCCCGACGTCGAAGCGCAGATCTATGCGCTGGACGGCAACCCCATCGAGCCGCGCCCGCTGGGAGAGGAATACTGGCTGGGCCCGGGCATGCGCATCTGCCTGGCGATCAAGGCGCCGCCCGCCGGTGAAGAACTCTCCATCCGGAATGGCCCGGTGCGCCTCGGCACCTTCCGCTCAGTGGCCAACACCGACGCCCCGACCGAATGGCCGCCCGCGCTGCCCGCCAACCCGATCGCCGAGCCGGACCTGGCCAATGCGGAGAAACTCAACTTCAATTTCGAATGGGTCGGCTCCGTGTCTGTTGACGACGGCAAGCCGCCAAGCCTGTGGCAGATCAACGGCAAGGCTTGGGACATCACCGACAAAACCTGCGCCGACCGCCCGATTGCCAAGCTGGAAAAGGGCAAGAGCTACATTTTCGAATTGAAGAACATGACCCAGTACCAACACCCGATCCACCTGCATGGCATGAGCTTCAAGGTGATCGCCTCGAACCGTCACAAGGTGATTCCGTATTTCACCGACACTTACTTGCTCGGCAAAAACGAACGCGCTCGCGTCGCGTTGGTGGCGGATAACCCGGGGGTGTGGATGTTCCATTGCCACGTGATCGACCATATGGAAACCGGCCTGATGGCCGCCATCGAGGTGGCGTGATGCGTCAGATTCGACCTGCCGCGATTATCGACCGCAGCCGCGACCAGGACTTCATGCGTGAGGCCCTGGCCCTGGCCGCTCAAGGTGCGGCACTGGGCGAAGTGCCCGTCGGCGCGGTGCTGGTGCAGGACGGTGAGATCATCGGCCGTGGTTTCAATTGCCCGATCAGCGGCAACGACCCCAGTGCCCATGCGGAAATGGTTGCCATACGCGCGGCGGCGCAGGCGATCAGCAACTATCGGCTGGTGGGCAGCACGCTGTACGTGACGCTGGAACCGTGCAGCATGTGCGCGGGCTTGATCGTGCATTCGCGAGTCTCGCGGGTGGTGTATGGGGCGCTGGAGCCGAAGGCGGGGATTGTGCAGAGCCAGGGGCAGTTTTTTACCCAGGGCTTTTTGAATCATCGGGTGTTGTATGAGGGTGGGGTGTTGGCTGAAGAGTGTGGGGCTGTGTTGAGCGAGTTCTTCAAGGCCAGAAGAGCGCGCTGATGATCGTTCCCACGCTCTGCGTGGGAATGCCTCTTGTGACGCTCCGCGTCACGCTTTGGGACGCAGAGCGTCCCGGGCTGCATTCCCACGCGGAGCGTGGGAACGATCTGTTACTTCCGGGCGATGATGACTGCCCGCATTGGCGCCGGCAGCCCTTCAACCGTCTTGCTGTGATCATCCGGGTCAAGGAAGTCACTCAGCGACTGATACTTCATCCAGTCAGTCCCACGCTGCTCTTCTACGGTGGTCACGCTCACGTCTACACACCGCACATCGCTGAAACCCGCGCGCCGCAGCCACAGCATCAACGCCGGCACCGACGGCAGGAACCACACGTTGCGCATCTGCGCGTAGCGGTCTTCCGGCACCAGCACTTGCTGCTGATCGCCTTCCACCACCAGCGTTTCCAGGACCAACTCGCCGCCTTTGACCAGGCAATCTTTCAATGCCAGCAAATGCTCGATCGGCGAGCGGCGGTGATAGAACACGCCCATCGAAAACACGGTGTTGAAACCTTCCATGTTCGGCGGCAAGTCTTCAAACGGGAAGGGCAGGTGCCAGGCTTTGGGCGCTGACAAATAGCGCTGCACGGCCTGGAACTGGCAGAAAAACAACCAGTTCGGGTCCACGCCAATCACACTGTCTGCACCGGCGCCGAGCATGCGCCACATGTAGTAACCGTTGCCGCAGCCCACGTCGAGGATGCGTTTACCCTTTAAATCCAGGTGCGGCGCAACGCGCGACCACTTCCAGTCCGAGCGCCATTCGGTGTCCACATGCACGCCGAACAGGTTGAACGGCCCTTTGCGCCACGGGCTCAAGCCCATCAACGCGCTGTGCATTTGCTCGCGGGTGGCGTCGTCGCAGTCGGTGTCGAGTGTCAGGCCATTGAGCAAATCGACTTCACTGGGCTGAATCTTCGGCAGCGCATCCAATGCACTCTGCCAACGCTCCAGGTCGCCATGACCCTTTTCCATTTTGCTGTCGAGCTGCGCTTGCAGGCCTTGGGCCCACACGGCCAGAGGAGTGCCGACCAGATGGCGGGCGAGGGGGGATAGATCAATCATGGCAAGGCAATCAACGAGGCAAAGTTAAGACACTGGAACCACGGCACGACTTTCGAGAACCCGGCCGCCAGCAGGCGTTCGCGGTGTTCTTCGAGGCTGTCGGGCTTCATGACGTTTTCGATGGCGCTGCGCTTCTGGGCGATTTCCAGTTCGCTGTAGCCGTTGGCGCGCTTGAACGCGATGTGCAGATCGGTGAGCAGCGCGTGTTCTTCACTGTCGTTGAAGCGCAGCTTTTCCGAGAGAATCAACGCGCCGCCGGGCAGCAGTGACTGGCGGATACGCGCGAGCAACGCCAGGCGCTCGTCCGGGGCAATGAATTGCAGGGTGAAGTTCAGCGCCACCACCGAGGCGGGTTGGAACTGCAGCGCGAGGATATCGCCCTCAATCACCTCAACCGGCAGCAACTCCTGGAACATTGAATCCTGGCCATTGAGGTATTCGCGGCAACGCTCGACCATCGCTGCGGAGTTATCCACAGCGATAACCCGGCAACCGTCGGTGCGCACATGGCGGCGCAACGCTTGTGTCACGGCGCCGAGAGATGAACCCAAGTCGTAGAGCACGCTATTGGGCTGGGCAAATTGAGCCGCGAGTACGCCGAGGTTCTCGACGATGGTGGGGTAACCCGGCACCGAGCGCTTGATCATGTCCGGGAACACCCGCACCACGTCCTCGTTAAAGGCGAAGTCCGGCACCTGGGGCAGGGGCTGGGCGAATAGGCGATCGGGTTCTTTGCTCACGGCTGTTCCGGCGACGATGGGGAGAGGTCGGCATTTTAGCCAACTTGTCCCTCATGTGCGCGGGTTGTCTGATGGAACGCCGAGGCGGTGATGCCCCACTGGCCGAGCCAGTAGGTGGTGATCAACAGATACGGCGCTGCTTCAAACGCCACCACAAACCGATTAATCCCAATCAGCGTATCTGAAAACACAAACGACACCGCACCCGCCGCCGCCAATAACGCCGACTGTTTCGGCACATCACTGCCCAGCCGCGCGAGCGCACGCCAGAGCATGGCGCTGATCACCAATGCGTAAACCACCACCGGAATCAGCAAGTCGCCCAGTCCGTGGGAAATCAGGATGCTTAGCAAGATGGCACCCACGCCCAGCGCCAATACCAACGGCAACAACGCCAAACGGCGACAATCGCTGAAATAGGCTTTCAAGTACGCCAGGTGCGCAAACAGAAAGGCGCCAAGGCCAAAGATAAACAGGTCACCCGGCCAGGCGAGCAATACATCGCCGACCAGGGAAAAAATCAGCCCCAGGCTGATCCAGCGTCGATAGTCGGTGGGCGGCGCGTCATGCAACCAACCCAGCAGCGCCAGCACCGGCAACGGTTTGACCAGCAGGCACAACAGCGCCGCATGGGTGGTCAGGCCGTAGATAAAGGTACCGGCGCCCATCAACGCAAGAATCAGCCAAGGCATATCAGTTCACCGTGATGGCACAGTCGAAGGTTTCGGCCGGTTCGGCTTCAGGCTCCCACGGCTGTTGAGAGGTCAGGCGCAAACGTCCCTGGCCGGCCGCAAAGGCCTGGAAGCGCCAGGTGGATTGGCCACCACCGCCGACCACGCCGGATTCGGTGCTGCTGTAGACCTCCGGGCTCAAGGCACGCAGCACGCCGCCGGCGGAATCCTGGATGGCCCAGCGGTAGCCGGTGGTGGGGTTGCTTGGAAGGGTGAGGATCAGGTTTTGCCCGGATTTGAGCTGGAGCGGGCAGGCGCTCTGGTTGTCCACGGTGACGTTTTGCTTCGGCGTACTGGCGCACGCAGCCAGCAGGGCAAGGCTCAAGGGGAGAAGCAGGCGGGCAGCGGTCATGGGGGCTCCGTTGATTCACGACGAAGGGCGAGCATAACCGAAGATGAGTCAGGGTGTGACAGGCAGGGTAATTGTGTTGTCAGGGCTGACCCCATCGCGGGCAAGCCCGCTCCCACAGTTGACCGTGTTGGCATTAACAACACCGATACCTGTGGGAGCGGGCTTGCCCGCGATGAGGCCAGATCAGCCCCTGAAAATCTGTCAAAACAACACTTTGGCCACATCCGCAAACCGCTTGGCAAAGTGCACGGTCATGCCTTCCTTCAAATACTCCGGCAACTCCTCAAAGCTGCCACGGTTCGGCTCCGGCAGGATCAGCTCATGAATCTTCTGGCGCCGCGCCGCAATTACCTTCTCGCGCACGCCGCCAATCGGCAGCACATGCCCGGTCAGCGTTAGCTCACCGGTCATGGCCACGCCTTTTTTCGGCGGCTGATTACGCGCCAGTGACAGCAACGCACTGGCCATGGTAACCCCGGCGCTTGGGCCGTCTTTGGGTGTGGCACCTTCCGGCACGTGCAAGTGCACGAAGGCTTCGTCGAAGAACTTCGGATCACCGCCAAATGACTTCAGGTTCGAGCTGATGTAGCTGTAGGCAATTTCGGCGGACTCTTTCATCACTTCACCCAATTGCCCGGTGAGCTTGAAGCCGCGGTTGAGCGTGTGGATGCGTGTTGCCTCGATCGGCAAGGTCGCGCCGCCCATGCTGGTCCAGGCCAGGCCGGTAATGACCCCGGTGCCGGACAGCACTTGCTCATTGCGGAACACCGGCATGCCCAGAGAGCTTTCCAGGTCCTTGTTGCCGATCTTGATCACCGAGTCCGGCTCATCCAGCAGCTTGACCACGGCCTTGCGCACCAGTTTGCCCAGCTGTTTTTCCAGCTGACGCACCCCGGCTTCACGGGCGTAACCGTCGATCAATGCGCGCAGGGCACCGTCGCTGATGGTCAGGCTGTTTTTCGACACGCCGGCTTTATCCAGCTGTTTGGGCCACAAGTGGCGCTTGGCGATGGCGACTTTTTCTTCAGTGATATAGCCCGACAGGCGAATCACTTCCATACGGTCCAGCAACGGCCCGGGAATTGAATCCAGGGTGTTGGCGGTGCACACGAACAGCACTTTGGACAGGTCCAGGCGCAGGTCAAGGTAGTGGTCGAGGAATTCGACGTTTTGCTCAGGGTCGAGGGTTTCCAGGAGTGCCGATGCCGGGTCGCCCTGGTAGCTCTGGCCCATCTTGTCGATCTCGTCGAGCATGATGACCGGGTTCATCACTTCCACATCCTTGAGCGCCTGCACCAGCTTGCCCGGCAGGGCGCCGATGTAGGTGCGCCGATGACCCTTGATCTCGGCCTCGTCGCGCATGCCGCCGACGCTGAAGCGGTAAAACGGCCGGCCCAGGGACTCGGCAATGGATTTACCCACGCTGGTCTTGCCCACGCCCGGCGGGCCCACCAGCAGCACGATGGAACCGGCGACCTCACCTTTATAAGCGCCCACTGCGAGGAATTCGAGGATGCGACTTTTGATGTCGTCCAGGCCAGCGTGGTGTTTATCCAGCACCTTGCGCGCGTGTTTCAGGTCGAGTTTGTCCTCGCCATACACACCCCACGGCACCGAGGTCGCCCAGTCGAGGTAGTTGCGGGTCACGGCGTATTCCGGCGAGCCCGTCTCCAGGATCGACAGTTTGTTCAGCTCTTCATCAATCCGTTTTTGCGCCTGAGGCGGCAGCACTTTGCCCACCAGGCGTTGTTCGAACTGTTCGACGTCCGCACTGCGGTCATCCTTGGTCAGCCCCAGCTCCTGCTGGATGACCTTGAGTTGTTCCTTGAGGAAGAACTCGCGCTGATGCTCACCGATCTTGCGGTTCACCTCGGCGGAAATCTCTTTTTGCAGGCGTGCGACTTCGACTTCCTTGCGCAGCATCGGCAGCACTTTTTCCATGCGCTTGAGCATGGGCACGCAGTCCAGCACTTCCTGCAACTCGTTACCGGTGGCCGAGGTCAGCGCGGCGGCGAAGTCGGTGAGCGGCGATGGGTCGTTGGGGCTGAAGCGGTTGAGGTAGTTCTTCAGCTCTTCGCTGTACAGCGGGTTGAGCGGCAGCAGTTCCTTGATCGCATTGATCAGCGCCATGCCGTAAGCCTTGACCTCGTCGGTCGGCTGGGTCGGCTGGTGCGGGTATTCGACCTCCACCAGGTACGGTGGGCGGTGGTGCTTGAGCCAGGTCTTGATGCGTACGCGGGTCAGGCCCTGGGCGACGAACTGCAGCTTGCCGTTCTCGCGGCTGGCGTGGTGCACCTTCACCAGCGTGCCGTACAGCGGCAGCGCGGAGGTGTCGAAGTGGCGCGGGTCTTCCGGCGGCGTTTCCATGAAAAACAGCGCGAGGGAGTGGTGGTCGGACTTGCTCACCAGCTCCAGAGTCTCGGCCCATGGCTCTTCATTGACGATCACCGGCAGCACTTGCGCCGGGAAGAAGGGGCGGTTGTGGATCGGGATGATATAGACCTTGTCCGGCAGGTTTTGCCCAGGCAGCGCCAGGCCCGTGTTGGACGAAGGGGTTTCAGCGTTTTCGGGGTCAGCGTAATCGTTGAGGTCTAGATCAGGGAATTCTTGCTGGTCGCTCATGGGGCACCTGCATAAGGAAGTATGCAGGTTAGATGGGGCGGGGCAGCGGTGGTTTCAATGGGGGGAGTGAGATAGCAACATATTGCATGGATTTGCCAAGCCAGCTCCCACAGTTGGAATTGTGTTGGGTCAGCTGATTTTGTGCAGGTACGCCGGCAGAGGCTGTTCCGGCAGCACCGACAACACCTTCAACCGCTGCAACATCCGCTGCCGCGCCCGCTGCAAATGCTCGCGCAAATTCAGCGCTGCCGCATCAAATGCCCCATGCAGCAACAACTCCAGAATCAACCGATGTTCGGCGAGCATGGCCGGATCAGCACCGATCCCCAGCAAACGGTAGAAAATCCGGCTGATGATCATCGGGCTTTGCCCCTGGCGAATCAACGCTGCAATCTTGCGGTTTTGCAGGCCCGCCAGGCAGCGCTGGTGCAAATCCTCTTCGATTTGCTCGATGGCTTCCAGGCTGCACTGGGGGCTGTGCTGGGCATCGAGCACGCGTTGCAGCATACCTTCGAGCAGTTCGCGGTCCAGGTTCGGTGCGCTTTGGCGCAGCGCTTCGGGTTCCAGGCAGGCGCGCAGTTCGTAGTCTTCGGTGACTTCCCGCGCGGTCAGAGGCCCCGCCAGCCATTGGGAGTAGGGCTCTTTTTCGACCAGGCCACGGTCACGCAGACGCATCAGTGCTTCACGCACCACCGCGCGGCTGACGCCGTAGTGGTCGGCGGCGGCCTGTTCATCAAGGCGGTAATGGCCGAAGGCAATGCAGGTGGACAACGCCGCGCCGATTTCTTCGACAATCCGCTCGCCCAGTGGCCGGGTGTCGACCAACTCATCCTCGCCGTTCAGGCCCAGGTGCGCATGGCTCAGAGGCAGGCGCAACGGCTCCATCGCCAGGCCTTCGGGGTTGATCAGATAACCCCGGCCATTGAAGCGGCAAATCAGCCCTTCGTCATGCAACAGGTCCAGCGCCCGGCGCACCGGCACGCGGCTGGTACCGAACAGCTCGGCTAACGGCGCTTCCAGCAACACCAGCCCGTGACGGGCGGTACCGTTGACGATCGCGTCACGCATAACCTTGTGAATCATCGCGTAACGGGAGGCCGAGGCGGACACTGCTTTCATCGCTTTCTCAGGGGCTTGTAGGACGGTGGCCGGGGATTCTCTCATAAGTTGTGCCTGTCACCCTGCGCCACGTCGGTGGCACTTTTTTGGGGCCTTGTACGTTGGGTTGTTACTTTTTGCACCAAAATGTACTTATTAATAAAAGATACATTATTTCATCGCAACTCGGTCCGCGTGGTTCTGCGCGATTTTTTTGTTTGCCGAAAACGCATCTGGCACGCAGCTTCAAGCCCTGAAGACTGCTTCCGGTGAAAACCGTCTCTACAGACTGGCACGAAAGCTGCCTTTGTAAAATGTACATTTTATTAATATGTACGTTTTGTGAGAGTGATCATGATGTCAGACGCCACTTCACTGGCCGAAGCCTTCGCCAGCGGTCGCAGTGACCCGGTGCAAGCCCTCGAACAAGCGCTCGACGCTGCGCGCCGATCCACCGGCTTGTTTATTTCCCTGAGCGCCGAGCGGGCCCGTCGCGAAGCTGAAGCGGCCGCCGCCCGTTGGCGTGCAGGCCAGCCATTGAGTGTGTTTGACGGCGTGCCGCTGGCCTGGAAAGACTTGTTCGACGTGGCCGGCAGCATCACCACGGCTGGCGCGGCTTATCGGCGCAACGCACCTGCCGCCTCTCTGGATGCGCCCTGTGTAGGCCTGCTGTGCCGCGCCGGGATGGTCAGCGTGGGCAAGACCAACCTCAGCGAGCTGGCCTATTCCGGCCTGGGTTTGAACCCGCATTTCGGTACGCCGCATAACCCCCACGGCACCGATCAGCCACGCATTCCCGGTGGATCGTCCTCAGGTTCTGCCGTGGCCGTCGCCGCCGCAATAGTGCCCATCGCCATGGGTACCGACACCGCAGGCTCCATTCGGATTCCCGCCGCCCTTAACGGCCTGGTCGGTTACCGCGCCAGCAGCCGACGCTACAGCCGCGACGGCGTGTTCCCGCTCGCGCATACCCTCGACAGTCTGGGCCCGCTGACCCGCAGCGTGCGCGATGCGCTGGCCATCGATGACTTGCTGCATGGTCGCGCGCAAACCCACAGCGCCCGCAGTCTCAAGGGCCAACGCTTGGTGCTGGAGCAAGGCGCACTGGAAGACATCGAACCGGCCGTACGCAATAACCTGCTGCGCGCGATGGACCGGTTGAAGGCGGCAGGCGCGCTGGTCGAAGTACGCCCATCCGCAACCTTCCAGGCGACCCTGGACTTGATCAAACACCAAGGCTGGCTTGGCGCCTTTGAGGCCTTCGCCCTGCATGAAGCCTTGCTCGACAGCCCTGATGCCGAGCAACTCGACCCCCGTGTACGTCGCCGGCTCGAAGCTGCGCGTGCGCTGCCGGCCAGCCAACTCGTCCACCTGACTGACGCGCGTCGGCGCCTGCAGCACCGCCTGATCGACGACCTCGACGGCGCCATCCTCATCACCCCGACCGTCGCGCATGTCGCGCCACCTCTGGCCCCGCTGGAAGCTGACGACGAGCTGTTCGTTACCACCAACCTCGCCACTTTGCGCCTGACCATGCCCGGCAGTTTGCTCGACATGCCCGGCGTGACCCTGCCCAGTGGCCGCGATGCCCAGGGCCTGCCCACCGGGTTGCTGCTCAGCGCCCCGTCGGGGGAAGACGCTCGCCTGTTGCGTGCGGCGTTGTCCGTCGAATCCGTACTGACTATTTAAGGAGACACACCATGGCAAAAGACATCCTTTGTGCATTTGGCGTAGACGTTGACGCCGTCGCCGGCTGGCTCGGCTCCTATGGCGGCGAAGACTCGCCCGATGACATCTCGCGTGGCCTGTTCGCCGGGGAAATCGGTGCGCCGCGTTTGCTCAGGCTGTTCGAACGTTACGGCCTGCGCACCACCTGGTTTATCCCCGGCCACTCGATGGAAACCTTCCCCGAGCAGATGAAGGCGGTGGCGGATGCCGGGCACGAAATTGGCGTGCACGGTTACAGCCACGAAAACCCCATCGCGATGACCGCCGAGCAGGAAGAAATCGTCCTCGATAAATCCATTGAACTGATCACTCAAGTGACCGGCAAACGCCCCACCGGCTACGTCGCGCCATGGTGGGAATTCAGCAAGGTCACCAACGAACTGCTGCTGAAAAAAGGCATCAAGTACGACCACAGCCTGATGCACAACGACTTCCACCCCTACTACGTGCGCAAGGGCGACAGCTGGACCAAGATCGACTACAGCCAGCACCCCGACACCTGGATGAAACCCTTGGTGCGCGGCGAAGAAACCGATTTGGTGGAGATCTCGGCCAACTGGTACCTCGACGACCTGCCGCCGATGATGTTCATCAAAAAAGCCCCCAACAGCCACGGCTTCGTCAACCCGCGTCACCTCGAAGAAATGTGGCGCGACCAGTTCGACTGGGTCTACCGCGAACACGAACACGCGGTGTTCACCATGACCATCCACCCCGACGTCTCCGGCCGTCCGCAAGTGCTGCTGATGCTTGAGCGTTTGATTGAACACATCCAGAGCCATGCCGGTGTGCGCTTCGTCACCTTCGACGAAATCGCCGACGACTTTATCCGCCGCCAACCGCGTACCTGACCCCTTTGCCCACTCCCCGAGGCGCGATTCATGTCTATCTACAACAAGCTTGACCTGACTGGCTGGAAACCCCGGCAACTGACGTCCCAGGAAGTGCGCTTTGCGACCTGGATCGCGTTTTTCGCCTGGGTGTTTGCGGTGTATGACTTCATCCTCTTCGGCACCTTGCTGCCGGAGATCGGCCGGCACTTTGGCTGGGGTGAAGTGGAGCAAGCTGAAATCGCGACCTGGGTGGCGGTGGGCACGGCGGTGGTGGCCTTTGCCATCGGCCCCGTCGTCGATAAGTTGGGCCGTCGCAAAGGGATTATTTTCACCGTGGCCGGTTCGGCGCTGTGTTCGGCACTCACCGCGATTGGCGGGGCGTGGGGCAAGTCGCCGCTGATTTTGATTCGTTCGCTGGGTGGCCTGGGCTATGCCGAGGAAACCGTCAACGCCACGTATTTGAGCGAGCTGTATGGCGCTTCCGAAGACCCGCGGCTGACCAAGCGTCGCGGCTTTATCTACAGCCTGGTGCAGGGCGGCTGGCCGGTAGGCGCATTGATCGCTGCGGGTTTGACTGCGCTGTTGCTGCCGATCATCGGCTGGCAAGGCTGCTTTATTTTCGCTGCGATCCCGGCGCTAGTGATTGCGATCATGGCGCGCAAACTCAAAGAGAGCCCGCAATTCCAGATTCACCAGCGCATCAGCCAACTGCGCAAAAGCGGCGCGGTGACCGAAGCGCAAAACGTCGCCGTGACCTACGGCGTGGACTACGACGAGCACAGCAAGGCAGGCCTTAAAGCTGCGTTCCGTGGCCCGGCCCGCCGCGCCACGCTGGTGATCGGCGCCGCGCTGCTGCTCAACTGGGCGGCGATCCAGGTGTTCAGCGTGCTCGGCACGTCGGTGATCGTCAGCGTGCACCACATCTCGTTCGAGAACTCGCTGATCATCCTCGTGCTGTCGAACCTGGTGGGTTATTGCGGCTACCTGACCCACGGCTGGATGGGCGACAAGATCGGCCGCCGCAACGTCATCGGCCTGGGCTGGATGCTTGGCGGGCTGTCGTTCGCCGGGATGCTGTTTGGCCCGAGCAATATGCCGACGGTGGTCGGGCTCTACAGCCTGGGCCTGTTCTTCCTGATCGGGCCGTATTCGGCGGCGCTGTTTTTTATCAGCGAAAGCTTCCCCACCAGCATCCGCGCCACCGGCGGCGCGATTATCCACGCCATGGGCCCGATTGGCGCGGTGGTCGCAGGTTTTGGCGCGACGCAAGTGTTGTCCGCCGGCAGTGACTGGCAAACCGCGGCGCTGTGGTTCGGCGCGCTGCCGTGCTTTCTGTCGGGCGTGTTGATGTTTGCCGCGCGCCATGTGCATCCGGAAACCGTCCAGTAAGGAGTGTTAGATGAGCCGTAAAGTTGCCTTGATTACCGGTGCTGCCAGCGGCATCGGCCAGGCCCTCGCCGTGGCCTATGCCCGCATCGGCGTGGCGGTGGTGGGCGGGTATTACCCGGCCGACCCGCATGACCCGCACACCACTGTTGCCCTGGTGGAAGAAGCGGGCGGCGAGTGCCTCATGCTGCCGCTGGATGTGGGCGATACCGCCTCCGTGGACGCGCTGGCCGAAGCTGCCGTGCAGCATTTCGGTCGCCTCGATTACGCCGTGGCCAACGCCGGTTTGCTGCGCCGCGCGCCGTTGCTGGAGATGACGGACGAACTGTGGAACGAGATGCTCAATGTTGACCTGACGGGGGTGATGCGCACTTTCCGCGCAGCGACCCGACAGATGAAAGAGGGTGGGGCGCTGGTAGCGATTTCGTCGATCGCCGGCGGCGTGTATGGCTGGCAGGAGCACAGCCATTACGCGGCGGCGAAAGCCGGTGTGCCGGGGTTGTGCCGGTCGCTGGCGGTGGAGCTGGCGGCGCTGGGGATTCGTTGTAATGCGGTGATCCCGGGGTTGATCGAGACGCCGCAATCGCTGGGCGCGAAGAATTCGCTGGGGCCGGAAGGGCTGGCGAAAGCGGCGCGGGCGATTCCTTTGGGGCGGGTGGGCCGGGCGGATGAAGTGGCGTCGCTGGTGCAGTTTTTGACGAGCGAGGCATCAAGCTATTTGACCGGTCAGAGCATCGTCATCGACGGCGGCCTGACCGTGCGCTGGCCCGACTGACCACCCTCAATTTTAAAATGTGGGAGCTGGCTTGCCTGCGATGGCGGCAGGTCAGTTACTGCTGTATTCACTGGGCCACCGCTATCGCAGGCAAGCCAGCTCCCACAGGGGAACAAGGTTTGTCTCAGGAGATCTTTCATGCCTCAACTGACTAACCGCCGCGCCGTCATCACCGGCGCCGGCAGTGGCATCGGTGCTGCCATCGCCCGCGCCTACGCCGCCGAAGGCGCGCGCCTGCTGCTGGCCGACCGCAACGCCGCGAGTCTTGCCGAAACCGCAATCACCTGCCGCAACCTCGGCGCCGAGGTGTTCGAATGCCTGGCTGACGTGGGCACCGTCGAAGGCGCCCAAGCCAGCGTCGACCGCTGCGTCGAACATTTCGGCGGCATCGATATTCTGGTCAACAACGCCGGCATGCTCACCCAGGGGCGCTGCGTGGATCTCACCCTCGACATGTGGAACGACATGCTGCGCGTCGACCTCACCAGCGTGTTCGTCGCCAGCCAGCGTGCCCTGCCGCATATGCTCGCGCAGCGCTGGGGGCGGATCATCAACGTGGCCTCGCAACTGGGCATCAAGGGCGGTGCCGAGCTGACGCATTACGCCGCGGCCAAGGCCGGGGTGATTGGCTTCACCAAGTCGCTGGCGCTGGAAGTCGCCCAAGACAATGTGCTGGTCAACGCCATCGCGCCCGGCCCGATCGAGACGCCGTTGGTGGAAGGCATCAGCGACGAATGGAAACGCGCCAAGGCCAAAGAGCTGCCCCTTGGGCGTTTCGGTCTGGCCGACGAGGTGGCGCCCACCGCGGTGCTGCTGGCCAGCGAGCCCGGCGGCAACCTGTTCGTCGGCCAGACCCTGGGCCCGAACTCCGGCGACGTCATGCCATGAGTGAGGTGTAGCCATGTGCGGACTCTGCGGGCTGCTCGGTGAAGACCTGCACTGGAGCGACCCCTTGGGCGATGAGCTGCCCAGGCGCCGCGAGCGCTTGCGTCGGATCGCGGCGATCAATCAGGTGCTGGCGGTGTTCCGGCTCAAGGTAGAGGACTTTCAGGGCGCGTCGTATCTCCTGATGGGCGCCACCGGCAAACAGGAACTCGCCAGCGGTCTGGATCAGCTGTGGCAAGCCGCCGAAAGCATGCTCGGCCGCCCGCTGGACCCCCTCGACCCACGCCTGCTGGAATATCTGGAGTCATCATGAGCATCGCCCTTAACGTCATCACCGGCTTCCTCGGCAGTGGCAAAACCACCTTGCTCAAGCGCCTGCTGCAGGGCGAAAGCCTCGGCGACACGGCGTTGTTGATCAACGAATTCGGCGACGTCGGCATCGACCATCTGCTGGTAGAAGAAGTCGCGCCGGACACGGTGCTGCTGCCCGGTGGCTGTGTCTGCTGCTCGATTCGCGGCGAGCTGAAAGACGCGCTGCTCGGCCTGTTGCAACGCCGCGAGCGCGGCGAAATTCCGGCCTTCAAACGGGTGATCCTGGAGACCACCGGCCTCGCCGACCCGGCGCCGATCCTCGCCACCCTGAACAACGATGTGCAGCTGCGCGGGCGCTTTCATATCGGTCTGGTGATTACCTTGGTCGACGCCAGCCATGCCGCGCTGCAAGAGCGCCTGCACCCGGAGTGGCTGGCCCAGGTAGCAGCGGCGGATCGCCTGCTGCTGAGCAAGACCGACCTGGAAGGCGAGTGCGATGCCCTGCGTACGCACTTGCAGGCACTCAACGCCGGTACACCCATCCTCGATACCCACGACATTCACAGCGGCGATCAACTGCTGCTCGGCGAAGGTTTGCGCAGCGCCGAGCCGGCTGTGGAAGTCAGCCGCTGGCAACTGCATCAGACCACCACGGCAACCCATGGCGCGGCGCAGGTCTGCTGCCTGAACTTCGAGCAGCCGTTGGATTGGGTGGGGTTCGGGGTGTGGTTGTCGATGCTGCTAAGATGCCACGGCGAACGAATCCTTCGCGTCAAAGGACTGCTCAACGTGAACGCAAGCTCGGCCCCTATCGTCATTCATGGCGTGCAGCACTGCCTGCATGCCCCGGTTCATTTGCCCGCATGGCCGGGCAGCGACCGCCAGTCGCGCCTGGTGTTTATCCTGCGCGGCCTTGACCCGGCGTTGTTGCGCCGCTCCTTTGAGGTGTTCTCACGGCGGTTTGCAGCATGATCACCCTGCGCGTCCTTGGTACTTCCGTCACCTTGCTGGAAACGTTGCGCGTGCGCGCCGAGCAGGAGCTGGGCATTCGCCTGGTGTATCAGGTGCACGATGTTGAACAGGCCCAACGCATCGCGGTGATGCAGCCCGACAGCTACGACCTCTATGACCAATGGTTTCACAACGTCGATTTCGTGTGGCCGGCACGGGCGATCCAGCCGATCGACACGCGGCGCATTGCGCTGTGGCACGAGATCAACGACTTGCCCAAGCGTGGGCGCTTATCTCCAGGCGACCGCCTTGGCAGCGGCAGCGTGCCGAGCGAGCGCCTGTTTGTGCAGCACGATGGCAGCCTCGGCAGTACTGTCACTGAACGCATCAGTATGTTGCCCTTGACCCACAATGCGGACAGTTTTGCGTATCGCCCTGAGCGTTTGCCTGAAGGGTTCAGCCATGGCAATGAAAGCTGGGGCTGGTTGCTCGATCCCAGGTTGCGCGGGCGTACCGCACTGCAAAGCGACGCGGCTATTGGCGCGCTGGATGCCGCGTTGGCGGTGCAGGGTGCGGGGCTGGCTGGCTTCAAGGACATTGGCAATATGAGCATCGAGGAGATCGATGTGCTGGCCGATATTTTGGTGCGCAAGCAGAAGGAGGGGCATTTTGCGGCGTTCTGGTCGGACGATGAGGAGGCGGCGCAGTTGATGGTGAGTCCGAGTATCGATATCCAGAGCCTCTGGTCACCGACCTTGATGCGCTTGCACCGCGCGGGCGTGAAGTACCGGTTGGCGGTACCGCGTGAGGGGTATCGCGCGTGGTTTGGTGGGTTGTCGTTGTCGCGTCATGCTCAGGGGCCGGTGCTGGATGCGGCTTATGCTTATTTGAATTGGTGGTTGTCGGGGTGGCCTGGGGCGGTGATGGCGCGCCAGGGTTATTACATCGGTAACCCGGCGCGTACGCGGGATCATTTGAGCCGTGCCGAGTGGGATTACTGGTATGCCGGCAAGCCTGCCCGGGAGGAGTTGCCTGGCAGTGATGGACTGCCGCTGATTGAGGTGGGTGAAGTGCGTGATGGCGGGGCTTACGAGCAGCGGATGGGGCACATTGCGGTGTGGAATTCGGTGATGGATGAGCACAACTATCTGGTGCGCAGGTGGGGTGATTTCATGCGGGCTCGGGGTGTTTGATTTGTGTGCATATCCGTTGTTTGGGTAACGACTCTTCCCTTATATCGGGTTGCCCACGGATTCAAGACTGCGTGCGGCCAGCGATTGCGGTCTCCCAGACAAATGGAGATCCAAATGTGGGAGCGGGCTTGCTCGCGAATGCGGTGTATCAGTCACCATATTCATTGGCTGACACACCGCCTTCGCGAGCAAGCCCGCTCCCACACTTGACTGCGTTTTGATCCCCGCCATCTATAGGTGAGATGTTCTCGCCAATAAAATGACATTCAATTCCCCGCTCTTACTGGGTGTACATATCCCATCCTCCAGCTAATCTCCTAAAACCAGACACTCACTAAAAATAGCTATTTTTTTGACGCCAAGTCAGCAGTCGCCAGGGAGGCGTATGACAAAGGGACTCAACGGCAGAGAGAGGCAAACGCTGCCAGAGGGCTCGGCGATGAAGTGGCGCCACACATTCCAAACCCGCATTGCCGGGGTGCTGGCGCTGTTGCTGCTGGTCGTCGTGGGCGCCACCTACTTCGCCGTCAAGGCTGCCACCACCCGCGCCGTGGAAAATCAGGCCCAGGTTCAACTCAACACCGGCAGCCAGGTGTTTGAACGTCTGCTGGATTTGCGCGGGCGGCGGCTGCAATACGGGCTGGACTGGCTGACCGTCGATGGCCCCTTCAAACATGCCGTGATCGAAGGCCAGGAGGCGCCGATTCTGGCGGCGCTGCGTCGCCATGGTACGGGCCTGCGTGCCAGCGAAGTGTTCGTGCTGGACCTGCAGGGCAACGTGATGGTCAGCACCTTGCCCGTGCTGAAGCAGGGCCAGGCATTTCCCTATGGAGAAGCGTTGCGCCAGGCACGGCGCAGTGGCTTGCAGATGTTGATCGTCGCCATGGACGGGCAACCCTATCTGCTCGTGCAGGATGACGTACTCGATCCGCAACCCATTGCCCGTGTGGTCATGGGCTTTCCCATGGACGCGTTGTTTGCAAGCGAACTGCGCTCCATGAGCAACCTGGACGTGTCATTCCTCAGCGTACAAGACGGCAACGCCGGCCAATTGTTCACCACTCAGCCCGACAGCTACAGAGCCGGCATCATCAGTATCCTGCGCGACGCGCACCTGAACCCTGAAGCACAGATCACCCGGTTTTACGGGCAACGGGTGCTCAGTCAGGTGCTGCCGCTGGCCAACACCGGTGACGGCAATGAAGTACGCGTATTGCTGCAAAGCCCGCTGGATCACGCGCTGGAATCCTTCGCGCCACTGGATCGGCAATTCCTCGGGATTGCCTTGGCAGTGCTGGTGGTGTCGCTGGCAGGCGCATTGTTTCTGGCGCGGCGGGTATCACGTCCGCTCAACGCCTTGGTCGATGCGGCGCAGCGGATTGGCGACGGCGACTACCGCACGCCCGTGCGGGTGCGCAGCCACGATGAGTTCGGCCTGCTGGCGCGCGCGTTTAATGCGATGCAAAGCGGCATTGCCGTGCGTGAACGGCAACTGGCGCATAACGCCTTGCATGACCCGCTCACCGGGCTGCCCAATCGCGCCCTGGCCTTGGAGCGCCTGGGCAGTGCGATCAGTGCGCGGCGGCCGGTGGTGTTGCTCTATGTGGGTATCGAAAACTACCGGGTAATCAACGAAGGGTTCGGCCCGCAAGGTGTGGAAGAAATGCTGCGCGAAGCCAGCCGCTGCCTGACCATGAGCCTGACGGCCAGCGACACCGCCGCGCGTATCGCGGGCAGTGAGTTTTTGCTGTTGCTGGAAAACACTGAAATCGACCGTGCCGTGGCCCGCGCTGACCGGCTGTACGGGCTGCTCACCGAGCCGCAGCGCATCGGCAACGATGAAGTGCGTCATGAGGTCAGCATCGGCATCGCCGCCTACCCCATCGACGGCCAGCAGGTGGAAGAGCTGATCAGCCGCGCCGCCATTGCCCGGCATGATGCCGCAACGTTGCCCGGGCATTTGCAGATCTATCAGCAAGACCGCGACCTCGTGCATCAGCGCCAGATCACCCTGATTCGTGACTTGCGCCGCGCGGTGGTCGAGGGCGAGTTGTTCCTGTGTTACCAGCCCAAGCTCGATCTGCGTGATGGGTGCGTGCGCCAGGCGGAAGCCTTGCTGCGCTGGCAGCATCCAACCCTCGGCCAGGTGTCCCCCAGCGAATTTATTCCGCTGGCCGAACGTACCGGCAGTATTGGCGGGCTGACCCTATGGGTGATCGATGAGGCTATCCGCCAGATCGGCGACTGGTCGCAGCGGGGTTTGCACATTCAGCTGTCGGTGAATATTTCCGTGGACGACCTGGCCGATGATGACCTCGCCATTCGCGTCACCGCGTTGTTGATGCAGTACAAAGTCCCGGCCGAACAGCTGATTTTCGAGATCACTGAAAGCGCGATCATGCACAACCCGCAACAGGCCCTCAACGTGCTGGAACAACTGCGCGGCTGTGGCATCAGCCTGTCGGTCGATGACTTTGGCACCGGCTATTCGTCCCTCGCGCAACTGCAGCGCCTGCCGGTGCAGGAAGTGAAGATCGACCAGTCCTTTATCCGCAACCTCGACAGCACCAGCGGCGACGGCGTGATCGTGCGCTCGACCATTGAGATGAGCCATAACCTGGGCCTCAAGGTGGTGGCCGAAGGCGTGGAGTTCGAGCCAAGCCTGAAGCTGCTCAAACAGTGGAAGTGCGACACCGCCCAGGGGAACCTGATCAGCCGGCCGTTGAACGCCATGGCGTTTGAGATGTGGATGCGGCGCGAGCACGTGTTGATTTGAACGTATCGCAGGGCTCATGTGGGAGCGGGCTTGCTCGCGAATGCGGTGGATCAGCCGACGAATCTGTTGACTGACACGCCGCATTCGCGAGCAAGCCCGCTCCCACATTTTGATCTTCATTTCTCATGAAAAAGGCGGCTACCCGTGAAGGTAGCCGCCTTTATTTTGCCGCCGAGAATGCTTAGTCCGGCAGTTTGAACGCCATCACGTAGTCACCCTGCTTGGTGCCCAGCGAGCCGTGACCGCCGGCCATGACCAGCACGTACTGCTTGCCGTCCTTGCCGGTGTAGGTCATCGGGGTGGTTTGCGCGCCTGCTGGCAGGCGGCCTTCCCACAGTTGCTTGCCGTTTTTCACGTCATAGGCACGCAGGTACTGGTCCAGGGTACCGCTGAGGAACGCTACGCCACCGGCGGTGGTGAACGTACCGCCCAGGCTAGGCACGCCCATGGTCAGCGGAACCGGAACCGGCGAGCTGTCGCGCACGGTGCCGTTTTTGTGCATCCAGATGGTTTTATGCGTGGTCAGGTCGACCGCTGCCACATAACCCCACGCTGGAGCCTGGCACGGCAGGCCCATTGGCGACAGCAGCGCTTCAAGGATCACGCCGTACGGCGCGCCTTTGTTCGGCTGTACACCTTCGGTCTCGCTGACGCGCGGGCCTTGTTTGGCGATGTCGGCGGCCGGGATCAGTTTCGATTTGAACGCCATGTAGCTCGGGTTCACGAACGCGATCTGGCGTACCGGGTCGACGGAAATGCCGCCCCAGTCGAACACACCGAAGTTACCCGGGTAAACGATCGAGCCTTGCAGCGACGGCGGGGTGAACGGGCCGTCGTAGCGCATCGACTTGAAGTCGATCCGGCAGATCAGTTGGTCGAACGGGGTCACGCCCCACATGTCGCGTTCTTTCAACGGTGGCGGCATGAAGTTCAGGTCGGATTTCGGTTGGGTCGGGGCGGTGTGATCGCCGGCGACTGCGCCTTGTGGAACCGGAATTTCATTGATTGGCACAACGGGCTGACCATTGCTGCGGTCCAGCACGTAGATGCTGCCTTGCTTGGTCGAAGCCATCACCGCTTGCTTCACGCCGTCAGCAGTTTTGATGTCGATCAGCGAAGGCTGGCCGCCCACGTCCATGTCCCACAGGTCGTGGTGAGTGAACTGGAAGGTCCACTTCACGTGGCCGCTGTCGATGTCCAGCGCGGTCAGGCCGGCGCTGTATTTTTCAGAGTCCGGGGTACGGTCGCCGCCGTACTGGTCGGGCATCTGGTTGCCCATCGGCAGGTAGAGCATGCCGAGTTTTTCATCGACGCTGAACATGGACCACATATTCGGCGAGTTGCGGGTGTAGGTCTTGCCCTCGGCCAACGGGGTGGTGTCGTCCGGGTTGCCGCTGTCCCAGTTCCACACCAGCTTGCCGGTGTGCACGTCGAACGCGCGGATCACGCCGCTTGGCTCGTCGGTGGAGACGTTGTCGGTCACGTGGCCGCCGATCACGACCAGGTTTTTGGTCACGGCCGGCGGCGAGGTGGAGTAGTAACCGCCCGGGGCGAAGCTGCCGATATTGGCACGCAGGTCGACCTGGCCTTTGTCACCGAAGTCTTCGCACATTTTGCCGGTGTCGGCGTTCAGGGCGATCAGACGGGTGTCGGCGGTGGGCACGAAGATGCGTTTCGGGCAGACGGCACTGACCGGCGCCGGGCTGGCGGAACCGGTTGGGCTCTGCTCGGACGCATACACCGCGTCATCGTGATACGACACGCCACGGCAGGTCATGTGCGCCCAACCCTTGAAGTTCTGTGCACCTTCGGTGCTGATCTTCGGGTCGAAACGCCAGATTTCCTTGCCGGTGTCCGGGTCCAGGGCAATTACCTGGCTGTGCGGGGTACACACGTAAAGCATGCCGTTGACTTTCAGCGGGGTGTTTTCCGCGGTGGTCTCACCGGGGTCACCTGCGCCAGGAATGTCACCCGTGCGGAAGGTCCACGCCGGCACCAGCTTGTGAGCGTTTTCCGGGGTGATCTGCGCCAGTGGCGAGTAACGGTCACCGAAGGCCGAACGGCCATAGGAGTTCCAGTCGCCATCGGCCTGGGTCGGGGCTGCGCTGGTCATGCCAGGGACAGCGTCGCGGTCCAGTTGGCCGGTCTTGACCATTTCACCCGGGTTGGTGAATTGGCTGGCAAGCGCGGTCGCGCCGGCCAATACCACGGCCACGCTCAGCGCCGCAGTGCCCATCGGCGCGGCTTGGCCACGCAACAGCGGACGGCGGAACCATGGCAGCAACATGACGATGCCCAAGGCGAACAGCAGGGCCAGACGCGGCACCAGTTGCCACCAGTCCAGGCCGACTTCCCACAGTGCCCACACGGTACTGGCGAACAGCACCAATGCGTACAGGCCCAGTGCGGCGCGGCGTGTCGCCAGCAGCAAAAGGCCGGTGAGGGCGATGCCGATACCGGCCAGCAGGTAATACAGCGACCCGCCGAGCATGCTCAGCTTGACGCCGCCGGCCAGCAAGGCCAGCCCCATGATCAGCAGCAAGACGCCTAGCAGCCTGGGCAGCAGGCGGCTCGGGCTCGAAGCACCATCAGTGCTCATAGTGTGTTTCTCCGTGACGTTGGAATTATGTAACCCCGTGCTTCACTGTAGATGACGATTCGGCGCGGGCTTGGTTCAGCGTTAATTCGGTTTTTCTGGGGATAGCAGCGTTATCCACAGGCGGGCGAGGATTTCCCACGCGCAGGTCGGTGTAAGACAGCGCTGTCTTTGCGAGTAGGAGTAATCGGCAAGATGGGATCGACCGGGGCGTGAAACGTTTCAGTTTGTTGCCGACAAGGATAAAGCGACTGCGCGCCGAGAGAAAGCGCCAATCGCAAGATGCATCATTTCAGATTTGGTAACAGTGACAGAACGTCGCGCGATAGATCGTTCCCACGCTCTGCGTGGGAACGCCGCTTGTGACGCTCCGCGTCACGGTTTTCAGAGCGGACGCGGAGCGTCCCAGGCTGCATTCCCACGCAGAGCGTGGGAACGATCAAAGTCAGAAGGTGGTGCGTACACCGAACTGCACGCTTCTGCCCGGGGCCGGCGCAATATCGCGCAGGATCGAACTGGCATACCGCACGGTCTGGTTCGTCAGGTTTTCACCGTTCACAAACGCCAGCCATTGGCTGCCGCCCATGTTGAAGTGGTAACCCATGCTCGCGCCCAGGGTGGTGTAGCCATCGGTGCCGCTTTCGTTGTCCGGCGCACGGCCCTGGCCAGCGGCGTGTTCCACATCGATACGCGCCTGCCAGCGGTCCAGTTCCCACAGCAAACCACTGTTCAGGCGCAGTGGCGCAATACGCGGCAAGGCTTCGCCAGTGTCGAGGTTGGTGGCGCGGGTGTAATCGCCCGACAGCTCCAGAGCAAATTTGCCGTAGGCACTTTCGCCGAGCTTCCAGTGATCCTGGGCTTCAAAGCCTGCGAAACGTGCACGCACGCCGGAGTATTTGTATTCGGGGATGCCGCCTGCGTCGTCTTCACCTTCATCGTTCAGCGTGCGGCCCGTGCCGAGCAAGCCGATGTAGTTGGAGAAGCGGCTGTAGAACACGCCAAAGCTGCCTTTGTGGGTGCCATTGTCAAAGCGCAGGGCCAGGTCGCTGGACACGGCTTTTTCTTTCTTCAAGTTGGCGTCGCCCAACTCGTAAGTGCCGGTGGCCACGTGGGCGCCGTTGGCGTACAGCTCGTAGAAGGTCGGTGCGCGTTCGGTGTAACCCAGGGTCGCGGCCAGCGACCAGACCGGCGTCAGGGTATAAACCGCGCCCGACGACAGGCTGCCCGCCGTAAAGTCATTGCTCTTGTCGGCAGCGGCAAAGCGCGCGTTGCCTTTGGCGTCCGGGTCGACGCTGGTGTGTTCCAGGCGCCCGCCGAGACTGAGTTTCAGGCGCTCGGTGGCCTGCATTTCTTCGAGGATAAACAGTGCGCCAGCGTTGGTGTCGGTCTGCGGCACGAAGGCTTCTTCGCCCAGGGCCGAGAACTCGTTGCGGGTCACTTGGGCGCCCACCACGCCGTTGAACGGGCCGAGCGGCTGGTGACGGGCTTCCACGCGTGCTTCATAACCCTTGTTCTTGAAGATCGTGCCGGTTTCGCCGCCTTCGATTTCACGGTGTTCGTAGTCGGTGTAGCCCGCGTCAAGTTTGACCGAGGTAAACGGGCCTTGCAGGTTGCGGAACTCGGAGGCGAACGCGTAGTGATCCTGCTTCATGCGGATGCGCACGTCCTGCTCGGCGGGCGAGCCGTAGTTGCTGTCGTAGTTGCTGTAAGACAGCCCCGCATAACCGTCGTCCCAGGTGTAGGAACCGCCCACCGCGCCGCCGTCCTGACGCCCGTCGCTGTTGCCCAGGCGGCCATTTTTGCCGGGGGCTTCATCGGTTTCCGGCGCGTGGCGGCTGCGGGCCTGGCCCGGGATTTTCAGGTCGTTGAATTCCCGCGCATTGGCGTCCAGGTGCAAGGCGAAAGTGCCGTTGCCGGCTTCCAGTTTGCCGGCGCTGCTGCGCGTGGTGTCGGCGCCGCCGTAGCGCAATTCACCGGCCCCGTGGATGCCTTCGATGGCTTCGGTGGGGATGCGGTTGTCGAAGGTGTTGACCACGCCGCCGATGGCGCTGCCCCCGTACAGCAACGCAGCCGGGCCGCGCACGATTTCAATGCGGTCGACGTTGATCGGGTCCAGCGGCACGGCGTGGTCGTAGGACAGCGACGACGCATCCAGCGCGCCCACGCCGTTGCGCAGGATGCGGATACGGTCGCCATCCTGGCCACGGATGATCGGCCGGCTGGCGCCAGGGCCGAAGTAAGACGACGACACGCCGGGCTGCTTGTTCAGGGTTTCGCCGAGGCTGCCTTTTTGTTGCAGGGTCAGGTCATCGCCTTCCAGCACGGTGGTGGGCGACGCCAACTGCTCGCTGCCCAGCGGGTTGCCGGTGATGACTTGGGGTTGCAGTTCAAGGGCATGGGCTTCGGAGCAGATCAACAGGGCGGCGGCAAGCGGGGTCAAGCGCCACAAAGAGGAGAGGGACATCGAACATTCCTTGGCAAAACGGCAGAAAAGAGGAGGCTGCAAACGGTATCGAATCAGTTACTTTTGATAAGTATCGTTACAATATAACATCTCTTTTTTCGCTGAAAAGGGGAACTTTCTCTCAGGGTCTATATTCAATGCGGTGCTTCCACCGTCAGGCCCCGTCCGCTAAGGTGCGCGGCTGTGTTTCCTCTTTTTGCAAAAGGCCCGGCATGACCGCGACAACAGACGACCCGCTCCACGGCGTGACCCTGCAACACGTCCTCACCACTTTGGTTGAGCATTACGAATGGGCCGGCCTGGCCGAGCGCATTGATGTGCGCTGCTTCAAGAGCGACCCGAGCATCAAGTCGAGCCTCACGTTCCTGCGCAAAACCCCGTGGGCGCGGGAGAAGGTCGAAGGCTTGTACGTCAAGCTGATGCGCACCAAACGCCCGCTGGATTGAACCCGTGAAGCGCTTTGTCGCGACGGCGGCACTGGCCGGTTGGGTGGGGTTGGCGATTCAGCAATACCTGATTTTCGACTCGCGCCTGTCCACCGGCGCCAGCCTGTTGGGCGGGCTGATCAACTTTTTCAGTTTCTTCACCGTGCTGACCAACACCCTGGTGGTGGTGGTGCTGAGTTATGCGCTGGTGAAGCGGGATTCACCAGCGAAGCGCTTCTTTCTCGCGCCCGCCACCAGCAGTGGGATCGCCGCCAGCATCATTGTGGTGGGCCTCGCCTACAACCTGCTGCTGCGGCATTTGTGGACCCCGCAAGGCTTTCAATTTATCGCTGACGAACTGCTGCACGACGTGATGCCGCTGCTGTTCTGCGTGTACTGGTGGCGCTGTGTGCCCAAGGGCAGCTTGCGTCTCAAGCACGTGGGCGGCTGGGTGATTTACCCGCTGGTGTACTTCGCCTATGTGCTGCTGCGCGGGCATTTGCTCGGGCAGTATCAGTACCCGTTCATCGATGTGGACACCCTCGGTTATCCACAGGTGTTTGTGAATGCCGGGGGGATTTTGGCGGGGTTTGTGGTGATTGCTTTGGCGGTGTTGGGGCTGGACAAGTTCTTGAAGACACCGTCGAACTAATGTGGGAGCAGGCAAGCCTGCTCCCACATTGAAATATCACTCTTCTTCGCTGCCTTCCGCGCGCCAGTAACCCACAGCCTTGAGGAATTCCTCATTGACCTTGTGCGTGTCCAGCAGCACACGCCGCACCTGGCGTGACAGCTTCGTTTCGGTAGCCACAAAGCTGTACAGCGAACCGCCCGGCAGCGTCAGTTTCTGCACGGTTTCAAGCAGGTCATCCTGGCCACGAATCACCCAAATCACTTCAACTTCAGCAGCGCTGTTCAGCGTCTGCTTTTCGCCGGCGTTGGCAATCTCAATCACCGCCAGCACCTTGCGCCCGGCGGGCAATTCATCCAGTCGGCGAGCGATGGCCGGCAGGGCGGTTTCGTCGCCGATCAACAGGTAGCTGTCGAAGATATCCGGCACGATCATCGAGCCCCGTGGCCCGCCGATGTACAGGTGCTGGCCGACCTTCACCTGGTCGGCCCAAGTGGACGCCGGGCCATCGCCGTGCAGCACGAAATCGATGTCCAGCTCGCCAATGCTCAGGTCATAACGCCGTGGCGTGTAGTCGCGCATGGCCGGCTGTGGGCCGTCGCCCTTGATGTTGAAGGTGGGGCTTTCCAGCGCGGCCTGTTCGGCGGCGTTCTGCGGAAACAGCAGCTTGATATGGTCATCGGCGCCCAGGCTGATAAACCCCGCCAGCTCCGGGCCGCCCAGGGTAATGCGGCGCATGCGCGGGGTGATGTCGACCACCCGCAGCACTTCGA
This sequence comes from Pseudomonas fluorescens, assembly GCF_002022275.1. Lineage (GTDB taxonomy): Bacteria > Pseudomonadota > Gammaproteobacteria > Pseudomonadales > Pseudomonadaceae > Aquipseudomonas > Aquipseudomonas fluorescens_AJ. Next base: position 97,800 of record NZ_MSDF01000020.1, read on the forward strand.
GGCGGCGTCGTTTGATTTCGTGGGTCACGCGGTGAATGGCTTGCGTAGTCATTGGTCTTTCCCGTCGGCGATGGATTGAGCGGTGCGATTGAGCAGCGCCGCGACACGAACGATTTCTTCCGGGCTCCAGCGCCCGTGGTGCGAATGCAAGGCATGGCGCAGGTTGTGCACTGCCTCGTGGATTTGTGGCGGGCGGTCCTGGCCGCGCAGCGAGCGTTTGCTGACGTCGATGCGCATGCGCACACCGTCCAGCGCAACAGCCTGCTCGTTTAAGAAGAGACGACCGGCGTCGGTGATTGTGTAGCGTTTTTTTCCGCCATCCGCGTCGCCCTGGATCAAATCGCTTTCTTCCAGAAAGGTCAGGGTCGGGTAGATCACGCCGGGGCTTGGGGTGTAGGCGCCGTCGAACAGGCTTTCGATCTGGCGGATCAGGTCATAGCCGTGGCATGGCTGTTCGGCAATCAACGCCGGCAGCAGCAATTTCAAATCGCCGGGTGCAAATACCCGTGGGCCGCGACCGCGGCCGCCGCGCGGGTCAAAACCGTCGCGTTGGTGAGGATGGTCTCGCATGGTGGGAGCCTCTGTGTGTGTCTAGATATAACGTAAGATATATCTTATTGCCCGCGCAAGCGCTCCCGACAGACGGTTCGCTCGGCACTGCCCACACGTGGCTTACATCATCAGGGGGTCGCTGGCAGGCACTGCGTAAGGCTGCCCGGTTGCAGGTAGGGCATCAAAATCGGCGCCATGCCCTTGAGCACCTGCACCGGCAATGCCGAGGTAAAGGTGAAATGCTCGGCGGATTGGCCGGGTACAAAGGCGGTGAGCGTGCCGAAGTGATGCTCGCCCAGATAGAACACAAACGTCGCGGTACGGTTGATGGATTTGGAGCTCAGAATTCGCCCGCCCGCGCCGATCGCTTCAATGCGGTTATCGCCGGTGCCGGTCTTGCCGCCCATGGCCAGCGGCGTGCCGTCGGCCAGTTTGAAACTGCCGGCCACGCGTTTTGCGGTACCCGCGTCCACGACCTGGGAAAGCGCGCCGCGCAGTGCGCGAGCCACCTCCATGGGAATCACTTGTTTGCCCGGCGCCGGGTCATTGATCACGCGGGTTTCGTACGGTGTATCAGTGGCAAAGTGCAGGGTGTCGATGCGCAACACTTTGGGCCGCACGCCGTCATTGAGGATGATCCCCATCAATTCCGACAGGGCCGCGGGACGGTCCCCCGAACTGCCAATCGCCGTGGCGAGCGACGGCACCAGGTGGTCAAAGGGATAGCCCACAGCTTGCCAGCGCTGATGAATATCCAGGAACGCTTCGATCTCCAGCATGGTGCGGATGCGGCTGTCCCGCGCGCTTTGATGACGGCTTTTGAACAGCCAGCTGTAGACCTCCTGACGCTCGAACCGGCTGGCTGTCACTGCGTCGCTCAAGGTGGCGTCAGGGTGGTTGAGCAGGTAGCCGAGCAGCCATAAATCCAGCGGGTGGACTTTGGCGATATAGCCTTGGTCGGGCAGGTCATAGGTGCCGGGGCCGTAATCCTTGTAGAGTTTTTCCAGGCGTTCATCGGTCAGTTTTACCGTGGATTTGACGCCGGTCATGTGGGCGCGCACAAACAGGTTGAAGCTTTCCTGGCTGGCATTCGGCAGCAAATAGCGATGCACGGCGGCGAGGCGAATCGGCGTGGGGCGCAGGCTGTCGAGGAAGGTATCAAGGCGCGCCTGGGTGTCTTTCTTCTGGTACTTCCTCCAGAACTTGCGCAGGAAAGTGGTGCCTTCGCGGTCGGCAAAACCGGCGAGGTATTCCTGGCGGCGCGGGTCGTTGTCGTCCTTGAGCAATTGGGCGCTGTTGTTCTCGCCCGAATAGGTGACGTAGCGCACCACATCACGCATCAGGCGAATGAACGGCAGGTTGATCGACTCGCGCAAGGCGTCACGCAGGGTAGGGCTGCGGCCGTTGTCCTGGCTGCGAAAGTTGTGGAAATGGTGCAGGCCGCCGCCGGTGAAAAAGCTTTCGCCGGGGCTGGCGGAATAGGTGCGGTCGAGGGCGGCATCAAGCATCTTCGAAAGAGATTTGTCGGGCGTCTGGATCAGGTAATCAAGCGCCCAGCGGCTTAGGCGATCCTGATCATCCACCGAAACTTTTTTCAACGCGGCGGGTGCCTCGGCGGCATATTTTTCGTGCAACTCGCTGATGATTTGCAGGTAGGTGGTGAGCACCCGCAGCTTGGCGGTGGAGCCCAGTTCCAGCTTGCTGCCTTCGTTGATATCGAAGGGCTGGTCAGTGTTGTCGGTCTGTACGCGCACCCGTGAGCCGTCCGGGGTCAGCTCAAACAGCGTGAAGCTGTAGCGCACTTGTGCGGTGCTGGCGGGGGTGAGCAGACGCTCGCCGAGCAGGCCGACCTGGCGTGCGTACTCGGGGTCGGCCAGGTGCTTGAGGTAGTCGCTGACCTGGCTCTGTAATTGGCCTTGCAAGGTGCTGGTTGCAGAGAGATCGAGGCGGTCGAGGTCGTACAGTGGGCGGTTGAGCAAGGTGGCCAAGCGACTGCGGGCCACGCTGATGCCTTTGTTGGTTTCAATCGGCTGTATCGTCGGTTGCTGCGCCCAATCGCGGTAAGTGACCTTGCTTGCCAGTGCGGCCTGTAACAGCGCCGGTTCGATCACGCCACTTTGCGCCAGCAGGCGCAGGTGGCTGTCAGTCAGGTCTGCCAGCTCATCGCGCCCTTTGGCCAGATAATGGGAAGGCCGACGCTGGGCGATGATCAGCGACAACACCTCGCGCAACGCCAAGCCTTGCTGGGCATTCACCGGGCCGGTCAGTGCCTTGTTGACCTGATTGAAATCGGCGCCGTACCACACGCGTAAACCCTCAGCCATGCCGTGCACTTCGCCGTGCCCGGGCACCGCCGACAGAGGCACGCTGTTGAGGTAATCACGCAGGATATTTTTGCGCGCCGGCAGGGTGTCCGGGCCATCGTGGTAAGCGCGCACGGCGGCGGAAAACATCTGGCGCAGTTTTTCGCTGCCCGACACGGTCAGGCCATCGGGTGAGTGGCGGTATTTTTCCAGTTGGGTCGCCAGGGTGCTGCCGCCGGCGCTCTGGCCCGGCAAGTGCAACAGCTTGGCGATTTGCGACCACGCCGCCTTGGCAAAACGCGGCCAGTCCACCGCAGGGTTGGCCTGGGGTTGGGCGGGGTCGAGCAGGTCACGGTTTTCGATGAACAACAGGCTGCCCACCACCAGCGGCGGAATCGCGGCAAAGCTTGAGTACAGCTGTTGCGGATAGTTGTACTGATACAGCGGCACGGCGCGGCAATCGGTGATCGACAGCCCCGCCTGGATTTTTTCGGAGTAGGGCACGAACAGGCCCTTGTTGGCGTAATCCATCAATGCGGGCGAGAACCGCACTTGCGCATCGATCACGTAACCTCGCTTGAGCAAACGCGGCAGGAAGGTGCCGAGGTCACTATAACCCAGGCGGCGGTCAAAGGGGCCTGCGCCGGGGTAGACCATGGCGTCACTGGCGCCGGGTTTGACCTGATAGGTGAGGTCGTGGGCCAGACGACTCAGTTCCTGGGCTTGCAGGCGCGAAGTACGCATCTCTTTGCTGGCCGCGAAACCGAGCGCGATCAAGGCCATCAGCACGATCAGCCAGAACACTCTGAGCCAATAACGGGGCCTGGGTTTATTTTGGGGTAAAGGCGCTGGGTCCGAACTGCCTTGTAGTTTCGCAGCCTCTGTTGATTCGGTTTGCCACAGTGCGCCCATAGTCGATTGATCCCTTCACGCAGATTGATCGGACTTGGTTCAAGCGTAGTCGCTGGGGGCGGGCCGCGAGGGAAATTGTGATCGACCCGTCAACTATGCCCGGCGGGCGCGCTGCGGCGTTTTGTCGCCCGGGGCAGGTAAAATGCTCCTGTAAAATGCCAGTTGTGCGGGGTCTTTCACTGAATTGCCTCGTTTTTATAGTGAAAGACTCTGACCTGAGCTTTTTATACTGCATGCCCCGCTGATCTTGCCCGGCAAGAAGGGCCCGTCCATGAGGCGGCCCCGGTCTCGGCAAGGGCACAGGCTTACCGGCCTGCGCCCTGGAGACTCGGACGGACACTCCAATAACAAAATGAGGTTGTACCTTTATGCCAGTCGGCAACCCACTGCCCCATGGCGAGACCGCTCAAGGCGGCCCGCTCAAACGCGAACTCGGTGAACGTCATATTCGCCTGATGGCGCTCGGCGCCTGTATCGGGGTCGGCCTGTTCCTGGGTTCGGCCAAGGCTATCGAAATGGCCGGCCCGGCGATCATGCTGTCGTACATCATCGGCGGCCTGGCCATTCTGGTGATCATGCGCGCCCTCGGCGAGATGGCGGTGCACAACCCCGTCGCCGGTTCGTTCAGCCGCTACGCCCAGGATTACCTCGGCCCGCTGGCGGGCTTTCTCACCGGCTGGAACTACTGGTTCCTGTGGCTAGTGACCTGCGTGGCGGAGATCACCGCCGTGGCCGTGTACATGGGCGTGTGGTTCCCCGACACGCCGCGCTGGATCTGGGCTCTGGCGGCGCTGATCAGCATGGGCACCATCAACCTCATCGCGGTAAAAGCCTTCGGTGAATTCGAATTCTGGTTTGCGCTGATCAAGATCGTCACGATCATTGCGATGGTCATCGGCGGTGTCGGCATCATCGCGTTTGGCTTTGGCAACGACGGCGTTGCATTGGGCATTTCAAACCTGTGGGCGCATGGCGGCTTTATGCCAAACGGCGTGCAGGGCGTGCTGATGTCCCTGCAAATGGTGATGTTCGCCTACCTCGGCGTGGAGATGATCGGCCTGACCGCCGGTGAGGCCCGTAATCCACAGAAGACTATTCCGAGTGCGATTGGCTCGGTGTTCTGGCGCATCCTGCTGTTCTACGTCGGTGCGCTGTTTGTGATTCTGTCGATCTACCCGTGGAATGAAATCGGCACTCAGGGCAGCCCGTTCGTGATGACCTTTGAGCGACTGGGCATCAAGACCGCTGCCGGCATCATCAACTTCGTGGTGATCACCGCCGCGCTGTCGTCCTGCAACGGCGGCATCTTCAGCACCGGGCGGATGTTGTACAGCCTGGCGCAGAACGGTCAGGCGCCCGCCACCTTTGGCACCACCTCGAAAAATGGCGTGCCGCGCAAGGCGCTGCTGCTATCGATCTTTGCTTTGTTGCTGGGCGTGTTGCTCAACTACCTGGTGCCGGATCAGGTGTTCGTCTGGGTGACCTCCATCGCCACCTTCGGTGCAATCTGGACCTGGCTGATGATCCTGCTGGCCCAGCTGAAATTCCGCAAAGGCCTGAGCCCTGCCGAGCAAGCCGGGCTCAAGTACCGCATGTGGCTGTACCCGGTCAGTTCGTATCTGGCGCTGGCGTTCCTGGTGCTGGTGGTTGGCTTGATGGCCTACTTCCCCGACACCCGCGTGGCGCTGTATGTCGGCCCTGCGTTCCTGGTACTGCTGACCGTATTGTTCTACGTGTTCAAGCTGCAGCCGAACAACGCAACCCCGGTGCCAGCGCGCTCAGCCTGATGCCCGGGAAGGCTCGCTGCGCACAGCGGGCCTTTCTCCCGGCGGCAATTTGAGCGACTGATCCAGGCGCTTGTTGAACTCCAGCCATACCGCGAACGCCACCATCAACGCAGCGCCGGTCATCGCGGTCAGCAGTTGTATGGCCAGGCTATCCCCGGCCAGTGCGTTGATCATGTCGGCCAGCGGCGCGAGCACCACCCCCAGGCAAAACACTTCCAGCGAATAACGCCCCATGCGGCAGGTGTGTTGCGCCAGCCAGTTTTGCGTCCAGCCACGCCCGGGCAGCAGCTTGGCGGTGACATAAGCCAGGGCGAGGAAGTGCAGCAGGCGCGCGGGTGAAAGGTCCGTCTTGCTAATGGGGTAGAGCAGGTCGCTGAGAGCCGACGGCATCAGCGCGTCATGAATCTCTGGCCAGCGCCAGGACAGGGTCAGCACACCAGCCATCACGGTATAAGCCGCCGCCGCCACGAACATCGGCTGACGGCTCAAGGGCCGGTTGTCCACCGGCTTTTCTTGACGGCCATACAGCGCGGCCGCGCCTCCCAGCACGAACAGCAATTGCCAGGTCACCGGGTTGAAGTACCACACGCCATCGGCAATCGCGCGCAGGTTCCAGCCCATCCACGGCGCCAGCAAGTAGATCGTCGTACTGAGGGCGACCACCGCCCAGGTCTTGCGCAGCATCAGCGGCAATACCAGCGGCAAGCCCGCCAGCAAGACGATGTACAGCGGCAACGGGTCCATCAGGTTGGGTTTGAAGCGCAGCAGTAACTCGTCGGTGAGTGCTTGTTGGGGATGAGTGACGAAATGCGTCAGGCCCATTTCTTCGACGAGGTCGCGGGTTTCCACATGGCTGTTAGCGAAGAACACAATGCCCATCAGCATCGCCAGCAAGAAGATGTGCACCACATACAGCACCCAGGCGCGGCGCAGGATTTTCAGCGAAGCAATCCAGTAGCCGTCGCGCTGCAGGATTTTGCCGTAAGCCAGCACGGCGGCGTAACCGGCGAGGAATACAAACACCTCCGCCGCATCGCTGAAACCGAAGTTGCGCAGGGTGATCTGGCCGAGAGGGTTGTGGGGGACGTGATCCCAGAAAATGAAGATCAACGCCAGGCCCCGAAAAAAATCGATGCGCGGGTCGCGTCCGTTCAGCATGGCAGCGGGCTCTTGAACAAAAGGTTTAGTAATGACAGGCGAATGCGCGTGATGTCGTACGCCGCACGTCGGGCGGGCGCAGGTTGGCGGTATTTGTAAGCAATTGCAAAGCATGGGTATTACTGGATGTCTCAACCGCCTGCCCGGGGTGGGCAGGCCGAGGGAAGGGTGTCAGGCAGCCACTTCTTCGTGGGGTTCGAAGCTATCGGCCCGCGCCATCTGCCACATGCGCGAATAGAACTCGCCATTCACTTCGCCGGTGAGCAACTCGCCGGGTTTGAGGAACACATGCAGCTGCGAGAACAGCTTGATTTCGGTCGCCGACATGCGGCGCACCAGGTGCTTGGCCGACAGTTGCGAGGGGTGATCGAGCCCGGCGGCGGCGAGCATTTCCGCCAGGGCCTTGAGCGTGTTGCGGTGGAAGTTGAACACGCGCTGCGCTTTGTCAGGCACCACCAGCGCGCGCTGGCGCAACGGGTCTTGGGTCGCCACGCCGGTCGGGCATTTGTTGGTGTGGCAACTTTGTGACTGAATGCAACCGATGGCGAACATAAAGCCGCGTGCCGAGTTGGCCCAGTCGGCGCCGATGGCCAACACACTGGCGATATCAAATGCGCTGACGATCTTGCCGCTGGCCCCGAGTTTGATCTTGTCGCGCAGGTTCAGGCCCACCAGGGTGTTGTGCACAAACAGCAGGCCTTCACGCAGCGGCACGCCGATATGATCGGTGAACTCCACGGGCGCAGCGCCGGTGCCGCCTTCCTTGCCGTCGACCACGATAAAGTCCGGGAGGATGCCGGTTTCGAGCATGGCCTTGGCGATGCCCATGAACTCCCACGGGTGGCCCAGGCAGAACTTGAAACCCACTGGTTTGCCGCCGGACAGCTCACGCAGTTGGGCGATGAACTGCATCATTTCGAGGGGGGTGGAAAACGCGCTGTGGCGCGACGGCGACACGCAATCTTCGCCCATCATGATGCCGCGTGTTTCGGCGATCTCTTTGGTGACCTTGTGCTTGGGCAGAATTCCGCCGTGGCCGGGTTTGGCGCCCTGGCTCATCTTGATTTCGATCATGCGCACTTGTGGGTTTTTCGCCTGCACGGCGAAGCGTTCCGGGTCGAAGCGGCCGTCGCTGGTGCGGCAACCGAAATAGCCACTGCCCAGTTCCCAGGTCAGGTCGCCGCCGTTTTCACGGTGGTAGGGGCTGATGCTGCCTTCGCCCGTATCGTGGGCGAAATTGCCGAGCTTGGCGCCCTGGTTGAGCGCGCGAATCGCGTTGGCGCTCAGCGAGCCAAAGCTCATCGCCGAGATATTGAACACCGATGCCGAGTAAGGCTGTGTGCACTGCGGGCCGCCGACCATCACGCGAAAGGCGCTGGGGTCACTCAGCGGCGCGGGGCGCATGGAGTGGCCGATAAACTCGAAGCCCGACTGGTACACGTCGATCAACGTGCCGAAGGGTTTGTCGGCACTTTCATTTTTAGCGCGCGAATACACCAGTGAACGCTGGGCCCGAGAGAAGGGCAGCGCATCGCTGTCGGATTCGAGCAGGTACTGGCGGATTTCCGGGCGGATGGCTTCCACCAGGTAACGGATATTGCCCAGGATCGGGTAGTTGCGGCGTACCGCGTGGGGGCTTTGCAGCAGGTCGAACAGGCCGATCAGGCTGAGAATGCCGGTGACCACGGTGATCGGCCACAGCCATTCATGTTCAATAAACGGCAGGCTGGCGAGGGTAAAAATGACGCACACGGCAAAGAAGGCGTAACGGCTTAGTAACGACAGGCTCATACGGTTTTCCTTGGGTTCGGACTCATCGGCTAGGCGTTTTGCGCCTGTAGAAAGATCGAGAACAGCTCCGACTGGGATTTGATCCCTAGCTTGCTGTACATGTGTTTCTTATGGACTTTCACGGTTTCAACAGAGATTTCCAGCTTACGAGCGATTTCCTTGCTGGAGCAACCGCTGAGCATCAAGCGGCCCACATCCAGCTCGCGGGCGGTGAGTTGCGCGCCCCACTCATCTGTTTGTTTGGGGGGCTCTGGCGTACTGACCTGGTTGAGTTCAAAGGGCAGGCGTTGGCGCAGCAGGCTCAGCACCCAGGGCTGAATCAGCGACAGCAGGGCAATTTGCGCCGGGTCAAAACGCTGTTTCGAGCCGAGGGACAGGCACAGGGTACGCCCATCCGGCAGTTGGCAATTGAACTGGATTTCATCGGCGACCACGTTCAGGCGGAAGTAGCGCTGGTAGTACTCGGTGAGTTCGAAGTGTTCCGGCGCCACTTCGGCCAGGCGAAACAGCCCGGTGCGCGACTGCTCACGGCTGGCGATGTAGAAGGGGTCGAGCAGATAAAGGCCGTTGAGGTAGTCCTGGAACAGGTGGTCTGGCGTGCCGTCCGCGCCCGGGCATTCGGCGAACACCAGCGGGCGGTGTTCACTGCTGAACAGCAAGGCCACCCAGCTGTCGGACGGCACGTATTGGTCGAGCAACCGTACGAGTTGGGTCCAGAAGTTGGCCTGGTCCAGGGCGTCTATCATTTGCCCCACCGAACGGTGCCAGGCGATGTCTTCCAGCGACATGGTCATTGAACTACCCCTATCGGGTTACCCCCGCCGCGTAATTCCCTGGCAGGGTATGGCTGCGCATACTGCGGCACAGATAAAGAACAAGGAATACCCATGAAGGTCGAATTTGCCCAGTTGGCAGGCCGTGATAACGACACAGCTTACAACCTTGAGCGCGCTTTGGCGGCAATCGCTGCCTGCGGCGCCGATACGCAGCTGATCGTATTTCCGGAGACCCACCTGACAGGCTTCCCGTCGGCCGAAACCGTTGCCGATGTCGCCGAGCCGCTGGACGGTCCTACTGTACAGGCGGTTATCCGGGCTGCCCGTGAGCGCACTATCGCCGTGGTCATCGGCCTGATCGAGAACGATAGCGGCCAATTCTATAACACCACCGTGCTGATCACGCCCGAAGGCATCGCCCTGCGTTATCGCAAGACCCATCTGTGGCCTTTGGAGCGCGGCGTGGTCAACCCCGGTGATCGCTACGCCACGTGCATGTGGAACGGCGTGCGCGTCGGCCTGTTGATCTGCTACGACATTGAATTCCCGGAAACCGCCCGTGCCTTGGGGCAATTGGGTGCGCAGTTGCTGTTGGTCACCAACGGCAACATGGACCCGTATGGCCCCACCCACCGCACTGCGATCATGGCCCGAGCCCAGGAAAACCAGGCGTTCGCGCTGATGGTCAACCGCGTCGAAGAGGGCGACGGTGACCTGTTGTTTGCCGGCGGCAGTGCTCTGGTTGACCCGTTTGGCACCTTGCTGTTCGAAGCCGGGCGCGAGGAAGGGCAATTTACGGTTGAGCTGGATCTCGACGAGCTTGTGGCAGCGCGTAAGGACTACCGCTACCTGGATGACCAGCGTTTGAAATTGCCGGGTGAGGTGATTGAGCGCAGCGACGGTACGCGCGAGCTTTTGATTCCACGGACCTAAGGCTGACCCTCTGTGGCGAGCGGGCTTGTCGAATCGTCGCACCGCCCGCGTTGGGCTGCGCAGCAGCCCCAATTAGATTCAATGCATTTCTCCAACTGAATCGCCGTTGGAGCGTTTTTGGGGCCGCTTCGCAGCCCAACGCGGGGCAAGCCCGCTCGCCACAACAGCTCTTTGAACATAAGAAAAACAGCTTCTGCTTCACCGACTTCAGTTCTGCCATAAATCTAATAAATCAGCGGAGAATCGCTCATGGCTCGTTTGCAACGCACCCTGTCGTTAGGGTCGGTGGTGCTGTTTGGCATCGCCTATATGACGCCGATCATTGTGCTCGGCACCTTCGGCATCCTGGCGCAATCCACCGCCGGCATGGTCCCCGCCGCGTATCTGGCCGCCCTGGTGGCGATGTTCTTTACCGCCATGAGTTACGGACGCATGGCCTCGGCCTTTCCAGTGGCCGGTTCCGCCTACAGCTATGTGCGCAAAGCCATCAGCCCCAAACTGGGCTTTATCGCCGGCTGGGCGGTGCTGCTCGACTACCTGTTCCTGCCCATGGCCATCTGGCTGATTGGCGCGGCGTACCTGCATTCGGCGTTTCCGGCCGTGCCACAGTGGGTCTGGGTGTTGGCGTTTATCGGCATCACTACCGTGATCAATATCATCGGCCTGAGACTGGCCAACGGCATCAACGCGTTGCTGATGCTGGTGCAAGCGTTGGTCCTGATTGCGTTCGTGGTGTTGTGCGTCCACTACATCGGCGGTGATGCAAGCAAGCCACTGTGGACCATCACCCCGTTCTTCAACGGCCAGATGCAAATGCCGCTGATCATGAGCGGCGCGGCCATCGCGTGTTATTCGTTCCTGGGTTTTGACGCCGTCAGCACCCTCACCGAAGAAACCCGTGACCCACGCCGCACCATCCCACGGGCGATCATGTTGATCACCTTGATTGGCGGGCTGATTTTTGTGGGCGTGTCGTATTTCGTGCAGATCGCGCACCCCTCGTTCGAGTTTGCCGATGTGGATTCGGCTGCGTATGAAATCGCGCGCAACATTGGCGGCGACCTGTTTGTGTCGATCTTCCTGATCGGCCTGATCGTCGGCCAATTTGCTTCAGGGCTGTCGGCCCAGGCCAGTGGTTCGCGCCTGTTGTTTGCGATGGGCCGTGACGGTGTGTTGCCCAAATCATTCTTTGGCACCTTGCACGCGCGTTTTGGCACGCCGGTGAACAGCATCCTGCTGTGTGCGGTCGTGGCGCTGCTGGCGCTGAAACTGGATGTGACCACGTCCACCTCCTTCATCAACTTCGGCGCGTTCCTGGCCTTCAGCCTGGTGAACCTGTCGGTGATCTTCCACTACTGGATCGGCGCCAAGCAGCGCGGCGTGCGTGAGCTGATCCTGTTCCTGGTGTTCCCGACCATCGGCCTGCTGGCGGACCTGTGGCTGATGATCAGCCTCGATCACCTGGCGATTTACCTGGGCGTGGTGTGGTTGGCAATCGGGCTGGTTTACCTGGGTTTCCTCACCCGCGGCTTCTCCAAACAGCCGCCGGAAATGGACTTCCAGGAAGCCGCATAGAAGCAGGCGACCTATTCTTATTGCAATCGGTTCTCGTTTGGGTGCATTATTTGTGTTACTGTATAACACATCAAATGTACCCACACGCCCCGGAGGCCTTATGAAAGCTGGAATCCATCCCGACTACCGCACCGTGTTGTTTCACGACACCGCCGCCGACGTGTTCTTCCTGATCGGCTCCACCGCCGACAGCGACCGCACCCATAAACACAGCGACGGCAACACGTATCCCTACATCCCGCTGGACGTGTCCAGCGCTTCGCACCCGATCTACACCGGCCAACAACGCAAGACCCAGGCTGAAGGCCGGATTGCCGGGTTCAACAAGCGTTTCGCTTCGTTCGGTTCGAACCCGAAAAAAGCCGACGCGTGAGGGGTGCTCGTTTCACCTCGAAGGCCGCTCCGGTTTCTGGAGCGGCTTTTTTTATGCCTTGATATCGTAAGGCCATCACTTCCTGAAAAACCGACTAGACTCTTCAGTAAACGCCAGGAGGCCAGACCCGACCGTAAGGAATGCACGCCGACGATCCGAGGTGTCCCATGGGAGAGTCCGTCACATTTACCGATAGCGACCGTCCTGTGGTGCTGTTGATTGACGCCCACCCGGATGTTTTGCACAGCCTGACGCAATTGCTGCGCCTGGAACCCTTCGAACTGCACAGCGCCACCTGCGCGGCTGACGCGCTGACCCTGCTGGCCAGCCAACCGGTCGACCTGGTGATGAGCGCCGCGCGCCTGCCGGACATCGACGGCGCCTCGCTGCTGGCGCATATCCACCAAGCCTACCCTCACACCGTGCGTATCCTGCTGACCGGCGAGACTGATTTGACGCTGATCGTCAAAGCCATCAACGAAGGCCAGATCTACCGCTACCTCAGCAAACCCTGGAATGACGAAGAGCTGCTGCTGGCGCTGCGCCAATCACTGGCTCATCAACATTCGGAGCGCGAACGCGGGCGCCTGGAACAGCTGATTCAGCAGCAGAACGATGAGCTCAAACAACTCAACGCCTCCCTTGAAAAGCGTGTGGCCGCGCGCACCAGCGAACTGCAGCAGACCGCCGACATGCTCGACCTCGCCTACGAAGAGCTCAAGCACAGCTACGCCACCGGCACCGAAGTGTTTTCGTTACTGGCCAACCTGCGCCTGCCACGGGCCAAGCAGACCAACCGGCAGATCATCGAACTGGTGCGCACCTGGTGTGTTTCCCATGGTGTGGACGAGGCGAGCAACCGCGACCTGACCATGGCGGCCGCGCTCTACAACATTGGCAAGCTGAGCTGGAGCGACAGCATGATGGCCTCGCCCTCGGACCTGTTGCACAGCTCCGACCGCGAGCGTTATCGCGCCTACGCCACGCAAAGTGAATCGCTGCTGATGACCCTGGAGCCGATGAAAGACGCCGCACGCCTGATCCGTCATCACCAGGAACGCTGGGATGGCAGCGGTTTTCCCGACCACCTCAAAGGCGAGGCGATTCCCGCCGGTTCGCGCCTGCTCAAACTGGCGGTGGATTTTATCGAGCTGCAAAAGGGCCTGATCCTGGAACGCCAGATGAACAGCGACGAAGCGCTGCTGTACATCCGCAAATACGCCGGGCGGCTGTATGACCCTGAGATGGTCGAAGATTTTGTGCTGGTGTGCGCCACTTACCTCAATGACGTGACCCTGGGCGACCCGAATGTCAAAGTCCTCGGCACCCGCGAGCTGGAGGAGGGCATGGTGCTGGCGCGCAATTTGAACGCGGATAACGGCATGTTGCTGCTCAATGCCGGCAAGGTCCTCAACCTGCCGCTGGTGGACAAGTTGATCGCCTTTGAAACCATGGAAGGCGCGCGGTACAGCGTGTTTATCAAGGACACCGCTGTAATCCCGGGCTAAATGCAGATTAAAAATGTGAAAGCTGGCTTTTGTGGGAGCTGGCTTGCCTGCGATGCAAGCAACTCGGAGCATCAGGCAAACCGTGGAGATGCTATCGCAGGCAAGCCAGCTCCCACACAAGCCCGCTCCCACATTGGATTGCGGCGTGCCAGTTGGCATGTGATCCTTGCGCCTTTGTGTTCAAGGCGACCTTTAATGACTTCTACCATCCGCATCGCCGCCGCCCTGTTGATCGGCAGCGACGGCCAAACCCTGCTGGTGCGCAAGCGCGGCACCCAGGCTTTCATGCAGCCCGGCGGCAAAATCGACGCGGGCGAGCAGCCAGCAGAAGCCCTTGCGCGTGAATTGCACGAAGAGCTGAATTTGCAGATCGAACCCAGTGACGCCATTTACCTCGGCAACTTTTCCGCTCCCGCCGCCAACGAACCGGGTTTCACCGTGGAAGCCGAGCTGTTCCAGGTGCATATCGACGTGCCGGTGACGCCCGCCGCTGAAATTGAAGAAGTGCGCTGGATCGACCCCGCCGGCGACGGTGGCCTGCAACTGGCCCCGCTGACGCGTGACTTGATCCTGCCGTTTTATCGCGCGTCCCTTACGGCATGATCATTCGCACCTTGGGCGCTGGCGATGCCGAAGCCTATCGAGCGCTGATGCTGGAGGCTTACGGCGCCTATCCCCAGGCGTTCACCTCCAGCGTTGCCGAGCGCGCCGCAATGCCGTTGAGCTGGTGGGAAAAGCGTGTGGACAACCCGCTGGATCAGTTGCTCGGCGGCTTTGAGGGCGCTGAGCTGGCCGGGATAGTCGGCCTGGCCTTTGAACCACGCGAGAAGGCCAGGCACAAGGTGACCTTGTTTGGCATGTACGTGACCGAGGCCCATCAGCACAAAGGGTTGGGCCGCCAGTTGGTCGAGGCGGCGCTCGCCGAGGCCCGCCAACACCCGCGTCTCAAGCTGATCCAGCTGACCGTCACCGCCGGCAACGACGCGGCGTTTGCGTTGTACCAGCGTTGCGGGTTTATCAGGTACGGCCTGGAGCCACTGGCGGTGCGGGTGGGTGAGGATTACTTCGACAAGATCCACATGTGGCGCGAGTTGAAGACCGACTGAGATCCAACGCTGCAAACCCTGTTCAATGTGGGAGCTGGCTTATGTGGGAGCTGGCTTGCCTGCGATGGGATCCCCACGGTTTGCCTGATGCACCGAGTTGCCTGCATCGCAGGCAAGCCAGCTCCCACACAAGCCAGTTCCTACAGTGGGTCTAGCGAACTGCACTGACCCCATCCAGCGTCGAAAACGACGTGTCCTTGGCCGTCAGCAAAAAATCGCGCATATACGGCGCGTCCAGCATGTCCGCGCGGATCCCCGCATACAGCGTCGCAAACAAACCTTTTTCGCCCAACCGCTTGGCCTTCACGTAACCGCGCGAGCTGTATTCGTGCAATGCCCAATGCGGCATGCCGCATACGCCACGGCCGCTGGCCACCAGTTGCATCATCATTACAGTCAACTCCGAGGTGCGCACCTGGGCGGGTTCTACGTCGGCGGGTTCCAGGAAGCGGGTGAAGATGTCCAGGCGGTCACGCTCCACCGGGTAGGTGATCAGGGTCTCGGTCAGCAGGTCTTCCGGCACGATGTACGATTTGTGCGCCAGCGCATGCTGGTTGGCGACGGCCAGCATGGCCTCATAAGTGAACAGCGGCACATAGGTGATGCCCGGCAGTTCCAGCGGGTCGGACGTCACCACCAGGTCGAGATCGCCACGGGCCAGGGCCGGCAGCGGGGCGAAGGCGAAACCCGAGGCCAGGTCCAGCTCCACTTCGGGCCAGGCATCACGGAACTGGTCGATGGTCGGCATCAGCCACTGGAAGCAACTGTGGCACTCGATCGCCATGTGCAAACGCCCGGCGGTGCCACCGGCCAACCGCGCGATATCGCGCTCGGCACCGCGCAGCAGCGGCAGGGTGGCGTCGGCCAGTTGCAGCAGGCGCAAACCGGCGCTGGTGAAACGCAGCGGCTTGGTCTTGCGCACGAACAGCTGCATGCCCAGGCGCTCTTCCAGCTCCTTGAACTGGTGGGACAGCGCCGATTGGGTCAGGTGCAGGCGCTCGGCGGCTTCCACCAGGCTATCGGCTTCGCGCAAGGCGTGCAGGGTCTTGAGGTGACGGATTTCGAGCACGGGCTCTCCATGAAGACAATTTGTGGCGAATGGGAATTGAGTGAGTTTGTCTCATGTTGCGGGGCGTGTCGACAATGACCGCCGGGCACTCTTCATTAAACTGTCATGGAAGTGTGGCAGCGCGCTTGAACAAACTTCATCAGACTCGCGCTCTACTGGGGTTCTGCGTTTCGGTGTTTTTCATGCGCGTGTTGCTTTTACTGGCCACTCTATTGTTCGGCCTGCCGTCTTTTGCGGCTTCTCGATGTGATGTCAATGTCCCGACTCAAACAGTCGATCTGGCTCAGGTAAGCATTGCCTACCAGAGCATCGGCCGTGCATCCGACCCGGCGTTGTTGCTGGTGATGGGCCTGGGCGGGCAATTGATCCATTGGCCGGATGAAGTGGTGGTCGCCCTGTGCGAGCAAGGGTTCCGGGTGATTCGCTACGACAACCGAGACGTTGGCCTGTCAACCTGGCGCCAGGCGCCGGCCAGCGCCAACCTGACCTTTGAAGTGCTGCGCTACAAGCTTGGCCTGCCGGTGGCGGCGCCATACACGCTGACCGACATGGCCGACGACGCCCTGGGGTTGATGGGCGCTTTGCAGATCCAGCAATTTCACGTGCTGGGCGCGAGCATGGGCGGCATGATCGCCCAGCACCTGGCGGCCATGGCGCCGCAACGGGTGGAAAGCCTGACGCTGGTGATGACCAGTTCCGGGGCCGAAGGCCTGCCGGCACCGAGTGCGGCGCTGGTGCAGTTACTGTCGCGGCGCAGCGCCCCGAATCGCGAAGTGGCGCTGGAGCAACAAGCCGATCTGCTGGCGGCGCTGGGCAGCCCCTACGTAAAAGATGATCGCCAGATGCTGCTGCACCAGGCGGCGCTGTCCTATGACCGCGCGTTCAACCCCGACGGCGTGAAGCGCCAGATCATGGCAATCCTCGCCGAACAAAGCCGCGTGCCGTTGCTCAATCAGCTGCGCGTGCCGACGCTGGTGGTGCATGGCACGGCGGACCCGTTGTTGCCGGTGATGCACGGCGTGCATTTGGCGGCGCACATTCAGGGCAGCCAGCTGAAACTGATTCCCGGCATGGCGCATCGTTTCCAGGAAGCGTTCAAGGCGCCGCTGCTGACGGCGGTGTTGCCGTATCTCAAAGCTCATCGTGAAGATGCGGCGCACTGGGCGCAGATTGACTTGGGTGAGCCTTCGAAGGTGTTGTGAAGTTGGTGTATCGTGGAGCTTTTGCGGCGCATTGACGCCAGCGAGGTCTCCTGGTCATGAGTACTCCCCTGAAAATCGATTTCGTCAGTGATGTGTCGTGCCCCTGGTGCATCATCGGGCTGCGTGGGTTGACCGAAGCGCTCGATCAGCTTGGCGCTGAGGTGCAGGCCGAGATTCATTTTCAGCCGTTTGAGCTGAATCCGAATATGCCTGCAGAAGGGCAGAATATCGTCGAGCACATTACTGAAAAATACGGCTCCACCGCTGAGCAATCCCAGGCCAACCGCGAGCGTATTCGCGACATGGGGGCTGCGTTGGGGTTTGCTTTTCGCACGGATGGGCAGAGCCGGATCTACAACACCTTCGATGCCCATCGTCTGCTGCATTGGGCCGGGCTTGAAGGTTTGCAGTACAACCTCAAGGAAGCGCTGTTCAAGGCTTACTTCAGTGATGGGCAGGATCCGTCCGACCACGCGACTCTGGCGATTATTGCTGAAAGTGTTGGGCTGGACATCACGCGGGCGGCTGAGATTCTGGCTTCTGATGAGTATGCGGCTGAGGTGCGGGAAGAGGAGCAACTGTGGGTTTCACGCGGCGTGACTTCGGTGCCTACCATCGTCTTTAACGATCAGTACGCCGTCAGCGGTGGGCAGCCGGCTGAAGCCTTTGTCGGGGCGATTCGGCAGATCATCAGTGAAGCCAAGGGGTGAGTTTTTGTCGGTGGGTATGGGTGTATATCCGTTGCTGCGGTAACGGCTGAGTATGGTTCCGCTCTTACAGCGG
>NZ_MSDF01000064.1:0-6266 GCF_002022275.1 Pseudomonas fluorescens
CGCAGGAGCGTGGGAACGATCGTCCTGCGCAAAAATCAGCAGCCTGCCCTCGCGCCTGTTAGAAAAACACCAACACCCCCGCCAACCACATCGCAAAAGCATGTTTTTAAACACTTTTTACAGATGGCACAGGCCTTGCTGTCCTGCCTCTCACCAGAGCTTGCACCTAACAAGCCGCCCTCGATCAGGCCCAACGCCTAAAACCACTGGAGTGTTTCCCATCATGAATGCATCACGCGCCGCCGCCAGCCGACCCGCCAAGGCTTTCGCCCATACCCTGTTATTCCTGGCCCTGTGCGAGGCCGCGAGCTACAGCAGCCTGACCCTCGCCGCCGACGCACCGGCCAGCGACAACCCGCTGGACACCGTGGTGGTGATCGGCAACCGTGGCCAGGCGCGCACCCTGGCCGAGAGCCCGGCGCCGGTGGACGTGATTTCTTCCAAACAGTTGCTGGCCACCGGGCAAGGTGACCTGACCCGGGCCCTGAGCAAAGTGTTGCCGTCGCTCAACCAGCCCGCGTCGTCAGGCTTCGGCTCCACGTCGGTGGTGCGCCCCATCAGCCTGCGGGGGTTGAACGGCGACCAGGTGCTGGTGCTGGTCAACGGCAAGCGCCGCCACAACAGCGCGCTGCTGAACAACGGCACTTACCTCAACTCCGGCTCGCAACCGGTGGACCTGGACATGATCCCCACCGCCCTGGTGGATCACGTTGAAGTGCTACGCGACGGCGCCTCGGCGCAGTACGGCTCGGACGCGATCGGTGGCGTGGTCAACATCGTGCTCAAGCAGACCGACCACGGTGGCAGCCTGTCCACCAGCTACGGCCAGAACTATGAAAACGGCGACGGTGAAACCGTGCGCCAAACCGGCAACGTCGGCCTGTCGTTGCCCAATGACGGCTTCATCAACCTCGCGCTGGACGTGAAGAAGCAGAACGTCTCCGACCGCTCGGACGACGCGCCGTACACCGACTCCACCGGCTACACCACCCAGCGTCACACTTACTACGGCACCGGCCTGCCCGAAGCGAAAAACTTCAGCCTGGGCTACAACGCCGAACTGCCGGTGGACGACGCCCTGACCTTGTACTCGTTTTCGACCTTCACCCACCGCAACTCGGAAAAACCCCTGGCGTTCCACCAGCCACCGAGCTTCAACGGCATCCAGACCCCGTACCCGCAAGGCATCGAAGACAACCTGCGGTTTATCGAAGACGACTTTCAGGTCGCGTTCGGCGGCAAGGGCCAGGCCGCCGGCTGGGACTATGACCTGTCCAGCACCTACGGCCAGGACCATGCGCGTGCCACGCTCACCGACACCTATAACCTGAGCTACGGCCCGACCTCGCCGACCTCGGTAGACACCGGCGTGAAAACCTTCAGCCAGTGGACCAACAACCTCGACCTGACCCGCGCCTTTGACCTGGGCTTGTACAAGCCAACGCAGATTTCCTGGGGCCTGGAACAGCGCTATGAGGACTACAAAATCGGCAAGGGCGACCTCGCCTCCTATGCCAGTGGCCCGTTTGGCGTCGGCGCCGACGGCTCGATCATCCCGCCGGGGACCATTTCCGGCGCCGGTACCACCCCGGCCGACGCGGCTGAAAAAAGCCGTATCAGCCTTGCTGGCTATGGCGAAGTCGGCCAGGATTTCACCGACAAATGGCACGTCGACCTGGCCGGTCGTTATGAGCATTACAACGACGGCTCCGGCACCACCACCAACGGCAAGTTCTCCACCCGTTACCAACTGACCCCGATCCTGGCAGTGCGCGGCACGTTCAGCACCGGCTTTCGCGCGCCGTCGCTGGCTCAGCAGATCTACAGCTCGACCTCGCAAACCAGCGTCAACGGCCAGCTGTTTGACTACCGCAACGTGGCGGTGAACTCCGACGTGGCCAAGGCCCTGGGTGCCAGCAACCTGAAGCCGGAAAAATCCACCAACTTCAGCATCGGCTTCACCCTGCAACCCACCGACGCCACCAACATCACCCTCGACGCCTACCAGATCGCAATCAAGGACCGCATCGCCCAGACCGGCTACCTCGGCGGCACCCCACAGATCAGCGCGATCCTCGCCGCTGCCGGGCTTAACCCGAACCAGGCAGTCACCTACTTCACCAACGCCCTCGACACCACCACCCGTGGCGTTGACCTGGTCGGCGATTATCGCCAGGACATCGGCGCGTACGGCAGCCTGAAATACTCGGCGGGCTTCAACTGGAACACCACGCAGATCGACTCGATCCACGCCTCCTCCGTCGCCACCCAGGCGCTCGGGCCGGACGGTGGTTATGACCGTCAACGCCAGGGCAACCTCAAGTACGGCCTGCCGCAATCCAAACTGCTGCTGGGCACCACCTGGACCTACGACAAGTTCGAAGTGGCGCTCAACCTGACCCGCTACGGGGAGTACACCCAGTACGGCACCGCCGAGGTCTACGACCGCACCTTCTCGCCGGCGTGGATCACCGACCTGAACGTCGACTACCACCTGACCAAAGCCGTGACCCTGAATGCCGGCGCCAACAACCTGTTCAACAAGTACCCGGAGCGCACCGACCTGGCCAGCAGTTCGGGCGGCTTCCCTTACGGCAACTTCTCGCCTTACGGCACCACCGGCGGCTACTGGTACACCGGCGTGACGTACAACTTCTAACCCGGCTCACGGGGCCTGCTCAAAGGCCCCGTGGCGGACTCTGATGGGAGCGCTTTCATGACCCGCCGTACCGACCAACTCAAACTGGGCGCGTTTCTCGCCAACAGCGGCCACCATGTCGCCGCCTGGCGCCACCCTCTGGCCCAGGCGGATGCCAGCCTGGATTTCGAGCACTTCAAATACATCGCCCAGACCGCCGAGCGCGGCAAATTCGATGCGCTGTTTATTGCCGATGTAGTCGCGCTGTGGGGGCACCACCACGATGCGCTGAGCCGCACCGCCCGCGCCGAGCACTTCGAGCCGCTGACGTTGATGTCTGCGCTTGCCGCTGTCACGACCCACATCGGCCTGATTGCCACAGCCACCACGACTTACAACGAGCCGTACCATATCGCGCGCAAATTCGCCTCCCTCGATCACCTGTCCAAAGGTCGCGCCGCATGGAACCTGGTGACGTCGGTGGTCTCCGACGAGGCGTGGAATTTCGGCCGTGAAACCCATGTGGACCACGGCGACCGCTATCAGCGCGCCGAAGAATTCCACGACGTGGTCAAGGACCTGTGGGACAGCTGGGACGACGACGCCTTCACCCGCGACAAGGCCAGCGGCGAGTATTTCGACGCGACCAAATTGCACACCCTCAACCATCGCGGCGAACACTTCTCGGTGCGCGGCCCGCTCAACGTCGCGCGCCCGCCCCAGGGCCACCCGGTGCTGGTGCAAGCGGGTGCGTCAGAGCCGGGCAAGAACCTCGCCGCCCGCGTGGCCGAGCTGATCTTTGCACATGCCCATAACCTCGAGAGCGCCCAGGCGTTCTACCAGGACATCAAGACCCGCGCCGCGACGTTTGGCCGCGACCCGGATCACGTCAAAGTCCTGCCCGGCGTCACCCCTTTTATCGCCGACACCCGGGAACGTGCCCAGGCACTGTTCGAAGAATTCCAGGCCCTGATCGACCCGGTGCTGGGCCTGCGTTTATTGGCCGATACCCTGGGCGATGACATCGACCTGTCGGGTTATGACCTTGACGGCCCATTACCGGAAACGCCGGTGGGCCAGCGCGGCAGCCGCCGCGACAAGGTGCTGGAACTGGCGCGGACGGAGAACCTGAGCATCCGCCAGCTGTACCTGCGCCTGGCCGGTGGCAACCCGGTGATCGGCACCGCTGTGGATGTGGCCGACCACTTCGAGGCGTGGTTCCAGGCCCGCGCCTGTGATGGTTTCAATGTGTTCTTTCCCTACTTTCCGGGCGCCATCGACCTGTTTGTCGACCATGTGATTCCGCTGTTGCAGGCGCGCGGGCTGTTTCGCCTTGAGTACGAAGGTGTCACCCTGCGTGAAAACCTCGGCCTGCCACGCCCGGCCAACCGCTTTACCCAGCGAGCCGGGGGAAAACCATGAGCGCAGGCTTTTCTCTGGGCTTTATGGCTCGGGTTTACAGCCCGGACTTCGACTTGAGGCTGAAAAGCTCATGAACAACGGAGTGTGTGCATGCCCCTTCACTTCAGCTGGCTGATGCCCCTGTGTACCCCCGACTGGGCGGCGCGGCCGGGGCAATGGATTCAGCTGGCCCAGGCCGTGGAATACGCCGGGCTCGACGGCCTGTGGATTCCCGGCGGCGCGCTATGCGCCGACAGCCTGGGCGTTGCCGCGGCACTCTGCGCACACACGCGGCGGGTACAACTGTCGGTCAGCGTGCCGCCGGAAGTGATGCTGCCGGCGGCGCTGGCAACCACCCTGCAAAGCCTGCAATCGATCAGCGGCCATCGCGTGCAGTTGCATCTGCCAAACAGCGAACGCAGCGCTTTTGGCGAATGGCTCAACCGCGACCAACGCAGCGAACGCATTGGCGAATACCTGGAAATCCTCCAGCAACTGCTCACACCCGATGACGGCGGCCTCGACTATCAGGGTCTGTATTTCCAACTGGAAAACGCCGGTGTCGCCCGCCGCGAATTGCCCGCCCCCACACTTGTGCTGGATGACAGCCAAAGCCACACACTGGTGGCGGCCCATGCCCACACCTGCCTGCTCACACCGGGCCATCCGCAGTGGCTGGTCAAAGAGATACAACGCTGGCGGCAAATCCAGCCAAACCTGAAGTTTGCCTGCACCTTCGGCCTGATCCTTGGCGACAGCGAAGACCTCGCCTGGGAAACCGCCGCCGCGTTATTGCCCGTGCCGGAGTTACCGAACGAACGCCTCGCCACCCTGCCCCGCGCGCGTCACCCGCTGCGCCAATGGGAAGTGCACCCCAACCTGCTGCAACTGCACCCCGGGCAACCGCTGATTCTGGTGGGTACCGCGCAACAGGTCGCCACGCGCTTGCAGGAATTGGACGGGCTGGGCTTGAACCACGTGGTGGTCGAAGGCGGCCCGGCCGTCAGCGACGTGCTGCGATTCGGTGAACAGGTCATCCCCCTTCTGCGCAAGGAGCGCCCGCACCATGAACACTGATGCACGACCGCCCCTGCAACTGGACTGGTTTTTGCCCACCAATGGCGACGGCCGCCACCTCACCAGCAGCGGCTTGCCCAAGGTCGGGTTGTTCCAGCAAGGCGAACGCGCGCCGACCCTGGACTACCTGCGCCAGATCGTGCGCGCCACTGAGCAGGCGGGTTTCGACGGCATCATGGTGCCCACCGCCAGCGGCTTCGAAGACCCTTGGCTGATCACCGCCGTACTCGCCCAAGAAGTGCGCCGCTTGAAGTTCCTGCTCACCCTGCGCCCCGGCACCGAACTGCCCGCCTACACCGCCCACCGCGCCGCGACCTTGCAACTGCTCAGCGAAAACCGTCTGGCGCTGCACGTGGTGACCGGCTCCAGCCGCTTTGAACAGCGCTCCCTGGGCGACTTTCTCGAACACGACGAACGCTACGCACGCACCGCCGAATTCCTCCAGGTCTTCCAGGCCGTGTGGGCCGGGCAGGCGCCGACGCATCCGGGGCGTTACTACCGCAGCGGCATCACCACCCCGATTGCACCGGGCGCTGAAGCACCCACCATCTACTTCGGCGGCGCTTCCGAAGCCGCCGAACGCGTAGGCGCGGCCCACGGGCAAACCTACCTGATGTGGTGCGAACCACCGGCAATGATCGCCGAACGCATCCAACGCATGCGCGACCTCGCCGCCGCCCAGAACCGCACCCTGCGCTTCGGCCTGCGCCTGCACATCTTCGCCGCCCCCACCGACGACGCCGCCTGGGCCCATGTAGAACGCCTGCTCGAAGAAATCCCCAAAGACGCCATCGACAAGGCCCAACGCCAAATGGCCGCCTACGAATCCGTCGGCCAAAGCCGCCAGACCCAACTCATGCAAGGCCGCGGCCGCGGCGCGCGAGAACTGGAAGTGTCCGCCAACCTGTGGGCTGGTGTAGGTCTGGTACGCGGCGGCGCAGGCACCGCGTTGGTGGGCAGTTATGCAAAAGTGGCCGAGCGGATCGAGGAGTATCACCAGCTGGGCGTGGACAGTTTTATCCTGTCGGGCTTTCCCCATTTGGAGGAAGCGATTCACGTAGGCGCAGAAGTGCTGCCATTGTTGCGCAGGATGGGCGGTTAACTGGGTATCACCGAAAGACCGAGGCGTACCCATCGCAGGCAAGCCAGC
>NZ_MSDF01000064.1:6366-50032 GCF_002022275.1 Pseudomonas fluorescens
TGTAAGAGCGGAACCATAAGCCGCCGTTACCGAGACAACGGATATGTACACCCCCCCCGTGGTGGCACTTGGTCACGGCTTGTAAAGGGCCAGCAAGCCCCGTCCCTTTTAATTGCAGGACGTTTCCTAGACAATCCCTGCCGCCTTGTGCCTGCTGAAACCGATGGCTAGTCTGCGGTCCGTCACTGCTCATCAGTGATCGGGTTTAGTCGCCCGGATTTCATATGGCGCATGGTTCCATGAAGCTTCATGGTGGCTGTGCGTATGGGCGCCTTCGGGCGCGCCGGTTTGCCATATGGCCGGTCGACTAACCTGCGTACAGCCGCCACCCATTCGCTTAGTCGCGACGGGTGTCAGCTCCAATCATGTGGAGTTACACCATGAATAAAGTCGTCCCCGATCCCCCTATCGACCCAACCAAAGACCGCGCCGCCTTCAACCGCGCCATCGACCACTACCTGCCCACCCAAGGCTTCCACAGCATCAACGAAGACCTCAGCTTCGAAGATGCCCTGCTCTACACCGCCAGCCTCCTCAACAGCGCCTCCGCCACAGCACTGGACTGCAGCGAACGCCTGCCACCCCCCGAACAAGCAAAAATCCTCGCCGTGTGGCACCTACTGGAAATCGCCAAAACCACCATAGACCGCTCCATCGAATGCCTGAAACCCACCCAAACCGCTGCCTGAACGCGCTAAAAAATGTGGGCGCCGGCAAACCCGGCCCCCACCGTAAACCTGTGCCGCCCCCTAGATCCGGCGCCGACGATTGAGCTGCGGAATGGCCGTCTGCGCAACCTCCACGCGCTGCACCTGAGTCGCCGTCCTGGCCGCCAGTTGCGCCAGTGTCGGGTGACTGAACAGGGTACGTGCATCCACCTCCAGCCCGGCCTTGCGCAGGCGCGCCACCAGATTCACCGCCAGCAGGGAATGCCCGCCCAGCTCGAAGAAGTGGTCCTGACGCCCTACCCGCTCCAGCTTCAAGACCTCGGCCCAGACGCCGGCCATCAAGGTTTCAATCTCACCGACCGGCGCTTCATACGCCCGGCTCACCACCGCGTCCAGCCCCGGTTCCGGCAGGGCCTTGCGGTCCAGTTTGCCGGCCGGGTTGAGCGGCAACGCCTCCAGTTGCACAAAGGCCGCCGGCACCATGTATTCCGGCAACTGCTCCAGCACATGGTTGCGCAGTGCGTCGAGGCTCGGCGCCTGCCCGCGCAGGGTGAAGTACGCGACCAAACGCTCGTCGCGAATCAACACCGCCACTTCGCGCAATGCGGGGTGCGCGGCCAGGCGCGATTCGATTTCGCCCAGTTCCAGGCGCACGCCGCGCAGTTTGACCTGAAAGTCATTGCGCCCCAGGAACTCCAGGTTGCCATCGGGCAGGTAACGCACCAGATCCCCGGTGCGATACAGCCGGTCGCCCGCCACAAACGGGCTGTCAATAAAGCGCTCGGCGGTCATCTGCGCCAACCCCAGATAACCCCGCGCAACCCCGACCCCGCCGATGTGCAGTTGCCCGCTGACGCCCAGGGGCACGGGCGCGTCGTGCTCGTCCAGCACATACAGGCGGGTGTTGTTGATCGCCCGCCCGATCGGCAATTGCAGCGCAGGCACTGGCGCGCCCGGCTCCAGCGTCCAGGCACTGCTGTCGACGGTGGCTTCGGTGGGCCCATACACGTTATGCAAACGCACGTTAGGAAGCCGCGCCTGTACGCCACGGGCAATGGCTTCGGTGAGTTCGCCGCCGCCGCACAGCACGTCGGTGAGGCTGGTGCACAGTGCCGATTCTTCCAGTTCCAGAAACTGCTGGAGCATGGCCGGTACAAACTTGATCACGGTGATGCTCTGCTCGCGAATCACCTGCGCCAGATACGCCGGCTCGCGATGGCCATCCGGGCGCGCCAGCACCAGGCGCATGCCATTGGTCAGCGGCCAGAACAGCTCCCACACCGAGCCGTCAAAGCTGAACGGCGCGCGTTGCAGCAATGCGCCGCCCTCGGCGTTCGGGCACAGTTGCGAACCCCAGTGCATGAGGTTGCCCAGGCCGCGATGCTCAATCATCACGCCTTTGGGCGTACCGGTGGAACCCGAGGTGTACATCACGTAAGCGAGGTTGGCGACGCTCAAACCCGGCACCAACGGGTTGCCACTCGGCGCCTGGCTCCAGGTGCACTGGTCGAGATCGATCACCGTCATGGCAACGTCACCCGGCAAGTCGCGGGTGGCCGCGTGTACCAGCAACGCCACGGGCTGGCTGTCGCTGAGCATGTAGGCCAGGCGCTCGCGCGGGTAGCCCGGGTCCAGCGGCACATAGGCACCGCCAGCCTTGAGAATCGCCAACAGCCCCACCACCAGGTCCAGCCCGCGTTCGACACACAACGCCACCCGAGAATCCGGCTGCACGCCGCACTCACGCAGGTGGTAGGCCAGGCGGTTGGCGCGCTCGTTGAGCTCGCGGTAAGTCAGCTTCAGCTCTCCGGCCTGCACCGCGATGGTATGGGGAATATGCCGCGCATGGGCTTCAAACAGCCCTTGCACGGTGAGGGCTGCGGGGTAATCGGTTGCGGTGGCATTGAAGTCGACCAGCAACTGATGCAACGTGCTGGAAGGCAGCACGGAAATCTCGCGCAGAGGTGTTTTCGGCGCATGTTCAAGGGCGTGCACCAAGCCGTGCAGCGCGGTGTGCAGATACCCGAGCAGGCGTTCGGCACCCACTCTGCGCGGGGCCTTGGCCTTGAGGCAAAAGCCGCTGGCAATGTCGTCCACCGTGAGCATCAGCGGGTAGCTGAGGATGTCTTCGCTACTGAGCAAGGCGATGCCGGGCACCAGGTTCAGCTCCTTGTCAGCGCTGGTATGGCGGTAGTTGAGCAGGCTGTTGAACAGCGGCGACACGCCGCTGCAACGCTGGGCCAGCGCCAGCGATGCCTGTTCATGCACAAGCAAGGCACTCAACTGGGCGTGGGTCTGATGCACCGCGTCGACCACACTTTGCCCGGCCAGGCGCACCCGCAGCGGCAAGGTGTTGATGAACATGCCCAAGGCGCGGTCAGCGCCCTCGCCCGCTTGCAAGCGGCCCAGCAACACGGTGCCGAACACCACGTCTTCGCGGCCGGCAACACGGCTGAGCACCTGGGCCCACGCCAAATGGAACAGGCTGGCGGCACTCACCCCAAGGCCACGCGCCTGTTCGCGCAGGCGCAGGTTGAGCGCATCGCTCAGCGGCTGCTCAAACGCTTCGATTTCAGCCCTGTCCGCCTGGCGCTCCTGAAAGCCGAACGCCAGGGTGGGTTCGTCGACATCCGCCAGGCGTTCGCGAAAGAAGGCCTCGTGCGCAGCCTGGTGCCCCGGTGAACGGGTTTGCGCGACCACGTTGCGATAAGGCACCGGCGCGGGCAGTTGCGCCTGCTGGCCGAGCAAATGGGCGCGAATTTCATCCACCAGTACGGTGGTCGAGGTGGCGTCATTGACCAAGTGATGAAAGCGCAACCGGGCTACCCAGCGCTGGTTCTGCGGTTCCTCGGCGTAATCGAGCGCCATCAGCGGGGCCTGGCGCAAGTCCAGCGGTTGTGCGGGTTCGCACAGGGGCGCCACAGGCAAATGGGCCTGGCGCCACACCACCTGCATCGGTTGTTCAAGGGCATCCCACGCCAGGCTGGTACGCAGGATGTCGTGGCGGTTGATCACCTGCTGCAAGGCCTGGGCAAACGCATCGAGTTGCTCGCGCCGGGCAAAGCTGAACATCGCGTGTTGCTGGTACGGGTCGTGCTCGTCGGTAATGTGGTGATAGAGCAAGCCTTCCTGCAACGGCGCCAGCGGGTAGATTTCCTGCACGTTGGCCGCACCGCCGGGGATGCCGGCGATGATGCGGTCCAGGCTGGCTTGATCAAGCTCGGCCAGCACGAGCATGTCCGGGGTGATATGCCTGCACCCCGCCTCGACGCGGTTGGCCGCGACCGCGGCTTCATCGCCGGTACTGGCCGCCGCCAACGCCGCCAGCGTCGGCTGGCTGAACAGCACTTGCACATCGGCGCGCAAACCGGCCTGACGCATGCATTGCACCAGTTGCACGGCCAGCAACGAATGCCCGCCCAGTTCGAAGAAATGGTCATGCCGGCCAATCTGCTCCACCTGCAACAACTCGGCCCAGAGCTGCGCCAGGGTGGTTTCCACACCGTCGCGCGGGGCCTCGAACACCCGCGTGACAAACGCGGCCTGGGTCGGCGCAGGCAGGGCCTTGCGGTCGAGTTTGCCATTGGCGGTCAACGGGAAAACCGCCAGCTTCACGTACGCGGCGGGCAGCATGTAGTCCGCCAGGGTCGCTTGCAGATGGGCACGCAGCGCTTCGATTTCGATGGGGTGATGCTCGATAAACCACGCGAGCAACTGCCCGTCGCGGTAGTGCACCACCGCTTCCTTGACCGCCGGATGCAGCGCCAGCGCGGCTTCGATTTCACCCAACTCGATACGTACGCCGCGGATTTTCACCTGATCGTCATTGCGGCCCAGGTACTCCAGGTTGCCGTCGGGCAGCCACCGCGCAAGGTCGCCGGTGCGGTACATGCGGCCAGGGGTGAAGGGGTCGTCAAGGAAACGCTCGGCACTCAATTCCGGGCGGTTCAGGTAACCGCGCGCCACGCCCTTGCCGCCGACGTAGAGTTCCCCCGCCGCGCCGATAGGCACCGGGCGTTGTTTCTCGTCGAGCAGGTACACGCAGGCATTGGCGATGGGCGCGCCGATATGCAACGGCTGGCCCACGTCGACACGCCCGGACGTGGCGACCACCGTGGCTTCGGTGGGGCCGTAGTTGTTGATCACATCGAAGGTCTGCGCGCGGTTGAGCGCGCGCAGACGGTCGCCGCCGATCAGCAGGGTGCGCAGGGTCGGGTGTTCCAGACGCTGGCTGAAGGCGTACTCGGCGACCGGGGTGGGCAGGAAGCACACGTCCAGCGGCTGCGCGCGCCACCAGTCCAGCAGCGCGTCGATGTCCTGCGCGTCATCCTGTGCAGGGGGCAAATGCAGTGTCGCGCCCACACACAGTGCCGGCCAGACTTCCCAGGCCATTGCATCAAAGCCGAACCCGGCGACACTGGCGGTGTGGCTGCCGGCGTGCAGGTGGAAGGCACGGCAGTGCCAGTCCACCAGGTTCGACACGGTGTGGTGCTCCACCATCACGCCCTTGGGCAATCCCGTGGAGCCGGAGGTGTAGATCACATAGGCGAGGTTCGACGGCTTGACGCTGACTGGCGGGCTGTCGCCGCGGTGCACACCCGCAGTGTCCAGGAACAGCACGGGCACGGCGGATGCGGGCAGCCGATGCAGCAAATCCTGTTGGGTCAGCACGGCCACCGGGGCACTGTCTTGCAGCAGGTAATTCAGGCGCTCGGCGGGGTGCGCCGGGTCGACGGGCACGTAGCAGGCGCCGGACTTGAGAATCGCGAGCAGCCCCACCACTGTGTCCAGGCTACGCCGGGCGAGGATCACCACGCGGTCATCGGGTTGTACGCCAAGCGCCACCAGTTGATGAGCCAATGCGTTCGCCTGCTGATCAAGCCTGGCGTAAGTGAGCGACTGGCCCTGGTACACCGCCGCGATGGCCTGCGGCGTACGCATGGCCTGGGCTTCGATACGCGTGTGCAGGGTTTGCGGCTCATTCATGGGCTGTTGGGTGGCATTCCACTGTTGCAACAGCACCTGCTCGGCAGGCGTCACCAGGGAAAACTCAGCCACCGTCAATGCGGTGTTTTCCAACCCCTGTTCCAGCAGCCAGGTGAACCGCTGCGCCAGCGCCTGCACTTCGTCGTGGCGAAAATAGGCCTCGTTGTACACGCAGTGCAGGGTCGCGGTGTCCTGGTAGCGGTTGCTGCGCAGGTGGATGGCAATCGGCAGTGGCTCGTGATGGTTGGAGACTTTGATCGCGCGCGCCTGCACGCTGCCGTAACGCAGGTCATGGTCGTCCTGCTCGAAAGACACCGACAAATCGAACAACTGGCCACGATCGGTACGCCGCAGGCCCAGCTCGCGGTTCATCTCGCTCAGAGGGAAGCGCTGGTGGCGAAAATCCTGCTTGAGCTGATCACGCACACCGCGCACCACGGCACTGAACGGCAATGATTCATCGAACTGAAAACGCACGGCGCTGACTTGGGTGAACAACCCCACGGTGGAGCGAAATTGCGCGTTGGAACGGTTGAGAATCGGCAGCCCCACCACCCACTCGGCGCGCTGGTGCGTGCGGGTGAAATACACATACATCGCGGCCAATAGCACATGAAACGCCGAGGCCTGATACCGATTGGCAACTTGCTCCATGCGGTTGAGCAGCGCCACCGGAAACGGTTCCCTGAGGCTGTTGCTCGGCGCCTGGGCGTTATGCCGTGGCGTCAACAGTGGTTCGGGCAGCACCTGGTACTTGTCCAGCCAATAGGCGCGGTCGCGGGCATAACGAGGGGATTGGTGGTAGCGCTGATCGGCGTCGACAAAGTCGATATAGGACGGCGCGGACGGCTCCGGCTTCTGGCCGTTTTCGAGGGCGGTGTACAGGCGTGCCAGGGATTGCAGCATTTGGCCAAAGCCCCAGCCGTCGAGGATCAGGTGATGGGCCTGGGTGCCAAGGCGGTAATGGTCGTCGTCGAGCTTGACCAGAAAAAAGCGAAACAGCGGCTCGCCCGTCATGGCGTAGGGCCGCGCCATTTGCGCTTGCATCAGCGCCTGGGTGGCGGCTTGCGGGTCGGGCAGCCTGGAAAAATCGTGCAGCGCCACCTGCGCCGCCAGCGTTGGCGCTAAGGTTTGGCGGGGCAAGCCCTGTGCATCGCAGTGCAGCTGGATGCGCAACGCATCGTGTTTGGCCACTAGCAGGTCGACGGCACGCTGGATCAAACCGGGCACGATGGGACCGGCAAAATCGACATAACCGCCAATGTTGTAGAGCGGCGAATCGCTCACGCGCAGTTGATCGAGCCAGATGTCCTGTTGGGCGGCAGTGAGGGGGAAGCTGGCCGGCAGGCTTAAGAGATGCTTCATAAGATCCTTCTCATGGGGGTCAGGCACTGCCCGCGCGGGGAGGCCCATTACGCCGAAATTGGCGGATTTGAGCATGGGGGTCGGGGGCTGTCTGTCACCCGAAACCCGGACATTCGCACGGGTAAAAAGGGGGTTGGCTGATGCTTCGTTGCTGAAACGATTAAAGGGCTGTAGGAAATTGGCTATATCTGGGCGATGTCGAGGCGGCATTAAAATCTTGTAGGGCAGTTTTTATTGTTAAATATCAATTGGTTAATTAACTATAAAATTAGTTGATGGCGTTTCGTAGGCGGAATACCCCGTCAGAAACGTCGAATTAATGACGTGGTTTTTATGGCAGCGTGTGTCCCTCGTTTCCGCTACATACGTAGGATAAATCGCTATGGCTAAATGAAATCTCGATCGCCGAGCTTCGCTTAACGGGAGCTACATTCAAGGAGTACGGCCCGCCCCACACAGACCCAGGGAGCGCGTCGACGGTTTTCGACATCAAGGATGAGATGGCTATGAGTCTGACCCGCACCATTACCGACACACACAGCCCGCACTTCTACGCCGAAATGGGTGAGCTGATTTCAAACAGTGGCCAGGAACACTTCGCCGCCAACATGCTGCACCTGGTGGACAAGTGGGTGCCGATTCATCTGGTGGACCTCAGTGAGTGGACCCTCGATGAACTGCATGACAGCGTGCGCGACATCAAGCTGCTGGGCAGCGCCGGGCTGAAAAAGGACTTGTCAGCGCCGCAAACCCTGCACGCGCTTAACGATCACCCGCTGCTGCGCGAGATGCTGCGCATGCAGGACCCGCTGCTGATCCAGATGAAGGCCAAAACCAACAGCGCACACCCCCACGGCACCTCGCACCAGTGCAACTTGGTGTCGCGCCAAGGCAACCGCCGTTGTGTCATTTCGTTTTATCGCCCGCCTACACAGCGTGGCTTTTCCCTGGCCGAATTGTCGTTTCTCAAGTGCCTGTCGGACACCCTGCTGCCATTGATGGAGCGCCATGCGCAGATCCTGCGCCAGGCGCCGCACACCGCGGCCGAGCCGGTCCACAACCTGCTGGAACAGTCGCAGTTGCAGCGCGAGTTCTACAAGCGTCTGTCGCTGAGTGACATCACGTTATCGGCGCGCGAGCAGGAGGTCTGCCTCGGGCTGTTGACCGGCGGCACCGTGCCGCAAATGGCGGAAAAACTCAGCGTGAAAAACAGCTCGATCGAAACCTACCTCAAACGCGCCGCCGCCAAACTGGGCGTGAGTGGCCGACATGGTTTGGCCAAATGGATGGTTGGCGCCTGATGAACACACGGATACTCACCACCGCTGGCTTGGCATGGATGCTGGGCGGTTGTTCGTTGATCCCGGACTACCAGCGCCCCGCGGCGCCGGTGCCGGCGCAGTTCCCGCAAAACGGCGTCTACCGTCAGGCGCAGGCCGGAACAGTGGCGGTCAAACCGGACTGGCAGTTGCTGTTCCACGACCCGGCCTTGCAGCAGTTGATCGGCCATGCGTTGGTCAATAACCGCGACTTGCGGGTAGCGGCGCTGAACGTGGAAGCCTTCCAGGCGCAGTACCGTATTCAGCGTGCGGATCTGTTCCCGGCCATCTCCGCCACCGGCCTGGGCAAGCGCCAGAAAATACCTGGCGACGTAACCGGTACCGGCAAGTCGGCGATCACTTCGAACTACTCCGCCACCCTGGGGCTGAGCGCCTACGAGCTGGATTTTTTCGGCCGTGTGCGCAGCCTCAGCGAACAGGCGATGCTCAGCTATCTGGGCACCGAAGAGGCGCGGCGCAGCGCGCAATTGAGCCTGGTGGCCAACGTCGCCAATGCTTACCTGACCTGGCGCGCCGACCAGGAGCTGCTGGCGTTGGCCCAACAAACCCTCGTGGCCAACGACCACAGCTGGCAGTTGACCAGCCGCAGCAAAAGCGCGGGCAAGGCTTCGGCACTCGACGTGGTACAAGCCCGCACAGCCGTCGAAAGCACCCGCGCCAGCGTGGCCCGGTATGAGCGCCAGGTCGCCCAGGACCTCAACAACCTGGCCTTGCTCGTCGGCGCGCCAGTCAATGAAAACCTGCCCGCGCGCCCCTTGGCCGATGACCTGGTGGCACGGGTACCGGCAGGTTTGCCGTCAGATTTGCTGCAACGGCGCCCGGATATTCTCCAGGCCGAATACCAGCTGCAAGCCGCCAACGCGAACATCGGCGCTGCGCGTGCGGCGTTCTTTCCATCGGTCACCCTCACGGCCAACGCCGGCAGCACCAGCACGGAGCTGTCAGGGCTGTTCAAGGGCGGCTCGGGCACCTGGACCTTTCAGCCGCAGATCAACCTGCCGATCTTCAACGCCGGCAGCCTGCGCGCCAGCCTCGACTACGCCACGCTGCAAAAAGACATCACCGTGGCCCAGTACGAGAAATCAATCCAGACCGCCTTCCAGGAGGTCGCCGACGGCCTTGCTGCGCGGCAGACCTTCAACGACCAACTGGATGCGCAGCGCGACTTTGTGGCGGCCAACCAGACCTATTACGACCTCGCGCAACATCGCTACCGCAGCGGCGTGGACAGCAACCTGACGTTTCTTGATGCGCAACGTTCTCTGTTCAGCTCGCAGCAGGCACTGATCGTGGATCGGCTGGCGCAGTTGATCGCCGAGGTGAATTTGTACACCGCGTTGGGTGGGGCGTGGGCGGATGCGCCGGTGGTGACGGCGCGGCGTTGATGTCGCCTGGGCTACCGCTATCGCAGGCAAGCCAGCTCCCACAGGGGATCTGTGGTGGTTGAAAAACTCCACTGACAGGGCCATCCCGCCGGGTACTCTCTCACCTGCAATGAAGATCAAAGGTGGGAGCTGGCTTGCCTGCGATGGCGGCGGCATTGCCAGATTAGATGCCGCCTGACCCACCGCTATCGCAGGCAAGCCAGCTCCCACAGAGGATTTGCAGTGTTTGAAAAATCTTCACTGACAGGGCCGTCCCGTCGGGCACTCTCTCACCTGCAATGAAGATCAAAGGTGGGCGCTGGCTTGCCTGCGATGGCGGCGGCATTGCCAGAATAGATGTCGCCTGGGCTACCGCTATCGCAGGCAAGCCAGCTCCCACAGGGGATTTGTGGTGTTTGAAAAATCTCTGCCGGCCGTTTGTTGTGGCGAGCGGGCTTGCCCGCGTTGGACTGCGTAGCAGTCCCATCAGGAGCGCCGCGCTCTTGCTGATGTACGGCATCGCCTGGTTTCAGGGCCGCTTCGAGCCCCAACGCGGGCAAGCCCGCTCGCCACAACAAGCCCGCTCGCCACAGTCAGGTGGTTGCCATAACAAAGCCGCTACCAATGCCCCATCGCCAGGCTATGGGGCGAAAACTCGGCGAACTGCCAGCGCAAGGCGAGTGCCGCCGGGCGGCGTACGACGTGGTCCACGGTTACCGTCCAGAGCCGTTGTGCGCCTTCGAATCGGGCCACTTCAGGGCCGTCGAGAATCAATGAGGTACGCCCGGAAAGCTGCAGCACATCCCCCGACTCAAAATCGATAAACAACAACCCCGCCACCGGGTTGACCTGCAAATTGCCCAAGGTGTTGAAGAACAGGTTGCCGGCGAAGTCGGGAATGGTCAGCACATTGCCCTCGACCCGCACAAAGCCGGTATTGCCGCCGCGATGGGATACGTCCACCGAACGCTGACCGTCCACGTCGACATAGCTGGCGACGAAGAAGGTGTCGGCGTTGCGAATCATCGTGCTTGCCGCCTCGTCCAGGCCCGCCAAACGCTCAACGGCGGTGCCGGGTTTGCGTGCGATTGCAGCCACCGGCCGCAGTTGGATGTACTTGGGGCAGTTGCCGTAGGTATGCACCACGTCCACCGAAAACCCGTCGTGATCCAGCGCGCCAATCCGCCCGTTCATGCGGTTGCGGCGACGGGTATTGAGGTCGATGCCGAGCACGCCGACCGACGCCCCCTCAGCCATCGCGGCATAGGCGGGGTCGCTTCTGGAGGGCAGGCTGTCGACTTGCAACGTCTGCGGATCCGGCGAGTGCGCAAACCCTGGCGCGCCTTCGATCAGGGTTGCCCAGGGAATGCCCTGCTCGTCCACCACACCCAGCATCAGGTAGGGCAACAGCGGGTAAAAGTCGCGATGCTGCTCCGGCAAATGATCACGAATGACCTTGAGCCCGACCACGGCCATGCGTTCGGCCGCGCCTGCGCTTTCCTGCAACTGCCGTTCGCCGGCGTGCCAAGGGGACTGTTCGATGGAGTTCATGGCGATCACCTCAAGTGGGGTGTGTTGATGCTGCGCCCTGCACGCAAGGGTGAGAATACCCACCCGATGCAATCCACTATTACGCCAACTGAAATGCCGGATGCTCGCGCAGCGCGGTCACACAGTGGTCGACAAAGCTGCGCACACGCAGTGGCGCGTTGCGGCCTTCGCGATAGACCACCTGCACCGCCAAGGCGGGTAACTCAAAACCTGGCAGGATGCGCACCAGTTGGCCGCTGAGCAGATGCTCGTGAACCGCGTAGCTCTGGCAACGAATCAGACCGGCACCGTGCACCGCCGCATTGATTGCGCCCTGCACCGTGGTGCAGTTCAAGCGTGCGCGTGCTTTGAGCTGGCAGCCCTGAAAATCCCAGTAGACCTGGTCGGCGCTGGCGATCAGGCGATGGCGCTTGAGGTCATCCGGGTGGTAAGGCTCGCCATGGGCGGCGAGGTATTCAGGGTTGGCACAGAGAATATGCCGCACCTGCCCGACGGTTCGGGCGATCAACGAAGAGTTGGGCAATTCACCGACAAGAATCGCCACGTCGAGGCCCTCTTCGTGCAGGTTCGGGTAATAGTCGTGGTAGTGCGCCACGAGGTTCACATCCGGATAGCGGTCCATGTAACCGGCCAATATCGGCGCCATCACATAGCGGCTGAACAGGAACGGCAGAAACACCCGCACGTTGCCCCGGGCCTGTACGTGCAAGCCTTTGGCCGAGGCTTCGGCAGCGTCCACGGCGGCCAACAGGCGCACGCAGTCGGCCATGTAGGCGCTGCCGGCTTCGGTCAGACTCACGCCGCGTGTACTGCGGTGCAGCAACCGCACCCGCAGGCGCGCTTCCAGGCGAGCGATGGCGCGCACCACGGTCGGGCCCGACACCTCGACACTGCGGGCCGCCGACGCCAGGCTTGGCTGTTCGGCCAGTGCGGCGAACAGCTGCATGTCGCGATATCGCTCCATCAGCCGCGCCGCTTCATGGCCGGGTTCAGGGCGGCGTCCTGGCCCAGGCGGTGGGTGAGGAAGTCCACGAAGGTGTTGACCTTGGCCGGGATGCGGCTGCTTTTTTGCAACACCACCTGAATCGGCAACGGCGCGGGCTCGAAGGCTTCGAGCACAATTTCCAGCTCGCCCGCCGCCACTGCAGCGGCGACCTGATAAGACAACACCCGAGTCATGCCCCAGCCCAGCCGGGCGAGGTTGATCGCCGCGTTGTTTGCCGTAACCACCAGACGCGGTTCGATAGGCACTGTCAGCAGCTGACTGCCTTCAACAAATGCCCACTCACTCACCAGTGAGCTGGACGAGGAAGTGACAATCTTTGCCTCCCGCAACTGCGAAGGATGTTCAGGCCGCCCCTGCTGATCGAGATAGGCCGGCGAGGCGCAGACCACCCGGCGCACCTCGCCCACCTTGATCGCCTGCTGCCCCGGCTCCTGCAGGTGGCCGATGCGCACGGCCACGTCGACGCCTTCGTCAGTCAGGTTGACCACCCGGTCCACCAGCAAGGCGTTGATCGTCACCAAGGGAAACCGGTCAAGGTAATCACCCAGCACCGGCGCCACATACAGCTCGCCAAACAGCACCGGCGCGGTCACCGTCAGATGCCCGCACGGAATTGAATAACTGCCCGCCGCCGCTTCCTCCGCCTCGTCCAGTTCAGCGAGGATGCGCCGGCAATCTTCCAGGTAACGCTGGCCGGCTTCGGTCAGGTGCAGGCTGCGCGTGGTGCGCGCCAGTAGTTGGGTGCCGATGCGTTGTTCCATGGCGGCGATGGCCCGGGTCACGCTCGGCGGCGAGGTGTTCAGGCGGCGCGCGGCGGCGGCGAAACCTTCCTCCTCGGCCACCGCCAGAAACACCTGCATTTCATGGAATCGGTCCATCGGCGCCCCTTTTGATGGTTACTCTGATTGCAGGCCCACCGCCGTGCGCGGCATGCCGACAAAGCCCGGCAGTGCTTCGATGCTCGCCAGCCAGGCGCGTACATGAGGGTAGTCGGCCAGCGACACATTACCTTCCGGCGCATGGGCCACGTAGGTATAGAAGGCTACATCGGCGATGCTGGGTTGCTCGCTGGCGAGGAAACGGCTGTGGCTCAACTGTTGCTCCACCAATTGAAGCAGTGCGTGGGAGCGGCTGATGGCGGTGACGGTATCGACCTCGGCACCAAACACCAGGGCCAGTCGCGCAGCAGCCGGCCCGGCGTGCAGTTGCCCCGCAGCCGCCGACAACCAGCGTTGCACCCGGGCTTGCCCGGCTGGATCGCTCGGCAGCCACTGGCCTTTGCCATAGGTGTTGGCGAGGTAGACCAGAATCGCGTTGGAGTCCGCCAGCACGGTGCCGTTGTCGTCAATCGCGGGCACTTGGCCGAACGGGTTGATGGTAGACGTGAATGCCGGGGCCTTTTGGGCGCCTTGTTTCAGGTCGACCAGAATGAATTCACTGGGCAAACCCAGCAGAGACAGCATCAGTTCGACCCGGTGGGAGTGACCGGACAGGGGAAAACCGTAGAGTTTGATCGCAGGCTGGGACATGAAAGGCTCCAAAAGTGAAGTTATCGACGCCATGCATGTTCCACCGCTGCCCTGATCGATGGAATCACCAGAAATCACAATCCAGCATTTCACTTCACGAAACAATCACTCGCCAAACAATTCGACGATCAAGTTGTACAGCGTGGTCTTCACGGCGCTGTCCAACTCGGTCCAGGCCAGGCCCGTCGTGGCCTCAAACGCCCCCAACTCAAGGTGGCGCGAGACACAATTGGCCGGTAACGCCCGCGCTGCCTGCAGCGGCAACACGCCGACGCCCAGCCCGGCGGAGACCAGTGCGAGCATGGTGGTGAACTCGCCGAGTTCCGAAGCGATGTCCAGCGTGATGCCCACGGCCTGAATAAACTCATCATAAAACCCCGGCGCGTAACGCCGCGCCAGGATGTACACCGGCACGTCCAGCAAGTCGGCGGGCTGGATGGTTTGCCGGGCCGCCAGGGGATGATCCATCGGCAAGGCCACGCAAAAACTTTCACGCAGCACGGCGCGGGTCTGCACGCCGGGGTGAGCGGCGGGCAGGCGCATCAGGCCGAAATCCAGCAAGCCGTTTTTCAACGCCGCCGCTTGATCGGGGCCGGGCATGTCTTTGAGTTCCAGCTCGATGCGCGGGTAGCGCTGGTGCACGGCGCGAATCAGTTGCGGCAAGAGCTGCGGCAGCACCGAGGACACAAAACCCAGGCGCACGCGGCCAATTTCCCCTCGGTTGGACGCCCGCGCCGCATCGGCTGCGCGGGCCGCCTGGTGCAAGGTGGCCTGGGCTTCGGGCAGGAAGGCGCGGCCTGCGTCGGTCAGCGTGACCGAGTGGCGGTTGCGGTCGAGCAGGCGTACACCCAAACCGCTTTCGAGCAATTTTATCTGCATGCTCAGCGCCGGCTGCACGATGGATAACTGCACGGCCGCACGACCGAAATGCAGCTCTTGAGCCAACACCACAAAGGCACGCAAGTGTTTGAGTTCCATTAAACCCTTCCGGTTATCACGAACATTGATCACCCGATCACAAATGAAAATTGGACGCTGACCCGCGCCTGCGGTGAAGTAACACCCCGTCATACACGATATGACAGGGCTTGGCCTATAACAATGAGAACAAGGAGGCACCATGCTCGGCATGGCTAATGACACTTATCTGCTGCTGGATGCACTGGTCACGATTATCGGATTGATATTGTTGATCACCCACCTCAAAGTCCACCCGTTTGTCGCGCTGACCGTGGCCGCAGGCTTTCTCGGCCTGACGTCCGGCATGCCGGTGGACAAGGTGATGAAGTCGTTTCAGGACGGCTTTGGCGGCGTGCTCGGGTTTGTCGGCATCATCCTCGGCCTGGGCACCATGCTCGGCAAATTGATGGCCGATTCCGGCGGCGCTGACCAGATTGCGCGCACGCTGATTCGCGCCTTCGGCAAACAGCGTGTGCACTGGGCAATGATGTTTTCTGCGTTTCTGGTGGGGATTCCGCTGTTTTTTGAAATCGGCTTTGTGCTGCTGATTCCGCTGGTATTCATCGTGGCGCGGCGTACCGGGCTGTCGCTGATCAAGGTCGGCATGCCGCTGCTCGCCGGGTTGTCGGTCGTCCACGGGCTGGTGCCGCCACATCCCGGGCCGCTGCTCGCGATTGGTATTTTTGGCGCGGACATCGGCAAAACCATTTTCTACGGGTTGATTGTTGGCCTGCCGACGGCCGTGATCGCCGGCCCCTTGTTTGGCAACCTGATTTCACGCTACGTGCCCGGCAAAGCCTCGGATGAATTGATGGAGCAATTGGCCAAGGAATCTTCCGGCGAGAACCTGCCGGGCTTTGGCATCACGGTCATCACCATCCTGCTGCCAGTGGTGTTGATGTTGCTCAAGACCTTCGCCGATGTGGCTTTCGCCGCCGACAGCACGTTCCGCGTGTGGATGGACTTTATCGGCCACCCGATCACCGCCCTGCTCGCGGCCTTGTTGCTGGCGTTCTATACCTTTGGGGCGGCGCGGGGGTTTTCGCGGGAGCAGTTGAGCAAGCTGCTGGATTCAAGCCTCGCGCCGACGGCCGCGATTGTGCTGATCGTCGGCGCTGGCGGTGGTTTCAAGCAAATGCTGGTGGCCAGCGGCGTCGGTGATGTGATCGGGCACATGGCGGTGCGTGCCGAGATTTCGCCGATCCTGCTCGCGTGGCTGGTGGCAGCCGTGATTCGGGTGGCGACCGGTTCAGCCACCGTGGCGACCATCACCGGCGCCGGGATTGTCGCGCCGGTGATCGGCCTGATGCCCGGGGTGAACCGTGAGCTGCTGGTGTTGGCCACAGGCGCAGGGTCCCTGGTGCTGTCGCATGTCAACGACGCCGGGTTCTGGCTGGTGAAGCAGTATTTCAACATGACCGTCGTCGAAACTTTCAAGACCTGGACGCTGATGGAGACCGTGCTCTCCTTCGCCGCCCTGGGGTTCATCATGCTGCTGTCGTTAGTGGTGTGAAGCGTTAGGAGAGATAACCCATGAAAAGCGTTTTAGACAACTTCCGCCTTGATGGCCGGCTCGCGCTGGTCACCGGTTCCAGCGCCGGTATTGGCCTGGCGATTGCCCGCGGGCTGGCCCAGGCCGGTGCGCGGGTGGTGCTCAACGGGCGCAACCGCAGCACCTTGCGTGACGCGGCGGCGCTGCTGGCAGCGGAAGGTTTGCAGGTGCACACCCAGGCGTTCGACGTGACCGACAGTGCGGCGATTCAGGCCGCCGTGGCCGATATCGAAGAACGCATTGGCGCGCTGGACATCCTCGTCAACAACGCCGGCATGCAGCGCCGTGGCCCACTGGAAGACTACAGCGAGCAGCACTGGCGAGAATTGATCAGCACCAACCTCGACAGCGCGTTTCTGGTCGGCCAGGCCGTGGCGCGGGCGATGATCCCGCGCAAGCGTGGGCGCATCATCAATATCTGCTCGGTGCAAAGTGAGTTGGGTCGCCCAGGCATCGCGCCGTATGCCGCGAGCAAGGGCGCGCTGAAGATGCTCACCAAGGGCATGGCCATCGACTGGGGCCCGCACGGGCTGACAGTCAACGGCATCGGCCCTGGCTATTTCAAGACTGAACTCAATGCGAACCTGGTGGCCAACCCTGAATTCAGCGACTGGCTGGTGCAGCGCACCCCGAGCCGACGCTGGGGCGATGTAGAGGAACTGGCGGGCGCAGCGGTGTTTCTGGCCAGTGATGCGGCCAGTTTCGTTAACGGTCATATTCTGTACGTCGACGGTGGCATCACCGCGTCGCTGTAACTCTGGAGAACCTTATGCACGCCATTGTCTGCCACGCCTCGAAAGACCTGCGGGTCGACCCCCAGGATGAGCCGCAAACCCTCGCCCCCGACCAACTGCGCGTACGCATCGCCCGCGGTGGCATCTGCGGCTCGGACTTGCATTACTACCAGCACGGCGGTTTCGGCACCGTGCGCCTGCGCGAGCCGATGGTGCTCGGCCATGAAGTGTCGGCGGTGATCGATGCCGTGGGCAGTGAGGCCGGGTTGTTCAAGGTGGGCCAGCGCATTGCGGTGTCGCCGTCGCGCCCGTGCGGGGGTTGCCGGTATTGCCATCAGGGTTTGCCGAATCACTGCCTGAACATGCGTTTTTACGGCAGTGCGATGCCCTTTCCGCACATTCAGGGTGCGTTTCGCCAGAGTCTGGTGATCGAGACGCATCAGGCCCATCGGCTGGCCGACACCGTCAGCCTCGCCGAAGGTGCATTGGCCGAACCGTTGTCGGTGGGTTTGCACGCGATCCAGCGCGCGGGTGCCGTGTTCGGCAAACGCGTTTTGGTGACCGGCTGCGGCCCGATCGGCAACCTGCTGATCGGCAGCCTGCGCGCCGCCGGAGCGGGTGAAATTGTCGCGGTGGACTTGTCTGCCAGCGCCCTCGCCTGCGCCGAAAAAATGGGCGCCACGCGCACTCATAACATTGCCGACGGGGCCGACGCGCTCAAGCGCTACACCGCCGAGAAAGGCTACTTTGATGTGATGTTCGAAGTGTCCGGCAGCGCCCAGGCCCTGCGCAACGGGCTGGAATGCATCGCCCCGCGCGGCGTATTGGTGACGGTAGGTTTGGGCGGCGATGTATCGCTGCCGCTGAACTTGCTGGTGAGCCGTGAGATCGATTTGCGC
Organism: Pseudomonas fluorescens; assembly: GCF_002022275.1. Taxonomy (GTDB): domain Bacteria; phylum Pseudomonadota; class Gammaproteobacteria; order Pseudomonadales; family Pseudomonadaceae; genus Aquipseudomonas; species Aquipseudomonas fluorescens_AJ. The sequence continues at coordinate 24,321 of NZ_MSDF01000064.1, forward strand.
GGTACCTTCCGGTTTCATTCGGAGTTTGCGCAGGCGGTGGATTTGCTTAACCGGCGGGTTATTGATGTGCGGCCGGTGATTTCTCATACCGTGCCGTTTGGGGATGCGGTGCAGGCGTTTGAATTGGCGGCGGATAAAACGCAGGCGATGAAAGTGGTGCTGGATTTCGGCGTGCCGGACCAGACTTAACATCTGTTCGCTGACCGAGTGTGGGAGCTGGCTTGCCTGCGATGGCGGCGGCACTGTCGATACAGATGTCGCCTGAGCCACTGTCATCGCAGGCAAGCCAGCTCCCACATTTGATCTGCAGTGTTCTTGAGGGGGTCAGCGCTCTTCCAGCCGATCGCGCAAAAACCGGTGGCTCGCCGAAAACAATCGCCGGTAGGTGAGCAACACCGCCCCCACCGTGCCCAGCGCCGACGACGCGGCGATCAAAAACATGATCACGATCTGATAGCGCACCGCGTCCACCGGGCTCTCCCCTGCCAGTACCTGGCCGGTCATCATGCCGGGCAGGCTGACGATGCCGACCACGGTCATCTGGTTCAGCGTCGGGATCATCCCGGCGCGCACCGCTTGGCGAATCGCTTCCTGCGCGGCTTCCCATCGGGAACCGCCCAAAGCCAAAATCATCTCGATGGTGTTGCGGCCCGAGGTCAGCTCCTGGGTCATGCGTTCAATGCCCAACGACACGCCCGTCAGGGTATTCCCGAGGATCATCCCAAGAATCGGAATCGCGTACTGCGGCTCATACCACGGATGAATGCGGATCACCGCAAACAAGCCGACCGCCGTCACCAACCATGAACTGCCCCACACCGACAGAATGCTGTCGACGCGCTGCCCCTTGTACGTACGCCGCCCGCGCCCGGCTGCCGAGATGCCGGCGATCAAGGTCATCGCGCACATCAACGGCAGCACCACATACCAATAAGCGAATTCAAACACCCAGCCGAGCAGGTAACCGATCGCCAGTAACTGCACCACCGTACGCACTGCCGCCCACAGCAACTGGCGCTCCAGGCCCAGGCGCAGCAGCAGCGACAGCGCGCCATTGATCAGGATCAGCGAGGCGGCGATGCCCATGTCCAGCGCCGTGAGGTTTTGATAGTTCATGGCTGGGCCGCTCCGCTCAATACCCCGGCATCCATGTGCAAGTGGATGTCACTCATGCGCTGCGCCTGGTCCAGGTCGTGGGACACCCAGATATACGCGCGGGCTTTATCTGCGGCAAACCAGGCGTCGATGAGTGCTTCAACGTCGCGAGAAGACGCGGGATCGAGGGCGGCGGTGGGTTCGTCCAGCAGCAGCACTTCGGGATTCAATTGCAGGGTGCGAATCAGCGAAACCACCTGGGATTCACCGCCCGACAGATCACCGGCGTTTTTCCCGAGAAAATCCGGGGATTTACCGGCATGCCCCAGCAGCGTGGTGACGGCCTGCAAATCGAAACTGCGCGCGCGGAGCGTCTTGAGGCTGAACGGAAACCGCAGGTTGTCTTCCACCGTGCCTTCGAGCAAGGCCGGGCGTTGCGACAGGTAGCTGATGTGGCTGCGGTAATCGGGAATCTGTGCGTTGGCTATCGGCTGGTTATTCCACAGGACTTGCCCCGAGGTCGGCGCGTCGAGCAAGGCCAGCGCCCGCAGGAACACGCTTTTGCCGGAGCCGGAGGAGCCGGTGATCGACACGCGGTCGGCACGGTGGAGGGTGAAATTCGTCGGCCGGAGTAAGAGCACCTCTCGGCGCTCGTCGTTGCGCGTGAGGCCCTGGGTCTCGATTAACGGCGTTTCAGTCATGAACTCGGTACTCGGTTTATCGGCTTGCAATCAACAACCCCACTGCCTATATTTCGTGCCTGGCGCTTTCTACGCCACCTTCCGCGGAAAGGGCTGCGCCCAGGATCTTGACTGAATTCTCCCATTTCTACGACTCCCACCCTTAAAGCGGACAAGGTGTGTACAAGGAGATCGTATGTCGCAACGCCCATTACCCTCCAACACCAATGGCCGGCTGAACCTTGAGCAGCAGCGCAAGCGCGCCAAGGAATGGTTGCCGCGCCTGAAAATCCAGGCCCCGAACGCGACCCTGTCCCAGGCGCAATGGGAGATCGCCAAGCAGTTGGGTTTCAGCAGTTGGTCCAAGCTCAAGGCGCATGTCGACGCACTCGACTTTGCCGCCCGACACCCCGACTTCCACGCCAGCGATGAGGCGCGCACCACCCATTGGCGTTGTGGCAATGACATTGCCCACAGCCTGCAGTTGGCCGGGTTCAAGGGGCAATTCCGGATGCTCACCGACCCTCTTTGCATGGGCCCGGTGCGTGAGGTGCCCACGGCAGATTATCGGGCGATGCGCAGCGCGTTCATCAGCCAGGCGTTTGCCTTGAACCCAGCCGACGCGACGCAGCGGCTCGCCGATGAATACGATCAGCTTGAAGCACTGGCCGACTCCGAACACAGCGTGTTGTGGTGCGAGGCGGATGCCTATGACCAGTTGTTCCTGATTCGCGCGCTATCGGGGCTTGAACGGGCGCCTAAAAAGCTTGAGCTGATTGAGGTGGACCGTATTCCAGGCGTCGAGCGTTTTATCGGCATCGGCCAGTTGGCGCCCGACGTGCTGGCGTGGCTTTGGCCGCAGCGGCGCTTGATTAATGACGAGGCTGTGCAGTTGGCGAAGCAGGCATGGAGCGCCTATTGCGCCAGCTCGCCCGTCAAGCTGGCGGAACTGGCTCACGGCACGCACCCTGCCCTGCCCTTTCTCGCGCCCGCGCTGAGGCGTCAGTTGCAGGAGTTACCAGGCATCAAGGACGGCGTGTCGCTGACCGAGCGCCTGGCCCTGACCTATATCGCCGAAGCCGGGCCGGTGCCCTTCGGCCGAGTGTTCGCCGAGTTGATGGCCAAGCGCGAGCCGTTGCCGTTTCTGGGGGACATGATGTTCCACGCGTTGCTGCGCCCCTTGATCGATGGCGAGCAGCCTTTATTGACCGAAAGCGGTATTGACCGCGATTGGCCCAGACGTGAGTTGGCGTTGACGCCGTTAGGGCACGCGGTACTGAACGCAGACGCTTACTGGCTCGATCACGCCAGTCACGAGCGCTGGGTCGGCGGCGTTTGCCTGAAACCCCGCCAGCCCCATTGGGCAATAGGCGACAGCAACCGACCCGTAAGGCGAGATTGACCGACGCCGGTTCAGCGCTTGGGCACCAGCCCGATCGCGCACGCCACCACCGCCGGGTCACCCTCGCATTTTGCTCGCGGGCTAATGGACGGCGGTACGCTGCCGCCGTCAACCGCACGTAACACAGGGCGTTCGACGGTCGGCAGGCTGTGCGCGGGGTCGACAATCTCCATGCAACGGCGCAACGAGTTGAAGTCGGGCGATTGCGAAAGTGACAAATGCAGGGTCTGGCTCACCGAGACCGACACCACCGAACTCAATGCGCACTGGCCGTCATAGATCAGTGTGTGGCGAATCAGCGGGTTGTCATGGCAGTACTTCAGCAGGTTGACCTGGCTGGAACGCACCAGCGCCGTGTTGATGATCAACAGGTCGAACGCCACGCCCACCGACCGCGTCAGCCCCATCAATTCGTCAAATGAGCTGAGGGGGGCAATGCGGTGATAGCCCAGCTGGTTGAGCATTTTCTCGATCTTGAGTCGTTGCAGGAAATCCGCATCGGCAATCAGAAGGCGTAACGCTTTATTGGACATAGGGTAAACCTGACAGTTGGGCATCAACGTCGATCATTCAACGGTGAACACGGTAACGGTCAGGCGCCGACGATGACTTTAAGGCGATTCTGAAACGGTAAGCGGGGGCACCCTCCGACTTTTAAGAATCGCCTGAAAGCCTTGGCGCTCCCCGCCCCCTACCATGGTTTGCGTCGCCCAACGTACCCCTGGAATTGCCCTGTGTTGATGTCACTGTTCAGAATGCTGCTGCTCGCCGGCTTGATGCTCGCCCTCGCGCCGCACGCCCGTGCGGCGCTGAAAATCGAAGGCACGCGCCTGATCTATTTTGGCCAGGACAAGGCGGCCACGATTGGCGTGGTCAACCAGGGGTCACAAGACGTGGTGGTGCAAACCTGGATCACCGGCGAAGACGACTCGGCCAGCCGCAGCGTGCCATTTGCGGCGACCGAGCCGCTGGTGCAACTCGGCGCAGAGGAGCATCACCCACTGCGGATTCTGTACGCTGGCGAAGGTTTGCCGGCCGATCGCGAGTCGCTGTTGTGGCTGAACATCATGGAAATCCCGCGCAAGCCGGACGATCCCAATGCTGTGCAGTTTGCGATACGCCAACGCCTGAAGCTGTTCTATCGCCCGCCGCAACTGACCGGAGGCTCGGCCGAGGCAGTGCAGCAACTGGTCTGGAGCAGCGACGGGCAGACGCTCACCGTGCGCAACCCCAGCGTGTTCCACCTGTCGCTGGTGGACCTGCACACCGACACCCAAGTGCTCAGCGACTACCTGCTGCTCAAGCCACGGGAAAGCAAAACCCTGAGCGCGCCCGGCACGCTGCCAACCGGCACCACCCTCCACTTCACCGAAATCACTGACATCGGCTTGCAGGCCCGCCACAGCGCGGCACTCAAGTGATAGCTCGCGGGGTACTTGCACCTATGACACTCACCAAACGTTTTCTACCCCTGCTGCTGTGGGGCTGCGTCGCCCTGCCCGGCACCAGCTATGCACTGGCCTGCCGCGAGGATGGCACCGATTCGATCATCACCTCCGAGGCGCTGGGTACCGCGCTGGCAGTCGCCGCCGATGCGCCCAACGGCTCCATCATCTGGGAGTCGGGCCCACGCTCCACAAACGTGATTTGCAAGGACGACTACTTTCACGGCCGCGAAGAAGTGTACTTCTACGTCAACCCGGCGGGCGTCAGCATTGGCAAGGGTATTCGCGTGGGCATCCGCTATAACAACATGCCGATCACCCAAAGCACCGGCAAGGTCGGCACCGGGTTCTTTTCCGACCGTGGCTGCACCGCGTCCAGCTGTGTGGGCTGGGACAAGGCCCGGTTCACCCTCAACTTCAGCGTATTCATCGAAAAGTACGACCCCACACCGCCCAGCGGCCAGGCCAGTCAGTTGACTTCGTACCGCGTGTTCCAGCTGGACGGCGTGCGCGGGCTTAACTCACGGCCCAACAGCAACTTCAACTACGTGGTCACCGGCATGAACGAGATCCGCTTCGTGCCGTGCACACCCGAACTGACCATCAGCCCCAGCACGGTGATTTTCCCCACACCCTCGCGCAAGGCGTCGATCGGTGAGGTTGCCAGCACGGCGAATTTCAGTTTGAACCTGCGCAAGGGCTGCGACACGCCCTACACCGTCAGCGCACGCTTTGCGACCACGCCGGGCGGCGGCAGCCTGATCGACGGGTTGCTGGTGCCGGCCAACAATAATTCTGTAGGCATTTCGCTGTCCCGCGCCGAGAGCGACAAGCAACTGCCGTTCAACAACTGGTTCACGCTGCAGGAGCTGATGGGGCTGGGTCAGAGCCACGATGAATTTCGCGCCGACCTGAAATGGCGAACCCTGCCTTTACCCGGTGCATTCGACGCCGCCGTGGTGGTGGATATGTACTACAAGTAGAGGTTTTTTAAGGATCGTCTTATGCCACCCGCACCGGCGGGCGAATAAAGTCTGCCGATGCGATTGAAAAGTTATCTGCTCCAGATCAACCCCGTCCTTTCCCGACCCGAAGCAGCCAGAAGGCTGCTTCGTATTTTTGCTACCGTTTTATTGATCGGCATCCTCAGCGGGGTCTATACGTTTCTGCTGTCGACCTTCAATAACGACATTTCCCAGCGCCGCGGCTACATGAGCAGCGCGATTGCCGAGGCCCACACGTTTTTCACCAACCGCGAGGCCCTGCTCGAAAGCCTCAGCCTGTCGGCCGTGCGCAAGCAGTCCAAGCTCTACCCGCCGTCGGCAGAAGAACAACACGTGCTGCTGGGTGACACGCCGGGCAACCAATGGAGCCTCTGGCTGACCGCACGCATGCGCGACTACCTCAAGGCCAAGCAGCTCAACCTGCTCTACGTGAACGCCGGGCCGAACCCGCAGGTCACGCGGCTGTATGACGCGACCGCGCAGGTGCTACCGATTTCCAAGTGCATGCTCAACCGCCTCAAGGCCCTGCAACACAGTGACCCGGCCACACTCAACGAGTTATGGCTGAGTGACAGGACCGAGCAGCATTCCCACCTGTACATTTTCATCCGCCTGGACGAGAGCGACGCCGAGTCGGGCTGGCTGGGCCTGGAAATGGAGAGCCGCGAGGTGTCCACCACCCTCAGCGACCAGAGTGCGGGCGAGTTCATGATGCTCAACTCCCAAGGCATGCTGGTGTTCACCAACAGTGATGACGCGCGCCTGAGCCAGCAACGCCTGAGGCCGGGGGAAGACAGCTTTTTCGGCTTCGTCGGCAACGGTTTCCTGCCCGACCACCTGGTGATTCGCAAACACCTGAAATCCTCGGACTGGCAATTGATGTATTCCATTGACTTGCGCGCCGTGGTCAGCGGTTTGTGGAAACAGCTGCTCGGTTCATTGCTGTTCTGCCTGTTCAGCCTGACGCTGATCTGGCTGGTGATGCGCCGCGTGGACCAGCGCTTCATCATTCCGTCGATCCATCGCATCCAGGCCTTGATCGAAAGCGAGGCGTTCGGCCGCGATGTGATCCAGACCGCTCCGGTCGCGCTCTGCGTGCTGCGCCGTACCGACGGCCAGGTGGTGCTGGAGAACACCCTGGCCCAGCAATGGCTGGGCGACGGTCCCGAACGCGAAGCCTTGCGCGCGGGCTGGATCGAACAGGCCTTTGTTGGCGAGCCGGGCGAGCGCTCCGATTACTTCGAGACGGTCGACGGCCGCCACCTGTACCTGAGCAGCGCGCCGACCCGCTACAAAGGCGAAGACGTGCTGTTTTGTGCATTCAGTGACATCAGCGCACGCAAGCAAGTCGAGGCCGCGCTGGAAGAAGCGCGGCACTCGGCGGATGCGGCCAACGCCGCGAAAACGCTGTTTCTGGCGACCATGAGCCACGAGATCCGCACGCCGCTGTATGGCGTGCTCGGCACCCTCGAATTGTTGGCCCGCACGCAGCTGGATGCCCAGCAAAAAGACTACCTGCACGCTATCGAGGGTTCATCTTCGACCTTGCTGCAATTGATCTGCGACGTCCTCGACGTGTCAAAAATCGAGGCCGGGCAACTGGCCCTGGAGTTGAGCGAGTTCTCGCCGCTGGACCTGGTGCACGAAATCATCCAGGGCCACGCCGCAGCCGCCCAGGGCAAAGGCCTGCAACTTTACGCCTGCTTTGATCCCAAGCTGCCGGAGCGGCTGATGGGCGACGTCACGCGTATTCGTCAGATTCTCAACAACCTGCTCAACAATGCGGTGAAGTTCACCGATTACGGGCGTGTGGTGCTACGAGTCAAAGTACTCGGCCGCGACGGCGAGCGCTCAAGCCTGTTGTGGCAAGTCTCGGACACCGGCAAAGGCATCACCCAGGAAGACCAGGCGCTGATTTTCGAGCCGTTCTACCAGAGCGAAGGCAACACCCATGTGGTGGCCGGTACCGGTTTGGGCTTGCCGATTTGTCAGCGCCTGACCGAACTCATGAATGGCACTCTGCGCATGGTCAGCGAACTGGGACTGGGCAGCAGTTTCAGCCTGACTCTGCCACTGGAAGAAGCGCCCACCGCGCCGATGACACCGTTGCTGGCCGAGACCATTTACGTCGCCTCTCCGATCCCGGAGCTGGCCCACGCCATCAGCGGCTGGCTGCGCCGCTGGGGCGCTCGCGCGCAGAGCGGCCTGCCGACGTTGCCAGACAATCACCTGTTGCTGCAATTGCACCCCGGCAGCGTCGACCCGTTGCTGGCGCCGAACTGGCCCGGCCCGGTGATCCACGTGAGCGGCAACGCTTGCAACACCCCGGAGGCTGACGCGGGCGCGTGGCACGTCAACCTCAACCACTTGGGTGCGATTCACCAGGCAGTCAGCCAGGCCCAAGGGTTGTGGGTGGCCCGCAATGATGAGCCGACGCACCCGCGGGATCTGCAAAAGCTCAACCTGCATCTGCTGGTGGCCGAAGACAACATCATCAACCAGCTGATATTGCGTGACCAACTCGAGGAACTCGGCTGCACCGTGGAGCTCGCGGCCGATGGTCAGGAAGCGCTGCAGCTCTTCACCGCCGGCCATTTCGACGTGGTCCTGACGGACGTCAACATGCCCCACATCAACGGCTATGAACTGGCGCGCGAACTGCGCCGCCAGGGATGCCCGTTGCCGATTATCGGGGCCACCGCCAACGCCATGCGCGGCGAGGCCGACCTGTGCCTGGCCGCCGGGATGAACCATTGCCTGGTCAAACCCTTTGCGTTGCGAGCTCTATTCAACTCCCTGGCGCCTTATGCACGGATCACCCATGAAGCCTCTTAGTATTTTGATTGTCGAGGACCATCCCCTGCAGCACATCTACCTGCAGCACCTGCTGGGTGAATTGGGGGATTTCATGCTCGAAACCGCCCAGGATGGCAAGGAAGCGCTGGCGCGTTTGCGCCAACGGGATTTCGACCTGGTACTGACCGACCTGCTGATGCCCGGCATGGACGGCGTGCAGTTTATCCAGTGCCTGGCAAACCTGCGCTGCAAGCCGGCCCTGGCGATCATGAGCGCCGCGTCGCGGCGCATGCTGATGGCGGCCAGCCTGGTGGCCAAGAACCTTGACGTGGAAGTGATCGGACTGATCTCCAAGCCGGTCGCTGCCGACGCGTTGCGCAGTGTGGTGGACCAGCTCAAAAACACCGCGCGCAAACCTTCCCCCAGCGCGTCCGAACACCTGGATATCGACCGCCACACGTTGGTGCAGGCCATGAGCAACGGCCAGTTTCACGCGTGGTTCCAACCGAAAAAATCCCTGGCCAACGGGCGCATCGTCGCCGCCGAAGCCCTGGTGCGCTGGATGCACCCCGAGCAAGGCGTGATGCTCCCCGCTGCGTTCCTGCCGGCCATCAAGGCCTTCGAACTGGAAGAGCGCCTGTTGTGGCTGGTGCTCAAACAGGCCATCCATGCCCAGGAACGCTGGCGCCTGCGCGGGTATGAAATTCCGGTGTCGATCAACCTGCCCACGCACCTGCTCAACAGCCATGACCTGGCCGACCGCCTGCTGGAATTCGTGCTGCACTACGACGGCATCCCGGGGATGATCTGCTTTGAACTGATGGAGTGTTCGGTACCGCAGGACATCAGCAACTTCTACGCCGGCGCCTGTCGCTTGCGCATCAAGGGTTTCGGGTTGTCCCAGGACGACTTCGGCAAAGGCTACAGCTCCTACCTCAACCTGGTGTCCACGCCGTTTACCGAACTCAAGATCGACCAGGCACTGGTCCAGGGCAGCCACGACAACGAAGGCATCGCCCAGGCGCTGGCGAGCATCATCGCGCTGGGTCGCAAACTGGGGTTGACCGTGGTTGCCGAAGGGGTCGAGACGCCCCAGCAACTGGCGCTGTTGCGCAAGATCGACTGCAATCAAGTGCAGGGTTTTCTGATCTCTCACGCAGTCTCTTCAGAACAATTTCAGCAATTGCTGAACAATGATGGCCCCGCGACATCTCACTAGCAGCCGGCCATGGATTATCTGCCCGATTTAAGGAGTAAGCTCCATCCTGTGCCGATTTTTCCTGCGCCTGCGGAACCCCCTGATGAAGCACAACAACGCGATTCTCGAAGCCTTTACCCGCAGCTCCTCGCGCCTGAACAAAGGCCTGATGGTGATGCTCGGGCTCGTGTTGCTGCTCGGCCTTACGAATATCTGGTCGCTGCAACGGGCGGTGGATATCCGTTACGGCGCGATACGCTTTCATTTCGTGCGCCTGATGGACAACCTCCAGCAGCAGGAGACGTACCTCAAAACCCTGGCGCACCCGGGCATTCAGGCTGAGCTGCTGCGGGAAACCCATGTTCAGGTCAGCCTGAAAAGCCGCATGATCGACACCCGCCGCACGTTGTACGAAGGCCAGAAATACTCGTTCTCGGTGCCGTTCAGCATCAAGTTCGATGAACAGCTCGTGGATATCGCCGCCCGACCGCAGATTTTTGCCCTCGGCGCGCACCTCACCAGCTACTACAGTGCGTTCTGGTCGTCGTCGCCCTTCGAGGCGCCACAGACGTTTGTGTTCAATCGCCAAGCCCACTACACCCTCACGATTCCGTCGGTGGGCTACCGCCACGGCGACAGTCCGACAGACGCCGACAACCCGGCGGGGTTGGTCAACGCAGTTCAGGAAACCCTCGCGCAGACGCCCCGGGTGCTGGAACAGGACCGCGTGTATTGGCAGGCGGGCCCGGCACCCGAACACTTGTTGGCGTACATCGGCCTGCCCCTCGACGGCAAGAGCCAGGCGGTGGTTGGCACCCTGCTCGACCTGGCACAAGTCGATGACATACAGCGCGCGCTGGACCGTTCGGCGTTCGACCGCTTCACCCTGATTGCCCCCGACGGCACGACCTTTAACAGCACGCAAGCGTTGGAGACTGCCCAAAGCGACGGCGTGCACTTCAAGGCGAACGGCTTCGAATTCAAGATTACCCAGGCCAGTGAGCAACCCTGGAGTGCGGTTTATGCGCTCAGTTACGCGCATTTTTTCCACTACGCCTTGTGGCCGCTGAGCAGCCTGGCCCTGCTGTTTGCCAGCCTGATTGCCCTGGGCTGGGCCGGTAGCCGCTGGTACCGGCGCCAGGTAATAACGCCTGCCCGCCTGGCGCACGAGCGCATTGCCGAGAGCGTGGCGTTCAGCCGCGTGATCATCGACACCGCGCCCACCGGGTTGTGCGTGGTCCGGCGCAGCGACAACAACGTGCTGATCGAAAACCAGCGCGCCCAGCAGTGGCCGGGTAGCGAGCGCCTGGTGGCGGCCCTGGCCGGTGTGCACGACAGCGCCGACAGCGGCGAGACCCACCTCGAAATCGAAGGCCGGCACCTGCAGATCGGTTTTGTGTCCACGCGCTATCAATCCGAAGACGTGCGCCTGTATGCATTCAATGACATCACCCGGCACGTTGACGACGCCTCCGCCCTGGAAGATGCGCGCCGCGCCGCCGATGCCGCCAACGAAGCCAAGACGCTGTTCCTGGCGACCATGAGCCACGAAATCCGCACACCGCTGTATGGCGTGCTCGGCACCCTTGAACTGCTTGGCCTGACCGAACTGGACCCGCAGCAGAACGCTTATCTGCACACCATCCAGCGCTCGTCGGCGACGCTGTTCCAGCTGATCAGCGATGTGCTCGACGTGTCAAAAATCGAGTCCGGGCAGATGGCAATCGAGGCCGTGGAGTTCTGCCCGCTGGACATGCTCGAAGACACCTTGCACACCTATGCTGCATTCGCCCAGCGCAAGGGCCTGCAACTTTATAGTTGTATCGACTCGCAGTTGCCGGACTGTGTCATGGGCGACCCGATGCGCATCCGCCAGATCCTCAACAACCTGGTGAGCAACGCGCTCAAGTTCACCGACGTCGGGCGCGTGGTGCTGCGGGCCCGGGTGACTGCACGCGACACGGGGAGCGTCGAGCTGGAATGGCAAGTGACCGACTCCGGCGTGGGCATCCCCGAAGCGCAACAAGCCAAGCTGTTCGACCTGTTTTATCAGGCTCCCGACACCGCCAGTGAAGGCGGTGCCGGCCTGGGCCTGCCGATTTGCCGGTGGCTGGCGCAAATGATGGACGGCGAAATCCGGGTGGTCAGTGAGCCCGGCCTGGGCAGCAGCTTCACCCTCAAAATGCGTTTGCCGTTGTGCGCAGGCGTATTGCCGAACATTCCCCTGATGGAACCCAGCGCGACGCCGGTGTGTGTGCAGGCGCCGGTGCCAGAGCTGGCACAATCGCTGTGTGACTGGCTCAACCGCCTGGGCGTGGCCGCGGCCCTCGCCGCGCCTGCACAGGATCAGCACCGAGAGCACGGCGTGCTGGTGGACATATTGCCCGGCGATCGCGCCCGCCCATGGGCAGGCCAGCGCGTTTTGTGCGTGCCGGGTGCACACAGCCCGCCCCTGCGCACTGAACGGGGTTGGGTGGTGGATCTGCACGACGTGCGTGCAATTGCCGCCACCGTGTCACTGGCACAACATGGCCGGCATGAGCCACCGCCTACCGCCCGGCCACAAAGCGCGGGGCAATTGGGCCTGCGTATCCTGGTGGCCGAGGACAACCCGGTCAACCAGGCGGTGATCAAGGAACAACTGCAGGCGCTTGGCTGCTCGGTCACCCTGGCCGCCAATGGCGAGCAGGCGCTGCAGCGCTGGCAACCGCAGGCCTTTGACCTGGTGTTGACCGACGTGAACATGCCGTTGATGAACGGCTATGAACTCGCCAGAACGCTGCGCGAGCATGACCCGCAACTGCCGATCATTGGCGTCACCGCCAACGCGATGCGTGAGGAAGGTGTGCGTTGCCTGGCCGTGGGCATGAATGCGTGGATCGTCAAACCCTTGAGCCTGCAAACCTTGCGCGCTCATCTGATCAAGTTGTGCAAAATCAGGCTACCGGTAGAGCCGCCGGCCGAGCAGTTCGACGACAACGTGCAGATGTCAGACAGGATGCGACCGTTGTTCATCAGCAGCCTGAGGCACGACCTGCAACGCATCGATGAGGCGCTGGAGCAACGCAATGCGCACGTCCTCGGCCAATTGCTGCACGCCACCGCCGGCGCACTCGGCGCAGTGCAGGCACTGAGCCTGGCCCAAGCCTGCATCGAGCTGGAAAACGCCCTCAACCGTGGCAGCCTGGACACCGCGCTGGGGCTCAAGGTCAAGGCGCTGACACAACGCCTGTCGGCCGTTCTGGAGACACTCACGTGACGACTGCGCACTGACCTTCAGCCCGGGAACGCTTCCCTCACTTGAACCGGCATTACGGACGGCCTTTATGAAAACATTCAACGTGGTTATCGCGGACGATCACCCGATCGTGCTGCTCGGGGTACGCGAACTGGTGGAGCGTGATACGCGCTTTCAGGTCGTGGGTGAGGCCGTCTGCTCGGCGGGCCTGATCGAGCTGTTGCAGCGTCAGGGCGCCGACATTGTGATCACCGACTACAACATGCCGGGCGACTCGCCTTATGGCGATGGGCTGAAGCTGGTGGAGTACCTGAAACGGCACTTTCCACAGGTGCAGATTCTGATCCTGACGATGATCTCCAACCACCTGATCCTCACCCGTCTGCAGGAGTTGGGCGTGGTCGGCATCATCCAGAAGAGCCAGCTGCACACCGAAATTCAACTCGCCCTCAAAGCGATTGCGCTACAGGGTGTCTATCGCAGCCTGGAGCCGGCGAAAACCTCAGTGATCGAGACACTCACGGCCATCGACGAACGCTTTTCCACGCTGTCGCCCAAAGAGTTTGAAATCCTGCGCTTGTTTATCTCCGGCATGAGCGTGAGTGACATTGCGCGCAGCCAGAACCGCAGTTCGAAAACCATCAGCGCGCAGAAAATTTCGGCCATGCGCAAACTGGAAGTCAGCAGTGATCAGGACCTGCTGGCCTATTGTCTGGCACGCAATATTTTCAACTGACACACCCTTCGCAAGCCATTCCCCAGCAATGGCTTTGCCCCGGATTCATCGCAGTCCAGGGCCCTTCGAGCCCTCTGCTCCGCGGCTTATAAGAATCGTCTTATTCGCCTGCCCGCCTCTGTCGCTTACTCTTTCCTGGCAGTTCAACAACAGCATTTTTTCAACTAACACTTACGGACATCATCATGAAGAAGTTTTCCCTGGCTGTTATCGCCTCGGCCATTATCGCGGCTTCCGGCAGTGCGTTTGCCGAAGAAACAGCGCCTGCTCCGACCCTGGGTGGCAGCGGTAAAATCACCTTCACCGGCATCATCAATAACGACGCATGCTCGGTAGACGGCGCCAACTCCGATCGCAGCATTTCGGTCGACATGGGCAACGTCTCGATCAAGGACATGGGCACCGCAGAAAACCCGACCGCCGGCCGCGTGACTGCCAAAGACTTCAACCTGAACGTCAACTGCAACCAAGGCACCAAAGTCGCGATGATTTTTGATGCCAACAATGGCGGTTCGGGCCTGGTGACCGGCAAGAACGTACTGGCCCTGAACGCCGGTTCTGCGTCGGCTAAAAACGTCGGTATCGCCCTGCTCGACAGCAACGGTGGCCTGATCAACCTCAGCTCGCCAACCACCGCACGCATTGAAAGCACCATGCACGGCCAAGGCACCGAGGGCGGCGACGCCACCCTGAGCTTCGCAGCCGCCTACGTGACCACCGGTGCTGCCGGTTCGGCCGTCGCAGGTCGCGGTGATGCTACCCTGCCGTTCATCCTGCAATACGAATAACTCGGCGCCTGGGCACCGAACGCGCGAGGCCCTGCGGCCTCGCCATTTCTTTTGACTTCACCGGATAAACCTCATGCTGCCTCGTTCTTTTGCCGCGTGCCTGGGGCTGCTGGGCCTGCTTCTGGCGACCCCGGCAGGCGCCAGCATTTCATTGAATGCCACCCGAATCGTGTTTGATGGTGACCACAAGGAAGCCAATATCACCGTGCGTAACGGCAATCAGGAGGTCTTGGTGCAGTCCTGGGTCGACATGAACGACGCCAGCGGCAGCCGCGCGCCGTTTGCCGTAACCCCTCCATTGGCACGTGTGTTTGCCAAGGAACAACAACTGCTGCGCATTCTGTACGAAGGCACAGGTATGCCCACGGACCGCGAGTCGGTGGTGTGGCTCAACGTGCAGGAAATCCCCAAGGCCAGTGCGGCTGAGAACACCTTGCAGTTGGCGATCCGCCAACGCATCAAGATCTTTTACCGGCCTGCCGGCTTGCCCGGTACGGCGTTGCAGGCCCCGGCGCAGCTGGAGTGGACGCTGGTGCATCACGGCGCGCAGACGCTGTTGCAAGTGAAAAACCCGACGCTGTACCACGTGTCGATGGCCGACGTGAAGGTGCAGGCGCAACTGGCCAGTGACTCCACGATGATCGCGCCCGGCGAGCAAAAGCAGTTTCCGCTCGGCGCCCTGCCCGACAATGGCCCGGTACAGCTGTCGTTTTTCAGCATCAATGACTACGGTGCGCAAAATCAGTACAGCGCACGCCTGACCCGCGGCGTATCGGCCGCCGTCTACGCGACTGAGTCACGTCTGAACCCTTAAGAATTTCCGCTCACCCTCAGGCCTACTTCGCGGGCGCGCTTGCGTGCCCGGCTGTGCGCTGAACAGGGATGCCACAGGTCTTCGCATGTCTTTTCTTTCCAGCACCCGGCCCGCACGTTGCGCACTGAAGTTGAAGACGCTGTCGCTGGCGATGGCCGCCAGCCTGCCGGCGCTGGCGCTGGCCGATGACGCTGCGGAAACCTTCAACACCACGTTTTTGCAGGGTTCGCAGTCACCCGTCGACTTGCAGCAATTGCTCTCTGCCAACAGCGTGCTGCCGGGTAATTACCGCGTCGACCTGTACAGCAACGAAGTGCTGGTGGGGCGGCGTGATATCGACTTCAAGCGCAACCCGCAAAACGGCCGGGTGGAAGCCTGCCTGACCCTCGACCTGCTTAAACAGCTGGGTGTTGATATGACCCGCTTGCAGACCGAAGGCCACGTCGACCCGCAGCACCCGCTGGAATGCTACCCCCTGGCGGACATGATCAAAGACGCCAGCGTGCGCTACGACAGCAGCCGCCTGCGCTTGATGGCGAGCATCCCGCAAGCGGCCATGCAACGGGGCCTGCGCGGCTATGTCGACCCACAGCTGTGGGACGAAGGCGTGCCAGCTGCGTTCATCAACTACCAGCTCAACAGCAGCCGCACTGCCGGCGACTACAAGACGCGAATCAACAACAACCTGGGCCTGCGCAACGGCATCAACCTGGGTGCCTGGCGGCTGCGCAACGAGTCCAACCTGAGCAGCGGCACCGGGCGCCCGAACACCTTCACCAGCAACCGCACGTACCTGCAACACGACGTGACGGCGATCAAGGGCCAGTTCAGCGCCGGTGAGATTTTCTCCGACACTGACCTGTTCGACAGCGTGCGCTATCGCGGTCTGAAACTGGCCTCCGACGAAGGCATGCGGGCCGACAGCGAGCGCGGTTATGCGCCGGTGATTCGTGGCGTGGCGCAGACCAACGCGACGGTGGAGATCCGCCAGAACGACTACATCCTCTACACCGCCAACGTGGCGCCGGGCCCGTTCGAGATCAACGATATCTACCCCAGCGGCTCCAACGGCGACCTGCAAATCACCGTGATCGAAGCCGACGGCAGCCGCCGCGTGACGATGCAGGCGTTTTCCAGCCTGCCGATCATGGTGCGTGAAGGCCAGATCAAGTACAGCGTCTCGGCGGGTA
This sequence comes from Pseudomonas fluorescens, assembly GCF_002022275.1. Taxonomy (GTDB): domain Bacteria; phylum Pseudomonadota; class Gammaproteobacteria; order Pseudomonadales; family Pseudomonadaceae; genus Aquipseudomonas; species Aquipseudomonas fluorescens_AJ. The sequence continues at coordinate 40,707 of NZ_MSDF01000064.1, forward strand.
CCTTCAACAGCAACGCCGACGGCTTGGCCACGCCGCGCTTTATCAGCAGCACCGTGGCTTATGGTTTGACCAGCAACCTCAGCGGCATCGTCGGCGTACAAGCGAGCGAGGATTACAACGCGCTGTCGCTGGGTGCCGGCAGAAACACCTCGCTGGGCGCGGTGTCGCTGGATGTCACTCATTCTTCGAGCAAGGCGCGCGGGCAAACCACGCAAGGCAATAGCGTGCGCGCGCTGTACGCCAAGACGTTTGCCGGCACCGACACCAACTTCACCCTGGCCGCCTACCGCTATTCCACTGAGGGCTACCGCAGCCTCACCGACCATGTCGAAGACATCAGCGAAGGCGCCCGCGTGCGCACCGGCAACTCAAAAACCCGCACCGACCTGACCATCAACCAGAGTATCGGGCGCAACCGTGAATTCGGCAGCCTGTACATGAACGCCAGCGATCAGCGCTACTGGAACCGTGGCGGCTCGCAGAGTTTTTCCGCCGGCTACACCAGCAACTGGGGCGACTTGAGCTACAACCTGGGCGTGACGCGCACCAAGCAAATCGTCACCTGGGGCGAGCCAAGCAGCGACACCCAGGTCAACCTGTCCATTTCGTTCCCGCTGGGCAGCCAGGCCCGCGCGCCACGGGCGTTTGTCACCACCAGCAGCACCCATGGCGACACCACCACCCAAGCCGGGATCAACGGCTACGTGGCCGATACCAGCGACACGTTCTACTCGGTGCAAGCCGGTCACAGCGACACCAGTGGCGACTCGGGCTCGGTGAATATCAACAGCCGCACCTCCGTGGCGGATGTCAGCCTCGGCTACAGCCAGGGTCAGGGCTACAACTCGCAAAACCTCAACCTCGCCGGTTCCGTGGTGGCGCACGCGGGGGGCATCAACCTGGGGCAGACGGTCAGCGAGACCTTCGCACTGGCCGAAGTGCCGGGTATTTCCGGGGCGAAGATCAGCAGCTACAGCGGGGTCGAGACCGGCTACAACGGCTATGCCGTAATCCCCACAGCGCAGCCGTATCGGGTCAACTGGATCAGCCTGGACACCCGCGACCTGGGCGGCGATGTAGAAATCACCAACGCCTCCCAACAACTGGTCCCGCGCCGTGGCGCCATTGTGGTCGCACACTACAGCGGGACCACCGGGCGACGTGTGCTGTTCGAGTTGTATGACGCGCAGCACCAGCCGTTATCGTTTGGTGCCTCGCTGGAAGACGCCGCCGGCAAGCAACTGGCGATCGCTGATCCGAATGGCAATGCGCTGGCGTTGGTGGAGCAGGACCAAGGCACGTTGATCATCAAATGGGGCGAGCAGCAGTGCACGGCGAAATATGCGTTGGCGCCGCAGAACAAGGCGTTGAACTATGAGCGCCAGGCGCTGGTGTGTGCGCCTTGAATGTGCGACGGATTAAGCCACTGTCCAGATGGGTTTTGCTCTTACTGCCAGCCCTTTCCAGGTCTTAGGTGGAACAGGCGATTAAGTACTCTATGGCGATGGCGGGCGTGCTCGCGAATGCGGTGGGTCAGTTGATAAATTCAGTGGCTGATCCACCGCATTCGCGAGCAAGCCCGCTACCACAGTTTTTATCGCGTGACTCAGGCTGGGCGGGCGGCGACGGCTTCAACTTCCACCAACGCACCGGGCAAAGGCAGCGCCACCACCTGCAACGCCGTACGCGCCGGCTTGTTCGGCTGCTCCGGCGTGCCAAAGAACTGCGTATAACCCCGCTGCAACCCGGCGAAATCCAGTTTGCCGCCGGTCTCTTCGGCGCCGACCAGAAACACGCGTAACTGCACGATATCGCCCAGGTCCAGGTCTTGCTGTTGAAGAATCTTGCGCAGTTTGTTGAACACCGAAACCGTCTGCACCTCGGTATCGCCATAGGCTGCGGGCGTGCCTGCCGGGGCGTTTGCGTCGTGCAGGTCTGGCAAGGTGCCGCTGACAAAGATCAGGCTGGCCGAGGCCGGGACGGTGACGGTCTGCGAGATCGGAAAGTCGCCGACGCTGGTGCGTTGAATACTGTCGCTCATGGTGTATCTCCTTAATGATGTATGGGTTTCTAAACAACTTTCAAAAACTGCAAACCCCTTTGTGGCCTAGGACACGGCATGTGCCGCACTGTGCCGTTGCTGGCGAACGCGTTCAGCCAGTTGCCCGACTACGTGGCGCGCCGAGTTGGCGGCCGATTCCTGCCAGATGCCCACGCCGCTTTGCACCAGGCCGTCTCCGGCGAAGTACACGCGGCCGTGGCCTGCTTCGAGCAAGGCGCTGGCGTCGGCCGGGAAGTGTTCGCGTTGCAGCCACGGGCCTTCGCTGTAGGGGATCTGTTCCCAGGACACCGCCAGCGGGTTGCGCAGGTGCTTTGAATAGCCGGGGTGCAGCAGCTCCACGGCTTCCCTGGACGTGGCGTACTGCTGGTCGAACGCTTGGGCGCCAAACACGTCGGCGCCCTCCCCGGTCACGTACCCCGCCACCAGCACGCCGTCGCGGGTGTTGAGGTCGTTGCTCGGGTACCACAACAGGTGCGCCGGGTGTTCGATCCACGACAGGCCGCCGTAGGTGCGGTAGTCGGTTTCCCAGAAGCGCGGGGACTGCCACGCCACTTTGGTCGCCTGGTCGCTGCGCGTACTGAGCAGCGCGGCCTTGATCGGGTCACTGAAGTCGGTGTCGAGCTTGGCCAGCAGCGGCAATGGCAGCGTGGAGATCAAGTAATCAGCGCGTACTACCTGTTCACGCCCGGTGTGATTGTCGTGATAAGTCACCGCCACACCATCTTCCCGCTGGCGGATCCGGCGCACTTGGGCGCCCAGTTGCACGTGCTCACGCACGCGCCCGTAGAACGCATCGGTGATGCGGTCCATGCCGCCGACCGGTTGAAACATGGTCGCGGAAAACTCCGGAAACTCGGTGTGCAACAACGCGCCCCACAGTTCCGGGTGCAGCAAACGCTCCAGGCTGATCGGCCTGGCGCTGGGCGGCAATGCGCCCGGATGCGCAGGCGACTCCAGGTGACCGGAACGCAGGCTGCCCTCAAACGCCAGCTCTTGCGACAGGTCGCCATAGACCTGCAAAAACGCCAGCAAGCGCGTGCGCTCTTCGCTGCTCAACACGTCATCAAGGGCGTCGCGCTGCACGGCTTTGGCCAGCAAGCCCGACAGATGACCGCGCGCATCGTTGATCGCCTGGCCAACGGTGAACGCCGGTTGCTGCACGTCCGGGCGTACCTGGGCGCCATGGCTGCTGTTGACCAGCACTTCCAGCGGCACCCCCAGTTCGCTGCAATAGTCGAGAATCGTCCGGTGCTGGCTGGGAATCCTTGCCGGGCCTGCGTTGAAATAGTGGCCTTTATCGAATGCCACGGTTTGCGTACGACCATCCTTGTAGTCCACGCGGTCGCCATTGCGCAGCGTCCAGGTACGCCCGCCCACGCGGTCACGGGCCTCCAGCACTTGCACCGTGAACCCGGCGCGGGTCAGCTCCAGCGCGGTGACCAGCCCGGCAATCCCGGCGCCCAGCACCAGCACGCGGGTGCCCTGCCCCAGGCCTTCCTTGAGTTTCAATGGCTGCGGGCGGCGGTGTGACGACGGCCCCAAACCCAATACCGCCAGCGCATCCTTGACGGCCTTTTCACCGCCCACCGCGGCGATGCTCGACAGCGCTTCACGTCGTGTCAGTCCCATAATCGCGACTCCTTAATCCGGCAGGCCGGGTGGGTTGATCAGCGACGTGTCGACGCGCTCGATATCCAGGCCCCAGCGTTGCAGCACCTGCTCGTATTGGCCGCCGGCAATCGCGCCTTGCAGCGCGGTGTGGATCGGCTGAACCAGGCCGTTGTCCTTGCGCGTGGTCACGGCGATATCCGCCTTCAATGGCCAGCCACCGTTCACCGTGCCGACGAGCTTGATGCCGCCGGTGATCGCGGCGGAATAGGCGTACACCGAGTTGGGCCCGAACAGCGCATCGCTGCGACCGGATTGCACCGCCAGTTGCCCGGCGGCCTGGTCGTCGAAGTACTGCAACAGCGCAGGCTTGATCCCGGCTTTTTCATTCGCCTCGTTCCAGGCCAGCAGGACCTTTTCCTGGTTGGTGCCGGAGCCAACGATGATCTTCAGCCCGGCGATGTCCGAGGCTTGTTTGATCTCGCTGATCTTGCTGCTGGTCTTGACATAAAACCCCAGCACATCCTGGCGATAGGTGGCGAAGTCAAAACGCTTCTTGCGCGCTTCGGTCACGGTGACGTTGCTGATCACCGCGTCGTATTTGCCCGAGCTAACGCCCAGCGGCCAGTCTTCCCAGCTGGTCTGCACCACGTTGAGTTGCAGGCCCAGACTGTCGGCCACCAACTGCGCGGTGTCGGCTTCGCTGCCGATGGTGGTCTTGTCGTCGTTGGCCAGCAGCGCCAAAGGTGGCCCGGCCACGCCGGACACGGCCACGGTGAACTTGCCGGGTTGGGCGAACTTGAAGCCCGGCGGGATCTGCGCAATGGCCGCGTCATTGCGCGGTGCATGAATACGCGGGCGATCTGGGCTGAGGTCGACCTGTTGCACGGCGAACGCGGTTTGCGCGGTGCTGACGGCGAGCGTCAGCAAGGCCACGCGGGCAGTAGAGATAAACATGGCAGTCACTCCTTGAACTAAAGCACCTTGCCGAGAAAGGCCGCGGTGCGGGGGTGTCGGGGTTGGCGAAAAATCTGTTCGGGCGGGCCTTCTTCGATCAGTTGGCCGTCGCAGAGAAACACCACGTGGTCGGCCACCTCGCGGGCAAAGCCGATCTCGTGAGTGACGATCACCAGGGTCACGCCCAATTGGGTCAGGCCCTTGATCACGTCGAGGACTTCGCCCACCAGCTCCGGGTCGAGGGCCGAGGTGGGTTCATCGAACAGGAGCACTTTGGGGTCCAGCGCCAACGCGCGGGCAATGGCGACGCGCTGTTGCTGGCCGCCGGAGAGCTGGCGCGGGTAGGCGTCGACCTTGTCTGCCAGGCCAACCTTGGCCAGCAGTTCGGAGGCCTTGGCCTGCGCGTCGGCCTTGCTCCAGCGCTTGTGGGCCAGCGGTGCCTCGGCGATGTTTTCCCAGGCGGTGAGGTGCGGGAACAGGTTGAAGTTCTGGAACACAAAACCGACGTCGATGCGGCGCTTGAGAATCTCGCGCTCCTTGAGTTCGTAGAGCAGGTCGCCCTGGCGTCGGTAGCCAACGTATTCACCGTCGATGGTGATGTGCCCGCTGTCGATTTTCTCCAGGTGATTGATGGTGCGCAGCAGGGTGGATTTGCCCGAGCCCGATGGCCCGAGAATCACTGTGACCTTGCCCGGATCAATAGTCAGGTCGATGTCTTTCAACACCTGCTGGTTGCCAAAGCGCTTGCCCACGCCCTGGATCTGGATACGGCCGGCGCGGGCTTCACTCATGGGTGTGCTCCTTGAGCCAGCGGCGTACGCGTTGCAGCGGCGTGGGCGGCAACACCCGCGCAGTGCCACGGGCGAAATGGCGCTCGACGTAGTACTGGGCACTGGTCAGCACGGTGGTGATGATCAAGTACCAGACGGTCGCCACAATCAGCAGCGGGATCACCGCCTGGGTGCGGTTGTAGATGACCTGCACGGTGTAGAACAGCTCCGGCAGCGCCAGCACGTAGACAATGGACGTGCCTTTGACCAGGCCGATGATTTCGTTGAAGCCCGAGGGCAGAATCGAGCGCAGCGCCTGTGGCAGGATGATCCGGAAGATCCGTCGCGAGGCCGGCAAACCCAGCGCCGCCGCCGCTTCATGCTGGCCGGCGTCCACGCCGATCAGGCCGCCGCGAATGATCTCTGCCGCGTACGCCGCCTGCATCAGGCTCAGGCCCAATACGGCTACGGTGAACTGGCTGAGTACGTCCACGGTGGACCACTCGGCGAACACCACTTCGGTGAACGGAATGCCCAGCACGATGTGGTCATACAGGTAGGCAAAGTTGTAAAGGATGATCAACACCAGCAACGCCGGCATCGAGCGAAAGAACCAGATATAGCCCCAGGCCAATGCCGCCAGCAGAGGTGAACCCGACAACCGCGCCAAGGCCAGCGCAGTGCCGAGGATGGCGCTGAATACGGTGCTGAGCAGCGTCAGCAACAGCGTCTGGCCCAGGCCGCGCAGCACCGACGGCGAGAAAAACCACTGGCCGAATACGCCCCACTCCCAACGCGGGTTGGTGGCCAGGGAATGGGCGATAGCCAACAGCACCAGCGCGGCAAAGATCGACCCGGCCCAGCGCCACGGATGCCGCGCGGGCACGACTTGCAGGGTCTTGATCGGTGTGGAGACACGCGCCTGGCGAGCCACACCGGGCTGATCAATCAGGTCATAGGATTTGGCGACAATGGGCATGTTTTATTCCTCGGCCTCAGAAGGCATAGGTCAAGCGGGTGTAGTAGTACCCGCCGGTAAAACCGTAGGGCGAATAGGTGCCGTAGCTCGCGACCATGGTGCTGCTCGGAACGCCTTGTTTCTTGGGGTATTGGTCGAACAGGTTCTTGGCGCCGATGGCGATGTTGAGGTCTTTGGTGAGGTTGTAGCCAAGGTCCAGGTCGGTGATCCATTTGGCGCTGTAGACCCGGTCCAGGCTGCGGTCGGCGGAGACGTTGACCTCTTTGTACGAGCCGTAGCGCGTCAGGGCCAGGTTGAGGTTGAAGCGGTCGATGCTCCAGTCGCCGCCCAGGATCAGCTTGGTCTTGGGCTGCACGTCGGTGATCAAGCCTCGGGCCTGGCGGTCCATCAAGTCATAGGAAGTACCGAGGATGGTGGTGGATTCCTTGTAATTGAGGATCTTGGTCTGGTTCCAGTTGAACGCCGCCGTCCACTTCAGTGAACCGTACTGACCGATGTCCTGGTTGTAGTTGCTGACCAGGTCCACGCCCTTGGTGCGGGTGTCGGCACCGTTGAGAAAGTACTGGCCGCCGGAGGTGGAGTTGATGCCGCTGTTCTGCAACACCTGGGTGATTTCAGGGCCGAGCAAGGTGCCGGTGAGGGTGATGCGGTCGCGCAGGTTGATCACGTAGGCGTCGGCGGTGAAGTTCAGGCGATCGGTGGGCGTGAGGGTGAAACCGAGGCTGAAGTTGGTCGAGCGTTCGGGTTTCAAATCCTGCGCGCCAAGGGCCTTGGCCGCTGCCGAACTGACCGGCAGCACGCCGTAGTTGATCGACTGATACACACCGTCCACCACGCCATAGGTGGTGGAGCGCGCGCTGAACAGGCTGTTGGCCAGAGACGGCGCACGAAAGCCATTGCTGACGGTGGCGCGCACGGCGAATTGTGGGGTGAAGTCGTAGCGGGTGGTCAGCTTGCCGCTGCGGGTGGCGCCGACGCCTTCGTTGTAATGCTCATAGCGCAACGCGGTGCCGACGTACCAATCCGGAAGCGGGTTGAAGCCCACGTCGACGTAACTCGCCAAGCTGTTGCGCGAGGCGCTGCTTTCTTCGTCCGGCGAGATGCCGTTGGTGACCTGGGCCCCGGACGACGCGCAATTGCCCGGCGCCACGCAGTAGCCGCCGTTGGCGTAGGACGCGTAGTCCCCGGCCTGCACTTCATAGGTGTCGCGCCGGTGCTCGAAACCGTAGGACAGGTCCAGCGGCTTTTGCAGGCCGATGTCGAAGCCGCGCTTGAAGTCGAGGTTGGTGGTCAGCTCGGTGGAAATCCAGGTGCCGGAGGTGAAGCTGTTCGGCGTGTATTCGCCAAGGGACGGGTTCTGGTTGTGGGTGGTGCCCTGCTCCGCCTCGTTGCGCCCGTAAGTGGTGGACAGGTCCCAGTCCCATTCGCCGACCGTGCCTTTGCCGCCGAACGCGGCCTGGAAATCGTCCTCGTCGATGTACCAGGTCGGCGTGTAGCCGGCCGGGTAACCATTTGGCCCGGTGGTGATGGTGTTGGTGATGGTCGGCAGGCGGAAGTTCTGCCCCTGCTCGGCCTTGCGCCGTGAGTAAGTGGTGAAGGAGTACAGGCTGAAGCTGTCGTCGACCGGCAACTCGGCGTTATAGCCCAGGGTCAGCAGGTTGGTCTTCGGGGTGCCATAACCGCCATAGGTCGCTCGGCCCGCTTGATCGAAGGCTTGTGCATAGCTGTAGCCATTGGCGCTAGCCTTGTTGTCGTCATTCTGGCTGCGCGCATCGAGGGCCAGTTGCACGATGCCGCCGTTGCCGATTTCGAACCCTTTGTTGAGGCTTTGCTGCACGGTCTGTTTCTTGCCGTCATAGCCCTGGCCGATGTTGGTGACTGCGGTGCCACTGGTGTCAGCCTTGAGGATCACGTTGATCACGCCAGCGATGGCATCGGAGCCGTATTGAGCGGCGGCGCCGTCGCGCAGGACTTCGACGTGGTCGATGGCGCTGATCGGGATCAGATCAAGGTCAGCCGGCGCTGCGCCGGTGTTGATGCCATTGATGTTCAGGGTGGCGCTGGTGTGGCGGCGTTTGCCGTTGACCAGCACCAGCACTTCGGCAGCACTCAAACCGCGCAGGTTCGGCGCCCGGGCAATGCCGCTGGCGTCCCAACCGGTTTTTTCCGGCAGGCTCAGTGAGGGGATTACGGCGCTCAGGGCTTCCATCAGACCGGGCTTGCCGGTGCTTTGCAATTGCTTGGCGCTGACCACATCGATCGGCACCGGGCTGCTGGTGACGGTGCGTTGTTCGGCGCCACGGTTGCCGGTGACCACCACGGTGGACAGGGTGCTGTCGTCCTGGGCCTGGGCAGTGTTTGCCAGCAGGGCCAGCGCCAGTGCGGCGGTGGGTTGCAAGACTTGCTTCATAGCCACTCCAAACGTTCCAAATCGCGAAGTCGGGCAGTCACGCGGGCGGGCGCGGTGCTCGTTTTTTCGGGGGGTGTGTCGGCGATTTGGAGCTAGGTGTGGGGCGAGTGCGGGGTTTGAATTGGCAACATACGTTGAACTCCCTTCCAACGATTCTGCTGCGGGGTGGTTACCCGGTGGTGCAGCGCAGAATCCGAATCACGATTGGTACCATCCGAGGTCAGGGGTAGGCTGTTGCGATCAAACATAACGGAATGGATTTTAAAAATATAATGCTATTTGGGCATAAGCTAATATTCTTGGAATTCATTATTTTTTGGTTGTTTTATTCATATGTGTAATGTCTTTTTGAGATTCTCGGGGGGTAGATCCGTTGTTTGGGTGATGGCTTCGTATGGTTCCGCCCTTACGGCGGGTCACTTTGGAAAAGAGCCCCAAAGTAACCAAAGGGCTCTTGCCCCAACACTCGGCACCTCGCTCACGCTTCGGTGTGCCCGTAATCCGACATTGATTTGGGGGGCCGCCGCCACGCGCCATCCA
>NZ_MSDF01000015.1 GCF_002022275.1 Pseudomonas fluorescens
ACGCAAACAGGGGTTTTGTTTATGTAGAAGTCCATGAATTTCACCGGCACGTTGCTGAGGCAACGAACTGGTACACAGAATTTCTTGACGACCATAGAGCATTGGAACCACCTGATCCCATCCCGAACTCAGCAGTGAAACGATGCATCGCCGATGGTAGTGTGGGGTTTCCCCATGTGAGAGTAGGTCATCGTCAAGATTGAATTCCAAAACCCCTGTCTGCTAACGCAGACAGGGGTTTTGTCGTTTAGGGTCTAGTGCACTGCAAAGCATCCGCTGATGCCCTCAAGCATGCCGTGCAGAGTGATGACTAACAACGGTACCGAACCTGCACCGCAAGTCAGCCGTATTTCACCACGCACCAGCGTGATCAGCCGTTAGTGCGGGCTAAAGTCCACATCCACCGCATTGCCTTAAAGGCCGCAAGAATTTGCAACTCCGAAGCGCGAAGGTCTACCGCCGGTCGGGTTCCTACGGGAAAAGTAGATGCTTCTCACAAATTTCTAAGATTTGACGAAGCTTGGCCGAAAGCCTGACGAGCCATGCGTGCACCGAAATAGAGCGGCCTGAGAGTCCGCCTATCCCGTTACATGGAATGTTCCCCTCGGCACGCTCACCCCCCTTTGGCAAAAGAAGTCGATGAAATGAATCTCAAGTTCAGCCATAAAATTCTGTTGGCCGCGTCAGGCGTAGTGGTTCTGGCCTTCGCGTTATTCACGCTCTATAACGACTACCTGCAGCGCAGCACCATCAAGCAAAACCTGGAGTCGTCTATCCAGCAATCCGGTGAACTCACCGCCAGCAGTGTGCAGAACTGGCTCAGCGGTCGCATCTTGGTACTCGAAAGCCTGGCACAAAACGTTGCTCACCAAGGCAATGCTGCCGACCTTCCCGGGTTGGTTGACCAACCTGCGTTCACGTCGAACTTCCAGTTCACGTATGTCGGTCAAACCAACGGCGTGTTCACGCAACGGCCCGACGCCAAGATGCCCGACGGTTACGACCCACGTCAGCGTCCCTGGTACAAACAAGCCGTCGCCGCCAATAAAACCATGCTTACGCCTCCCTACATGGCCGCAGTCGGTGGGCAGATCGTTACCATCGCGCTGCCGGTCAAGAAGGACGGTGAACTGCTGGGCGTAGTCGGTGGTGACCTGAGCCTGCAAACCCTGGTTAAAATTATCAACTCGGTGGATTTCGGCGGTATCGGTCATGCGTTTCTGGTCAGTGCCGACGGTCAGGTCATCGTCAGTCCTGATCAGGATCAGGTGATGAAAAACCTCAAGGACATCTACCCGGGCACCCAGGTCCGTATCGAGAAGGTCAGCCAGGACGTTGTCCTCAATGGCAAGGACCGTATCCTCTCGTTCACCCCGGTCAGCGGTTTGCCAGGTGCGGATTGGTACATCGGCCTGTCGATCGACAAAGACAAAGCCTACGCACCACTTGGAAAATTCCGTACATCGGCGCTGATCGCAATGTTGATCGCCGTCGTGGCCATTGCCGTGCTCCTGAGTCTGTTGATTCAAGTACTGCTGCGCCCGCTCACCACCATGGGCGTCGCCATGCAGGACATTGCCCAGGGTGAAGGCGATTTGACCCGCCGTCTGGATGTCACCAGCAAGGATGAGTTCGGCGAAGTCGGCAGCGCCTTCAACCAGTTTGTCGAGCGTATCCACGCCTCCATTTCTGAAGTGTCCTCAGCGACACGCCAGGTACACGAGCTGTCGCAGCGCGTCATGGCGTCCTCCAACGCCTCGATCATTGGCTCGGACGAGCAAAGTGCGCGCACCAACAGCGTGGCTGCAGCGATCAACGAGCTGGGCGCGGCCACTCAGGAAATCGCGCGAAATGCGGCGGATGCTTCGCAGCACGCCAGCGGTGCCAGTGAGCAGGCAGACGATGGGCGCAAGGTAGTGGAGCAAACCATTCTGGCGATGTCGGCGTTGTCGCAGAAAATCAGCCTGTCCTGTACCCAGATCGAAACCCTCAACGCGAGCACAGACAACATTGGTCACATTCTCGACGTGATCAAAGGCATCTCTCAGCAAACCAACCTGTTGGCGCTCAACGCTGCAATTGAAGCTGCGCGTGCCGGGGAAGCCGGGCGTGGGTTCGCGGTAGTGGCCGATGAAGTACGTAACCTGGCCCACCGTACCCAGGAGTCCGCTGAAGAGATCCACAAGATGATCACGTCGCTGCAAGTGGGCTCACGTGAGGCCGTGACCACCATGAATGCCAGCCAGACTTCCAGCGAAGAAAGCGTTGAAGTCGCTAACCAGGCAGGTGAGCGCCTGGTCAGCGTGACGCAGCGAATCGTCGAGATCGACGGCATGAACCAATCGGTCGCTGCCGCCACCGAGGAGCAGACCGCGGTGGTGGAAACCCTTAACGTCGACATCAACCAGATCAACCTGCTGAACCAGCAGGGTGTGGCCAACCTCAACGAAACGCTCAAGGACTGTGACGCACTGTCCCAACAGGCCAGCCGACTGAAGCAGCTGGTCGACAGTTTTAAAATCTGACCCGGGTTGTGCAGGAGCGAGGCCTCTCGCTCCTGCCGATCAGCCGAGCAGTTGACGAACATTCTCCAGGGCGCTGTCGATAAATGCCTGCGCAAACCTTTCAAATTCCACCTGAGACGTTGCGACGGGTTCGCCGATAAGGGTCCAGGTCGCCCTGGAACGTTCTGCGCCCAATGCTTGCACGCTCATCGCCGCCCATAGCCTGGCCACGCCCAGGGTGTTGTAGAGCGTGGTCCACGTCATACACATGGCGTCTTCATCCCGGCTGTTGAGCTGTTCTACGACGCAATGGCCATCGTGGAAAAATTTCGTGCGCAATCCACCGACTCCGGCGCCCGTCATTTCGATGTGCGAAAGGGCAGGAATGAAGGCATCAAAAGCAGCGAAGTTGCCTACCAAACGCCATAGGTGAGCGGCCGCGCAGGCGACGTCAACCGTCGCCGTTAACGGTAAGCCCTGCGGGTTGCGGATTAATGTATCGGGTTGCAGCTGTTTCATCAGGTTGTCCAGAAACGAGTCAGAGAAAGCCGATGGCCTTGAGGTGGTCGCAGCCTTTGCGCAGCAGCGCGGGGTTCTTTTGCGGGTAGTCTTCACCCATCGCTGTAACGCCCCGGCGTGCGTTTTCGTGACAAATCATCGAGGTATCGCTGATGTCTTCTGCGAGGTCACTGAGGTAGAAACCCAGCACGCCAAATAGCGCGTTATCCGGCCCTACCGTGCGTAGTTTGCTTTGCCAGTGCGCAACGCTTACGCGCTCGAAGCAGTGGCCTGCCTGGCGGAAAGCCTCAAGGTAGTCGTCCCAGCTCAACGGTTGCGGGTTATACAGGTTGAATATGTGTTGCCCGGCGGCAAACCGGCCGCAGTGGAACGCGATGAAGCGCGCAAAAAAATCCACCGGCATTAGGTCGAAGTTGATCTCCAGGCGCGGCGCCAGGCCTAACTGCAGTGAGCCTTTGAGCATCAGCATCAGGCGGTTGTTGTGTGGCTGACAGACACCGCTGTGGCTATTGAACGCGATGTTCCCCGGCCGATGGATATTCACCCAGGCTCCTTGCTCGGTCGCACGCCCCAACAGCCGCTCGGCAACCCACTTGGAGAGGTTGTAACCATTCCTGATGTAAAGCGGCAAGGTGGCCACGGCCGGTGCTTCAAGAATGTTGCCTTGCGCATCGATACAGCTGCACGCCGACAGCGTCGAGATGAAATTGAAAACTTCTTGCAATGGGTTTCACACAGTCTCAGGCACTCGAGCACGGGCTCGACGTTGTCTTTGGCGAGTGAGGCGTAATCCAGGACGTGGTTGACCCGCGCAGCGTTGTGTACCAATACGCCATGGCTGCGTGCGAGGTGCTCATAGACATCGCAGGTCAGACCCAGCCGAGGCAAGCTGATATCGGCGGCATAGACCTGCACCCGGCGCAGGTCCAGATGCTCCAGGCGATACTCGCGCAATGCCTGGGTAAAGCGTGCCATCGCTGAGTGCCCCGGCCGTTCCCTCACCAGGCAGGTGACCTGCTGCGCCCCACTGGCCAATAAAGCCTGGACGATATGCACCCCCACAAAGCTGTTGGCGCCGGTGACGATCACTTTGCGCGGGTCGCCTGCGCGCTCTGCGTGCAGCATGTCGATATTCAGCGGCTGCGCCGCATCCTCTTCCATCTGGCCTGACGGCGCATCGGGTAGTGCGCCGTCTTCCATCAGCACGGTCAGCGTGCGAATGGTCGGCGCCTCGAAGAAACGGCTCAGCGAAACACTGCGGCCAAACTCTTCACGCAGGCGCAGCAGCAGGGTCGACAGCAAAATGGAGTGGCCACCCAGGTTGAAAAAGCTGTCATCGATGCACAGCTCAGCGCCAGGCAGGTCCAACAACTCACGCCACAACGTTGCCAGCTGCGTTTGCAAAGGGTTAAGAGGGACGTTGCGTGTGGTCGCCGGCGAGACGGGCGCCGGCACTGTCACCAATGCCTGGCGGTCGATCTTGCCGTTGGGGGTCTGTGGCATGACGCGCACCTCAGTCCACACCTGTGGCTGCATATAAGCCGGTAGCCACTGCTGGGCATGCTGCTGCAAGCCAGCCAGCGTGGCGCCCGACTCGGGTTGGGCGACAAAGGTGCGAATCCGGCGATGACTATCGATCACCACGGCGACCTGGCGAAACATCCGACAGCTGCGCAGGCATTGTTCGATCTCCTGAGGCTCAACCCGAAAGCCCCGGATCTTCACCTGATCATCCCGGCGCCCACCCAGTTCGATACCGTTGGCAGTCCACATGGCCAGGTCACCGCTACGGTAAGCCGCGAGCGCCGCACCACCCGGCAGTGTCAGCGTCACGAAAGGCGTGTCCACCTGCCGGGGGACGTTTACATACCCCAGGCTCACTCCAGGCCCGACGATGTACAGATCCCCCATCACCTGCTCATCCACGGGTTGCAGGTCGTCATCGAGGATCAGCACTTGGCTGTTGGCGATGGAACGCCCCAGATTACGATTGCTGTCCCCCGGCTGGAGCGTTCTTTGGGTGGCCAGCACCGTGGCTTCGGTTGGCCCATAGAGGTTGTGCAATTGGCATTGGCCCGCCAGACGCTCGATCACATGCGGCTCGCAGGCTTCTCCGCCGGTGAGCAGGTGGGTCAAGCCCAATGGCTGATCCAGTGGCAGGATGCTGAGCAGCGCCGGCGGCAGAAACGCATGGCTTACACGCTGTTGTCGGATCAGCTCCACCAGTTGCTGCGGGTCGCGGCGCTGGTCTTCGCTCGGGACGATCAGCTGCGCCCCGGCGATCAGGGCGGGGAAAATATCGATCAACGAGGAGTCGAAACTCAAGGGTGAGAACTGCAGGACGCGGCTCCGCTCATTCATCGCCAGGCAGTCGCCAGCCCACGCGGTGAAATGCGCCAGGTTGCCTTGGCTGAGCAGTACGCCTTTGGGCTGACCCGTGGTGCCCGAGGTGAATAGCACCATGCAGGGGGCGTCGATAGAGGGCCGATGTTGCATCAATGGTAATGGCGCGTCGGTGATGATCGTTTGGACAGTGCCGACGTCCAGGCTACTGAAGTGATCGCGCAAAGGGTGCCGACCATCATCCAGCAATACCCTGGCTCCGGCGCTTGCCAGCATGGCCTGCTGACGCAGCGGCGGGTGATCTGGTGCCAGCGGCATATACACCGCGCCGCAGCCCAGTACTGCGAGAATGCTGGCGTACAAATCAACCGATTTTTCCAGGCATACACCCACCACCGGCGGCGCCTCAATGCCCTCCAGCAGGGGCCGCAGTTGCTGCTGGATCGACAGGGCTCTATTCCTTAATTGTCGGTAGGTCAGCACCTCTCCTGCGATGTTCAGCGCGGGTCGTTCGCAAAAAGCGTGCAGGCTGGCCTGTAGCCGGTCGATCATCGGTTCCCGGGAGGCCTGCAACAAGGCGGGCTGTTCGGTGCGATTGAATCGATGCAAATAGGCCAGTGCGTCCAGCCTTTGCAAGCCGTACTCAGCCCAGGAGTTCGCGGTGGCACCTGCGCTGAAGAACGTCGGGTCTCGCGAAAAACCGCTGACCAGCACGGCGACCCAGTCCACCAACGCGCGCGTTGCCAGCCGGCACAGTTGCTGGCCATTGCCGCTGGGTTCCTCGGCAATGTCGTGCACCGCCAACAAGCGTTGAGCCTGGCTGTAGCAGCGCAACTGCACAGCAGGCAGCCCGCATTTGGACAGGGGGCTGATACCCAGGCGCAGGCTCAGCCGTTGAGTTTCGCAATCATGAGCGATTGGCGTTTGGCTGCCGTCCTCAATGAGCACGTCGAGGGCTTCGGTTGCGATGACGTGCCCGTAGGGCGCCAACCCTGTTTTGACCGCTTCCAGAGCCTTGCTGTTACCGCACCACCCGATGGTCAGCCGCCTCATGCCGGCCTCCGTGATGGGGACAGGTAGTCGTCCATGGCCCGCGTAACGCTCGGTGTTTGCAGCATGCCACTGCGCTGCAGGAACCCCGTGATGTTACCGAGCAGCGGGTGCTGAGGGGTGATGGGAAAGGCCAGCGCCGCCACGTCGTTCTGCAGCGCCTGGCGGACGTGGGCGCTGACGTCGAGGTGTTCGATCAGGTGCAGATCGAACCGCTGCTGCAGCTCGTTGGTCAGGTAATGCCTCAAAAACGTTGGCAGGATTTCAGCGATGCCGTCGCGGTCTGCCGGGCTTGCCGCCTGCCAGTAAATGCGCACCAGGTGGGTCCAGAACTGTGCGTGACGCCCTTCATCAAACAAGTGATCGGCCATCAGGCCCCGGATGGAAGCCTTGACGCTGTCGTCCTTGGCAAACGCTGCCACGTCATGGGTCACGGTGTTCTCGGCGATGGCCACGGCAATCAACTCCACCGCATCGCGCAAGTGTGCCGGGGCGAGTGCCTGCGCGGCCGGGAGGGCTCGGCTGAGCTCGATGTGTTCCTCCAGCTCGAGCGGTTGGATGCCGGTCATGGCCACGGTTTGCTGCAGGAAGTCCAACGCCACCAGCGCGTGATAACCCTCATCCACCACAACGCTCATCGCGTCATGACGGCAGGCGAGTGGGAAGGGCAGCGAGCAGCGGTTCTTGGCAATGCTGCGTGCGGCGTGGTCGACGATCTCCGTCTCAAAGATCACCACGTCATGCAGGAATTTATAAAAGCTTTGTACCAGCACGAAATCGCGCCACTGCCGGCAATGTTCGACAAAGGTTGCACTCAGCACCAGGGGTTGGCGGCACAGCGGAAAGATCAGCTTGTCATCGTCTTCCAACTGGCGTCGAAGGCGTGTGCGAACGGTGGCGCGGCGTTCCCAGTCGTCGGCAAAGGAGCGGTAGTCGGTGGCGTTCACGGGTGCACCTCATGCAGCGCGGCGCGCACGTCATCCCACAAGCCGATGCGGCTGTGCACGGCTGCGAGGGCAAACTCGCTGGCCTGGTTTTGTCGGGTCGGGTCTGCGCCGATCAAACGCTGGAGTAACTGTTCGGCGCCTGGCCCATGGTCCTGGGTGTCCAGCTCGATGTGGCGGGAGAGGTAATGGCACAAGGTCGGCGCCTGACGCGCAATGAGGGCGTTGCCGTGCAGAATGCGTTCGAACATCGGCGCAATTACACTCTCGCGACCGTGCAGGAAGGCTGCCGCCACGCAGTGGGTGGGAGCGGCCAAGGCGGTCTGCAAGGTGCTGTCGACAAAGCGAGCCACGCCTTGCGGCCCGCCGACCCCACGCAATGCCGCGCTGGCCTTGACGCCCTGACGTTGCAGCGCAATGAAGCCATTGATGGCAGTCGTGTCGGCGCCTACCTCGGCCATCGCTTCCAGATACAGATCGAAGTGGCTGCAAAAGCCTTGTACAGGGTGTTCATCTGACTCTTCGCCGAGCACGATTTCATTGATCAGTCGCGCGGCATGCGGGTCTGCGGGAGGGAGCCAGGGCAGCTGCGTGCAGGTCAGGTCCTGCTGCAGGCGTTTGGTCAAGGTCATGAAGTCCCACACCGCAAAGACGTGGTACTCCATGAAAAGTTGTAACTTGTTAAGTGAAGTTATTTCTATAAATAACGGATGATTGCATAACTGCAGTTTTTTTTGTTCAAGTAAAGTTTGATGCATGGTTGATGCCTATAAGTTGTTGCGACAGCTCAAAAAAATAGTGAGGGATTTTGTAGGTGTAAGTTGAAGGATGATGTTGGCCCAAACCACACGCAGCACTAACCGGACATGGTGCGCGCTGCCGTAATAAATATGGGGTTTTAAGGGCGGCAGATAATAATCTGATTAAACGCTTTGATGAACTTGTGAAAGTATTAGATATTTTTGCGGGACAGTATTTATGATGAGAAAGTTGCCACTTTCAAAGTGGGAAGTTTCTCTGATACATGCAGGATCATTTAAATAGAGTAACAGGGGGCGAGTGGATTAACGTGGAGCCCTCCCGGAAGGAAGGGAGCCCGCACCGTATCAGTACCCGGGAACGTTTACTGCGCACCCTTATTATCGAGCCCGTTCAGGTAAGTGGTGATCACTTCCATCCCGCGCATCAGGTGATTGCGCAGCGTCAGGATGCTTTCGTCGACCTTCTTCTGTGCCACGAGGGCAAGCAGTTCCCGGTGATCTTCCTGGGACGTTTCGCCCAACCCCATGGCTTCCAGATTGAACCGCAGAAAGCGCTCCTCCTCATTCAGGCCGTGCTCGACCAACTTGAGCAGTCGCTGGTTGGGCGCCTTGCCGTACAGGGCCATGTGGAACAGGCGATTGAGGCGACCGATTTCGGCGTAGTCGCGCTCCTGTTCCAGCGCATTGATGAGGCCGTCAGCCTCGGCAATGTCAGCATCGGTGAGAAACGGAATCGACAAGCGCAACGCTTCGGACTCCAGCAACATCCGCAGACCATAGGTTTCAGCGGAGTTGTCTTCGATCAACGGCGCGACCACCGCGCCCTTGTGGGTTACCACGTGCAACAATGATTGGGCTTCGAGCTGGCGCAACGCTTCGCGCACCGGCATGCGGCTGACGCCAAACAAGCTGGCGAGTTCTTGCTGGCGCATTGCGGTACCGCAGGGCAAGCGGCCATCAAGAATGGCATTGCGCAGCGTTTCTTCAATGACGGCGCGAGCCAGATGAGCAGGAATAGGCCCGCTGATTTTTATGCTGCTTAAAGGGTTCGGCTTCTGCGTCACGGTTACGCTATCCTCCTGTCATGAATAAAGTGTGTTTAATTGGATCCAATGCACACTAGAGAGGGTCCACACGCTTGTCAAACAACCAAAGTTTCCGTTTGTAAGGGCTTACAGGACGCACTTTATGCATCCCACGCAAGGCGGTTACAAACTTCCCTCACGTATGAATGATTGCACTGTGCCATTGTTTTTTGTCGATCGACGCTGCACCATCCTTTGAATTTCCGTCTCCATCACGGACTGAACGCTTTGGCGGCACGTTTTATTCCCTCTCGACTCTCCAGCTGGCTACTTTCAGCGATTCTGTTGGCCGGCCTGATGCCTGGCGGGCTGCATGCCGATTGGGATTTCTCTCAGATCAGCCGCAAGGCCACGGCCTTGTACGGGCCACTGGGCGAGGGGCAACGGCGCATCGACGACTGGCAGCGCCTGCTGGCGACCCAAAAGCAGGTCAGCGAGCAAGAGCAACTCAAGGTCGTGAACCTGTTTTTCAACAAGCAAATGACCTACGTGGAAGACATCGACCTCTGGCACGTGGTGGACTATTGGGAGACACCCATTGAAGCCTTGTGGAAGGGGGCCGGCGACTGTGAAGACTACGCGATCGCAAAGTATTTCAGTTTGCGTCACCTGGGCGTCTCCAGCGACAAATTGCGCATTACTTACGTCAAGGCCTTGCGTCAGAATCGCGCGCACATGGTCCTGACGTATTATTCGACCCCTGACGCGATCCCGTTGGTGCTCGACAGCTTGATGGATGAAATTCTGCCGGCCACTCGCCGTACCGACTTGGTGCCGGTGTACTCCTTCAACGCCGAGGGTCTGTACTTGCCCGGCGCCACGGGCAACAAGAAAGTCGGTGATACCAAACGCTTGTCGCGCTGGCAGGATGTGTTGAGAAAAATGCGTGCGGAAGGCTTCCCGGCCGAGCCTGCCAACTAGGAGTAACTGATCGGTGTCATTGTTCAAACAACTATTGATCGCAATCTGTCTGTTCCTGGTAGTCGCCTTCAGCGGCAGCTTCATGGTCAGCCTGGAAAGCTCACGCACGCAATACGTCAACCAACTGCGCTCCCACGCCCAGGACGCCGCCACCGCGCTGGCGCTGTCATTGACGCCCAATATCGACGACCCGGCGATGGTGGAACTGCTCGTCAGTTCGATCTTTGACAGTGGCTACTACGCGAGCATCCGCGTGGTGGACCTGGCGACCGACAAAACCATCGTCGAGCGCAACGGTATCCCTGACAACAACGGCGTGCCCAACTGGTTCGTCAAGCTGATCGGCCTGGAGCCGGCCGGCGGCGATGCGCTGGTCAATCGTGGCTGGGAGCAGGCGGCGCGCGTCGAGGTGGTCAGCCATCCGATGTTCGCCCTGGCCAAACTCTGGCAAAGCGCGTTGGGCAGCCTCGGCTGGTTGCTGCTGTGCGGCGCGGTCAGTGCGGTGCTGGGCGCGCTGTTGCTGCGCCGGCAGTTGAAGCCGCTGGACTACATGGTCAAGCAGTCCCACGCCATTGCCCGTCGCGAATTCCTCAGCCTGCCTGACCTGCCGCGCACGCCCGAACTGCGCCGTGTGGTGCAGGCCATGAACCAGATGGTCGAGAAGCTCAAGGCGCTGTTCCAGGAGCAGGCCGAGCGCAGTGAAAAACTGCGCACCGAGTCCTATCAGGACAACCTCACGGGCCTGGCCAACCGCCGTTACTTCGAGATGCAACTCAACGCCCGCGTCAGCAACCCGGAAGAGATCAACTCGGGCTACCTGCTGGTGCTGCGCGTGAAAGACCTGGCGGGCCTCAACGGACGTCTCGGCGGCCAGCGCACCGACCAGTTGCTGAAAGCGGTGGGCGAGCAACTGCTGCGCCAGTGTGAGCCGTATCCGGAAACCCACAACCTCGTCACCCGTATTCGCGGGGGTGAGTTCGCAGTGCTGGCGCCGGGGCTGGTGCGTGAGGAAGCGCTGCAATTGGCGCAGAACCTTGAAAGCACCTTGCTCAGCTTGCAGGCCACCGGTGCCAGTGATGTCACGCCGGTCGCGTATATCGGCCTGGCGCCGTTCAACCAGGGTGACGCGCCACAGGCCTTGCTGACCCTGGCCGACCAAGCGTTGGCGCAGGCTGAGGGGCAGGGCGACAGCAGTTGGGTGTGCCTCGACCACGGCGCCGCTGCCAGCGTCGGTGACGACCACCACGCCTGGCACAACCTGCTGGACCAGGCCCTGACCCAGCACCGTTTCCAGCTGTACTTCCAGCCGGTTGTCGCCAGCCAGGACCCGCAGACAGTGCTGCATTACAAGGTGCTGTCACGCTTGCAGGATGAGGACGGCCACACCATTCCCGCGGGGCGTTTCCTGCCCTGGCTGGAGCGCTTCGGCTGGTCGGCCCGCCTGGACCGTTTGATGCTCGAGCAGGTGCTCAAGCAGATGGCCGGCCACAGCCATAGCCTGGCGTTGAACCTCTCGGCTGCGACGCTGCAGGATCCACAGGCGCTGAACAAAATTCTTGAGCTGTTACGCCAGCACAGCAACCTGGGCCCGCGCCTGACCCTGGAAATCGGTGAAGAACAATTGCCGGAACAGGCCCTGCTGGAGCAATTGACCCAGCGCCTGCGTGAGTTGGGCTTTTCCCTCAGCCTGCAGCGTTTTGGCGGGCGCTTCAGCATGATCGGCAACCTGGCACGCCTGGGCCTGGCGTACCTGAAGATCGACGGCAGTTACATCCGCGCGATCGATCAGGAAAGCGACAAACGCCTGTTTATCGAGGCGATCCAGCGCGCGGCGCACAGTATCGACTTGCCGCTGATTGCCGAGCGCGTGGAGACCGAAGGCGAACTGAAGGTGATTCGCGAGATGGGGATTTTCGGCGTGCAGGGCCAACTGTTTGGTGAGCCGGCGCCGTGGAAATAACTCACTAACGCCACAATCAAATGTGGGAGCGGCGGTGCGACGATTCGACTTGCTCGCGAAGGCGGTGTATCAGCAACACATCCAGTGACTGACACTCCGCCTTCGCGAGCAAGCCCGCTCCCACATTTAGATCCGGTTCGTCTGTAAAAATCAGATCAACCCAGTCTCTTCATCATTGATCAAATGACTCAACCCACCCAACGCTTCCCGCGCGTGAGTACGGTCCATCAGCTTGGCCTGGGCCGCAGGCGGCAAGTCCGTCACGCTGATCAACCCTTTGCGGGTCAGCACCTGAATCAAATCGTCCAGCACCCGGATCATCTCCAGGTCACTCTGCTTGAGCTGCGCCAGGCTGGTTTCCACCACTTCGTTGGCGTACCAGGCCTGGATCTCATGGTGATCGGCCGGCAGGGTCTCGGTTGACTCGGCAAAGGCCGCAGCCTCCACGCGACTCAGTGCGCCCTGTGCATCACGTTGCACGTAAAACATAAGAACCCCTCGAAAATAAGCCACACGCCGCTACCAGCATAGGTCAACGGTGTGTGTATGGGCGCGAGTATGCGATGCAACCCGGCGCCAGGGCCAGCAACCTGTGGCCCAAATAAATCGGCCGCCCCTGGGGGCGGCCGGTTAATCGCGTCTTAGGCGGTGTGATCGATCTTGATGGTCGGGTCGGCACCACTGATCAGCGAGTTAATGCTGGTGTGGGACCAATCGTTGCCTTCCAGCTTGATCGTCACATCGGCATTGGCCAGGCCACCGGCGGCGTTGAGCTTGCCTTCACTGCTCACTTGCAGGGTCGACACGCCGTCTACCGTGGTGATCTTCAGGTAGTTGTCGATGGTGCTGTCCGTCTCACCTTTCAACAGATCCTTGAGATCGATGCGGTCACCTTCCGACGCCTTGAAGTCCTTGATCACATCGTTGCCGATGTCACCTGCTTTCCAGACGAAGGTGTCAGCACCCGAACCGCCGATCAGGATGTCGTTGCCCGGGCCACCGATCAAGGTGTCGTTCCCGGTGCCGCCCAGCAGGATGTCATTGCCTTTGCCACCGTCCAGGTAGTCGTTGCCGCCCTGGCCGAACAGGATGTCATCGCCGTTGCCGCCCAGCAGCGTGTCGTTGCCGTCTTTGGCGCCGGACACGTCGAAGTCCGTGTAGTGCTCGGTGACGTACTGGTGCACGTTCGAAGGCGTGACTGCCGAAACCGCCACACCGGTTTTCTGTGCCACAAACGCCTGCAGTGCGTTGTAACCCTCGCCGGTAATGCCGCTGAAGCTCACCAGGTCGCCGAAGATGATGTCGTTGCCGTCGCCACCGCTGATGGTGTCGGCGCCTGGCAGCGTTGCTTCGGTGTGGCCCAGAATAGCGTTGGCCAGGTCCTTCGGATCGATGTTGGTTTGCGGCTTGCCATCGCTGTCGTAGGGCTTGAGGTCGCTGAGGCTGACGTCACCGTTGATGCCGATCGCTTCCACTTGCGACAACCCGCCCAGCAGCGCAAAGGCGCTTTTGGCATTGCTCAGGGTCGCCGAGTCGGTGCTGTTGCCCGTGCCGTTCAAGTTGGACAACTCGAAGGTGCCGTCGCCCTGGGCATGCACATAACCCAGGTTGCTGCTGGACCACTTGCCGCCACTCAAGGTTTGCAGGACTGCGTAGCCTGAGGTGTCGATGCTGAAGTAGTGAGTGCTGTCCAGGTACTTGGCCACTGTCGTGCCCGGTGTGTAATTGGAGGTCGTTACCACATCGTCGAACTTGACGTTGCCGTACAGCGTCGGGTTGGTCTGCTCGCCGCTCTGGTAATACGTCGGCTGGCCGTCGGTGATGAAGTAGGTCAGGTTGGTGGCGCCGGTGTTGCCTGTCGCCAGGCCGCTCTGGAAGAAGTTAGCCGTGGTCTTGAACACGTCTTCGTAGTTGGTACCGCCGCCCGACACCATCGAATCCAGAACACCCTTGAGCACGTTCAGGGCGTTTGGATCGTTGAGGTTGATGGCCACCGACTTGTTCACCTGGGTATCGAAGTCCGCCAGGAAGATATTCACCGTGCCTGAGGTGTTTGTACCCAGGCTGTCTTTGAGCGAGTTGAACACCGAAGTCAGCGACGCCTTCGCCGCGTTGATCGAGGCGGTTGTCATACTGCCCGAGCTGTCCACCATGAACGCGATGTTGTAGTTCTTGCCCTGCACCACGTTCAGGCCGCCGATGTCGGCCACGACGATGTCGTTGCCGTCGGTGCCAGTGATCGCGTCGCTGCCCGAAGTACCGGTCACCGCGTTATAGGTCGCCGGGTAGACGGTGACCGGCAATTGCGCGGTGGTCACGGCCGAACCGCCGAGGCTTTCGGTGGAGGTTGAGGTGACGGTCAGGTTGAACTGGCCACTGTAGTAGGTCGGCGGCTTGATGGTCAGGGTGTTCAGGTCCCAACCGTTCACGTTGACTTCGCCCACACCTTTGGTCGCGGTGAAGGTGTGGCCGGAAGCGTCAGACAGCACCGAACCTGCCGGTATGCCGCTGATTTTCACACTCAGGGTTTCCGAACCGTCGGTGTCGGTCAGCGCGGTGGTGACCTTGGACAGTTTGACGGTGCCGTTTTCCTGGCCTTCGTTGAGCTTGTAGCCCACGTAGTAGCCGTCACCGTTGCTGCCATGCAGGTCGGACACGGTCACGCCGGCGTTGGTCAGGTCGGTGATGCCGGTGTACAGCGGCACGCCGCTGGTGCTCAGGTCTTGCGCCGGAGCGCCGTTGACCGACAGGTTGACGTCATAGCTGCCCGGGCCGGACTGGTTGGCGTGGTAGATCTCGATGCTGTAGTAGCCGCTCACGGTCGGGGTGATCGAGCCGCTGAACTTGCCGCTGTTGGTGCCCCACAAGCCGCTGGCCACATCTTTGCCGCCGATGTTGATCACCAGGCTGTCATCAGCAACACCGCTGAAGGTGTAGGTCTTGCCGGCTTCCATGTACATCAGGCCGGAGATCTTCGAGCCAGAACCCGCTGCAACGTTGGCAGTGGATTCGACGTTGGTGACGATGGCGCTGCTGTTCGGCGTACCGGCGTTATCAATAGCGTTTTTCAGGTCGGCCGGTGCTGCACCGTTGCCATTGGTACCAAGCCCGGAAACCGTGTTCCAGCTCTGCTTGATCAAGCCCACCGAGTTGACGCTGTTGTCGGCCACATTCAGGGTCGGTGCGTCGGCCACCGGAGTGATATCGACTTTCACCGTGGCGCTGGTGCCTAGGTCCTTGCCGTCAGTCGGCTGGAACTTGAACTGCGCGTAATCCGCCTGCTGGTTGCCAATGCCGCTGCCGCCATAACCGTTGGTGCCGGATTCGTTGGCGTTCGGCGTGAAGCGCAGTTGGCCGGCATCGATCTGGGCTTTGGTAAAGGTCTGGCCAGCCGTCACGTTGCTCCAGGTGGTGCCATCGGCTGCCAGGAACTGCAGCTTGCCGGCCACCGGCAGGTCGGTGATTTTCACGCCGAGGCTGCTTTGCGGCGAGTCCACGTCGGTCACACCGAAGTTGGCCCAGGTCAGCGCCAGCGGCGTGTCTTCGGTGCCGGTTACGGCGCTGCCGGTAGCGACCGGCGCATCGTTGACGGCCACGACGTTAATGGTGGTGGTGGCGACGTTGGAGTAGTTGCCGCCATCGGTCACGGTCACAGTAATGGTGCGTGGCGTGGTGCTCGGGTCGTGGCTGTTGTTGGTGAACGTGATGTTCTGGATGCGTTGCATGTAGTCAGCCAGCGTCGCGCTGCCCGACAACGTCAGGGTAATGGTGCCCGTCTGGTTGTTGGTGCTGACGGTGATGCCGTTCACGCTGTTGCCCAGGTTCAGTGCATCACCGGCCTGTGCGTTGGTCAGGGTGATCGTCGCGCCGGTCAGTTTGGTGCTGTCCGGGTCGGTGATCTTGATGTCGGTGTCGGCAATCGACACACCTGGCCCGGCCGTGCCTTCGGTGAAGGTCACTTTGTAGTCGGCACCGGTGGCGCCGCTGGAGTTGTTGGCGTCCAGGTCGATGACCGGCGGCGCATCGTTGTCGATGATGTTGGTGCTGACGCTGCCGTTGCCCACCACCAGGTTCTCGAAGTTGCCGCCGGTGGTCTTGTCGATGGTGATGACGATGGTTTCGGTCGGCTCGGTGATCTTGTCGTCAATCGTGCCAATCGTAAACGGCACGCTGCTGGCGCCGGCCGGGATCTTCACGGTGTACACGCCGGTGAAGTCCGAACCGTCGGTGGCGGTGCCGGTGTACTTGAGCGTCACGGTCACATCGGTTTGCGCCGGGTTGCTCAAGGTCAGGGTGTAGTTCGCCGTGCCGCCTTCCGTCACCGACGCGTCGCCGGTGATGCTGATGGTGGTGTTGGTAATCACGTCCGTCACCTTGGTGGTCACGGTGCTGCCGTCAACGATCAGGTGCTCGTACTTGTCGCCGCCGCTGACCACGCTGGCGATCTTGGCCGTCACATCGTTGGCGCCGATGTACGCGTCGTTAGGCGCTGTAGCGGTGGTGGTGCTGCTGGACTTGCCATTGCCGATGGTAATGGTCGAGCCATTATCGAGCTTCACCACCAGGTCGGAGCCGACATTGGTCACCGCATTGCCGTTTTTGTCGACCAGCGACGCGGTGTAAGTGATCTGGCCGCCTTCGCTGACGGAGCCGTTGGCTTTGAGCGACACGGTCACATCATCGATGGTGTCGTTGACGACGGTGGTCGCGCCGCCCGGGGTGATGGTCACGCCCTCGAAGTTGCCGCCGGTGGTGCCGGTGATCTTGACGGTCTGGGTGCTCTTGTCGATGAACACGTCATCGCCCGGCGCATTGACGGTCACCGAACCCACGGTCGCACCTTGCTTGATGGTGATGCTCGAACCGTTATCCAGCGTGACCACCATGTCGGTGCCAGCCTTGTTGCTCAAGGTGGCGGTGTAGGTGATGGTGCCGCCTTCGTTGACCGCACTTGGCGCGGTCAGGGTGACGGTCGTCAGGTCGGTGGTGCCCGGTGTGTCGTAAACGGTGGTGCTGACCGGATCCTTGACCGGCACCAGGTTCTCGAACTGCTCGCCACCGGTCACGCCCTTGATGGCGGCGGTCACGGTCTGGTTGCCGGCGTACACATCGTTAGGTGCAACAACAGTGACCGTGCTGGAGTTTTGGCCATCGGCAATGCTGATGGTCTTGCCGTTATCCAGCTCGATCACCACAGTCTTGCCGACGTTATTGACGGTATGCCCGTCTTTATCGACCAGGGTCGCGGTGTAGACGATGTTGCCCTTCTCGCCGACGCTGCCGGTGGCGGTCAGCAGGATTCGCACGGTATCGATGGTGTCGTTGACCACCGTGGTGGCGCCGCCTGGCGTTACGGCGAGCTTCTCGAAATTGCCGCCGGTGGTGCCGTTGATGTTGACGGTCTGGGTGCTCTTGTCGATGAACACGTCATCGCCTGGTGCATTGACGGTCACCTGGCCCACGGTCGCACCCTGCTTGATGGTGATGCTCGAACCGTTATCCAGGGTGATCACCATGTCGCTGCCCGCCTTGTTGCTCAAGGTGGCGGTGTAGGTGATGGTGCCGCCTTCGTTGACCTGGCTGGGTGCACTCAGGGTCACAGTGGTGGTGTCGATCGAGTCGGTGATCGTTGTGGTCGCTGGCGCAGGGTTTGCCGCCAGGTTCTCAAAGTTGCCGCCAGTGGCCTTGGTGATCGTCGTGTTGACGGTGGAGCTGTTGTTGTACACGTCGTTTGGCGGCGTTTGGAACACGACGGTGCCAGTGGACTTGCCGGCTTCGATGTTGATCGTCTGGCCGTTGCTCAGCGTGACGGTCACGGCGGTTTGCGCTGGGTTGGTCAGCGTGGCGGTGTAAGTGATGGTGCCGCCTTCAACGACCGACGGGGTCGCCGTGAGAGTCACGGTGGTGGTGTCGATCGAATCGGTGATGGTAGTGACTGCGGGTGCAGTGTTTTTCGCCAGGTTTTCGAAGTTGCCGCCAGTGGCGTTCGTGATCGTGGTGCTGACGGTGGAGCCGTTGTTGTAGACGTCGTTGGCTGGGGTGTGGAAGACCACGGTGCCCGTGGACTTGCCGGCTTCGATGTTGATGGTCTGGCCATTGCTCAGCGTGACGGTCACAGCGGTTTGCGCCGGGTTGGTCAGCGTGGCGGTGTAGGTAATGTCGCCGCCTTCAACCACTGACGGGTTCGCCGTCAGGGTTACGGTGGTGGTGTCGATCGAGTCGGTGATGGTGGTAGTCGCTGGCGCAGGGTTCGCCGCCAGGTTCTCGAAGTTGCCGCCAGTGGCCTTGGTGATCGTCGTGTTGACGGTCGAACCGTTGTTGTAGACGTCGTTGGCCGGAGTATGGAAAACCACAGTACCAGTGGACTTGCCGGCTTCGATGTTGATGGTCTGACCATTGCTCAGAGTGACGGTTACAGCGGTCTGCGCTGGGTTAGTCAGCGTGGCGGTGTAGGTGATGTCGCCGCCTTCAACCACCGAGGTGTTCGCCGTCAGAGTGACGGTCGTGGTATCGACCGAATCAGTAATCGTCGTAGTCGCTGGCGCAGGATTGGTCGCCAGGTTCTCGAAGTTGCCGCCAGTGGCCTTGGTGATCGTCGTGTTGACGGTCGAACCGTTGTTGTAGACGTCGTTGGCCGGGGTATGGAACACCACGGTGCCAGTCGATTTACCCGCTTCGATGTTGATTGTCTGGCCGTTGCTCAACGTGACCGTTACAGCGGTTTGCGCCGGGTTGGTCAGCGTAGCGGTGTAAGTAATGTCGCCGCCTTCAACCACCGATGGGTTCGCCGTCAGAGTCACGGTCGTGGTGTCGATCGAGTCGGTGATTGTCGTGGTCGCTGGCGCTGGGTTGGCAGCCAGGTTCTCAAAGTTACCACCAGTGGCCTTGGTGATCGTCGTGTTGACGGTCGAACCGTTGTTGTACACATCGTTGGCTGGGGTGTGGAAAACCACAGTACCAGTGGACTTGCCGGCTTCGATGTTGATGGTCTGACCGTTAGAAAGCGTCACGGTGACCGCAGTTTGCGCTGGATTGGTCAGCGTGGCGGTGTAAGTGATGTCGCCGCCTTCAACCACTGACGGGTTCGCCGTCAGAGTCACGGTCGTGGTATCGACCGAGTCAGTAATCGTAGTGGTCGCTGGCGCAGGATTCGCGGCCAGGTTCTCGAAGTTGCCGCCAGTGGCCTTGGTGATCGTCGTGTTGACGGTCGAACCGTTGTTGTAGACGTCGTTGGCCGGAGTGTGGAACACGACGGTGCCAGTGGACTTGCCGGCTTCGATATTGATGGTCTGACCGTTGCTCAATGTGACGGTCACAGCGGTTTGCGCTGGATTAGTCAGCGTAGCGGTGTAGGTAATGTCGCCGCCTTCAACGACCGACGGGTTCGCCGTCAGGGTGACGGTGGTGGTGTCGATCGAGTCGGTGATGCTGGTAGTGGCTGGCGCTGGGTTCGCTGCCAGGTTCTCGAAGTTGCCACCAGTGGCCTTGGTAATCGTCGTGTTGACGGTGGAACCGTTGTTGTAGACGTCGTTGGCTGGAGTGTGGAACACGACGGTGCCAGTGGACTTGCCGGCTTCGATGTTGATGGTCTGACCGTTAGAAAGCGTCACGGTGACCGCAGTTTGCGCTGGGTTAGTCAGCGTAGCGGTGTAAGTAATGTCGCCGCCTTCAACCACTGACGGGTTCGCCGTCAGAGTCACGGTGGTGGTGTCGATCGAGTCGGTGATGGTAGTGGTTGCTGGCGCAGGGTTCGCCGCCAGGTTCTCGAAGTTGCCGCCGGTGGCCTTGGTGATCGTCGTGTTGACGGTCGAACCGTTGTTGTAGACGTCGTTGGCCGGAGTGTGGAATACCACGGTGCCGGTCGATTTACCTGCTTCGATGTTGATGGTCTGACCATTAGAAAGCGTCACGGTGACCGCAGTTTGCGCTGGATTGGTCAGCGTTGCGGTGTAAGTGATGTCGCCGCCTTCAACCACCGATGGGTTCGCCGTGAGAGTCACGGTCGTGGTGTCGATCGAATCGGTGATGGTGGTAGTCGCTGGCGCTGGGTTAGCCGCCAGGTTCTCGAAGTTGCCGCCAGTGGCCTTGGTGATCGTCGTATTGACGGTCGAACCGTTGTTGTAGACGTCGTTCGCTGGAGTGTGGAAAACCACAGAACCAGTGGACTTGCCCGCTTCGATGTTGATGGTCTGACCATTAGAAAGCGTCACGGTGACCGCAGTTTGCGCTGGATTGGTCAGCGTAGCGGTGTAAGTAATGTCACCGCCTTCAACCACTGACGGGTTCGCCGTCAGAGTCACGGTCGTGGTATCGACCGAGTCAGTAATCGTCGTGGTCGCTGGCGCAGGATTCGCGGCCAGGTTCTCGAAGTTGCCGCCTTCAGCTTTGGTTATCGTCGTATTGACGGTCGAACCATTGTTGTAGACGTCGTTTGCTGGAGTTTGGAAAACCACCGAACCGGCAGTTTTTCCAGCTTCAATCGTGATGGTTTGGCCGTTGCTCAGAGTGACGGTCACAGCGGTTTGCGCTGGGTTAGTCAACGTGGCGGTGTAGGTGATATTACCGCCTTCAACAACCGAGTTATTGGCGGTCAAGGTGACGGTAGTGGTATCGATCGAGTCGGTGATGGTGGTCACAGCCGGAGCTGGATTGGTCGCCAGGTTCTCGAAGTTACCGCCTTCAGCCTTAGTGATCGTCGTGTTGACGGTCGAACCATTGTTGTAGACGTCGTTGGCCGGGGTGTGGAAAACCACAGTGCCAGTGGACTTGCCGGCTTCGATGTTGATGGTCTGGCCGTTGCTCAACGTAACCGTCACAGCCGTTTGTGCTGGGTTAGTCAGCGTAGCGGTGTAAGTAATGTCACCGCCTTCAACCACCGATGGGTTCGCCGTCAGAGTCACGGTCGTGGTATCGACCGAGTCAGTAATCGTCGTGGTCGCTGGCGCAGGGTTTGTTGCCAGGTTTTCGAAATTACCGCCCTCAGCCTTGGTGATCGTCGTGTTGACGGTCGAACCGTTGTTGTAGACGTCATTGGCTGGAGTTTGGAAAACGACAGTCCCGGTGGACTTGCCCGCTTCGATGACGATCGTCTGACCGTTAGAAAGCGTCACGGTTACCGCAGTCTGCGCTGGGTTAGTCAGCGTAGCGGTGTAAGTAATGTCGCCGCCTTCAACAACCGACGGGTTCGCCGTGAGAGTGACGGTCGTGGTGTCGATCGAGTCGGTGATCGTCGTGGTCGCTGGCGCAGGGTTCGCAGCCAGGTTCTCAAAGTTACCACCAGTAGCCTTGGTGATCGTCGTGTTGACGGTCGAACCGTTGTTGTACACATCGTTGGCTGGGGTGTGGAAAACCACAGTGCCGGTCGATTTACCCGCTTCGATGTTGATGGTCTGGCCATTGCTCAACGTGACCGTTACAGCGGTTTGCGCCGGGTTGGTCAGCGTAGCGGTGTAAGTAATGTCGCCGCCTTCAACCACCGATGGGTTCGCCGTCAGAGTCACGGTCGTGGTATCGACCGAGTCGGTAATCGTAGTGGTCGCTGGCGCCGGGTTCGCGGCCAGGTTCTCGAAGTTGCCGCCAGTGGCCTTGGTGATCGTCGTGTTGACGGTCGAACCGTTGTTGTAGACGTCGTTGGCCGGAGTGTGGAAAACCACAGTGCCAGTGGACTTGCCGGCTTCGATGTTGATGGTCTGGCCGTTGCTCAACGTAACCGTCACAGCCGTTTGTGCTGGGTTAGTCAGCGTAGCGGTGTAAGTAATGTCACCGCCTTCAACCACCGATGGGTTCGCCGTCAGAGTCACGGTCGTGGTATCGACCGAGTCAGTAATCGTAGTGGTCGCTGGCGCAGGGTTCGCGGCCAGGTTCTCGAAGTTGCCGCCAGTGGCCTTGGTGATCGTCGTGTTGACGGTCGAACCGTTGTTGTAGACGTCGTTGGCCGGGGTATGGAACACCACGGTGCCGGTCGATTTACCTGCTTCGATGTTGATGGTCTGACCGTTAGAAAGCGTCACGGTGACCGCAGTTTGCGCTGGATTGGTCAGCGTGGCGGTGTAGGTGATGTCACCACCTTCAACAACAGATGGGTTCGCCGTCAGAGTGACGGTCGTGGTATCGACCGAGTCGGTGATCGTCGTGGTCGCTGGCGCAGGGTTCGCGGCCAGGTTCTCGAAGTTGCCGCCTGCAGCCTTGGTGATCGTCGTATTGACGGTCGAACCGTTGTTGTAAACGTCGTTGGCTGGAGTTTGGAAGACCACCGAGCCAGCGGTTTTACCGGCTTCAATCGTGATCGTCTGGCCGTTGCTCAGCGTGACGGTCACAGCGGTTTGCGCTGGGTTGGTCAGCGTAGCGGTGTAAGTGATGTTGCCGCCTTCGACGACCGAGTTATCGGCGGTCAGCGTGACGGTGGTGGTATCAACCGAATCAGTAATCGTCGTGGTCGCTGGTGCAGGGTTTGCCGCCAGGTTTTCGAAATTACCGCCTTCAGCTTTGGTGATCGTCGTATTGACGGTCGAACCGTTGTTGTAAACGTCATTGGCCGGAGTTTGGAAAACCACCGAACCAGCGGTTTTACCGGCTTCAATCGTGATGGTTTGGCCGTTGCTCAGGGTGACCGTTACAGCGGTTTGCGCTGGATTGGTCAGAGTGGCGGTGTACGTGATGTTGCCGCCTTCGACCACCGAGTTATCGGCAGTCAAAGTAACGGTGGTGGTATCTACCGAGTCAGTAATCGTCGTGGTCGCTGGCGCAGGATTGGTCGCCAGGTTCTCGAAGTTACCGCCTTCGGCCTTGGTGATCGTCGTGTTAACGGTGGAGCCGTTGTTGTAGACGTCATTGGCTGGAGTTTGGAAGACCACCGAGCCAGCGGTTTTGCCAGCCTCAATCGTGATGGTCTGACCATTCGAAAGCGTCACGGTCACGGCAGTTTGCGCTGGGTTGGTCAGCGTAGCGGTGTACGTGATATTGCCGCCTTCAACAACCGAGTTATCGGCAGTCAAGGTAACGGTAGTGGTATCGACCGAGTCGGTGATCGTCGTGGTCGCTGGCGCTGGATTGGTCGCCAGGTTCTCGAAATTACCGCCTTCAGCCTTGGTGATCGTTGTGTTAACGGTGGAACCGTTGTTGTAGACGTCATTGGCCGGAGTTTGGAAAACCACCGAGCCAGCGGTTTTGCCGGCTTCAATCGTGATGGTTTGGCCGTTGCTCAGCGTGACGGTCACAGCGGTTTGCGCTGGGTTGGTCAGCGTAGCGGTGTACGTGATATTGCCGCCTTCAACAACCGAGTTATCGGCAGTCAAGGTAACGGTAGTGGTATCGACCGAGTCGGTGATCATCGTGGTCGCTGGCGCTGGATTGGTCGCCAGGTTCTCGAAATTACCGCCTTCAGCCTTGGTGATCGTTGTGTTAACGGTCGAACCATTGTTGTAGACGTCGTTTGCCGGAGTTTGGAAGACCACTGAGCCAGCGGTTTTACCGGCTTCAATCGTAATCGTCTGACCGTTGCTCAGCGTAACCGTCACAGCCGTTTGCGCTGGGTTAGTCAGCGTCGCGGTGTAGGTGATGTTGCCGCCTTCAACCACCGAGTTATCGGCAGTCAGAGTGACGGTAGTGGTATCGACCGAGTCAGTAATCGTGGTGGTCGCTGGTGCAGGGTTCGCCGCCAGGTTTTCGAAGTTACCGCCTTCAGCCTTGGTGATCGTCGTATTGACGGTCGAACCGTTGTTGTAAACGTCATTGGCTGGAGTTTGGAAGACCACCGAGCCAGCGGTTTTGCCAGCCTCAATCGTGATGGTCTGACCATTCGAAAGCGTCACGGTCACAGCCGTTTGCGCTGGGTTAGTCAGCGTCGCGGTGTAAGTGATGTTGCCGCCTTCAACCACCGAGTTATCGGCGGTCAGAGTAACGGTAGTGGTATCGACCGAGTCGGTGATCGTCGTTGTCGCTGGCGCAGGGTTCGCGGCCAAGTTTTCGAAGTTGCCGCCTTCAGCTTTAGTGATCGTCGTATTAACGGTGGAACCGTTGTTG
>NZ_MSDF01000047.1:0-746 GCF_002022275.1 Pseudomonas fluorescens
AAAGGGCTCTTGCCCCACCACTCGGCACCTCGCCTAGGCTCGGTGTGCCCTCACTCCGGCTTGAATCCGTGGGCCGCCGCGATGGGCCATCCTTGGCCCAGCGCGGCTAACCCGGCGTCCTGCCGGGTTACCCACGGATTCAAGCCTGCGTTCGGCCAGCGTGGTTAACGGGGCGCCTCAGATCAAGATCAAAATCAAAATCTAAAGCACGGCGGCCTAGTAGCCGACCTGAGTGGTTGAATCAAAAGCGCTGTTTTTGCTAGAGCAGATCGCGTTCCCCCAGACAAAATGGAGATCCAAATGTGGGAGCGGGCTTGCTCGCGAATGCGGTGTATCAGCCAATTAATCCATCAACTGACACACTGCATTCGCGAGCAAGCCCGCTCCCACATTTTCTGACCGAGTCAGACTTCAATATCTGCACAAATCTGCTTCTCTGTGGGAGCTGGCTTGCCTGCGATGCAGGCACCTCGGTACATCAGGCACACCCAGTTGATGCCATCGCAGGCAAGCCAGCTCCCACACTGGACCGCGCTTTTGATTCACACCACTCAGGTCGGCTGTCAGGCCGCCGTGCTTTAGATTTTGATCTTGATTTTGATCTTAGGCGCCCCGTTAACCACGCTGGCCGAACGGAGGTATTACGGAGCGGGTAAACCGGCAGGACGCCGGTTTAGCCGCGACGGGGCAGGGACGGCCCGTCGCGGCGGCCCGCGGAGTAATGCCGGAGTGAGGGCACACCGAGC
>NZ_MSDF01000047.1:846-32149 GCF_002022275.1 Pseudomonas fluorescens
GTAAGGGCGGAACCAATACCAGCCGTAACCGCAGCAACGGATATGTACACGACCAAAAACACCCCTAACCTTCGTTTTTAGCAAGTTACCCCACCCAATAAGTCGTTTGCCCAGCCCCCTAACAACGACAAAACTGCATGTCACTCGCAAAACAACAACGTTGGGCAAACCACATGCAACCCGAGCGCAATTTCTACAACGGCCAATTCGCCGAACCCGCCAGCGACGCCCTGATCGCCGTCTACAACCCAGCCACCGAAACCCTGGTCGGCCACGTCAGCGCTGCCACCCCAGACGAAGCCATCGCCGCCGTCAACGCCGCAGCAGCCGCCCAGAAAACCTGGGGCAAACTCACCAGCATCGAACGCGCCGAGCACCTGCGTGCCTTCGCCGATGCACTGGACATCCACGCCGAAGCCATCGGCACCGCCCTGGCCAGCGAGTCGGGCAAAAGCCTCAGCGACGCCAGCAACGAAGCCCGCTACGCCGCACAAATCACCCGCTACCACGCCGAATGGGCACGCCGCATCGAAGGCGAAATCATCCCCAGCGACACCCCCAACGAAAACCTCTTTCTGCAACGCGAACCCATCGGCGTCGTGGCCTGCCTGATCCCGTTCAACTACCCGGTCTACACCCTGCTGCGCAAGATCGCCCCCGCGCTGATCGCCGGCAACACCGTGGTGGTGCGCCCAAGCAACAACACGCCGCTGTCGGCATTTGAAATCGCCAAGGCCGTGGTGACTGCCGGGATTCCGGCCGGTGTGATCAACATCCTGACCATGGACCACGCCACCGCTGCCAGCGTTTGCACGCACAAGGCCGTCGGCCTCATCACCCTCACCGGCAGTGTGAACGCCGGGCGTATCGTGCTGGATTACTGCAAGGCCAATATCGCCAAGCCGTCCCTGGAACTGGGCGGCAAGACCCCGGCGATCATCGAGGCCGATGCCGACCTGGAACAGGCCGCCAGCGCCATCGTCGCCTCCAAGACCACCCACTGCGGCCAGCTGTGCACGGCGGTTGAACGGGTGTATGTGCACGAAAGCGTCTATGAGCACTTCCTGGCGCTGCTGAAAACAAAGATCAGTGCCGTCAAGTTCGGTGACCGCGCCACGGACGCCAGCCTGATGGGCCCGCTGGTCAACGCCAGTTCGCAAAAGAATATCCATGCCATGGTCGAGCGCGCTGTCGCCGCCGGTGCTGTACTGGAAACAGGCGGCGTGCTGCCTGAGGGGCCTGGGCATTTTTACCCGCCGACCTTGCTCAGCGGCTGCCGCCAGGACATGGAGATCATTCAGGAAGAAATCTTCGGCCCGGTGCTGCCGGTGCTCAAGTACCGCGACATCGACGAAGCCCTGGCCATGGCCAACGACCATCAGTTTGGCCTGTCGTCGGTGCTCTACACCGAAAACTACCGCACGGCGATGAAAGTGGCGAACGCCATCGAAGCCGGCGAGCTGTACGTCAATCGCACGCCGGCGGACCCGTATCAGGGCTTCCATGCCGGCTGGAAACGCTCAGGGCTGGGCGGTGATGACGGTAAGCACGGGATGCTTGAATTCACTCAGACCCGCCTGGTGGTCATGAAGTACTGATCCACGAATACCCGCTGCACCTTTAATAAAAACAATTATCAGGGCACCCGCACATCGGGTGCCTGAGGTCCACACGATGTCCAAGCCTGCACCCGTTGCCCGGGTTTCCGTTGCCGTGCCCACGGCAAACGACACCGCCAGTCGTTACTTCCAGTTGATGTTGCTGGTCCTCGCCGCCGGGGCGATCTACCCGATCCTCTACCTGCGCCAGGTCTACCAGACCACCATGCTTGAAGTGTTCCACATCAACCACAGCGAGCTGGGCTACCTGTACTCGATGCTCGGCACGATCTTTTTGCTCAGCTACCTGCCCAGCGGCTGGCTGGCCGACCGTTTGCCGCCGCGCTTCCTGATTTTCTTCTCACTGGTTGCCACCGGTGCGCTGGGCATTTGGTATTCGACCGTGCCGTCGATGACCGGCTTGATGATCATCTTCGGTTGCTGGGGCCTGACCACCGGCCTGACCTTCTGGGCTTCGGTGCTCAAGCGCGTGAAGATGATTGCCCACCAGAGCGAGCAGGGCCGTTTCTTTGGCATCCTCGACGGCGGTCGCGGTCTGGTCGAAGCGCTGTTGGCCACCGTCGCCCTGGGCTTGTTCGCCTACGCCACTGAAACCCGCAGCCAGACCGCGGCCGAAGGCTTCAAGCACGTGGTCTACCTGTATTCCTTCGTGTGTATCGCCATCGGCTGCGTGCTGGTGCTGCTCAAAGACCCGAAATCCATGGCCGAGACGGCTGCGGTGGAGAAGGGCAAGTTCAACCTGCTCGCCGACCTGACCACCCTGGTGAAAATCCCCGAGCTGTGGCTGGTGACCGCCATCGTGTTCTGCGGTTATCACATGTTCTGGGCCACCTACAGCTTCTCCGACTACCTGCAAGGCAGCGGCATGACCGCCGTGATGGCCGGCACCATCACCACCATCAAACTGTGGATGCGCCCCATCGGTGGCATCGGTGGCGGCTGGCTGGGGGACAAGTTCTCGAATATCTCGGTGCTGATCGTCGCACTGGTGCTGGTGACCCTGGCGATGGTCGGGTTGATCGTATTCCCGGCGCTCAACAGCCTGGGCCTGTTGATCGGCACGGTGATCTTTATCGGCCTGATGACCTACGCGATTCGCGGCCTGTACTGGGCGATTCTCGACAGTTGCGACATCCCGCTGCGCATCACCGGCCTGGCCATCGGCATCGTTTCGGTGGTGGGTTACCTGCCCGACACGTTCATTCCGCTGATCAACGGCTACCTGACCGACACCTACCCGGGCAAGGCTGGTTACAACCTGTATTTCGGCTACATCGCCTTTATCGGCGTGCTCGGCACCCTTGCGGCCTTGACCCTGCGCGCCCGAATCAACCGTAAAAAATTCAACCAGACAGGTGCCTGAGATGAAAATCGTCGCCCTTGAAACCTATATTGTTGCCGTTCCACCGCCGCACATCGGCGGCATGTACTGGCTGTTCGTCAAACTCAAGACCGACTGCGGTATCGAAGGCGTCGGCGAGATCTACGCCGCCACCTTCGGCCCCAAAGCCATGCTGCCGATCATTGAGGACGTGTTTGAGCGCTACCTGCTCAACCACGACCCGCACCACATCGAGCGGTTTTTCCGTCAGGCGTATTCGAGCGGCTTCACCCAGCGCCCGGACCTGACCATGATGGGCGTGGTCAGCGGCCTGGAAATGGCCTGCTGGGACATCATCGGCAAAGCCGCCAACAAGCCGGTCTACGAGCTGCTCGGCGGCAAGGTCAACGAGCGCCTGCGCTCCTACACCTACCTCTATCCAGTGAACAGTAAAGGCGAGTACGACTACGACGACCCGGACCTGGCCGCCGAGTGCGCCATCGAGAACATGAACAAGGGCTTCACCGCCGTGAAGTTCGACCCGGCTGGCCCGTACACCGCGTACTCCGGGCATCAGATCTCGCTGGAAGTGCTGGAGCGCTGCGAGACCTTCTGCCGCAAGATCCGCGAAGCCGTGGGCGACAAGTGCGACCTGCTGTTCGGCACCCACGGGCAGATGGTGCCGTCGTCGGCGATCCGCCTGGCCAAGCGCCTGGAAAAATACGACCCGTTGTGGTTCGAAGAACCGGTGCCGCCGGGCCAGGAAGACGCCATGGCGCAGGTCGCGGCCAAGACCACGATCCCGATTGCTACCGGCGAGCGCCTGACCACCAAGTATGAGTTTTTCAAGCTGCTGCAAGCCGGTGGCGCGTCGATCCTGCAGATGAACGTGGCGCGTTGCGGCGGGCTGCTGGAAGCCAAAAAGATCGCGAGCATGGCCGAAGCCTACTACGCGCAGATTGCCCCGCACCTGTACAACGGGCCGATTGGCGCGGCGGCGAGTTTCCAGCTGGCGACCTGTACCCCGAACTTCCTGATCCAGGAAAGCATCATGACCTGGGGCGGTTTCCATGCCGAAGTGCTGACCAAGCCGCTGCAATGGGAGGATGGCTACATCATCCCGTCCACCGAGCCGGGCCTGGGGGTGGAACTGAACATGGACGTGGTGCGCAAACACACGCCGTACACCGGCGAACGCCTGCACCTGCAAATGGCGCCGACGCCTGCCGACGTAAAAGACACTTCGCCCGCCAAGGGCTAATAAAACGACTGATGCGGTAACCGTTAATGACCTATGACTACATCATCGCCGGGGCTGGCGCCGCCGGTTGCGTCCTCGCCAACCGGCTGTCCGCCTCGGGCGAACACACCGTGTTGCTGCTGGAAGCGGGCGGCAAGGACAGTTCCCTGTGGTTCAAGATCCCGGTCGGTTTCGCCAAGATGTATTACAACCCGACCTTCAACTGGATGTACTACAGCCAGCCGCAAAAGCAGCTGGCCGGGCGCGAAATCTACGCGCCGCGCGGCAAGGTGCAGGGCGGTTCGGGCTCGATCAACGCGATGATCTACGTGCGCGGCCAGGCCCATGACTTCAACGATTGGGCGGCCAACGGCAACGACGGCTGGGGCTTCAAAGACGTGCTGCCGTACTTCCGTAAACTGGAAAACCACCCGCTGGGCGACACCGAGTACCACGGTGGCAGCGGCCCCATCAGCATCACGCCGATGAAGGGCCAGACCCACCCGATCTGCGATGTGTTCCTTAAGGGGTGCGAGCAATTGGGGTATGCGCAAAGCGACGACTTCAACGGCCCGAACTTCGAAGGCGCGGGCCTCTATGACGTCAACACCCGCAATGGCGAGCGCAGCTCCAGCAGCTTTGCGCACCTGCACCCGGCGCTTGGCCGTTCCAACCTGACGGTGGAACTGCATGCCCTGGTGGACCGCGTGCTGTTCGACGACGCGCAGCGCGCCACCGGCATTGTTGTGACCCAGCACGGTGTGAGTCGAACCTTCACGGCCCGCAAAGAGGTGATTCTCTGCGCCGGTGCAGTGGACACGCCGAAGATCCTGCAACTGTCCGGCGTGGCCGACCAAACGCTGCTCGCCGAGCACAATATCCCGCTGGTCAAACACCTGCCGGCGGTGGGCGAAAACCTGCAGGATCACCTGTGTGCCAGCTATTACTACAAAGCCAATATTCCGACCCTGAACG
This sequence comes from Pseudomonas fluorescens, assembly GCF_002022275.1. Lineage (GTDB taxonomy): Bacteria > Pseudomonadota > Gammaproteobacteria > Pseudomonadales > Pseudomonadaceae > Aquipseudomonas > Aquipseudomonas fluorescens_AJ. The sequence continues at coordinate 6,002 of NZ_MSDF01000047.1, forward strand.
ACGAACTCAGCTCGCTGTTCGGCCAGCTTAAACTCGGCCTCAAATACCTGTTCACCCGCAAGGGCGCGCTGGCGATGAGCGTCAACCAGGCCGGTGGTTTCTTTCGCGGCAACGACGAACAGACCGACCCGAACCTGCAGCTGTACTTCAACCCGCTGTCGTACCAGATCCCGAAAAACAATAAAGCCAGCCTCAAGCCAGAGCCGTATTCAGGCTTTCTGCTGTGCTTCAACCCCTGCCGCCCGACCAGCCGGGGCACCATCCGCATCGCCTCGAAAAACCCGCGTGATGCGGCGCTGATCGACCCCAACTACCTGAGCACCCAGAAGGACATCGACGAGGTGATCCAGGGCAGCCGGTTGATGCGAAAGATCATGCAGGCGCCGGCGCTCAAGGGCATCACCGTGGCCGAGGTTCTGCCTGGCACAGCGGTGCAGACCGACGAGCAGATGCTGCAATACTTCCGCGAAAACAGTGGCTCGATCTACCACCTGTGCGGCTCCTGCGCCATGGGCTCGGACCCGCAGGTGTCGGTGGTGGACAAGCGTTTGAAGGTGCACGGGCTGCAAGGGCTGCGCATTGTTGATGCGTCGATCTTTCCGAATGTGACCTCGGGCAATACCCATGCGGCGGTGTTGATGGTGGCGGAGAAGGGCGCCGACCTGATCCTGCAAGATGCCTGAAATCACTGCCGGTTAAAGGTGAGAGCTGGTTTATGTGGGAGCTGGCTTGCCTGCGATAGCGGTGTCTCAGTCATACAGATATTGACTGTGCAACCGCAATCGCAGGCAAGCCAGCTCCCACATTGGAAAGGTGTTTGAGCTACCAGCCGCGCAGGCGTGGCCATTCCTGAATTTGGCCACTCTCCAGCAGCGCGTTGTAACTGCCGAACTGCGCCCCCGTCGCACAGGCATGATTCGGCAGGATGCGCAGGCGTGTGCCCAGCGGAAACTGCGCAACCACATCAACTTGGCGAGATTGGAACTGTGCCACGCCATGCTCCTGGTTGGCGCTGCTCAATAACAGCCCCTCAATCGGCAGGCCGTGTTCATCACGTACTTGGCCATAACCAAAATCCCGCTTCTGAGCCTGCGTGCCCCGGTCGCGACTCATCGCCATCCAGCCGGAATCGGTGATGATCCAGCCTTTTTCGGGCTGATGACCAATCACCGTGGTCAGCACGCTCAAGGCCAGTTCATCGATGCCGCACACGCCGATGTTGTGCATCACCAGATCAAAGAAGGCATAGACGCCGGCACGCAGTTCAGTCACGCCGTCCAGGTTTGCCGCTGACAACGCAGTGGGGGTAGAGCCGACGCTGACATGGGCGCACGGTAGCCCGGCTGCACGAATACGCTGCGCCGCCTCGACACACCGTGCGCGCTCCTGCTCGGCGATGGCCTGCAAGGCTTCGGGGGTATCCAGCCCGTAGCTTTCCCCGGCATGGGTCAGAACGCCGGTGAGGTGGGCACCGAGCAGGCGGGCGATCTCCAGCAATAACGGATCCTGCGGTTTGACCCCGGAACGGTGGCCGTCGCAATCGATTTCGATCATCACCGCAAAGGTCGCGTTGTGCTGCTGGCCGAAATCAACGATGGCCTGGGCGCCCGCGAGGCTGTCAGTGATCAGCGTCAACTCGCACCCGTTGCGCAGCAGCGCCAGGGCCTGGGGCAATTTGTGCGGGGCCATCGCCACGGCGTAGAGGATGTCGGTAATGCCTTGCGCGAGAAAATACTCGGCTTCCTTCAAGGTCGAAACCGTGATGCCGCGGGCGCCTGCGGCCATTTGCGCGGCCACCACGTGCGCACACTTATGGGTTTTGACATGGGGGCGCAGTTGCACGCCCAAGCTGTCGGCACGGTGTTGCATGCGCCGGATATTGCGCTGCATCTTCAGCGTGTCAATCAGTGCGGCGGGAGTGTCCATGAGTGAAGTTCCACATTGAGGGACAGCGCCGAAATTGACGCCCTGTCCATGACTGGATATGTTGTCTTGCATGAAAAAGACCTCGACCGAAGACACCCATCTGATAAGCCAGCTCGAACAGATTGCTGAAGGCTTGAGCAAAACCTTCAGCCCGTTCTGCGAAGTGGTGCTGCACGATTTGCGCGACCCTCAGCACGCGATCCTGGCGATCCATAACAACCTCTCCGGGCGTGAGCCGGGTGACCCGGCCACCGCGCTGGGCCTGGCGCGGATTGCCGACCCGGGATACACCCAGGTCATCGCTAATTACCAGAACCAGTTCAGCGACGGGCGCCAAGTCAAAAGCACCTCGATCGGCATCAAGGGGCACAGCGGTGAGTACGTCGCCGCGTTGTGCATGAACGTCGACCTTTCGTTATTCCGTGGCTTGCAAGGCATGCTGGAGCAGTTCGGTTCGCTCAGCGGCGACAACCCCAACGACTCCCTCGACCCCTCCGGTGCCGACGCGATTCGCGCGCGTATCGACAAGTTTGCCGCTCGCCTGGCCACCACGCCGCGAGCGCTCAAGACGGCGGACCGTCGCGTGTTGATGCAAGAGCTCAAAGACTCGGGCTGCCTGGACATTCGCCGGGCGATGGAGACCGTGGCCTCGCACCTGGGTGTGTCCCGCGCGGCGGTCTACACCTACGCCAAATAACGCGCCACCGCTTCAATCTCCACCAGGTACCCGTGATGCAATTCCGGCACCGGCACCACCGCGCGGGCAGGGCGGTGATCGCCGAGTGCGGCGGCGTATACCCGGTCGAATTCCGGCCAGTGCTGGATCCCTGCAACGTAGACAGTGACCTTCACCAAGTCTTCAGGCGAACCGCCCGCAGCCTTCAGGATCGCCAGCAGATTATTCAGCGCCACTTGCGTTTGCTCGGCAAACGACGCCGACAGGTGATGGCGCCCGTCCGGGCTGACCGGCAACTGCCCGGAGATGTACAGAGTATCGCCGTGGCGGATCGCCTGGGCGTAATGCCCGGCGGGTTGTGAGGCAGCAGGCGTGTGGATGATGTTCATGACGCCTCGCTGAGCAGGGCGGCATAGTTCAGGAGGTCCACGTTGCCGCCGGTGACGATAATGCCCACGCGTTGGCCCTTGAACCGCTCGCCCAGTTGGCGCAATGCCGCCAGGCCCAGGCAGCCGGTGGGCTCCACGACCATTTTCATGCGTTGCATAAAGAACTTCATCGAGGCCACCAACTCGGCATCCGACACCGTGAGGATGTCGTTCACCAGGTCACGAATGATCGGGAACGTGTGGTTGCCCAAGTGCTGGGTCTGCGCGCCGTCGGCGATGGTCGCCGGGGTGTCGATATGCACGATGCTGCCGCTGCGGAACGAGCGTTGACCGTCATTGCCGGCTTCGGGTTCGACGCCGAACAGTTGGCAATCCGGCGACAGCGCCCGAGTCGACAACGCCGTACCCGAGAGCATGCCACCGCCGCCGAGGCCGACGAACAGAGCGTCCAGCGGGCCGGTGAACTCCAGTAATTCCTTGGCGGCAGTGCCTTGGCCGGCGAGGATGTGCGGGTGGTCGTAAGGCGGGATCAGCGTCATGCCGCGTTCAACCGCCAGGGTCCGGCCGATTTGCTCGCGGTCCTCGGTGAAGCGGTCATACAGCACCACGCTGGCGCCGTAGCCACGGGTGGCCGCGACCTTGGTCGCAGGCGCATCGGCAGGCATCACGATGGTGGCTGGCATGCCCAACAGGCTCGCCGCCAGGGCGATGCCCTGCGCGTGGTTGCCCGAGGAAAACGCCACCACGCCAGCCTTGCGCTGTTGTTCGTCAAACCGTGACAGGGCATTGAACGCCCCGCGAAACTTGAAGGAGCCGGTGCGTTGCAGGTTCTCGCACTTGATAAATACCTGGGCGCCGGTTTCGGCATCCAGGGTGCGCGAGGTGAATACCGGCGTGTGGTGGGCAAAGCCCTCCAGGCGTGTGGCGGCATCGATGATGTCGTGGTAGGTGGACGCGTGCATGTGACGGACCTCGTGTGTGTGTCTGGATAAAATATCCATAACAAGACAAATAGTAAAGGTTCGTTTGTCACCCATGGCATGCTAGTTTTCGCACTTCTCTGACTGCTGGAGGGTTCGACGTTGATCCGACTGACCGATTACATCGCCGGTTTTTCTCAATCGGTTTTGGCGCCGTGGGCTGACCTGACGCCCTGGGCGCTGGCGACTCAGGCTCCGGCTATCGTCCGGCAACTGCTGGCCGAACTGCCGGCTGATGAGTACCGCATTGAAAATGAAGTTGCCGTACACCGCACCGCCACCGTCGAGCCCGGCGCTTTGCTCAAGGGGCCGTTGATCATCGGCGCCCATTGCTTTATTGCCAGCGGCTCACTGCTGCGCGGTGGTTGCTGGCTGGACGCGCACTGCATCATCGGGCCGGGTGCCGAGTTGAAAACCTCGTTTGTATTCAGCGGCAGCAAGCTGGCGCACTTCAATTTTGTCGGCGACTCCGTGCTGGGTCACGGCATCAATCTGGAGGCGGGGAGCATCGTCGCCAACTACCGCAATGAGCGCGAGGACAAGGACGTGCAGGTACGGATTGACGGGCACTTGCAGCGCACCGGCTGCGACAAGTTTGGCGCGTTGCTGGGCGACCAGTGCCGGATTGGCGCCAACGCGGTATTGGCCCCGGGAGCAATCCTGGTACCTGCCAGCGTGGTCGGGCGCGGGCAGGTGTTTGATGGCGAGAAAGACTAGAAGTCAGCAATAAACTGCACACCGCCGACCACCGCGCCGGTGGTTTGCGTGAGCCCGCCGGGGTATTTCACGTATTGCAGGTTGGGGCGCACCATCAGCCATTTGGTTGCCTGGAAACCGTAGTTGATCTCGTAGCTGTATTCGCGGCGTTGTTCGGGCACGTACAGCGGGTCGTCGATGTCGGTGACGCCGTTGGCTGCGTTGAGCATCTGCGTGTTGCGGGTATAGCGGTCGCTGACCTGCAACTTCGAGGCGCCAATACCCACCGTGTCGTCGGGGCGTGAATCGAACGGGCCACGGTAGATCAGGCCGACCTGGACCAGACTTTTGATCACGCTCTTGTCCGGGTCATTCATCGTCAGGTTGGCGAACGCGTTGAGCCCGCGCTTGGCGTTGCCGTCGACCGTCGTCAGTTGCTGCTGGCCCGACAGCCACCAGCCGGCGTTGCTGGAGTACATCCGGTAGGGCTTGCCGGAGCTGGCGGCGAAGTTGCCGTCTGCATCCTTGAGGTTGTCTTTGCTGTCGGCGTTTGTGTAGTAGTAGCCGGCGTGGTACTCGGCGCTGAGGCCGGCGATCTGGCCTTTCCAGATCGCTTCGATGGGGAAACTGGTGCCCTGGGAGCCGCTGATAAACGGTTTGAAACCATTGCTGGCTTCAGCGTTGCCGGGGTTCTTGTCGTAGGCGCCGACCTGCACCGCCCACTCATCGGTGAACTGGTACTTGGCGCGGATCGCCCACTGGCTGATGGGAAAGCTGTTCCAGACGCCGTTCCAGTTGCCTTCCTGGGAACCGCACAGGGTCACGTTCTGGAATTCGCAGGGGAACTGGTCGAAGTCTTCGCCGTGGCCGAAGCGGCCAAGTTTGAGGGCGAACTTGCGATCGAAGAATTTCTGCTCGTACCAGAACTGCGAGAGTCGCCAGGCATTGCCGCCGCCGAACACTTCCATGGTCGAGGTCAGGCCAGTGGCATTGGGTTGATGCACGCGGTCGTTGGTGATGTCTTTGCCATGACGCTCGCCGATGCCGATGCGAAAGGTCGCGTCCTGCCAGCCGAGGAGTTTTTGCAGGTCCATGTTCACGCCGAGGATCAATTGATCGCTCCAGCGTGCGGTGGTGTGGGAGTTGTAGCCGCCGCCGAGGTTGGAGCCGACTTCGCCCACATATTTGAGCGTGAAGTCATAGCCTTGTTCGGCCAGTTGCGGGCGCAGGCCGTTCCAGTCGCCGAGCATGGCGGGGGAGTTGGGGGCCAGCAAACCGGCGCTGAAGGCGCAGGTCGACATGGCGCTGCAGAGCAGGGCCAGGGGGAGGGTGGGGCGCATGGGATGCTCCTGGGTATTGTTGTTTTTATGGGGTGAAACTCAAATTTCAGGCGTGCGCAGTCCCTGTGGGAGCCGGGCTTGCCCGCGATAGCGGTGGATCAGCCACTGCATCTGGTGACTGATCTATCGCTATCGCGGGCAAGCCCGCTCCCACATTGGAACTGTGGTGTTTGTTAGGGGGGGTGTTACTGCAGGTTAACGAACAACCCGCCATCCACCAGCAACGAGGCGCCGGTCACATAGCGCGCCATGTCGGAAGCCAGGAACACAATCGGCCCGGCCACATCGTCCGGCTCACCCAAACGGCCCAGCGGGGTACGCGAGGTCATGTAGGCGAGCTTTTCTTCATCGGCCAAATCTTCCTTGTTGATGTCGGTGGCAATGGTGCCCGGCAACACCGAGTTGCAACGGATTCCATACGGCCCCAGCGCAATGGCGCAGGATTGCATCAACGAATGCAGCCCGGCCTTGGTCGGCGTGTAGTGGGTTTGCATGCCGCCGCCCACCAGCGCGCTGATGGAACTGACCGCAATGATCGCGCCGCCACGGCCCTGGTTTTTCATCTGGTTGGCCGCCGCCTGCACGGCGAAGTAGGCGCCGTTGAGGTTGGTGTTGACGGTCTTCAGGTAAACCTCGCGCGGCATGTCGAGGAACGAATGGAACGGGCAGATCCCGGCATTGTTGACGAACACATCGACACTGCCAAAAGCCTTCACGGCGCCGGCCACCAGTTTATCGCCGGTGTCCGGGTCGGCCGCATCGCCACCGACTTCAATGGCCTGGCCGCCGAACGCCTTGATCTCTTCAATCAACGAATACGCCGCCTCGGTGCCCTGGCCGCTGCCGCTGTGGCCGATCACCACGCGGGCGCCTTGGCGTGCGCATTCACGCGCGGCGGCGCGGCCGATACCGCGGGAGGCGCCGGTGATGATCACGGTTTTATCTGCAAGCAACATAAAAAGACTCCTTGGAAAATGAGAGGTTTCAGCCGAGGTAATTGCCGTAACCGACCATGGCGATGGCGCCGAGTATCACGGCGATACCGGCCGCCAGCACTGCCTTGTTGGCGGCACTGGTGCCGGCCCATTCACGGAAATACAGGCCCCAGCAGTTGGACACGATGATGATGAATGACATGTGCAGCACCCAGGAGCTGGCGTCGTTCTGCAGGCGGCTTTCGCCCATGCCGTAGAAGAAAAACTGCAGGAACCACAGGGTGCCGGCGATGGCCACCAGCAGGTAATTACTCAGCAGCGGGGTGCTGCGGTCGGTGTAGTTGGAGAAGGTGCGGTTGCGCCAGTTCAGCCACAGGCACCAGATCCCGTTGGTGGTCAAACCGCCCCACATGATCACCATGAAGGTCACGTTGTTCTGGAACAGGCTGTTGGCGCCGTGTTCCACCGCGGCCGCAGCGAGTGGGCGGCCGGCGGAGATGCCGTAGCTGAAGCAGGCGCTCAGCACCCCGGAGATCACTGCCACCAGCATGCCTTTGCCGAGCGAAAACTCGCTGACACTGGCGAACTTCACCGCCTGCGACACTTCGCGTTCCTTGATCAGCCCGGCCTTGCCACACACCGCGATGCCGATCAACGACACGGCCACGCCCCACAGCACCCAATGGCCGCCCTGGGAGGCCAGCATCGAGGTCAGGGTGCCCTCGGTTTCCGTGGTAAACAGGTCGCGGTACAACGCTGGCATCAAGGCGCCGAGGGCGGAGGTCAGGCCCATGATCAGTGACATGCCGAGGGACAAACCGAGGTAGCGCATGGTCAAGCCGAACGTCAGCCCGCCGATGCCCCACAACACGCCGAACACATAGGTCCACAGCAGGGTGCCGGAATCGGCCGTGCGCAGAATTTCCACCCAGCCCGGCACCGTCAGTTGCGCGGCAATCAGCGGCACGATCAGCCAGGACACCAGGCCGCCGGTGATCCAGTAACTTTCCCAGGCCCAGCCGCGGACCTTTTTGTAGGGGATGTAGAAACTGCCGGAAGCGAAGCCGCCGATAAAGTGCAGAATCACACCGAAGAGAATGATTTCCACGTGGTTGAATCCTTTTTATTGTTGTTGTGAGCCAGTCGGTTCAGGGGCGCGTCAGGTGGAACATGGGCAGCAGGTCAACGCTGATCGGCGAGGCATCTGCGTGGCTGGGCATGATGTCCTGCATGTAGGTCCACCAGCGTTGCATCAGCGCGGTGCCGGGCAGTTCGTCCAGGCCGTGGACGTCCTCGTGGGTCAGCACCGCAAATAGCGCGTTGGCGGCCTCATCGAGAAAAATCCGGTAGTCCACCACGCCCGCATCCAGCAGCGCCTGGGCCAGTTCCGGCCAGATCTCAGCGTGGCGCCGACGGTACTCGTCGGCCTGGCCCGGGTTGAGGTTCATGCGAAAGGCGCGGGTCTGCATCACAGGTCTCCATGGGCGGGCGTGGGCGTGTAGATACGCACCGCGTTGTGCACAAAGAACTTGGCCTGCACGGCCTCGGGTTTGTCCGCCATGCAGCTTTTCACCAGGCTCAGGGTGGTGGCGAAATCCGCCAGATGGTCGCTGTTGGGCCAGTCGCTGCCGAAGAAACAGCGGTCTTCGCCAAAGGCTTCCCACAATACGGCGAGGCGGTCGTTGTAGAACGCTGTGTCGGTGATCAACCCGTGCGGCCCGAGCTGGGGGATTTCCGCCAGTTTGGCAAACACGTTGGGCCGCTCGGCCAGGCGCAGCAGGTCGGCGTGATAGGCCGTTTCTTCACCGGCGGGCACTTGGGTGTTGGGCAGGTGATCGACGACGATGCGCAGTTGCGGCAGCGCGTCGCTCAGGTGCAACAGGCCCTTGATCAGGCGCGGGTTCGGGTTGGCACTGTCCAGGCTGCGCCCGCAAGCTGCCAGTTGGCGCAAGCCGTCGATAAAGCCCGGGCGGGTCTGGTCCAGCAGCAGGTCGCGGTCCCACAGGTTGCCGTAGCGCAGGCCGAGGAACAGTGGCTCTTTCGCCAGCGCGTCGAGGTCGGCGGCGAAAGACGCCTCACGTGGGTCGAGGTTGCCGACGAACCCGAGCATGCCAGGCGTATTGCGCAGGGTCTCGAGCAACCAGCGGTTGTCGTCACGCCACGGACTGGCTTCCACGGCGATGGCGCCGATCACGTTATGCGCGCTGGCCACCGCCCGGTAGTCGGCTGGCAAATGCGCGGCATACAAGCGGTTACCGGGCTCCGGCCACGGGATGCCTTGAGGGCGGCGCGGGTCGAACAGGTGCAGATGGCTGTCGATGATCGGGCCGCTGTAAAGGGGCAGGGGCATGGCGCAGTCCTTATCTTTGGCATTCTGGGAAAGGCCCGCACGCTAACGCGCCGGGCCACGTTTCACCACTTCAGCTCTGCAGGTACACCACGTGCGTGTGGGTGTACTCATACAGGCCGTGCTTGCCGTCGGCGCCGCCCACCCCGGATTTGCGCACGCCGGCATGGAAGCCTTGCATGGCTTCGAAGTTTTCGCGGTTGACGTAAGTCTCGCCAAAATCAATCTCACGCACCGCGTGCATGGCTTTGCCGAGGTCGCGCGTGTAAATCGACGATGTCAGGCCGTAGTCGCAGTCATTGGCCATGGCGATGGCTTCGTCGAGGTCGTCGACAATCTGGATCGGCAGCACCGGGCCGAAGATCTCCTCGCGCATGATTTCCATGTCGGCACGGCACCCGGCCAACACCGTTGGCTGAAAGTGAAAGCCTGCGCCCAGGTCGGCAATCTGCCCGCCGCTGACCAAGGTCGCGCCCTGGCTCAGCGCGGTGCGTACCTTGCGATTTACGCTGTCCAGGCCCTGGCGGTTGATCAGCGGGCCCATTTCCACATCAGCCTGGGCGATGGGATCGCCGTAGCGCGTGGCCGACATCGCGGCGCTGATGCGCTCGATAAACTGATCGGCGACCTTGCGCTCCACGTACACGCGTTCGGCGCAGTTGCACACCTGGCCGGTGTTGATGATCCGCGAATCGCGAATGGCTTTGACCGCCAGGTCGAGGTCGGCATCCGCCAACACAATGGCCGGTGCCTTGCCGCCCAGCTCAAGGTTGAGCTTGGTGATGTTCGGTGCGGCGGCGGTCATGATCCGCGAACCGGTGGCCACGCTGCCGGTGAAGCTGATCATGTCCACGCCTTTGTGCGCGGTGAGTGCGCCGCCGACCTGGCCGTCGCCGCAGACCACGTTGAATACACCGGCGGGCAGGTCGGTCTCGGCCACCAGCTTGGCGAATTCGAAACAGTTGTTCGGGGTTTCTTCGCTGGGTTTGATCACGATGGTGTTGCCGGTGAGCAACGCCGGGGCCATCTTGCGCGCGATCAGAAAGAACGGAAAATTCCACGGCAGAATGCCGGCCACCACGCCCAACGGCTTGCGGAACAGGAAGATATTCTCGTTAGGCCGGTCGCTGGTGATGATCTCGCCTTCTATGCGCCGCGCCCACTCGGCCATGTAGTCGAGGTAGTCAGCGGTGAAGTTGACTTCGACCTCTGCCAAGCCACTGACCTTGCCCTGTTCAAGGGTGATGGTGCGTGCCAGGTGCGCGACGTTTTCGCGCAGTTTGGCGGCGATGCGCCGCAGGTGGCCGGCGCGCTCGATCGCGGGTTTGCGTGCCCAATCTTTTTGCGCATGGCGTGCAGCGGCGAGTGCCTGGTCGACGTCGGCGGCAGTGGACGCCGGGACCTTCGACAGCAGCGCGCCGGTGGCCGGGTTAAGCACGTCGATATGCGCTTCGCTGGCAATGAAACGGCCGTTGATAAAGTTCTGGTAAACGGGAACAGATGACATGGGCTGGTTCCTCAGTAAGTGCGCGACGGCGCTTTCGCGTCGGCGGCAGGGCGATAACGGGCGAGGGTGGCGAGTGCGCTCTGGCGCAGCAGGCTGATGTCGATGGCCACCGCGATAAAGCGGCAACCCCAGGCCTGGTAGCGGCGCGCGTCGTCTTCGTTCGGCGCGAGAATGCCGCAGGCTTTACCCGCGGCGAGGGTCGCGTCTACCGCGTGCTTGATACGCTCCTGCACCTCGGGGTGGCCGGGGTTACCGGCGTGGCCCAGGCCAATGGACAGGTCGGCCGGACCGATAAACACCGCGTCCACGCCATCAACGGCGGCAATTGCCGCGACGTTTTCCACGCCCATGCGCGATTCCACCTGCACGATCAGGCACAGCTGCTCATGGGCGGTTTGCAGGTAATCCGCCACGCCGTCCCAGCGTGTGGCGCGGGTCAAACCGCCGCCAACGCCACGAATGCCGTGGGGCGGATACCGCATGGCACGCACCAGCGCCTGGGCCTGCTCGGCGGTTTCGACCATGGGGATCATCAGCGTCTGCGCACCGACATCGAGCAGTTGCTTGATCAGGTTGGCGTCGCCACTCACCGCACGCACTACCGGCGCTGTGGTGTAGGGCGCCACCGCCTGTAGTTGGTTGAGTACGCTGGGGACGGTATTGGGCGCGTGCTCGCCATCGATCAGCATCCAGTCATAGCCGGTGCTGGCGACGATTTCGGCCGCGTAGGCGGTGGCGAAACCGGCCCAGATGCCGTATCGCGTGGTGTCCTTGGCGAGGGCGGCCTTGAAGCCGTTGCGGGGCATGTTCATGGCAGTCTTCCTCAGCGGTTATACGGACGGTGCAGTTGGCAATCCGGGTTCAGGTCAACGCCGAAGCCGGGTTTGTCGAGCACCGACAGGCGCATGCGTCCATTGACCGGAACCGGTTCGCCGAGCAGTTGCGGGTGGAACATCGGCACGACTTCGTCGGCCTTTGGCGCCATCATCAGGAATTCGGCGAACGGGCTGTTATGGCGCGTAGCGACGAAGTGGTAGCTGTAGACCGACGAGCCGTGGGGCACCACCATCGCATTGTGGGCATCGGCCAGGGCGGAAATTTTCACCAGTTCAGTGAGCCCGCCACACCAGCCGACATCGGGCTGGATAATGTCGCAGCAGCCCATTTCCAGCAGCATGCGGAAACCCCAGCGCGTGGCTTCGTGTTCGCCAGTGGTCACCAGCATGCCCTTGGGCACGTTGTTGCGCAGCGCGGCGTAACCCCAGTAGTCGTCCGGCGACAGCGCTTCTTCGATCCATTTCAGCCCGTATTCATGGGCGCCAATCGCCAGTTTGGTCGCGTAGTTCAGATCCAGGCTCATCCAGCAATCGAGCATCAGCCAGAAATCCGGGCCGACCCGTTCGCGCATGGTTGCCAGGGCTTCGAGGTTCTTGCGCAGGCCTTCTTCGCCTTCGCTGGGGCCGTGGTGCAGGGGCATCTTGCCGCCGATGAAACCCATTTTCTGCGCGAGGTCCGGGCGGGCGCCGGTGGCGTAAAATTGCAGTTCGTCACGCACGGCACCGCCGAGCAGTTGATGCACCGGCTCCTGGCGGATTTTGCCGAGCAGGTCCCACAGGGCCAGGTCGACGCCGGAGATTGTGTTGATCACCAAACCTTTACGGCCGTAATAGAGCGTGGACTGGTACATCTGGTCCCAGATCTTTTCGATATCAGTGACGCGGGCGCCTTCCAGAAAGCGCGCCAGGTGTTTCTCGACGATGTAGGCCGCCGGCTCACCGCCGGTGGTGACGGCGAAACCGACGGTGCCGTCGCTGGCTTCAATCTCTACTACCAGCGTGCCAAGTACGTTGATGCCGAAGCTACGGCGGCTCTGGCGGTACTCGGGGTATTTGCTCATGGGCGTGCTGATGTGATCGTCGATCCAGTGGCCGTCGGCCTGGTCGTGGTAGTCGGCGCCGCCGCCACGCAATACAAAGGCGCGCACGTGTTTGATGGTGAGGTGACCCATGGTGTGACTCCTGGAATTAAACAGTGGCCGGCGTGTTCGACGCTTTAGGGCCGGGTGAATGGATGCCCAGTACCAGCAATGCAGCCAGGACTGTGGTGGCGGACAGCAGGTAGAGACCGGCCGCCGGGGAGTGGAAAGCGCTTTCGGCCCAGTGCTTGATGACCGGGGCGATAAAGCCGCCGAGGGCGCCGAACGAGTTGATCAAGGCGATGCCGGCGGCGGCTGCACTGCCGGCCAGATAGCTGGAGGGGAAGGTCCAGAACACCGGTTGCACGGCGATGAACCCCGAGGCCGCGAAGCACAGGGCGAGCATGCCCAGCAGCGGGTTGGCAAAGGTCACCGAGCAGGCGATACCGGCAGCCGCCATTAATAGTGTGAGGCAGGCGGTGCGGCGACGGTCGCCGGTACGGTCGGAGTAAGCGGGAATCCACCACGCCGCGAACAGTGCGCAGATCCACGGGATGGCAGACACCAGCCCGACCATCAACCCCACTTTGGTACCGAGCAGCCCGCCGACCTGGGTCGGCAGGTAAAACACTACGCCGTACACGCTGGCCTGAATCAGCAAATACACCAGGCACAGATACAGCACTGAGGGCTGGCACAGCACATTCAGCAGGCTGCGGCCGTGGGAGGTTTTGTGCTGGTCTTCGGTGTCGAGCAGGGCCTGGATTTGCGCGCGCTCAGCTACGGTCAGCCACTTGGCATCGGCGGGGCGATTGTCCAGGTACCAGTAGGCCCAGATGCCAACCGCCGTGGCCATGAGGCCTTCCACTGCGAACAGCCATTGCCAGCCGTGAATGCCGCCGAAGCCGTCCATCTCCAGCAATAAACCGGATAACGGGCTGCCGAAGATAAACGCCAGCGGCGCGCCAAAGTAGAAGAAGCCCATGGCCTTACCGCGCACGGCCTGGGGGAACCAGTAGGTGAGGTAGAGGATCACGCCGGGGAAGAAGCCGGCTTCGGCCACGCCCAGCAGAAAGCGCAGAACGTAGAAGCTGGTTTCATTGTGGGCAAACACCATCGCCGCCGACACCAGCCCCCAGCTGACCATGATCCGGCACATCCACAAGCGGGCGCCGACGCGGTGCAGGATCAGGTTGCTGGGCACTTCCAGCAGCGCATAACCGACGAAAAATACCCCGGCGCCGAATGCGAAAGCGGCGTCGCTCAAGCCGGTATCGGCCTGGAAGGCTTGCTTGGCGAACCCGACATTGGCGCGGTCGAGAAAGGCCATGATGTACATCAGCAGCAGGAAGGGCAGCAGCCGCCAGGAAATCTTGGCGAGCAGGGGCGCAGGCAGGGTTTTCATGAGCGATTCCGTTGTTTTGTTCTTATGGAACGGACTGTACGGCGGCCGAGCAATGCGCTACAAATCGAATCTCGCTTACAACTGATAACCTCAGGGTATCGTTAACAAGGATAAAAATGCGTAGTTCTGCGATCTCTCCCAGCCTGTTCAACCGCTTGCGCTACAAGCATCTGCATATGCTGGTTGCGCTGAGCTCCAGCCAGAATCTGCACCGTGCCTCCCAGGCGCTGAACATGTCGCAACCGGCGGCCACGCGCATGCTGCGTGAGATCGAGGACATGTTTGCCTGCGACCTGTTCGAGCGCTTGCCCCGGGGCATGCGCCCTACGGCACTGGGTCAGGAGTTGATCCGGTTCGCCGAATCAGCCCTGAGCGGCCTGGACCGGTGCGCCGAGGATTTGATGGCGCGCCAGCAGGGCGGGTATGGCTACTTGTCGATCGGCACGATCATGGGTGCGGCGCCCGACCTGGTGATGGATTGCATCGCGCAGATCAAGACGCTTAACCCGCAATTGCGTATCCGCATCATGGGTGACACCAGCGATCAGGTGATCCAGTTGCTCGAACAAGGGCGTATCGACCTGGGCATTACCCGGCGCAACGCTGCCACTGACAGCGAGCACTATAGCTTCGAACCTTTGGGCAACGAGCGCATGTTGGTCGTGGCGCATGCCGGCCACCCCTTGGCTCGGCGTGGCCGGCTGGAGCTGGCGGAGTTGGTGAGCGACTGGCCGTGGATCCTGCAACCGAAAACCAGCCCGGCGCGCATCGGTTTCGACCAGGCCCTGCAGGACCTCGCATTGCCCAGCCCGGCGGACATCATCGAATGCAGCTCGATCTATTCAATGCAGCAACTGATCCAGTTGACCGACGCGGTGATGGTGCTCTCGGAAAGTGCCCTGCGCGACTACCTGAAAATGGGCCTGGTGGTGGCGCTGCCCGTGGCACTGGACGTGCGTCTGGCGCCATTCGGGATGTTGTTGCGCAAGGGCGAGGGGGTGAGTCGCGAGTTGGGGTTGTTTATCGACATGCTGCGTCAGAAGGCGGCGATGCTCTAAACGCAATGTTGAAAAGAGCGTGGTACAGCGCGGCGATATTAAATAGAATGAATCTCATTTGAGACTCACTCGCGCCGCGCAGGTTGCTTGCCATGAATGATGCTGTTGTCCCGACCCACGCCCCCGAGTTGACGTTGTCGAGCCTGTACCGCGACCACCGCAGTTGGCTGGAAAACTGGTTGCGCCGACGGATGGGCAATGCCTGGGATGCGGCGGACCTGAGCCAGGACACGTTCCTGCGCGTGCTTGCCAGCGCCCAGCCGATAGCGCATCTGCAGGAACCGCGTGCGTATCTGGTGACCGTCGGCAAGCGCTTGCTGGTCAACTTTCATCAGCGGCGCAGCCTCGAACAGGCCTACCTGAAGGCCTTGGCCGACTTGCCCCAGGCGTGTGTGCCGTCGTCCGAGCAGCGTTGGCTGGTGCTGGAAACCCTGCAAGCACTGGATGAGTTGCTCGACGGTTTGCCTGTGCTAGTACGCCGCGCGTTTCTGTGGAGCCAGCTGGAAGGCTTGGGTTATCGCGAAATTGCCGAGCGCCTTGAGGTGTCCGAGCGCACGGTGAAACGCTACATGGCGCAAGCCTATGAGCATTGTTTGCTGGTGGATCTGTGAGCCGCGACGTCGCACGCGCCGCTGCGCAGTGGCTGGCGTTGCTCGAGTCCGGCGCCGCCACCGAACGTGATCACGCCAACTTGCAGCAATGGCGCGACAGCCACCCGCACCACGAACTGATCTGGCAAAAAGCCGAGTCACTGCGTCAGCGTTTCAGTGACGTGCCCCAGGCGTTGGCGATGGCCAGCCTCGACCGCCCGCAACCGGGGCGCCGCGCGTTGCTCAAGCGTGCCCTGGGTGTGGCGGCGTTGGTGCCGACAGCCTGGCTGATCAGCCGCCAGTTGCCCATCGACGCCTGGCGTGCCGACCTGCACACCGCCACGGGCGAGCGCAAACGCTTGCCTCTGGCCGATGGCAGCAGCTTGCAGCTCAACACGGCCACCGCGGTGGATATCGACCTGGCGCAGCGGCGTATCACGTTGGTTGACGGTGAGCTGGCGTTGAATGTGCCGGGTGCTGTGGCGTTGACCGTGCAAACCCGTTTTGGGCAAGTGCAGGTCAGCCAGGCCGAGGCGTGTGTGCGGCAATTGGCGTCTGGCTGCCTGGTCTCGGTGCTCAAGGGCTCGGTGCAGGTGCGTGATCTGAACGGGCAACTGGCGGCGTTGCAGAGCGGCCGGCAAGCACTCTTGAAATCCGGCGGGCTGGGTGATTGGGCGCCGTTCGATGTGCTGCAACCCGGCTGGCGCGACGGCGTGCTGACCGCACAGAACCTGCCATTGGGGGATTTTTTACGCGAGTTGGAGCGTTACCGCCCGGGCGTATTACGCTGGGACCCGAGCCTGGAAACCAGGCGCGTCACCGGTAGCTTCCAGCTGGACAACACTGACCGCATTCTCAGCCTGCTGGCCACGACACTGGGGTTTGAGGTGCACGCGCGCACGCGCTATTGGGTGACACTGACTGGAAAACGGGTGTGATCCCATGGCCATGATTTTGTGGTGAGCGGGCTTGTTTTTGGCAAGCCCGCTCACCACAGCAAGCCCTTTTGTCAGATCACATGCGCCCGTTGCAGCTCGGTCAAGGACAGCGCCTTGAGCTGCGCCAGCAAAGGGTCGCGCCGGTCCCTGGGGTGCGGCAAATTCACCGCCAGCGCCTGACGAATGCTGCTTGGCCGGTTGTCCATCACCAGTACCCGATCGCTCAGGTACAGCGCTTCATCCACATCATGGGTCACCAGCAATAACGCGATGGCGTGATGCGCGGCCAGTTGCAGCAGCAGGTCCTGCAGTTTGATGCGCGTAAACGCATCCACTGCGCTGAACGGTTCGTCCAGCAGCAGCACCTGCGGGCGTGAATACAGGCCGCGCGCAATCGCCACGCGTTGCGCCATGCCGCCGGACAACGCTTTGGGCAGCGCCTGGGCGAAACCCTTCAAGCCAACTTCCTCGATCAGTTGCGTGACCCAGGCCTTGTCGTAGCGGTTGTCATCGCTGAAACCGATGTTCTGTTCCACGGTGAGCCAGGGCATCAGCCGCGGTTCCTGGAACACAAAGGCAACTTCGCCTTCAGGGCTGCGCAATTCGCCCTGAAAGTCTGTTTCCAGGCCCGCAACGATCCTCAACAGCGTGCTTTTGCCGCATCCGCTGGGGCCGAGCAAGCTCACGGCTTCACGCGGCTGCAAGGCCAGGTGCACATTCGTCAGCACAGGGGTGTTGGCAAAGCTTTTGCGCTCGACGCGAATCTCTAACAAAGGCTGCTGGCTCATTGTTCTGCACCCTGACCTGTGAACGTGTCACGCCACGCCAGGCAACGCGTCTCCAGCGCGGCCAGCAAGCCATCGCTGACCTTGCCCAGCAGCGCCAACACGATGATTGCCGCCAGCACGATATCCGGCCGCGAGGTTTCCCGACCGTCGCTGAGCAAGTAGCCCAGGCCTTTGGTGGCGGCTATGAGCTCGGCGGCCACCAAAAACATCCACGCCAGGCTCAAGCCGCTGCGCAACCCGGTAAACAAGCCGGGCAGGGCGGCGGGCAACAGGATTCGCTGCACCAGGCGCCTGCGACTGAAACCGTACATTTGCCCGACCTCCACCAGTTTGCGGTCGATATCACGTATCGCCGCGACGCCGTTGAGGTACACCGGAAAGAACGCGCCAATCGCGATCAGCACGATCTTCGACGTTTCATCAATACCCAGCCACAGCAGCAACAGCGGTACCCAGGCCAAACTCGGAATCGAGCGCAGCCCGGCAAAGGTCGGCTCCAGATAGGCCTCGGCTTCGCGGCTGAGGCCAACCCAGGCAGCAAACACCAACGCCAGGCCGGCCCCGATCGCGAAGCCCAGCAGCACCCGTAACAGGCTGGCGCTGATGTGCTTCCACAGGGCGCCTTCGGCAAGGTCCGCGAGGGTCATGGCGATCTCGCTGGGCGCCGGCATCTGGTAAGAGGGCAACCAGCCGATGCGCACCACCCCTTCCAGAATCAACAGGATCAGCACCGGCAGGGCCAGGCCTTTGAGCCTCCTCGGCCAGGCACTGCGCCGGATGACCACGGGTGCAGGAAGGGGCAATGTCTGCAGTTTGCTTGTCATCACGCGCCCCTTACGGCTTCGGCAGGGTCTGGCCAAACGAGGTGTCGATCAACTGATCAATCACCTGGTCCACATTCACGCCTTTGCGTACCAGCTCTTCGGAGACCAGAATCGGCGCGGCGGCCTTGGACGATTCGACATCCTTGGCGGTCAGCAACGGGCTGCTCAAGTCGGTACGCGACAGTTGCAGCCTGGCGACTTCCAGCGGCAAGCCGGATTCATCGGCGAGCAATTTGGCGAACTCATCCGGGTGTTTGACTGCCCAGTCGCGGGCTTTTTCATAGGCGCCGAGTACTTTGGTGATGGTCTGTGGATGCTCCTTCGCATACTGCTCGGTGACGCTGACTACGCCATAGCTGTTGAAGTCCTTGTTGCGGTACAGCAAGCGCGAACCGGCCTGGATTTCGCTGGCGGCCATGTGCGGGTCGAGACCGGCCCACGCATCCACGTCACCTTTTTCCAGCGCGGTGCGGCCGTCCGGGTGCTGCAGATGCACCAGCTCGACGTCGTCTTTTTTCAGCCCGGCTTTTTGCAGGCTGCGCAGGGTGAACAGGTAGGGATCGGTGCCTTTGGTGGCAGCGATTTTCTTGCCTTTCAGATCAGTGACGCTTTTGAACGGCGAATCCTTGCGCACCACCAGCGCAGTCCACTCGGCACGGCTGTAGACGTACACGGATTTGATCGGGCTGCCATTGGCGCGGCTCAATACGGCAGAGAGGCTGGCGGATGAGGCGAAATCCACGCCGCCACTATTGAGGTATTCCAGCGAACGGTTGCTGCCCTGGCTCAACACCCAGCCGACTTTGCTGTGCGGCAGGGCTTGTTCCAGCCAGCCGAAGTGCTTGAGCACCAGGCTGACGGGCGAATAGTAGGCGTAATCCAGGTTGACTTCGGCCGGGTCGGTTTCGGCGGCGAAGGCTTGAGGTTGCAGGCACAGGGCGAGGGCGCAGGCGCCTAAAAAGCGTCGGGTGAAAGGTTTCATGGAACAGCTCCGGGAGAGGCGGTTAGAGAAGGCTTTTCTTATATTCAGAAAATTCAAATGGCATGTTCCATCATGCTTTATAGGAATATGCAGTCTCTGTGCCATCTACTCCGGAGGCGTAATGGCGGGGAGTTGAGCGGGGATTGCTGCTGTGGAAGAGGGCAGTTTGTTGATCGACTGTTGGCTGGCAAACAGTTCGTATATATCCATATCGAATAAATAAAGAGTTATATATTCCTTTTATTGTTCGATTGGATAGCGCATTTTGAGTGCCTGCGCATTCGTGCGGATTGACCCAACAGCCAAAAGGAAAGCCGACATGACCATTAAAGCGATCAACGTGCGCAACCAATTCAAGGGCGTGATCAAGGAAATCCTGCTGGGGGAAGTGGTGTCCGAAATTGACGTGCAAACCGCGTCCGGCATCGTGACGTCAGTGATCACCACCCGCTCGGTGCGTGACCTGGAATTGAAAGTGGGCAGCGAAGTGATTGCCTTTGTGAAGTCGACTGAAGTGTCTATCGCCAAACTGTAATCACAAAACCAAGTGTGGGAGCTGGCTTGCCTGCCATGACGGCGTCAGAGTCGACATGTGTGTCGACCGATACACTGCTATCGCAGGCAAGCCAGCTCCCACATTGGTTTGTGTCAGTCTGCCAGATCCTTAGTTGATCCTTGCGCCGCCACCGCCCGGCTGGCGAGGCTGCGGTTTATCCGGCGGCGCGTCGGTCGGCAGGTTCCGCGGCGGCGTGTTCGGGTCTTTGTAGTCCTTGTGCAAGTCGCCATCCAGGCGGTTGCTCGACGAGCCACCCTTTTGCGGCGTCTGGTCGAAGTGTTCCCACTCAGACTGCTGGAAGCGGAAAATACTGTCGTCGGTTGGCGTATCTCGGCCGTGGTAGTGGTGGATTTCGTAGTGGGCGTACTCGACCTTGTCGGCCCAGTTGTCCTGCAATAACCCATCGCCAGCCAAGTCTCGGTACCAGTCGTTTTCTTTCTCGGTGGCTTTCTGTTTTTTGTTGTGGTCAACGAAGTAGCCGATGATGCCACCGACCACGGCCAATACCACACCCACCAGAAACAGCGGCCCGGTCAATGCCGCTGCGGTGCCTGCGCCAAACAATGCGGCTGCGCCCAGCACACCGGCCGAGGCGCCGAACGCACCGCCCGCCACCTGCAAACCGCCTGCCGCCTGGGCCAGCGGGTCCTTGCTGTCGACCCCGCTTTTGATCGCCAAGGCTCCGAGCACGATGTCGGCGAAGCCACCGGCGATGTCCGTGGCCGGGCCCAGGACCTTGATCACCGAGCCGGCAATTTTCGCCGACTTGGAGGCGCCCAGCTTGGCCGCGCCCGCTGCGGCCAAGCCGTCATCCAGGTGGGTGGCCAAGCCTTCTGTGGCTTCAGTGACGGCCTTGTCGCCCTCGCCAAACATTTTCGAGATGCCGTCGTACTGGCTATCCGGCACGGCGTCCAGTGCACTCGTGATCTTGCTTTTGACGTCGCTGGGCAGATCGTTGACCTTGAACTCGAAGTTGGGCTCTTGCAGGCCGTTCTTGCCCCAGATTTCCGGCAGGGTTTTGTCCAGGCCAAGGAAGTCCACCAGGCCGCCTTTACCCAGGCTCTCGCCGATCTTGTCACCCAAGCGCACAAAGTGGCTGGAGCCACCGGCAAAACTCATGAAGTCCTTGGCGATAGTCATGCGCTGCGCCGGGGTCTCACCCAGTTTGCCGCCTTTGCCCACCAGTTGGTAAATCGCCGAGAACAGGGTCACGCCCGCGCCGAGAGAGCCGAGAATGCCCTTGCTGTTGAGGGTGTTGAAGACCTCGCCGAGCATGCCGCGATCAGCCACTGCGATATACGGTTTGCTCAGTGCCGTTTTCAAGTCGGCTTCGCTGATGGAACCGTTGTTTTTGTAGACCTCACCCAATTCCTCCAGGGCCTTGGTGACGCCTGCGGACTTTTCCTTGCCCTCAAGTCCCTCATTGAGAAACTTCTCCAGGGTTTCCTGGGTCCGCCGTGGCAGGTCGAGCAGGCTGCCCTTGAGCACGCCCTTGAGCAAGCCGAACAGGTCTTTGGTCGCCAGTTCCTTGTTATCGTCGGAGATCTTGCTCGGGTCCGAGAGGATCGCATTGAGGTCGGTGGTCAAGCCGTCAGCCTGGATATTTTGCGCAGCCTTGCTGGCGGCCTCCGGGTCGAACAACGACAGCGAGGTGAGGGTGTCGCTCAGGTCTTTTTGCGCTTCGGAGGTCTTGCCCTGGTCTTGCAGGTCCTTGAGGTACAGCACGTAATCCGGGTTGGCGGTGAGGTCCAGCAGCTTCTGCTTGATCTCATCCTTGTTCGGCAGCTTGTTGATCGCGTCGTCCATCTTCGACTTGTAGTCGGCGGCCACGGTCGGGTCTTTGAACAGTTCGCCGATCTGTTGCTGGACAGCCTTGCCGTCGATGATGTCGTGCATGTCGGCTGAAGTCAGCTCGGTCTGCTTGTCATCGAACTCACGCCATGTGGTGTTGAACGGGCGCCTGGACTCTTCATAACCGGTGATGCCATGACCATTCTGGTAGGCCGCCTGGGCTTCAAGAGCGCGAACCAGCTTGGCGCGCGGATCGTCCTTGGGAATCGAGCCGTCCTTGACGCCAGCGCGGTAGGTATCGATCAACTGCGTAGTGGCCAACTCGCTGACGCTCAGGGTCGGCGACTTGTCGTCCTTTTCATCGGCGTGCACGCCGGTGTCCATGTTCAGTACATCCAGGTCGCCGGCCTTGGGCAGGTTGTGCTTGGTGCGCGTGTCGTCGACCCCGGCGGCGCTGGCGGCGTCCCACTTGGCCTTCACGTCATCGTAAAGCTGCGGGCTGAGCTCCTTGGAAACGATGACCTTGCCTTCGCTGGTCTCGTAGCGGATCAGGCCGTCACCGAGTTCATCGGGAGAGCCGAAGGTGATGTCGGTGTTTTTCAGGAAGTCGTTCGGCCCTGCGAGTTTGTAGCCTGCGTCTTCACTGGTGTGGATTTTCGCCCAGGTGTCATTCGCCGTGGCGACGCTCTTGAACAGCTCGGGGCTGATGTCCGAGGACACGACGACTTTGGTGCCGTCCTGCAGTTCGTAGGTGAGAATGTGGTCTTTCTGGTCGTTGTTCCAGCTGAAGTTCTTGTAGTCATTCAGGCCCGGTACGGGCGTGTTGGCGTCGGCCAGGGTTGCGCCATTGTTCAGCTCGCCTTCCACCACGGCCTTTTTGCCCGGGTCGGAGTACACCGCGTTGAGGCCTGCCAGGTAATCGAACAGCTTGGGGTTGTCGTCGCGGGCCACCACGACTTTCTCGCCGTTGCTTTCATAACGAATCAGGCCTGGGCCGACTTCGTCGACCGGGCCCACCGCCGTACCGCCATAGGGCGGCCACACTTCGTTGTCGGTGGCGCGCCGGTAGCCGGCGCCTTCGCTACTGGACAGGCCGCTGAAGCTCGCATAGTCGTCCTTGGCTTTCTGGAAGGCTTCGGGGTTGTCGCGCTGGCTGATGACAACTTTGGTGCCGTCCTGGGTTTCATAACGGATCACGCCCGGGCCGGTCTCATCGGGTGGGCCGAGGGCTTTGTAATCGCCCAGTTTGTCCGGCGCCTTGCCGTCTGCACTCAGGCTTTGATAACCGGCGTTTTGGCTGGCAACCACGCCCGAAAGGGATTTGAAGTCTGCGCTGACCTGCTTGAACAGGTCCGGGCTGTCCTTTTCGCTGACGATAACCTTTTTGCCGTCCTGGGTTTCATAGCGGATCAGCCCCGGGCCGACCTCGTCCGGCGGGCCGATGGCCTTGTAATCGGACAGGGCAGGGGGCGGCGTGGCGTCTTTGCCGGCCAGTTCATAGCCAGCTTTTTTGCTGGCATCCAGCCCGGACGGCGGCTTGTCCTGAGCGTCGGCTTTCTTGCCAGCGCTGTTCTTGAGCAGTTCATGGAACGCCTCGCCCAATTTTACCGGCGTACGGGGGAGGCTTTTGGGCTCGGACGAGCGATCAAGTGGCTGGGTCGACATGCCGTGGAACTCCTGCTGTTTCCGGTGGGACTATTCATCGAAAACACTAACAGCAGGGGTTCTGTGCACGTTGCGAAAAGTTGTGAAATGCAGCCTAGCGGTGACGCAGCGCACGCTCCATACGTTGTAGGCCTTCCTCCAGCATTGCCCGCGGGCAGCCGAAGTTCAAACGCACGAATTGCTGGCTGTCATCCCCAAACTCGATCCCCGCACTCAAGCCCACCTTGGCTTGTTCCAGGAAAAACTGTTGCGGGTCGGCCAGGCCCAGGGCGCTGCAATCCAGCCAGGCCAGGTAAGTGCCTTGGGGCACATGCATCACCACGCCGGGCAGGCGGGTTTGCACGGCATTGTGCAAGTAGTCGCGGTTGGCTTGCAGGTACTGCACCAGCGCGTCGAGCCAGTCGCTGCATTGGCTGTAGGCGGCGCGGGTGGCTTCCAGGCCCAGCGGGCTGACGCTGTCGACCATGCCGCAGCGGGCATTATTGAAGCGCTCGCGAATCTCGGCGTTTTGCACCACGGCAAAGCAGGTTTTCAAACCGGCGACGTTATACGCTTTGCTCGCCGACATCAGCGTGATGGTGCGCTGGGCAATTTCGGGGCTGAGGCTGGCGGTGGGGATGTGGCGGCGACCGTCGAAGCACAGTTCTGCGTGGATTTCATCGCTGATGATCAACGTGCCGTTTTCCAGGCAAGCATTGGCCACGGCCAGCAGCTCTTCGCGGGGGAACACTTTGCCCATCGGGTTGTGCGGGTTGCTCAGCAGCAAGGCGCCGGCACCGCTCAGTGCTTCCCGCATGGCGGGCATTGGCGTGACGAATTCACCGTTAACCAACTCGAATGGCACTTCAATACGCGGCAGGTTCCAGTGGCCGGGCGCCAGGCGGATCGGGCGATAGTTGGGGGTTTGCAGCACCACCGGCTGGCCGGGCTGCACGAACGCATGCAACGCCATATTGAAGCCGGGCTCTACGCCGGGCAGAAACAGCAGGTCTTCAGGCTGTACGCGCCACGCGTACTTGGCCCACAGGTCGGCCACGATGGCTTCGCGTACGTCCGGGCCCGCTACGCTGTAGCCGAGAATCTGCTGGTCGAGGCGCGCGTGCAAGGCTTGCAGCACCGCGGGTGGCGCGGCGATATCCATGTCGGCGATCCACATCGGCAAAACGTCTTGCGGGTAGCGGTTCCACTTGGTGCTGCCGGTGCCGAGGCGTGGGTGGATCGTGTCGAAATCAAAGCTCATGGGCGGCTCGTATCAGGGAGGCTGGCAAAGAATGGCGCCGATTCTAGCGCCATTAATTTTATAGGCCAGTGCTGATTGCCGCCGACAGCTGCCGATGTGCCTGTTCCAGCGAGCGATTGACCGCTTCTTCACCGCGCACCATGGCGCCCAGGTAGACGAAATCCACGCTGTGGATGCCCACCGTAGACAGGATGGTGGTCAGGTAGGGCGTCAAAAAATCCGGTTCGTGGCCCTTGCGTGAGTTGCCGGAACTGACCAGCACAAAGGTACGCCGGTCGTCGAGCAGGCCGACTTTTTTGAACTGCTCGGTGACCGTGAAGCTGCGTTGGATGCGCACTACATGGTCGATCCAGCCCTTGAGCGCCGCCGGGACGGTGAAATTGTGTACCGGCGTGCAGAGGATCAGCAGGTCGCAGGCTTCGAGTTCCACGATCAATTGCTCGGACAAGGCCGTTGCGTTGCCACTCAGACCGCCCGCAGTGGTCAGGGCATTCGCGTATTCACGGGTCAACGGTGGCAACGCCTGGCCGCCGTAGTCGCGCTCGGTGACGTGAGCATCCGGCACCAGATCCCTGAGCAACGCGCGGGCCAGCTTGAAGGTTTGCGCGGCTTTGCCGTGGGGGCTGAAGCTCAAGAGCAGGGCGCGGGTCATTGGCTCAAATCCTGGGAGAAGTGCATGCCCAGGGGGAGCAGGCCCTGGCGGAAATAGAAGCGCTGGGCCAGGGCCATGTGCATGCCGGTGTCCAGCACCAGCCAGCGGTAGCCGTGTGTGCGGGTTTCTTCACGGACCCGGTCGAGCAGTTGCTCGCCCAAGCGGCGGCGCTGCAGGGAGGCGTCCACCACCAGGTCATCTACATAGATGAAGCGGCCGTAGAGGGTGTTTTCCGTGAGCCGGTAGCCCGCCAGGCCGATCACCTTACCGTGTTCACGCGCGGCCAGCAGGCGGTAGCCATTCTGGCGCTGGCGCTGAATTTGTTCGGCGAAACTGGCGGCGTCGGTCAGGTGTGGGCGTAACTGCTGCATCACTGCAAAGCTTGTGATGCAGTCGGCTTCGGTTTCGAGGTGCACGAATTCGACGGGGTCATTCATGGGGCATCCTTGTGGTTGTTAAGGGATGCGTTATTTTCGGCGATGGGTGCGGTAGTCAACAGGGCCATGATTGGACAAGTGGGTTGGGGCATGGGTGGTGTGATGGTTTTGCGGGGGGGCTTTTTGGAGTACATATCCATTGTTTGTGTGATGGCGGGTATGGGTTCCGCCCTTACGGCGGGTCACTTTGGAAAAGAGCCCCAAAGTAACCAAAGGGCTCTTGCCCCAACACTCGGCACCTCGCCTAGGCTCGGTGTGCCCTCACTCCGGCTTGAATCCGTGGGCCGCCGCGATGGGCCATCCTTGGCCCAGCGCGGCTAACCCGGCGTCCTGCCGGGTTACCCACGGATTCAAGCCTGCGTTCGGCCAGCGTGGTTAACGGGGCGCCTCAGATCAAGATCAAAATCTAAAGCACGGCGGCCTGAGAGCCGACCTGAGTGGTTGGATCAAAGCGCTGTTTTTGCTAGAGCAGACCGCGTTCCCCCAGACAAAATGGAGATCCAAATGTGGG